>JANMDQ010000023.1:0-572215 GCA_031376385.1 Sphingomonadales bacterium
GTGGACGGGCTGCCAGCCCGCGCGGTGTCGCCGCCGCCAGTGACGACAAGGCTTGCTGGGCTGGAACCGTTTAATATCGCTGCTTAAGCCCTTTCTCCTTCAGGGGAGAGGGTTGGGAGAGGGGACTGTCCTTCACCATGAACAATTGGCCGGGCGGGAACAGTCCCCTCTCCCCGGCCCTCTCCTCTGAAAGGGAGAGGGAGATAAGAATGACCCAACAGACCACCAATTTCGTCAACATCGGTGAACGCACCAACGTCACAGGCTCCGCAGCCTTCAAAAAGCTGATCATGGCGGGGGATTACCCCAAAGCTGTCGAAGTTGCGCGCCAGCAGGTCGAAAACGGCGCGCAGATCATTGACATCAACATGGATGAAGGCTTGCTCGATAGTCTCGTTGCCATGGAGACGTTCGTCAAACTGATCGCGGCGGAACCCGACATTGCGCGCGTGCCGTTCATGATCGATTCCTCCAAATGGTCAGTGATTGAAGCGGGCCTGAAATGCGTCTCCGGCAAGCCCATCGTCAATTCCATTTCAATGAAAGAAGGCGAAGCTCAATTTCTGGAACAAGCCCGTAAATGCATGAATTACGGTGCGGCAGTCGTCGTTATGGCCTTTGACGAAGTCGGGCAAGCCGACACCAAAGAGCGCAAGATCGAGATTTGTGAACGCGCCTATAAACTGCTGACTGGCATCGGCTTCCCGCCAGAAGATATCATCTTTGATCCCAACATCTTCGCCGTTGCAACTGGCATTGAAGAACATAATAATTACGCAGTGGATTTCATCGACGGGGTGCGGGAAATCAAGGCGCGCTGCCCGCATGTGCATTTTTCGGGCGGCCTGTCCAACCTATCGTTCAGTTTTCGCGGGAATGAACCGGTCCGCCGGGCAATGCATAGCATTTTCCTCTATCATGCGATTCCGGCTGGGCTTGATATGGCCATCGTCAATGCTGGTCAGCTTGATATTTATGATGCGATTGACTCTGAACTGCGCGACGCGTGCGAAGATGTCATCCTCAACCGGCCGGCCCTGAATGATAACGAAACGCCAACTGAACGGCTGGTGACACTGGCTGAAAAGTTTCGCGGTACGGATGCGGTTGCCGAAAAAGCCATGGCCGAATGGCGCGGCTATGATGTTGCTGCACGCCTCAGCCACGCGCTGGTCAAAGGTATTGACCAATATGTTGTTGCAGATACCGAAGAAGCACGCTTGGCCTTTGCGCGGCCCATTGAAGTCATCGAAGGCCCCTTGATGGACGGTATGAATGTCGTTGGCGACTTGTTTGGCAGCGGCAAAATGTTCCTGCCCCAAGTGGTGAAGTCAGCCCGCGTGATGAAGAAAGCCGTTGCGCATCTCATCCCCTTTATTGAGGCCGCCAAAGAACCAGGTGCCCGTGCAAAGGGCCGGATCATCATGGCCACTGTCAAAGGCGATGTGCATGATATTGGCAAGAATATCGTCGGCGTCGTGCTTCAGTGTAATGGCTATGAAGTGATTGACATGGGCGTGATGGTGCCATGGTCGAACATCCTGGCAGCTGCAAAAGAACATGACGCGGATATCATTGGGCTGTCTGGCCTGATCACGCCGTCGCTGGATGAAATGGTGACTGTGGGCGAAGAAATGCAGCGGGCTGGCTTCACCATTCCGCTTCTGATTGGCGGCGCGACGACATCGAAAGTGCACACTGCGCTTCGCATCGACAATGTTTATGACGGCCCCGTGATCCATGTTCTCGACGCGAGCCGTGCGGTGGGGGTGGCGTCAACTTTGCTGTCCGATACGCAGCGCGATGATTTTGTTGCCAAGACGGCTGACGACTATGAAAACGTGCGGATTGCGCGGGCGAACAAGGGCCAAAGCACGCTGGTGCCTATTGAAACAGCGCGCGCCAATGCGTTTGTGGCAGATATGTCGCTTAAACCCGGCGCGCCCAATAAGCCCGGTGTCCATGTCTTTGACGATTGGGAGCTGAAGGATCTGCGCGACCTGATCGATTGGACGCCGTTTTTCCGTGCGTGGGAATTGGCAGGGAATTTCCCCGCGATCCTCACTGATGAAGTCGTCGGTGAAAGCGCAACGTCGCTTTTTGCGGACGCGCAAAACATGCTCGATACAATCATCGCGGAAAAATGGCTGACCGCGCGCGGAGTCGCCGGGCTGTGGCCGTGCCAGCGTGACGGCGATGATGTTGTGCTTGATGGCGAGCTGCGCATCCCGTTTCTGCGCCAGCAAATTGCCAAGCGCGAAGGTCGGGCTAATATGTGCCTTGCTGATTTTATCGATCCGGCGGGCGATTGGCTCGGCGGGTTTGCGGTCAGCATCCACGGCATCGACAGCCACATTGCCCGGTTCAAGGCAGACAATGACGATTATTCCGACATCCTTCTCAAAGCTTTGGCTGACCGTTTTGCAGAAGCCTTTGCCGAACGGTTGCATCAACATGTCCGCACTGACCTCTGGGGTTATGCCGCAGGGGAGCAATTGACCAACGAAGCCCTGATTAAAGAACAATATCGCGGTATCCGCCCAGCGCCGGGCTATCCGGCCTGCCCTGATCACAGCCTGAAGCCGATCTTGTTTGATCTGATGGACACCACAGCCAAGACTGGAATTTCCCTGACTGAAAGCTTCGCGATGCTGCCAACAGCGGCTGTCTCTGGCTTTTACTTTGGACATCCGCAGGCCGAATATTTCGGCGTGGCGCGGGTGGGGCCGGATCAGGTCCAAGACTATGCGGTCCGGCGCGGGGTTGATCTGGAGACGACCAACCGCTGGCTAAGGCCCAATCTAGATTAAGTTCTTCGGGCTTGACTCGGAGTCAAGGCAGGCGCGCCTCGGTGCTTGGGACCCCTAGGCTCTGAGTCGAGCCCGGGGCACTGCACCCCTTTAAACCCGGGTCAGAACGTCCGCATAAATCCGCACCAGCGCGGCAACGTCCGCCAGTGCCACCGCCTCGTCGCGCTTATGCATGGTGGCATTCAGCAAACCGAATTCCACCACAGGGCATAGCTTTGACAGGAACCGCGCGTCCGAAGTGCCGCCGGTGGTCGACAGTTCGGGCTTGATCCCCGTCACGCCTTCCACTGCGTCTGACACTAGAGCCGAAAATTCGCCCGGCGGCGTCAGGAACGCTTCACCCGAAATCTTTGCGACAAACTCTGCGTCAGGTGCTTCTGCGCGGACAATCCCTTCGATCATCGTCGCCAGATCGGCCCCGCGCTGCTCATCATTGAACCGTATCGAGAGCCGCGCGCTGGCGGCATGCGGGATGACATTAGTTGCCGGGTTGCCGACCTCCAAATTCGTGACTTCGATGTTCGACGCCTGAAACCAGTCATTGCCCTGATCAAGCTCAATCGCCTCAATCGCGGCAAGGATGCGGATGAGCTTGGGGATCGGGTTATCCGCCAGATGCGGATAGGCGACATGCCCCTCCGCCCCGTTGACGGTCATCCACATATTGACTGAGCCCCGCCGCCCGATCTTAATCATGTCACCCAGCCGGTTGACTGACGTCGGTTCACCGACAAGGCAGAGGTCAGGCACCATCCCCCGCGCTTTCATATGATCAATCAGAGGAAGTGTGCCGTAAACAGCTGGCCCTTCTTCGTCACCGGTGATGATCATACTGATCCGTCCGGGGCTGCTCTCTGGGATGGCCGCGACGAAGGCCGCAATGCTGGCCTTCATGTCGACTGCGCCTCGCCCGTAGAGCAAATTCCCGCGCACTTCGGGTTCAAATGCGCCACTTGTCCAGCCGCCGCCGGGGGGAACTACATCAAGATGCCCGGCAAAGGCAAAGTGGCGAGCCACGCCTGTGCCCGCTCGTGTTGCAAAGAGATTTTCCACCGGACCGTCCGGTGCTTCCCCGCAGATCATCCGGTCCACAGTGAAGCCCAGCAGCGTCAGTGCGGCCTCCAGCACGTCAAACACGGCGCCAGTTGCAGGGGTAACGCTCGGCGCGGCCATCAGGGCCTTGGCAAGGGCAATTGCATCAGTCATCTGCGCGGTCTAGCTATTCTCTTCTCCAATGCAACGGCCTGTTAGGATGTCATGGTGCCCAAGCTCAATCTCGACAGTATCCCGCAAACCAATGCCACTGGTTACCCGCCCCACTATGCCGATAAGGTACAAGACCGTTGGTATCGCCGTTTGGCTTCCCCTTCCGGGCTCACTGATTTTGGCGCGAGTCATGTAACGCTGAAGCCGGGGGCTTGGTCCAGCCAGCGGCACTGGCACGAAGGCGAAGATGAAATGGTCATCATGATCGCGGGCAATGCAGTGCTGGTCGATGATCAGGGCGAAACTGCAATGACCACAGGGGATATTGCAATCTTTCCCAAAGGCGATGGCAATGGCCATGTATTGATCAACACATCAGACACCGACTGCATGTTCGTTGCGGTTGGCGTCAAAGATGCAAGCGATTGCCATTATCCAGATATTGATTTGCATCTATTTCATGGCCAAGGATTTAGAACAAAGGCTGGGGAAGAATTCCCTAAATAGAGGCATTTACCGTCTGCCCCTTCCCCTTTCGTCATAAAAGCCTATGGGGATGCCATGCCTTTTTCAACATTACCGCCGCTTCTTGCCGAAGCCCTGTCCGCCCGTGGCTATGAAAAGCCCACGCCTGTCCAAGCCGCCGTCATAGAAGACGAAGCCGTAGGGCGCGATTTGATCGTGTCTGCGCAGACGGGTTCGGGAAAGACAGTCGCTTTTGGCTTGGCCATTGCAGCCCAGATTATTGAGGGGGAGGCTGTGCCTTTCACCTCTAAGCCACTCGCTATCGTCATCGCCCCCACGCGCGAACTGGCGCTGCAAGTTAGCCGCGAATTGATGTGGCTTTACGGTAAGGCCCGCGCGCGGATCGTGACGTGTGTTGGGGGGATGGATGCCTCCAAAGAGCGGCGCAGCCTGTCTGGTGGCGCGCATATTGTTGTCGGCACTCCGGGACGCCTGCGAGACCATCTGGAACGCGGCGCGCTTGACCTGTCGGCGATCCGTGCAGCGGTCCTTGATGAAGCTGATGAAATGCTCGACATGGGCTTTCGCGAAGATCTTGAGGAAATTCTTGACGCAACGCCGGAAACGCGGCGGACGCTGATGTTTTCAGCGACCATCCCGAAGCCAATTCTGGCGCTGGCCAAACGTTATCAGCGCGACGCCCTGCGCATTTCAACCGTCGGCGAAGATCGCGGCCACGGCGACATTACCTATCAGGCCGTCACAGTTGCGCCGTCTGATATCGAGAATGCTGTTGTGAATTTGCTCCGCTTTCATGAGGCGGAGTCGGCTATGCTATTCTGTGCGACACGCGATAATGTCCGGCATCTTCATGCCAGCCTGATCGAGCGCGGTTTTGCGGCGGTCGCGTTGTCAGGTGAGCATAGCCAGAATGAGCGCAACCAAGCTTTGCAAGCTTTGCGTGATCGCCGTGCGCGCGTGTGTGTTGCAACGGACGTTGCAGCACGCGGCATCGATTTGCCGACGCTTTCGCTGGTCGTTCATGTGGAATTGCCCCGCGATGCCGAAGCGCTTCAGCACAGGTCTGGTCGCACAGGCCGTGCAGGCAAGAAGGGCACGGCAGTGCTGCTTGTGCCTTATCCCAAGCGTCGCCGCGTCGAAATGATGCTACGCGGCGCGCGGATTGAGGCGGAATGGATCAACCCGCCGACACCCGAAGATATTCGCCGCAATGACCGTGAACGCTTGATCGAAACGCTCATCCAGCCAGTAGAGGCCGATGAAGAGGATAAGGTCGTCGCGATGCGCGTGCAAGAGGCGCTGAGCGCTGATGCCATAGCCGTTGCGTTGGTACAGGCGCACCGCAGCAAAATGCCTTCGCTTGAGGAACTGCTGTCCGCCGATGCTCGCCCCGAACGTGGCCCCGCGTCAAAGCGTGAAGGGTTTGATGATACTGTTTGGTTCCGCATCAACATCGGCCGCAAGCATGATGCCGATCCGCGCTGGATCCTGCCGCTGCTGTGCCGTCGCGGCCACATCACCAAGAATGAAATTGGCGCGATCAAGATTTCAGCCAATGAAACGATGTTCGATATTCCGCGCGCATCAGCGGCAAAATTTGCCGATGCGTTGAAGCGGACGGCACTGGATGATCCCGATGACGGCGTCATCATTGATGCCATTCCCGGCAATCCGCGTGATACGTCGCGTGAGAATAAGCGCAAAGGCCCGCCGCTTTCGGCACGGCCTGATCGTGGGTCCAATGCGGGTCCCCGCACTGACAGGCCCAGTTTTTCGGGTCCGCGTGACGGCCAAAGACCAGATTGGGGCCATGCGCCCAGCCGCCGTGACGGTCCAGCGGGTCGCGATGGACCAAATCGCGATGGTCCTGGGCGTGGCGGCCCACCCCCACGCGGTGGCAAGCCAGCCTATAAGGGCAAGCCCAAGCCCCGCCCTTAGGCGCAGTCGTGACGGTCCAAATCTTCATTGATGGCGACGCCTGCCCGGTGAAGGACGAAGTTTACCGCGTGGCTTACCGCCTGAACGTGCCTGTCAGCGTCGTCAGCAACAGCCCGTTCCGCGTGCCGGACCACCAGCTCATCACTCGCCACGTGGTGAACGACGGTTTTGATGCTGCTGATGACTGGATTGCAGAGCGCGCCAATGCGCAGTCGGTGGTCATCACGAGCGATATCCTGCTTGCGGATCGGTGCTTGAAATCTGGTGCAACTGTTATTGCCAATACCGGGAAACCTTTTACCACCAGTTCCATCGGCGCTGCGATCGCCACGCGCGCGATCATGGCTGACTTGCGGGCTGGGATGGGCGAGGGAATTGGCGGGCCAAAACCGTTCAGCAAAGAGGACCGGTCGCGGTTCCTGCAATCACTGGATTCGGCCCTGGTAATGCTGTTGCGGTAACTTAGGCGACCTTGTCCACGCCGTATTTTCGCATTTTCTCAATCAGGGTCGTGCGCTTCAAAGTCAGCATCCGGGCAGCTTCGGAAATCACCCCATCGGCCATATCAAGCGCCATTTGGATCCTTTCCAGCTCCATATTCTCAAGCAGTTCGCGCAAGTTGATGGGAATTTGGCTGTCATCCGCGCTGGCAAGTGGGTCTACGGGAATGGCCGCCATGGACTTGACCGGTTGAATGTTCTGGGCGGGTGGTATTTTGCCATCCAGCAGCTGGACCACTTCGCTGCGGCTGACGGTTAAACCACCAAAGAGTACGTTGGCGCGCTCCACCAGATTGCGCAATTCACGCACGTTGCCGGGCCATTGATAGTCTTTAAGCGCCGCCTCTGCGCCTGCATCAAAACGCGCGCGATCAGCCAATTTTGTCCCACGCTGAAAATGGGCAATCAGCAAAGGCACATCTTCTCGGCGGCTTGCCAAATCGGGCACATGAAGCGGCACAACCCCAAGGCGAAAGAAGAGATCCTGCCGGAACCGATTGGTTTCAATTGCCTTTTGAATATCCTGGTGCGTGGCAGAGATAATCCGCACATTCACGCGGGCGCCAGCGTTGCCGCCAACCCGGGTGACGATGCCATCTTCCAGCACGCGAAGCAGCTTGACCTGCATGTCAAAGCGCATGTCGCCAATTTCATCGAGGAAGAGCGTGCCGGTATCCGCCTCTTCAAACCGGCCAACCCGCCGCGCACTAGCCCCGGTGAAAGCCCCGCGTTCGTGACCGAACAATTCAGATTCGACCAGTTCGGTTGGGATCGCGCCACAATTCAGGGCCACAAACGGCTTGGCCACGCGATCGCTTTCGGCATGGATGGCTTGCGCGACCAGTTCCTTGCCTGAACCCGACGCGCCTGAAATCATGATGCTGACCGACGATTTGGCCACGCGTTTGATCATGTCGCGCAGATGGCAGATGGCTGGGCTGTTTCCGATAATCAGATCATTCACGCCCGGTGAATTGACCTGTTTGTTCAAAACCAATGTCATGAAACGCCCCTATTTTCGGTGAAATCGATGATCGACTTCAATGACCCCAAGTGGCGATTTTACGGTAAATTATTCGTTAAACTTAATTTTTGATTAAATCCGATATGAATATTTCATTGGTCGGTTTCGGACAGATTACCAAATACCGCATGTATCAATGACAATTCGGTCGTTGATCTTGTTGCGATCGAGATCATTAAAGCTCTTGTGCGCCACAAGGAGCAATAAAATGTCGGCTTCCTTGACGGCTTGATCAAAATCCCAAAGCTTCAAACCTGCTTTGCTGAGTGATTTGGGCAGCGTTTCCACATGGGGTTCAACCAGCAGCAGCTTGCCGACCTTGGCTTTTGCCAGCGCCTCGACAATCGTCACAGCTGGGCTTTCGCGCAGATCGTCAACATCGGGTTTATAGGACAGACCGAGGCAGGCAATGACCGGGTTCTTGATCCGCTTTGCCTTCGCGCGGACTTTTTCGACCACAAAATGCGGCTTGGCATCATTGACCTGACGCGCGGCAGCGATGAGTTTACTATTCACCGGGTCTGCAGCGACAATGAACCACGGGTCCACCGCAATGCAGTGACCGCCCACGCCCGGGCCGGGCCGCAAGATGTTGACGCGGGGATGCAAGTTGGCAAGTTTGATCAATTGCCAAACATTGATGTCCAGCCCGTCGCAAATGACGCTGAGTTCATTGGCAAAGGCAATGTTGACATCGCGAAACGCATTTTCGGTGAGCTTGGCCATTTCAGCGGTGCGGGCGTTGGTCAGATGAATGTCGCCCGAGACGAAAATCTTATAGAGCGCCATGGCTTGCTGGGCACATTTGCGCGTGACGCCGCCAATGATTCTGTCATTTTCGACCACTTCGCGCAGGATTTGTCCGGGCAGCACGCGTTCGGGGCAATGGGCAACACGAATGTCCGACAATTCACCTGCGACGTGCGGAAAGGTCAGATCAGGCCGCGCCTCTGCGAGCCAGACGGACAACTGCTCTGTGGCGCCGACCGGTGACGTCGATTCGAGGATGACTAGATCGCCACGTTTCAATACCGGCGCGATGGATTTGGCCGCCGCTTCGACATAGGCCAGGTCAGGCTGATGCCCATCGCGAAAGGGCGTTGGTACAGCCAGAATAAACGCTTCTGCTTCAGCGGGTGTGATCGAAGCTTTCAACTTCCCACTCTCAACCACTTTGCGCAGCAGCACATCCAGTTCGGGTTCAACGATATGGGGCTTGCCCTGATTGATCGAATCAACGGCGGCCTGATTTACGTCGACACCGAGCACATCGACGCCATTATCGGCGAAGACAGCGGCTGACGGCAGGCCGATATAGCCCAGACCGACGACGCAGATACGGTTAAAGCGGCTCATGATACGCGAGACTCCAGCAGAATACGGGCAAGGATGCGGGGGGCCGCTTTACCGTCGCCGAATGGATTTTTGGCTTGGGCCATCGCCGCATAGGCCGTGGGATTGTCCAGCAATTGCGTTACCGATGCGACCAACGCTTCGGACGATGTGCCGATCAGCCGTGCGGTTCCGGCCTCAATGGCTTCGGGCCGTTCGGTCGTGTCGCGTGTCACCAGCACAGGCTTTCCAAGGCCAGGCGCTTCTTCCTGAATGCCGCCCGAATCGGTGACGATCAGGTAGGCACGCTGCATGAGGGCCACGAACGGGCGGTAATCCTGCGGCGCGATCAGGTGGATATTGGCATGGCTGGCCAGCACGGCCTCGGTCGTTTTTTGAACCACAGGGTTCAAATGGACGGGGTAAATGATTTCGATATCGTCGCGTTCGGCCAGTGTCGCCAGAGCGCCGCACACCCGGTCAAGACCGCCATCGAAATTCTCACGCCTATGGCCAGTAACAAGGATCATGCGCTTTGCAGGATCAATCCAGTCGAACGCCTGTGTGTTGGGGTCAGGCCGCGCGGCCACCCATTGCAACGCATCGATGACGGTATTTCCGGTGACCTCTATTGTTCCGGGGTCAAACCCCTCGCGGTGCAGGTTTGCGGCGGATTGTTCGGTTGGCGGGAAATGGATCGCTGTTATCTGCCCGATAAGCCGACGATTGCCTTCCTCTGGCCAGGGCGACAGCAAATTGCCAGTGCGCAATCCCGCTTCAACATGAGCCACGCGCACTTTACGGTGAAACGCGGCCAGGGCTGCGGCAAAGGCCGTGCTGGTATCGCCCTGCACCACGACCCAGTCTGGTTGCCAATCATCAATGATCTGGCCCACACCTGCTAAAACGCCGGTCACCACCTGATCCAGCGTCTGGCCTGATTTCATGATGTTGAGATCATCATCGGGGGTGATGCCAAACACAGCCAGCACCTGATCAAGCATCTGGCGATGCTGCCCTGTCACACACAGCCGGTGATCCACATCGTGGGACGCTGCGGCCGCCAGAATGAACGGGGCCAGCTTAATTGCTTCGGGTCGCGTACCGCAAACAGTAAGGATTTTGGGATTCTGGTTCGGCATGGTCGTGTGTGCGAGCTCTCATCAGGTGTCTGTGGAGCACTGCGCTAGCAGCAAGAAGTTAAAGGAGCATCACTGCTCATCGATCTGCCGCAGACAAAAAAATGGCGGCTGGGAGGCCGCCATTTTTCCAAATTATACCGGAGAGCCTATGGGCTCTTCGGGCTGTTGCTGCCACCGGCTGCAATTGCAATGCCGCCGATGACTGCGGCCGCTGCAAGGACAGCAATGATGGTGCTGCCGCCGCCCAGTTCAGACGCTTTGTTTGAACGGACAGCCGTACCAGCGCGAACCGACTTGCTGACCGACAGCTTTGAAGCTGCTGGAGCTGCCGATGCCATCACTGGCATAGCAATTACAGCGGCTACAGATGCAGCTGCCACTATGTTCTTGAAAACCTTCATTACTGTCTCCTTAGATGAGATCGGTCGTTAAATGACTGTGGTTAAATGCCAGACCACGGTTGCCAGCGCAAGCCCAAATCGGTTTGATGAAATGCGTTGAACGGCGGTGCAGCACGTTTCGGCGCACCAAATAGCTTATCAAATTGCACATTCTTGTGCGCCGCACAAAAAAATGGCATCCACAAGGATGCCATTTTCCATCAAATGATGTGCATCAGGCCTATGGGCTTTTGCTGCCGCCGCTTGCTGCCAAAGCAATACCACCAATAACGGCAATTGCAGCTACCACGGCAATGATCGTGCTGCCGCCTTCAAGTTTGGAGACTTTTGCCGAACGCAGAGCCGTGCCAGCGCGCACTGACTTGCTGACAGACAGTTTCGACGCAGATGATGCAGCCGAGGCCGCAACTGGTGCCGCGATCATGGCTGTTGCAGCTGCAGCAGCCATCATATTTTTTACCATTTTCATTCTAGGTTCCTTCACGGGTAGATTTGTCGCATGACGACAAATCACTGTCATACAACACTCATCAGATCAACTGTAAATTGATCAAAAGCCACGCTTTCGATCACTGCACTGCACAATTGAACTTAACAAAATCTTAAGTGACGTAAAAATGTTACAGTTTGAAGGCAAGGTTCTTGCGCAAGAGCAGTTTTATGACAGTTGCATCGCAGCAAACGGCGCTGCATCTACGAATCATATGAAGGAACTTGGTGAGATGGCGGATACACAGCAAATAGCGACTTTTGCAGGCGGGTGCTTCTGGTGCGTAGAGGCCGTGTTTAAGGACTTACAGGGGGTGAGCACCGTCGAAAGCGGCTACATCGGCGGGCATGTGACCAACCCAACTTACCGCGAAGTCTGTGGCGGGGCGACCGGCCATGCCGAAGCGATTCGAATTATCTTCGATTCGTCTGAAATTAGTTACACTGACTTGTTAGACGTGTTTTTTGCAACGCACGAGCCCACTCAACTTAACCGTCAAGGCAATGATGTAGGCACGCAATATCGTTCTGCCATCTTTCCCCATGACGCAGCGCAGCACGCGGAAGCCAAAGCCGCCATCGCTCGCGCGCAGCCGGATTGGCCAGCACCTATTGTGACGACGATTGAACCTTTGGCCACATGGTATCCGGCCGAGGATTATCACCAAGATTATTGGACCGGTGAAGGCCAGCGCAATCCCTATTGCCTTGCTGTCATCCCGCCCAAGATTGCCAAGTTGCGCAAAGGCTTTGCGCAACGCCTCAAAGCCTAACCCTCAGCCCGTGGATGGGCATTGCGGTAAACGTCCAGCAAATAGGCTGTGTCGACTGACGTATAAACTTGCGTTGATGACAGGCTGGCGTGGCCAAGCAATTCTTGCAGGCTGCGTAAATCCGCGCCACGCGCCAGCAAGTGGGATGCAAAGCTATGGCGGAGGGCGTGGGGCGTGGTGCGATCATTCAATCCCAGCCGCCCCCGTGCCCGCTGTACTGACCGGCGGACGAGCGCGGGGTTAAGCGGACCACCGCGACTGCCCCGGAATAGCGGTTCATCCCGCGCCGCTGGATAGGGGCAAAGCGCGACATAAGCGTCAATGGCACCCCGCACCTTATCCAGCAGCGGCACCATGCGGGTTTTTTCGCGCTTTCCCGTCACAGCCATGACTTCGCCCAGCGGAAGGACAGCGCCGGTCAAGCCCAGCGCCTCACCAATGCGCAGGCCTGCGCCGTAAAGGAGCAATAATACGGCCCAATCGCGAGCGGCCATCCACGGCGCGCTCGCTTGGTCTGCGACATCTTCGGCAAGTGCAATGGCTTCAGACGGAGAAACGGGCCGCGGCACGCCCACTTTGACGCGCGGCCCCTTCAGGCGCGGCACGGCGTCGGCCCCGCCCGCAAAGGTCAGGAAACCCCGGATCGCAGAAAGCTCCCGCGCGGCACTGCTATTACCAATGCCGTCAGCGCGGCGGTGCGCAAGGAAGGCGCGCAAATCGGACGCCTCAATGACCTTTAAGTTAGGCGGCCCGCCTTGGTGATCAGACAAGAACTCCATCAACCGCTCTGCCGTGGCCACATAAGCGCGCACTGTGTGGAGCGAGCGCCGCCTGTCTCGGCGGAGATGGTCGGACCAGGATGTGATGAGTAGGCTCATAGTCCCCTCTCCCCAGCCCTCTCCCATTTAAGGGAGAGGGAATTAAAGTATCGTCTGCCCGGTCTTTGCCCAATCGGCCAAAAACCCAGCAATACCTTTTTCTGTCAGCACATGGTTGAACAGTGATTTGATTACTGCTGGTGGAGCCGTCATCACGTCCGCGCCTATTTTAGCGGACTCAAGCACATGAACCGGATGCCGCACACTGGCGACAAGTATCTCCGTGCCGAAATCATAATTGTCATAGATCAAACGAATGTCTGCGATCAGCGCCATACCGTCAAAACCATTATCGTCATGGCGCCCGACGAAAGGCGAAATGAAGCTGGCCCCTGCTTTTGCGGCAAGAAGCGCCTGATTGGCTGAAAAGCACAGCGTGACATTGACCATTGTGTTTTCACCCGTCAGCGCCTTGCAGGTTTTCAGGCCGTCAATCGTCAACGGCACTTTGATGCAGACATTGTCGGCAATTTTACGAAGAATATCAGCCTCTTTCATCATCGTGGCATGGTCCAGCGCCACCACTTCGGCAGAGACAGGGCCGTCAACCAGCCCGCAAATTTCCTTAGTCACTTCCATGAAATTGCGGCCCGATTTGGCGATGAGCGAAGGATTGGTTGTCACTCCATCCAACAATCCTGTCGCCGCCAATTCAGCAATGTCTTTAGTGTCAGCGGTATCAACGAAGAATTTCATGATTTGGAGGGCCTCGTGCAGAAGTGTCGACGCCATCTAGCGCAAAGCCTACGCCCGCGAAACCCTGTTGCCAGACTATTGGATTTCAGTGAAAGAGACAATTATGACGCAGGCCTCTCCCCAGTCCGATGATCCGGCTGCCTTTCTGGCGCGGCGCAAAGCCGATGACCGGGCGCGCTTGGCGAAAATATTGGAGAGCACAGGGCAAGGTGACAGAAGTGCGTTTGAGCAACTTTATGCAAAGACGTCTGCGAAACTATTTGGCATTTGTCTGCGTATCTTCCCCGAAGCTCAAGAAGCAGAGGACGCCTTGCAAGACGCATACATCACCATCTGGAACCGCGCGGCGACATTTGACGCGAGCCGTGCCAGCCCAATTACTTGGCTGGCCATTGTGACGCGCAACCGCGCGATTGACCGGTTGCGTGCGCGTGGCAAGGCACAAATGGCCCCAATCGAAGCCGCCGAACATATCGCTGATGAAACGCCGCTGGCCGACGCACAAATGCTGGCGCGTGAAGACAGCGCAGCACTCACTGGCTGCATTGCCGCGTTGGAGACACGCGACGCAGCGTTCATTAGGTCCGCTTTTTTGGGTGGCGCCACTTATGCCGATCTGGCCGCGCGCGACGGCGTGCCGCTAGGCACAGTTAAAAGCCGCATTCGCCGCGCGCTGATGAGATTGCGAGAGTGTTTGTCGGGATGAGTATGACGCCTTTACGCCCTGAAGCCATACCCCATGAAGACAGCGCCTTGGCGGCTGAACTGGTGCTTGGCTTGCTAAGCCCCGCCGATGAAGCGCAGACCCGAGCGCGGGTGGCGACTGACGCTGCCTTTGCCGCAGACGTTGCGTCGTGGGAGGATCAATTGCTGCCAATGCTGGACGGGGCTGATGCTCAGCCACCTGCGCACCTTTGGGAACGTGTGCGGGCCGGTATGGGCGCAGAGACTGGCCAAAACAATGACGGCAAGCTTAGGTTTTGGCGCGGATTCTCAATGGCATCAACGGCCGTCGCGCTGTTGCTGGGCATTGCGATGTTGAACCAGCCAGCGCCTATTGCTGTAACGCCTACGGCTCCTCTTATTGCGGCACTGGGTAGTGAAGCCGGTGCAGCAGCAATGATGGCCAGCTATGATCCTCGGGATGGCATGCTGATGACGATGCCCGTGAAGATGGACATGGGCCCAATGTATCCTGAGCTTTGGATCATCCCTGTCGGCGGCACGGCCACGTCACTCGGCATGATCGATCCCGCCAAGCCGACCAGACACAGTCTATCGCCAGAACACCGCCGCCTGATGGCGATGGGTGCCACGCTGGCGATCACGCCGGAACCTGCCGGCGGCGCGCCCGGCGGTAAGGCCACAGGGCCGGTGGTGGCGAGCGGAACAATCACCACTATTTAGTGTGGAGGACCTTCCCGATTGGAAGGTAAGAGACTGTCGCAAAAAAGCCCGATTGTTTCAAAAAGATACGATTCTCCTTCGTTCAATGGTAAAGAATTAGTTTACAAAATCGCCTGATCCTTCCACACCAATCGTCGAGCCTAAATGGCCACGCTGATTCGGCGTATTGAATTGGCAGAAAAATCGGGTTTTGCAGTGGATTGTAGCGTGCTGATTTTTTAGCACGTCAGTAATGACGCACCTGAGCAGGGTTACGCGCAACCAATAATAAGCGCTGCGGTATATGAACCAAATAGCAGCCATATGAATGAATGGGGTATGTTATGAATTATAAGCTTCTCTTTAGCTCTGCGCTCCTCGCAGCAGTTGCTCTCCCAACGGTCGGCAACGCTGCTGTCGTGACTTGCAATGTTGTGACAGCACAAACGGTCGGGCCAGTTTTGATCGGTGGCTGCAATATGTTTTCGCCACTGCCAAGCGCGGTTGGTAACAACAACCAACAAACCATAAATTTGCAGTATTTCGCAGGCCAGACCAAGATTGTGGGCGCTGCTTTGGCGTCCACCCTGAGCGGTCTGGGTATTACAGTCGCAGCCACTCAAAAAGTGGCATCGGACTTTTTCGTTTTTGATCCAGCCCGCACATCTTTGGCCAGCGGAACGATTACATTCGCAAATAATGTTCTCGGCATTATCAGCACCCGGACCGGGCTGATAGCTATTCGGCCAACGTCGGCATTTGGGCTTGCGGGTGTGACTGTCAATACGCCTACGCTTGTCGGCTTTGAGCGTGGTGACACTGCCTCATTCGCCGGGAATACAGTAAGTCTGCGGCTTACAGGCGCTTCACCGGGTGACACGTTTGCCGTTCTCACAGCTGTGCCAGAGCCTTCCACTTGGATGATGATGCTGTTTGGTTTTGGCGTTGCAGGCTTCGCCCTGCGTCGTCGTCGGCAGAATTTTGCCGTTAGCTTTTCTTGATCATTTGATCGGGAGACTCGAAAGGCTTATGAGCCGAGTCAAGTGGTGAGATCCTCTTGGCTCGGCTCTTGTGTTTTCAGGGTCACCGAGAACCAAGCCGTCAGTATAGCTGTTTAGGACCGTGATTTGAATGAGATGATGTCTATTTCAGGCCGATTAGACCGCAAGTTGCGGTTGGTGCCTGCGCTTGGCATTCTTTTTCTGCTCGTTTCCTGCTTCTCTCTGGCAGGTACGGTAGCTCCTCTCTCTCCGCTTGAGAGGAAAGTGCAAGCCGCGATGGCCAAGCAGGACGTATCGCAGATTGACGCGGAACCTCTGCTTTTCAAGGCGATCCCTACCGAAGATGCGGAGCGTTTGAACGCGGCAGTTCTGGCCGATCCATCCGCCATTGTCTCGGCGCGCCCCTTTTCGCTTGGGGGTGGTGGTGAAGATTTTCCGACGCGGATGACTGCGCTCGACTGCCTGACAGCGGCTATTTATTACGAAGCGGCCACGGAATCTTTGACGGGTCAGCGCGCCGTCGCTCAAGTGGTTCTCAACCGTGTGCGTCATCCTGCATACCCTAATTCGGTTTGCGGTGTCGTGTTTCAGGGCTCTGAGCGCGTCACGGGCTGCCAGTTTTCTTTTACCTGCGATGGCGCGCTTTCCCGGACACCGTCAAAAGCTATGTGGCAACGAGCAACCGGTATCGCCGTCGCCGCGCTTGCAGGATATGTTGAAAACTCTGTAGGCACGGCGACCCACTATCATACGACTTGGGTTGTTCCCTATTGGCGGTCGAGCTTAACGAAGCTGACGACCATTGGTGCGCACATCTTTTACCGTTGGGCTGGATCAACAGGTCTGCCACCCGCCTTTACGCAGCGCTATGCTGGATTGGAATTCCTTCCCGAAACGCGGCAACCTGTTTTGTCCACCGAAGCTCAGCCAGTTGACGATTTTGCCGTCGCGCGCGAACAATCCGTCACTGCGCAGGTTGCTCCTGCACGGCCCCAGATTGGTCCTGATGTTGGGGAGTTGAAAGTGGCGCATGCCGCTCCGATAGCGGCAGACGAAAGGCACGGACGATTGGCGGCGGATGAGAATCAGTCTCTTTTGCTAACGTCAACGGCCGAGGGCGGCCTGAAACAGTGAAAAGTCTATCCGACTGAGAGCAAAAGAAAATTTGTAGATTAACTTCAATTGAGACTTATATAAGACGAACTGGCGGGTTACGAACTGGGGCATGGCAACAATGAGCGGAAATTTTTACCTGACAGAACGCAAGCACCAACGCATTGCCGTCGGCCTTTTCTTTCTGATGCTTGGGGGAACATCGTTTGGCTTCCAGAATCAGCGCGAACTGTTCGATGCCCCCGGGGCTTTGCCTGCGGCTCCAGCCGCTTTGACCGCTTTTGTGTCTCCAGCGGTTGATGATGCATCGGAAACGTCCCGGGTTTTGATTGTTCCTAGAGGATTTCCAGGCATCCCGCAGCGGCGTCGCTTGTCTCCGGCGCGTGACGTGGTGCAACCCGCAACATCACAAAGCCTCCCTATATCCCAAAGTGATTTGCCCAACGATGACGCTCCAGCAGCGTCTATTGATCCCGTTATTGAGAATGCGGGCGGGACGGACATTCCTGGCATCGTGACCAACGAAGATCAGTTGGCACTTGCCTCTCCGCCGCAAGGGACAATTGGACAAGAAGAGGAAGTTGCCGAAATTCCGCCAGGCGCTGTTCCTGAGCCCTCGACTTGGTTGATGCTGATTATCGGCTTTATGGTGATAGGATCTGCGTTCCGCCGTTCCACTGTCAATGGCGCGATCGCCTCCGCTTAAGCGAAATCTCCAACCAGTTCATCGCGAATAGGCCCCATCACCAAGGCGGCATGGCCATAATTGGGATGATCAATCCTCAATATCACATCCGTCGCGGGATTGCGCAACGCAGCGACTTGGGCATCCGTGAAGGGGAAGTGAAGGAAATGGACGCTGGCCGTTTTGCCATCTGATTTGGTGCGGTCGAGATCTGCCTCAGACACGGCAACAATGCGTTCTCCATCGATGCTGATGCTGACATGATCTTCAACGCCGCCCAACTGGCCCAAAACAATCGCGCGCTTGGCTTCGTCGCTAATCTCAAACATCAGCGTTGCTGAAAACTCTGACCCGTTTGGAATCATTGGGTTATAAGCGGCCAGCTCATCGGGCAATTGTGCGTCGCCGCCCTTTTCAATCCACAGCATTTCCTGCACCTGATACCACATTGTATCCCAATTTTCGAAATAGACCGTGGCATAAGGGCCTACCGAAAGGCGACGGTTTTTCTTACGCTCCGACAGAGTTTTTCGGTGGGCCACGCGCAACGTGCCCCACTCTGAAAGCGGGAGTATGTCGGCGGGCGTGATGTCATAAGTGGCACGAGGCATGGTAGGTTCCTTCTTATGGCTAAAACCCGTAGGCCTTGGCCATCACTTCAATGGGGTGACCAATACGGTCAGGGATGGTCGCTGCCCCCGTGGCTTCCATCACTTGGCGCAAATGAGGTCCGGCCAGCGGGCATTCGGTAACGATAATGTCGGGATTGGTCTTGGTGAGCGCACGAGCGGCGGGCTTTCCGACTCTGATCGCGGTTTCGAAATTCTCTTTGAAAATGCCCCACTTGCCCCCGTGGCCGGAGCATCGCTCCGTAAGAGCAGGCGAAGCGCCGGGAATGAGCTTGAGCATTTCCATCGCCTTTGGCCCCATATTCTGGGCGCGTGCGTGGCAGGCAAAATGTACGCCGATTTTAGATGGCATTTCGGCAATTGGCATCAGGCCTTGCCGCTTCGATACATCGACGACATATTCTGATAGATCGAACGTCGCGGCGCTGAGCTTCTTAACTGTTTCATTTTCAGACAACAGCAACGGCCATTCAAATTTCAGCATTAATGCGCAGCTGGTGGTTAATGGAACGATGTCATAGCCGTCATCGATCAGTGGCGCGAAGAAAGCGGCTACCGCCTCTGCGCTGCCCGCAACAGCGGCCAAATCACCATTTTCAAACTTTGGCATCCCGCAGCACTGGGGATGCTCTACTCGCACCGCGACGCCGTTATGGGTCAGTATCTTGATCGCGGCTTCGCCCGGCGTCTGATCATTAAATTCGCCGTAGCACGTGGCATAAAGCACAGCCTTGCGGCCAAAGCCCGGCGCATCAGGGTTGGGTGCTGGCAGGCCAATTTTGGATTTGAGGGTTAAAGGCTCTCCGGCAAACGGGGGGAGATAAGCTTTGGCGTCAATGCCCAGCGTCGCGCCCATGACACCGCGTAGTAGGCTGCCATCCTTTGTAGCCCAATTGACAAGGCCAGAAGAGAAGCTTCCCAACCCGCCATTGCGGTCTGTTTCCGCCAATTGCTTATCAGTAAAAGTCGTTTCGCCTTTCTTATGCTCGATCGCGCGGGCGCGGAGCATCAAATGCGGGAAATCCAGATCAAATTCGTGCGGCGGCACATAGGGACATTTGGTGAGGAAACACATGTCGCACAGCGTGCACTCGTCAACGACGCTTTTAAGCTCTGTCGCGGACAAGTCTTCAACTTCCTCTGTCGCGCTTTCGTCGATCAGATCGAACAATTTGGGGAAGCTGTCACAAAGATTAAAACAGCGCCTGCACCCATGGCAAATGTCAAAAACCCGGCGCAGCTCTCCGTCAAGCGCCGCTTCATCGTAAAAGGCATCGTCCTGCCAAGCGATGGGGTGACGGATGGGCGCACCTAAGCTGCCTTCGCTCATGACGGACTGACCTTAGCTTGAGGGAACGAAGGGATAATCGGGGCCACCCACACTTATTTGAGGGGGGGAGGGTGCAAATGACCCCGATCATGCGACCCCAGAGGGGAAGCGAAGATTACCGTACTGTTACGCTTCGGCAATCGATTCCAATGTCTTTTGGAACTTACCGGCATGGCTTTTTTCAGCCTTGGCCAGCGTTTCAAACCAATCGGCAATTTCGTCAAAACCTTCTTCACGGGCTTCACGCGCCATAGACGGATACATATCGGTATATTCGTGAGTTTCGCCCACAATGGAGGCTTTTAGATTGGCCACAGTATCACCAATTGGTTCGCCTGTGGCTGGGTCGCCCACTTCTTCAAGAAATTCAAGATGACCATGGGCGTGGCCCGTTTCGCCTTCGGCGGTCGAACGGAACACTGCGGCTACATCGTTAAAACCTTCGATGTCAGCCTTTTGCGCGAAATAAAGATAGCGGCGATTGGCTTGGCTTTCGCCAGCAAATGCGGCTTTGAGGTTGTCTTCGGTTTTTGATCCAGCGAGTCCCATGGTGTCTCTCCTTTGAACAAATAATTTTCGGGTAGATTTCTTTACCGTCCATGACAGTCATTGCCGAATTGATTTTTCCGCTACTATTGATCGATTCTTTCGATCACAACGTAATTGCATGCTAGCGGATTGGCACAGTTTGTTAGATAATTTTACATAGCCCTTAGGCGGTATGAGGACCAGTCTTACAGGGTCTGAATTTTAATTCTTAAGACCTCAAAAGCTCATCTCATCATAGACTCGTGACAGATCCCCACCCCATTCGCCGTTAAATTTCACTAGCAGATTATGCGCAGGCGAATTCCCGCTTTCGACAATTTCCCGTAACGGATTTAGAAATCCCGTTTCATTGTCACCCATGCTGTTGGTCTCAGCGCGCGAGGAAAGCCCTGCGTGAGCGATATCAAGCACTTGTTTGCCCAGTGCCGCAAAATCCCGCCCGTCGGGCGTTTTGGTGCAGAGACCTTCGCGCGGAATGGCATCGCGAATGCGCTGATGATCTTCCACTGTCCAGTCTTTTACCAGATCCCACGCGGCATCAAGTGCCGATTGATCGTAAAGCAGCCCGACCCAAAGCGCAGGCAGCGCACAAATTTTGTTCCAGCGCCCACCGTCTGACCCGCGCATTTCAAGAAAGCTTTTCAAACGAACTTCAGGAAAGGCAGTGGAAAGATGGTCAACCCAATCGGAAAGCAAGGGCTTTTCACCGGGCAGGACCGACAGTTTGCCGTCGAGAAAATCACGAAAACTCAAGCCCGCTGCATCAATATATTTCCCGTCGCGAAACACGAAATACATCGGCACATCCAGCGCATAATCGCAGTAACGATCATAGCCAAACCCATCTTCAAAAACGAAGGGCAGCATTCCTGTTCGGTGCGGATCGGTGTCGGTCCAGATATGACTGCGGTAGGATAGGAAGCCGTTGGGTTTGCCTTCGGTAAACGGCGAATTCGCAAATAATGCTGTGCCAAGCGGCTGCAGGGCAAGCGACACCCGGAATTTCTTCACCATATCGGCTTCCGACGAATAATCGAGGTTAGTCTGGATCGTGCACGTGCGTAGCATCATGTCCAGCCCCATGCTGCCGACGCGCGGCATATGGTCGAGCATGATCTTATACCGTCCCTTAGGCATGATCGGCAGTTCAGCGCGCGTCTTATCGGGCCACATGCCAAGGCCTAGAAAGCCCAAACCCAGCTCTGCACCCACTTCTTTGACTTGTTTCAAATGGCGGCCTGTTTCAGCGCAGGTCTGATGCAAATTGCACAGTGGTGCACCTGACAGTTCGAGTTGCCCTGCTGGTTCCAGGCTAACGGTGCCGTCTTCGCCAGACAGCGCAATGACTTTGCCGCCTTCGTAAACAGGCTCCCACCCGTAACGGGTGAGTGCCATCAGCAAGTCATAGATGCCGCCGGGTTCTTCGTAGGATGGCGCGCGGTGGTCTTCGGTACGATACACAAATTTCTCATGCTCCGTGCCAATCCGCCAACGCTCCTGAGGCTTTTCGCCACCTGAAAAGATGGAAAGAAGGTCATCGCGGTTTTCGATGAAGGGGTCGTGCTTATCAGACGTAGTGCGTGTGCTCATGTGCCGGGGTCTAGCCAAGTCAGTTGCATTTGAAAATGAAATTCAGCCTGATCTGAAATACAGCCCAAAACAAGGTTACCAAAAGTTAACCACGCCAGCTTAAGGCAAGCCGTATCGATCCATTTCGGATGCAAATTGAGCGAGAACGGCCTGCATTTAGAATGACTGCTGTATTTCAAATCAAACCGTGGCTGCGCGCCCTGTGCGCCTGCCTTGCGCTTGTGCTGTGCAGTTGGGCTTTGCCCGCGTCAGCCGCAACTTGCTCTCAAGCCGGATCTCAGGGCACTGCGCCAACCGCTTGGCAGACTTACTGCTGGCTCGATTTCTCAACCTATAATGACGTTACGGCGAGGTCTGCGGCGGGTCAGGTAATTAGCTATAGTCTGTCAGACGGGGCCACGCTCAGCTTCACTGTGAAGGCGACCAGTTCAACGGCAAGCGCCGTTAACGCTCGCGCCGCCCCGTCATGGACAGGGGCCGCAGTTGGCAATTCTGCCTTCATCAATATCCCCGGCCAGCCTGTCCTCTACATGGCGGATAGCGGCGCGACAGTGACGCTCACTTTCTCAGGCATTACGATCCTTCCGCCATCAGGAAGCTCAGCGGTGACGGCCTATGCTTTCGTTGTGGCGGACGCGGAATCAACGGACGGCGCAGAGACAATCCAGACAGTGACGAACGGCAGCAATTGGACTCTGCTTGATTCGGTCCCGCCGATTTCGGGCTCGACCATGCCGACCCAGACCTTTGCTGGCCAAACCTTTACCACCGCTGGCGGCGGCGCGACTGGCAATGTCGGGGGCTATATCGTCGGGTCTAACAGCCCTTCCACGATCACAACCACGATGGTGGGTTCAGGATTGCAGGGGGTCATGTTTGCTGTGCGTTTTGCGTCAATGCGGTTGACCAAAGTGATTTCCGGCGCGCGAGTGAATGCGGCAGATCAATTCAAGTTCGACATTACCGCCACCACCAGCGGTGCGGTTCTGGCGACGGGCACAACATCGGGGATAAGCAATGGCCCGTTTCAGGCTGCTGCTATTTCTCTGGCATCGGGCATTCCGCTGACTGTTTCTGAATCGATGGCGTCTGGCAGCGTGAGCACGCTTGCCAAATATCAGTCGACGCTCTCGTGTGTAAATGGCACTTCATCATCATCCACGACCGTGCCGACAAATGCTCTGACGACATCCTATAGTTTTGGCGCCTTGCAATTCGGCGATGCAATCCAGTGCACTTTCACCAATCAGCCTTTCCCGCATCTAACACTACGAAAGGTGATGGGTGCCGGCGGGCGAAGGTTCGATACTGATCAGTTCACATTGAACGTCGGGTCTGGCGCTACTGTTGTGGCAACCACCACAACCACCGGAACCGGCTCGACGATCACAAACGGAATGACGCCTCAGTTTCAGGCGACAATTGCAACGCCGTATAGTGTGAATGAAATCGGCGGGGGAGCGACCAATCTGGGCCTTTATACGCCAACGCTGGCTTGCATAAATGCATCTTCTTCCTCGACAGCGCTGCCGACGACGCTTGGCGGAACGATCACGCCAGTGATGGGCGATATCATCACTTGCACGATCACCAACACGCGCAAGCCAGCCGCCGCACTGTTGACCGTCATCAAATATTCGACGGTTATTTCGGATCCGCAGAACGGAACGACTAACCCTAAAATGATCCCCGGCGCGGAGGTGCGCTATTTCATCACCGTCACCAACACAGGCAGCACTGTGGTTGATGCCAATAGCATTGTGATCACTGACCCCCTCCCCGCGCAGACGCTCTATAACGTTGCGTCGCCTGTTCAATTTACCAACGGCCCCACAGCCAGTGGACTTTCTGCCTTCAACCCCGCGACGATGGTGACATATTCCAATCTAGCCAGCGGCGGCACGCCTTACACCTACGTGCCGAACACGACAGGCTATGATGCGAATGTGAAGGGCCTTCGCATTGCGCCGGGCGGAACCATGGCCGCCGCGACGGCGACCACGCAGCCAAGCTTCACTGTGTCATTTCTGGTGCAGATTAAATAGCAGTCAGGCCCAGTCGCCGGCTGCGCTCATCCAGATTGAAATCGCTGCCATGGTGGCCGTTTCTGCGCGTAGGATGCGCGGGCCAAGCGAGACCGGGATAGCCTGAGGCAGTGCACGAATGTCCTCGCGCTCGGTGGGGTCAAACCCACCTTCTGGGCCAATCAGAATTGCAGCGGGGCCAGGGTGAGCGCGGGCAGCGTTAGCGAAGGGGTCTCCTCGATTTTCGTCGGCAAAGAAAAGCTGGCGGTCGCTTGGCCAGTCTTTGAGGATAGAGACTAGCTTCATAGGCTCGGCGAGGATCGGCAGCGCGGTGCGCCCGCATTGTTCAGCAGCCTCCACCATATGCGCCCGCAGCCGGTCAAGATT
The DNA here is from genome assembly GCA_031376385.1 of Sphingomonadales bacterium. GTDB lineage: Bacteria > Pseudomonadota > Alphaproteobacteria > Sphingomonadales > Sphingomonadaceae > Aquisediminimonas. The sequence goes on from JANMDQ010000023.1 coordinate 24,370, forward strand.
AAGCCGCTCTACGATGGTCCGCCGCGTGATGATTGGTCGGTAAAGTGCAACGCCCAGCTCACACGCCTTTTCTGCCACCATATCGATCCGCGCCTTCTTGATCGGCGCCGCGAGCAACCAAAGGTCAGGCACAGGTTCAAGAGCGCGGAGGTGCGCTATTACGCTCAGTATTAAATCCCGTTTGCCGACGGCACTCACCTCGGCCAGCCATTCGCCACTCTGATTGTCAAATAGCTTGATCGGTGCGCCCTGCTTCAGGCGCATAACGGCGATGAGATAATGAGCTTGGCCGCCGTCGATGCGGAGCGTCAGCCCCATGGAGAGCGGTGTTTCGACGAAAAGACGGGGCGTGCTCTGCGGCGGCCATGCTGAGGTTGCAGTCATCTTTTACATATTAGCGCGCTTCCCTGAGCTTGTCGAAGGGCCGTTTTTGCTTTTTAACGGAAGTGCAGCGAAGTATGGCCCTTCGACAAGCTCAGGGAAACGGAATTGCGCGACAGCATCAGCACCATCGTCCCAGACACGGAGCATCGCGGTCTGATCGCCATGCTCCCCGCCTCCCTGCGGCCCTACGCCATGCTCGCTCGCTTTGATCGGCCAATTGGCTGGTGGCTGCTGTTCTGGCCCTGTGTTTGGGGCATCGTGCTGGCGGGGGGAGCGATCACGCATTGGCACCTGATCCTCTTGATGCTGGCAGGAGCCATCGCGATGCGCGGCGCGGGCTGCGTTTATAACGACATTGCCGACCGCGATCTTGACGCTCAGGTGGAGCGGACGCGGAATAGGCCGCTGGCCAGTGGCGCGGTGTCTGTCAAAGCCGCTTGGGTGTTGCTGATGCTGCTGGCGCTAGTTGGGCTGGTCGTGCTGCTCCAGCTTAACTTCAACGCTCAGATCTTAGCGCTGGAGAGCCTAATTCTTGTCGCCGCCTATCCTTTTATGAAGCGGATTACCTGGTGGCCGCAGGCTTGGTTGGGTCTGGTGTTTAGCTGGGGTGCCTTGGTCGGGTGGATCGCGGTCGCGGAGCACGCCCGTCCAGCGATGCTGCTGCTCTATGCAGGGTCGATTGCATGGGTGATTGGCTACGACACTATCTACGCGCTTCAGGACCGGGAGGATGATGCGATGATCGGCGTACGCTCGTCCGCACTGCGCATGGGCGCGAATGTGCAGGGCGGTGTGGCTTTCTTTTATGCCACCGCGCTACTGTTTTGGGGTGCGGCACTTTGGTCAGTCCGCCCGCAACTGCTAGCGATAGTCGCTATAGTGCCAGCGGCGCTTCATTTGATCTGGCAAGTGGCGGCGCTGAAGCCCGATGATGGCGATGATGCCTTGGCAAAGTTCCGGTCCAATCGGTTCACAGGGCTGCTTGTGGCACTGGCTTGCCTCGTCGTTGGCGCATCTTGAGGTTGTGCGCGCATCCGCCTAAGCAAAATCCATGTTATCATCTGAACAAGCCAAGGATCGCGCCGCCGATCTTGTGAAACGTGCCACACTTGCCGGGGCAGACTCCGCCGATGCTGTCTATGTTGGCAATGGCTCCACTGATGTTCAAGTGCGCCTTGGTCTGCTTGAAGATGTCGGCAGTGCCGAAGGCGAAGAAATTGGGCTGCGCGTGTTTGTGGGTAAGCAATCCGCCACTGTGTCATCCTCTGATCTGTCTACTCGTGCGCTGGATGTGCTGGCGGAGCGCGCCGTTGCGATGGCGCGACAGGCGCCAGAAGATGCCTATGCAGGGCTTGCCCCGCAAGACAGGTTGATGACCGCAGCGCCAGCAATGCTCGATCTGAGTGACGCTGCAGAAGCCACTCCGCAGGCCATGCGCGAACGGGCGATGGCCGCCGAGGACGCGGCACGCGCAGTTGCTGGCGTCACAAACAGTGAAGGCGCAGGTGCATCGCAGGGGCGTGCAGTTGTGGGACTTGCCACCAGTCACGGCTTCGCGGGCAGCTACGGCGGCACCAGTCACGGGATTTCCGCCAGTGTGTTGGCCGGAGAAGGCAGCGGGATGGAGCGTGACTATGCCTATCACACCACCCGCTTTCTGGCGGATCTTGATGATGCAACGGCGATTGGAACTGAAGCGGGGGAGCGGGCAGTGGCGCGGCTTAACCCCATCCGTTTGAAAAGCGGCGCAATGCCCGTCATCTTTGACGAACGCGTCAGCAGCTCAATCATCGGTCATTTGCTGGGGGCGATCAGCGGCAGCAGCATCGCGCGCAAGACCAGCTTCCTGCTCGACAAGTTGGGGCAGGCGATCTTTGCGCCGCATATTACCATCATTGATGATCCGCTGCGCATGCGCGGCTTGCGGTCACGCCCGTTTGACGGTGAAGGGTTAGAGGCGAAGCGCACGACCATAATCGACAAAGGTGTGCTGACCGGCTGGCTGATGGATTCAGCTTCTGCACGGCAATTGGGTTTGGAACCCACTGGCCATGCATCACGCGGGGTCAGCGGCGCGCCCGGTGTAGGATCAACCAATATGCATATGGAACCCGGCACACTCACGCCTGCTGAATTGATGGCCGATATTAAGGAAGGTTTTTACGTCACCGACTTGATCGGCATGGGCGTCAATGGTCTGACTGGCGATTACAGCCGCGGCGCATCTGGCTTTGTCATTCGGGATGGGAAGATAGAGGGCGCAGTCTCCGAAGTTACTATTGCGGGCAATCTCAAGACGATGTTTGCCGAATTAACGCCCGCCAATGACCTAACGTTTCGCCAAGGCACCAATGCCCCGACGATTCGGCTGGACGGGATGATGATCGCCGGTGAGTGACGCCTTGTTCAATGCCGTCGCCGATGTGGCGGCAGAGGCGGGGCGAATTGCCATGCGCAGCTGGCGCGGGGATTTTGAACAATGGGAAAAATCCCCCGGTGATCCGGTGAGCGCAGTTGATCTGGCTGTCGACAGCTTTTTGAAGGGCGAACTGGGGCGACTTGACCCAGAGGCGGGGTGGCTTTCGGAAGAAACCGCTGATGATGCCGAACGCTTGCTGCGATCCCGCGTCTGGGTGGTTGACCCTATCGACGGGACACGTGATTTTGTACGCGGGAGGCGCGGCTGGGCTGTATCAATTGCACTGGTGGAGGCCGGCAGGCCAATTTTTGGCGTGTTGGAGGCTCCGGCGCGCGATGAACGGTGGCGCGCGTCTCTGGGCGGTGGTGCCACGCGCAACGGCCACCAAATCCTCGCCAGTCAGCGCCAGACGTTCAAAGGCGCACGTGTTCCAGCCGATGCTTTGCCCAAAAGTGAAATGGATCTGGTGGTTGTGTTCAAACCCAATAGCATTGCGCTACGCATTGCTATGGTGGCTGCTGCTGAGGCTGATCTGGTCGCCAGCCTGCGCTGGGGCAATGAATGGGATATTGCCGCTGCGGCACTAATCGCGTCAGAAGCCGGGGCGACCGTCACCGATGCGCACGGCCAACCTCTGCGCTATAATAGTACCAAGGCAGAGGCGTTTGGTGTGCTGGCTACAGCAACACCGATTCATGCGGAGGCTGTTCAGCGGCTTTCAGAAAGAGCGCGCAGACTAGCGATCAGATAAACGTATTAAACCTTCATAGTCGATTCAGTCTTTTCTGCCAGAACGAATCGATGGACATGAGCTATTTCAGGCGTCGGCGCACCACGGGGGCAGACCCCGCATTTAAGATTCTTTTGACAGAAATTGCAGCTCGTCAGGCGGCAACGCCCACTGCGCTCATTGTTGCACACCCAGATGCGGATGCCAGCGACTGCGATCTACCCCCTCAAATGCAACGGTTCGTCGCCGCGCCCGCAGCTCAGCGCGCGAAAGGCCCGGCCTGTGGCAGCTTCCACGGCGAAGTCGCCCAAGCTCTGCTAGCCAAAGAAATAACCAATGCGAAACCTTTGTAAACGCTCCGTTTACCTTGGCGTTTTAGCGTTCTTTCAAGGAGTTGCTGGTAGACCAGCAAAATCAACAGACGCCCGTTTGTTTTTAGTTTTGAGGGTTAGATGATCGAGAACCAAAAAATACGTCCAGCAAGTGTCATTGGCCCCTTGGGAGAATCCCTCACGCTTGACTCGCTTCCTCCACCATCCACCACGCGCTGGGTTGTCCGCCGTAAGGCTGAAGTTGTTGCGGCAGTCAACGGTGGCCTGCTTTCGGTTGACGAAGTCTGTGATCGTTATACGCTCACACTCGAAGAATTCGCCGGATGGCAGCGCGCGGTTGACCGGTCTGGCATGCCCGGCTTGCGCGTGACGCGGATTCAGCACTATAAAAGCCTCTACGAACGCCAACAGCGTTACTGAAACCACCACCTGTCTCGCCTTAATAGAAGAAGCCCCGGCAGTTCGACTGCCGGGGCTTCTTCTTTGCGTATTCCACCGCGCCTATTCTAGCTCAAACGCGGCTGTGAGAGTGATGCTGATGCTTTGTTCGCCTGCGGCGATGCTCGTTTTGGCGGAGGCATCACTGGATTGACGCGCCATCGTCATTACCGGCGGCGGCATATTAAAGTCTGCCGACTCAGCCATACTGATGATCCGCTTCACCCGCAGGCCAGCCGCTTTGGCATAGAGGGCGGCCCGCGTTTGCAGGGTTTTGAGCGCTGACAAACGGGCGGCATCCTGCGCGGCTTCCGGCTTGTCGACACTCAGCGTGGGCCCGTTGATCTGATTCGCACCTTCTTTCACCAAAACATCAAGGATCGCGCCTGATTTCGCGATATCGCGAAAGCGGACGGACAGCGTGTTGTTGGCTTGATAACCCGTGATGACTGGCGCTTCGTTGTTATTATACCGATATTGCGGGGCCAATGAGATGGCTTGCGTTTGCACATCCTTGTCAGCAATCCCGGCTTTTTTGAGCGCCGCCAGCATCCGCGCAATTTGCGCCGCGTTGTCGCGCATGGCGGTTGCGGCATCGCTTGCCTGTGTGACCACGCCTGTGCTGATCGTTGCGATGTCGGGAACAGCGCGGCTCTGGCCCGTCGCCTGAAGCTCAAGTCGGGTGCCGGTGACTTGTCCGGTCGTAACAGGTGTCTGGGTCATTTGCGCCTTCGCAACTGGGGGAGTGACAAGGGTAAACGCTGCAAAAGCCGCCGCGTAAAAGGATGTGTTCAAAGCTATTCTCCTTCAATGCTGGCCCATAGAAAACAGGCCGAGATGCAACATGCCCATCCCGGCCTGCACGATGCATGAATGATATGAACGGACCCGAAAGCGACGTTAAATGCCTGTTTTATTCTTGTTGATCATCCGGTACCCAAACAGCAATATGCACGCGCCTACGATAGCCGCGACAAAGCCCGCGCCGTCACCTTCAAAGCCAAGGATGGACCCTAGAAAGCCCATCAGCAATGCACCTGCAATGCCGAGCAATATGGTCACAATGATGCCGCCGGGATCTTTGCCGGGCATAATGAATTTGGCAATGGCACCAGCGATGCCGCCAACGATGATCCAGCCTAGCCAGCTTGAACCTTCTAGCATGATATTTCTCCTCAAATAACAAACCAGCACGTCATAATGCGACGGGCTTGCTTGCTATGCTCTTCCTTAACGCCGGTATTGGCAAGCCATTATTTTCAAGAGAGCACGATTGAATATTGGACAACGCGTTCACTTCTGCAACCTATTGTGCAATGCAACGATTGACTGGTTGTGTTGAGTGACTTATTCGTGTAACACAGTAATGACTGTACGAGTGCGGTAATTGACCGCGCCCGGGCACCAAAGGCAAAGATTCATGAATTTCGAGAGTAAGATGGCTGATTTCCAAGACGCATCCCCCTTGGTGGCCGACGAGGCGGACGCCAAAAAACGGAATCTTTGGATCATGGCAGGTGCAGCTGTGCTGGTTCTCGCAGTGATCTTCGGCGGCCATTTTGTGTCTAAATTGGGTGGCGGCGCACCGACTTTGGCCAGCGATGAAGGCGCCAAGCAGGCCCCGCGCGTCACCGTGGTCGTTCCGGGTAAGCAGTTGGTCGAAAATATCGTCACAGCCACGGGAATGTTAGCCGCGCGGCAGGAAATGCCAGTTGGTGCCGTCGGTGAAGGCGGCCTCGTTACTCGTGTCCTCGTGCAGCCTGGAAATTGGGTGGCAGCAGGTCAGGTTTTGGCCGTTGTCGACCGCCAAGTTCAAGCGCAGCAATCGAATCAATTGGTGGCGCAGATTTCCGCAGCCCAAGCCGAAGCGCGTCTTGCTCAGTCAGAACTTGACCGGGCGCAAGCTTTAGTGTCGCGCGGGTTTATTTCCCAGGCCGATATGCAGCGGAAGGCTGCAACGCGGGACGGTGCCAATGCCCGCGTTCGTGTTGCCCGCGCACAATTGGCTGAAAATAGTGCTCGCATCGGACGGCTCGATATCCGCGCTCCTGCCGCTGGACTGGTCCTCACTCGTAACATAGAGCCCGGCCAAGTGGTCAGTGCCGGCGCGGGCGTTCTGTTCCGCATTGCCAAGGGTGGCGAGATGGAATTGAAGGCCGACATTAGCGAAATGGATGTCACGCGGATGCGCATCGGCGCATCGGCTGGGGTCGTTCCGGTCGGGACGACACAAGAGTTTCGTGGCCAAATTTGGCAGGTCTCGCCGATAATTGATCCTGCGAAGCGCCAAGGCGAAGCACGTATCGCGCTGGCCTACAACGAAGCACTGCGCCCCGGCGGCTTTGCCAGCGCGCGAATCAACAGTGGCACGGTAGAGGCGCCATTTGTTCAGCAATCAGCAGTGCAAAGCGACGCCAAAGGCAATTACGTCATTATCGTTGATCCATCGAACAAGGCGGTTCGTCGCCAAGTAACGGTCGGGTCTGTGTCGGATAAAGGCGTCAGCATCATTGCAGGTTTGAATGGCACAGAAAAAGTGGTGCTTTCTGCTGGCGGCTTCCTCAATCCCGGTGAGGTCGTTATTCCCGAACGCGCCAAACAAGCACGTTAACAAGGCCAGCTGTCCATGAGCTTTCGCAATATTTCAGCTTGGTCGATCAAGAACCCAGTTCCTCCCATCGTCTTGTTCATCGCTCTGACGCTCGCAGGTATTATGGCATTCATGCGGATGCCGATTTCGGCGGACCCGGACATTGATTTTCCGGTTGCAATTGTTTCCATCGTGCAACCCGGCGCGTCACCTGTGGAGTTGGAAACACAAGTTGCGCAAAAGGTTGAAGCGGCTGTCCGCAGCATCAACGGGGTGGATGAAATTAACTCCACGGTGCGCGAAGGATCGGCCTTCATCGTCATTTTCTTTGATATTGGCACGCCGATTGATCGCGCAGTGACCGATGTTCGCGACGCCGTATCCAACATCCGTAGCGATCTGCCCGAAGGCATTTTGGAGCCGCAGGTCACGCGCGAAGACACTGCCAACAACGCCATTGCCTATATCTCTGCTGAGGCAGTGGACATGACGCTGGAAGAACTCAGCTGGTATGTCGACAATATCGTCAACAAGCGCTTACGTGCCGTGCCGGGTCTTGGGAGCGTGGAACGTGGCGGCGGCGTCAGCCGTGAAATCCGGGTGGTGCTGGACCCTGCGCGTTTGCAGTCTTTCGGTGTGACAGCCAGCCAAATCAATAATCAGCTGCGTCAGACAAGCATCAACACGGCCGGCGGGCGCACTGAAATAGCTGGTGCTGAACAATCAATCCGCGTGCTGGGTAATGCCAAGGATGCCATCGAACTCGGCGCGACGCAGATCAGTTTGGGCAATGGCCGCACTGTGAAGCTGACAGATCTCGCCGAGGTGCGAGATCTCTACGCGGAGCAAAGAACCATCTCAACCATGAACGGGCGCCAAGTGCTCAGTTTTGGGATTACGCGCGCCAAAGGTGAATCCGATGTGGCGGTTTATGACGGCGTGATTGCTGAACTGAAAAAGCTTGAAGCTGAAAATCCTAAGGTCAAATTCCGCGATCTGTTCACCACAGTGGGCTATTCACGCGAACAATATAGCAGTTCGATGCTGGCGATGATTGAAGGCGCCATTTTGGCGGTGGTTGTCGTGTTCCTGTTCCTGCGAGATTGGCGGGCGACGATCATTTCAGCAATTGCCATTCCTCTGTCCGCCATCCCAACTTTCTGGTTCATGGAACTGCTGGGGTTCAGCCTCAATCAAATCAGCCTTTTGGCGCTTGGGCTTGTCGCTGGGGTACTGGTGGATGACGCGATTGTGGAAATTGAAAATATCGTGCGGCACATGCGTATGGGCAAAACCGCTTATCAGGCCTCAATGGACGCAGCAGACGAAATTGGTTTGGCCGTTCTTGCAACGACGATGGCGATTGTAGCTGTGTTCCTGCCAGTTGGTTTGATGCCGGGAATTTCGGGGCAATTTTTCAAGAATTTCGGCCTGACGGTTGTCGTGGCCGTGCTGCTCAGCCTTGCCGTTGCACGTCTGATAACGCCCATGATCGCAGCATTCTTTCTCAAAAGTCACGGCGAAGAAGATCATGGCAATAGCAAATGGATGCTCAAATATCTTGATTTGCTGAAATGGTCGCTCAATCACCGCTGGTGGACCGTTGCCAGCGGCGGGCTTGCCTTAGGTTTAACGGTACTGATGTTCAGCCAAATGTCCTTCACATTCATGCCTGATGTCGACCAAGACTATAGCCAAATACGCATTGAAATGGTGCCGGGGACGACGCTTGCCCAAACCAAGTCTGTGACTGAACGGGTCCAAAGCTTGTTGAGTGAAGAGGATAAAGTGGTGGGTGCCGCTTTCGCTGATATTAACCCCGGCAATTCCAGTATTTATATCACGCTCAAAAAAGATCGGCCGATGAGCAGCCTCGATTTTGAGGAAAAGTGGGGCCCCAAACTGAATGAAATTCCAGACGCACGCGTGTTTTTCCGCGCGCAGGATCAGGGTGGCCCTCCAGGTACGGGCCGAGATTTGTCGATCACTCTGGCGAGTGATAATCCAGTGCTGCTCACAGAAACGGCAAACAAGCTTGTCGATGAAATGCGAAACATGAAGGAATTGGTCGCGCCGCGCGTCAGCGGCGATCTCCAGCGCCCTGAGATTACGGTGAAGCCACGCATGGATTTGGCGGCCAGTTTGGGTGTCACAACGGCATCGCTGTCCCAAACAATCCGCATTGCAACCATTGGGGATATTGATCAGAATAGCCCCAAATTCTCGCTTACGGATCGACAAGTTCCGATCCGCGTTACTCTGAGCGAAGAGTCGCGTCGCAGCCTGTCGACGATTGAAAATCTGCCAGTACCGACTGCGAACGGTGGTTCGGTGCCCTTAAAGGCGGTGGCTGAGATCAGTTTTGGCGCTGGACCAACGACGATCCAACGCACCAACCTCAACCGACGTGTCAATATCGGGGCTGATTTGGCAGACGGGATTGTGAGCAGCGTTGCCAATGAGAAAATTGATGCTTTGCCGCTGATGAAAAACCTCCCCCAAGGCGTGACCCGAATGAAACTGGGTCAATCAAAGATGCAAGACGAACTGGTCATGAACTTTGGTATCGCTGTCGTGTCGGGGGTTCTGCTGGTATTCGCGGTATTGTTGCTGCTTTACCGTCGTGTCATGCCGCCCTTTGTAAATATGGGCTCGCTTCTCTTAGCCCCACTTGGGGCGGCCATGGCACTCATTATTGCAGGTATGCCAGTTTCGATGCCTGTAATGATTGGGATGCTGATGCTGCTTGGGATTGTGGCCAAAAACTCGATTCTTGTTGTTGATTTCGCGCTTGAAGAAATGGAACGCGGTGTTGATAAAACCACCGCCATTATAGAGGCTGGCCATAAGCGGGCGCAACCGATTGTGATGACGACAGTGGCAATGGTCGCCGGGATGATCCCGACTGCAATAGCCTTGGCCGGCGACGGCGCTTGGCGGCAACCTATGGGCGTGACCGTTATCGGCGGCCTTATTGTCTCGACTGTTCTGACGCTCGTTATTGTTCCGGCAAGCTTCAGCTTGGCCATTGGATTTGAAGAACGGGTTGGCCCTTGGCTCAGCTATTGGCTGACCAATGGCGGCGATAAGCCGATTGAAAAGCCGCCGAGCCTCTTTCCAGAACGCATTCGCAAGCGCTTCGGAAGACGTCCAACGACAATCCAGCCTGCCGAGTGAAGGGCACTGAGTGAGTAGCCGCTCCAGACGCGTCGCGCTCACCTATGCGCCGGGCGGAACGGCAGCCCAAGGCCTGCGTGTGATGAAGCTAAGAGCAACCGGGTTGCTCATCGTCATGGCTGTCCTGTTCCTCGTCGCCAAGACCTTTGAACCAGTTCATCCAGCGGTTGGGTTTGCAAAGGCATTCGCCGAAGCCGCAATGGTTGGCGGTCTCGCTGATTGGTTTGCGGTGACGGCGCTGTTTAGGTATCCGCTGGGCATTCCCATTCCACACACAGCGATCATCCCCAATAACAAGATCCGCATCGGCGATACGATGGCGCAGTTTTTGAAGGATAATTTCCTCACCCCTGCGGTTGTTGCGCGGCGGATGAAGGGGTTGGATGTGGCGGGTGCTGCCGGGCGTTTCCTTGCCGACCCTGATCATGGAGGTTCGGGCCGCCTTCGCGATGGCGCGTCACGGATGCTCGCTGATATCCTCAGTTCGCTTGACGACCAAAGGCTCGGCGGCATGGTGAAAGGGGCTATTGCAGACCGTTTGCGCGATCTTGACGCAGGGCCATTGGTGGGACAGGCGCTGGCCGCCGCGATGAAAGAGAGTCGCCACATCCCCTTGTTAGATGGCATCCTCAATCGCGCCAGCTTGATCCTAGCATCCAACGAAGCGATGATCCGTACGATGGTGCACGAACGCTCAGGCCGTATCCTGCGCTGGACGGGGCTTGATGAAGATGTGTCTGATGCGATCATCACAGGGCTGAACAAGCTGTTCTTCGACATGGCCGATGATCCGGGCCACCCTTTGCGTCAGCGCGTGGATGAGGCGCTGGCAGACTTGGCGGAAAAGCTGCAGCATGACCCCGCGATGCAAGTGAAAGTCGCAACATTGAAGGCAGAGATTATCGAGAACCCGGCGATGCAGGCATGGATCGCAGGTCTTTGGGATCAAGGCCGCGCAGCGCTGCTCGGTGCCGCCCGCGATCCTGATCGCACTATGGCCGGGCGTTTCGGTGATATGTTCCGCCAACTCGGCGGCTCCCTGCAGGAAGACGCTCGCTTGCGCCATACGATCAACCGCTTCGTCCGTCGCGCGACTGTGGGGGCCACGGCGCGTTACGGCGACGGTATCGTCAAACTGGTCTCAGAAACCGTACGTGGGTGGGACGCGCAAAAACTGACTGACCGGGTGGAAGCGACTGTCGGCCAAGACCTCCAATTCATCCGCATCAATGGTACGCTCGTCGGCGGCTTGGTCGGCCTTATCATCCACGCAGTGGACGTCGCTTTTTAGCCGTCACTTACCCGCTCAATATCGGCGCCGACGGCTGATAGCTTTTCTTCCAGTCGTTCATAACCGCGATCAAGGTGATAGACGCGGTTGACCTGAGTTTCGCCTTCGGCGGCAAGGCCTGCTATGATCAGGCTCATTGAGGCGCGCAGGTCAGTCGCCATGACCGGAGCACCGGCCAACCGGTCGACGCCGCGCACCACGGCAGTGCGGCCTTTCACTTGAATATCCGCACCCATCCGTGCCAGTTCAGGCACATGCATATAGCGATTTTCAAAAATGGTTTCAGTGAGCATGCTTGCGCCGTCGGCCTTCACCAGCATCGCCATGAATTGCGCCTGCATGTCCGTGGCAAAGCCCGGAAAGGGGGCTGTCGACAAAGTGAGTGGCCTGGGCTTGCCATCGCCTGACACACGGATGCCTTTGGCATGCTCCTCAACACCCAAGCCAGCCTCACGCAGGGCAGCGAGTGTGGCGACCATATCCGATGCTTTAGCGCCAACCAGATCAATTTCGCCGCCCGTGATCCCGACTGCACAGGCGTAGGAACCCGCCTCAATCCGGTCTGGCATAACGCGGTAAGTCGCACCATTTAGTCGGTCCGCGCCGTGGATGGTGAGCGTGCCTGTGCCAATGCCCTCAATGCCCACTCCCATAGCGACGAGCAAATTACAAAGATCGACAATTTCTGGTTCCTGCGCTGCATTTTCCATCACGCAGATGCCGCGCGCACGCGATGCTGCCATAAGGCCATTTTCCGTCGCTCCGACAGAAACAACAGGAAAAACCATGGTCCCGCCTGGCAAACGCCCGTCTTTGGCTCGTGCGGTCACATAACCTCCACTGGTATCCATATCCGCGCCAAAGGCTTCGAGTACTCTCAAATGTAAGTCGATTGGTCGGTTCCCAATCGCACAACCACCGGGAAGGGAGACTTTGGCCTCCCCAGCGCGCGCCAGCAATGGCCCCAGCACAAGGATCGACGCGCGCATTTTCCGCACAATATCATATGGCGCGACGGTGGCTGTCACTTTACCCGCCCGCATCGTCATGACCCGGCCAAAATCTTCGGGCCGCGCGCCTTCGATCATCGTTGAACAGCCCAGCTGGTTGAGCAAATGGCCAAAACTATCGACATCGGCCAGGCGCGGCAAGTTACGGAGCGTCAGCGGTTCATCCGTAAGCAGCGCGCACGGCATAAGCGTGAGCGCCGAGTTCTTCGCCCCCGAAATAGGAATGCTGCCGTTAAGCGGATTGCCGCCGCGAATAAGTATCCTGTCCATGACGCGCTTCTAACCAAGTGGATGGGCGGTGCAAGGGCCAGACGCCTGCACTCGAGTTCAGGCTGCCTGCTTGCGGAATAGCACCCGGTCTTCGTCACGAAACCCATAGCGCCAGATGATCACGCCGTAGACCAGCAGGATCGCGGGAATGCCCAGCCCTGTTTCGGCCCATTGCGGCCCGTGTACCACGATTTGCCCCACTAGCACTGCGGCGGCAGCGGCCAGTGGTAAAGCGATCCGCCAGATTGAGATGCGGGCGCCCAGCACACGAGAAGCCAGCCGCACCTTGACGAGTGACGAAAGGCCAAGCGCCACCACGAGCGCACCCGCCGCACCCGCCGCCTGATAAAATTCCGGATATCCGTTAGCCCGGAGCGCGCCAACAAAGCCAAAGGTCAGCGCCACTTGGATGCCAATCATTGCTGCTGAGATCAGCATATTGCGTTGGCGTGCGACATAGACGAGCGCCGCTTCGCTCACCACCGCCACAGCCGCGACCACCTCAGCGGCGAGCAAAAGGGCAAGTGCGCCGTTGCCGCCGACAAAATCCTGCCCCGGCCCGATCAGACCCATTAGCGCCTCCCCCGGAATGCCCAGCGCCAGCGCAACCCCCAATTGTGCTGCGATAATCCAGAACCCCACTTGGCTGATCTGACGCGCCACAGCTCCTTTGTCGCCCTCTTCCAGATTGCGGGTGATGACAGGGCCGAGAACAGGGTCGAAGCTTGTCTTCAGCTTTTGCGGCAGGCTCGCGACTTGTTGGGCCACCCAATAAATCCCCACGGTCGCAGGCGAAACGAAGAGGCCGAGGATGGCCAAGTCAATCCGGCGTGAGGCCCATTCAATCGCATCTGCCGCCGCAAGAGGCGCATTACGGCGCATGAGCGCATAAAGCTCTGACCCGCGCGGCGTCCAGTTTTTCGGCAGGCCATAGCTTTTCAGGAACGGTATGATCGACGCCACCAATGCCCCCGCCATCGACAGCGCATAGGCGACGAGCAAGCCGTCACTTGGCACAAACCACCAAAGCGCCGTCGCGGCAATGCTAATCGTCCATGGCTCCACAATAGCGCGCGCGCGCACCGTGGATTTCACATCGAAACGGTAAGCAAGGGCTGCGAGCATCACATCAGATAAGGCGAGGGCGGGGATGATCAGCGGCAAAAGATAGTCGAGCGGCTTGATGACGCTGTTGGGAAACATGATTTGAGGGAACAGCATCAGGCCAACAGTGGGAATGAGCGTCGCGCCAAGCACGACAAGTACCGCATCCCACGCGCCATTTTCTTTGCCGTCACCAGTCAAGTGCAGTGCCAGCCCGCGCTTCAGGCCAAGCGTCGCGATTTGGGCAGCAAATTCGACAATCAGAATGGCATAGGCCAGCCGACCCAGTGCCTCAGCCCCGTACCAATGCGCTCCAATGAACAGAAACGGGATGCGCGCGATCAGCCGGATGAAAAAACCCGCCACATTAGTGCGACCGCCTTTGGCAAGAGCTTGGATGTCGTTAGTCACACCTCCTCTCCATCAAAGGACGGACAGATCAATGCGCAGCGCCCCAATTTGGTCCCGTGCCAATTTCGACGCCTAGCGGCACGTCCAGTTGCACCAAAGGCGCTGCGGCCTCCTCCATTACGCGGCGGATCACGGGCGTCGCAGCGGCAACATCGCCCTCAGGCAGTTCAAACACCAGTTCATCATGCACTTGAAGCAGCATCCGCACGTTGGGTAGTCCCGCCTCTGCTAGCGCAGGCAACATGCGCACCATTGCGCGTTTGATGATGTCTGCACTTGTCCCCTGGATCGGCGCGTTGATGGCCGCGCGTTCACTGCCCTGTCGTTCGGTCTGGTTGGCCGACGTAATGCGCGTGAAGTGCGTTTTGCGACCGAAAAGTGTTTGTGTGAAGCCCGTTTCGCGCGCGGATTGCAATGTCCGGCTGATATACTGATTGATACCCGGGAAACGTTCGAAATAACGGTCGATCATATCCTGCGCTTCGTCAGATTTAATGCCCAGCCGCCCCGCCAATCCCCACCGCGAAATGCCGTAAAGCAGGGAGAAGTTGATCGTTTTCGCCTTACCGCGTGTGTCAGGGTTCACTTCGCCGAAAAGCTCCATTGCGGTCAGGCTGTGGATGTCTTCCCCCTTTTCGAAGGCCTCTTTGAGTGCAGGCACATCAGCCATATGCGCGGCAAGACGCAGTTCGACCTGGCTATAGTCAGCAGACAACAGCACGTTTCCTGGCTCCGCCACAAACGCCGTGCGGATGCGCCGCCCGACTTCTGTGCGAATGGGGATATTCTGCAAATTGGGATCGTTGGAGGATAGTCGCCCTGTCTGCGCGCCAGTGAGCGAATAACTAGTATGCACGCGGCCCGTTACGGGGTTGATCTGTTCCTGTAAAGCGTCCGTATAAGTCGATTTAAGCTTGGACAATTGCCGCCATTCCAGCACCTTGCGCGCGATGGGAACACCGTCTTCGGCCAGACGTTCCAGCACGGTCACATCGGTCGAATAATCCCCCGACTTACCTTTTTTGCCGCCTTTCAACCCCATTTGGCCAAAAAGGATTTCACCCAATTGCTTCGGGCTACCGACACTGAACGGGGTTCCTGCCAGCGCATGGATTTCAATCTCCAGCGCCGCGATCCCTTCCGCAAATTCAGCGGACATCCGCGCAAGTTCGGTGCGGTCGACCTTCACGCCTTCGCGTTCCATCATGGCGAGCACGGGGACCAGCGGGCGATCAACCCGTTCATAGACGCGAGTCACTTTTTCAGCTGAGAGGCGCGGCTTGAACAAATGCCATAGCCGCAGCGTAACATCAGCATCCTCGGCGGCATAAGGCGTGGCGCCCGACAGTTGCACCTGGTTGAACGTCAACTGTTTCTTGCCAGTGCCGCACAGGTCCTTGAACGTGATGCATTGATGACCAAGGTGCAGCAGCGCAAGTTCATCCATGCCGTGATTGTGCCGCCCCGCATCCAGATTGAAACTCATGACCATCGTGTCATCGATGGGGGCAACGTCCAACCCGACCCGCACCAGCACATTCAAATCATATTTGATATTGTGGCCGACCTTGATGACTGAAGGGTCCGCGAACAAAGGATCCAGCCGCGCGACGATGTCTGCCAGCGGAATTTGCGCTGGATTATCAGCAAACATGTCCGCGCTCCCGTGGGCTATGGGAATATAGCAGGCCCGGTTTGGCCCGGTTGCCATACTGATTCCCACCAGCCCCGCCGCAACAGAATCGAGGGCGTCCGTTTCAGTATCTACGGCAATCACCCCTGCCACGCGGCACTCTGTGATCCAGCGGTCAAGCGCCTCAACGGTCTGCACGCATTCATAGGCAGACCGATCAAATGGCACCTGCTCAGCTTGTGGCGCAGGTGGAGCAGTCGGAACATAAGTGGCTTTGTTCACCGTATCCATCGTGCGGGAATCAGAGCCGCTTCCCCCAACTTTAAGGAGCAGTGATTTGAAGCCATGATGTTCAAGGAAAGCGCGCAAAGGAGCCCCAGGAATATCCTTCAACAGGAAATCCTCCAGCGGCTCTGGCAAAGCCGCATCGTCTTTCAGCGTCACCAGCACACGAGACAGGCGTGCCTGTTCGGCGAATTCGACAAGGTTTTGCTGCATCTTTGACGGCTTCATATCAGGCGCTGCGGCCAGCACCGCCTCCAGCGAGCCATATTCAACCATCAGTTTGGTCGCGGTCTTGGGGCCAATACCCGGCACACCGGGCACATTGTCAGCGCTATCCCCCATGAGCGCGAGGACATCGCCCAGCTGTTCTGGCCCGACACCGAATTTCTCAACTACTGCTTCAGGCCCAAGCCGGATATTTTTCATCGTGTCGAGCATATCGACCTTGCCGGGGTCAATGAGCTGCATCAGATCCTTGTCCGAAGATACGATTGTGACCTTCCATCCCTTCTTGACCGCAGCCACTGCGTAGGATGCGATGATATCGTCGGCTTCCAATCCGATTTCTTCGATGCAAGGGAGGGAAAAGGCCCGTGTCGCGTCGCGGATCATCGGAAATTGCGGGACCAGATCTTCCGGAGGTGCGGGGCGGTGAGCCTTATATTCAGCATAGATGTCGTTCCGGAAAGATTTGCTCGACGCATCAAGGATCACCGCCATGTGGGTTGGGCCATCCGCCTTGTGCAGCGCTTCGGCCAGTTTCCAGACCATCGTCGTGTATCCGTAAACGGCTCCCACCGGTTCGCCACGAATATTGGTGAGCGGCGGCAGCCGGTGATAGGCGCGGAAAATATAGCCGGAGCCGTCGATCAGGTAGAGATGATTTTGAGACATGGGCACGGGTTTAGGGGAGGTTGATCGATTAGGGAATGACTTGATGGCCCTAACGCCTGTGGTTCGCCCCGACGATGGCTGAAATGCCTTGCATCAGTTGCTGACGTTCGGGGACCGGTCGTGTCGTTTCAGCGATCTGGACCACGACAGCATAGCTGGTGCCATCGGGTGCAGTCATGATTGCGGCATCATTATAGCCCGCCGTGCGGCCCTTGAAATCCTGACCAGTGCCTGTCTTGTGCGCATAGGTCCAATCATAGGGCACGCCAGCTTTCAGCCGCATCTTTCCGGTTTCGGATGCCGCCATCAGGCCAAGAATGCGCCGGGTTGATGCGTCCGAGAGCAGTTCCCCTTTTTTCAGCCGCAACAGCATCCGCGCAATTGCAGCGGGTGCCGCCCCGTCTGGCGGGTTCGCAACATAAGCGTCCATCGCCTTTTGCCGCGTGTCATCGCTCAGCAAGGCGCGGGCGTTCTGGAACGCGCGGCCTTGGCGATAGTCATCGCGCCACGGCAGGCCCGCGGTGCCAGACTGCAGGATATGTTCCGCGCCGCCAAAACGGATCGCGCCCAGCCCCTTGGCACTGATCATGGCGCGCACGGCAGACGCGCCACCGACGCGGCCCAAGATGACGTCATTGGCCGTATTGTCGCTGATCGTGAGCGCCCGCTGGAGCAATTCACCGTAAGTTGTCGTAAAGCCGTCCGTTCCGACACGCGACGCCATGGCCGCGCTGAAGACCGTCAGATCAGATTTACGGACGGTGACCCCCTCCGACAGCGAGATCCGCCCGTCATCAACAGCCTGCATCAATGTGATGGCCACAAGAAGCTTAGACATGCTTTGCTGTGGCATCAGTTCATCGCCCCGGTGCGCAATGATCCAGCTGCCATCAGACCTCGCAACGGCAATTCCCACCCGGTCTGGATAGCTGGCCCAAAGCGACCGAATCCCCTCAACCATCGCCGCGGATGGCGCATTGGTCGACGGCTGGGCAACCGGGCGAGGCCTTGGCGCGGGCTTTGGGCCGGGCTTGGGCGCTGGCACGAAAACGGGCGGACGCGGTTTGGCCCGTGTTTCAGGGCGGGGAACAGCCGAACAGGCGGCAAGAGAAGCAACGCCAATCGTCAAAGCACAGGCACGCAGGAAAGCTGGAAACACGAAAATCCCTTAAATTCATGGTCTTGCGTTTGCCCTACGCCTCCCCTGCGCCTCGTCGCTTGCTTTGCGGTGAGTGATTCTGAAAGGGCGACGGGTTGAGCGGGGTCAGCCAAACTTCCGCGATATCCAGTCGCTGCACGTGCCAACCGCTTGCGGCAACAGGTCAGGCCTTTCGATGTAATAATGGTCAGCGCCGACGATATCGACATATTCTTTGTCACTATGACCCACGGAGTCGAACAGGCGTTTCGCGTGACTTGGCGTGCAGGCAAGGTCGGCCGTATTGTTGATGACCAGCACCGGGCAACTGATGCGCGCGGCATTGCCGAGACCGTTGGAATTGGTATCATCAACGCTCCACTGCGATAGCCAGGATCGCAGCGTGGTAAAGCGCGCGAGACCAACGGGGCCGTCATTGGCGACTTTGGGAACGCCCAGATAGCATTCAAGTGGGCGGCGGTCCGATGGGTCCTGCGCCGGGTCTGTCCAGCGCACATCCGCCATCGTGCCGTGGACCACGAAGGCGCGTTCCATACCGGGTTCAAGAGCGGCAAGTTCAGCCTTCACCCAAGCCGTGATGCGCCGGTTACGCGCCATCTGCGCCGCGCGGAAGTCTTGCACAAATGCAGCGTCATACGGCGCTTGATGGGGGTTTGCGCTATCGTAAATGTTCAGCGACGGGTCGCGGTCAAATGGCCGCGCTTCGTCGGTGATTGAAGGGTCCATCCATTCTGTCAGCGTCACCGCGCGGCTGATGTGCGCGGCCAGCAGCATGATGCCTTGGACAGGCGGCAGGCCAAGCGCAGTCAGATCATAAGCATCGCCTGCGGGCGTATGCGTGATCGTCGGCGTTTCCGCCTGATCCTGATAGAAAAGCGACATGGACCCGCCGCCGGACCATCCGCCAAGGATGATTTCTTCATAGCCGAAGCGCGTTTTGGCATCTGTGAGCGCCGCGCCTAAATCAGCAATGCATTTTTCCATGATCAGCGCGGTGTCATTCCCCCGGTAACGCGGATTCACATAAAGGACGTGATGGCCGCCGTGGGCGAGCGCTGTCACGAGCGGGAGGAACGATCCACTGCCAATCGGATGCGTGAAGACAATCGCGCGGTGAGATTTGGAATCCTTCGGCGCTATCCGCATACATTCGACGAACACGATGCCGCCTGCGCCGCCGTAAACATCCTTGAAGGCTGAAACTTCCTTGTAAACAACGCCGTAGGGTTCGCGGATGATGTTCATGGCTATTCCTCTCACTTCTGACGCTTGTCAGTGGCGCTTGGGCGGCTAAGCTGCAATGATCAAGTTTGAGGAGCCTTTCATGATCAAGCCCAACGGCGTTCACCACATCGCCATCATGACTGCTGATATTAAAGCGCAGATTGCCTATTTCACTGATGTGCTCGGCTGCAAACTCTCCGCAATCTTTGATATGCACGGTGTGCCCGGCGCGTTTCATGCGTTTGTGCATTTGAATGATCACAGCTATTTCTCATTCGTGCAGATGGATGACATTGGCGATATTCCGGCAACGATTGGGGTCACCCATGCTGGAACCGGCGCAGGCAAGGCTGCGGCTGGCGTCATGCAGCATCTGGCGTTTAACGTGGATAACCACGCGGACTTGCTGGCCATGCGCGACCGGATCCGCACCAAAGGCCTGAACGTGATGGGCCCGATTGATCACGGCGTCTGCCAATCCATCTATTTTGCAGGGCCAGAGGGGCTGACGCTCGAAGTGGCGTCATCGGAAGGCGAAATGGACCAGAAGCTTTGGATTGATCCCAAAGTGCTCGAACGGGTGGGGATTAGTGCCGAGGAGGCGGAGCGGTTCAAAGCGCCGGACGCTTATTCGGGCGAAGGTGGCACTGTGCCTCAACCGGCTAGCGATCCGGACAAGCCGCATATGGCCTATCCGCCTGAAGTCTACACGGCACTGATGGGCATGCCCGATGAAGTACTCGGCAAAATGGTGAGTTACACGACGCCGCCTGTTGCACCTTGATGCAAGGCAGGCGCGCTGCTAGGCGGCGCTCATGTCCATAGACCCTGCAACAGTCCGCAAAATCGCGTCGCTTGCCCGCATCTCTGTCAGTGATGCGCAAGTGGACGCGATGGTGCCAGAACTCAACAATATCCTCGGCTGGATCGAACAGCTGGGCGAAGTTGACACGTCGTCGGTGGAGCCAATGACTGCTGTCATCCCCAATACCCTGCGCCTGCGCGATGATGTCGTGAATGCCGATCCGCTGTCCGGCGGCAATATGCGGGACGCAGTGCTGGCCAACGCTCCGGCGGCAGAGCACGGCTTTTTCGGCGTGCCCAAGGTGATAGAATGATGATGCATTTATTTTTCTCTGCGCCTCCGCGCCTCTGCGCGAACCCAACCTTCAATTTGTTTGCGCAGAGGCGCAGAGGCGCAGAGATAGTAAGCGGAGTTTTAGTATGAGCGGCCTGACCAACCTCACCGTCGCGGGTATTCGAGACGGTTTTCGCAGCGGTGATTTCACTGCGCGCGAAGTTGCCGAAGGCTTCAACGCCAATGTCGCATCGGCCAAGGCGCTCAATGCGTTTATCGTCGAAACGCCGGACCATGCGCTGGCCGCGGCCGATCAGGCCGACAAAGACCGCGCTGCGGGCACGCTCAAGCCGCTGTCTGGCGTTCCGATCGGGATGAAAGACCTGTTCTGCACCAAAGGCGTGCAGACGACAGCGGCCAGCCACATTTTGGAAGGCTTCGTCCCCCAATATGAATCCACCGTCTCGTCCAACCTTTGGGCGGCAGGTGCGGGCATGTTGGGCAAGCTCAACATGGATCAGTTCGCGATGGGCTCATCCAATGAAACCAGCTTTTTCGGCCCTGTAATTTCGCCGTGGAAGCGCAATGATGGCGGTAATGCCCCACTTGCTCCGGGCGGATCGTCGGGGGGCTCTGCCTCGGCCATTGCGGCGCGGCTCTGCCCGGCGACCACGGGCACCGATACAGGCGGGTCGATCCGCCAGCCTGCGGCTTTTGTGGGCATTTCAGGCATCAAGCCAACCTATGGCCGTTGTTCGCGTTGGGGCGTGATTGCCTTTGCCAGCTCGCTTGATCAGGCCGGACCAATGGCGCGCGATGTTCGGGACTGCGCGATCATGCTGGAGGCTATGGCCGGGTTTGATGCGAAGGACGCGACGTCGCTTGAATTGCCCGTGCCGAATTGGGAAGCCGCTCTGTCCGGCGATCTTCGCGGCAAGCGGATTGGCATTCCCAAGGAATATCGCGTAGATAATATGCCCGCAGAAATTGACGCGCTCTGGGAACAGGGCATTGCTTGGATGAAGGATGCAGGTGCTGAAATTGTTTCAGTTTCCTTGCCCCACACCAAATATGCGCTGCCGGCCTATTACATCATTGCGCCTGCCGAATGTTCATCCAACCTCGCCCGTTATGACGGCGTGCGATACGGGTTGCGGGACTTACCGGACGGGGCGGGCCTTCAGGACATGTATGCCGCCACGCGCGCAGCGGGCTTTGGCGATGAAGTCAAACGCCGCATTATGATCGGCACTTATGTGCTGAGCGCTGGCTTTTACGATGCTTATTATACGCAGGCGCAAAAGGTCCGCACGCTGATCGCGCAAGACTTTGACCGCGCGTGGGAGGCTTGCGACTTGCTCCTGACCCCCACCGCGCCGTCAGCGGCCTTCGCTCTGGGCGAGAAATCTGATGATCCCCTTGCCATGTATCTGAACGATGTCTTCACTGTGCCGAGCTCGCTTGCCGGCCTTCCCGCTATGTCCGTACCTGCGGGCCTTGACGGCCAAGGCCTGCCGCTGGGGTTGCAGATCATCGGCAAAGCGCTGGATGAACGAGGCGTGTTAAACGCAGGGCTGGCGATAGAGCAGCGGGCTGGGTTCACGGCGCGGGCGGAGAAGTGGTGGTGATATGACCGATCCAGTAGAAGAAAATGAGCTGCAAGCGTTTATCACCAGCACGTTGACGGCGGTAATGAACGGCATTGCCGACGCGCAGCCCGAAGCAAGCGTGCGTTCGGCTTTTGGCACCGGCGAATTCAAATACAGTGCGCCAGAATCTGTGGCATTTGACGTTGCAGTTACTGCGAAGCACTCGGGAACGGCAAGGTCGTGATTGCCCCGCCCTCCAATCTGTGTTACTACCGGTAACACTGGAGAATTCATATGGGTAGTGTCGCAGCTCTGAGTGACGAAACAGTCGTCAAAATAACCAGCAAAGGTCAAGTTTTCCTTTCCAAGGCGATCCGGGAAAAGGTTGGCATTGCCCCCGGGTGCTCGGTTGCGGTCAGGTCTAACGACCAAGGTGAAGTTGTTCTTCGGGCGGTTCCTGAGCGCACAGAAACTCTGGAAGAGCGCCGAGCCAGAATTCGCGCTGCGCTTGATGCTGCGACTGGGATCATAGATATCGGCATGTCCACTGACGAATTTATGAAGGAATTGCGGGGCGATTGGGAACCGTGATCCTGGTCGACTCTAACGTATTGATCGACGTTTTTTCGCGCGATAGCAATTGGCACGCCTGGTCCAAGAACGCGCTTGCTGAGTCAAACGAGCGTGATCAACTGCGTATCAATCAAGTTGTCGTTGCTGAAGTCGCTCCCCAATTTTCTGACCTTGATTCATTTATGACATGGATTGAGTCTTTCGAAGTTGGGATCGACGAGTTGAGCGTCGAGGCCGCCTACGTTGGCGGGAAGGCGTTCGTCGAGCACAGGCGACGGCGGAAGGCTGGGGCGGTAAGCACAAACTCAATCCTCCCAGATTTTCTCATCGGCGGCCACGCCCAACCAATTGGCGCGACCATCCTCACCCGCGACCCGCGCTTTTACCGCACCTACTTTCCGTCGGTGCCCCTCATCACGCCAGACAAGGCCGAAACATGACCGACTCAAACTACCGCATCCAAGGCGCAACTGGCGAATGGGAGGTCGTAATCGGCCTGGAAGTTCACGCCCAGATCACATCGAAATCCAAACTGTTTTCCGGCGCTGACACAACCTTTGGGGCGGAACCAAACAGCCAGGTTTCGCTGATTGACGCGGCGATGCCGGGGATGTTGCCGGTGCTGAACGGCGAATGTGTGCGTCAGGCGGTGCGGACAGGCATGGCGATTGATGCCAAGATCAACACCTGGTCCCGGTTTGACCGGAAGAATTATTTCTACGCCGATTTGCCGCAGGGTTATCAGATTTCGCAGCTCTATCACCCCATTGTGGGCGAAGGCGAAATCATGGTCAGTCTGGATGAGAAAGATCCGGACGCGCAGACCAAAGTGATCGGTGTGGAGCGGATTCATATCGAACAGGATGCCGGTAAGCTGATGCATGACCAGCATCCGACCATGTCTTATGTCGATCTGAACCGTTGCGGCGTCGCGCTGATGGAGATTGTCTCCAAACCAGATATGCGCTCACCGGCAGAGGCTGGGGCCTATGTGAAAAAACTGCGGTCAATTCTGCGATACGTGGGCAGTTGCGACGGCAATATGGAGGAAGGCTCCATGCGCGCCGACGTCAATGTCAGCGTGCGACGTCCCGGCGATGAGTTTGGCACGCGGACCGAAACAAAGAATGTGAACAGCGTCCGCTTCGTGATGCAAACGATTGAGATTGAGGCCAGGCGTCAGGTTGATGTGATCGAAGACGGCGGCACAATCGTTCAGGAAACGCGTCTGTTTGATGCGGACAAGGGCGAAACCCGGTCGATGCGATCCAAGGAAGATGCGCATGACTATCGCTATTTCCCCGATCCTGATCTGCTGCCGCTGGAATTGTCCGACGCGTTTCTGGCCGAGTGCAAAGCCAGCCTGCCCGAACTGCCCGACGCCAAACGCGCGCGCTATCAAGGCGAATTGGGCCTGTCCGCTTATGCCTCTGCCGTGCTCACGGCGGACGTTGAAACGGCGCGCTGGTTTGAGGCGCTGATGGAGGCAGGGGCTGAAGCCAAGTCCGGCGCAAACTGGCTCATTTCCGAACTGTTTGGCGCGCTTAACCGTATGGGCCGCACCATTGATGATTGCCCGGTTTCCCCAACACAGGCCGCGAGCCTGCTCGCCCTCATCGCCGATGGCACAATATCAGGCACCATTGCCAAACAAGTGTTTGAGATCATGCTCGAAACCGGGTCAGAGCCTGCCGTCATCGTCGAGGAAAAGGGCCTGAAGCAGAATAGCGATACCGGGGCAATTGAGGCTGTCATTGCCGATATCCTTGCAAACAGCCCGAACCAGCTGGCGCAATATCGGGGTGGCAAAGATAATCTATTCGGTTATTTTGTCGGCCAGACGATGAAGGCCATGGCGGGAAAGGCCAACCCGGGCGTCGTAAATGACCTGTTGAAAAAGATGCTGGCTGGGGCATAATCGGAACTCGTTGGGGGAGTCAGTGATCGTGCGACGCCGCATCTGTATAGCGTTACTCATCGGCGCAATGTCCGCTGCCCCTGCCCAAGCGCGCGACTATTATTATTTCAACAAGCCCAATGTCTCGCGCGCCGACTATGTGTCGGCCAAGCTGGACTGTGACCGTTTGGCAGGCGGCGTATCGCCCAAGGATGTCGGACCCGTCTATATGGCCCCAAACCCTAATTTGACAGTAGGCCAAAATGCAGCGGCAGCGGGAATAGCGGCTCTTTTTGCGGGGCTGATCCTCGGTGGTGAAAATCGCAAAGTGATGCGCGCAGTGGAACGGACTTGCATGGCCGATAAAGGCTATGGACGTTATAAAGTTGAAAAGCCGTTCGTCACTGAAATTGCCAAATTAAAATCAGAGGGCGACCGCATTGATCGCTATTTCGCGCTCGCGACAACAGAAAGCCCCGTGGGGGAGAGGATTAAGGAATGAGAACCAACGCACTCTTGGCTTCGGGGCTGCTCATCAGCCTTGCGCCGATTGCAGCCAATGCTGCCAAACCCGTCCCGCTTGATCCAAACGCGGCTTACGTGCTGGTCGAGATTGGCACCTTGGACGATGCTATGTTGAAGGGCGTAAAAATGCCCGGCTCGCTTATATTGGCGCGTTATGACGCCGCAAAGGGCGACGTGCGCGGAGGCGCTCGGTCCCCTGATACGGCGTTGCCGAAGGGTGTAGCACCGCGCGTGACGATCATGGAAAAGCCGCTCGTCAAAACGAAAACCAGTCGTCTTTATCTGATCAAGCTGGAACCTGACACTTGGGTGATTGAAGGTGCCAGCGGCACCGCCTTTTCTTTGGGCAGCGCGCAGTTCAGCATCGAACGTGGCCAAGTGATTGATTTAGGCGTAGCGAAACCTATTGTCGAATGGCTGGACGGCGAAGGCCCTAAAAGCATGATGGGCGGCATGATGGGTGCGGCCCTGTTCGGATCGATGAAGCCCAAGGAAATACGCCCCGTGCGCCTCGATTGGCGGCCGCGCAGCGGCACCGACTTGCCCGTGCCAACTGCCCTTGCCGGACACACGATCAGCACAGGCCAATTCACCTACGGAGCCAAGTTCGGCAATTACCTCGGCGGCCTCGTCAACCGCATCGATGGCCGGGCCGGGCGAGACAAGGCAGCGGCCATCGCGGCCCCCGTGTCTGCGCCTGCCGCGCCGTGAGCTGTGCAATAAGTCTTCCACTGGTTGCGGCATTTCACTATAATATCGCGGGCATGATCACACAGAATATGCCTTACGATTTGCCATGGCGTGTCACTTGAAACTACAGGATCAAGTTGCGGTTATCATCGTGAATTACCGCACGCCGCAGCTTACACTGGCCTGCGTTGCAGCATTGGCTGGGGAGCGCGTCGATCTTCCTGATCTACGGGCAGTGATTATCGACGGGGGGTCAGCCGACGGGTCGGCTGAACAACTGCGCAAAGGCTTGGCGCATTCAGACTTTGCCGATTGGTGTACATTCATCCCGCTTGATCTGAATGGTGGGTTTGGCTGGGCGAACAATCAAGCGATTTTGCACCTTATGCAACAGGATAGGCCGCCTGACTATATCCACCTTTTGAACCCAGACACTGTGATCGAACCCGGTGCAGTGCGGGTTTTGAAGGATTCCCTTAACGCCAGACCGAAGGCAGCTTGCACCGGCAGCCAATTGCTGGAGCCCGACGGGCAATTGACGGGTTCAGCTTTCCGGTTCCCAACCGTGGCGCGTGAATTTGCCAGAGGGCTGAGCTTTACAAAGATTTCAAAGCTTCTGGGAATTCAGCCCCTGTTGATCGAAAGCACAGTGCAGTGCCGCGCCGAATGGGTCACTGGGGCCAGCGTGATGTTTCGCCGCGCTGCCCTTGAACAGTCTGGATTATTTGATGATGGCTTCTTTCTCTATTTTGAAGAAGTCGAATTGATGTACCGTCTGGCAGAATTGGGATGGGAGCGATGGGTTATTCCCGAAAGCCGCGTGATGCATATGGCGGGCGCATCAACCGGCGTTGCCTCTGGATCGTCGGACCAGAAAAATGCTTATCCTGCCTATTGGTTCGCCTCTCGTCGAAGATTCTTTGCCAGAACTTATGGGGCCCGATCCGCTTGGTGGGCGAACGTCGCGTGGCTCATAGGTGATGGTCTTCGCCAGATCATTGCGCTCTTTCGTCCTCGCCTGCGATCAACGCTGGTGCCGGGCGAACGTGCTGGAATTTGGAGCACCGGCTTATCCGCAACGCCGCGTGACCGTATGGCTTCCAGCATCAAGATCACAGACCAGCCTGGTGCGCTCCCCTTCTGGCGCAGCCAAACCCCGTGATTGACGCTTCCGTTGGCATTGTGGTGATTGGCCGCAACGAAGGCGATCGCCTCATCCGCTGCTTGCACAGCTTACCGCAGTCAGCGCGCATAGTGTATGTCGATTCTGGATCAACCGACGGCAGCCTTGAACGTGCAAGAGCATTAGGGTTTGCAGCCCTTCCCCTGTCCAGCGATGCGCCTTTTTCAGCGGCGCGCGCACGCAACGCTGGATTTCAATTTTTGGTGAGTGGCCCTTCAGTTCCCGATTATGTCCAATTGGTGGACGGGGATTGTGAGTTGGATGCTGATTGGATTGGTCATGCGGTATCGGCTTTGGCTACGGAACCGACACTCGCCATTGTGTTTGGCCGGTGCCGAGAACGCTATCCAAATGCCTCTGTCTATAATGCACTTTGCGACGATGAATGGGATGGGCCCGTTGGCTTGGTCGAGAGTTGCGGCGGCATCGCGATGGTCAGACGTACGGCATTTGAAGATGCAGGCGGCTTCAATGAGACTCTTATTGCCGGGGAAGAGCCTGATCTTTGTCTCAGGCTGTCCAGAAAGAAATGGTCGGTCCGCCGAATTGCAGCGGAAATGAACTTTCACGATGCCGCGATGACGAAGTTCAAACAGTGGTGGGTTCGCACAAGGCGCAGCGGCTTTGCCTATGCCGAACATGTGATGATCCACCGGCGCCATTCCAACCCCAGCTGGATCCGGTCTCTCATCAGTATCCTATTTTGGGCTGCGGCGATCCCTGCGCTCATTCTCGGTGCGGTTTGTCTTTCCATCGTCACGGATAGGCCAAGCTTTACCCTTTTTGGCCTTGGTCTGCTGCTGCTCTACCCTGTGCAGTGGCTTCGAATGGCTTTGCGTAAGCGGCAACTTGGCGCAACTGCCTCGTTCAGCCGCTACTATGCTGCCCTCACGCTTGCCGGAAAATTTGCACAGCTTGGTGGTATCGTTCGTGCTGCGGTAAGATACAGCCTGAAGGGGCAGATGAAATTGATCGAATATAGAGATGGGACATGAAGCCTGTAGTGTGACGCGGCAGAGATCGGCTCAAGCCTAAGAGCGACAATATGCATTGCCTCATCTCGCTCCACGCGAGACAAGCCGCAGTCCACGCCCCGTTTGACCAACCCAAATCCACGGTCTATTAACCAAATATATCATTGCTTTACGCTGACAGGTTCGCAGTGACCGCAGTAGCAATTTTGGGGGCATCATGGCGACAACATATCAAGCCGTCGAGACAAGTGGCAAAGATAAACGCAGTCGCGTTTCAACACTGCTCACCCTTTGGACAACATTTGTCGCCTTGTTCTTTTTTTGGGAATCGGTCCGCTATACAGGATTAACCGCTTGGTTTGCCGACTGGCAGTTCGCCACGTTTGAACGTTATTTTCCTGTGCTGACTTACCTGCTTTTCGTCATCCTCTTTTCGATTCCGGTTTTGATCTATTCGATCTACCGTTGGCGTCAGGATAAGAAAACGGTGCGGCCCGAGGATCGTAACGGCGGCAAAGCCTTAGCAGCGTCGACGCGTATGATGCGGTCCCTTTTTTCTATTTCCGCAGGGTTGGGGTTGGCAACACTTATCGCCATCATCGTCACAGCGACTCTGCCCGAAGCGCAAGGCTCAGCCCAAAGAATCGTGGTCGGGTCGTCAGCGTCACTCTCCCCTGCGGAGGGGCCAGCCACGCTTGTCGGCAATATCTCGCTTAAAACCACGGCTGGGTTTGGGCAGGATATGACTCTGCTCGGGCGTCAGAGTTATTTTGCGCCGGTTCTGGCCACAGTCGGTGACGCGAAAGTCGTCCGCTATTTCATCGAAGTTGAGCGGTTGGGCGAAAAGCCGGAACGGTTCCGCCCGATTGAAGAGGGGGTTTTGCGCCGCAATGCGCTGCCCGGAGAGCTGATCGGGCTTTACCGTGATGCCAAGATGACTGTTGGCCAGCCTCATTTCGTCTTGTTCAAATCGCAGGACGGTATGCGATGGCGGCATTTGGCCGTCGTCGTCCAACTGGCCTTGCTGACGCTTTTGTGCCTTTTGTTCGCTCTCCTTCAACGGTCACGCCGTAACCGTCTTCGCAAATCATTGGCGGACGGCGCCTCATCTGGTTAATTTTGCATTAGTTGAGCCTTTTCAGCATGTTTTGAGGGCCGCGGCGCCATTGGCCTCTCATGCGGTCCACCATGATCTCTTCTGTGCTTCTGGGCTGCGGCTTTGCCTTTGGCGCATTGGTGCCTGATCGCGGAGTCTCAGGGCCATTGGATGCTCAGGAACGGCCATCCGCCAATCTGGCAGTGCCAGGCGGTTCTGTGCCTGTTGACCAAAGGAACGCTCTCTCAATCATTTCAGAAATTGAGCGCTCTGCCGATGGGCTCTTTTATGTGAATGGGCGCGTGAATGGGAAGCTCATTCGATTTGTGATCGATAGCGGCGCTTCTGTAGTGGTTCTGACCAAAGCTGATGCAGCGTCTCTATCAGTGATGCCCAAAGGCCCTCAAAGCCAGATGATCCAGACCGCAGGAGGCTCATCACCCATGCGCTGGACGTCACTCACTTCAGTCACAATCGCGGGGCAGACACTGACTGATGTGGATGCGGCCGTGATGGACAAAGGCCTGCAAACGTCGCTGTTGGGGCAGAATATCCTGTCTCGCCTCGGCACGATCACGCAGGAAGGGACGAACCTGCGCTTCTATCAGCCTTAAGCGCGAAAACTGTCCTTCGCGGCGCGACGTTCAGCCAATTGTTCAACGCTGGTCGCCCGCATGAACGGGTTGGTGGCGCGTTCAAGGCCAATCGTCGTCGGAACCGTCGGCTCTCCGCGTGCGCGCACCGCGTCCACCTCCACCATCCGGTCGCGCAGTGCGATATTGTCTGGCTCCGCAACCAAGGCATAGCGGCCATTGCTTTGCGTATATTCATGCGCACAATAGACATGCGTACCGTCTGGCAAAGCCGATAGCCGCGCCATATTCGCAAACATCTGTGCAGGCGTGCCTTCAAACAAACGCCCACACCCCATCGCGAACAGCGTGTCGCCTACAAAAATAATGCCGTGGTTCGCGAAATAATAAGCGATATGCCCTGCTGTATGCGCGGGAACCTCCATCACCTCGGCAACGGCATCACCGAACGCCACGCGCGCGCCTTCACCCACTTGCACATCCAGCGTCGGGATCCGGCCAAATTCGGCGGCTGGCCCGGTGATGGTGCAGCCTGTCGCGGCCTTTATCTCCGCATTGCCGCCCGTATGATCGGGGTGCCAATGCGTGTTCCAGATCTGCGTAATGGTCCAGCCCTTTTGCGACGCTGCAAACAGAACAGGCGCGGCCAAAGCGGGGTCAATCACCACTGTCTCTTCCGAAGTGTGATCATGCACCAGCCAGATATAATTATCCGACAATACAGGGATACGGTGGACTTCGATGCTCATCTTACCAATGCCCGACATTGGCCATTGATGCCCAAGGCTCTGCCGGGGCCAAGCGGTCACCCGCCTGCAACAGTTCAACGGAAATATTATCAGGCGAACGCACAAAGGCCATGTGCCCGTCACGCGGGGGGCGGTTGATCGTCACGCCGCCGTCCATCAGGCGCTGGCAGCTCTCATAAATATTGTCGACAGCATAAGCGAGATGGCCGAAATTACGGCCTTCGCCGTACCCGCTCTCATCCCAATTATAGGTGAGTTCCACCTGAGCCTCTTCATCGCCGGGTGCTGCAAGGAAAATGAGCGTGAACCGCCCCGCCTCACTCTCGAACCGCTTCAGTTCTTGCAGGCCCAGCAGGTTGAAAAAGCGGATGGTGGCCTCTGGATCAGAGACGCGGATCATGGTGTGGAGATATTTCATGACCAATAAGATAAGGCCTAGTTGACCAAAGGGAAAGGGTCATCGGATGAGCATGATCTCCACGCCAATATCGAGGCTTTCCCAAACTCGGTCAGCCGTTAGGGCAACACCACGCTTCATAATGGCCAACGCGAGACAGGCCCTATCTCCAAATGACAATCCCAAAGCGCGGGTTTGGGCTCTCAGCGATCCTGCGGTCGCAGCCTGATCTTCATCAAAACCAATGACATCAAGCCGCAAGGCTGAAAGCTGCGGTCACAGAGTTTGGCGACCACTTCGGAATAGTTTACAGCGCTGATCACAGATGAACCTAACGCAGCTTCTACCCGTTCAAAACCTGTCTCACGGCGGACAAGTGCCATAATCGCAGATGCATCCAATATATAGATGGTCTCACTCACCAGCGGATTCTGCTCGGCGCTCCGCAATCAGTTCATCGACAAGCGAGACGCCTTCGGGAATGTAACGTGCGACTGTCTCTTGCAAACGGCGAATGGCAGCTCTTTGACTGCGGATATGTAATTCATCCCGGTCCATCTCAATCACAACCGTATCGCCATCCTTCAAATCAAGCTGACGCCGAAACTCGGCAGGAAGGATCAAGCGACCACCTTTAACAATCTTGGCGCTTTGAAGTGTCATTCTAAGTCTCCAATTCTTGCGTAAGATGTATCACATAGTGCACCAAATAACAAATAGTGCACTATGGTACCATCGCTGCACCATCCAACCGCTTGAGCGCTTCTGCCGCCGCTTTGCCAGCTGAACTCTGCGGCGCGAGCTTGACGGCCCCTGCCCAGGCAATGCGCGCGGCGGCTTCGGAACCTTGCATCAGGGCGATATTGCCTGCTTCTAACGCGACTTGCGGATCATCGGGCGCGCGTTTGACGGCTTCGTCAATATCAGCGCTGGCCCGCGCTAAATCGCCGGATCGCCGGGCAAGCGTGGCCGAGAGCAGCCAAGCCAGCGGATCTTCTGGAACCAGCTTAATCGCTTCATCCAGATCGGCCCGTGCCTGCGTCACTTGGCGCAAAGCGACCAGCGCGCGGGCACGGTCAAGATGTGCTTCACCCCTTTCAGCCCCTGCCAATTGCCCGCTGATCAGCGCGACGTCAAAATAGCCGCGTGCCTTGGCCGCTTGTGTGGCGGCAAGAGCGGCATTGCCGGCCTGCACCCAAAGCCGCGCGGCGCGGCCATCACGCATCCGGTCCGCTTCGCCTGCGGCTTGTTCAAAGGCCGTCATGGCAGGCACCCAGCGTGACTGAGCGGCAAAGGCCAGCCCCAGACATTGGCGCGCAAGCAAACCACCGCCCACCACTTGCCAGCTTGTTGCTTCGTCCACTGCCTTTTGCGCGTCAGCCTCCACCAAAGCCACGCACGCCGCAAAGCGCGCTTCATTGGCCGACGGGGAAGGCACAGGATTGGCCACGGCAGCAGCGGCGGCAGCAACGGCAAGAAAAATCAGGGACATAGCGACTCCAACAGGGCGGCAACTGTCCGTTCCAGCAGGGCCAAATCCTGAGGGCGCGACAGGCGGTGATCGCCGTCTTTGATTAGCGTCACCTGCACATCATCTGAACGAAGCCGCTTCGCCAGCCGCAGGGAAACATCCCACGGCACGTCGGCGTCATAGTGCCCGTGAAGCAAGCGCACTGGACAAGAAAGGGCAATATCATCCCCCAGCACCCGGTTTGCCTGACCGGACGCCCAAAAGGCCCGCGTCGTGACCATCGGTTCGGGGGCATAGCCCGACGCGCGTTCCAACCGGCCATATTTGGCCAATCGGCCTTTCTCCTCCGCAGTGAACCCCCAATCGGTAAAATCCGGGGCCGCCGCAATACCCACCATCCCCTTCACTTGACTGCCCAGCGCAAGCGCCAGCAGCAGCATGATCCATCCCCCCATGGACGATCCGACGAGAACCACTGGCCCGCGCTCCACCCCTTCAACAATCATCCGCGCATCATCGGCCCAACTGGCCAGCGTGCCATCCTCAAACGCGCCGTCGCTTTCCCCGCACCCGGCATAGTCGAGCCGCAGCATCGCCCTGCCCTCCCGAACCGCCCAAGCCTCAAGCGCCAGAGCCTTGCTGCCCATCATGTCCGACATATAACCGGGCAAAAACACGATAACCGGCCCGCGCCCCTTCACGCGGCGAAACGCAAGGCGGAGGCCGTCAGGGCGCGTGAAATAGGTGGGCGTGGTCATGGGATGGGGATCATAGCGCCGCCGCACCGATTTCCAAAATGTTGGGGGGAGCGGACAGGCGGGGTTTGGGGCATCGAAAGCAAAAGCAGACTCTAAATGAATTTACTACACTGTTTCCCAAAGGGCACGCACGTCGAATGCCGATGTTGAATGCCGCAGCAATTTGACCGTACCTCATGAGCTCATTTTACTTAATGTAAACGTGCGCCTGCTAGCGCTTTACGGCAGGTTAGCTGGAAATCTGATCCTAGTGGGAGGCCAAGCAGTGAACAGTTCTGAATTAGCTCGCGTTTGGATTATCATCATATTTTTTGCTTTGCTGTCAGTGAGTGCAGCAACTGGCTTTCCTGAAAACTATTTTGACGAACCCTTGCCGAGAGGCGTGTCAGCGTTGCAGGCCATTGTTTCTTCAGTGGGAACCAAACCGTTCGGCGAAATGGGTGGCGCATTTTTCTTTGGTTTTCTTGGTATCATCATTGTTTGGCTGGCCCACCGACAATCACGGGGGAACAACGAAGGCCTTACTAAACAGCGCGAGCCAAAGCCATCGATCAATAGTCTTGCCCCTTCCGAGAAAAGCGAGGCGACGCCGCAATCTGGCTTCGGTCGCAAGCGGGTGATTGGCTCATCTCCACAACCTGCGACAGCCCAGCCAGATTTCGATCTTGACGAGTATTTGGCTATTTCAAATCAGGAGCGCGAAGCGGGGCCTATCCCGGCATGGGCATTGATACTACGATCTCCCTATAAATCTTGGGCTGAAGCGACATCCTGGCTGGGCGGGCAGCCGAAAGCGCCACCGGGTTTTGTTTGGCCGCGGGAAGCCAACGGCAAGCCTCAAACCTTTCTCGCCCAAATCGATCTCGGATCGCTTAAGGCCGATCCAGAAACAGGTGAGCGCTACTTCAACTTACCAGACAGCGGTGCATTGTTGGTCTTTGTCGGTACAGATCAGACAGTTCGCTTACTGAGCGCATCTGAAATGGTGTTGGCCGAGAAGATGTTGCCGCCTGATGACCTACCGCCACGGGAAGATCATGGTTATTGGGGTGACGGCAATGCGTTTACCTATTGGCCGGTCGATCTTGTCGCCTACAGCAGCGACATTGGAGATATGGATGAAGAAGAGGTGTCATTGTCTGAGTATCGCCCGTCGATCTTCCCTGATCGGTTCGGTCACCCACAGAGCTGGATTTCCAACTGGGCTCTTGCTGCGCTCGAGGCAGAGGTCGTGATCACTTCGCTTGAAAATGAAATGCGGCAAGCCGAACGGTCTAGGCAGTACCGTATGGACATGGCCAAGCAGCTTCAGCGCATACCCCAGCACGCTCACACTGCGCGACAAAGCAATCACTACGACATGATGCGAAAAGAATGCCCTGCTGTTCTGAACAAGCTTTATCAGTGGCGCGAACATGCACATTCTCAGCCTCCACAAGCGCCAGTTGACCCTGCGCTGTTAAGTGAAATCTTCGAACACCGGCACGCGCTGAGAAGCCGCATGGCAGCCAACTACGGTTCAATGCACGCTCTTGCTGGCAGTTTAGACATGGTATGGGAGAAACTTCGTACTTGGCACACGGAAGCCGGTGCGGCAGAAAACTTTCGAAAACTGCCAGCCGAGTATCAGGATTTTGTCGAGGCCAAAGTTACCGATTGGCGGATGCACCGGCTGTTTGGAATTGAACCACCCTTCCCAAATAATAGTGAAGATTTGCGGAGCTGGAGTTGTCTGATCAGCGTCCATGCTGATGCCCTCCTCGGCACCCAGTCCGAACATGATTACGGGATGTCAGTGTGGGTCAAAACGGAAGACCGGAACAGCGCCAATTTCACTGACGGACAGCTGGTCAGGCACTGCGCAGTTTGAACTGGTCAGTGTCAAGCTGAAGCGCCACATTTGAATGCATAGCTACATCGGAACGACTTTGATTGTTTCTTTGCGGCCCGGAGAACCATCGCCCATTTCCAACAACGGGCAAAGAGGATTTGCATGTCAGCTTTACACGTTCACGATTGACTGAACCAACGACCAAAAACTTGTCGGCTACAGACATTCTTCCCCGGAACGGGGAGGTGGCAGCCCTCTTGGGCTGACGGAGGGGCTGTCGCAGCGCTCGATAATCCCGAACAATATTACACTTCCCCTGCCCCTCCGCCCCGTTCCGGGCACCTTCCCGTTCCGGGGAGGAACTAAGTATTGGCTTCCGACGCACGCGGATTGCAAATTGACCGGCAGAAAACTTGTCACAGCAGACATTTGGGCTGCGATCCACACTTGACAAATCCCCACATGTTCATTATCTGTTCCGTTGCTCTTTGACACGCGAATATCGCGACTAAATTCCTCCTTCCGCCATGCTGGGCTCCGCCTCTGCATTGCACTTTGGCGCGTCGCCGCTGCGAACGCATCCGCGCGCACAAAAATGCACGAGTGGCACAACTTTACACAAGTTTGAAAAAACGGGCTCCGAATACGCAGCCTCTCCCCCTGCCCAAAGGTGACATAAGGTGACAGAAAGTCCCGTTTTGATGTGGAACTTTGTCACCTTAAGGGGCGTAATCGTCCATTCAAAGCCGACCACCGCGATGAAGCGGCCCCAATAATGCGGAGGCGCAGCGCGCGATACTAAAGGTGCGACTGGCACAACTTTACACAACTTTGGACGAATAGAGGCCCGAAATTCGCGCAGGTCCCTGCCCCTTCAACCTCCGCCTGTTGACAGGGACTCACAGGTGCAACAGTCTAATCGCACAGGCCAAAGGAACAGCCGAATATGACCGAGTGGCAGCGCGGCTGGAAAATTGTTTTGGGGGCGGCCATTGGATCGGGCCTTGGCATTCCGCTGTTTTATTATGTGTTCAGCCTGTTCACCAATGACATGATCAAAGAATTTGGCGTGTCACGCGGGCAAATGTCCAACATGCAGGCGCTGATTGTGGTGGGGGCGCTGGTCGCTCCGTTCATTGGGCGCCTGTTGGATCGGCGGGGCTTTCGGGTCGTGTTCGCGGTGTGCACACTGCTGGTTGGTGCCGGGCATCTCCTCCTCGCCACCAGCGTCACCACGGTGGGGCAATTTGCCGCGATTGCTTTTCTTTACGGTGCAGCAGGGGTTGGGTGCGGGCCGCTGGCTTACACTCGTCCGATCAATGCCTGGTTTTGGGAGAATCGCGGGCTGGCGCTGGGGC
Organism: Sphingomonadales bacterium; assembly: GCA_031376385.1. Classification (GTDB taxonomy): domain Bacteria; phylum Pseudomonadota; class Alphaproteobacteria; order Sphingomonadales; family Sphingomonadaceae; genus Aquisediminimonas. The sequence continues at coordinate 60,483 of JANMDQ010000023.1, forward strand.
TTGCTGCACTGGGCACCGCCGTGACCGCAGCGATAGCACCGCCTTTCCTGGCCGCGCTCATTGAAGAGCAAGGCTGGCGATCAGGCTTTGTGGCGCTGGCCTTTGTCTCAGTCATCATTGGCCTTCCGCTCACCCTGATGCTGATGCGTGATGCGCCGCCCGAAGGCCCGGCTGGCCCCTTGGAGGTTGCCGATGCCGTCATCAAAGACCGGCATCATTTTCGCGATGCGAATTTCTGGCTGCTCTGCGCGGCGATGATTTGCATGGCGATTCCCGGCGCAGGCCTCATCAGTCAAATCTCGCCGATTGTACAGGAGGAAGGCATAGCCGCGCAGATCGCAGCGTTTGGCGTGACCGGCTATGCGATCGGCCAAGTCAGTGGGCGGATTATCGCAGGCTATTTCTTGGATCGTGCCAACCCCCGTGTCGTGGCCTTTGCTTTCACTGTTGTGCCGGCAATTGGTTTCATCCTGCTGGCCGCGATGGATTTGCCGGCTTGGGGCGCTGTCATTGCTGTGGCTCTTGTCGGGGTGCAGCAGGGAGCAGAAATTGATCTGTTCGCTTGGTTCACGGCGCGGCGCTTTGGCATCGCGCGCTACGGCACCGTTTACGGCTGGATCATCGCGGCAGGGTGGATCGGCAATGCGCTGGGCATCCTCGGCTTTGGCTGGATGCACGATGCGACGGGGGGTTACCAAGTCGCAGAGGCGATAGCGGCGGGCTTGCTGGTTGTGGGGGCGGTTTTCATTGTGATGGTGAGGCTGGAACGAGGGCCTAACGCGTCTTGACGTAAGTGCCCGGTGCTTCTTCGAGTGCCGCCAAACCCCCCTGCCCTGGGATGCGCGCGCCGGACGCGGGAGCCGTCGCCTCGCCGTGTGCGCGGATCCAGCCGAGCCAATCGAACCACCAGCTGCCCTTATGCTCGGTCGCTCCGGCAATGAAATCTGCAAGCGTTTCTGCGCCCGCCTCATTGATCCAATGCTGATATTTCTGGGCTGCAGGAGGATTGACCACGCCTGCAATATGACCAGACCCGGCGAGCAGAAACCGCGCGGGCCCGCTGAAATGCTCTGTCAGTTTCCACACGCTGGCAACAGGCGCGATGTGATCATCACGACCCGCCTGAATATAGGCCGGTGTTTGCACTTGCGTCAGATCAATTGGCACACCGAGTGCCGACATCGCGCCAGGCTGGACAAGCTTATTGTCGCGGTAAAGATCGCAGAGATAGGCCCTGTGCCATTTCGCGGGCAAGTTCGTCACATCCCCATTCCAGTGGAGCAAATCAAAGCTGGGGTAGGCCTGACCCAGCAGATAATTGTTGACGACATTGCTCCAGATGAGGTCGCGTCCGCGTAACATGTTAAACGCCAGTGCCAAATAGCGGCCATCGAGATAGCCGTCCGTCTCCAGAGATTCCACCATCTGCAACTGCTGATCATCAATGAAATTGAGCAATTCGCCGGCGTTGCTGAAATCAACTTGCGCTGTAAAGTATGTGGCGGACGCGACTTTGGCAGCATCCCCCTTAGCCGCCATCACCGCAAGCGTTGCGGCAAGGGTAGTGCCTGCCACGCAATATCCAATCGTATGCACAGCTGGCACATCCAGCAGCGTGCGCACCTGATCAATCGCGTCGATTTGAGCAGCGATATAATCATCCCAGATCACATCCGCCATTGATGCATCGGCGGATTTCCATGAGACAACAAAGACGGAGACCCCCTGATCCACGCACCATTTGATGAAGCTTTTTTCCGCCGTCAGATCAAGGATATAGAACCGGTTGATCCACGGCGGGAAAATGATCAGCGGAACACCAAGCACTTCGTCCGTCGTCGGCGCGTAATGGATCAGTTGATAGATCGGCGTCTGATAAATCACTTTGCCCGGCGTTGCCGCGATATTTTTTCCCACGGTGAAGGCGGACGGATCAGTATGCGTCAATTGCCCGCGCTGAATATCGGCCATCATGTGGGAGAGGCCTTCCATCAGGCTCGCCCCCTTGGTCTCAACGGCTTTTTGCAAAGCGACCGGATTGGTGAAGGGCGAATTGGCGGGGCTCATTGCGTCGACCAGCATTTGAGTCGCGAACACGAGCTTTGCTTTGGAGGCAGGATCCAGCCCTTCAATGCCCTGCGCGGCGCTCATCATCTGCGACGACATCGCGCTATAGCCTTGGCGCATCAGATCAAAGATCGGTTGATCCCATTCAGGTGCATTAAAGCGCCGGTCCTTGGCGTCTACTTTGCCCAGACCCACCTGCGCCAACGGGGCCAGCACTTGACCCCAACCGTCCAAAGCCTGACGCCAGCCATCGGTGAGCTGACCCAAATCAGGGAAGGAGGGCGGATAATTTGTCATGGCCCATATTCGCTCATCCACCATGCTTGGCAAGCAGCCGTGTCACATGGCCCATTTTTCGCCCCGGTCGAGACTCGTGCTTGCCGTAGAGATGCAAATGCGCTGTTCCTTCTGCGGCAATCAACTTCCAATCCTCTGCATCATCGCCGATCAAATTCTGCATCTCAACTGACCCGGCGGTCAGCTTAGTGGAGCCCAGCGGTAAGCCAACGATGGCCCTGATATGATTTTCAAACTGAGACGTTACGGCACCTTCAATGGTCCAGTGGCCGCTGTTGTGCACACGCGGTGCCATTTCGTTGAAGACGGGGCCTTCTGCGCCTGCAAAAAACTCAATCGTAAAGACGCCCACATAGTCGAGCTTTTCTGCAATCTTTCGTGCCAAAGCACGGGCCGCAGGTACTTGAATGCGCACCACTTCTGGCGCGGGCAGTGTGGATGTTGCCAATATGCCGTCCTTATGGACATTGGCCGGGGCATCCCAGAAGGATATGCTCCCGGCTTGATCACGCGCGACAATCAATGAAAACTCATGATCAAACAGCACCATTTCTTCGAGAATAAGCGGCGCTCCAGCACCTAGATCGGCCCAGGCAGCATCCGCATCTTCGGCTTCTTTGATCCGCGCCTGCCCTTTGCCGTCATAACCAAAGCGCACGGTTTTCAGTATGGCCGGGGTGCCAATTTGGCTGAGGGCCTGGTCCAGACCAACGCGGCTGTTGACTTCGGCCCAGGCCGCAGTCCGTCCGCCACAGTCGCTGGCAAAGCGCTTTTCACGCACTCTATCCTGCCCGATTTCGAGGGCCGTGTAGGATGGCCATAACGGCGTCTTGGCCGCGAGAGGTTTCAAAGGTGCAGGTTCGATATTCTCAAATTCAAAGGTCACGACAGACACGCCTTTGGCAAAGGCCAGCAGAGCAGCGGCATCGTCATAGCGCCCCTGCACCCACTTCGCGCTGACATCCGACGCAGGGCCACTCGCCTCTGGCGCATAAATATGACAGCGATATCCCAATTGGGCCGCCGCCATGGCCAGCATTCGACCCAACTGTCCGCCGCCAATAATGCCAATGATCGAACCGGGGGGAAGCGCCTTCATTGCGGAGGCGTTGATTGCGGGGTTTGCGCCACACCATCGGTCTGCGCCTGCCGCCACGCGGCCAGCCTCTCTGCCAAATCGGAATCGCTCAGTGCCAATATGGATGCCGCGAGCAGTGCTGCATTGATCGCCCCAGCCTTTCCGATCGCGAGTGTGCCCACTGGAACACCGCCGGGCATTTGCACAATCGACAAAAGGCTATCCATGCCCTTCAGAGCCTTGGATTCGACAGGCACGCCGAGGACGGGAAGCGCCGTCAGCGACGCCGCCATGCCTGGCAGGTGAGCAGCACCCCCTGCGCCTGCAATAATCACTTTCAATCCGCGTGCCTTCGCGCCTTTGGCATAGTCATACAAGCGGTCTGGCGTCCGGTGGGCAGACACGACTTGTGTTTCATGCGCGACCTTGAGTTCAGCCAATGTTGAAGAGGCATGTTGCATTGTTTCCCAGTCAGACGTGCTGCCCATGATAATGCCAATGGCGGGATGTTCTGCGCTCATTCGTGCCCCTTTGGTTGCAGCATTCATCCGTTAGTCGGATATTGAAAACCCTGCAACGCCTGCCCGCAACAAAGCTTTACACTTCGCACTCTTGTTCGGTTAGGAAACGCATGGTCTGGGGCGACTCGTCAGATCTTGAAGAGAGTTAGAAGTTGACAACGACAAGCAAATTAGACGCTGATACCGCAAGTCTTGCCGAAGAGGTTGAGTTGCTGCGCGCGACAATAGCGGTGATGCGGGCGAGAATGGCGGAGCTTGAAATGCTCGCCGACACAGATTCCTTAACGCCTCTGCCCAATCGTCGTGCTTTCATGCGAGAGGTCAACCGCGCGATCATGAATGCCGCGCGCCACGGACAGGAATCAGCGGTCCTTTATGTAGATATGAATGGACTCAAAGCGATCAATGACACGCATGGGCACAGTGCGGGGGACGCGATGATCCTGCATGTTGGTCGTGAATTGCGAGCCCGCGTCCGTGTCACTGACACTGTTGCCCGCATCGGCGGCGATGAATTTGCGATTCTCCTAACCCACGTTGACCAAGCAGAGGCAGAGGCCAAGGCTCAAACGCTTGTCGCTGCGCTGGCTGAAACCAGTGTCGACATCGGCCTCGCGCATCTTCCAGCCGGAATTGGCTGCGGCGTCACGCTGATCCGATCAGACGACGAATTTGAAGCAGTCCTCACGCGCGCAGATGCTGCGATGTATGCGTCAAGGGTTCTGGCAGGAGTTCGCCGCTAGCTTACTCGCCCTTGCGGTGTTCGCCTTTAACCCAGCGCACAGTGCCTGAACTGGCACGCATTACGACACTATCCGTCGTCATCATGCCATTTTTAAGCCGCTTGACACCATCCAGCAAAGACCCGTCAGTCACGCCCGTCGCTGCGAAAATGCAGTCGCCTTTGGCCAGTTCCTTCAGGTCATAGATGTAGTCGAGATCTGTTATGCCCCATTTGCGGGCGCGGCCACGCTCATCATCGTTGCGGAACAACAAACGGCCTTTGAATTGCCCGCCAACGCAGCGCAGGGCTGCTGCTGCCAACACGCCTTCAGGCGCGCCGCCGCTGCCCATATACATGTCCACGGTTGTATCGGGATCAGTCACAGCAATGACGCCAGCAACATCGCCGTCGGGAATCAGCATGATGCCGCAGCCAATACCACGCAGTTCCGCGATCAGTTTTTCATGACGCGGGCGATCAAGCACGCAAATGATTAATTCGCCCGGGGCCACGCCTTTGGCGGCGGCCACAGCCTTCACATTATCGGTCGGTGTCTTATTCAAATCTATAATGCCCTCTGGATAGCCCGGGCCTACGGCAAGCTTATCCATGTAAACATCCGGCGCGTTCAGCAGATTGCCTTCTTCGGCCACAGCCAGAACGGCGAGCGCATTAGGGCCTGCCTTAGCTGTGATGGTTGTGCCTTCAAGTGGATCAAGAGCAATGTCGATCTTGGGGCCGCTGCCAATAGAGGACCCGACCTTCTCGCCAATGAATAGCATCGGCGCTTCATCGCGTTCGCCTTCGCCAATAACGACAGTGCCGTCCATATCGAGTTCGTTGAGCGCAGCGCGCATCGCTTCGACCGCAGCTGCGTCAGCCGCCTTTTCATCGCCCCGGCCGACCAACGTGGACGCAGCAATCGCCGCCGCCTCAGTGACCCGCACCATTTCAAGGACGAGAACGCGGTCGAGAACTTTGCTTGCCATTACCATGCGGGTTTACCTTCTGTTTGCTTCACTTTTGCGGCGCGATAGGGGAGATGCGTTACCAAGTCGAGAATCACACATCCAAAATCGGCATGAGCATCGGCACACCAACGAGGACCGGTGACCCGGAAAGCTGCGTAACAACCGCTGCGACATTGGCCTCTGGGCAAGCGTGAGTGGTCATAACCAACAATACGCCGCCGTCTGGTGCTTCGCCGCGCTGGATCAGGCTTTCGATGGATACACCTGCATCGCGCATAGCTGCTGTGATTTCAGCAAGGACACCGGGGCGATCTGCGACCGTGAAGCGCAAATAGAAACGCCCTACCCGCGCGCCGCTGTCGGCTTGGCCGGGGTCTGCCAGGCTGGCAACTGGCATAGCAAAGGCGGGGCCAAATTCACCGCGAGCAATGTCGATCAAATCAGCAACGACAGCCGACGCCGTTGGCCCTTCGCCTGCACCGCGGCCTTCGAAGAAAAGCCGTCCGACGAAATTGCCTTGCGCGACCACAGCGTTCATCGCGCCTGCGACATGTGAGAGCGGATGCGAGACAGGAACAAGACATGGCTGAACGCTTTGCAACAGTCCGTCCGGCGCGGCCTCAGCCCGACCGACTAAGCGGACCCGAAACCCAAGCGCCTTGGCCTGGGCAATGTCACCTGCCAGAACCTGTCGAATGCCAGTGGTTCCCACAGCCGCAAAGTCTATTCGCGTACCAAAGCAAAGCGACGCGAGGATCGATAGCTTATGTGCGGCGTCAATACCGTCGACATCAAAGGCCGGATCCGCTTCCGCGTAGCCAAGGGCCTGCGCATCGGCGAGGACTGCCCCAAAATCGCGCCCTTCTGCCTCCATTGTGGTCAGAATATAATTACAGGTGCCGTTGAGGATGCCGTAAACGCTTTCGATTTCGTTGGCGGCCGCCCCTTCGCGCAGGCCCTTGATCACTGGAATGCCGCCTGCAACGGCAGCCTCATATTTTAGCGCAACGCCAGCGCTTTCGGCCTGTGCAGCCAGTTCCAATCCGTGATGAGCGATCATCGCCTTATTGGCAGTGACGAAGCCACGTCCATTTGCAATGGTTGCACGCGCCAGATCAAGGGCTGCGCCTTCGCTGCCGCCAATCAATTCCGCCACCACATCAACGCCCGGCAGCTTCGCCAAATCCTGCGTTTCTGCCCAAGTGAAGGACGACATATCAATGCCGCGATCCCGGTTGCGGTCTCGTGCCGAAACGGCCCTAACTTCAATGGGGCGCCCGGCACGCCGCGTGATTAAATCACGATTGGCCTCCAGCAATTTGACCACACCTGCGCCAACGGTTCCGAGCCCGGCAAGGGCAACTTTCAAGGCGGCGGGCATAGATGATCCTGTTCAGACAAGCGGGACTTGGCCCTTAAGGAAAAGGTGATGCATTTGCAAAGATGCAAGTGGCGATGCATCTTTGTAAGAGGCCCCGTCGTATATCAGCTGTAACCAAAATAGACCCTCGCCCGAATGGCAGGGAAAGGATATGATAATGGCAATGACAATGACCTTTTCCAGACGATCCCTCCTTGGTGGAGCGGGGCTTATGGCCGTAAGCGGCCTTATGGCCTGCGGCAAAGCGGACGCAGCAAAGGGAAAATTTGCCTATTCGCTAACCGATGCCGAATGGCGCAAGCGCCTGTCACCTGCTGCCTATGCCACTCTGCGGCAAGACGCGACAGAGCGGCCCTACACGAGCCCCCTGAACAGGGAAAAGCGCAGGGGGACATTTGCCTGCGCAGGCTGTGCACTGCCGCTTTTTGCGTCCTCGACCAAATTTGACAGCGGCACGGGCTGGCCCAGTTTCTGGGCACCGATCAAAGGGTCCGTTGGTACAGCAACGGATACGCTTCTTGGCTATGCCCGCACCGAAGTGCATTGCAAGCGCTGCGGTGGGCATCAAGGCCATGTCTTTGACGATGGCCCGGCGCCGACCGGCAAACGCTATTGCATCAATGGTGTTGCTTTGAAATTTATTGCCACATGAGGATAAATCATATGCGCTTGCCGCTCTTCGCTCTCTCCTTGGCGATTGCTGCTGGATGCAGTGGCCCCAGCCATGCTGAAAAAGCTGTGATCCTGCCTGCCCCAGCCGCGGATCAGGCACGGCAGAACCGCACCGAAACCGCCGTTTTTGCAGGTGGCTGTTTTTGGGGGATGGAGGCTGTGTTTGAACGGGTGAAGGGCGTGAGTTCTGTAACATCAGGTTATGCAGGCGGCTCAGCCGCCACCGCAACTTATGACCAAGTTTCGGGCGAATCAACGCGCCACGCCGAAGCTGTTCGCATCACCTATAATCCGTCCCAAATCACCTATGGCAAATTGCTCCAAATCTATTTCTCAGTGGCGCATGACCCGACGCAGCTCAACCGTCAGGGCCCCGACAGCGGCACCAGTTACCGGTCTGCCATTTTCCCGCAGTCCGCTGAACAGACCAGTCTGGCCAAGGCCTATGCAGTGCAACTGACCAAGGCGAAAAGCTTCAGCCGCCCGATCGTGACGAAAATTGAATCTGGGAAATTCTTTGCGGCAGAGGTTTATCATCAGGATTTCATGCAGAAAAATCCCCGCCATCCCTATATTGTCCGTTGGGATATTCCCAAAGTCGCGGCGTTCAAGGCCGCTTTCCCCAGCGTCGCACGGTAAAAAGCAGCAGTTGAGCGCAAAAGAGACTCGGTCTGTCTCTGCCTCCATTGATGGCACCCCGTGGGACGATTCTAGCAAGCAAGACGTGAGAGACTTGCCCCGAGGAGAATGCCCATGAATACCCAAGTGATGCGCTTGTTGGCGCTGGCGGTGGCGGCTATGCTCCTCAGCCCTACCCTTAGTTTTGCCCAAGGGGTGACAGCGGTAGACCCCAGCGCGCCGGACACATCCTCTGCGTCCCAAACAACGACGCCGGACTCCAGCTCAGTCGGCCCAATGGATACTGCCGATGTCGTGTCGACAGAAGCAGCGCCTGCCGCAACAGTAACAGGCAGCACGTATAAAAAGGATGATCTGATCGGCGCAGCAGAGGGCGTCTTTGGCAAAGGGGCCAAGGGACTGGCTGAAATCTTGGAAAATATTCTGCGCGAACAAGGCGAACCCAATGCCTATATCGCCGGGCGTGAAGTATCCGGCGCTGTCGTCGTCGGCCTGCGCTACGGATCGGGCACGCTGCGTCACACAGTAGAGGGGGAGCGTCCTGTCTATTGGACTGGACCTTCGCTCGGCTTCGATCTGGGGGGCGATGCGACAAAGACCTTTGTCCTCGTCTACAACCTTTATGACAGCCAAGACCTATACCGCCGCTATCCCCAAGTCGAAGGCCGCGCCTATTTCGTCGGCGGGCTGTCGGCAACATATTTGCGGCGGGGCAATATTGCGATCATCCCTATCCGTCTTGGTGTTGGCATGCGGTTAGGAGCCAATGTCGGTTATATGAAGTTCAGTCAAAAATCGCGCTGGTTGCCTTTCTAAGCAAAATGTAGCCGCCGATACTTGCCCCTGAAATAGAGCAGCGGATCACGGCGCGGCTCAAAACTTGCCTTCGCCACACGGCCAACGAGAATGAAATGATCGCCAGCCTCGTAAATCCCATCACGACTGCATTCAAAGGTGCTGAGCGAGCCTGAAAGCACTGGAACACCAGTTTCCCCTATCTCCCAAGGGGTGCTCGCAAAGCGATCCTCCCCCTTGCCGGCAAAGCGGTTGGAGGTCGGCTGCTGCCCGATCTGAAGGACATTGACCGCAAAATGTTCTGCTGTGCGCAGCGTTTCTGCGCTGCCTGACGTGTTGGCTACACAAACAAGCAGCAGCGGCGGATCAAGCGACACAGAGGTAAAACTGTTCGCAGTCAGCCCAATCGGCGCGCCACTGGCATCATTGGCCGTGACAATCGTCACCCCTGTCGCAAAGCAGCCCATGGCGTCACGGAGCGTCCGGGCATCTGAGCCTGTGCGATATTCAGGCGCGCCGCGCGGCTGACGGCGTTCAAGGAAATCAAGGAGTAGACCGTTGAAGGCCTCCGTCCGTTCATCCACAACGAGCAACCCGGCGTCCTCCACTTCCACCGCCTCAGCATTGGGAAAGACCGAGATAAATTCGGATGCCGCCGGGCCGGACGTCAGTTCGCTCAACGCACCGCGCACGTAAAGGACCGGGATGGGAATGGCCGGTGCGGCGGCGCTCAATTGTTCGGGCAAGCCGCTCATATCAAACCCGTCGAGCAAGCGCACATCCCATTCCGGACGCCCATGCTGAGCCGCCGCCCGTTGGCGCATCTTATTCGCAATGGCCTGAGACATGCTTTCATCCACATGTGTCGGCAAATCAACGAGCACGAGGCCAGCCGCCAGATTGGCCGCATCTTGTGCCAAGGCCAATGTCGCAATCCATCCGCCAAGCGTTGCTGCAACCACCACAGGACGCGTGCCCATTTGTGCGAGAACGGCACGCAAATCATCAACATAAGCGCCCAAATCATAACGGCCATCAGCGGGCCATTCACTGCCGCCATGCCCGCGCAGATCAAGATTGATGACACGCCTGCCGGCCTGCTCCAGCGCAAGCGCCGCTTCGGTCCAGACAGCGCGCGATTGGCCGCCGCCGTGGATCAAGAGAACGGCAGGGTCATCCACTGACCCGCTGGCGTCTGCCTCCAGCCGAATACCAGCGAAGCCTTTAAAAGTGATAATGCTCATCGGGGGGCCATGCCCGAAGAGACAGGCTTTGTCAGCCCTTCTGCTCAAGGCCCCTTAAAAAGGAAGCCCTTCGCCACCTTCAACCTCGGGATCATTCGCGCAGGCATCCACAATCGCGCGCCATTGTTCGGGAGAAATGACGGGAGTGTGGGCGACGCCTGCCTGTTTGCTAGCACGAAACGCCTTTTCACGCGTTGCTGACATTGGATGGCTGGAGAGATAGCCAAGCGCTGCCGATGCTTTGCCCATTTTCTTCTCCTCACCACTGAGCCGGTCAAAAAAACCGGCTGTCGCGTCTGGTGAGATGGCGGCCTTTTGCATCAGTTTAATCGAATACTCATCCGCCGCAGCCTCTGCTTCGCGCGAAAAGCGGGAGGAGACCAGCGTGTTGAGCGCACCTGCCGCATTGGTGTTGGCGCCACCCAGAATGACGCTCAGTCCCATTTGGCGCAGCAGCGACTGCATCACATCGCGGTTACGCACATGGCCAATTTCATGGCCAAGCACACCGGCCAATTCGTCGGCATTTTTCGCCTCTTGTAACAGACCGCGAAAAATCACGACTTTGCCACCCGGAAGGGCAACGGCATTGACCATATTGATATTGGCAATGTTGATCTCAATAGGATCACCTTTGCTGTTCAGCCGCGCGGTCATCGCGTCGAGCGCTTTGCGGCTATCCGGCGTCTGGCAGAAACGCCCGCCCATATCGCCAACCATAGCTTCACCCAGATTGCGCTCCCACGACATGGGCACAAGCGGCGCGACCACCTCTGGTACTTTTGTCACACCAAAAATGAGCCCTGCCGATAGGACCACGAGGATGACAGAGGCCGGAACCAAGCCGACCTTATCAATAAAACCACCATAGCGTTTCGGCTTGGGCAGTTTCGAAAACAGCGCATCTGGCAGAGGGTCAGTCAGCCCAATCTGCCATCCGGGGCGGCTGATATGGCCATAATAGGGGCCTTCACTCTTTTCCCCCCGGTAAACGAGATCAGCCCAAGCATAGCTCTCCGTCGCCAAACCGTCAGCTGCGACGTCAAATCCGCCGTCACCCATCGTCAGCGTTGCATTCCGACGAACCGCAGTTTTGCCGTCATAATGCCAAATGAAGTGGGACTCGGTCAAATTGCCCCCACGTCAAAGGCATCAAGCAAGCCTTCGCCTTGGCTGAGCGGTTTGGTGTCTGACTGGTTCAGATCGGCCAAATTCACTTCGCCGCCAGCCTCCATATAGCGCATGAAAAAGGCCCAACTGCGATAGCGGATGAACGGCCCCAGCAGCATGAACGGAATGACGAACGTAATGATTGTCACCACGCCAAGCCCCGCAAAGCCAGCGCCCATTGCCATATCAGAAGGAAGTGCGTCCGCGCCGCCGCCCATCATCACAGCGCCGAGTCCGCCAAAGAGCAACGCCCCCATGAAACCTACAAAGCCCGCCAAAAGATAAAGCCCAATATTGCCAAGTACCAGCACAAGCCAGTCAGTGGACCGGGCCGTAAAGCCAAACTCCAGCCCGCCTAAGCCCAGACTGCCCACCACTTCCCGCGAATAGGCAGCGTAATAGAGGAGTGAAATGATCGGCAACGCGATGTAGAAAAACACAACAGCCAACCCACCAAGGGCAATCGCACCGCCGATATTATCGTCAACACCGCCGCCGCGCGTGAACCCCGCAACAGCGAGAATGAGGATTAGCACCGGCAAAATATAAAATAATGCGAACCGCTTCATCAGCTTTTTCCAATCAGGATTGGCCGTGAAATGATGCGGGCCAAAACTCATCGCTTCCCACCGTTCCTTGAACAAGCTGGTCGATGCCCAAGGAATGCCCAACCCGAAAGGAATGGTGCCAGCGATGGTTTTCCACAAATAGGATGTGCCATATTTATAGCCGGGATTATCCGTACCACCGTGGATGCCATGCCATGAAGTGCGGCTCAGACGGTATCTCAGGCCGCGGTAAATGGCGAACCCGATAAGCCAGAGGATGGCAACATAGAAGACAAGTGCGATGACCCCTGCAACCGCTGGCATGCCCTGCAGGATAGTGCCCTGCACCACCAGATTGAAGATGATGAACGGAATACCAATCGCGAAAAACGCAACGATGAACCCAATGAACAGTTCCAACCCGGTGCCCGTCCATTCCAGCTGATCGTCGATAAACCGCGTCTGGCTCCAGAAATATTTGCGTTCCCGCGTGGTCGCCCAAAAACGGTAAATGCCCAGCGTCACGAGCGTGAGGAGAGAATTGGTGAGCGCTATGGGCAAAAAGGCCTGCCAACTGCCATGAAATTCGAATGCCGTCCGGTCCGGCCCACCAATACCCATAGTGCTTCCCCTTTTTATCTCAGGTGAAACTTTCACAGGTGCGGGCAAAGGTCAAGCGAAGTCGGGCGGCTATCCCTGCGATCAGGCCAGCACTAGGACGTTTTTGGAATGACAATGAGTGTCAGAATATCTCATGCTCTTGTGTCATGAAAATGCTTGATCCATCAAAATCGATGAAATGGCTTTCGTCTTCCAACAGCATCTTTGCCGCAGCGATGCCGTCCGTCGTGCCAAGGCCCTTCGCCATGCTGGCTTCATCGTCAAACCAGATTTCAGTGATGCCATCATATCCCGCCGCCAGCCCACGTGACGCCCGAAAGCCTGCGTTTACATCCGGCAATATGACATGACTTTGAACGTAGCGTTTCGCGCCAACCACAGCGGCAACAGAGCGGACTTTAGGGCCATGATCCTCCAGCCAGTAACGGTGGAATTCCATTTCAGAAATATCGGCTTTGCGTTTGATACAATAAATCAGTTTGATCATATTCTGCCTATTCTGTTCACTGAGAAATCGGTCTTGTTTCACTCAAGCAGCCAAACTCTATTCAAAACTGAGCTTAGATTGGCAACATGTTTGATAGCAGCTATTTTTGTAACAGTTCATCGTTCATTTCTCCCTAACTGCACATGCGCAAACGCGCCGTCAGCTGTGATAAACCTCTGTTGAGGTGGAACTTAATTCGCAAACGACAGTTTCCTGTTTTCATTGGCTTGTTTGGCCATCTGTCGGAGTGGGATGCAGTTCGTGTTTTTGGTGGCGCGGGTAAACGCGCCGTCGATCGGACGAATGTTGCTGACTGCGCGAAAGCGACGAATTATGTGGTCACACTCGGCCTTACTGTGGGAGACCGAGCGATCTTGCAGCGAGTATCTAACCCGCGGCCCAACGCACAGCTGTCGCGCCGTGCCAGTGCCGGTCAGGCTGAATATGAATTGCTTGCAGTCTGGTCGCGCAGGCATCGCGCTGACAAAGGCACAGCGCAACTTTGTTGCAACGGAGCGCATTGGGCGGCGAAGCGGCGGAAGTCGCGAAGTGAACCAAGGAAAAGAGTGCACCGACATAATGGCTGACAGCATTACCGACTTGCCCGTCTTTCTTCGCCCAGATCCAGCGCGCGTGGTGATTAAGCCTTTCGTCCCCGCAGAAGATCCTCCGGGTTATGTCACTCAAGATAGACCCCGTGCGCAGCGGATTGCTGACCGCGTGCTTGGGTTAAGCGGTGCTGAACTTCAGTGCGAACTTGCCCGGGTCCTGGCCAGCCTGTCAGACCGTTACCGTGATGTGGAAACAATACTCATTCGCCGGTTTCGCGCAGTCAACGGGATCATCATCGGCAAATGCACAGTGACGCATGACCAAAGCCTGCTGATCGGCGCGTATTTCAGCGAAGAATATGCGTTTGAGGCGGCTGCCCTTTTCAACCCCAGCATCGCTATCCATCCCAACCAGTCAGGGGCAACGGCAGGTGCGCTGCGTTTCATCCTGTCGCTGCGCGGCGTGGGCGAAGGCCATGTCTCCTCCATCGCTTTCCGCACAGGGCTCTGGCTGCCCGACGGGAGCATCATCATTGATCCGCCCAGTCAGCGGGCCATCACCCCCAGGATTGAGCATGTTTCAGACGTGCCTGTGGTCAAGCTGTTTTGCGAAGAAAGCCACGACCTTTCTGAGATCGTGATTTTCCCCATTACACCCAGCCAGCGCCACGGCATCGAAGATGTCAGGCTGACGCGATTTACTGGCGATGATGGCACTGTGACTTATCACGGCACCTTCACTGCGTTCAGCGGTGAAACCATCCGGCAAGAACTGCTGAGCACCACCGACTTTGCGACTTTTGAAATGCGCGCGCTGGGCGGCTCCGCGACGGCCAATAAGGGGATGGCGCTTTTCCCTCGCAAAATAGGGGGGCGTTACGCAATGCTAGGCCGTCAGGATCATGAGAATATCTGGCTGCTGACGTCAAATGATCTTTACCAGTGGGAGGGTGGCACGAAGATCATCACGCCGCGCTGGCCGTGGGAATTTGTTCAATTGGGCAACAGCGGGCCACCAATTGAAATTGACGAAGGTTGGCTGGTGCTGACCCACGGTGTCGGCGCAGTGCGCACCTACTGCCTTGGCGCGTGTTTGCTTGCCCGGGATGATCCCACTCAACTGATCGCGCGGACAACTCAGCCGCTGCTGCGCCCAAGCCCTGAAGAACGGTTCGGCTATGTGCCCAATATTGCCTATAGCTGCGGCGCCTTAGTTCATAACCGAATGGTGCTGCTGCCTTATGCTTTGGCGGATAGCTTTACGACCTTTGCAACCATTTCCCTTGATAAATTGCTGGCAGAAATGTCATGAAGCCCATCGTCACCCTCACCCTGAATCCAACGATTGATGGCTCTGCGTCAGCTGATGTCATTGCCCCCATCCGTAAAATCCGCACCAGCGATGAACGCTATCACCCCGGTGGCGGCGGCATCAATGTGGCGCGGGTGGTGCAAGAATTGGGGGGCGATGCCCTTGCCCTTTACCTTGCTGGCGGAGTTACCGGGGCCATCGTAGACGATCTTTTGGGGCGTGCTGGGGTGAAATGCCGCCGCATCCCAATCGCTGGATATACGCGGATTGCCCACACGGTATTTGAAAAATCGACTGGCCAGGAATATCGTTTCGTCCCCGAAGGACCAGTGGTGACGGACGAAGAATGGCAGGCGTGCCTGACTGAACTTGCCACATTTGATTTTGATTTTGTTGTTGTCAGCGGAAGCCTGCCGCGCGGCCTTGCTGAGGATGCCTATATCCGCGTCGTCGAAATTGCGGCTGCAAAAGGCGCGCGGGTGGTGCTTGATACATCCGGCGCGGCACTTACGGCGACCTTGGGCACAGGCGTTTTCCTGATCAAGCCCAACCGCCGGGAACTGGAGGAGCTGGTTGGTCGCCCGCTGCCCAACATAGTGCAGCAGATTGTCGCTGCCCGGTCCCTGATTGCGGCCAAGTCCGCTGAAATTGTGGCGATTACACTGGGCGGAGACGGCGCGCTTATCGTGAGCGATAGCGAAGCTTGGCGCGCGGCAGCCCCACCTGTAACGGCACGCAGCGCCGTCGGCGCAGGCGACAGTTTCGTGGGCGCAGTCACGCTCGCCCTGGCACAAGGACGCTCGTTAGATGCTGTGCTGGCCTACGGTGTTGCCGCAGGAACCGCCGCTGTCCTGTCGCCGGGTGCTGAGCTGAGCCAAGCCTGCGATGTTCAGCGCCTTAATACCGAACTGCTGAAGGACATCCAAAAGATCGACTAAGCCTCTTCACGATAGGTCGTTAAAGTCTGTGATGGAGCCGGTCAGCATCTTTGGCGCATTCGATACAGAGCGCCGCTGTTGGCATTGCCTCTAGACGATCAGCAGCGATATTAAGCCCGCAATTGGTGCAGATGCCGTACGTCCCGTTCTCAATGCGTGCCAAGCTGGCCTTGATCGCATTGATTTCGGCCAGTCCCGCTTCGTCGAGCGCTTCAAGCTGCTCATCATCCTCATCCAACACGGCTTGTTCATAAAGGTCCGCGTCCTCGGGCGCGCAGATGTCGCTTTCGATTTGCTTCACGCGGTTCTGCACTTCATACAAGCGAGCAGTAAGGCTGCGCGTTAGATATTCATATTTGGACATGATGGTTCCTCAAAAACTCAGGCGGTTTTGGCGCGGTCAATCATCGCGGAAACTTCATCCAACATCACAAGGCGTCGTTTCTTGCACTCCTCAAGCCGGTCATCCGATGACGCCTCAATTCCGCTTTCGATCCGCTGAATATCTTTATTGAGCGCATGGTAATCGTCAGCCAGCTTCGGAAACCGCTTGTCTGTGAGCTTGAGACCGTGCAAAATTTCATTGTCAGCGGGAAACTCGGCGTGAAGGTCGTGAAGAAAATGGCTCATATGTGCTCCTATGGTGCGTTGTGAAAACGACCATCACCCCAAAAAGTTCCGCGCACCATTTGGCGCAAACAGAACCATCCAAATGGAACCAAAGGAGGCGTGACTGGTTTGTCTGTTACCCTTGAGCATATCGCCAAGGATTTCAGGAGAATAGCGATGGGCGAATTCATCGACAAAGCCAAAGGTGCTGCGAACGAAGCTATGGGCAAGGCCAAAGTTGCAGTAGGGAAATCAACTGACAGCCCTGAATTAATCGCCAAGGGCACTGCCCAGCAGATCAAAGGCAAGGCTCAAAACGCGATGGGCGACGTCAAAGGGGCGACGGGCGACAAATTCTAGCCCCAGCACGTTCCCAACCTCTGCATAGGAGCAGACTCACATGTTCACTCTTCCTAAACTCCCCTATGCAGAGGATGCTCTTGCCCCGCATATCTCTGCGCAGACGATGAAATTGCATCACGGCAAGCATCATAAAGCTTATGTTGATAAGCTGAATGAATTGCTGACGGACGACGCCATGGCGGATTTGCCATTGGAGCAAGTCATTCACCAATCCCACGGGCTGGCTGCGCGCCAAACAATTTTTAACAATGCGGCGCAGGCCTGGAACCATGATTTCTTTTGGAAATCCATGACGCCAGAGGGCGGTGGCGCGCCCGCTGGCGACCTTAAAGTCATGATCGAAAAAGATATTGGCGACGCGAAGGCATTTGCGAAGGCATTTGGGGAGGCTGCCGCCGCGCATTTCGGCTCAGGCTGGGTTTGGCTGGTCGTTACGGAAGGCGTGGTTGGCATCGTGACCACTCATGATGCTGATTTGCCGCCCGTACACGGCCGCACTGCGCTTTTCTGCTGCGATCTGTGGGAACATGCCTATTATCTTGATTATCAGAATAAACGGCCCGACTTTGTGAAGGCTTTTTTAGATCATCTGGTCAATTGGGATTTTGCCAATGCCAATCTTTCAGCTGCAGCGCACGCGATGAACGAAGATGGCGGCCAAATCGCGGAACCAAATGCGGTGCCATTCGTTATCCACCAGCATGATAGCAGGAGCTAGATCATGAACATCATCATCACATTGATCGTAGGCGGCATCCTTGGATGGCTCGCATCTCTGGTAATGCGCACGGACGGACAGCAAGGCTTGTTCCTGAACATTGTCGTTGGAATCGCCGGCGCTATGCTCGCTGGTCTTCTGATTACACCGTTTATCGGCGGAGCCCCGATCACTTCAGGCGCGTTCGACATAAAATCTCTGTTCGTGTCGTTCTTGGGGGCTGTCGTTCTGCTGGCGATTGTCAATTTAATCCGTCGCGGATCAGTGCGTTAATCGATTTGATTTTTGGAGAAGATGGCATGACATATTTGAAAAAGCGCGTTCTGATCACTTCCGCTGTTCTGGCCATAGGCCTGGCCGCAGCGGGCTGTGACCGAGCGACAGAAACAGCGGCCGATAATGCAGGCGACGCCATTGAGAATACTGCTGACGCTGTGATTAATCAGGGCGAAAATATTGCCGAGGACATCGGACGCAAAGCAGAGGCGCTCGACAATAAGATCGACAATGCTGCCGCCAACGCATCTGCCAATATGAAGAATGAAGCAGAGGACGCTCGCGCCAAAGCAAACGCAGTCGGCAACGAAATTGATCGCCGCGCCGACGCCGTTGAGAATGCCGCTAAGGGCAAATAACCCCTTTGTTCACCAACAAAATCTCTTCTGGGCTGCTTCGTGAGAAGCGGCCCTTTTTTTGGCGCCTTTGTTGAAATTGTTTGAAACACTCGGGCCCGAAGGGCTGTTTCGCGCGTTATCCCTTGTCCTAATGAAGGAGCATGAAACATGCGCAAACTGATACTTACAGCATTACTGGCCGCGATCTCAATCCCTGCGATCCCAGCCAGCGCGCAGCAGAGTGATTATGACCGACAGCGGGCGGAACAGCGCCGCGATGACCGACAAGCAGATCGCCGAGCGGACAAACGCGAAGACCGCCAGCGGCGGAACTACCGCCAGCAACGCCGTGCCGCGTGGCAGGACTATAATCGCTACGATTATGACCGCTACGACCGTCGCTATGGCAGTTACCAAGCCGACCGATACTACCGCGATGGCCGCTATTATCAGCAACGCCGCCTGAATAATTCAGACCGGATCTATCGTGGATCGAACGGTCGTTATTATTGCCGCCGCAACGATGGAACCACAGGTCTGATCATCGGTGCGATCGGTGGTGGCCTCCTTGGCCGCGCCATAGCCCCTAATGGATCTAACACGCTTGGGACCATCCTTGGCGGCGCTGGCGGCGCTCTGATTGGCCGCTCCATCGGCCGCGACGGCGTTCGTTGCAGATAATTTCAACCTGAAAGGACAAAGACAATGCTTGATACAAAAACAGCGAAGACACAGATTAAAGCGGTGAAAGAGGCCGTCTCTACGCGGATTGATCATATAACGACCAACGAAAAGATCGCGGGGGCTGCCGTGATTGGTGCCGCAGTTGGCGCTGCTGCGACTGCGCTGGGTTCAGCCCTGCTGCACAACGATAAGGCGAAAGCGCCAGCTACAAAACCGAAGGCCGAGACGAAGACCTCCAAGTAGCCCGCCTTCCACATAAGTTATAAATAGCCGCGCGCACCGCCCCATGTGCGCGCGGCTTTTTAACGTCAGCTGCTTTACTGATTGAGGCTGCACCACACAAAAAGGGGGAGCGACTTTCGCCGCTCCCCTCGGTTTGCCTCAAGTGAAGCGCGTCAGAATTTCAGACGTGCACTGAGTGACAGCGCATGGAACTGACGGTCATCATCGAACTGAACGTCATAATCGACGGCCATCGACAAGGGGCCACTGCCTGCCAAGTTGAGCGCAGCACCGGCGTTGTAATATTCGCCGGTCAGCGGAGTCGTTGTAAAGCTGAACGGTGTGCCGATGCTGCTATTGTTGAATGCGGCAGAGATCGTACGGGCGTCGTCCATCTTGAATTCGCGGTTCCAACCACCGCGCACTTGCGGGCGGACAGTCACACTGCCGACATCAAATTTAGTACCGATCCGACCACCGGCGTTGACGCGCAGTGTTTCTGCGTCGTTGCGGCCAATGGTGAGGGCAGCAGGCGAGCCTGTTTCGCTGAAGCCTTTAACGCGGACCTTGGCATAACGGATAGCACCGAACGGTTCGATTTCAAAATTGCCTGCCGAAAAGCTAAGGCCCGTGGCAGCACCAGCCGCCCAGATATGACCGTCCGTCCTGCCGCCAGACGTACCGGATTGCCCTGCAAACGAATAGCCGCGCGACAGCGACCAGTTAAGGTCAGTATAGCTGCCCCAGGCGTCGACATAGACAGGGCCAATGCCAACAGTGCCGAAACCACCCGCAAACCAGCTTTTCAAGCTGGAAGGCGCTGCAACGCCAGAGGTTTCAAGATCAACATCGCTTTTCATATAGCCGCCAAAGCCACCAATGGTCGTCTTTGGTGTGAGGCGGAAGTTGAGGCCGCCCATGACCATGTAATTGTCATTTTGCACGCGGGGGCGATCAACTGCTGCCTTGTAGGTGCCAAAGCGCGCGCCAGTGGATACGAACATGCCAACGCGGCCTGCATCATCCAGCGTCACTGCACTGCCGTCGGGTCGTTCGGCATTACCGCGCAAATCGCGAACATAACGCAAAATATTGGTCTCTTGCGCTTCAACGGCATTCAATGACACTTCAGGCACAAGCGAATAAGCTTGGGGAGAAAGTTGAGCGAGTGCGTTGGCACGGAGGACCGGATCAGCGATCACAGTTGCTGAAATGACAGTCGCGGCATTCAGGTCAGGAACGCCAACAGGAGCCGTCAGTACAGCGCCAACACGGTCTTGGTTGACGGTAACGCCAACCGTTTGTGCTTGAGCGACGGTTGATCCGCCTACCATCAGCAGGAGAGAGATAGTTTTCTTGAACATGGGATACTCCAAAAAACACAGATATTGTGTTCCGGCATGAACAGGCATCCCGCCGGGAAGTTCCCAAACTATATTTTTATTGCGCAGCGGAACAATTTTTCAATCATCCGATGAGAGGTTGAGCCCCCATTGCCCGGTCAATCGCAGCAATCAGCGCATCTTCGTCAAACGGCTTTTCAATCACCAGCGCGCCGGGCATTTGCGCTAATACTGCTGCCTTATCGCCGGTCATAAAAATATGCGGGGTCGGACTCACTTTCAAAATCGCCACCACGGCGTCCACGCCGCTGCTGTCACGCAAACCCGCATCTGCAAGGATGAGGTCAGGTTTATGCTCCAGTGCGGCAGCGACGGCCTCTTCAGCCGTCGCCACGCTGGCGCAGATATGGTGGCCAGCGCCAGTCAGCACTTCGTCCAACAGCATCGCAATTACGGCTTCATCTTCAGCAATCAGGATGCGTAACGATCGCATTATTTCTTCTTTTTCTTTTCAGGATTGTCTTGCTTAGGATGTTCCTGCTTCGGGTCTAGATGGGATTCCACAAACCAAAGCTGCTGATCGACGCCGCGTGAAATCTCCGTGAACAAGTCAGCCGTTGTGACATCGCCAATCTCAGTCGATTTTTCAATCGCTTCGATGATCGACCCTCCGAATGCTGCCAAGACGTTTGAAACAGCGAAGAGATGCTGAAGCTCATCTGCTATGCCAAGCGGATACCGGTTGAGATAGCTATGCTTGGCTGCGGTTTGGATGGTGCCATTCGCTGTCCCACCAAGGCCGCCGGCACGTTCAGCGATCAGATCAGAGAAATCTTCGACCTGAGCTGAGACTTTGTCGAACAATTCGTGGATCGCAATAAACCCCGGGCCGCGCACATTCCAATGCGCCTGTTTCATCTGTGCATGCAAATCAATTGCTGCGGCCAAATTGAGGTTCAAAAGCTCAACAGATTGAATGCGGATTTCTTCGGGAAGGGTGTTGTGGGTCTTTTGCACGGTGGCTCTCCTTTGGATGACGCAAGTGGAACCTTTGAACGTGTGAATTGTTCCTCATTTGACATTCGCCAACAATGCGTCGCTATTACTGACGTCCTCACAGCGTCCGCAAGGATGGCATCTGGTCACGTCCCTTGGCTTAGGGGCACCGAACAGGGACCGTATTATATGCCCAAGCGCAAGCTACCGTCCTTTCCCATCGTTGGCATCGGGGCCTCTGCGGGCGGGCTTGAGGCTGTTTCGAAATTGCTGGATTTGCTGCCTGCAGACACTGGCATGGCCTTCATCTTGATCCAACATCTTGACCCCGCGCACGAAAGCCTGATGGCGGAATTGCTATCCAAACATACCAAAATGACAGTGAGGGAGGCTGCGGACGGCGTGGCTGTGGCCCCTAACCATGTCTATGTTATTCCGCCAGGCACTTATCTTGCCGTCGATAAGGATGTGATACGCCTATCAAAGCCGCTTGCCCGGCACGGCGCGCGTCTACCGTTTGACTTTCTGATGACTTCGCTGGCGGATGGATACGGCGCACGGGCGATTGGTGTGGTGCTTTCTGGAACCGGCGCAGATGGCAGCATCGGGTTAAAGGCTGTGCATGATTGCGGCGGCCTAGTCATAGCGCAAGACCCCGCAGAGGCGGACTATGGCGGCATGCCGCGCAGTGCGATTGATGGCGGAATGGTCGATAAAGTGCTCCCGCTGGCTGCTATAGCCGCTGCCCTTGCCGCCCATGATCAGGTAAGCCCCAAAGTTCAATCGGCCAGTGACGATTTAACGCTCATCATAGATCTGCTCCGGCAGACAACCACCCATGACTTCCGCCTGTATAAAATGGGCACATTAACGCGGCGGATCGAGAGGCGCATGGCGCTTGCATCCATCAAGCGCGGGGATATGGCGGGTTACCTCGAAATACTCCGCAAAGATGCGGCAGAGCTGGACCTGCTGGCCAAAGATTTGCTGATCAACGTCACCAGTTTTTTCCGCGACCCTTCAGTTTTTGAAAAGCTGAGTGCGAAGATCATTCCGGAAATGATAGCCAACCACTCGGTTGATCAACCGCTGCGGATCTGGATTGCAGGGTGCAGCACAGGCGAAGAGGCGTATTCGCTGACCATCTTACTTCGCGAGGCCATCATCGCGGCGCAAAGCAACATTAAGCTTCAGGTTTTCGCCTCCGATGTAGACGGAGATGCAGTGGCTTGCGCCCGCGACGGGCTTTATCCCTTGGCAATCACCACAGATGTTGCGCCTGAACGGCTTGCCCGCTTTTTTATCAAAGAAGATCATGGCTACCGTGTCTCGCCTGATCTGCGCGCGACTGTTGTGTTCACGGTGCAAGATGTGCTTTCCGATCCTCCTTTCTCTCGGCTCGACATGGTCTCATGCCGCAATTTGCTCATTTACCTCGGGCCAGAGGCGCAAGCCAAAGTTGTGTCTCTGTTTCATTTCGCATTGCGCAAAGGCGGTATATTGCTGCTCGGCAATGCGGAGACCATTGGCGTGAGCGAAGGCCGGTTTGAAGTCGTATCAAAGGCCGAACGGATTTACCGCCACACCGGAAATGCGCGCACGGGGGAGATGGGCTTTGCGATGGGCGTTGGCGAAACTGCCAAACCGCAGACCCGGGCCGACCAAGGTTTGGCAATGCGCAAACAGTCAGCACTGGCCGATCTGGTTCAACGGCTGGTGATGGAAAGCCACGCCCCGGCCGCAGTCCTCATCAACCGCAAATTCGAATGTCTCTATGCGCTTGGGCCGACGGATCGGTATCTCAAACTCGCCAAGGGGCACGCAAGCCACGATCTGCTGGGCATGGCGCCACAGGCGCTGCGCACGCGGCTGCGCTCGGCGGTCCAAAATGTGACAGCTGAGCGTCCCAGCGTCATCACGCCGGGCGGCAAAACAACGATGGGGCCGTTCAACCTGTCAGTGCAATTGGTGAAGGGCGAAGATGAGGAGCGATTGCTCATTTGTTTTGTTGATGCTCCGATGCGCGAATCCAAACAAAGTGACGCGAAAAACCCCAAAGATGGCTCTCGTATTTCCGATCTTGAACAGGAACTGGAGGCAACGCGCACCGAATTACAAGGTGCGATCCACAATCTTGAAATATCCGGCGAAGAACAGCGCGCGATCAACGAGGAAGCACTGTCCGTCAACGAAGAGTTTCAATCGACGAATGAGGAATTGCTGACATCAAAAGAGGAGCTGCAATCCTTGAACGAGGAACTGACGGCACTCAACAGCCAGTTGCAGGAAACGCTGGAACGGCAGCGGACGACGTCTAACGACCTTCAGAATGTCCTCTACAGCACCAACGTCGCGACGCTTTTCCTTGATCCCACCCTCAACATCCGGTTTTTCACGCCAGCTACCAAAGCCCTCTTCAATGTCATTCCCGGCGATATCGGGCGGCCACTGGCTGATCTCCGGTCGCTCGCCACCGATACAGAGCTAACCGACGATGCCCGCGCCGTACTGAGTGGTTTGCAGCCAGCAGACCGGGAGATTCAAACAGGCGACGGCCTATGGTTCATACGGAGAATCAGGCCGTACCGCGCAGATGACGATGGGATTGAAGGCGTAGTCATCACATTCTCAGACATTACCGAACGCAAACATGCCGCCAAACTGGTGGACGATGCCAAGAAAGAGGCTGAACTCGCCACCGTTGCCAAATCACGCTTTTTGGCAGTGGCCAGCCATGATTTACGACAGCCACTGCAAACGCTTGCGCTGCTCCAGGGCCTGCTGGCCAAACGGGTGGAGGGGGAAAAGGCGCAGGAACTCGTCGGGCGGCTCGACGAGACTTTAGGCGCGATGACGGGGATGCTGAACACATTGCTGGATATCAACCAGATTGATGCTGGGACGGTTCAGCCAGATATATCCCGCTTTTCCCTCAAAAACCTATTCGCCGAATTACAGGATGAATATAGCTATCACGCGCAGGCGAAGCGGCTGACGCTGAGAGTTGTTGGGAGCAATAGCGTGGTCGAAACCGACAAACGCTTGCTCGAACAGATGCTCCGCAACCTGATTTCCAATGCACTGAAATATACCAAGCGCGGTAAGATTGTGCTGGGCGTCCGGCGCCTTGCAGACAGGATCCGCATCGAAATTCATGACACGGGCATAGGCATTGCCCCGACAGAGCTTCAGGCGATATTCGACGAATATCATCAGGTGAATAACGCCGCGCGCGAACGCAGCCGGGGTCTGGGGCTGGGACTATCGATTGTGCAGCGGCTGGGGCAATTGCTTGGCCACCAAGTGGATGTCAGGTCTACGCTGGGTAAAGGGTCAGTTTTTTCGGTTGAGGTGATGTTGCCCACGGGTGACGCTGCGCCTGTTACCAAAACGGCTGATTTGCCGGTGGCCCACATTGCCCAGCGTACTGCGTCGATACTTGTCGTTGATGACGATCCGGAGGTTCGCGCGCTCATTGAACTTCTGTTGAACGACGAAGGCCATATCACGCAAGTTGCAGCCGACGGGCCTTCGGCGCTTGCACTGGTCGATGGCGCTCAATTCGCACCGGACCTGATACTGACGGACTATAATTTGCCCAATGACATGGATGGTCTGCGCCTTGCGGCCAAGCTGCGGAACAAACTCGGTGCGGCGCTCCCTGTGATCATTCTGACTGGCGACATCTCAACTGACACGATGAAAGATGTTGGCGGTCAGCAATGTGTTCAATTGAATAAACCTGTGAAGGCAGTGGAACTATCAGCAATGATCCAGCGCCTTTTGGCCGGGACGGAACAAACGGCGCGTTGAGCGGTTGTGGTTCGGATCCTACTTCTAGCGAAGGAAAATTCCCTATGCGCATCGTTCTGATCATTGCCGCTATTGCTGGCATAACACTGACTTCTGCTGCCTTTGCCGCTGGGCCGATCAACGCCCGCCAACTGGATCAAGAACGGTTAATTGATGCGGCCGCGCGCAACGGAAAGCTGACGCGTTATGAGGAAAATATCCTCAATGCCGATCAGCGTTCAATCCGTCGCCTTGAAAATCGGATGCGTGCGCGTCACGGCGGGAAGCTGACCCGCAGCGACCGGCGCACACTTAAGGCGCGCCAAGATCAAGCCCAGCGTAATTTATATCGCGAAAAGAATGACAGCCAGCGCGGACGCAATCACCTCAAAATTTAGGACTCCCAAATGGTCAATTCAGTCCTAACGCCATCGCCTGAGTCACTTGCTAAAGAACGGGTGGCAGAGCCCGAAATACATTTTCAGCCCCACGGATTTTCGGATCGGTTTGCGTTGGGTTTTACCAAATTGCTGCGCTTTTCCGCTGATACTTTCTTTGCCAAACGATACGGCCACCGTGCAATTGTTCTCGAAACGGTGGCCGCTGTGCCGGGTATGGTCGGGGCGATGTTTACACATCTGACTTGCCTGCGTTGGATGCGCGATGATGAAGGCTGGATCCGCACCTTGATGGAGGAGGCGGAGAATGAGCGGATGCACCTGATGACCTTCATCGAAATTGCCAAGCCAACTTGGTTTGAACGGATGGTCATATTGCTCGTGCAGGGCATATTCCTGATCGGGTTTTCTATCCTTTATCTCGTCTCTGCCCGCACCGCCCACCGCGTGGTCGGCTATTTTGAGGAAGAAGCCGTCATCAGCTACACCCTCTATCTTGAAGAAATTGACGAAGGTCGATCACCCAATGTTGCGGCGCCCGCCATTGCCAAACATTATTGGAAAATGGCCGATGATGCGACTCTGCGCGATGTGGTATTGGTCGTGCGCGCGGATGAGGCCCATCACCGTGATATCAACCACGGTTTTGCCAGCAAACTCGGCGGACGTCCGGTTGAGGTTAGAAAAACAGCACCCTATCCCAAGCATGCCACAGACATAAGATTGAAGGCATGATGGTAAAGGGGGCACTGATCGTTGTTCTCGCCGCCATCCTTTCAGGATGCGCGGCCCACAGCTTTCCACTTTCGAACAAGTTCGTCTACCCAGTGGAGCCTGCCTGTTCCGGCAGTGAGCCCTGCATCGGAAAGGACTCCGCACAGGTCTTTGCCGATGTTAATGGAACACTTTACCCGTCCGGATGGCAAAATTACCTGCGCCCAAAAATGAGCAAGGCCCGGCCCGGAGAGGGCAAGTGGCTGGCCGGGAGCTTGCTGGCGTCATCCACGCTCAATTCCAAGTTCCGCCGCCTGATTGAGCGCGATGAAGCCCGTCAATATGGTGAACTCAAAGACTTTGGTCAGCGTCACAAACGTGTTTTCATTCTGGTGCACGGTTACAACGCGTCTGTTGAAGAAACCAACATTCCCTTCTCCGCAGTCGAAAGCCAGCTTGACCTGAAACCCGGTGACGGCGTCGTTCGCTTTTACTGGGACGGCCTGATCGGTAAAGGTGTTGGCGTCATCAAGACTTGGCTCAAGGCATCAACCGCCAGCCAGACAGTTGGATCACGCGCATTTCGAGGTGTACTAAATCAATTTGAAGGGCGTGAAGTTTTTGTGATTGCGCACAGTCGCGGCGCGTCAGTTGTGGTCAGTGCGCTGGGCAATCCGGTCTATAATCCGAAATTTGTGAGCCGTACCGCAGGTAATGCTAGGCTCTGGGGTAAATCGTACCGCACGCTCCTTGCGCCAAAACCATTGGCGGATCGCGGCAACCAGTTGCATCTTCTCATGCTGGCCCCGGCGATTGACCGGATCGATTTTTGTGATGCCAGTGAACAAGCGAAGGTCGGCAAAGATTTTGTCTGCACCAAGTTCCGCCCGCTTGGCGGCCAAGTAAAAACGCTGGCCTATACAGTGAATGCCGATGACCCGGTGTTGGGCAAATTCTTTCTGTCTTCCCGGGCGCTGACGCCCACTGGGTTCGGCTATGCGCCAGAGGTTGGGCGGGAGTTGAAAACGGAACGTTACGGGCTGTTCCAAGAGTATTTGATGGAAAAGCCTGCCAGTTTTCACGCCTTCAAAGACTATGCCACTCACCCTGTTTTCCAGCAAATGCTGCGCGACGCAGGCATTGCCCGAGTGACGGCGCCTTAGGATCAAGACCTAGGCCGAATGGAACCAAAGCTGCGTCCAAGCGTTTAACGCTCAAGAACCCGGCACCCGCCGACTTCAGGAGCATCTTCCATGCGCAAATCATTATTCTTTGGCAGCATCGCTGCAACAGCCCTCATGTCCACCACGGCCATGGCTCAGTCCAATTGTGAACGCCACCGTTCGGGCCGCGTTGTCGGCACCGTCGTCGGCGCAGGTGTTGGCGGCGTATTGGGCAATGTCATCGCTGGCAAAGGCGATAAGACCCTTGGCACCATCATCGGCGCAGTTGGCGGCGGCGTGATCGGCAATCAGGTCGCAAAGCCATCAGGCGACTGCAAGCGCGCTTACGGCTATTATGACAAAGACAATCGCTGGCATGCCACAGGTATCGATGCCCGCGACGCGAGCGGATATTATGACCGTGACGACAATTGGGTAGAAGGCCAGCCCGCAGGCGGAAGCTACGGCAATGATGGCTATTATGTGCCCGCCAATGCTGATGGATATTATAATCGCAACGATGTGTGGGTGGCCCGTGCCACGACTGTTTCACGCCGCGATGACGCTTACGGCTATTATGATAACCAAGGCATGTGGCATGCATCAAATGCTCAGCGCGGCCGCGCGACGGGCTATTACGATCGCAACAATCAGTGGGTCGAAGGCACGCCAAATGGCCATTATAATAAGCAAGGCCGTTGGGTTCCTCACAACGGGAGCGGCCAAGACACGGGCTCTTATGATCGCCAAGGGCGCTGGATCCCTGCCTCATCCGGCGGATATTATGATAATGATGGCCAATGGGTCGCAGGCGTTGCCAGCGGCTATTACAACAGCCGTGGTCGTTGGGTCGCGGGGCAGACAACAGGTCGCTATGATGCGAATGGTCGCTGGATCCCCGGCGCACAGGCGGGCCAACGCGATGCCAATGGACGCTGGATCGTGGATGCGCAGCCCGGATATTATAACAGCAATGGCCGTTGGATTCCGGGGCAAACCACAGGCTATTATGACAACCGAGGTCGCTGGATCACAACTGGCGTCGGAACGGATGTGGGTGCCCAAGGCCCGATCCCCCGCGAGGTCCGCGCACGCCTCACTTGGATGGATCAATACATCCGGTCGGCCAGCAACCAAGGCACGCTGAGCCGAGTTGAAACCAACCGATCGCTTCGTGAACTCAGCTCCATCAAGACCAGCGAACGATCAATGCCCCGTGACCGGCGCGGTGAACTATCCGTGCGTAATGAGGCCGCCCTTCAAGTTCGGCTGGATCGCCTGAGTGATCGGCTGCGGATCACAGGCGAAGTGTCGCAGATGAATTGATCTTGCCTGATTACATCACAGCATTGGCAGGAGAGCGAACACGAAGAAGTTCGCTCTCCTTGCTTGCCTGCGCGGGCCTCGCCTGTTTCTTTGGGGCGAAATCAGTCGCTGGACAAGCGCCACCCCTTGTCGAAAACGGCGCTATCGAAGGGTTGAAGCCCGGCGAGTTTTTGTGGTCGCCGGAAATCGCGCCGACAGGGCCAGTCACGATCATCATCAGCCTGTCGATCCAGCGTGCTTTTGTTTATCGCAACGGGGTTCCCATTGGGGTTTCCACCATTTCCTCTGGCAAGCCAGGGCATGAGACGCCGACCGGCGTTTTCACGATCCTTCAAAAGCGCGTGAAGCATAAATCCAACCGTTATTCGAATGCGCCGATGCCCTATATGGAACGGCTGACGTGGGACGGGATCGCGATTCATGCGGGAAAATTGCCTGGATTTCCCGCATCGCACGGCTGCATTCGCCTGCCTTATGCTTTTGCCGCGCTGGTCTATGGTGCCACTAAGCTGGGATTGACCGTTGTCATTACAGATGACCCGTTGATCCCCGAGATTGCACCAGCCCCAGAAATTTTGAACGTCGCAGACGAAGGCCGGTCAGAGCCAACCCAAAATTATCAATGGGTTCCGCAGAGGTCACCGACCGGGCCCTTGTCGATCATTGTCAGCGGACGCGATAAGCGGCTGGTGGTGATCAGGAACGGCATTGAGATCGGGTCAACCCGGTTGCGTATAGACGGCACGGTCACGGCGACGATGGCGTTTAATTTGCGTGCTGTTGATGACCGTGGCTATCACTGGTTGCGCCTGCCCCTGCCCGGGCAAGATGCAACTGCTGCACCTGAGCTCAGTTCGTCCGAACGCGCGCGCGTTCATATGCCTGAACCCTTTCGCAAGCTGATTGCAGCAGCATTAGAACCCGGAACAACGCTGCTCGTTACTAGGGAGTCGCTGCAAAGCGGCGGCACTGGCAAAAGGCTGACGGTTATTGATGCAGAGCAGAAGATTGTGCCGCCGGCAACGGATAAATGAGCGTGACGGTTGTGCCAGAACCGTCACCTTTCACAATTTCCATCTTCCCGCCGAGCTGATGCGCAAAAGCAGTCATCAACTGATGCCCCATGGAGCGGGCCTCATCACCACTGTCATAACCGACTCCGTCATCACGCACAGCCAAGCAGGCTTCATTGTCAGTCACACTATATGTGATTTTCGCCGAGCCTAGAGCGTCCGCTGGAAAGGCATGACGATAGACATTGGTGATCGCCTCCACTGCGAATAAGCTCAGCGGTACTGCGCTGTCAACGGGCACCAAGTGAGGCTGAACAACGCAAATCAAGTCGATATTGGATTGGTGCCGGTGCAGCGCGCGAAGCTGAATAGTCAGTTGGTCTAGCAGCACGGCTATATCGACTTCACCGTGGGCGCTTTCGTTGGCATCCTCATAAAGCAGACGGTGGATCTGGGCGAGGGCACCGATCCGCGCTCTGGTTTGATCAAGGGCCTCTTTGGCCGCAGGGTCTTCTATCCGCCGCGATTGCAAATTCAGCAAGCTGCTCACAATTTGAAGATTATTCTTCACACGGTGGTGAATATCCAGCGTAAGAACGGTTTTTGCCGCCAGCGCTGCCTGAAGGTCAGTATCACGCGCCTCAATTGACTGCGCCATGGTGTGAAGGTCATGGCAGAGCGCGCCTAACTCTCTCGGCGCCCGTTCACAGCGTTGCGGGTCACCGGTGTAATCACCCCGTGCAAATTGTGATGCCAGATCACGCAGTGAGTCTAACCAGCGAATGACAAGCCTGTTGGTCCCCACCCAAAGCGCGAACGAGGCGAGCAAGATCGCGATGATTGGAAGAATGAGATCGATGCGCGCTTGCATCAGCGCCGTCGCCATCATCTCCTTCTTCGGTTCAGCATAGATGATGTAGAGCGACTTGTCATAAAGCGGCGCTGCTGAATACATCCATTCTGTGCCGTCGCTTGCAACGCCTTCTTGGATTTGCCCTCTTGCCCCTTGGGTGTTGAATTTCGGCAAAGTTGTTGGACCGTTGATCAATATGATTTGACCAGCTGCGTCTGTCACAGCGGTAATGGCGTCATTATCTTTCGTCGCGTTGTCGAGAGAGGTTTGCAACCAGGCGACGTTGATGGCGACGGTAATGGCACCATCATTGCGGCCTTGCGCGTCTACAATTGGCAGCATTCCAATCAGCACACGGCGTTTCGTAATGGGGCCCATGATGGGTGCACTGATAGTGAACGCCTTTTCTGCCATCCCGCGCTGCCACCATCTTTCTTGCGCGAAAGAAAGCGGGGCCTTGAACGGCAGAACAGAGCATTTGGCTATCCCTTGCGCATCCGAGCGCGCAAAATTATTGAGCGCTGGATTGCCAAGCATCCCTGACTTCAGGCCTTCGCGGCACCCCGGCCCCATCGACCGCACCTCTTCATTATCGCTGAGCGTTGTTAGCGTGTGTTTGGCAACGATAAATGTGTCCCGCTCCTCGCCCGCAGTTGCTAAGGCACTGGTGACAAGGCGATTGGCAATGAGGGTGCGTGAATAGTCAAGCGAGTCCAAGGCCTGAACCACGCTCAGCGTGCCGATAGGCAGCAGCGCCGCTACCACCACAAGGATTAGCCCTGTTCTTACCGTTATGGGTCTCAAATTGTTCTACTCACTCACGTCATTCGGCTGCAATTGATATCCGGTCTTGGGCCACCTCATCCGCAGGGCCATCAATCAGCTCTGCCAATGCTTTGCGCCCCCGCGCCAATCGGCTTTTCACTGTGCCCATCGCGCAGCCAATGATTTCAGCCGCTTCTTCATAGGATAATCCGTTGGCTCCGATCAGCAGCAAGACCTCGCGCTGTTCTGCTGGTAGTTTTTGTAAGGCCTTGGAGACATCGGCGAGATGGATCGCATGTTGCTGCGCCGGGGCTTCAACTAAAACCCGCTCTGCAACTTCAGGGTCCCAGCTCGTCATCCGGCTATTTTTGCGGATCGTTGTGTAGAATTGATTGCGCAGGATCATGAACATCCAAGCGCGAAAATTGGTGCCGGGCGTGAAACTGTTCCGCGCAGCCCATCCACGCATCATCGCGTCTTGCGCCAAATCATCTGCCATTTCTCGCCCGCCACAAAGACCGCGGGCAAACGAGCGTAGCGAAGGGATAAGCGCCAGCAACTCATCACGGAAAATTTGATCGGCCTCTGCCGATGAAGGCAACCCTTCACTCATTGGACTGAATTGGTTGTTGTCTTGGATGCCTTGATCTTGGCATCAATATCGTCGAGAATGCGCAAGAAATCCTCAGGCAACGGCTCATTTTCCACGGCTTGATGTAATTGCTTCAGCGCCGCCGCGACGGGGTCAAAGGCGGGTTCGGCTGCCTGCATATTAGGTCCTTTCGGGCGGTTCTTTTCGGCCATTCTGTCTTGCTCCAGCGGCTTGGTACGAAAGGGTAACTAGCCAATTTGAAAAAAGTTGCATCCGCGCGGAACAAAAAACCGCGCGCCCGGTTTTATCTGTTCTTGGCAAGGAGTGAACATGTCAATCAAATCTGTTTTGGGGCCTGAACTCCCCTATTTACGCCGGTACGCGCGCGCCTTGACAGGATCACAAAGTCTGGGTGATGCCGCTGTGCGCGAAGTGTTGGAAACTCTGTTGCTGGCACCTGAGGAATTTGACAGTGCTGCATCTCCGCGCATGGAGCTTTACCGCGTGTTCCACAAAATGTGGCAAGGGATGGCCAGTGTCGGCCGCGATGCAGGACTCGTCGCCAGTCTATCGGTCCACAGCCGCCAATCCCTTCTTCTGACGGCCATCGAAGGGTTCAGCATCAGCGAAGCCGCTGCGATTTTGGACAGCAGTGTCGGGGCTGTCACTTCAGAGATTACAGCTGCGCGTCAGTTGATCACAGATAGCCTGCGCGCGAACGTCATGATCATCGAAGACGAATTGATCATTGCCCTGCATATCCAATCGATCGTTGAAGATTTGGGCCACAGCGTCACAGGCGTTGCCCGCACCCGGTCAGAGGCTGTCGATCTTGCCGCACGCACGCATCCCGAATTGGTGTTGGCAGACATTAGTCTGGCCGACGGATCAAGCGGGATTGACGCGGTCAAGGATATCTTGGCGGTTATGGATGTGCCGGTTATCTTTATCACGGCCTTCCCCGAACGCTTGCTCACCGGCGAACGGCCAGAACCGACCTATTTGATCACCAAGCCTTTTGAGCCCGAGACGGTGATAGCCACAATCGGCCAAGCACTATTCGTTCACCGTGAAAATCACGCCACAAGCTCTGTCGCGGCTGAGTAGAATATGGCCAGCACCATATCCAACCCGCGTCGCACCTATGAAACGCCTGCTGCTTTGATCGCCGACACTGCACTTTCAAATGCAGAAAAAGCGGCGCTGCTCACCGAATGGAGTTCTGAACTGGATTCGCGCCTGAACGCGGAGTCAGAAGGCATGGGAGCATCTGACCCGCTCAGCGCAAAGCGAGAGGCGGGGCTGGCTGAAGAGGCGAAGGCAGTCACAAGCGCGCTGACGGACATTACCGCAGCACCAAAATCAATCTGACGGCCGACCGAGCGGGAACAAATTCCGCCTATCCACGTTCTCCCTTGCATAGTCACTCAAGGAGACGCGTCATGGCCGATCACGAACCGGATTATGTTGAAACTTCATCACTCATTGCCTCCGACATGGTCGAAGGCACGTCCGTCTATAACAAGGACGGCGAAAAGATGGGGAAGATCCTGAATTTCATGGTCAACAAACATAGCGGCCAGGTCGAATATGCAGTCATGTCTTTCGGCGGCTTTTTGGGCATGGGGGAGGATCATTACCCCCTGCCTTGGAAAAAACTGAATTATGTTGTCGCGCAGCACGGCTTTGTTGTCGATTTGACCAAAGATAAGCTTAGCAAAGCGCCCAAACATGATCGCGGCGATGAACCCGTTTACGACACGGCCTACGGCATGATGGTCAATGACTACTATGGCATGGGCCGATAAAGTTTACAGTTAACTGGCGCAACTCTCCCGGCGCCAGCGCGCCTCGGTCATCCCCCCCGGGCCGAGGCGCACCCCTTTTTGCTAGAGGCAACAGCCCGTGTATGAAGTTCTTGATCGCACCTTGTTTGAAGATGACAGCGTATCGGCGCTGAACGGATGGACAGCACCGCGCGCTGCGACGCGGCTGGCACTGATCGGCGGATTTACACCCCGACGCTGCGGAATTGCGACATTTACCGCTGATATTCATGCGTCTCTCATGACCGCTTCGCCTGATCTGGCGATTGACGTTTACGCAATGACGCCTGAACCGGGCCACACCGCGTTTGACCCCGCTGTCACGGCGACAATTTCAGAAAATGATACTGCCAGCTACTCCAGCGCTGCGCATGCGATCAGCGAAAGTGGCGCTGATGTCGTATGGCTTCAGCATGAATTTGGTCTATTTGGCGGGTTGGCTGGCGATATGATATTGGGCCTAATCGACCAAATCGCAGCGCCGCTGATCATCACATTGCACACGGTTCTGCCGCATCCCAATGGAGATCAAAGGCGGGTGATGCAGCGGCTAATCGCGCGCGCATCCAAACTTGTTGTGATGTCGCAGCGATCCTGTGAGTTGCTGATCTCTGTTTACGGCGCAGACAAAGACCAAGTCATATTGATCGAACACGGCGTGCCTGATCGTCCCTTTGGCCGGTCAGAGGAGTATAAAGCAAAGTTTGGCTTCACCGGCCACGACATCCTGATGACCTTTGGACTCCTCTCCCCGGGCAAAGGGATTGAAGGCGTCATTTTGGCGCTGCCCGCGATTGTGGAGGATCATCCAAACGCGCTTTATTGCATCGTCGGTGCCACTCATCCCAACCTCCTTGCGCGTGAGGGCGAAGGATATCGCGAAGGCCTGAAAGCACTTGCGGTCTCCCTTGGGGTCGACACGCATATCCGCTGGATTGACGAATTTCTGGATACAGAAGACCTGCTCGATTTGATCGAAGCCGCAGATATTTATGTGACGCCTTATCCCGGTGCTGGGCAATCGACGTCCGGCACATTGTCTTATGCTGTTGCGCTGGGCAAGGCAGTTGTTTCCACCCCTTATGTCCATGCAACTGAATTGTTGGCAGATGATCACGGGATCATCATTCCATTCAATGACAGTGCCGCAATTGCGACCGAAATCGGCGCGTTGCTGGACGATCCAATTCGACTGTTGGCGCTCCAAAAGCGTGCCTACAGCCGGGGGCGTGCCATGATTTGGCCCGCATTTGCAGCGCGCTGTCTCGGCCTGATCTCAGCGACCCAGATCAGACCTAAGGCAGCGCCTGCATTTGTAGCAGTCGGGATCAGCGGCCTTTTGCGTATCTGCGACAATACTGGCATCCTTCAGCATAGCATCCATAGCGTGCCAGACCGGGCGCATGGTTACTGTGTGGACGACAATGCGCGCGCACTGATGCTGATGAACCGGCTGGGCGCAGCGGCAGAGCCCCACCGCAGCCGGCTGGCGACAACCTTTGCCGCGTTCGTGCAAAGCGCATGGAATGCGGATGCGGGGGAGTTTCGCAATTTCATGGGCTACGGTCGCAACTGGCTGGAGGATGTCGGGTCTGAGGATAGCTGCGGACGAACGATCTGGGCCCTTGGTGCGACAGCACTTGAGGGACAGACGCCGGGTTTACAGCATTGGGCACGGGATTTATTTGATCAAACGGCTGCGTCTGCCCTCGACTTCGGTTCCCCGCGCGCAGTGGCCTTTGCCATGCTGGGCGCAGACTATCGGCTGACAGTGTCACCAGACGACGCGACTGCCCTGCAAGTTTTGGAAAAAGGCGCGGGCACTCTCCTGTCCCTTTTTGCCCAAACCCGTCGGCCCGACTGGGCGTGGTTTGAAAGCATGCTGGCCTATGATAATGCGCGCGTGCCAGAGGCTATGATCAGGGCTGGCATCCGCCTGGCGCGCGCTGATGTGACGGAGTGCGGCATAGAAACGCTGCGCTGGATCAATGATCAGCAGATTGCGCCAGCAGGTCATTTTCGCCCGATTGGATCTGACAGTTTTGGTGCGCAGTATGAAACTCCGCGCCCATTTGATCAGCAGCCAGTGGAGATTTGGGCCGCAATTGATGCTTATGCTGCGGCCTATGATGTCACTGGCGACGCGATTTGGGTCCATCATGCCAATCGCGCCTATGACTGGTTTTCTGGAGCCAATGATCGCGGCGTGGTTGTGGCGGATCCCATCACAGGAACATGCCGAGATGGAATTAACCCACGCGGCTTAAACCTGAATGAAGGTGCTGAGTCAGTGCTGGCCTATCAACTGGCGACCTGTTCGTTTATGAGTCTGCTGACAAAATCAAGATAGGGCGCATCGATGCTTGATCTCACTCTGCATGATCTGCGGCTTCATGCCGATCCGGCTCGCGTTGTGGTGCGGCCGTTTCATTTGGCGTGGCAGGCCTCAGGCCCCGACTTGGAACGCGTACAGAAACTGGTGTCCGATATCCTTGCCTTTGACGCCCGCACCGTGCGCGCCGAACTCAGCGTCGTGCTCCGCGATTTCGAAGACCGGCACTGGCAGATCGAAAAAGTATTTGATGATCGCTACGCCGAGATAGAGCCTCGCTTGGGGCTGAACGGCCGCGAAGTGAAGCGCGAAACGCGCCGCCTGATCGGCGCTTATTTCTGCCACGAATATAGTTTTGCAGCAGCTGCACTCATGAACCCAAGCGTCGTGCGCCACCCTGATCAAACGGGCCTGCAAGAAGGTAGCGTTCGCATCCTCCTGTCACTTCGCGCCGTGGGCGAAGGTCATATTTCAACAATCGCGTTTCGCGAAGGGATTATCTCGGCGGGGCGAAACCTCACACTCCTCCCGCAGCCCCCCTTTGCCACTGCCGCGATGCTCAGCAAATCAAAGGCCGATGCACCCGAAAACTCCGTCGCTGTAAATCGCCAGCGTGAAAGCACCATTTCCGGCACCGTCATCTTTCCGATCACAGAGGCGCAACGCAACGGTTTGGAAGACCTCCGCCTTGTCGAATTCACGCGCGAAAGCGGAAAGAGTGAATGGATCGGCACCTACACTGCCTATAGCGGACGGGATATCAGGTCAGAACTGCTCCGCACCCGCGACTTCCGTGATTTCACACTGACACCCATCAAAGGCGGCGCTGGCCGAAACAAGGGTATGGCCCTGTTCCCCCGCAAAGTGAACGGTCAGTATATGATGATCGGACGACAGGATGGGAAGAATCTCTATCTCCTTCGCTCTGACAAAATCGATGAGTGGGAGGGTGGCGACTTGCTCCTTGAACCCAAATTCCCCTGGGAACTGGTTCAAATTGGCAATTGCGGTGCGCCGATTGAGCTGGACGAGGGCTGGCTGGTCCTTACCCACGGCGTCGGCGCGATGCGCAAATATGCGATTGGAGCGGCGCTATTGGATAAGATTGATCCGTCAAAAGTGATTGGGCGCACCGTCAATCCAATCCTGTCAGCGGCTGACGAAGACCGCGAAGGCTATGTGCCCAATGTCGTCTACACCTGCGGCGCAATTCGTGTGGGAGATGATTTATTCCTGCCCTACGGCGTGGCTGACAGCTCAGTTTGCTTCGCCTTTGTGGCAATCAATGACATTCTCAGCCAGATGGGTTGAATGGCGGCCAGTGGTCGTCCCGAGTGAAAAGACAAATACCAGCCGCCATTATATCCGACCCTTTACCGAGAAGCTCCGGGGAGGGGCCAGGATCGGACTTCGGGTTATGGTCCACCTGTCGTCGATGCGGGTCAGCAGCTGAAGCAACAGAACAGACGCAGGCAAAACTGACCATCATCTATAATGTTCCAACGGGATAGCCGCGATGCCGAAAAATCAGCGCGTCACTGGCTTCGACAACTATTGCATCTAAAATTATTGGGTTCTGCCCGCACGATTGCAGTGCTGTTCGCGACGGAACTTTTCACGGCATTACCGGTTTTAAGAGTCACCATTTCCCAAGGAACCTAACATGCATACACCGCCTGAACTTGAACAAAAATTCTGGAAAGCTCTTAAATCGGATCGTACCATGATGCTGGGGCTGAACGGCGTTGATGAAGGGCATGTCCGCCCGATGACCGCCCAGTTTGAAGATGACAAAAGCCCGATCTGGTTTTTTTCATCCTATGGCAGTGAAATGGTCAACGCGATCAGCGGCGACGCCCGCGCCATCGCAAACTTTTCGTCAAAAGGACATGACGTCTTCGCAACAGTCCACGGGTCAATTTGTGTCGATAATGATCCTGCCGTTATTGACCGGCTTTGGAACCCCTTTGTCGCAGCTTGGTATGAGGGCGGGCAAGACGATCCAAAGCTGGCTCTTTTGCGGTTGGATGCGGAGCGCGCAGAAATCTGGCTTGACGGGTCCAGCCTGATCGCGGGCGTAAAGATGCTGTTGGGCATGGATCCGAAGGTTGATTATAAGGATCATGCGGCTGAGGTGCGGCTGGATTAGCGCGGCATATGTCGGTTGTGTTTTTCAGCGCCAGTGTCAAAGTCTATGGCTATGGGTCAAGATAGAAGCAGCGCAAGTGATCCGTCTGCGAACTTAGGGTTCGGCGTCACTAGCGAAGTAGCAGCACAAGTCGAAGCCGAACGAAGGCTGGAGGCTGCGCATCAGGAATTACATGCAATCGCCGCTGCGCGAGAGGCGATGTTGTCCCAATTGACTGAAGGCGTGATCATCACGGACATCGAAGGCAAAATCATTTTCGTGAATGATGCGGCAGTTAAACTACACGGTGTTGCGCGGCTGGATGTTGATCCGGACGATTACGCAAATACCTACGGCCTCTTCACTATGGCCGGCGACCCACATCCGACGGAGACTCTGCCTCTGGTCCGTGCCGTTCAAAATCTGGAAACTGTGACCGACGCGCATTGGCGGATCAAACGCCCTGACGGGACCGAAGTGCTCGCGATTGGCAATGCCAAGCCCTTTTACGGAAGCGACGGCCAAGTCATCGGCGCTGTATTGACCATAAGAGATGATACACACCGCCACGCGACGGCGCAGGCATTGGCAGATGCTGTTAAAGTGAAGGATATCCTCCTTTACGAAGTCAACCACCGGGTCAAAAATAGCCTTCAGCTGGTCACATCACTGCTCATGTTGCAAGCCAGTCAGGAAGAGTCGCCTGAGCTTAAGAAAAAGCTTTTGGAAGCTCGCGCCCGGATCAGCGTCGTGGCCAGTGTCCATACGCGGCTTTACACGTCGGAACAGCATGACCGCGTTGATCTTTCAACTTATCTTCAAGAATTGGCGATGGAAACGGTCAACGCCTTAAACCGGCATGATCGCATCAATTTCCAATTTGAAAGCGCCGGGGAAATCATGATCCCACTCGATCAGGCAGTGCCCATCGCGCTTCTGATCAGTGAGTTGCTCACCAACGCGCTTAAATATGCGTTTGATGAAAGCGAAACAGGGATCATTAAGCTGCGAACCGCGTTACGTGGTAATGAAATACAGATTATGTTGACTGACACAGGCTGCGGCCTCCCCAAAGGTTTTGATGTCAGTCAGAATGCTGGGCTGGGAATGCGGATTGTGACCGCGCTGACGGGCCAGATCCGTGGCACGCTGGAAATTTTGGACATGAAGCCTGGCGCAGGTTTTCGCATTGCCCTGCCAGTGACGATTTTATGAGCAACACTGGACATCCTTTCCACCGGCCAGCTAAGTTTCGCGTCCTGATCGTCGAGGATGAGGCCCTTGTCGCTCTCGAAATGCACATCGTCTTGGCTTCGGCAGGCTTTGATATTGTCGGCGTCACGAGCAATTTGGCGGGGGCCATCCGGTTGGCGTCAACTGTGTCGCCCCAATTGGCCATCGTCGATGTGAATTTGGCCAACGGCGATAGCGGCGTTGATGTTGCGGCAGACCTTAAAACGCTTGGCATTCCTTCACTCTTTGCTTCAGGCAATTGTCCAACCGGGCCAGAAAAGCTGATGGCCATTGGCTGTCTTCAAAAGCCCTTCGATGACCAAAGCCTGATGCGGGCTGTCCAGACGGCACAAGCCTCAATTGAATTAGGAGCCCGGAGCACCGCCAAAGAACTTAGAGGATCATAAGATATGGCAACCAATCCAAACGATATTCCGATCGAAGAGCCCGGCGATATGCCTGATGAATTCGTTCCGCCGTGCGAAGAACCCAGTGAGCCTGGCGATGCATCACTGGCGACGCAGCCGCACCGAATATTATCTATGGTCGGGCGGTTCAGGCACCATCCCACACCCGTTGCCGCTTGTTAAACGAAGGACAAAATTGTTGGAAAGTCGCAACGGCCAGCCGCGCCGCTGTTATCATCGATGCGTGCGACTATTACCGCATCATCAGAGAAGCGATGCTGAAGGCGCGATACCGCATCCTGCTGATCGGGTGGGATTTTGATCCGCGCATTCCACTGGACCGCACGAGTGAAGATCACGGCGATGAAACCCTAGGCGCATTTCTGCTCCACCTTGCCACCCAAAAACCAGATGTCCCCATTTCTATTTTGAAATGGGATGTTGGTGCCCTGAAAATGCTCGGCAGGGGGGCAGCGATGATCCACTTGGCCCGTTGGGCAATGAGCAAAGCGATCACGTTCAAATTTGATCACGCACATCCTCCCGGGTGCAGCCATCATCAGAAAATCGTTGTGATTGATGACAGTCTGGCAGTGTGCGGTGGCATTGATATGACGGCAGACCGGTGGGATACGCCTGATCATGTTGAGGGCGACGTCCGCCGCGTGCGCCCTGGCGGACAAGCTTATGGCCCGTGGCATGATGCCACAATGATCGTTGACGGGGATGCCGCGCGTGCGCTGGGCGCATTGGGGCGAGAGCGGTGGCAGCGTGCAACTGGCGAAGCTTTGCCCGATGACCGCGTTGAAGACGGCCACGACATCTGGCCATCCCATCTTGTCCCTGATTTTGAGGATGTTGATCTGGGCATAGCCCGAACCCGCGCCGCCTACCAGAAAACACCTGAGATCCGAGAAATTGAGACGCTGTATTTGGACATGATCGCGTCTGCCAAGCAGTTCATTTATGCCGAAAACCAATATTTCACGTCACGCAAAATTGCCCAAGCCATCGCCACACGCATGAAAGAGGCGGACCCGCCGGAAATCATTCTGGTCAGTCCTGTTCGCGCAGACGGCTGGCTCGAACAAAAAGCCATGGACGCCGCCCGGGTGCGCCTTTGCCAGGCGATAGGCACAATTGACACCACCAACCGCTTTCGCATCTATAATCCAGTGACGACTGGCGGCACCCCCATTTATGTTCATGCCAAAATCATGATTGTCGATGACAAGATTTTGCGGATCGGCTCATCCAACATGAACAACCGGTCACTGGGCCTTGATAGCGAATGCGATTTGGTGCTGGATACGCTGAGCCGAAACGCAACCGCACAACCCGCCATTACGGCTCTGCGCACGCGCCTGATGGCGGAGCATTTAGGGGTCAGCCCTGACGAAGTTTCGGAGACTTTCAAAAGCACCCGATCACTGATCGATACGATCACGCGGCTCAGCAGGCCCGGCAAAACGCTCAACCTGCTCAAGTTTGAACAACCCGGCGATATTGAGACTTTCATTGCTGATAACGAAATCCTCGACCCCGAACATCCAGACGGCTTTTTTGAAGCGCTGGATAAGAGGGGCTTGTGGAAAAAGTGGCGCGATAGGCTCGGCCACCACGCACCGGTGGCGGCTTGAGCGGATGGGCTGGTTTTTGTTTGTTGGGCAGGTCGCGAGGAGATTTCAGTCGTTCCCGCCGCATCATTTTCAATCCGATACCAGACATTGACTCTGATTAGGTATCTAATTATATAGTTAGAGATCTAATTGGAGAATGTAGAGATGGTTGTTAGCCGTCGATTGGTTATTGCAGGTGCGGGAGCGACAACGCTCGCACTGATCGGCGGCGCGGGGGTCTGGCGCGTAACGCAGCGCCCTAGAACGGCACGGCAACCTTGGACGATTGATGGGAATGCGCCAGCCGATGTCAGGCTGGATGCATTTCGCCACGCAATCCTTGCACCAAACCCGCACAATCGCCAGCCTTGGCTGATCCGAATGGAGGGCGATGATACTGCGACGCTCTCTTGCGATCTTGCCAAGCGTTTGCCCGATACAGACCCCTACGATCGCCAAATCACCATTGGCTTTGGCACGTTCATGGAACTCGCCCGTATGGCAGCTGCAGAGCGCGGGGTGCGGATCGAGATCGAGCCTTTTCCAGACGGCGAATCCCAGCCAAGGCTTGATGGGCGACCCGTTGCGAGGCTGCGCTTCGTCAATGACGCGACTGTCGCAAAAGATCCGCTATTTGCTTCAATTGTTCAGCGCCGCACCAACCGGTCGCTTTACGACGCCG
The DNA here is from genome assembly GCA_031376385.1 of Sphingomonadales bacterium. Lineage (GTDB taxonomy): Bacteria > Pseudomonadota > Alphaproteobacteria > Sphingomonadales > Sphingomonadaceae > Aquisediminimonas. Next base: position 102,891 of record JANMDQ010000023.1, read on the forward strand.
CACGTTCGCTGCCCGATGCCATCGCCAGCAGCATAGCAAGCGGAGAGCAGTATAGCAGCGATGCAACACTGATTTCTGCCGCCAAAGCCATCACAGTTAGCGCAACAACCATCGAAATCACAACACCGCGCGCTTTTGGTGAAAGCGTCGATCTGATGCGCATTGGAGCCGATGAAGTCGATGCCAATCCCGACGGGCTGGTGCTGGCTGGCCCGATGATGGAGGCTTTGAAAATCATCGGTGTACTCGACCGGAAGGCGCTGGCCGATCCTTCATCCACGGCATTCCAAACTGGTCTGGAAATGCAGCAGGAAATCTGCGGATCGATCCCGGCGCTGTTATGGATTACGACGCCTGCCAATAGTCGTCTGGATCAACTCGAAGCAGGGCGTCGCTATGTGCGTGCGAATTTGCGCGCGACCGCCCACGGCGTTGCGATGCACCCGCTCAGCCAGGCACTGCAAGAATATCCGGAAATGGACGAGGAATTTGCGCGGATTCGCAAAGTGCTGGGTGTGACGCAAGGAGAATGCCTGCAAATGCTAGCGCGCATGGGCTTTGCACCTCCCGCCGAACCGGCTCCGCGCTGGTCGGTGGACACGCATTTCAGCACATGACGGATGATCCACTTGCTTTTGAATTTTTCAACGAAATCGGGATTATCGATCAATTGGTGAGCACAATGCTGACCAACGCCTTGCCCAAGGGTATGACAAAGGCGCAATTTACTGTCCTCAATCATTTCGTCCGGCTGGACATAGTAGAAAAGTCGCCAGCCGATTTGGCTCGCGCATTTCAGGTGCGGCGGCCGACGATGACCAGCACGCTTGCCCGGATGGAAAGCACCAGCCTTGTCGCCATTCGGGTGGACCCTCGCGACGGTCGCGCCAAACTTGTTTCAATCACCGCTGCGGGGCGACAGATGCGTGAAAAGTGCATTGCGGCATTGGCAATGATGATCCCAATCATCGAACCAGTCATTGCGAACACCGAAATGCAGGTAATGCTTCCCGGCCTTCGTAAACTCCGCATCGGCCTGGACGCTTTGCGGGAGAAGACTCTCTAAGAGACAGGCTGTGCGTTATTGCCAATCCGTTGGGTCAGCCCAAGCTTGGCGCGAAAGCTGTGGTGGGCCTTCGCGCCAGACGTTGGTTTCTCTGGTGGCTCATTTGTGTGAAATTATGATTTCGATCAGCCGTAATTATAAGCTGGACCGTAACATCCATGCATTTTCCTCATGCGCGCCGATCCGTGCGACGAGCATGTCGTGGCTGAACAAATCGCCCAGATCATCGGCGAGTTCTGCAAATTCACTCATCCGTTTCGCGACGGTTTCATTGTCCTTCACAAGCTCAGCAATCATCTCACTTGTGGGCTTGTGCGGTCCATCATTGTTGATGACGGTCAGCGCGCGGAAGGCATCAAAGCCTGTTGGCGCTAGCTTGCCCAATGCACGGATGCGCTCCGCAATTGCATCTGCTGCCGTATGCAGCTCATTATACTGCGCGTCAGTCAGCTTATGCAGGCCATAAAAATTGGGGCCTTGCACATTCCAATGAACGCCCAGCGTCTTTGCGTAGAGGACGTAGCTATCGGCGACGGCCTTTGCCAAGGCCTCCGCAATTTCAGTGCGGTGTCCGTCCTCCACCGAAAGCGATGCGTGCAAACCGTCGTCGATGGTCTGCGATCCATTGTCGGGCTGTTGTTTTGCCACGTTAAATCTCCTGAATTTTTGATGCTAAACGCAACGGGGGCGGTAGAGCGAATTGGGTAAAATCTGCACCACAGTCATGCTGGCTCCCGGCGGGTCGCTGTTTCAGCATCCATGCCTCAATGTCGCTGCCAAACTTGATCCATCCAGTCTTGCATGAAAATTGAGGCATGGACCCTGAAACGAGTTCAGGGTGACGGTAGTGGTTCGCATGTCGAGCAATCCGCTCTAGCGCGAGCGGGTGCCGTCGCCGTTGTTGCCGTTCATCGTGAGGGCAATGGCAAAGCCAACTGTTCCTGCGAACAGGGCCATGAGCAGAGGGTGAGCCTTTACCGCGCCAAACGCGCGTTCGGCGCCATCGCGAACGGCGGGTGATGCGTTTTCCAATGCAGCATCCACGACATCCTTCGCGCTGCCATACAGGTTCTGGGCTTTGCCCTTGGCTTGATCGATCAGTCCGTCGGATTGCATCCCCGCGTCGCCGGTCATGTCGCCAATGGTTTTTTCAATTTTGCCAACTGTGCTGGTTGCTGCGCCTTCAATGCGATCTTTGTTCATCATGCGTCCTTTCAAATCCAAATATGTGCGATCACACACTGCTGGATCAAACCGGAGCACTGGGATATTGTTCCTTATGTTATCAATTTTTTGAGCGACGAAACATGGTCTGCCTCAGCCGCAGGCTTATCAAGCCTGATCCGAGATATACGGGGAAACCGCATCGCGACGCCGGATTTGTGGCGTTTAGACTGGTGGATGGAATCAAACGCGACTTCTAGGACGAGACTCTTTTCCACCTCCCGTACAGGCCCGAACCGATTGACCGTGTGGTTGCGCACAAATTGATCCAGCGTTTTCAATTCCTGATCCGTGAACCCGGAATAGGCCTTTCCGACGGGTAGCAAAGTACCATCATCGCCCCAGCAGCCAAAGGTGAAATCGGAATAGAAGGATGACCGTTTACCACTGCCGCGCTGGGCATACATCATCACACAATCGACGATCAGGGGATCGCGTTTCCACTTATACCACAGCCCCACCTTGCGCCCTGAAAGATAGGGGCTGTCACGGCGTTTGAGCATCACCCCTTCAATAGACGCGTCACGTGATCCGGCGCGGATCTCGCCCAGATGATCAAAATCACGGGCGGCCAGGATCGCGGATAGATCATAATGGTCAGGGCTGAGGGTTTGGGCAAAACTCTCCAGCCGGGCGCGCCGCGCTTCCCATGGCAGGGCGCGAAGATCGTCTTCGCCGTCGAAGAGCATGTCATAGAGCCGAACGAATACCGGATAGTCCGCAAGCATGGCGGCGGAGACGGTTTTGCGCCCTAGACGCTGTTGCAGTGCATTAAAGCTTGCCGCCTCCCCACCCTGAAAATCGCCGCGCACCAGCAACTCTCCATCAACCACGCCTTCGCCTGAAAAGGATGTGGCGACTTCGGGGAAGGCCGCCGTCACGTCATCACCGCCGCGACTGAACAACCGGACTTCGCTGCCGGTTGAGACTATCTGGATGCGGATGCCGTCCCATTTCCATTCTGCCACGAAGTCAGCAAGATCGACTTGGCTGTCGCCCAGCGGATGGGCCAGCATGAACGGGCGGAAAAATGGCGTGCCAGCGGGATCTGGTCGTTCGGCTCGGCCTTCCCCCCAGGCAAACAGGCTTTCATAAGGCGGCGACAGCGCGTGCCACACTTCCTCTACATCATCGACAGACAGGCCAAATGCGTCTGCAAATGCCGTCTTTGCCAGGCGTGAAGACACCCCAACCCGCATGCCTCCCGTTGCAAATTTCAGCAGCGCATAGCGTCCATTTGTGTCCAGCCGGTCCATCAGCTCAGCAAGCAAAGCAGGGGCTCCTGCGCGGCTGACAGAACTTAGGCTCATAACGACATCGTTCAGGGAAAGGGCGTTGGCGGTATCATCCCTCAGCCCCGTGTCTTGCCACAGGAGGGCGACCGTTTCTGCTGTGTCACCCACATAGTCGCGGCTCATCCGGAAAAGCTGCGGGTCAAAACGCGTTTCGGCCATTGCGCGGATCGCAGAGGATTTGACCGTTGGAATATCAAGCCGCCCCGCGAGCGCCGCCAACGCCCAGCCGCGATCGGGATCAGGCGTTGCTTTCATATAATCTGCAATCAGGCGAATTTTTGCCAGTCGAGACCGGGTGTAGACCAGCCGGTCAATCAGTTCGGCAAAGGCCTGCATCAGGCCTCCTCCTCATCTTCGCGGCCCATCATGTCGAGCGCGCGGGCTTTCATCTGGTGCAGGGCACACCAATGCACCAGCGCGTCAGACCGACCGTGCGTCACCCAGGTTTCAGTGGGGCGAAGCTCCGTGATCGTCGCGGTCAGTTCATCCCAGTCAGCATGGTCAGATATGATCAGCGGCAATTCCACACCGCGTTGCCGCGCGCGCTGCCGCACTTGCATCCAGCCTGAGGCCATGGCCGTGATGGGATCAGGCAAGCGGCGCGCCCAGCGATCATTTAGGGCCGAAGGCGGGGCCAGCACAATTGCGCCGCGCAGATCGTCGGAGGTGGCCTCAGTGGCGGAGCGTAAGTCTCCAAGTGCTACTCCGTGCGCCTCGTAAAGCGTGCACATTTTCTGCAAAGCTCCGTGCAGGTAGATCGGGCCCTGTTCACCAATGGCGCGCAATTCTGCGATCACGCGCTGCGCCTTACCGAGCGCATAGGCCCCGACCAATACACAGCGATCCGGGTTTTTGTCGCGGGCCTCAATCAGCTTTGCGACTTCAAGTGCGGCTGACGGATGCCTGAAAACCGGCAAGCCGAACGTGGCTTCAGTGATGAAGATATCGCATGTAACAGGCTCAAAAGCACGGCATGTCGGGTCCGGGCGGCGCTTATAGTCGCCGGTCACCACCACACGCTCCCCGCCATGTTCCAGCAATATCTGGGCCGAACCCAGCACATGGCCCGCCGGATGGAAACTGATCGTCACGCCACCGACGGAAACCGGTTCGCCGTAAGGAACAGCGACGCCTTCCTCGGCTGTACCATAGCGCAGCGCCATGATCGCCAGCGTTTCCGGCGTTGCCCACACTTTGCCATGGCCGCCGCGCGCATGATCGGCATGGCCGTGCGTCACCAAGGCCGCAGCGCGCGGCGTTGACGGGTCAATCCACAGATCCGCAGGCTTTACATAAATGCCGGTGGGATGAGGCTCAATCCAGTGTGACCGTGTCGACATCATGCCCTATTAGCGGACGGAAAGGCAGCACGTCGACAGAGACATAATGCCTCAGTGCCGCGCGGGGGCCTCACCCTCTTTTTCGGCTTTTTCCAAGGCATCAGCCTCTGGGCCCTCAACAGCTTTCTTGGCATCTTGAGCGGCCTTTTCGACCTTGTCATGGTCCTTAGCAAACTCAGCGGTTTTCTCGTTATATTCGCGGGCGGCATCGTAATTGCCTTCGCCTTGAAGTTTTTCATTCGCCATTGACCATGCTCCTAAAGAGGTTGCTGTTGCGGTGATTGAACGTGTTTGCGGGCAACTTGTTCCCGGTGGCAGGCGGCGGTCTCACTCTAACGCTGATCTGTCAGACGCTCTATGACAAGGTCTGCCATCAAGCCATGATAATTTTGGAATGCCGTCACGCGACATGCTTTGCTGAATGCCAATCATCATCTGGTGATTCTATGTGTTCAAGTGCTGCATTGAGTTCTGCCCCGGCACATAACACCAGCGCCGATAACCACAGCCACATGAGCAAAACCACAACTGCACCCAGCGCGCCATATGTTGCGTTATAGGTTGCAAAATTGCTGACATAAATGCCGAACAGGAATGAGACGCTCAGCCCACCAATGGTCGCCAAAAGTGACCCAGGGGTGATCCAGCGCCATTGCGGTTGATCGCGATCCGGCCCGTAACGATAGGCAGTGGCAACGACTGCGGCCGCAAACAGGATCATCACAACAGTCGCTACAGCACTGATGCCGATGAAGAAAGACGGAGGCAGACCAACCAAGCGGGTCTGGATCAACGCAAATCCCGACATGGCAATAATTGTTGCAACAACAACAATCACAAAGCCGGTCGTAAACATGAGGGTCAGCAGATTGAGCCTTATGAATGACCGTGTCTCTTCACAGTCATAGGCCATGTTCAGAGCCATGATCACAGCAGAGGCCGCACGGGACGCCCCAAAAAGAGCAAAGCCAAGCGCAAACACCAGCCCCCATCCTTTTTGATCCGAAGAGGCCTTAACAACGTCGCTGAGTTGGCTGAGGATGAGTGACGCTGCGTCAGGCGGCATGATTTGCAGCAGGCTCCGCGCGGTGTCGGTCATCCCGTTCACATCGGCGAACAATCCGTAGATAAGGCCTACAGCCGCCAGCAGCGGCACAAACGCGAGAAAACCGTAAAAGGCCACCCCTGCCGCAACAAGCATGATATTATCATGGCCGATTTTCAACCACATCTGCCAGATGACCTTCCTCCACGTGGCCATCGGCAATGACCAAGGGCTTTGAGGGCGTGAGAGCGCCTTAGGTCTCACTATTGCATGCCCTTCAGGTCAAAACCGCTACCAGCTGCCGTGCTATCAGTCTCGTCCGACCGACGCTTATAGCCCATATAGATCAGAGCCGCGCCGATCAGCGCGAAGCCAACAGGGATATTCTTACGGCTCACAACCATATTTGCCCCTGTTGCGATCAACGCAGTGGGGATGATGCCAGTGTCACCCGTGCCTGCGATCCGCTGCGACAGTGCCGTCACAAAACTATTGCCGATCATCTTGAGCATTGTTCCTGTCCTCAGCATATCCGGACGCTTCGTCCCGGACGTCAAACGGACTGGCCGCTGCAATGTTCCCGGGTCACAGGGCGTGCGGATCAAGTTTCCCGTGCGGCAATTGACTAAGATTAGCGACACTAGGTCAGATTTTGGGGTCAGATTTTGACATCGGTCATCTGTGGAATGGAACTATCCGCCTTCGGCCACGTTCTCCCCTTCGTTCAATAAGGAGGACTGAAATGAATTTTATACTGATGCTTATCGTAGGTGGCATTCTTGGCTGGCTCGCAAGTCTCGTGATGAGAACGGACGGTCAGCAAGGACTGATACTCAATGTCGTCGTGGGAATTGTTGGCTCAATTCTCGCCGGGTTTTTGCTCACGCCGTTCTTGGGCGGGGCTCCTATCACAAACGGTGCCATGGACATTAAATCACTGTTCGTGTCATTTCTGGGCGCAGTCATATTGCTCGCCATCGTCAATCTGGTCCGTCGTGGATCGGTCCGTTAATTCCCAACTCAAACTTTCAACATAATTAGATAAGGAAATTCTTATGAAAACACTGACAAACCGCACTGCTCTGATCGCCCTGCTCGGTGCTGCGAGCCTCACCATCGTCGGCTGCAACAGTCCTGCTGAAAAAGCGGCTGAAAACACAGCGGACGTCATGGAAGATAATGCAGACGCAGTGCGCGATTCTGCGGATAACACAGCTGATAAAATGGAAGATAAGGCTGACACCATGGACAACCGCGTCGACGGCGTTGATTCCGCAAAAGAACAGGCCATGGAAAATAAGGCCGGTGCGGTGCGCGATAAAGCCGAAGTGAAGGCAGACGCGATGGAAAATAAGGCTGACGCGGTCCGCAACACCGCAGACGGCAAATAAGCAGCAAAATGAATTTATGGGAGCGGCACACGTAAGCGCCGCTCCTATTTTTTTGCCTGTCTGTTTCTTTAAGGCCTGACGCGCAGTGAAGGCTGTTGGCCCTGGGGCCAGTCCGACTTAGATCGAACCAAACCGCTCACCCTGAGCTTGACGAAGGGTTGATGCAGGAGAAGCCACCGCTGTCGGGTCGAACTCCCAACTGACGCCCTTTAACTGCCTGCCTGCGGCAGGCGCTCTGGACAAGCATCGTCATCCTCAGGGTAAGCGGGGTGCCTCAGGATAAACGGAAACACTCTAAAATAAATGACTTGGTTCAAGTCCAGTCCGAAGATCAACAGCGTCTGTCCCCATCAACTCTTTACTAAAAACTCAAGCAAATCGTCACTCAGCTGTCCTTGTTCTGTCACGAACAGCCCATGTGGCGCGCCTGCATATTCCAAAATGCCTGCATTAGGGATTGCAGCAGCGGCCGCCCGGCCCGTCGGATCAATTGGCACCGTTTGGTCATCCTTGCCGTGAATAATCAGCGTCGGCACTGTGATTGACGCGAGGTCAGGCCGAAAATCAGTGGTTGAAAAAGCTTTGGCACAAGCCAAAGTGCCCCGAAGGCCCGCTTGCATCGCCAGACGCCATGCCCAATCCAGAGTTTCTTGGCTGACTGGATGCGAAAGCAGGCCCTGCCCGAAAAAGTCTTTGAAAAATCCTCGGAAGAAAGCAGGCCGATCAACAATCATATCATGCGCCATTTTATCAAACGTCGATTGGGGAACACCGTCAGGATTATCATCCGTTTGCAGCATATAGGGCACGACCGAAGAGATCAGAGCGATGCGCGCCACGCCTCGACCAGCGTGACGGCTCATATAGCGCGCGATTTCCCCGCCGCCCATGGAAAATCCCACCAACGCCACATTCTGGTCAGCGCCAGTCGCTGCCATCACATCTGCCAAATCGTCAGCGAACGTATCATAGTCATAACCACCGGACGGTTGTTCTGACCGCCCAAACCCGCGACGGTCATAGGAAATAGCTTTGAAGCCCGCATTGGCCAGCATTTCTGCATGCCAATCCCAGCTATCGCTGGACAGGGGCCAGCCGTGGATTAGCACGACCGGCATCCCTTCGCCCCAAATTTTCACATAAAGATCGGTCCCGTCGCGGGCTTTGATCATGGGCATGGCTTCATTCTTTTCAACTTGGAGGACGCAGGCGGGATTTGCTTGCCGACTTACCGTCTGCGCTTTGCAGGGGCGCGGGCCTCCCGCCCTTGAATGCACTGGTCGACGACTGTGCGCGAACATCGGGGGTAATCGGTTTGCGCTGCGGGGGGCGGCGGTGCCACGCCTGAAGGCGCTGGAACAGTAACAGCAGGGGGTGGCTCTACCGCTGTTGGACCTGGCGTTGGATTTGGCGCAGGCACCGAAGGCGCAGGCGGAGCAGCAGGCATATCTGGCACCGGGGTCGTTGGCGGGGTTTGCGGCATCGGCATCGGCATCGGTGGCACTGGATCGGCGGGAACCGTCATTGGCTCACCGGGTGCAGGCGGCGGCGTCGGTGTTTGGGCCGCAGCCACAGAAGAAATGAGCAATGCAGCGGATGCGAAAAGGCTATTCTTAAACATCAGGAAACTCCTTTTATGTTTCGGTCATAACCAAATGCAGCAGTCCCACGATTGTTCCCCCGCCAGACGACGCCCAATCAAGCAGATGGCCACTAATCTGATGCCCAAAGGCTCCGTTTGCAGGAATCTGTGCGATGAGCGGAGCAGGCTGTGGGACCGGATATTTCACACGCCAGACGATTTTGAACATGCGAACTCCGCATGTCGCCATAGAGCGAATTGCTCGAAATGTTAATCTCGACCGTCACCCTGAACTTGTTTCAGGGACCATGCCTCAATTTTCATGCAAGACTGGATGGTTCAAGTTTGGCAGTGATACTGAGGCATGGATGCTGAAACGAGTTCAGCATGACTGTGGTGCAGGTTTTACGCAATCCCGCTACAGTCGCACAGGGCCTTCTTGCAAAGCACGCAAGTCACGGCGTTGGTATAGAGCGAGACTCTAACCCCGGCTGCTCGGCGCGTGGGGCGGCTCGATCTCGGGGGGTTCTGGCGCGTCGAGTTCACCTTCCCACTTGGCCACAACGGCAGTCGCCACGGCGTTCCCCACAACATTGGTGCCAGAGCGGCCCATATCGAGGAACTGATCAATCGCGAGGATGAGGACAAGCCCGGCCTCTGGGATTCCAAATTGCGCCATTGTGCCTGAAATCACGACAAGTGAGGCGCGTGGCACCGCCGCCATGCCTTTGGATGTGAGCATCAGCGTGAGGAACATCGCCACTTGCTGACCAAAGCTCAGTTCAATTCCGTAAAGCTGCGCGATGAAGAGCGTCGCGAAAGTCATATACATCATTGATCCGTCCAGATTGAACGAATAACCCAGCGGCAGCACAAAGCTGGCGATTTTGGGGGGTACGCCGAACCGGTCCAGTGCTTCTAATGTGCGCGGATAGGCGGCCTCTGAGGAAGCAGTCGAGAAGGCGAGCAAGATCGGTTCACGGATGTAGCGAATGAGTGTGCCCGCACGCGGGCCAATTACCACGAAGGCGGCTAGGAACAGGACCAGCCACAGCATCAGCAGCCCGAAATAGAAAGTGCCAATGAACCAGGCAAAAGTGGCAAGAATGCCCAGACCGTTGATCGCAATCACCTTCGTCATCGCGGCAAACACCGCGATTGGCGATACGCGCATGACATAGTCTGTCACTTGCAGCATCACATGAACCAGCGCATCGACGCCTGCCACAATCGGTGCTGCTTTTTCGCCTACAGCCGTCATCGCGACGCCGAAAAAGAGCGAGAAAATGACGATTTGCAGCAGGATATTATTCGCCATCCCTTCAAAAATGGATTTAGGCACCATTTCCGCGATAATCTCAAATATGGTCTGCGCAGGCTTTGCAATTCCCGCTGTGGCGTCAGGCGGTGGCAACGTAAGGCCCGCCGCGATGCCGGGGTGGAGGAGATTGACCAAAATCATCCCCATGGTGAGCGACACAATCGTCGCGCCAAAGAACCAGCCCATCGTCTTCAGGCCGACACGACCCAGCGACGCGGTATCCCCCATATGGACAATGCCCGAAACCAGCGTGGCAAAAACGAGTGGCGCAATGATCATTTTGATCAGGCGCAGGAAAATATCCGTGACAAGCTTCAACCATTTGCCAATTTCTTCAATCAGCTTCGGATCCGCTATTGTCGCATGAAGGATCGCCCCCACGACGATGCCCAGCACAAGGCCAATCATGATATAAGTGGTCAGCCGTTTGGCCATGGATACGCCCCTAATCAAGTTGATATGCGGCTGTTACCGCTGACTTTGGGGAGACACTAACGGCGGAACTTTGGCTTGTCGAAGGGTTATAGCGAAAACAGGCTAAACCAATTCGCCTTGCAACAATTTTGGCAAATCGCCGTTGCTGCCGCGCGCTTCGGCCATGAAAAAGGCTTTTAGCGGGGGGATTCGTTGCACTACGCCAAGACCGAACCGGCGGACGCTGCGCGCGCGGGTGCCGGGGATGCCGAACAAGCGGTTGAGGCCATCCGTCGCGATGGAAACAGACAAAGTGTCAAGGCTGCGCCAGCGTTGATAACGGGTGAGCAACTGCGCATCGCCAAGGTCCAGCCCCAGCCGCGCGCCTTCAACCAGCACTTGCGTCAGCGCGGCGACATCGCGGTATCCCAGATTGACGCCTTGGCCCGCTATGGGGTGAATGCCGTGGGCTGCGTCGCCTGCCAAGACCAGCCGTTTGCCTGTGATTGTAGCGGCGTGGTGGAAACCCAAAGGATAGGCCGAGCGCGGGGCGGCGGGGGAGAGGTCTCCCAGCACGCCGTCCATCCGCTTGCTGACTTCGGCCATGAACGCGCGATCAGACAGGGCCAAGACGCCTGCGGCATCCTTTTCCTTAACTGTCCAGACCAGAGCAGACCGCTTGCCCGACAGCAGAGGCAGAAGCGCGAAGGGGCCATCGGGATAGAAAATCTCATGCGCGACGTTTTGATGGTCAACACTGTGATCAAAGGCGGAAATTATGGCGCTGTGATTATACTGCCACTGCGCAATGCTGATGCCAGCGGCGCTGCGGGTGGGGGAATTGCGGCCTTCAGCAGCGACCAGAAGGGCGCTTGTCAGTGTTTCTCCGCTTTCCAGTGTGACCGTGACGCAGTGGTCGCCTCGGTCGATACTGGCGGCTTTATTGGGGATATAAAGGCTGATATGCTCGGCCTCTGCAACCGCTGCGCGCAGGGTTTGGCGCAAGATGCGGTTTTCAATCATGATCCCCAGCGGCTCCTCCCCATCCGCCACCGTAAAGTCCAACGCTTCTGCTCGAACGCCATCCAGCACCTCAATCCGCCTAATCACAGTCCCGTGAAGTCGCAGCGTTTCTGCAATGCCCAGCACCTCAAACATACGCCAACTTGCGCTGGCAACCGCACTCGCCCGGCCATCAAAGCCGTCCGCTGTGACGATGTCATTATCCAAAGGATCTACAATTGCGCAGGTGAGGCCATGCCGATCCAGTGCGAGGCCCAACGCCATGCCAACAAGTCCACCTCCCAGAATGATAACGTTACGTGTGTTCATGAACATTCATTATCACTCGCGCGCCGGTTTGCCACCCAGCAATAATGTGGATGCGCTGAAGCCTGCCAAGGCATCAACGCCTGCTCAATTGCCTTGGCACGCAGATAGGCTGGACGCTTCGTTAGTCGACTGGCGTAGGAAGCAGAATTATTGCACGATAGCAGAGTGTTAAACTGTGTTTCTCAAATCACTTGCGATCCGAAATGGATGTCCGCCGCTGTACAGCGATCTCCCGCAGTATAGTCCGCCGCGCCGACAGTGGCATCAAGAACGCAGTCGTGCCGCGCTTTTGCCCCCTCACCTTTCATTTCAATCCGATAACAACCAATCACAACGGAGCATTCAATAGGTGCTGACCCTAATTAGCAGGATTCCCACAGATCACTTCACCGCCACCAACATTGGCGACTGTGCATGCAGGTGAGCCGAATATTGTAACATCACCATCGCCACTAGCCTGAATCGTGGTGGCTTTTACGGCGGAAATCTCTGTCTGTCCTGCGCTGCTGGCGGAAAGTGTTAGAGCCGTCGCAATCAGACCGCTGCCCGCGATTGTGCCTGACCCTTCAGTTGAAACTTGGGCATTGAGGGCCTTACCCACCAGCGTCAAACTCCCGCTGCCCAGCAGATTGGCGAACAGACGGTCTGTCTCAACGGCCAAAACGGAAAGTGTGCCGCTACCTGCTAAGGCCACGCGCACCAATTGCGCCCGCATTTTGGATATGGTCAGCTTCCCGCTTCCTCGCAGCGCAGCTTCGCGAAGTGTCGGCACGGTCACGCGGATAATCGGTACGCTGGTCTTGGCACCAGGCCATCCGCCCCATCCGCCAGACCCTGCACCGATTTTCAGTGTACGTCCGCGCATTCCTATGACAAGCCCATCAAGTGCGCGAGCTTCTCCTGTGGCACGGGCGCTTGGACCCTTGCCAGTGTCCACGACCACAATGAATGGCCCGGTGACATCGATCCGCTCAAAGTCAGAAACAGTGTAGCTCCGCTCTGCCGCCGCGACTGGTGTCGCAGAGGTCAGAAGCAGGGCAATCAGTACAGCCCTAGGGGCCACGCTGATTCAGGCCGCCGTCTTGGTGAAGGCAGGTGCATATTTGCGCAGGATATCAAGGATCTTCTCAGCTGCAGCCTTTTCATCCGTCTGTTCAACAGCGGCAAGTTCGCGGGCCAGGCGACTGGTTGCCGCTTCAAAAATCTGCCGTTCGGAATAGCTTTGCTCTGGCGCGTCTTCAGGGCGAAACAAATCGCGGACCACTTCTGCGATGGAGACCAGTTCACCCGAATTGATCTTGGCTTCATATTCTTGCGCACGGCGTGACCACATGGTGCGTTTGATCTTCGGCTTGCCGCGCAGCGTGATCATGGCCTCTTGCATGGTCTTATCTGACGAAAGCTTGCGCATCCCGACCGATTCCACCTTGTTAGTAGGCACCCGGAGCGTCATTTTTTCTTTTTCAAAGCGCAGCACATAAAGTTCCAGCGCCATGCCAGCAATTTCCTGACTTTGTAATTCAATCACGCGGCCAACGCCGTGCTTTGGGTAAACAACATAATCGCCAACGTCGAAAAATGGTGCGGCTTCGGTCATGAAATACGGCCCTTTCTTAGTCTTGTTGCCAGCGCCGCCTGCCCGTTCAAACAACCGGCAAGCGCGCAGTTACGCGGCAAAATGTGAGAATTTCCCCTCGAGAGCGCGGGACTGCGCCTCCTCAATCGCGAAGACCGTAACAGATTCGCAACAAAAATGCCACCCCCGGTTCATTTGTTACGCCGAGGACAAGCAATTAATTGAAGAAACTCAGTCGCCCGTACCAGGTTCAGCCGAGAAATATTTATCAAACTTGCCTTCAACGCCCTTGTGATCATCCGCGTCTGCAGGCGTCTGATCATTCTTGCGCGTTACGTTTGGCCATGACGCTGAATAGGTGTTGTTGAGCTCCAGCCATTTTTCGAGGCCGCCTTCGGTGTCTGGAAGGATAGCTTCGGCCGGACATTCAGGCTCGCACACGCCGCAATCAATGCACTCGCTTGGATTGATGACGAGCATATTGTCGCCCTCATAAAAGCAATCCACTGGGCAGACTTCTACACAGTCCATATATTTGCACTTAATGCAGGCCTCAGTGACGACGTAAGTCATGCGCGGTATCCTCTTTTCTTGATGCAGTGCGATTAGATTCTGGCGTCGCCCACGTCAATCACTTGTGGACTCACTATTTCGATATAGCAGGATAGCGCTTCTTGGGGCGGACCGCGCCGGGCTGGGAGCGTCACCACTTCAATCACGCGAAACTGGCCGTGGGCGGTAAGGGTCAAAATCTGGCCGGAGCGAATGGTCAAGTGCTGGTTTGCAATACGCTCCCCATCAAGGCGCACATGCCCTGCTTCAATCATCCCTTGCGCAATCGACCGGCTTTTCGCGAGCCGCGCGAAGCAAAGGAACTTGTCGATCCGCAGCTTAGTCATGCAGTCGCTTTGCTATTCGAACGAATTGGATGCTGCTGGCGTGGTTGGGAGGCGCGGCGACGCAATCCAATCCAGCGCCAAGCAGGCGAGTCTGGGCCGCCAAAGGGCGCAAAGCCCAGTTCCCGCATCACGCGACTGAGAGTTTCACCGCCCACACCAAGCGAGTTTGCCAAATGCATGTCTGGTTCAAACGCCGCGCCGCCTCTGCGCTGATCATGGATTTTAAGCGCGATCCGTTCCAGCAGATCGAACCGCAACATCTGACCTCCAAATTGGAAATATCCTGCTTGGGCGGCTGCCCTGGCCAGGTCTGCACTAGGGCGGTCCAGCAAACCCAGACCCGGCATCGGCACGGGCGGTAACGGCGCTCCAGAACGGATAGCCTCCAACGCCAGCCGCAGGCTCATAGCCGCAGGTTTAAGGAGAGCGGGGTGGAAAAGGCTCAAGCTGCCAATGGAGATGCCAAGGCCGCGAATGAATTTGCGCTCTTGTGGGGTCAATGGCTGCAGCCTGTCGTCAAGCGCCCGGCGCAAAATCACTCCTCCGGCTTCGGCAATCGGGGCGAGCGTCGCTCGCAGGGCAGGGGTCGTAGAGGGAGAAAAAGCCGCGTCGGTGATCTGCTGTAAAGCGCGCAGCCGCTGCGCAATGTAATCGCTCAAGAATAGGGCCAATCGCGCCCGGATGGCTTCGCGGGTTGGCACCTCCAGTCGCGCTACTGATGCGTCCAATTCCAGTTCGGGCTTCAGCAAGGCCCGCCCGCGCTTAAGCGTCGCTACGATACCGCCCCGCCAGCGCAATTCTGGTTTGCCGCCAACCTCCAGCCGCAATTCAATAACCTCATCGCGTGCGCCGCAAATCGCCTCAGCCCGCCGTGCCAACTCAGCAGGAATTGAAGCTTCGGCAGCGGCCAGAAACTTCTTCCGTTCCCCACTGCGCGCGTCCATCGCGGCAGCAAAGCGGAAACCGGTTAGCGTGCCGACGGGCTCATCCAGCATCGTGACATCACCTGCATCGGAAACGGCAAAGTCACCAGGCTGTGCATTGGGCCCGCGCTGGCGCAGCAAAAGCGATGTGCGCCGGTCCACAAATCTCTCGATCAATTGACGGTGAAGTGCATCGGACAGCTTCTCCTCGACTTCCCGCGTGCGGCCTATCCAATGTGTTGGATCATCCAGCCAATCGGCGCGGTTGGCAATATAAGTCCATGTGCGAATGGAGGCCAAGCGGCTGGACAGGGCCGGGATATTGCCCTGCACACTATCAAGCCGTGCGACTTCATCTGCAATCAATTGAGTGGGAATACGGCCACGCCCCGTTCCCAAATGCAGGAATAGCCGCGATACTAATCGCGCATGGAAATCCGGCCCAGTGCTTCGGAAATCGGGTAAGCCACATGCGTCCCAAAGCCGCTTGGTCATGGCAGGTCCGTTGACCAATGCCGTGACAGCCTGGTCGCTCATTAGATCGCGCAATACCGTGTGATCTTCAGCCTGCGGCGCAGGGCGCAACGCGCTATGGTCGGGCGGCGTTTCAAGCGAGTCGATCAGTGCCTCTGGCGATGTGAAATCTAGGTCTGCGTTGCGCCAGAATAGATGGTTGAGTGGAGGGAAGCGGTGTTCTTCAATACGTTCGATGTCGATTTCTGAAAATTCAGGCGGTTCGCCTGACGTCACAGCCACACCAAAAGTGCCATCGCGCTGATGCCGCCCCGCGCGCCCTGCGATCTGCGCCATTTCTGGAAGCGTTAGCCGCCTGCGCCTAGAGCCATCAAATTTGGATAACCCCGCAAAGGCGACATGGCCAATGTCCATGTTCAGGCCCATGCCAATCGCGTCTGTTGCGACGATATAGTCGACTTCACCTGCCTGATACATCGCGACTTGGGCGTTGCGGGTGCGGGGTGAGAGATTGCCCATAACAATCGCCGCCCCGCCATTATGGCGCCGGACAAGTTCTGCGATGGCGTAAACATCATCAGCGGAAAAGGCGATGATGGCTGTGCGCGGTGGCAGGCGGGATATCTTCTTTGGGGCCGAATAAGAAAGTTTGGAAAAGCGCGGGCGGGAAATGATCTCCGCCTCCGGCAACAGTGCGCGCACAACAGGCTTTAGGCTCGCCGAACCCAGGATCACAGTTTCTTCGCGACCCCGTACGTTCAGCAACCGGTCTGTAAACACATGGCCCCGATCAGGGTCCGTACCCAACTGGGCTTCATCCAGCCCCACAAACGCTACATCGCGGTCCAGCGGCATCGACTCCACGGTAGACAATATCCAGCGGGCGCCTTGCGGCATGATGCGTTCTTCGCCTGTAATCAGCCCGACACTCGCTTCGCCTTTGATCGCGACCACGCGGTCATAAATTTCGCGGGCCAGAAGCCGAAGGGGGAAGCCTATGATCCCGCTGGAATGAGCGCAAAGTCGTTCAACGGCATAATGGGTTTTGCCGGTATTGGTCGGGCCAAGGATCGCTTTGATCCCAAACGAATGGTTCTGGGCCATATTGGTGACATTTGGCGAGGTGTCGGCAGGAGTGCAATACCGCCTTACCGGACACCTGCCACAAACCACGGTTTGGCGCAGATTAGCCGCAAATTTCCGTTTCTTTGTTTGACATTAACCTTTCTTGTCCACAGGTGACGGGGAACCGAAGAAAGCGTTTTGGCGCGAGCATCTTCAAAAATGGGTCATCCGCGCTTTGTATAGACGTAGCGAATTTGGACTGAATGGCGGCGCAGGTGTTGCCGCGCTGTCGGTTGGCCAGATGGTTAACCAGCCTAAAGCTGCTCTTTCCTTTCGTGCTCGACTTGAATCGACCTTGGATGCAATCCGGCAAGCGGACTTGGCCCCAGATTTAGGTGCTGGTATCGGGTCGCTCCGCTGGTGGCGCGGCCTAGCGACATGTACATTACTGTGCACGACAGCCGTCATTTTGATACCGAGTTTTCAGCCGCTTCGCGATACCGCCCCAGCCCCCGCTTCGGGTGACGCTTGGGAAGAGACACGCGCACAAACGATAGCGCCATTGGCGTGGGGCGGCGACACCGGCAGACGGATGGCCGCCAATGATATGGTCGCGCCGCTCGGCGACACTCCCGACCGCCCAACTCTCTCTTTAACGGCAACTCTTGGCCAGGGTGATGGCTTCACGCGCGTATTGGAACGGGCTGGTGTCGGCGGGGCGGAGGCGCGTTCGGTGTCAAATATGGTTGCTAACGCTTTGCCGCTTGATGAGATTCAACCGGGCACAGTCATTGACCTGACCTTGGGGCGCCGCACAAGCAAAACATCGGCCCGTGCCCTCGACGCATTGCGGTTTCGGGCACGGATTGACCTGTCACTGATGCTGCAACGGTCGGGCGACCAACTGAATCTTGTTCGGATTCCGATTGCGGTCAATCGCACGCCTCTTAGGATCCAGGGCAACGTAGGCTCTAGTCTCTACCGATCGGCGCGTGCTGCCGGTGTTCCTGCCAAAGCGGTTGAGACCTATATCAAAGCAATTGCTTCAAAGCTCTCTTTTGAACGAGATGTTGATACCTCTTCGCGCTTTGACATCATTGTGGAACAAGCGCGCGCCGAAACTGGCGAAGTTGAACATGGCAAGCTACTTTATGCAGGCATGGTGCGCGGCGATCGGAAAACGGAATTGCAGCAGTGGACGATTGGCGGGCGTACCGAATGGTTTGAGGCTTCAGGTGTGGGGCAAAAGCGTGGCGGAATGACCTCCCCTGTGGCTGGCGCGCGCGTCACTTCGGGCTTTGGACGGCGCTTCCACCCGATCTTGGGCTATTCTAGAATGCACAATGGCGTTGATTTTGGCGCTGCCCACGGCACCCCAATCCGGGCTGTTACTGACGGATTGGTTGCCTTTGCTGGCCGTAGCGGTGGATATGGCAATCAAATTCGCCTCAATCACGGCAGCAATTTTGGATCAAGCTACTCGCATCTCAGCCGCTTTGCCATCCGGCCCGGGGACCGGGTATTGCAGGGCGAAGTGATTGGCTATGTTGGCACTACCGGGCTGTCTACAGGGCCACACCTGCACTTTGAGGTGTACCGCGGCGGTCGTGCCGTCAATCCAAAGAGCGTCAGTTTTGAGAGCAGCTCGCTCTTGGGTGGCGCCGAGTTGAAGGCTTTCCGTGACCGGCTAGCAGGGTTGAAGTCAATCCCCATCACCGGACGGTAAAATTCAGAGTCGGCATAAGCTCAAACCCTACCGCCCCTGCGTTCTCCAACGCAAAACGACACGTTTGATAGCTTCTTCTTCACCACCACTCTGACGCCATAGTTCTGAAAAGAGCGGATCGCTAGATGCCGGGCGACGACTTTCATGAAGCGTATCGAGCGCCACGCGGATCGGAATCGTCACGCCCTCGCCACATATAATGCACTCGCGGTTCCGCAAGGACGGGATTGTATCCAGAAAGCCGCGCGCCCCCTCTGGCATGGCAGAGCGCACATAGGCTTGGTCACGTTCATTGTTCAGGCGCATAGCGATGATGGTGCCGCACTGGGACAAGACGCCTTCGGCCAAATCAGAAGGACGCTGCGTGATAAGACCAAGAGAAACACCGTATTTTCGGCCTTCCTTAGCTATGCGCTCCAAAATCTTGCGCACAGCGACTCCTGTCGTCACGCGGTCTGACGGAATATAGCGGTGAGCCTCCTCACAAACGAGCAAGATCGGGCGTTGCACTTCGGACCGGGACCAGATGGCATAGTCAAATACCATTCGGCTGAGCACAGCGACCACCACCGACGTGATTTCGGAAGGGACGCCAGACACATCAATGATAGAGATTGGCTTGCCATCACCGGGCAGACGGAAAATGCGGGCCAAGAAACTCGCCATACTATCGGCAACCATCATACCCGAGAACATGAAACTATACCGCGGGTCCGCCTTAATTTCCTCGATCTTTGATTTAAGCCTCATGTAAGGCGCTGTGTCTGTCGCTTTGTCCAACCTGCCCATTTCTGCCGAGATAGACGTCGTCAGATCTGACAGGAGATAGGGGACAGGTGAATCAATCGTCAGTTTAGAAATATTTTCGGCAACACGGCTCTTGGACCTGGCAGTCAGCAGACATTTTGACAGAATATCCTCATCCGTCTGGCGTTCACTGCCTTCAGAGGTGATCAGAACCTCACATAATTCCTGAAAATTGAGGAGCCAATAGGGCATAGCGAGGTTGGACACGTCGAAGAGCGCCCCATTCTGTTTGAAAGCTGCTGAATATTCGCCGTGGGGATCGATCATTACAATGTGACCCTCAGGCGCCATGTCACAAATCTTATGCAGGATTAATGCGGCAGATGTCGATTTACCTGTGCCCGTTGATCCCAGAAGCGCAAAATGCTTGCCCAGGAAAGCGTCGACATAAATGGTCGCTCGCACGTCAGTCGTCGGATAGACTGTGCCAACGTCAATGAATGCACGGTCATCCGCAGCGTAGAGCTGCTGCATATCTTCTGATGCCGTCGCGTAAACAATGTGGCCGGGCATGGGGTAACGCGTGACGCCGCGTCGGAAACTGTAAATGCGGCCGGTCAGGCGCTCTTCATCCCCTTCGCCCATGAAATCGATGGCAGCAATCATCAGTTGAGGATTGTCGGGAACCGATTCAAGCGTTCGGATATTGGCGACCAGCCATGTGGCATTGACCTTGATCTTAACGAGACTGCCGACTTGCCCGCACATCGCAAGGCAAGTATCTTTGTTGTCCGTCATTGGCGTGATTTGGCTTTTGTCGAGAAGCAGGCGTGATGATGATCCTGCAATGTCCAAAACCCGCCCAATTTGCTGCGCGTTAAACCCGTGGGCCTGCCCCTGTTCAGGTGCGCGCATTACTGGAATAGTGGGGTTTGCAGCGTCTGAGAGAGCCGTTTGAAAGCCTTTATATCCAGCCAGATCGTTCACGGGGTCTTCTCCACCAAATTAAGTGAGGAAACCGCTAGTGCAAAATGGTTAATTTTTGGAGACTTTGGTTCAAATTCTTCGAAAGACTGCGCCCGCCAACAGTCCGAAGGCGACCGAGAGTCCAACGGCAAACAGGCCATAGAAGAGCGGGACCTCGACGGCTGCATCTGCCACAAAGCGTTCGAAGCCTGATTTTCTGATCACAATCTTTCGCGTGGCCGCAGATATGATTTTACCATCTTTGATCAGGAATGTTTCAGCGGTATATTTACCGATTGGCACTTGGGCCGGAATAGCCAATCGCGCACGGTAAAGCACCCCTTGGGATATTTCGACTCGGCCCGGATGTTCAGAAAATAGGGCTTGCTTGCTCATCCGTTCGATCAAGCCATTTTCAAATCGTCTCTGAGTTTCGGGCGGAGCATCGCTAATCGGGGACAGTTGGATATTTCCGAGGCCCAGTTCATAAATGGCCGAAGCCCGTTCATCAAGAAGGTGGTCGAGAGGACGCGATGTCGCGATTGAGTAAAATCCTGGAACTGAACGGAAACGAGCACTTTCAACATTGGCCCAAAGCCCAGCAACCTTTCGCTTTTCACGCACAATGATGGATTGAGTGGGGCCACGCAGAACGACTGCAATATCCGCTTTGTCAGTTGGAACGCGGCCTTGAGGGTATAGAATGGCTCCAAACAACAGCAGTTCCGCACCGGAAAAGCTGTAGCGAATTTCGATTTCCCTTTGCGACACGTCTGGCACCAATACTGGTTCCCCCGCACCGAGCAACAACAAGGCAAAAAAGTTAGCCAACAGCCGCTTCACTGCAGCTCAATCGTATAAATTTCAGACGGCTGCCAACCGAGGCCTAGAGCAAGACGGAACGCAATCAGCAAAACGATAATGGCAAGGGCCATTCGAAGCACGTCCGCCCGCACCTGAGACGCGACGCGCGTGCCAACCTGCGCGCCCACGACACCGCCGATGAGCAAAAGCCCAGCCAGAACGATATCCACGGCCTTCGTCGTTAGCGCGTGCACCAGCGTTGTCGCAGCCGTCACAAAAAGGATCTGAAATAATGATGTACCAACCACCACGCGCGCGGGCATGCCCAGCAGATAGATCATGGCAGGTACCATGATGAACCCACCGCCGACGCCTAGAAGAACCGTTAGTATACCTGTCAGAAACCCTAAAATGGCCGGTGCCAAAGGGGATATGAACAGGCCAGAGCGGTAGAATCGCCACCGCATTGGCAGCATCGCGACAATCGGATGATGCCCCCGCTTACGCCGCACATTCGGTGTACCATCTGTCTTGGGACGCAACTGTTCCCAAGCGTCACGCGCCATGAGAGTGCCAACCGAGCCAAGCAGAGTCACATAAAGCACGCCGATTACCGTATCGATTTGCCCCCAGCGTTGGAGCAACGTGAATACCCCTGCCCCTGCAATGGATCCTGCCACGCCCCCCGCCACAAGAATGCCGCCCATCTGAAAATCCACCCCTCCACGTTGTAAGTGGGCCGAAACACCTGAGATGCTGGAGCCTGTGACTTGCGTTGCCGCCGATGCAGCCGCAACCGTCGGAGGAATACCGTAAAAAATGAGCAGTGGCGTCGTCAGAAACCCGCCGCCCACACCAAACATGCCCGACAGAAAGCCAACGCCTGCGCCCAACAGCACAATCACAATTACATTCACTGAAAGGCCGGCAATTGGCAGATACAGATCCATAGCCCGTCTTAACGACTTGGGCGAGCGAGTGAAAGCGCAGCCGTCAGAAATCTACTGCCAAAACCAGAGCAGGGCCGGAACTTGGCTGAGCATTGCCCAAAGCGAGAAATCGCCACTGCGCCGCAACTTTGATTGGTAAGATGCCTAGGGTGGTTTTCGCCACTAGTTCAGGCCCGATGTCGACGCGAGAAGCGCCTTTTTGCGCATCACCCCACAAGCCGACGCCTAAGCTTGTCCTCAGCGCGGGCGATGTTGAAAGGTCATGCCTCACCGAGAGTGAACCCCCGGCAAAAAGTTCGCGGCGTTTTGACCCGACGATCCCGGCTTGTCCGTAGCCATCGACAGAAATTCTTCGAGTGACTCGCTTCTCGTCAAACCCTGATGTCACAAGTAGCGACCAGCGGTCTTTCTCTTGTTTCGAGACAGCAAAGCGGCGCTCCGCAATCATCTCTATGGGAAGAAAGCCTGTCGATTTAAGCGACAGCCCAACGCCAATTTCATCTCCGCGTCCACGCAGGGGAGCAGAGGCGCGAAGCGAAGCCGAGAGCGTGGCTTGCGTACCGGCGGTCGCAACTGGCAACAACGCCCGACCACCCCATTGGGACGCCCCCAGTGACGGACTTATCAGACCAGTATTTGCGCCCCTGCGCGTGAGCAGCCAGAATGAGCCGCTCAAGTGCAGGGATTTGGCTTCTTTTAAAGTGGTCTGAGGAGCAGGGTCGGGCTTGGCCACTGCAACCAATGGCGCAGTGATGCCCTCTTGCGCAAAAGCCATCGGTCTAAACGGCACGAGCGGTATGGCTACGGATACTGTGGGAACAGGTTGTTGCGGGCGGGAAATTATTGCCGCAGGTGCGGATATGACTGCCGGGGGCCGCATCACCATTGCCAGCCTCGGCCGCTCACCCAGCTGAGGCACTATGACTCGCTCCGCTGGTTGCAGGGCGACTTCAGGTGTAACAAAGGCGGGGTTGGACTGATCGATCTGCTGATCTAAAGGAAGTTTCAAATTCATCCGCATGATGGTCCATGAGCTCAGGATCAGGCCCAGAACCAAAAGCGGTTGGCCCTTCACGGACATTGAGATTTCGGTTCGAAAGCGAATATATGAGATGTCTTGTCCCAAACCACATGGCCAGTGAACAAAATCTGGATATATCCGAAAAGGGCTCGACTGGCCGCCATCACAGCGATGACATTACCAACAAACAGTCGAGGCACTGAGCAAGCGCCTTCGCGCCACCCATACTGAAGAGTGGTGAAATAGGCCCGGAAAAGTAATCGCCAGACCAACAGCATAAAATTGGCATCAAAGAGCGTTGTGACAATCCCAGGCATACTGATGGCCCGCCCCAAGGCCCAAAACGAGAGCCACAAGACCATCCCGCTATACCCGGTAAAGATCAGTGCTGCAGCCAAAATAACGCGGCGATCTCGCCAGCGCATCCAATGTTCAGATGCTCGTCCGCGCCAGCCTGCACGGTCCCACCCTGCGAGTGCGATCCCAATTATCCAGCGTGTCTTCTGGCGCACTGCAGTTTTCACAGTTGCCGGAAAGCAGGACCGAACCACAATTTCAGTGTCCGTCAGCCGATCGATGGCCCTCACAAAACGAGACGAAAAACCGTCCTGCCAAAGGCGAAGGCCAAGCTCATAGTCTTCTGTTAGGCTACTCTCGTCGAACGGGAGGCCGCCTTTCTGATCCGCAATTGAGTTAAGCGCACGACGGGACAGGGCACAGCCTGTTCCAGCGCTGGGAACACTGGCACCCAAGGCCTGCCGGACGATCAATTCCTTTCGGTGGGCTTCAGCAAATTCATCTAGATAATGTCCCGCAATCCAACGCGACTCTGCGACTGGTTCTGGCACGACAGGGATTTGGATCAGGTCATGATCGCGGCAGAGACTCCCGAACAGCTTAAGTTCGCCGCTGTGAACTTGATCTTCGGCATCATGCAGCAGCACGGCATCAAATTCTACACGCTCCCGTTGCTCAAAGGCGCGCATCGCCTGCCAAATCCCATTTAAGCAATCCGCTTTGGTTGTGGGACCATCGTGCGACAGGATGACATGCTTGATTTGGTCAGACTGGGATGCCTTAATCACAGCGGCTGTTGCAGGATCGTTGGGGGTAGGTTCCGACAAACAGGCAAAAATCCTGTCCCTCCCAAACCGCCAAACATCTTCGCATCATATGGCCAATAACAGCATCCTCGCGCCACGCCGGCACGAAGACAGCGATTTTTGCAGGCGGAATATCATCGGACACTTGAACTGCTACGTTTGTTTTGCGGAAATGCTGCCAAAGCCAGATCAGATCGACAAGAAGATCGTCAATACCAAAAAGAAGCATACCGCAGGCTGCAAAGAGCAAAAGCTCGTACACCAATGTCGAGATAAGACCGCCCAAAAACTGCACCTTATCGTATAGCAAGACCGTTCACGGTGGACAGTGTTACACAGCTTGGACGAACTCGACAAGCCCAGTGTATTTTTGGCGATCCAATTGACGGACGCGGGCGAAAGCCTCAACCTGCCCACAGATGAGGAGCAGTTGAATCATGGTGAGGAATTGGATTTTTCTAGCGGCTGGCTTCGTCGCCCTTACTCCCCTCTTCGCCACCAGTGAAACATCACCTCAAGTGAGCTTTGCCACTCCGGGATCGGGCGGTACAAGTGGCGGCGCGATCAACCGCTTCACGATGCGCTTTACCGAAGCGATGGTGCCATTGGGCGATCCGCGCGCCACGCCGCCTGCCAAGATGACGTGCAGCGTGCCAAGCACTGGGCGCTGGATTGATCCCCAGACATATGTGTTTGATTTTGAAAAACCTTTGCCCGGCGGGCTGACCTGCGAAGTGACATTGCGCGACAATTTGCGCAGTGCGCGCAATGTGGCGGTTATCGGTACGGCATCGTTCAAGATCGACACGGGCGGCCCATCCGCACGGGCGGTTCTGCCCGGAGAATCGGACGGCGATGTTGAAGAGGATCAGGTCTTCCTCATCGCGACAAACACGCAAGCGACAGACGCATCGATAACAGCAGGCGGATATTGCGCCGTTGACGGTATTGGAGAGAAAATCGCTCTGGATGTCGTTGGACGTGACGTTGCGACGGAGCTGTTAGCGGATCTTGGCGAGGAGAATTGGGAATCCCGCAACTTCCTTGAAAATGCTGGATTACCGCGTCTGGTCTCCACCAGTGCGAAAGAGCGTGCAGCGGCGTTTTCGACTGTGACCGCTGTGAAGTGCCGCCGCCCCCTTCCCTCTGGCCGCGATGTCGCGCTGGTCTGGGGCAGTGGCATTTCGAGCGCCGACGGCCGCAAAGCAGGCCGTGACCAACGCTATGACTATACAGTGCGCAAAGCGTTTACGGCGCGGTTCGAATGTTCGCGCGTTAATCCTCAGGCGGGCTGCAACCCGGTGCAAGATGCCCATGTTCGTTTCACAGCACCCATTGCGATGGACAAGGCGAAAGCGGTGCGACTGACGTTCGACAATGGCGGACAGAGCTTCGAACCCACGATCGCAGATGATGACAAGGGCAGCGCAACCATCAGCGATTTGAAATTCAAAGGGCCGTTCCCAGCTGCAATGGGTGCCAAGATCATCTTGCCGACTGACGTTAAAGATGAAAGCGGACGTCGGCTGAGCAATGCGCAGCGTTTTCCCGTCGCAATCAAATTTGACGAGTCACCGCCGCTTTTGAAATTTGCCGCACCCTTTGGGATCATCGAAGCGAAAGAGGGTGGCATTTTGCCGGTCACGGTGCGTGCCATTGAGCCGCAGCTGGCTCAAACGACAAAGAGCTTTACCGGCGATATGCTCCGCGTTGATGCCTCTGACGGCGAAATTGCGCAGTGGCTGCGCGACATTGATGATGCTGACGATACTGACTTTCGTGAAGAGGAGCGCGGTAAAGAGAAAATCCGCGTCAATTATACCGGCACAAAGTCGCTGCTGAACGGCAAGGGGACGGACGTGAAACTCGCCGCGCCAGCGGGTGGTAAAGCGTTTGAAGTGGTCGGGATCCCTTTGAAAGACCCAGGGTTCTACGTGGTGGAATTGGCGAGCCCGATGCTTGGCCGATCTCTGCTTGGCCGGACCGCCACCCGTTACGTGTCGGCGGGCGCATTGGTCACCAATATGGCCGTGCACTTCAAATGGGGTCGTGAAAAGTCGCTCGCTTGGGTCACGACATTGGATGGCGCGCTTCCTGTGGCAGGGGCCGATGTCCGCGTGACCGACAGTTGCTCAGGCACACAAATTGCGCGCGGCACAACGGACAAATTCGGTCGGCTAAGCGTCAACGGCCTGCCTGAGCCTGAGACTTACACGGGTTGCGGCGAAAGCAGCACGCACGCACTGATGATTTCCGCGCGATTCAGCGGTGATTTCAGTTTTACGATGACCGAATGGGGGGACGGTATCCGCCCTTATGATTTTGATCTGCCATACGGCTGGTCAGAAACGACTGATATTATGCATACAATTTTTGATCGTGCGCTTCTTCGGCAAGGCGAGACGGTCAATATGAAACATATCTTCCGTCGCCCGGTTGGCAACGGCTTCGAATTTTCCAAACCCGTTGCTGGCACCCTTAAGCTCTCCCACCGCGGTTCAGGCACAAGTTTTGACGTGCCTCTGACTATTGGCGCTGATGGGATCGGGGAGACGAGCTGGGCGGCTCCAAAAGGCGCGCCGATGGGCGACTATGATTTATCAGTCGTCGTTGGCAAGGAAACGATGTCGACCAACCAGTCGATCAAAGTGGATGAATTCCGTCTGCCCACTATGCGCGCGACAATCTCTGGCCCCAAAGAAGCAGTCGTGCGGCCGACCAAACTGCCCCTAAGCCTGTTTGTCGGGTATCTCTCCGGCGGTGCGGCGGCAAACTTGCCCGTCAGCGTCCGCACGGCTTATGCGACCTCCAGCAGCGATCCCGACGGTTGGGAGGATTGGACCTTTGGCGGCCGCAAGGTGCAAGAAGGCACGGTTCCGCTTAACCGAGACGGTGAAGAACAAGACGGACCCCTTCCGCAATCGCAAACAGTGCCGCTGACGCTGGGCGGGGACGGCACGGCGTCAACCAGCATCGACATCGCTCAGGATTTGACGTCCGAAACCGCACTTAGCGTGGAAATGGATTATCAGGATGCAAACGGCGAAACCCTGACCGCGCGGCGTACCATTCCGCTGCTGCCGTCTGCCATTCGCCTCGGTATAAAAACGGACGGCTGGATGATGCGGGATGACGATCTGCGCCTGAAGTTTGTGACGCTAGATGTCGACGGAGTGCGAGCGAGCGGCAAAGTGGTCAATGTCGAACTGTATGCGCGCGAAACCCTGACCGCGCGGCGGCGGTTAATTGGTGGTTTTTATGCCTATGACAACCAGATGCGCACGCGCAAACTCGATGCACGCTGTTCAACGACATCCGATAAGCTGGGGCTCGCTGCCTGTGTGATGAATGCGGGCGTGTCGGGCGAAGTGACGGTTGTCGCGACCACGACCGACAGCAACGGCAATGTCGCCCGCGCTGTCCGCACCGTCTGGCTGGCTGGCGAAGATGAATGGTGGTTTGGCGGCGATAATGGCGACCGCATGGATGTGATCCCTGAACAGAAAAGTTACAAGGCCGGGGAAACGGCACGCTTCCAAGTGCGGATGCCGTTCCGTGAAGCGACAGCCTTGGTAAGCGTCGAGCGCGAGGGGGTGCTTTCCAGTTACGTGACGACGCTTTCGGGCACCGACCCGGTCGTAAAGGTGGAAATGCCAGGCAGCTATGCGCCCGATGTTTATGTGTCTGTTCTGGCGGTGCGCGGGCGTGTTGGCGGCTTCAAGCTCTGGACCGCCAAGATAGCGCGGGATTGGAACCTCCCTTTCCTCAACCGAGACGGGTATGAACCAACTGCCCTCGTTGATCTGGCCAAGCCAAGTTACCGGCTGGGCATTGCCAAGGTAAAAGTCGGCTGGGAAGGCCATCAGCTTGGCGTGAAAGTTGAAACGGATCGCAAACGATACGGCGTGCGTGAAACAGCGAACGTTAGCATCGCGGTCAAAGACCCAAGTGGCAAACCCGCCAAATCGGCTGAGATAGCGTTCGCCGCTGTGGATGAGGCTTTGTTGCAACTCCAGCCCAACGAAAGCTGGCAGTTGATCGACGCGATGATGGGCGAACGGCCGCTGACGGTGCTGACATCTACGGCCCAAACTCAAGTGGTTGGCAAACGCCATTACGGCAAGAAAGCCGTCGAAGCAGGTGGCGGTGGCGGCGACGAGACCGCTGTCACGCGGACTGATTTCAAGCCAGTTTTATTGTGGCGCGGTCGTGTGGCGCTTGACGGGCAAGGCAAAGCAAAACTGCCCGTGCAACTGGCAGACTCTCTGTCTTCATACCGCCTTGTCGCTATCGCCAGTTCGGGAACCAATCTATTTGGAACGGGCGAAACGACCATTCGCACGGCGCAAGACTTGAGTGTTTATTCTGGTTTGCCGCCGTTGGTGCGCAGTGGCGACTGGTTTGGCGCGAGCTTCACACTGCGTAACGGCACGGACAAGCCTATGACCGTGACCGCATCAGTGAAAGTGACGCCTGCCGTGGCCGCTGGAGAACCGCTGACTGTCAGTATTCCGGCGGGTGGCTCTGCCCCTGTCACTTGGAATCTCACAGCTCCTGACGGCGTCTCAGCGCTCAGTTGGGAAGTGGAGGCCAAAACCGCGAACGGCAAAGCCATCGACAAAATTGCGGCCAGCCAGATTGTTGCGCCCGCCGTTCCGATTGAGACATGGGCGTCCACCTTGGTGCGCGTTGGCGACAGCACCGGCGTGCCGATCATGCCGCCTGCGGGGGCTTTGGCGGGTCTTGGCTTTGTGGACGTCAAACTGTCCGATACGTTGGCCCCGCCACTTGCCGGGGTGCGGGCCTACATGGCGGCTTACCCTTACAGCTGTTTTGAACAGCAAACTTCGCGCTATGTCGTGATGGGTGAAGGGGCAGGCTGGGATAAGTTGGCGGCGGAAATCCCTGCCTATCTCGATAGCGACGGCTTGCTGCGCTATTGGCCGATTGCAGACCTGAAGGGATCAGAGGCGCTTACGGCCTATGTTCTTTCTATCACGACAGAGGCTGGCTTTATCATTCCCGCCGACGCCAAATCCAAAATGGTTGAGGCCATGAAAGCTGTGGTCAACGGGAAGCTGAAACGGGAAACGGCGTGGGCGTCCAATGATCGGCTCACGCGTATATCGGCGCTCGTGGCGCTGGCGCGTGTCGGTGAGGCAACGCCTGCTATGCTTGGCCAGATAGGTTTGGCCCCGGCGGATATGCCCACAGCCACGCTTGCCGATTGGCTGATGGCCATTGATCGCATCCCCGGCGCGAATGCGGCACTTCGCACTGAGGCGGAGGCCGTATTGCGGCAGCGGATCGTTTATGAAGGATCGCGGCTTGATCTGACTGACAAAGGCGATGCGCCGTGGTGGATGATGTCATCAGGTGATGAAATGGCCATTAAGGCGCTGCTTGTAACGATGGGCCGTCCGGGTTGGTCAGGTGATGATGGCCGGATGATGGTCGGCATCGCGCTGCGCCAATCGCGCGGCCATTGGGACACGACTGTCGCTAATGCGTGGGGCACCATTGCCGCGCGTCGCTTTGCGGCACGCTATCCAGTCCAAGCTGTGATGGGCGTCACAACTGCCAGCCTTGGCAATGCAAACGCGTCGCAAACGTGGCCGATGGCAT
The DNA here is from genome assembly GCA_031376385.1 of Sphingomonadales bacterium. GTDB lineage: Bacteria > Pseudomonadota > Alphaproteobacteria > Sphingomonadales > Sphingomonadaceae > Aquisediminimonas. Next base: position 132,780 of record JANMDQ010000023.1, read on the forward strand.
CTGACACTGCTCCGCTGCGGCTGACATTGCCGAACAAACAAATGCCGCTGATCCTGAAACAGGCAGGTGGCGCTGGCCCATGGGCGTCCATTTCAGTCCTCGCAGCAGTGCCGCTGAAAGAAGCGTTGTTTGCCGGTTACCGGATTGAGAAAAAGGTGACAGCGGTATCCCAAGCCAAATCAGGCCAATGGACGCGGGGCGATGTGGTGAAGGTGCGCATTACAGTGCAGGCCACTGTTGGCCGCAACTGGGTGGTTGTGAACGACCCCATCCCGCCAGGCGCAGCTGTGCTGGGCGGCCTTGGCGGCCAATCCCAGCAATTGGCAGCCGCGGCAAACGGAGGCGAGGGCGTGTCGCCATCCTATGCTGAACGGGGCAATGACAGCTGGAAAGGCTATTTCGAATGGGTTCCCGAAGGGCAGTTCGTGGTTGAATATGCCATGCGCCTGAATGGCACTGGCCAGTTCAAATTACCACCAACGCGCGTTGAGGCCATGTACTCGCCTGACATTCGCGGGGTGACTCCCAATGATCCTGTGACAGTGGCAATGCGGTGATACGCCTGCGCCGCATCGGGTGGGGTGTTGGCATCGGTCTTATTGCCTTCATCCTCGGGCTATGGATTGCCACCATTCCGCCGCTGCTTCCCGGCCACAAAGCTGTCGTCGCCAGTTGGAAACCCAGCGAAGCGTGGCTTTATGATCGCAATGGCGAATTGCTGGACAGCATCCGCGTTGATTTCCGCGCGCGGCGGCTGGCATGGGTGCCGCTTAACAGGATTGCACCGGTTGTTCCTGCAACGATTATCGCCACAGAGGACAAGCGGTTCCGTGATCATGGCGGAATTGACTGGCTGGCCATTGGTAGTGCCATTCAGTCACGCTTTGACGGCAGCCGGTCACGCGGTGCCAGCACGATTTCGATGCAAGTCGCGGCTTATCTTGCGCCGCAGCTTTCTGAGCCCGGTCGGCGCAGTTGGCGTGACAAGCTGCGCCAGATGCGCGCGGCGCGAGAATTGGAAAGCGGATGGTCAAAAGATGAAATTCTGGAGGCCTATCTTAATCTGGCAGGCTTTCGCGGCGAAGCGCGCGGCATCGGAGCAGCAGCCCTTGGGCTGTTTGGGAAAACGCCTGATGCACTAACCGATGAAGATGCTGCACTGGTTGCAGCGCTTCTGCCTGCACCGGGCGCGTCGCCCTCTGTTCTTGCGGCGCGCGCCTGCCGGATTGCACCGACACTGGATTGCGCGCGGTTACGGGTCGCCGCCGTCGCGATTTCGGGCAGTGCGCGTGCCCTTGCACTCGATCCCGGGTTGGCCCCGCATCTCGCAGTGAAACTGCTGACCAAACCGGGGGTCAGTATCAATACGACACTGGACCGTAGCGTGCAGTTGATCGCCTCCACGGCGTTGCGGCGGCAATTGCTGGGTCTTGGTGCTGATCGCGCGCGGGACGGGGCCGTGGTCGTAGTGGATAATGCCAGTGGCGATGTGCTGGCCTATGTCGGTGGCGTAGGGGGAGAATCGACGGCAGCAGCGGTCGACGGGGCAAATGCGTATCGGCAGGCTGGGTCTACGCTGAAACCGTTCCTTTATGCCCAGGCGATGGAGCGGGGCTATTTGACACCAGCGTCGATCCTTGATGATTCGCCTGTCCAGCTCGACACAGCTTCAGGACTGTATGTGCCGCAAAATTATGACCGCGGGTTTAAGGGCCCGGTGTCGGCTCGCACGGCATTAGCCAGCTCGCTCAATGTGCCTGCAGTGCGCACCTTGCTGCTGACCGGGCCGGATGCCTTTCGGGACCGATTGTGGGACAGCGGCTATCGCGGGCTCACTGAAGATGGGCAATATTATGGCTTCTCTTTGGCACTGGGGTCAGCTGAAGTGACATTGATGGAGCAAGCGGCAGCCTATCGCAGCCTAGCGCTGGGTGGCCGCTGGTCAGCGCTCCGGCTTCGGCCCGACGATGCACAGGAGGCTCCGCGCACTGTGGCGAGTGCGGCAGCCAGCTGGATGGTGGGAGACATTTTGGCAGATCCAGGCGCGCGGGCAACCACGTTCGGGCTGGATAGCGCACTGAAATTGCCGTTCTGGGCCGCAGTTAAAACCGGCACGTCAAAGGCAATGCGCGACAATTGGTGCGTCGGCTACACGGATCGATTTACAGTTGCGGTGTGGGTCGGTAACCTTGAAGGCGACAGTATGAAGGCGGTTTCCGGCACCAGCGGCGCAGCGCCGGTTTGGCGCGATGTCATGCTAGCCCTTCATCAAGGCCGCCCGGGCAAAGCGCCGCCACAGCCCAAGGAACTGGAAACACGGCGGATCAGCTTTGCGGCCAACCTTGAATCGCCGCGTTTGGAGTATTTCCTGCAAGGGATGGGGCAAAGCAGCCAATCATCGGCACCAGAAACTTCGCGCCGTCCCCGCATCACCAATCCCGTCAACGGGTCTGTTTTTGCCCTTGATCCAGATATTCCTGCCAATCGGCAGCGTATTGGCGTGAATGTAGTGGGATCTACTGAGGGGCACCGCCTTGTGTTGGACGCGAGAGACATTGGCGCGGCGGATTCAAGGCCACAGTTGCTGACACCCCCTGGGGTAAGGCGATTGCTGCTGGTTGATTCTGGTGGGAAAGTTGTTGACCGTGTTCAGTTCACGATGCGTTAAAATCGAATTCGTTCGCTGCGCAGACAAGAATTTACCAATCTGAACTGGGGACAACGGGCCGTTCAGCCTAGGGGAAGCATCAACGCGCTAGACAAATATTCGACCGGGCAGCGGCTCGTTTTGTAATTTAACTTTCGGAGGCCCGTCATGCGTTCAGCCCTTCTTCCCGTTATCGCGTTCTTGGCTGCCACGCCTTCGCTTGCTTCGGCGTCGGAGGGGGGGCGGGATATGGACCGGATGGCGATTGAGCTGAAGCGTCCGGCGACGCAGGATGCTGTCGCTGGTGCCATCGGCGCTTTGCTTGGGGCGTTCATGGACATGCGCGTTGACGGCATTGCCAAGGCCTTGGAGCCCATGAACGGCGGCAAGCCCATCCGCATGAGAGGCAACACTGTTCGCGAAATCGCTCAGGCACGTGATCCCAATATTGAGGCCAAAGTGGGAACCGGCAGCCGAGCCCTTGTCAGCGGCGCAGGCGCAATGGCCCAAGCAATGGCCATCATGCTGCCTCAGCTGGAAGACGCTATGGCCAAAGCAGGAGAGGCTATGGACCGCGCCAAAGACCAGATGCCAAACGCGCGTTAAGCGCAATCAAGAGGGGTGACGCCGCGCCCCAGCTGCGTTAACGTTGAGGGGATGTGGCGTCTTTTCCAATTTCCCCTTTGTCCCTTTTCCCGAAAGGTCCGGCTGCTGCTGGGCGAAAAGGGAATCGGCTATGAACTGGTTCGCGAATCGCCGTGGGAGAGGCGCGATGAGTTTCTTGATCTGAACCCCGTCGGGCAAACGCCAGTGATGGCGCATGCTGCCCAGAAAATCACATTGATGGATTCCGGCGCGATCTGCGAGTATTTTGAAGAAACCGAAAGCAAGTCTCCGATGATTACGGGGACAGCGCCGAACCGTGCTGAAATCCGGCGTCTGGTCGCTTGGTTTGATGAATTTTTCTACCTTCAAGTCGTGGGTCCTTTGCTTCATGAACGCATGGAAAAGCGGCTGGTGCAGCGCGCCGCGCCCGATGCGGGTGTGCTTCGCCAAGCCATGAAGAGTGCCAATCAATTGCTCGATTATACCGATTGGCTGCTTGATAATCGAAACTGGCTGGGCGGTGCCTCTCTCAGTCTGGCTGATTTGGCGGGTGCGGCGCATATTTCAGTCGCGGACTATTTGGGCGGGATCGATTGGCGCAGCCACACCCAGACGCGGGATTGGTATTCAGGGCTGAAATCTCGCCCCAGCTTCCGTCCGCTCCTTTCAGAACGGATGGAAGTGATCGCACCGCCGCCCCATTATGACAAGGTCGATTTTGACGCTTAGGGCCTCAATTTACTATTGCGAGGCGTTATCAATTGTGTCAGACCCTGCTGATCATTTTCGATCAGGAGCTTGTTATGACGCCGCAAATCCCGACTCCGCAAACCCCTATACCGCAAAGCCTTGCGTCACTTTTCACCCCGACACGCGATCTCCGCGATCTGCCGCTCCTATCAATGCATGTAATCATGGCGATGCGGCTCTGTGTGATGTGCGCAAAAACGGAACAAGACCCTTCAGCTGCCTTGGAGCAACGCTTTCGCTCTCCCCTTGCTGCGCGGCGCTTCCAAGTGCTTGTTGTGGCAATTGATCAAGCCTGGCCGGAACCGTTCATGATCAGCCGCCCCTGTTGCGCGCTGTTGACGCCCGATGAAGCCATGATCGCTGACTTGGCCGCGACGGCCGCTTACGGAGACCGTGCCGCGTTCGATACAGTGGCCCGTGACATGTTGTCGCCGGAAACACGTGATCAGTTGCACATCCGGTTCAGTGCGTTTCTGCGTGCGTTTAACGCTGCGGCAAAAGCCTAACCACGGGCCTTGCGTGCGGCATAACGCGCATCGCGGGCGGCCTTCATTTCAGCAGCAGTCGCCAGCTTGGGTGGTGGCTTTGGCGCAGCAGCTGCAATGGCAGCAGCCTTGGCAGCAGCTTTTTCTTCAGCTTCCGCCGCACGTGCAGCGGCCTTGGCGGCGCGCTTTTCAGCTTCTACGGCTTCCTTTGCAGCAGCAGCAGCAATTCGCTGAGCCACAACAGCTTCATCAACCGGCGGCTTATTGCGGAGGGCTTCAAGCGCCTTCATCTTGGCTTCATTGCGCAGCTTGCTGCGATCCTGAAAGCTGGGGTCTTTGAACATGGCCATGAATATCGTCCGTTTCGCTGGTTTCGCTCTGCCGCAGTTTGCTCGGCCTTGATGCCAGCCGCGTTAACGATTTGCCCGTTTCTTTCAACCCCGTATTGCGCGCCTGCGCAAATACAGCCCTATTCAAGCGGGACATCGCTGGCTAACCTGCGTTCATGACTGACCGACCTTTGAACCAGACCGATGCCCTTGATGATTTTGAAGTGCGTGCCGTGACTTTGCTGGGCAAGACCAAGCGCGTCTTTGTTGCAGGCACTGGCCCGGCCGTAATCGTCATGACGGAAATGCCCGGCATCAGCCCGCACGTGGCGCGCTTTGCCCGCTGGGTAAGGGATGCTGGCTTCACCGCTTACATGCCTCATTTGTTCGGGCAGGACGGGGCCGTGCCAACAGTGCCGCGCGCCCTGTGGACCATCGGGCGCGCCTGTATCAGTGCAGAGTTCAAGGCCTTTTCGGCCAATGCCTCCAGCCCTGTTACTCAGTGGCTCCGCGCGTTGGCGGCACTCGCGCACACCGAGTGCGGCGGCAAAGGCGTTGGCGCGATTGGCATGTGCTTCACTGGCAATTTCGCGCTGTCGATGATGTTGGAAAAGGCTGTGCTTGCGCCTGTCCTGTCGCAGCCTTCGCTGCCGCTGAACAACGACGCTGGAATGCACATTGCCCCGGGTGAACTGGCTGCCGTCAAAGCACGGATGGAGGCGGAGGATTTGACAGTGCTTGCTTACCGGTTCGAAGGGGATAGTTTCTGCAAAGCTGCGCGCTTTGACGCTTTTCAGGCCGCGCTGGGAGACCGCTTTGTCCCCCGCGTCCTGCCCGATAGCGCCGCCAACCCCCGCAGCGCGATGAAAAACCCCCATAGTGTGACGACCATCCACCTGATCGACGAGGAAGGCCAGCCAACGCGCGCCGCGCGTGATGAGATATTGGCCTTTTTCAAAATGCGGTTGGCGGCGGAGTTCAACTGATACTGGACGCGCTTCTCCCCTGGGCTGCGACGACTTCTGATCCCATCGCCGTCGCAGCAGTGCACTCTAACGTCATCCCGCTCTAAATCTTCGGCGACGTCTGACCCTAAGAACCCACCGCCTGCGCTAGAGCGGATTGCTCGAAATGTGAATCTCGACCGTCACCCTGAACTCGTTTCAGGGTCCATGCCTCAATTTTCTTGCACGACTGGATGGTTCCAGTTTGGCAGCGACATTGAGGCATGGATGCTGAAGCGGCGACCCGCCGGGAGCCAGCATGACTGTGGTGCAGGTTTTACGCAATCCGCTCTAAAATCCGCTCGGCCTGCTTTTTATGGGGGATATCCAGCATCTTGCCATCAAGACCCACCGTGCCCGCACCGGGGTTATCCGCAAAGGCCGCCAGAACGCGGCGCGCTTGAGCAATCTCGTCTGCTGACGGCAGATAACTGGCGTTGATCGCCGCCACTTGTGCGGGATGGATCGCCAGCCGCCCCGAAAACCCTTCAGCGTGCGACATAAGCGACGTGGCACGCAGACCGTCATCGTCTCGGAAATCGCCGTGGAGCGTGTCAATGGCTTGCACCCCTGCCGCATGGGCGGCCAGCAAAGTCAGGGAGCGTGCAAGCTTATACGTGAAGGCCCAATCACCGTCCGTCCCGCGATTGGTGGACGCGCCAACCGCTGTCGCTAAATCCTCTGCGCCCCATGTCAGCCCGACAAGCCGGGGCAGATGCACAGTGGCAAATTCGCCAAGGTGAAAAGGGGCAACTGCGGTTTCAGTTGCCACCGGAATGATGCCAATGCGGCCCGGCGGCAACCCCGCCTGAGCCTCCAGCGCATCAAGATAATGGCTGAGGGTTTGAACGTCATTTGCGTCATTGGTTTTGGGCTGCATGATGCCATCGGGGGCCAGTGCGACAATAGCGGCAAGATCTGTCAACGTCAGGCCCGTATCCAGCGGGTTGACCCGCACCCAAAGCTGCGATGTTCGTGCAGCGCAGGGTCGCGCAGCAAGATGGGCGGCAACCAGTTCGCGCGCGCGCGGCTTATTTTCGGGTGCAACCGCGTCTTCAAGATCGAGGATCACGGCATCTGCGCCGCAGCCGTCAGCCTTGGCAATTTTTGTTTCGCTGTCGCCGGGAATGAACAACAAGGAACGAAGCAACTTCATTTTTGGGGTTTCTTATGCTGCAGGCCCGACCGTTTGCAGGATGCGACCAATTCATCATTCTGGTTAAACGCTTCATGCTTGAACGTCACGATCCCTTGGTTTGGGCGGGACTTGCTCTCGCGCAGGTCGATCACCTCAGTGACAATGCGGAGCGTGTCACCGTGGAATACGGGCTTTGGAAAGCGCACCTCATCCCAGCCGAGATTGGCGACAGCCGTACCCAGCGTCGTATCACCCACCGAAATGCCTACCATCAGACCCAGCGTGAAGACGCTGTTGACGATACGCTGACCATATTCGGTGCCTTGCATATAATGTTCATCAAGATGAAGCAGTGCGGGATTGTGCGTCATGGTCGTGAACAAGATATTGTCCGTTTCCGTGACTGTGCGCCGCACAGGATGGTTGAATATTTGCCCCACATGCAATTCGTCAAACCAAAGGCCAGGCATTATGGACGCCCTTTCAGGGGTTGCACTTCCCACATAGTATAAGGCGATCCTTGCGGCAGGGCCACAGGTTTAAGCCAGTTGGGAACTGACCCTTTTTCAAGCTGCGCGTAGAATCCGTTGGGCTTTTCTGCCTTGTAAATTGTTGATTCTGAGCTTCCAGCGCAGATCAAAACATAACGCGATGCGCGGGACCGGATGATGGCCTCTGCTTGGTCTGGCGTATCGCGGAACGCCCGGTGAACGGCAAGAATCGCATCCCCATTGCGGTGATAAGGCCCGGCAATCGCGCTATGCGGCGTGAGCGCGATGAGGCGAGGGGACAAGTCGACAAAGGTGAAGACTATGCCTTTCGGCAGCTTTGCTATGGGAGCAAGGGCCGGAATCGTGGCGCAGCGCGCGTTTGCCTTTGACGATGTGTCTTTAACGGGCTTGGCCTTAGGCTCTGGCTTGAGGATCAGGATCATTTGAACCGCAAGGCCAGAAATCACGGCAAAGGCCGCGACCGTGCCAAAAACGCGGACAAAGACTGAACCACTGGCGCGCATTTTGGGAAGGATGAACCAGCCCAGCGCCGTTGCGCCGGGAATGGAGAGCATTTGGACCGCTGGGCCAGCGCGGCTTTGCCACAAGAGCATCGCAGACGCACAGAGGCAGAGGAGGAAAACCGCACCCCAAGCGCCGAACCGGTCTGTCCCGCGCGCGCGAACCATCGCAAACAGCGCGCCAAGTGGACCGATGAGAGCGGAAAAGCCAAGCGCAATTTGCACTTCAAAACTTTGTTCAGTGACAGGCTTTACTTCGCGAATGTGGGAGAACCATAGATCGTAAAGTTCAGGCGAAATGCCTTCCAACCGGCCAAGGCACTGCGGCCAGACAAGCACGAAACCGACACCAAGCGCCGCTGCGCCTGCCAAGGCAGCGCCCATCCGCACCCGCCAATCGCCCGTTTTGATAAACGAGAGGCCAAGCAAAAGCGCGCCGCCCGCCAAAACGACCGACAGCCAAACCGGAGACAATGCATCGCAACGCGGAACAGAGTTGAGCGTCGAGGCAAAGACATAATAGCCCGCTGCTGTTCCACCCGCGAGCGCGAAACTATAGCTGCGTAACCGTGACGCTTCACCCGTTTCAAATATCCAGCGCAGACCAATGACACCAGCCACAATGGCCAGATAAGGGGCCATTTCAAGACCAATGACCAGCGAGAGCGCAGAGGCCAAGCCGATCGTAACGCCGCCGCGTGGGGCCTTGGCGTCTGCTATGCCTGCAACCAACCAAGGGAGCATAGCCAATTGCCAGCCATGATGGTCAATTCGCGTCGGCATATACATGCTCAGCATGCCTTGGCAGAACATCATCACAGCAAGGGAAATGATGAAGGCATAAGGCGCAATCAACCGACGCGCGGCGACCGTCAGCCCCGCCATCGCAACCAGCAGCGGGATCATCGGCGCGACCGTAATCGCCACATATTCTGCATTCACGCCACCAATGAAGGGACGGAACAGCAGGATGAGCCCTGCCAGCGGTAAATCAACAAAGCGGGACCAGTGAATATCAGCGCCCTGCGGTGGGCTGAGCCGATACTGATGCAAATCATACCAGCCCTGCCCATTCAGCAGCGCCCGGACCTGCATCAGCCGCATGTTATCATCGGTATCGCCCAGCGAGAACCAATGGATTTGCGCCCAGCGGATCGTGACGAAATAGACGGCAATCAGCACCCATGCCGCAAAGGTCATCAGGAACCAGCGCTGCCTGTCCACCCTGCTTTGCAAAGCTGGATTCATGATATGCTTCCCCTGATCATGATCCGGCATTAGGGCAGGCGCAGAAAAGGGCAAGATATCGCGTGATGGATCAACAACGAGGCAGTGAAACGCGCGAGGAGCGGATGGTTCTGCTGGGCCAAGTCATCCGTTTTGGTCTGACGGGTTTGTTGCTGACACTGCTGGTGGCGGGGGCCTATTGGGCCGTTGCAGAATTCACTGGGATTGACCCCCTGCTGTCGATGACTCTGGTCTATCTGACGTTTACGGGTGTAGGCTATCTCCTCCATTCGCGGTGGAGCTTTAAGGGGCACGGGGACCGCGACAATGCCGGCCTGCGCACTACGCGTTTCTTTGTCGTCAACACGCTGGGCTTTGTCGTCAATCAGTTCTTTGTGTGGCTGTTGACCAAATATCTGGGTGGCCCCGTGTGGTGGCCTGTGATTCCCGTCATTTTTGTCACGCCGATTTTGACCTTCAGTCTCAACCGCAAATGGGTTTTTAGCTGATGGAGCGGATCATCTATGACCGGATGGAACAGCTTGATAGCCAGCATTGGTGGTACCGCGCGCGCAGGCGGGTGCTGGCGGCGCTGATTGCGCGGCGCATTAGTCTTCCGCCTTTCGCTGACATATTGGAAATTGGCTGCGGCACCGGTCATAATCTGGCGATGCTGGCTGCATTTGGCCATGTCGACGCGATTGAAGTTGATGGCGCGGCGCGCGGCGTTGCTGCGGCGCGGCTTGGGCGGGACGTGGGATCATCGCCTTTGCCCGACTTGGCCGGCGTGAAGGATGAGGCTTATGACATGATCGCGATCCTCGACGTGCTGGAGCATATTGAGGATGACCGCGCTGCCTTGAAAAGCATGGCGAGACGGCTGAAACCCGGGGGGGCAATCCTGATTGCTGTTCCTGCTCATCCGTGGCTGTGGAGCGCCCATGACGTCGCGAACCACCACCACCGGCGCTATACGCGCGAGACATTGAAGGCCGCAGTCGCCGACGCTGGGTTGAAGATCACTTACCTGACTGCCATCAACAGCCTGCTCTTTCCGCTGGCCATTGTGTCGCGCCTGTTTGACAAAATACGTGGTAAGGAAGGGAGCGACGACGCCTTGCCGCCGGCCCCGCTGAACGCATTTTTTGAAATGGTGTTTGGGTGGGAGGCTCAGTTGGTCGGGCGCGTGTCACTGCCGATTGGTGTGTCTTTGGTGGCTGTCGTCACGGCGTGATGACCAAGCTTTGGTGATCCGGCGACGGGCCCAACGACATCCGCGACGATATAAGTCGGCCGCCGCTTTGCCTCCATATAGAGCCGCCCCAGATATTCGCCGATCATGCCCAGCACAAACATTTGCGCCGCGCCCAGCAGCACGACCAGCAGCATCAGCGACGTCCAGCCCTCCACCGTCGTCCCGCGCAGCCAGCCGATCAGGATATAGGCGAGGATGAGGACTGAGGCCGCGACAAGCCACAATCCGGCGTGGCTCGCAAAGCGAAGGGGAGCGGTCGAAAACCCCGTAATCGCATCAAAGGCCAAACCGAGCATTTTGGAAAAGGGATATTTGGTTTCCCCCGCCATCCGTTCGGCCCGGTCATAGGTGATGGGCACTTGCTTGAACCCAATCCAGGCGACCATGCCGCGCACAAAGCGTGCCTGTTCCGGCATGGCCATCAACGCATCAAGCGCACGCCTAGACATCAGCCGGAAATCGCCTGTGTCTAAGGGGATATCTGTGTCTGTCAGCCGCGCGAGCAGCCTGTAAAAGAGTGTTGCCGTCGCCCGTTTGGCCAAACTTTCCCCGGCCCGCTTGCGCCGGACCGCATAGACAACATCAGCCTGCTGGTCCCGCATCGCCGCCATCATGTCGGGCAAGAGTTCCGGCGGATCCTGCAAGTCAGCGTCTAAAATCAGAATGCAATCTCCACAGGCCAGATCAAGGCCTGCCGTGAGCGCAAGTTGATGGCCGTGGTTACGCGATAAGTTGACGGCGACTACCTGCGGATCAGACGCGCAAAGCGCCTGCATCTTTGCCCAGCTGCCATCGCGCGATCCGTCATTGACGAGGATGATTTCATGATCTGCGCCGACAGTGCCATGGGCAACGGCAGACACCCGGCGATGCAACTCATCAAGACAAGCCTCTTCATCAAAACAGGGAATGATGATTGAAAGCGCCTTGCGCATCATGAAGGACTGTCCTTAGCGTTGGGTATTCTTATGCGGTACAGACTAGTATTTCCACCGCGCCAAACAAGCTGCAGTCCTGCACTGTCATATCGCCCCCGACCCAAAGGCCCAATGATCCAAAGATAATCAAACTGCTTGCGAGGGAAAGTGGCAACAGCCTGCGCTATAGGGCGCCAATCCCGCCGACACAGATGGTCTGTCGTAAGCTGAGACGGGTCATTGGTCCATTTGCTGCCTTCAAGAAATTTCACGCGGACAAGCTGCGCACCCGGCAAATCCCATTGATCGTTTGAAAAGGCGTGTCGCCGGATCAATGCCATTGATGGGGCATGTTCCAGCCGCATTTTTGACCATATTTTTTCGCAGGGCATCACCACGAAACTCATCAATCGCGACCCTCGGGCGATCTGGGGCAAAGCATCAAGTGTGCGTGTCATCGTCTGATCCAAGTGCCAATAGCTGACGGTTGTAGCTCCAATGCGAATGCCAAAAAAGGCCAAGGCAAGCAAAGCGAACCGGCCCTGAGCCTTCAGCGATAGGGAAGAAGCAGGCCCAATCGACAAAATTGCCAAGGCCAGAACATAGGGGAGGAGACGCATATCAGCATAAGCTGAACCCAGAACTATGCGCGGTAAAAGAACAAAAAGGGCTGCAAATATAAATGCTGTAATCGCCAGCGGCCCCCACCATTTCAGCTTCCTCCAGAACAGCGCGACTGGGATCAGTGCGGTCAGAAATATTACACTGCCTTTATCAAACCATTCCCACCGGTCCCGCAGGATCATTTGCGCCCAATCCCATTTTCGCGCCCAGTTGAACCAATCAATCGCAGGATCGCCACTTTGATTGCCATGGGTGGCCAGCATGAGACCGAATGGCGCAATGAGAATGAGGCAATTTGTGATCGCCCGCCAGGAACGCACGCGCCACAGTTCAGCCGCAAAGGCCATGACGCCAAACATTCCAAAACCGAAAATATGGGTTATCCACAGCAGAAAGGACAAGGGCACAAAAATAAGGGCCCGCTGCTTTAATTTTCCGGCATTGCCCAGCCGTATCCATAGCGCCAGCGCCAAGAACGCAAGCGCCACTGATAGGGCAAAATTGATAAAACCGAACTGGAATGGATAGGCATAAGCAAGGGGCGCGGCAAAGGCCGCCGTCGCGGGCAGACGGCCGTGCACTTCACGCGCGGCGAGCAGAAATCCCCCCACTTGCAGCGCGGGGATCGCCCCAACGATGATTTTCACAGCCAGTTCAAGGCCAAGCAGCGGGGCAAGGGCTTGGACAAGAATATCCACGCCCAAATTGCCAATCAGGGTCCAGTGAAATTCATACCAAGTTTTCACCGCCATTGGCCCCGCAAGGCCAAGCTGAATAGCGTAACGGCCCATATGGCCTGGCACGTCGATAAGCGGCGGTGTGGTTGGAAAGAGCAAGGGAGTGATGCTGGCAATACAAAGCGCCACAATGAACCAACGGGTCTGCCACCATTGCAGCTGTTTATTATCTGTTTGATGTCGGGTGGATCGCGCCATAGTCTCTGTAAATCTGGATAGGGGGTTTGCCCCTAACCCAAACCCGGACCAATGGGAATTACAGAGCCAGAGAACCTTCAACCGCGCGTTGATACTCAGGTGACACAGCTTGTTTGTCCAGCCTATCCGCCGCCAGACCCGTCAGCTTCCATAGCCCGATCATCAAGATCAACGAAGCCACCCCGTCCACGGCATAATGCCATCCCAGATGAATGGACCCGATCCAAATGGCAAAGGCGTACAGCCCAAACAGGATACCAAGTTTCCGATTGATCGCGAAAGTGGTCAGGCAATAAAGGATCGCAAGCGCATTATGAACCGAAGGCATTGCCGAAATACCAACACCCATGGCCATTTTTGTTTGTGTGTGATTGCCAAGAAGCATCTGTTGCAGTGCAATGGATTCAAGCGAATCTTGGCCATTAGTCTGCATCAATGCGGCATGAAGGTCTGAAAAAGTAGGTGACGGCCCCACCAAAGCAGGGACGAAAACGGGCCCCGCCGCGGGCAGTAACCAAGCCAAGATGCTGCCTAGGATGATCCAAACACCGATGTAACTGAGCAGAAACTGCGTGCGCAATCGCCAAGTTGACTTCGCTTGCCAAGCGCAAAGCAGCACACCAAGTGGCATAAGCGAAAACCATGCGTGATAGACATGATCCAAAAAGGACGTTGCTGCCACAGAGCCAAAGAGCGCATGCGTAACTTGCCAAGGATCATGACCCAGAAACAGGATATGATCCCATTGTTCAAATAGCGCATCAAACCGAAAAGTGGATTTGACCAAAATAAATTGTTTGAAGGCGTTGAATGATGAAATCAGCGTGGCGAGCAAGAACGGCAGGGCAATGAGGGACAGGCCCCTATCGCGTTCCCAACGCTCCGTAATCATAGATTTCAGCCATTGCCCAATAGGAGGGGAGGCTTGCCCCAGCTCCATTTGAGTCAGCAGCAGTCCAATAAGAACAAACATGCCAAATATTGCCCAAAGCGCATAAGCACCTGACAGGTAAATCAACCAAATGCCCAGTATTTCATCAAATTTTACCAGGCCAGAACCAAGAACGAATGCCGCGTAAATCACCACAAGCCCAAGCTGCAATATTATGGCTTTTTGTTCGCGGTTGCCCCGACTGATCCAAGCAAAAATGCTTCTTGTCACACAATTTTCCCCGGCTTTTTGCAGGTTCACATAGACCCGCGACGTCCCAACAGCCGCAGTCTTAACGCGTTAAGCTTAATAAACCCTTCAGCGTCGCGTTGATCATAGGCACCGGCATCATCTTCAAAAGTCACAACTTTTTCGCTGTAGAGGCTATTCGGGGATTTCCGACCAATGACGGACACGCTGCCCTTATAAAGTTTCAATCTCACAGTGCCGTTAACCATAGTCTGACTATGGTCAATGGCGGCTTGCAGCATCTCCCGCTCTGGCGAGAACCAGAACCCATTGTAAATGAGCTCAGCATAACGGGGCGCAAGTTCATCCTTCAAATGGGCCGCACCCCGGTCCAGCGTCAATTGCTCAATGCCCCGGTGCGCCAGATGCAGAATAGTTCCGCCTGGTGTTTCATACATGCCGCGTGATTTCATGCCGACGAAACGGTTTTCGACGAGATCAAGCCGCCCAATCCCATGGGTGCGGCCATAGTCATTCAACTTGGCAAGCAGCGTCGCAGGCGAAAGCACCACGCCGTTGATTGCCGTTGCATCGCCGCGTTCAAAATCCACGGTGATAATTTCAGGCGTATTGGGCGCGTCTTCAGGGTTCACCGTACGCGAATAGACATAGTCAGGCACTTCGTCCCACGGGTCTTCCAGCACTTTGCCTTCGGAGGATGTGTGCAGCAGGTTGGCATCAGTTGAAAAGGGGCTTTCGCCGCGTTTGTCTTTCGACACTGCAATCTGGTGCTTCTCAGCAAATTCTATGAGCGCCGTGCGGCTCGTCAAATCCCATTCGCGCCACGGGGCAATGACTTTGATATCGGGGTTTAGGCCGTAATAGCCGAGTTCAAACCGCACTTGATCATTGCCCTTGCCCGTCGCGCCGTGGCTGACGGCATCCGCACCGACCATCTTGGCAATTTCAATCTGACGCTTGGCAATAAGAGGCCGCGCAATCGATGTGCCGAGCAAATAGAGCCCCTCATACAGCGCATTGGCACGCATCATCGGGAAGACATAATCACGCGTAAATTCTTCGCGCAGGTCTTCGATGAAAATATGTTCAGGCTTTACACCCATCAACTCTGCCTTAGCGCGTGCGGGCTCTATTTCTTCTCCCTGCCCGAGGTCTGCCGTGAACGTGATGACTTCGCAATTATAAGTCTGCTGCAACCATTTTAGGATTACGCTGGTGTCCAGCCCGCCGGAATAAGCGAGAACTACTTTTTTGATGCTATCAGTCATGTCGGCCCGTTAATCAGAGGATGGTTCTGAGCAGCCGATTACGGGGAAATGGGCGTTGGGGCAAATAAACAGTTCGCGTTAGGGCCACCGCCCCATCAGCGTCCCTTTAATGCCGCCCAGATAATCCCACTGCGCCACTGGCCAATCCTCGCGCCAGCGCCGCGCGACCAGACGTTCACCGGGACGTGCAGCATCATCAAGGATCACAATGCCGCCAGGGGCCATGCGGTCAAATAGGCATTCCGCTTTGCCGCGGATGAAGGGATTAACCGCCCAAGGCGGGCCATCAATCAGCAGCAGATCAATCGATTCTGGAACACTCGTCAGATCATACCAAAGATCGTCCCACCGGCCGGAAGCCGAGGCCAGCGGAGCCGCGCGAACATCAGCCTCCACCCCGTGGTCGTTGAGCCAAGACATTGTCGACGCCACGAAATCTGAGTGATGATCATAACTGACCAGACGTCCGCCATGCCCGGCCAACGCTAAGGCACGCGCCGCAACCAGCGTGGAGGCGCCTGATCCTAACTCAACAACTGTTTGGGGTTGCTGTTCACCAATCACATCGACAATCAGGTTGAGCAAGCCCGTATCGGCCTTCCAACTGCCCAAATTGGGCAACGCATCGCCGGGCAAGCAGAGGCGCTTGAGGAGTGCGGCCTTGTCTGCTTTGCGGCCGCCATAAAGGCTCTTTGCCAACCACGGCCACCCAATGGCACCAAAGGCAAACAAGTGAACCCAATCCCCAAAATCCCGTTCAATGGGCGCATCTTCCACACGGGGAAGGGTCGAAATGCTGTCCTGCGCTATCATAGGGTCGCCTCTGGATGAGATGACCTCGCCTAATCAGCAATTGTGACACTATGAAAATAGGAAGCGGCGGATGGACTAAGGCACGAGGTGCGCCGCCGCAATTTCAATCCAAAAATGGATCGCGGACCATGATCGTGTCTTCACGTTCGGGCGATGTACTAACCATCGCGACGGGGCATTCGATCAGCTCCTCGATCCGGCGGACATATTTGATCGCTTGGGCAGGCAGTTCAGCCCAGCTGCGTGCGCCGGCTGTGATTTCGTTCCAGCCGTCCATTTCCTCATAGATCGGCTCCACTCGGGCTTGGTCAGCGGCGTGGGGCGGCAAATAGTCATACGTCTTGTCACCAATTTTATAGCCGACACAGATTTTCAGCGTCTCAAACCCGTCGAGCACATCAAGCTTCGTGAGCGCAATGCCTGTGATGCCGCTGACGGCCGCTGACTGGCGCACCAGCACGGCGTCGAACCAGCCGCAGCGACGTTTGCGGCCTGTCACTGTGCCAAATTCATGGCCGCGTTCGCCCAGCCGCTGGCCATCCGCATTCTCTTGCTCCGTCGGGAACGGTCCAGAACCGACGCGCGTTGTATAAGCCTTCACAATACCCAGCACGAACCCAGCGGCAGATGGCCCAAGGCCGGACCCACCCGACGCTGTGCCCGCGATGGTGTTGGACGATGTGACGAACGGGTATGTGCCGTGGTCGACATCAAGCAGCACACCCTGCGCACCTTCAAACAGGATGCGCTTGCCTTGCTTGCGGGCGAGGTTGAGCGAATGCCAGACCGGCTTGGCAAAGGGCAGGATGAATGCTGCGATATCCCACAAATCATCAATCAGCCGCTGACGGTCTATCCCGCCTAGGCCGAAGCCCGCGCGCAGAGCATCATGATGCGCGCAGATACGGTCCATCTGCGCGTCCAAATCGTCGAGATGGGCCAAATCGCAGACACGAATGGCCCGCCTGCCCACCTTATCTTCATAAGCCGGGCCAATGCCGCGCCGGGTCGTGCCGATTTTGCCCGCGCCTGAGGCATCCTCACGCAACCCGTCCAGATCACGGTGGAACGGCAGGATCAGCGGACAGGTTTCGGCGATTTGCAGATTTTCAGGAGAGATATCGACGCCTTGGGCCTTCAGTTTGGCCACTTCATCCCGGAAATGCCAAGGGTCCAGCACCACACCATTGCCAATCACCGATAGCGTACCGCGCACAATGCCGGACGGCAGCAGCGAAAGTTTATACACTTCATTTCCGACAACCAGCGTATGACCCGCATTGTGCCCGCCCTGAAAGCGCACGACCACATCGGCGCGACTGGCGAGCCAATCGACAATCTTGCCTTTGCCTTCATCGCCCCACTGGGCACCAATTACGGTGACGTTGGCCACAGTCTTCTCCAAATACGAAAGGATTCGCCGCGCAGGTCGTTATGGCCGAACGCCTCGAACGTCCACCTTCAATGCAAATCGCCTGCATTTTGCCGGGGCAGTCAAACCCGCGCGGGGGAGCCATCCTTCAGGATATGCGTGCAAATCTGCCGCTCTGCTGTGTCATGCTCATCAAGCGCTGCGACTGTCACCCAGCCTTTGTCGCGCATCCACACCCCTGTTTCTGCATCAGTGCCGTAAGGCAGGAACAGCCGACGCCGATCATTTCGGCCAAAGCCTGCATCAATCAGGGGATCGACGAAGACTGAAAAGCCGACGGCTGCCTCATCACCAATGCTATAGGTGCCGCCCCGCCCAATCTCGCCTGATGCTTCGGAGGAGAAGAAGGAAAAGCCGAGCCAGGTTTGATATTCAAATCCGTGACGTTCCGTCGGGTCAAGCGTGATCGTGATGTCACTGGGGAGCGACGCGACAATTTCCGCCATCGCGTCTAGCCGCTGCGTCAACACGCCGGTTTGATCGAACGCCCGCAGTCTAGCCAGCGCGTCATGAAACGGCCCGGCAGCGGCAATGAGGGGCGCGTAAGCCGCTGGCACCGCTGCTGCGTCCTTGGCATCCAATCGGGCGCGCAAGTGATCAATGTCGTCCACTGGCCAAGGCCCGGCCGCAAGCACATCGATGACATTGGGCATAGTGAGATCCAGCGTGATGTCACTGACACCAGCCTCCTTCAGCGCCTTTACCGCAACGCTTAAAATCTCGCACGCGGCGAGCACGCTGTCATAGCCGATCAGCTCCGCGCCAACTTGCAGCATCTCCCGCTCTGGCCGCAGCTGCGTGGCCCGCAACCGCACGACAGAGCCGCCGTAGGAAAGGCGAAGCGGACGCGGGTGATGCCCCATACGCGTGCTGGCAATGCGCCCAATCTGCCCGGTGATGTCATAGCGAATAGCCATGGTTTCGCCTGACACTGGGTCAACAAAGCGCAGCAGATTGCTAGTACCTTTAGTCAGCTGCGTCGCCAGCCCCGCCTCAAATTCTGCAAGCGGCGGCTGGGCCCGTTCATAGCCGTACGCTGCTGCCGTATCGAGGATCGACCGCACAATCCGCGCCGACGCGTCAGCTTCAGGTGGCAAACGATCCCGGAAACCGGTGGGGAGGAGAGTGCTGGTCATGGGCGAGGCCTTAGCACTACAGGTCAGAACCGCAACGCCTTCACGGTTTTCACGCCGGTGAGCTTGCAGGCTTCCCATAGCACGGGCTCAGGAATGGCTTCGTCCATCGACAGCAGCAGGATGGCTTCCCCGCCAGCGTCGCGGCGGCCAAGGTGGAACGTGCCGATGTTGAGGTTTGCCGCGCCCAGCAAGGTGCCAACGCGACCAATGAAGCCTGGCGCGTCTTCATTCACGATATAGAGCATATGGCCGTCAAGATCCGCCTCAATCGCAATGCCAAAAATTTCGACAAGACGCGGCACTGTGTTGCCAAAGAGTGTGCCCGCAACTGACCGGTCACCTTGGCTGGTGCCAACGGTCACGCGGATCAAGGTTTGATAGACGCCTTCTTTGTCATGGCGCACTTCGCGAATATCCAGCCCGCGCTCCTTGGCCATAAACGGTGCGTTGACCATGTTCACTGTATCCGAATAACGCCGCATCAGGCCCGCCAGCACGGCGCCAGTGATTGGTTTGATATTAAGCTGTGCTGCTGCTCCTTCTACTTCAATGCTGATCTTGGTCAGATTGTCATGGGCAAGTTGTCCAACCAAGCTGCCGAGCTTTTCAGCCAATGCCATATAGGGGCGCAATTTCGGCGCTTCCTCCGCACTAAGCGACGGCATGTTAAGCGCATTGGTGACGCCGCCGTTGACCAGATAATCGGACAGCTGCTCAGCCACTTGAATCGCGACATTGACTTGAGCCTCATCCGTCGATGCCCCCAGATGGGGCGTCGAGATGAAGTTGGGCGTGCCAAACAGAGGCGACTCCTTGGCAGGTTCCACTGCAAATACATCAAGCGCCGCGCCACCGACTTGTCCGCTATCCAATGCTTCTTTCAGCGCCACTTCATCAATCAGGCCGCCACGTGCGCAGTTGATAATCCGCACGCCTTTCTTTGTCTTGGCCAGATTTTCGCGGGACAGGATGTTGCGGGTCTGGTCAGTCAGCGGCGTGTGGAGCGTGATGAAATCCGCCTTCGCCAGCACACCGTCAAGGTCCGCTTTTTCAACGCCCATTTCAATGGCGCGCTCAGGCGTGAGGAACGGATCAAACGCCACAACTTTCATCCGCAGGCCAAGCGCGCGGCTTGCCACGATCGAACCGATGTTGCCTGCGCCGATCAGGCCAAGCGTCTTGCCTGTCACTTCCACGCCCATGAAGCGGTTCTTTTCCCACTTGCCCGCTTGAGTGGACATGTCCGCCTCAGGCAATTGTCGCGCCAGCGCAAACATCAGCGCAATCGCATGTTCCGCCGTCGTGATCGAATTGCCGAACGGCGTGTTCATCACGACAATGCCTTTGGCCGACGCCGCCGGAATATCGATATTATCAACGCCAATGCCGGCGCGGCCAACGACTTTCAAATTGGTTGCCTTGGCAATCAATTCCTTGGTCAGTTTGGTGGTCGAACGAATGGCCAGGCCGTCATACTGGCCAATGATTTCGCCCAGTTCTTCGGGCGTCTTGCCTGTGATAACATCAACATCACAGCCGCGTTCGCGGAAAATCTGTTCTGCCTTGGGGTCCATGCTATCGGAAATGAGAACGCGTGGTTTGGTCATGGTCTTCTCCTGTGGAGGTAATTTATGATCTCGTCATGCTGAACTCGTTTCAGCATCCATGCCTCACTGCCAACCGGTCATGCTGAATGAGGCATGGACCCTGAAACAAGTTCAGGGTGACGACTTTATTGAGGTGTCAATTGCGCCCAGGCCCAGTCGAGCCAAGGCCCAAGCGCCACGATATCAGCGGTATCCACTGTTGCGCCGCACCAGATGCGCAGGCCCGGCGGCGCATCGCGGTATCCGGCAATGTCATAAGCTGCGCCTTCTACGTCGAGGAGACCCGCAAACTTCTTGATGAAATCCTCGTCTGCGCCGTCAACTGTCAGGCAGACCGACGTTTTAGACCGTGTTGCCGGATCTTTCGCCAGATCGCCCAACCATGCCCGGTCCGCCACGATCTGGCATAGTGCAGCTGCATTGGCATCAGACCGCGCCATCAGCCCTTGCAAGCCGCCCACCGACTTGGCCCATTCCAGTGCAAAAATCACATCTTCAACAGCCAGCATCGACGGGGTGTTGATCGTTTCGCCCTTGAACACGCCTTCGGTCAACTTGCCCTTGGCCACCAAGCGGAACACTTTCGGCAGTGGCCAAGCGGGCGTATAGCTTTCCAGTCGTTCGACAGCACGCGGGCCCAGAATGATCACACCGTGCGCGCCTTCGCCGCCCAACACTTTCTGCCAGGAAAAGGTCGTCACGTCGAGCTTGTCCCAAGGCATGTCATAGGCGAACACAGCTGACGTAGCGTCGTTGAAAGTCAGGCCTTCGCGGTTATCGGCGATCCAGTCTCCGTTCGGCACGCGCACACCTGACGTGGTCCCATTCCAAGTAAACAGAACGTCATGGCTCCAATCCACAGCAGTCAAATCGGGGATGGCGCCGTAGTCAGCGCGCACAACTGTGGGATCAATCTTCAGCTGTTTGACAGCATCGGTGACCCAGCCTTCGCCAAAACTTTCCCACGCCATTGCCGTTACGGGGCGGGCCCCCAGCATAGTCCACATCGCCATTTCATAGGCGCCAGTATCAGACGCCGGCACAATAGCAATGCGGTGCGTGTCTGGCACTTGCAGCACTTCGCGCATCAGATCGATCGAGAGTTGCAGGCGCGATTTGCCGATTTTGGCGCGGTGAGACCGGCCTAGACATTCGGTTTGGAGTTTAGCAGCATCCCAGCCCGGCGGCTTTGCGCAGGGGCCAGAGGAAAAAAACGGACGCGCAGGGCGAACCTGCGGCTTGGTAACTTCAGTCATGTAAGCTTCTCCTTGCAGAGAGCAGCGCGGCGTTGGGGCCGCGTGGCCCGCGACCGCACCTAGTGGCCTACGGGCAGATGTCAACTTCAGGCCGAAGCAAGGATTTAAGACGAAGGTCGTTTCGGCGGCCGAAGCACCAGAATGAGTGGCATGAAGGCCAAGACTACCAACATCATCAGCTTAAAATCATTGAGATAAGCAATCATCGCGGCTTGGCGCGTGACTTCCAAATCCATCACGCGCAGCGCGGTGTCGCCGTATTGGCCCCAGCGGTCAGCGGTGGCAGGATCAACGACGGCGATGCTGGAGGATGTAACCCTGCCTGCTATGGCTTCGTGATTGGTCTGAATTGAGCGCGTGAGCACAGTGGTTGTCATTGAAATGCCGATGCTACCGCCCATGCTGCGCATGAGATACATCACGCTTGATCCATCGGTCCGGTATTGCGGAGAAAGCGTGGCGAAGGCCATGAGGTTGGTCGGCATGAAGGTCATTCCCATGCCTATTCCTTGGACAAGACCTGCTATTAGGATGGGGCCACGCTCCATTTCTAGCGACCAGCCGGTCATCATCGCCATTGAGGCAACAGTTGTAGAAAATCCGACCAAAAGTAAAAGTCGCGGATCGACGATGCCGTTCAAACGGGAACTAACTGCCATGGCAATCAAAATGCCAAGTCCGCGCGGAGCGAGCAACACACCGGTATCAAACACAGTGTAGCCATAGATTGACTGCAACATCGGGGGGAGCAGCGCGAAAATGCCGTACATCATGACGCCGATTAGCATGCTGAAAACTGTGGCCGACGCAAAGTTGCGATTCATCAGCATGTTACGGTCAAAGAGGGTGCCGCCTTTACTGGTCACCATATGGACACCAAATAGCCAAAGCGCTGATATCGCCACAATCGCCTGAATGCGGATTTCCCAGCTTTCCAGCCAATCCTCCCCCTGCCCCCGGTCCAGCATCAGTTGCAGTGCGGCCAAACCCAGCGCCAGCATCGCAAAGCCGAAATAATCCAGCCGCCGTTTTGTAATGGCGCGCGTTGGCAGCAGCCACATCAGCAAGGCAATGGTAGGAATACCAATTGGCAAGTTGATGTAAAACACCCAGCGCCAATTATAGCTTTCGGTCAGATAACCGCCAATCACGGGTCCAAAAATCGGGGCAACCATGATCCCCATCCCCCAGAGAGCCATTGCTTTGGGACCGCGTTCGGGTGGATTGATGTCAAGCAAGATGGTTTGTGACAAAGGCCCAATGAAAGCCGCGCAGATGCCCTGAAGGATGCGGAAAATAACCATTTCCGTCAAATTTACTGCAATGCCGCAAAGCATGGATGTAATCGTAAAGCCAATGACTGAGGCAATGAACAAATTACGCGATCCAACCCGGTCTGCCAGCCAGCCGGTCAGTGGCATGGCAACTGCCCCGGCCAGAATATAGCTGGTTAGCACCCAAGTGACGGTTTCCCGCGTCGCGCCGAGGCTCGCCTGCATATGCGGAACCGCGACATTGGCGATGGTGGAATCAAGGATTTGAATGATCGTCGCGCCCATCACCGCAATGGTCAGCAAAGTCTTATGCTTAACCGGCATCGCTGCCGTGCCCGCGCTACTCACCTGTGTCGATTCGGACATGCGTGCTGAGCCCTGCGATCAAGGGACGATTTGGCCTGCCGTCGATGGCAATGCGGACGGGAACACGCTGTGTCACTTTCACCCAATTGCCATTCGCATTCTGGGCCGGAAGAACAGAAAATTCTGAGCCTGTTCCCGCCCCAATACTGGCGACGCGGCCGGTGAGTGTCATATCTGGATACGCATCAAAGGTAATCGTCGCACGCTGGCCCACCTGCATTTTCGCAAGATCGGTCTCTTTGAAATTCGCCTCGATCCAGCTTCGGCTGCTGCCCACAATCGTCAGGGCAGGCAGGCCCTGCACCATCATCTGGCCCAACTGCAACCGGTCGGCCTGCGTGATCACACCGGCCACGGGTGCCCTTACTTCAGATCGGGACAAATCAAGCTGAGCCCGTTCACGCTGAACCTGGCCCGCCAGCACGCCGGGATTGATGCCCGCAGCCGATCCGGTGGCGAGTGCGGCCCGCGCCTTTGTGGCGTCGGCCTGTGCGCTCGCCGTTCGACTGCGCGCATCAGACAAGGCATGTTCCGCCGCCTGTAGCCGCGCACGCGTGGTAAAGCCGCGCTGCATCAATTCGGATTGCCGCCGATATTCCTTTTCGAAAAAGGCCACATCTTCGCGCGCGCTGGCAATATCGATGCCCGTTGTTGCATATTCGGTTTCAAGCCCAACAACCTTCACTTGCGCCGCTGCAATGCTCGCGTTGGCCTGATCGACGGCCAGACGGAATGGCGCGGGATCAAGCCGGAACAGCAAGTCACCTGCCCCGACCTGATCATTTTCACGCACGGCTACTTCGATAATCTTGCCGCCCACTTCGGAGGAGATCGAGACCTTATCCTGCTGCACATAGGCGTTGTCGGTCGAGACATAATGATCATTGGCGAGATAATAGATCACCCCGCCCGCGACCAGAAGGAGCGGCACCGACAGCATGAGGGCAATCCGGCCCAATCTGCGCTTTGGGCCGACCGGCAGCTCAACAGCGGTGGCCCCTGCGGTTTGAATCAAGGGATCAGCCTCAGCCATGCGACAGTTGCTCCGGGCGACGGCTCAGGTTCGCCTGCACTTGCTCAAGCGCTGCGAACAGCGCCTGTTGCGCGTCAGCGTCAATTCCGTCCAGCGCATCATCAAATAGGGTCATCGCAAGCGGACGGAGTTCGTCCATCAACGCATGGCCCTTGGGCGTTACGAACAGCTGCCACGCCCGCCGGTCCGCCGGGTTAGCGCGGCGCTCGACCAGGCCCGACTCTTCAAGACGGTCAATCATTCGGCACAGGGTGATGGGCTCCACCTCCATCAGTTCGGCAAGCGCGCCCTGGTTCGACCCTTCGTGGCGCTGCAAGGTGGACAGCATCCGCCACTGGGGCCGCGTGACCCCAATGCCGCGCGCGCGCTCATCGAATGACCGCCGCAGCAAGCGCGACACATCACCAATCAGAAATCCCAAACTATCACTCATAACGAATGATATAATAACGATAGTTATTATAGTCAAGGGCAGTGGTCTGTGCTTGTCAGGCCAGGACGGGCGGGATAGCAAGGACAAGATCATAGGAATGCAGAAAGACCCTGATTTTGACAGTTGCCCAAACCAGCAGTTTTACGACGCCTGATGGTGTCCGCATCGCCGTGCACGAAGTGGGAGAAGGCCGTCCGGTCATCCTGATCCATGGCTATTTTTCCGACGCGGCGACCAACTGGATCAAATATGGTCATGCGGGCCTGATTGCAGAGGCTGGTTTCCGGGTCATCATGCCCGATCTGCGTGCGCATGGGCAGAGCGAGAAGCCCCACGATCCGGCGTCTTACCCGCCCGATATCTTGGCTGATGATCAACTATCCTTGATCGACCATCTGGGTCTGACGGAGTTTGATCTGGGCGGATATTCCCTTGGCGGGCGAACTGTCGGGCGGCTGCTCGCACGCGGCGTGGCGCCGGGCAAAGCCATCATATCCGGCATGGGCTTGACCGGACTGACCCACACGCAGGGACGCGGTGCCTTTTTCGCTCATGTGCTCGATAATCTTGGCAAACATGAACGCCACAGCCGGGAGTGGATGGCCGAAGCGTTCCTGAAAAGCAGCGATGGTGATCCGCTGGCCTTGCGCCAGATACTGGAGACATTCGTCAATACGAGTGAAGAAGACCTGCGCGGCTTCACCCTCCCCGTCGGCATCGTGTGCGGCGTTGATGATCAGGATAATGGCAGTGCGGAAGATCTGGCGTCGGCCCTGCCCGCCGGCCGCCTCATCCCCATCCCGGGAAATCATATGAGCGCCGTCACCAAGCCGGAACTCGGGATCGCCATTCGCGATTTTCTCATTGCAAATTAAGGCAATCGCCTCCATTTAACTGACATGACTGTCATTAGCGATCTCATCACCTACCGGTATCGGCCCCTTGTCGCGCTTGATGCCATTCGCCGCCTCATCCGGAACAAGGAGGATACCACGCAAGTATTTCGCCTCTTGAAGGCGCTGTCTGGCCGATCGTTCATGAATAATTATGAACGGTTCAGGAAGACTGAGCTGGGGGCTCGCGTGTTTTCGGGCAAGATTGATCTGATCGATACGCTGACCAACCGGGCCTATCTGGAAAGCCTGCCTGCGGGCAGTCTGGGGCGCGCCTTTCAGGCCTTCATGGATGACTGCGGGATCACACCCGAAGGCCTGAACGAAGCCGCGCGGGAAGCGGGCCTGACAGATGAAGGCGTACCAGAAGATTTCCGCCGCTATGCCTCCCGCGTTCGGGTGCAACATGATCTGTGGCATGTCGTAGGCGGTTATGGCTGCGACGGATTTGGCGAAACCTGCAATGTGGCCTTCTCCTATCCCCATACCCGCAACATCGGGTTCATGGTCATCGCCGTGGCCGGGGCCTATAATTATGCCAAAGCCTTCAAGGGTGAGCCGGTGATGGCCGCCATGTGGCAAGGGCTGAGGCGTGGCCGCGCGGCCAAATGGCTGACAGGCACCGATTGGGAGGCCATGATGCCGCTGCCCCTGTCAGACGTGCGGGCGAAGCTGAACATTATGGACCTGCCGACGCGCTATACCGCGGCACCGCGTGCCATTGCGCAGTCCCGCACCGGATCGCCCGTTCCGGTGTAACAGAGCTTTATGCTCAAAATCTTCTTCTTCGCGCCTTCGCGCCTTCGCGTGAGTCTAATCCGGCGGCGCTAGGTTCACTGCCCAAATATTCTGAACTCACGCGAAGGCGCAAAGGCGCGAAGAACAATCCGGTCTCTGGCATTCATCGAAAAGCCTTTCTGCTTCGCTTGACCATCGCCTTTCGGCGCGTCAAACCTCTTTGCAACAAAATTGCGTGAAGAGGATGTTTTCATGAAGAGTTTGATTTCGACGCTGGCACTGGCGGTGTCGCTCAGTTGTGCTGTACCTGCCATGGCCCAGAGCGCACCAACAGTTGCAGAGGCCGACAAATTCGTCGCTGATGCTGAGAAGGCGCTTGGTGATTTCGGAATTTACAACGCGCAAGTTCAGTGGATCAACAACACCTACATCACCGATGATACCGATGCTGTTGCCGCCCGCGTTGGCGCGCAAGGGACGGAGCTTTCCGTCAACTATGCGGTGGCAGCGGCCAAATATGCCGCCATCCCCGGCTTATCTTATGATACAAAGCGCAAGCTGGATATATTGCGCGGTGGGCTCACTTTGCCAGCGCCAACAACAGAGGGCGCGGCCAAGGCCCTCAACGATATTTCGACGCGGCTGAATTCTGCTTATGGCAAAGGCAAGGGCACGCTGAAAGGCGTAGCCATCGTTGGCAATGATATCGAAGCCGAAATGGGCACCAACCGTAACCCGGCCGAACTGGCCGAAATGTGGAAAAGCTGGCACACCAATGTCGGCGCGCCGATGCGGGGTGACTATGCGCAGCTGGTCGACATTGCGAACAAAGGTGCGGTGGAACTGGGTTACAAGGATGTCGGCGCGATGTGGCGGTCTGGCTATGATATGCCCGCCGATGATTTTGCCAAACTGACGGATAAGCTGTGGGATCAGGTCAAGCCGCTTTATGATCAGCTTCACTGTTATACGCGTGGCAAATTGAACGAGAAATACGGGGATAGCGTGCAGGCCAAAATCGGCCCCATTCGCGCTGATTTGCTGGGCAACATGTGGGCGCAGGAATGGGGGGATATTTATGATATCGTCGCCCCCAAAGGTGCTGGTGACATTGGCTATGACGTGGGTGACCTCCTCAAAGCCAAGGGCAAGACCGAGATGGATATGGTCCGCACGGGCGAGGGCTTTTTCTCATCACTCGGTTTTGATCCGCTGCCCAAAAGCTTTTATGAACGGTCGCAATTCCTCAAACCGC
Organism: Sphingomonadales bacterium; assembly: GCA_031376385.1. GTDB lineage: Bacteria > Pseudomonadota > Alphaproteobacteria > Sphingomonadales > Sphingomonadaceae > Aquisediminimonas. Next base: position 160,354 of record JANMDQ010000023.1, read on the forward strand.
GTGACCGCGAAGTGGTGTGCCACGCTTCGGCCTGGGATCTCGATAATGTGGACGATCTGCGCATCAAAATGTGCATCAAGGTCGACACCGGCAATTTCGTGACCATCCACCACGAACTGGGTCATAACTATTATCAGCGCGCCTATAACAAGCAGCCTTATCTCTACCTGAACGGCGCCAATGACGGCTTTCATGAAGCCATTGGTGACGCCATCGCGCTGGCCATAACCCCTGAATATCTGCGGCAGATTGACTTGCTTGATCCCAAACGTGTCCCAGCACCCGACAAGGACACAGGCCTGTTACTGCGCCAAGCGATGGACAAGGTGGCGTTCCTGCCCTTTGGTTTGCTCGTCGATAAATGGCGGTGGGGCGTGTTTGATGGCTCCATTCCCAAGAGCGGCTACAACAAGGGTTGGACCGACTTGCGCCTGAAATATCAAGGTATCACCCCGCCTGTTGCGCGCAGTGAGGCTGATTTTGATGCCGGGGCCAAATATCACATCCCCGGCAACACGCCCTACACTCGCTACTTCCTCGCCCGCATCCTCCAGTTCCAATTCTACAAGGCTGCGTGCGATATTGCGGGCTGGAAAGGGCCTCTGCATCGCTGCACTTTCTATGGCAATAAAGAAGTCGGCAAGCGGCTGGACGCGATGCTCGCCATGGGGGCAAGCAAGCCCTGGCCCGACGCTTTGCAAGCCTTCACAGGCAAGCGCGAAATGGACGGAACGGCGATGATCGCCTATTTCAAGCCGCTGATGACATTCCTTGCCGTGCAAAATAAAGGCAAGATGTGCGGATGGTAGCAAGGGCCTGATGTTTGATTTCCAGCCGACCCTGTCTGACGATCTGGTCATGCTGCGGCCTTTACGCGCTACTGACTGGGACGGGGTTTTTGCGGCGGCATCGGACCCGCTGATCTGGGCGTTGCACCCTGTGTCGGACCGGCACACTGAAGCCTCATTCAGGCCCTATTTTGCCGAACGTCTCTCGACAGCCGGCACGCTGGTCATCATCGAACGACCCAGCGGCAGAATGGTCGGATGGTCCAGCTATGGCAATCCGGATGAGGCCGCGGGCGAAGTGGAAATTGGCTGGACATTCCTGATCCGCGACCATTGGGGAGGATTCACAAACCGTCATGTGAAACGATTGATGCTTAGCCACGCCTTCCAGTTTGTCGACACTGTCATCTTCCGGATCGGAGAGACCAACTTGCGATCACGCCGCGCAATGGAGAAGATCGGCGGGGTTTGGAGCGGACGAATGACCACGATTGCGGTCAAAGGCATCGCAATTCCGCACTGCGTCTATGCGATTACGAAGGACGCGTTTAGACCGACACAGCTTACCGAAACGGCGGCTCATTAAAAGCGCGCAATTTGCGGCTGTGGAGCTTTGGCCCTTCGGCTTTCAATTGCTTGCACGCTTCAATGCCGATGAGCATATGTTCAGCAATGGCCCGTTCGTAAAAACGGTTGGCCTGCCCCGGCAATTTAAGCTCCCCGTGCATGGGCTTATCCGAAACACACAGCAAAGTGCCGTAAGGCACACGGAACCGATAACCCTGGGCGGCTATGGTCGCGGATTCCATGTCAATGCCGATCGCGCGGGATTGCGAAAATCGCAGGGCGCTGCGCGAATATTGGAGTTCCCAATTGCGATCCCCAGTGGTCACAATCGTGCCGGTGCGCAGACGAGATTTGAGCGTATTGCCACTTTCGCCTGAGACAATTTCTGCTGCGCGGGCCATAGCCAATTGCACTTCGGCAATCGCGGGGATGGGAATTTCTGGCGGCAAGACATCGTCCAGCACATGATCATCGCGCAAATAGGCATGGGCCAGCACATAGTCGCCGATCCGCTGGCTCGCGCGCAGGCCACCGCAATGCCCAATCATCAACCACGCCTCTGGCCGCAGCACGGCCAAATGATCAGTAATGGTTTTGGCATTGGACGGGCCGACGCCAATGTTCACCAGTGTAATCCCGCTCTTATCCGGGGCGATCAAATGCCATGCCGGCATCTGATGCCGCCGCCATGCGCTATCTGCAACGGCGCTTAAAGGATCGGGCGTCTTGCCGGTGACTGTGACGCCGCCGGGGGCAGACAGCATTTCATACGGACTGTCATCCCCCAGTTGCGAGCAGGCCCAAGTGACAAATTCATCAACATAGCGGTGATAATTGGTGAACAGCACATAACGCTGTACATGTTCGGGAGGAGTTCCCGTATAGTGACGCAAGCGGGCCAGCGAGAAATCCGTCCGCAGCCCATCGAATAGGGCCAAAGGCATTGGCAGGCCTTGAAAGCCCTGATCCAACCCATCAGCGATCTCATCACCAATTTGCGAGAGGTCCGCCGCGGGAAACCAACGCGCCAAATCCGCCGCCCGCACGTCCCCAAATTCTGTCCCGGCGTCAAGCACATAAGGGAATGGAATTTCCTGCGTGCCGGGCCGGGCATCCACCGTCACGCCGTAATCATCCACCAATATGTCAATCTGTTCGGCCAGATAGCTGGCGAACAAGGCGGGTTTGGTAATGCTGGTTGAATAATGGCCTGCCGAGGTCAACCGTCCGAAGGACCGCTGCGTATCAGACCGTCCGCCTTCGCCTGCCCAACTGACATGAATTTCGGGATAGGCAAATCGGCCATCCTCTCTAGCGGCGGGATCGGGCGGCGTTCCAGTGGCAATGAAAGCCTCTACGGCATCACGCAGGCGTTTGACGGAGGCTTTGAAAAGAATATCGAGCTCTGCAACGATCGCTTGGCCCGTGGTGATTTTGGTTTGTTCTGTCATTGTGGGCGTTTAATCGCGGATTGTTGCGAGGGCAAGACACGCAGTGCGCTTGCTCCCAGCGCGTCAGGGTCTAAGCGGGCCGAAATGTCCCGTGAAACCCTATGGGCAAAGGCAAGCTTGCACGCCATGTTGCGACAGGCCCCGACCGGAGCTGTGCGGCATCCAAAATGTGGAGCTCCGTTGCCTGCTCTTTGAGATTGAGCGTGGTGCCAACCAACCAGCCATTGGTTTCGCCACCCCCGCGCGGTACAAATAGAAATTCCTCCACCAACTGGTGAGAGCCAAAATCATAAGCGGCGTCATGGCCGCGCCGCCAATCCCAAGTTGCAATAGCGTGGGGAAATGGCGTATCGCGATATCCTGTCACATGGGTCGTAAAACGGCGGGAAAGCCCTGCGATCCGGCGGTCACTCGCCGGAAATTCAGCTTCGGTTTTGGTTGACTGCATGGCAGCAGTGCCGTTGGCTTTCAGAATAATTTGCGTCAGTACTGGCCGTGGGGAGCGCAGAAATTCGCCGCGCAATAAAGCTGATGCTGAGGTTTGGCCAAAGGTGGGATCAGCCTCTAGGCACCCGTCAAACCGAATCGTGCCATCGGCCTCCACCCAGCCGTCACTGAGATGGAAGAAGGAAAAGGCCGGCAGTTCAAAAACCCGCTGCTTGGTCAGATCATCTTTATCGATCACGAGCACCTGCGTGCCAAGTTCAGGCCGCCAGACCATGCCCGTTGAAAGGGGGAACTTAAACTCCTCTTGCAACCAGGGTTGAAGCACAATGATGATATGCCGCGCGGTCATTGTGAAATCATGGAAATAGCTGCGCCGTGGCAGGTCAATCACCGTCATCTGATCAAGCGTGCCATCCGCCTTCACTTTCCAAAGCGCCGTTTGTTCGCCGTTACCACCGAAATTCCAGACCGCTCCGTTGGGTTCAACCCGAGGATGGGCAGAAAAGGGCATGGATTTAAGGTCAGACCGGAAAGTCTTGACGCCGCGGGTGGACAAAGTTTCCGGATCGATCCGCGTAGCAGAGCCGCCTTCCCAAAGTGCCAGCAGTTCGCCACCTGCCATCATCACGCTCGTATTGGCGGCATTGGTATCGTCTGGCCCGCCCAACCGCGCCCCTTTGCCGCGCTTGGTGCCAAAGCCGGGCATGACGATGGCATCCAGCTGAGTTTCAAGGCGGCGCTTGGGCGTATCAACGAAACGGGCGTTAAGCGACGCCGTGCCGTCGTCAATATGAAAGCGGCGGACAAGGCCATCACCGTCAAACCAATGGCCGCTTTCGCCGCTGCTGCGCCGGAATTTGGCAGGACCATTGCGATAAAGTGTTCCTGCAAATCCCTTGGGCGCGCGGCCATCCACCAGTGTGAGTTTTTCCAACGCCACATCTGCGTCAACATCTGCCACGCCCAGCGTCCATTCGGCAGGGGCAGCGCCTGCCAACGCCTGCTCCGGCGTGATAACAGCGGTGGCGGCTGCGGCAGCAAGCGTGGAAAGGATGAATTGGCGGCGGTCACACGGGGCGGTCATGGCGGATTTCCTTTGATCGGGCGAATTTACTGAATTGTGATAGACTGTTTCGCGCCAGCCTCGCTCACGTCAAAGGCCGCGTCGGCCCATGTAGCGGGGCCCATCGATGGCACGGCGTTGTTTGAGAACGCAAATGGCTCTGTGGGCATACCAAAGGGATTGGTGTCCATTTTCCCGTCACCATCCACATCATGGAAAGACTTGATGGCGTAGCGGCCAGCGGGCAACCCCTCAATCAGCGTCGCCGCGTCGGCCTTGGTAACGGGCACAGCCACTCCGCGGATAGGTTTACCACCGTTATAGCTGGCTTCGCTATCGAACAGAGCGACCATGATGGCGCCTGTCGGGGCTTCTATGCCCGTGAAGGCAATTTCAAGTTTGGCAGCTGGCGCGCTGGCGGCGGCGGCGACTAGAGTGGGGACGGTGAGGGCGATTGCAGCGATGAATCTATTAAACTTGATCATGAGAGTTGCTCCTGTGTCGGTGTTTGCTAGTGACAGGGATGAGATGATTGAGCGCCCCGCCCCCCACAATCGAATTTGCGTAAAATCCAGGGATTCATGCGTGAAATGAAGGAGAATACCGCTCACGCTTCGTCAAATGCAGGGCGTAGCCACGGGCTTTCCTTCATCCTTGCGACGATTGCCGGGCTGTTCATGACGATCACTGGCGCGTTGGGCACTGGCGAAGCACCGCTTTGGGTGCGGGTGGCCTTCTGGTTGACGGTGATGAACAGCGGATCTCTGATCGGGATGAGCGTCAGCAGCGGTGTTCGCGCTTGGGGGCGACTCAACGCGTCACCGTGGATTGAAGGACTGGCCGTCGCCACAGGAATCGCCATCCCATTAACACTGATAGTGACGGCGGCCCGATCCCTATTTTTCTCTATGCCGATGCCGTCTATGCCCGGAATGGTTTGGCTATTTTTCTACGTCTGGATTGTCAGCGTGGCGATGACAGCGCTTGACGGAATTATCGCCGCACGAAGTGAAGGTTCAGCGCAGGCCGATCCTCTTTCTCTGCCAATAGAAAGCCGTTTTCATGACCGGCTTCCGGCCCATATCCGCGCCGGTGCGCTTATCGCTTTAGAGGCAGAAGATCATTATCTGCGCGTGCACACCAGCAGCGGCGACGCTCTGATCCTGATGCGCCTATCCGATGCAATTGCGGAAATTGACGCTGGTCTCGGCGCGCAAACGCACCGATCATGGTGGGTGTCACGCGCCGCAGTGCAACACGCGACAAAAGGAGATGGCAAAGGCGAGCTTATATTGACCGGCGGCTTAAAAGCTCCCGTCAGCAGATCTCATCTATCTGGGTTGGTGAGAGCCGGGTGGTTTCAGGCGGGCAATTGAGCGCGTTAATTGCGCTGTGAACCCGCGCCTCCACCTCTTGACGCGGAAGCCCCGGAGGGATTGTTTCCCCAATTTTCAAATGCACTTTACCCGGCGTTTTAACGATACCGTGAGGCCATATACGGCCTGCATCCACTGCAACTGGGATGATCGGCAGCCCCAGCATCTTGTAAAGGCCAGCCAGCCCCGCCTTTAGCGGCGGGGACTGCCCGTGCGGCGTCCGTGTCCCCTCAGGGAAGAGGATTATTGGCCTGCCCGAGGCTTTTGCCGTCTTCGCTGCGACCATCATGGCGCGCATAGCCGTTGCCCCTGCTTCCCGGTCCACACCGATCGATCCATGCTTGCGGGCGGCTGTGCCCCAAATCGGCAGGCGCAGCAGTTCTTCCTTCATCACAACAATCGGGCGATCAAAGAGGGCAAGCGTCTCAATGGCTTCAAACATCGATTCGTGCTTGAATACATAAAGCGCTGGTTGCGCGTCGATATGGGTGACACCGTCCCAAGATATGCCCAAGATGTCCCGCGCGCACCAGCGGTGCCACAAGGCCCAGCGCCGTGACCCGCGAATGACGGCATCCTGTCCAAACAGCGATTCGAAAACGGCAACCGCGGTTAGAAGCGTGCCAACGGGATAGAAAACCAGCACGAACAGCATGGACCGCAGGGCATTCATGTTCAGTAGCCCAACAGGATGGAAACTCGGCGCAGCAGATATTTGTGATATTCTAATAATATCGTCTCCAGGCTCGGCGTGGTGGGCACACCATCTGCCACGATGCTAACGCTGTTATCGACCACTTGTTCCAATTCCAGCCGCGCGCGCCGCATATGCCAGTCTGATGTCACCAACCGAATAGACCGGTGGTGATTGCGTTTGACCCACTCGGCCGTTTCTTTTGCGTTAGATACCGTATCCGTCGCTTGCTTACCAAGCTGAATGCAGCAGCGCAGTAGCGCCGGCGCCACTGAGTTGGCGAGCTGAAATTCGCCCGGCCGCACACTGCGATCCACGCCTGACACCAACATGGTGCGCGAATAGCCTTGGTTAAGCACTTGCACCCCGCGCGCCAAGCGCCCTGCGCCGCCGGTGAGAACCACAATTCCATCGGTCTTCACATCGCTAGATGGCCCAGGAAGGGCTACAGCAAACCAAGCCAATCCAAGCGCCCAAACCAACAGCAGCAGCATGGTCATCCGGACCAGAATGCGGCGCATCAGAGGGTTTTCCCGAGCGTACGCAAAACTGTCAATCGTGCGATCATGGCCGCCAATGCCGTTCCCGCGACGGGAAGGAGCAGAATCGATAACCATCCAAACAGCCCGAGCGATGCCCCGCCCAGCAAATCTGACCCCAAAGCGCCGATGCGCGTGCCCACAACGGCCATCACGGCCAAAGCAACTCCAAAACCCGCGACGCAGCCAAGCATCGCATCAAGCGCAATTCGCCTTTGGAACAGCCGCGCAATTTGATTGTCGCTAGACCCGAGCAAATGCATAATCGCGATGGTTTCGCCGTGGGTGTTGAGCGCCGCCCGGACGGCAAGGATCACAGTCGCCGCTGTCGCACTAGCCATCAGCAGAACGAGGCCAAACGCGAGCCATTTGAGCGCCGTCATTAGGCTAGCCAGAGGTGAGAGCCAAGTTGCGTGCCGATCTACACGCGCTTTGGGAGCAATGCCTGTCACCAGATTAGTGATTTCTAATATGGTTGTTGCATCGGCACGGCTCAGTGTAACATCTATCAGCGCGGGCATCGGCAAATCTTCGTCGGCACCGACATTGCCAAGCCACGGGTCCAACAGTTGAGCCAATTGTGCGTCGCTCACACGCTCCACTCCAACAACTGCATTCACTTGCCGAATTTCGGAGAGGATTGCGCGAATTTGCCCGTTCTTCGTGCTTTGGTTGGCTTCCGGCACTTGAATGGTCAGCTTCCCCGCTATATCGTTGCTCAAGCTGGCCGACGCATTGCCCACAGCTAAGCCCATCGCCGCTGCCAATGTTGTGAGAAGCATCATGATGCCAATCACCCAAGGCATCGGGCCAGCAGAGCGACCTTCCGGCAGCAAACGCCGCTCCGCAACGCTTGGTTTAAGCCAGCTGATCATGCGAGAACACCGTCCCGGCGTGGCGGATAGCGCAGCAACCCCGTAGGATCAGACAGGCGCCCGTCCTCAAGCCGCATCATTGTGGCGTTGCCAATACGGGTGAGCAGATGAAGATCATGCGTGGCAATAACCAGCGTCGTGCCCAATTTGTTCAGTCCGTCAAACAAATGCAACAAGCGGGCTGCCATATCGGGGTCGACATTGCCCGTGGGTTCGTCAGCCACCAAAATATCCGGTCGCGCAATGACGGCGCGGGCAATGGCCACGCGCTGCTGTTCACCGCCCGAGAGCGTCGCAGGCCGCGCGCTTGCCCGCTCTGCCAAGCCGACCCACCCAAGCATTTCGGTTACAGATCGTTCTACCTCTTTTTCGCTTTGCCCCATCACGCGGAGCGGCAACGCGATATTATCGAAACTAGACAGGTGAGGGATTAGGCGAAAATCTTGGAAAACAACGCCAATGCGCCGCCGAAATTGAGGCAAGCGGTCTCTTGGCAGAGTCACCATGTCCTCGCCGAACAGTCGGATCAACCCTCGGCTTGGGCGCTGCGAGAGATAAAGCAGTTTTAACAGGGAAGTCTTTCCCGCACCAGACGGGCCCGTGAGGAAGTAGAACCCCCCTTCCTTTAGAGAAAAACTAACATCAGTCAGCGTCTCAGCGCCTGTGCCATACCGCAGACCGACATTATCAAACTGAACGATAGTGCCCATAACTCTGCCAAAATCCCGAACGCTGTTATTCTCCCTAACCGGCCATGCATGGCCCCGGCAAGCCCGACTTACTGTTTTCAACTCCATCAGCGCGCGCACAAAGGCTTGCATGAACGGGGGCAAGAGTGTTTAGACGATCCCCTGTTTCCTGTTTCAGTCAGTTTTCTTCAATGTTACTTGTCTGCCCGGCCTGTTCCACTCGTTATGTTGTTCCAGACAGCGCCATAGGCGCTAATGGGCGGCAAGTGCGCTGCGCATCTTGTGCGCATAGCTGGTTTGCGAGCCTGCCGGTGCTTGACTTGGTTGAGAATGCTGAACTTCCACTGCCACCGGTTCCGCCACGGCCAAGCCCGCCACCGGCTATTGCGCCTCTGCCGCCCTCTCCGTCGCCTTCAGTACCCCCCATTCCTGACAGTCTATCAACCGTTCGGCAAAATGACGCTGATCCATTCGCGCATGAGCCACCATTTCGTCCACGCAAAAACCCCGCTAAACGCTGGACAATGGCTGCGCTCGGCGCGGCGACGGTGTTGGGGGCAGGAATTGTTGGCATTCAGCTATTTGGCACGCCCACTTTTGCGTCTGACATGGCAGCAAAGCTCGGCTTGCCTGCATCAGATTTTGAAGTGCCATTGCTGCTTGAAGTGCCCCGCAAACCTGAGCGACGGACTTTGGAAAGCGGCAATGAGCTGTTCGCCGTTACAGGACGTGTGATCAATCCCACGAGCCAAAGCCAACGCGTGCCAGATATCCTTGCTGAGTTGCGCGACGCCCAAGGCCGGGTCGTCTATGGCTGGACGATCACGCCGCCTAAACGCACGCTTGGGCCTAAAGCAAGTGTGGAATTCAACAGCGCAGAAGTGGATGTGCCCAAGGGAGCACGGGCTTTGAACCTCAGCTTTTCAGGAGCGAAAAGCAAATAGTCACTCAAATTCAATGAGACCCCGTCGCACTTTACGCGCTCGCGGCGTTGCTGTTCGCCCTGACATATCGATGCGTACTGCTTCTATGATCCGCGCTCGTACCAAAACAGAGAGTTGAATCGAACGCACGGCAGGTTCGGCAGTAGCGGCGAGGAAAAGAAGAGCAGCTGGTGTCACCGGACATATTAAGACTTTGCTAACCCATTTCCTCAAGCACCGAACGCAGTTAACAGATCACTGTCCCAAACAGGGCCATTGCATAGCCATAAAGCCTTTGCTAATGCCGCGCGGCTTACCAGATGCCGGTCACCCGGCAGAGCTTATTTCTCGTGCGGTCGTGGCGGAACTGGTAGACGCGCAACGTTGAGGTCGTTGTGGGCGAAAGCCCGTGGAAGTTCGAGTCTTCTCGTCCGCACCAGAGAATAGGATATCAGGGTGACTGGCCCTGCGCGGTCCTTATGCCGGTTTGCTCCGCCGCAACGGTCCCCAAGTGGAAACTTGGTTCTTTCCCGTCGACGACAATCCGTCCTGGCAGCATAGACTCCAGTTGCGCTGCATCTGCTGAAAGTTTGGCAATGCGAACGATATACTGGCCGTAGGGCACTTTTTCGAACAAGAAGAAGCCGTCAAAATCGCTGCGCGCTTTTGAAACAGCGCGGCCCGTGCGGTCGACCAGTTCCAGGTCAACCCCCTCAATTCCGTTGCCACCGCTTTGAACTAGGGTTCCGTCCACTTCGCCAGCACTGGTTAGCGCAAGTTCAATAATAGCAGCCACGCCCGGCCGTGGAGTGACAACAATGCCAGGGCCGCCGGGTTGAATGAGAGGATCAGGGAGCGATGACGCGTCCACCCCGATGAGCACGGCATTGAAGGGATGCAGCTCATCAATCATCACTTCGCCGTTCGCATCGGTCAGATTGCGGACAGGCGCGGAGCCCGCCGCCAGTTGAACATCCTTTTCATAGGGCTCATCTGCCTGACGCCGTCCGTCGGCGTTCAAATCCCGGTAAACCCGCGCCAGAACCTGCCCCTGTGCCGCCAAGCGGTCTGACGTCATGCGGTAACCCCCGCCTTTGCGCGGATCGGGCCCAAAGCTGAACGCGAGATTGAGGCCCGCTGCGACCGATCCGTCAGTGGCGCCCTCAACTTGCGCGGTGAGCGCCACTTTCTTGAAATGACGGACATAGCCCAGCGCCAGACGGCCGCGATCGAGCGGGCGGTCATAGCCCAGTTCGACGCGCCAGTTGGCCGAACGATCAGAATCGCCTTTCCCATTCCATTCGCCGGTCAAATTCACGCCTTCAAAGCGCGCGCCGCCACTCAAACGGAACCGCGTTTCACCGCGCACGCGCACCCGGCCGAAGCGCCCATTGACCAGCAATCGGGCATTGAGCTGATCCGGTAGTTCCGGCCCAACCGGACGCTGGTTGCGCTGCCAGTCCAGTTCACCGGTAATATAATACCTTCCGAAATTGCTCGATGCGCGCGATACGAGGTTGAGGCTGGTTTCGCCCCGCGCCCGTTCTGTCAATCGCGCCTCCAGATGCGTCGGCAATGTCATCCGTCCGAGGCGGAAGGCATGATCCACCGATACGGCATGCAAACCGCGCACTGCCCGATCAAACCGGTCTGACCGGTATCCGCCCGACGCGCGCGCAGACTCCGCGCTGATATAAGTCTCACCCAGCTGCCCCAGCAGTTGCGCCTGGACCGCCAGCCCGCCGCGCAAATCGGATGACGCCCCAATTTCGACTAGCGCTGGGCCGATGGCACGCCGAACGGCGGCCTCAACAAAGTTGCGCCGCCCAACTTCTTTCAATCCCAGACTATGCAAACCGAACATGACCGAGGTTTTTGTATTCAACCCCCGTTCCACCCCGACCGTGCCGCGCCACAGACCCGTGCCAATCGGCGGGCCACGCCCCAGCCCGACCAGATCGCGCCCGTCCTGGTTGATTCCTGCCCAGTAATAAGTGGCACGCGGCGGAATTGACCCCTGCCCGACGGGAACATTACGCTCCTCACGCCGGATTTGCCCCTGCGGGCCGTACAGCACAATTTCAAACCGATTCTGACCGTAAAGCAGCGGCACATCGACAAATTCATAGCGGCCGTCGGTGCGGTCAACCGCAAAACTCAGCAATTGCCCGTTGCGATAAAGCTCAGCATCCCAACCCAGCGGTAATTCGCCCCGGAAATCGGTCCGTGAAAAATTGTCGGGCCGGTCAAGCGGGCGATTTGACACCAAGGCCCCTCGCCCAGGATTTGACCGGGCGACGAGTGGTGTGGTGAACCCGGAAACATCGCCGACCTCCGCCTGTGTGGCGCGCAGCGGCCCCAAAAGCCCGCCATCCGGATCGTTGCGATAGGCCCGGACCCGCAGGCTATTGGGCACGCCGCGCTGGTCGCTTGCCAGCCGGGCATCATAAGCGACAGGGCCAACTTCTCCGGTGGCATAAAGATCATAGCTGACATCGACCCGTTTCTGCCCGCCCGTTTGCCGCAATCCGCCGAGTGACACCACGGCGTCAAACGAAGGAGGCTTGAAGCCACGGTAAGGCGCGCTGCTGTTGGGCAGGGATTTAAGGTCAAAGGCCGAAGTTGGACGGATTTTCGCAGCCCGGGACTTGCGTTCCAGCGCCATTTCAACCGGCAGGCGAACCTGAGACTTGATCAGGAGCAAGGCATTGCCGGTGTCCGCTTGCAGCGTGATGCCGAGCCAGCCTCCAAGCCGCTTCGCATCAACACACCATCCCTCTGGCGTGTCGCGAATATCCGAGTCCCGCAGCACCTCATTTTTGTTCATTATTTGTGCTTTTGCGCTTTCGCGGTCAAGAATGATCGTGCGGGATTCCTCAAACGCCCATCCAGTTGCGCGGCGCAACTTCTTGTCCACGCGCAAGGGAATGTCGAGCGCCATGACCATATCGGACAGATCGACGCACACGCCTTCGGGCGTTTGATAGCCGCGCACGCCGTCCCCCAGCCGATATTGTGACAGGCGCACATCAAGCAGCAACGCATCGTCGTCATTGGCCTGCCAGCCGCCGCTTTCCGCTGCTTTAACAGGCGCAACAAAACCCTGGCCGCCCAGAAGAGCGGCCAGGGCCATCGCGGGTCCGGCAAAGGGGAAAGAGCGGCGCACGAGCCGTTTTATCCGGTCTTGATCAGATCAGCGGCGCTCAACGGAGGACCGTTTGCAGTTCAGCGAGGGTCTTTCCGCCGTTTTCAGGATCCTCGACATATTGGATCGTGACGGGACCTGCCAGTGCGGCCAGGATTTCCGGTGGCAGTTCAAAAGAAACTTTGCGCTCACTCACCTCGGGATAGACGGCAATGCCATTGGCTTCGAACAGCGGCTTGCTTTGCCCCGATTTCAGCACGCGGATGCGGCCAAAGGTTGACCGTGTGCCTGTGCGGGTCAGCTTGAAAACAAGTGAACCCCCGCCTGCTGCGGTGCGTTCCAACCGCGCATCTGCCATGCCAGCAGTTGCTTTTAATGACCCCTGGCGCACGATGATCGGAATCGTAACGCCGTAAATGGGTGTGAGCGCAATCGCCAATCCTGATGAGGTCGTTGCAGGGGCCGTGACGGATCTAGCGCTCGGAATGGCGCGGAACAACATATGCGCGCGATATTCGCCGTCCGGCAATCCTTGTGGTGCGCGCACCCCGATCCGAATCGCCTGCGGCTGATTGGGCACGAGCACGATGCGGCGCGGCGCGTAAGAGACCATCGCAATCGTTTTGGTTTCAAGATCATTTGCGGCCCCGGCAGGGACATCTTCGAGCATTCCTTCCTTCGTCATGCGCCGCAGCTCAAGGGAGATACGGTATGTCGCGGGTTCTGAGCCGATATTGTTGAGAATCACTTCAGTGCCGCGTGCGCCGTCAAACACAATGCGCGTCGGCGCGACGAGCAGATCACCAGTCCCAGCCTGGACCGGCCCGGCCACCATCGACAGAATCGCCGCACCTAGTTTCCAAAAACGCATGATCATCCTCCAGCGAAGGCAATATTCCCCCGATACGGAGCTGGTTTACATCCGATATGGTTGACAAGTTGATAACCATGCGAGGATTTAAGCCCATAAAAAAGGACCCGCCGGATTGCGCCGGCGGGCCCTGTTTCAGGTCTCAAATCAGTGAGCGAGGCTTACTGATAGTTGACAGTCACGTTGAACGTGCCCGTGTAATCGCCAGCGGCCTGTGTGCCACCAACGGTCAGCACGCCACCAACAGCGAATGTCGATGCGCCTGCTGCACTGAGCGTCGCTGTTGACGCACTGGTCAAAAGCGTTGCGGACATCGTGCCGCCGCCGCCAAAGCGGTTCAGCGTGACGGTCGGGTCAGCAGAAATGCCAACAGACTGCAGGGCTGCACCGGCAATCCCGAACTTTGCCGAAGTCACAGCAAGCGAGCAGACCAGGCCGGCACCGCATGTGCGGTTGTCGGTGGTGCCAACGGTGACAGTGCCGCCGCTGGTTCCGATGGCGATCGTGCCGAAATCAAGATCAGCTGTTTTCGTGACGGTGACTTGCGTCAGGATCTTGGCGGAGGCTGTTGCCGACGCCGATGCGGCTTGTGCAGATGTGCCCGAAAGAGCAGCGGCTGCAAATACGGTGCCGACGAGTGCGGCTTTCAATGCTTGAAACTTCATGGTCTTTTATTCCCCTAGCGAATCGCTACTGTTGTTCCCGAACGGAAAAGCTCATCCGCTCTGGAGGGACATTTCGCCGAAATGGTTTCATATTTTACTGATCGGACTGGTTAACGGAGCGCTAAAGATTCGCGATCCTGCTCAGGGATAATCTGCCGAAACGGGGATGGACCCGCGCAAAGTCCCAGAGATTTGTCCTTTAACGATCAACTTTCCTCCAAAGGAAAACCGCAGTTCACCATTGCCGTTCAGCACTGGCATCCCTGAAATATCTGTCCGCAAATCCACAACATCGGCAGTTCCGCCGCTGCTGGACCGCAACGTGACCTGGGCTGGCAGGCTGATGAGCACCGGCGCATAGGGTTCCCCGCGCAGCATGACTGTTCCGCGAAGGGCCATTCCGCCAAGATCAGCCAGGCCACCAACCACGCGGCGTGCCCCCGTCGCGGGGTCAACACCCACTTCACCGCCCTGACCCGTTTGGGCAACACGGCTGAAATCCAATGCTGTTTCAATATCAATCTGCAGAACACGGCGGGGCTTATTGTCTTTTGCAGCCTCAGGTGCTGCGGCACAGAGCAAGCAAGGCGGCTCCTGCGCGAACGCGGGAACGGCCACCAAAAGGGCGAAAAAAGCAGGAACAAACCGCATGGTCTTTTAGTTTAATGACCGGGCGTCAACAATCTGTTAACCAGCCTACTCGATGCATTTGCACAGCGAGTGCACAGTAAAAGGCCGCGTGTGACCCAAACCCTTCCCCGTATCCGTGCCATCGGCACTGCAACACCTGCGCAGGACATTCATCACGCGTTTATCGATTGGGCGAGCCAGCAGCTTCCTGAGCGCCGCGAGGCCGCCATTTTTGCACGGATGGCCAGCAGGTCAGGCATTGCCCACCGCTGGTCAGTTCTGCCCCCGACACCTGGCGGCGGATCGCCGGTTGCAGACGGCGGGTTTTACTCAGGAGAGGTGTTGCCGCCGACATCGGCACGGATGCTGCTCTACGCCCAACATGCGCCCGACCTGGCAATGGCAGCAATCGAGAAGTTGGCGGCGCAGACTGATATGAGCGGCATCACGCATCTGGTGGTGGCCAGTTGCACGGGCTTTGTGGCACCCGGCATTGATCAGATCATCGCACAGCGACTCGGTCTGCCCGGATCGGTCGAACGATTGCTGATCGGCTTCATGGGCTGTTACGCCGCTGTAACGGCGCTGCGCACTGCGCGGCATATTGTAAGGTCTGAGCCAGCAGCCCGCGTTTTGGTGGTCACAGTAGAACTCTCCACTCTTCATCTTCAGCCCGTCCGTGAATTGGAGCCGCTGTTGGCGATGCTCCATTTTGGCGATGGCGCCGCAGCGGCGCTTGTAACAGGTGAAGGCGCGGGACTGGCACTTGACGATAGCATCGTCACCACACTGCCTCACTCCCACAGTCTAATCCGCTGGGCAATTGGTGATACAGGCTTTGCCATGCATTTGTCGGGCGAGGTTCCGGGGCGAATCGAAGCCGCCCTGCGCACGCCTGAAATGCGCGACACTTTGACGGGTGGATACATGATTGACGCTTGGGCCATTCACGGCGGCGGGCGGACCATCTTAGACGCTGTCGCTCACGGTCTGGACTTGGACGAGAATGCTCTTGCTGCGTCGCGTGCTACACTGAACGAATGCGGCAATATGTCTTCGGCAACACTGATGTTCACTTTGGCTCGAACATTTCCTGACCACCCCGAACGCGGCGTGGCCCTTGCCTTTGGTCCGGGGCTGGCGGCGGAAGGATTTCGCTTCGGTTGGGCCGAGTAATGCTGAATGCCCGCGCCATCGCCGAAGAACAAATGGATGCCGAAGGGCTTGACCCGTTGGTCTATGCTGCTGTTCTGGCTGATCTCGCGAAGGTCAACACTGTCACCATGGCACGTCGGCCAACGCTCACCTTTCTCAGCCAGATCAAGGCGCAACTCAAACCCGTCAAAATCCTTGATGTGGGTTTTGGTGACGGCGACATGTTGCGCGGCATTGCAGTATGGGCGGCAAAGCACGGCGTTGCAGTGGAGTTGGTTGGCATTGATCTCAATCCAAACAGCGCCCCTGCTGCCCGGGCTGCAACACCCGCGCGCCACGCGATTGATTACCGTGCGGGCGACTATGCCGATTTGGCCGGGCAAGGATGGGACATCATTCTCTCCAGCCTTGTCGCGCATCATATGAGCCATACCCAATTGGTCGCGTTCCTAAAATTTATGGAGGCGGAGGCAAGGCTTGGTTGGCACATCAATGATCTGCACCGGCACGGCTTTGCTTATCTGGGCTATCCCCTGCTCGCCCGGATCATGGGTTGGCACCGGATTGTGCGGGAGGATGGACAGCTGTCCATTGCCCGATCCTACCGCCCCGCGGAGTGGGGCCCAATCCTTTTAGAGGCGGGAATAGAGGGCGCGCATGTCATCCGCCAGTTCCCGTTTAGATTATGCGTCAACAACATCCGCTAATTATCGGCGCAGGCCCTGCAGGGTCAGCCGCTGCGATCATGCTTGCCCGCAGCGGGGCGAAACCGATGGTGCTGGAGGCTCAGCACGAACAAGGCGACGCGATTTGCGGCGGCTTTATCAGCTGGCGAACGATCCAATCGCTGAATGCACTGGGGCTGGAAACAGCGGATTTGCGCGGCCATCCTGTATCCCGCGTGGCCCTATTTGCAGGTGGGAAGTCGGCCACTGCGCCTTTGCCCGCCGGAGCCATGGGCATCTCACGCAGGCGGCTCGATACATTACTGGCTGCCAAAGCGGTTGGAGAAGGGGCCGGATTAGAACGCGGCGTCTCAGTGCGGGGGCTGGGTGCTGACGGCAGTCTTACGCTAAAGGACGGGGCGACAATGACCCCCGAAAGCCTGTTCATCGCGACTGGCAAACATGATCTGCGCGGTTTGGGGCGGGACCGGGACGAAGCCCCGACGCTGGGCCTGCGTGTGCGCATTGCACCTCACCCGGCACTGCTTGCCATGATTGGCGACGCAATTGAGCTGCATTTATTTGATGGCGGCTATGCGGGCCTGATGCTGCAAGAAGATGGTAGCGCCAATCTCTGCATGGCCGTGCGCAAATCGGCGCTGACTGACGCGGGCGGCGACCCCAAGGTGTTGCTCGCCGGTCTTGCCGCTGAAAATGCGGCCTTGGGTGATCGGCTGGCCTATATGGACATCGCCCCCGGGGTTGATGCCGTGGCGGCAGTGCCTTATGGCTGGATCACGAATAGCACCGTTTCCGGGCAATTTCGCTTGGGTGACCAGGCCGCTTGCATTCCTTCGCTGGCCGGTGAGGGCAATGGTCTGGCACTGGCCAGCGGGATGGCAGCGGCGCGGCATTGGCTGGATGGAGGGGCTGGTTCCGCTCCCGAATATCAGCGCGCTTTTGCGCGCGCCGCGTGGCGCCCTGTGAGGACTGCAACGCTTCTCTGGCACTGGGCAGAGACACCGCGATTGGCGCCGATCATGCTCGCTGCGACTCGCCTTGCGCCGTCACTTGCCAAGCTTGCAGCGGCGATGACGCGTATTGGGCGTTGAAATTGAACGGTTTAGCCCACATATAGGCATCATGGAAAAAATTGAACTGACCGAAGCGCAGTGGCGCGAACGCCTTACGCCTGAGCAATATCATGTGCTGCGAGAGGCCGGTACTGAGCGCGCTTACGCCGGAACCTACACCTATAACAAGGACACAGGTGTCTATGATTGCGCTGGCTGTGGCTCTGCCTTGTTTCAAAGTGAAACGAAGTTTGAATCCGAATCTGGTTGGCCCAGCTTTACCCGACCAATCACGCCTGAGGCTGTGACGGAACACCGCGACATCAGCTACGGTATGGTCCGCGTTGAAGTCTGCTGCACGGCTTGCGGCGGCCATTTGGGCCATGTTTTCCCCGATGGCCCCCGCGAAGACACCGGTCTGCGCTATTGCATCAACAGTCTTGCACTGGATTTTGACAAAGCCTGAACTTGTCTGCACCTCCGCTTATGCTTAGACCACGGCGGATATGGCCACACGCACCAAACAAAGTCGCAAGTCATCCAACCCCAAAAAACCGCGCGGATGGTTTTTCAAACTGGTGCGGGCAGCGCTGATCGCGGCGATGTTGGGCGTCGTGGCTTTAGCGGCAGCCATCTATTCCTCTTATTCCGATTTGCCGGATTATAGCGCGCTCAAACAGTCCCCCAATGGCCAAATGATCCGTGTTCGCGCGCTTGATGGCACTGTGATCGTGTCGATGGGGCCGGTTTACGGCGAATGGATCGCCTATAAATCCATCCCGGATGATATGGTGAAAGCCATGGTCGCTGTCGAGGATCGGCGGTTTGAACAGCATCCAGGGGTTGACCCAATTGGCATTGCCCGATCTTTCAAAGTCCGCTGGGAAAAGGGGCGCTTCACCCAAGGCGGATCAACAATTACTCAGCAACTGGCGCGCAATCTTTTCCTGAGCAATGATCGCACATGGAACCGAAAGCTACGCGAAATCCTTATCGCCCTCGCCCTGGAGCGTAAGTTTAGCAAGGATCAGATCCTCGAACTTTACCTGAACCGCGTCTATTTCGGCGGCGGTGCTTACGGGATTGACGCCGCATCACGCAAATTCTTCGGCCATCCCGCGCAGAGTCTGAGCTTAGCTGAATCCGCGATCATCGCTGGGCTGGTAAAAGCGCCGTCCAACTATTCACCGACAGCCGACGCGAAAGCCGCCATTGGTCGAGCCGGCGTCGTGCTGGCCACAATGGTCGATACCGGTGCCCTGACCCCAGCTGAGGCGAGCCGCACTGACCCTGCTGCCGTCAAACTAGCCCCCGAAGCCAAGCAAAACAGCGTCCGTTATTTCACTGATTGGGTACTGCCTCAGCTCGATATGCTGATCAGTGAAACTGAAGCGCCCATTGATGTCTGGACAACACTGGACGTCGGCATGCAAAACGCCGCTGACGCTGCGATCCGCGCCAATGTGCCCAAAGGGGCGCAAGGGGCGCTTGTCGCGCTGGACCGTGACGGAGCGATCCGCGCCATGGTCGGCGGCACGGATTATGTGACGTCTATCTACAATCGCTCAACCCAGGCCGTGCGACAGCCCGGATCGGCATTCAAACTGTTCGTTTATCTGGCCGCACTGGAAACGGGCTATACCACGGAAACCAAAATGGTTGATGAAGCCGTGGATATCAACGGCTGGAAACCGCGCAACAGCAGCGGGCGATATTCGGGCGATGTCGATATCCGCACGGCCTTCACTTATTCTCTCAATACCATTGCCGCCAAAATCGGCGCGGATGTCGGCACCTCCGCCATTGCCGAAATGGCGCGGCGCTTTGGCATTACGACGCCTGTGAATACGCTTCCTTCGATGGTGCTCGGCACATCTGATGTGCGATTGATTGATTTGACACGCGCATATGCAGGGGTTGCAGCCAAAGGAGTGGCCGTCACGCCCTTTGGAATAATCAAAGTCACCAGCGAAGGCGGACGGGTGCTGTATCAGCATAAAGCCAGCCAAGGCCAACGACTGGTTGAGCCTTATGTCGCCGCTGGGATGACGGATCTGCTGCAAACCGCAGTCAACACGGGCACCGGCAAAGCCGCGCAGATCGGTCGGCCTGTGGCAGGAAAAACTGGCACCACGTCATCTAACAAAGATGGCTGGTTCATGGGCTTTTCCAGCGGTATCACCACTGGCGTCTGGATGGGCCGCGATGATGCCAAGCCCGTCCGCGATCTGCAAGGGGGCCGCGCGCCTGCAAGAGCTTTCTCCGCGTTTATGCGCTTCGCCGTGGCCAAGCGCAAAGTTGAGCAGTTCGACACCAAAGTGACTTTGCCCGATTGGCAGTTGGAAACTGAAGAGGAAGTTTATTTCGGCGATCCTGATCAAGGGCAATTTGTCGATGAAAATGGCGATCCGGTGGGAACAGCCCCAACGACACCTCGGCAGGTTATCGAAGAACCGCGGTTTGACGAAGAAATGCTTGACGAAGTGCCAACGCGGCCAATGGTGGCGCCTGAGCCTTAGCCGCGCCCAAATTGGTGCAGCATAGGCCCGTTCGCGCGCAACCAGTCCCGTGCAGGCTTTGGGTCTTCGCCCAAAAGTGCTGCGACCTTGGCATGAAATGCAGCACTATGATCCATGTGCACCAAATGCGCGACTTCATGCGCGACCGTTGCCCGCAACACGAAGTCAGGTGCCAGAATTAAGCGCCAGCTGTAACGGATCGCACCAGTAGAAGAACAACTGCCCCAACGGCTGGTCGGATCACCGACGCCAACGGCGGTAACGGTGAGGCCGTGGGCAAGGGCAACCGCGCGGGTTTCCTCCGTCACGCGCGCCAATGCCTGAGCCTTGAGCCATCGGATAAGCCGCGCGGGTAGCACCTCCTCTGGCCCGCCAACACGGATACTGTCGGCCATAACCGCCACCTTTCGGGGATAGTCGGTGGACCAATCCAGCGGCAAGCGCGCATCCCCCAATGGCACCACCATGCCGGCACGGATCGGGCGAGACGGCGGCAATTTGCCCAGCTGATCCTCCACCCAGTCCCGCTTTTCCTCGACCCAGCGCATGGCCGGGCCAAGTGGCACAAAGCGGGGCAAAGTAAGACGCACTGCCCCGCCCCGCGCGTCCAGCCGCAAGTTCATCCGGCGCACTGAGGCGCGCTTGACAACCAATGGCAAACTGCGCCCGCCGCCGTGGAACAGCAGTTCAGCCATCGTCGCTATCACTCTCATTGGCCAACATCAGATGATCTTCCAAAGCTTCGACATCATCTTCGGACACGGTCCAGCCGCGCACTGATTTGCCCTGACGGTGTATCTCCTCCCGGTCTCCGCAAACCAGATGATGCCAATCAGGCAGCGGGTTGCCATCCCCGCGCAGCACATAAGCGCAAGTCGACGGCAGCCATTCAATCTCACGCGCCAGCTTTGGTGTCAGCGTGATGCAATCCGGCACATGAGAATGACGGTGCGCATAATCGCTGCATTGCCCGGCCCGCCGATCAAGCATCCGGCACGCGACATTGGTCGGGTAAAGGTCGCCGGTGTCTTCATCCTCCAGCTTGTGAATGCAGCATTTGCCACACCCATCGCACAGCGCCTCCCACTGCGCTTGATCAAGGGCTTCGAGCGGCAAGTCTTCCCAAAAGCGGCTCATTTTACCCAGCGGGCAAGCTCAATTGCCGTTTCGGCCGGCGTGCCGTCGTGCGGGATGATCGCCAGTGGTTCACCTTTGGGGCCATAGAGAATGGCGTTGTTGCTATGGTTTACCAGATAGCCGCCCTGCGCGCCCGGTTTGTCCCGTTCAAAATAGACGCCGTAGCGTGCGGCCACAGCCTCTGTCTCAACTTCGGTTCCGGTAAGGCCAAGCAAACGCGGATGGAATGCGGCTGTGAATTGCTTCACTGCATCTGGTGTGTCCCGCTTAGGATCAACAGTGATGAAAAGGGGCTGGATCTTGTCTGCCGCAGCTTTATTCGTCTTTTCCAGCGCCGTTAACCCCTGCATCAACCGCGCTATATCCACTGGGCAAACGTCTGGGCAAAACGTGTAGCCAAAATAAACCAGCCGATATTGGCCGGCAAAATCACTGTCCTTAACCGGCTTGCCGTCTTCGCTGGTGAGGGCAAAGGCCCCGCCCAGCCGCGCACCCTGCAAAGGCGGCGGGCCGTTGTCAGGCGCAGCGCTGCACGCCGACAGCAAAAGGGCGACGAGAAAGTGAAGCGGACGGTTCATCATGCTGCTAGTCTTGCGTTGCTAGGCGCGTGAGCGCAAGAGGCGAATTCGTCGGATTCGCCGCATTGAAACTTAAGGTATCGCCATGAAATCTCGTCTCATTTTTCCGGCTTTGCTGGTCGCTCTCATGGTGCCGACATCGGCAAGTGCGCAATTCTCTGACAGTTACAACTTTCTGAAGGCCATTCGCGACCGCAGCAAGGAAGGCAATAAAGCCATCACCATGATGCAAAAGCCCGGCACGGTGATCATTGATACCAAAGACATCACGACGGGGGAAACCGCGCTGCACATCGTCACCAAAGAGCGGGATTTGACGTGGATCAACTATCTGCTGGGGCTGGGGGCCAGGCCAGATATTCGTGACGGGCGCGGCAATACGCCGTTGATGATCGCCACTCAAATCCGCTTTGTCGAAGGTGCTCAAGCCCTGATCAAACGCCGCGCGCAGGTCGATTTGGCCAATAGCGGCGGGGAGACACCCTTAATGCGCGCGGTTCAGCAGCGTGATTTGGCACTTGTCCGGCTTCTCCTCAATGCCGGGGCCAACCCAGACCGCGTCGATTCAATGGCCGGGCTTTCCGCGCGTGACTATGCAAAACGCGACACGCGCGGCCAGGCGATCCTGAAAATCATCGAAGAACCTAGAGCCAAACCCGCCGCCGTTTCCGGCCCGAAGCTGTAATAGACCTGAATCCTCTGCGCCTCCGCGCCTCTGCGCGAAACCCGCTCTCTTTTTGGTTCGCGCAGAGGCGCGGAGGCGCGGAGACGATAAGATTTACACTTGTCTCATTTGACCAACGGATGATTTCTGGTGACCAAACCCCTTGAGCTGGCGGGTTCGTGCGGGCAAAGGTCGTGCATAGTCTGTCGGGATGATAGTGATGCGTTCAATTTTTGCTTTTGCTCTGTTGTTTGTCGCGGCGCCGGTTCTGGCTCAAAAAACGCCGCTGCCCGCCGCAACCCCCGCCTCAACCGAAGCGACAATTTCTGAACCTGTCCGCAAGGCCTGGGGCTTTGACAACAGCGATATCAAGCCCGACCCCGATGCACTTTACGGCGTGCTGCCAAACGGCATGCGTTATGTGGTGAAAAGAAACGCCACGCCCAAACATGCAGCCTCCATCCGGATGCGCGTGGACATGGGGTCAACGGCTGACTTGCCGGGGCAAGAAGGCGGCGCGCATTTTCTGGAACATATGGCCTTCAACGGGTCAAAACGCGTTCCTGAAGGCGAAATGATCAAGCTGCTGGAACGCGCTGGCCTTTCATTTGGTGCCGATACCAATGCGTATACCAGCTTTGGTGAGACGGTTTACATGCTGGACCTGCCTCAAGTAACGCCGCAGTTGATCGACACGGCCCTGATGCTGATGCGGGAAACTGCAGGCGAACTGACTCTTTCCCCCGCCGCTGTGGAGCGTGAGCGCGGCATCATTCTGGGCGAAATGCGCGCGCGGGAGAATTTCGGTTTGCGTCAATTCAAAGACCAAGTGAGTTTCCTTGTCCCCGGCACGCCAATTGCCCGCAGCCTGCCGATTGGCACAGAATCCAGCATTAAAGCCGTCACGCCTGCTGGCCTGCGCAAACTTTATGACAGTTTTTACACGCCTGAACGAGCAACGCTGATTGTCGTGGGTGATACTGACCCGGTGGTGCTGGAAAAGCAGATCATTGCCAAATTCAGCGACTGGCGGGGCAAGGCAAAAGTCGACACGGACCCGATGTCAGCAACAATCGACAGGGGCAGACCCATTTCCACACGACTGTTTGTTGATCCTGACGTGCCAACTTCTGTGTCAATTACAGTCGTCACCCCGCTCCGCACGCAGCCCGACAGCGAAGCCCGGCGCGAACTTGTGGTGCGGGAATCGATTGGCGCTGGCATCTTGGGACGCCGCTTGGATGCGCTTTCCCGCAAGGCCGACGCGAAGTTTACCGGTGCTTCGGCGTCTATCGGTGATCTGATCTCAACCGCACAGTCCGCCAGCGTGACTGTAATTGCCAAGGATCGCGATTGGAAATCGGCGCTGAGCGTGGGCGAACAGGAATTGCGTCGCGCGCTGACCCACGGCTTCACCGATGCTGAAGTGAAGGAGCAAGTGGCCAATACCCAAACCGCACTCAGAAACGCGGCAGACCAGGCGTCAACGCGGCAAAGTGCTGGATTGGCAATTGGATTCATATCCGCAATCGAAAACAGCAGCATCGTCTCTATTCCGGCAGCCAACCTCGCACGGTTTGAAACCATGATGCCGCGCTTGACTGCTAACACCATTCAGGACGCATTCCGCAAGGCGTGGAACGGCGCAAGGCCGCTAATTTTCGTAGCGCATAATGAGGCGGTCTCTGAAGGCGAACAAACCATTGCCAGCCTATTCAATGACAGCGCCAAGGTGGCCGTTGCGCCACCGGCAGCGAATGACAATCAGGCTTTTGCGCACAGCAATTATGGCCCGGCTGGGAAGGTCGTGGCCGATAGCCGCATTGCTGACCTTGATATTCGCACCATCCGCTTTGCGAATAACATCCGCCTGAACATCAAGAAAACCGATTATGAAAAAGGCCGCATCAGGATCGGCGTGCGCGTCGGCGGCGGTCTGCTGGAATTTCCGCAAAGCCCCGATGGGCTGGGCATACTGATGAGTGCTGTGTTTTCAGCCGGAGGCACGACCAAACATAGCGCAGACGAATTGCAATCTATCCTTGCTGGCCGGGCGGTGTCAGGCGGCCTTAGCCCCGGGATGGACAGTTTTTCGGCCTATCGCACAACAACAGCCACTGATCTGGACCTGCAACTGCAATTGACGGCAGCGTTCATCACTGCGCCAGGATATCGGCCAGAGGCTGAGGCCCAGTGGCGCAATATCGTCGGCGCGTTCCTGCCCACGCTGGACAGCACACCAGGCGGCGTCGCCTCTCGCGATTTGCCACGCCTTCTCGCCAGTGGCGACACAAGGTTCGGGATCCCCAGCGAAACCGCACTTAAGGCGCTCACCTTTGCCCAGCTAAAATCTGTGATCACGCCTGCCCTTTCGGGTGGCCCAATTGAAATTGCCATAGTTGGCGATGTGGATGAAGCTGTGGCCATTACTGCGGTAGCCAAGACATTCGGGGCGCTACCGAAACGGGAAGCGGAGCATCCAAGCTATGCCGCAGGCCGCGCTGTGCGCTTCCCAACGTCTCGCGCGCCCATTACCTTGACCCACAGCGGCAAGCCAGACCAAGGCATTGCAATGACCATCTGGCCAACCACAGATGACGCGGACCACCGCCAAGAGGTGACGCTGGAGCTTCTCTCTCAGGTCATCCAGTTGCAAGTCACAGATGTGCTGCGCGAAAAAATGGGCGCGACTTATTCGCCGAGCGCTGGATCGGAGATGTCGTCCCTCTTCAAGGGCTATGGCCAGATGACCGTTTCCAGCACCGCAGAGCCTGCCAAGATGGATGAGATTTTCAAAGCAGTGGACGCGATTGCCGCTGGGCTAGCGACGAAAGCACCCTCGGCGGACCTCATCACCCGCGCGCGCAACCCGATGCTGGAAAGGATTGAACGCAACCGACGCGAAAATGGATATTGGATGGGCATAGTGGATGAGGCTCAGTCCCTCCCCAAGGACCTTCGCTATCCTCGGGATCAGGAACGGCTGCTGCGCGCGGTCACTGCGGCTGACCTGCAGGCAGCGGCCAAGCTATTCCTGAAACAGGGGTCGGAGTTGCGGGTCAAGATCGTGCCAAAAGGCTAGCCAACGCGCCGCAATCGCGCCATGAGCACCGGCACTTAACGAGAGGATCCGTCCATGCGCCGCGCAGCTATTGTCTCCCCCATTCGCACTGCCGTTGGCAAGTTTCAGGGCGCGCTGGCAGGCGTGACGGCGGGTGATCTGGGTGGGGTCATCATCAAGGCGCTGGTCGAACGCACGGGCATTGATGCAACGCGTGTGGACGATGTTGTCTTTGCCCAAGGCTATGGGAATGGAGAGGCGCCGTGCATTGCGCGCTGGTCGCTGTTGCAGGCCGGATTGCCCGTCACAGTTCCGGGATATCAGCTTGACCGGCGCTGTGGATCCGGGCTGCAGGCGATCATCGATGCCGCCATGATGGTGCAAACCGGGACCGCTGACATGGTCATTGCGGGCGGCGTTGAGAGCATGTCGAACGTCGAACATTATTCAGTTGATCTGCGCAGAGGCGTGCGCGCGGGCAATATTACCCTGCATGACCGGCTGACGCGGGGGCGCGTGATGTCTCAACCCGTGGAACGTTTCGGCGTCATCAGCGGGATGATTGAGACGGCGGAAAATCTGGCCAAAGACTATGGCATCACGCGCGAGGAATGTGACGCCTATGCCGCGATGAGCCACGCCCGCGCCGCAGCGGCGTGGGCAGCAGGCAAATTTGACGATGAGCTGGTGCCCGTCACCATTCCGCAAAAGCGCGGTGAGTCGGTGATCTTCAATCATGACGAAGGCTACCGCGCCGACGCGACTGCGGAGTCGCTTGCCAAGCTCCGTCCGCTTGAAGGCGGCGTGGTAACGGCGGGCAATGCCAGCCAGCAGAATGATGCCGCCGCCGCCTGTCTGGTAGTGGCGGAAGATAAGCTGGCGGAACTGGGGCTGGAACCGATGGCGTGGCTGCACAGCTGGGCGGCAGCGGGGTGTGAGCCATCACGCATGGGCATTGGCCCGGTACCCGCCGTTGAACGCCTGTTCGCGCGCACGGGGTTGACTTGGGATGATATTGACTTGGTCGAACTCAACGAAGCCTTCGCGCCTCAGGTACTTGCGGTGCTCAAAGGATGGGGGTGGGATGATAGAGACCGGCTGAACGTCAATGGCTCTGGCATCTCATTGGGCCATCCGATTGGAGCCACTGGTGGTCGAATATTGGCAAACCTGCTGCGCGAGTTGCACCGGCGTGGAGGCCGTTACGGCTTGGAAACGATGTGCATTGGCGGTGGTCAGGGCATTGCCGCGGTCTTTAAGCGAGCCTAAACTGCCCCTTCACGTACCGTCATCAGCTGACTGGGAAACGGCGTAATAAGCCGCTGTGCATCCTTCCAATCCGCGCGCAGCCACATGTCATAATCTTCCGCATGAAGGATGGCTGGCATTCCCTTATCATGAATCGGCTCCACCAGAGCATTCGGTTCCGTCACGATGAAGGCGAAATGGACCATATCCCCGGTGTCCCGCCATATCCCGGCAAGGGCGAACAGTGGCTGAGACGGCAGCGAGAACCAGTGCTGCGTCTTTGCGCCTTTTTCGCCTGACCATTCCTGAAACTGCGTAACTGGCACCAGACAGCGCAGCTCAGGATGGCGGAGTGTGCCGATCCAGAATGGGCTTTCAAGATTGCGGATGTTGGTGATGAGGCGATTACCATCGGCATTTGGCGGCGGCGGAAACCCCCAAAGTGCAGGCCTCAAATAACGCTGCCTCACCCCCGTCACAATTGGCCCAAACCGCGCAGGGGCCATATAACCACCGGGCCACGGGTCAGATCCGACGTCTGCATCCATCAGAAACCCAATTTGGTCGGCGGGGGCATCAATGCGGTAGTGGTTGCTCATTCCTATTAGAATGGCGCAGCGGCGCTATCGGTCAAGGGCTTTCCTGTGTATCTGCTCATCCATGCACCTGACCGCCCCTGCCATCATCTGCGCCGTCCGCCCCCACGGGGAGCACGGGGCCATAGTGCGTGCGCTGACGGCGGATCACGGCCTGATGGCGGGCTATGTTCAGGGGGCAAAGTCCCGCACGTTGCGACCGATCCTCATTGCCGGAAATGAAATACGCGGTGATTGGCGCGCGCGCGTGGCTTCGCAACTCGCCTCGCTGTCGATCGAACCCATTCACAGCCGCGCGCATCTCTTGACCGAACCACTTGCCAGCGCCGCGATGGAATGGGCAACGGCGCTCACAGCAGCGACTCTGCCAGAAGAACATCGCTATCCCAATTTGCATTCTGCACTGGGGGGACTGCTTTCGGCCATTGAACATGCACCTGCTGCGCGTGGATGGGCTGGAGCCTTGGCGCGCTATGAGGAATTGCTCATCACTGAACTGGGTTACGGAGAAACGGTGGCTAACGGCACTGAAGCCGCAGCCGCCATGATCCGAAACCGCGAACGTCTGGTCGCCCAGTTGCTCGGCGATCATCACCGCGACGTGATGGCCGCGCGGGAGCGTCTGGTGGAAAGGCTCAAGCGCGCAGTTGCATAAGCAGGATGGGTTCGGCAATGAACGCCCTCACCGTTCGGACTGAGCCTGTCGAAGTCCTCCCTTTCTTTCGATCATCTGCACGACGAAAAAAGGAAGGGAAGGCTTCGACAGGCTCAGCCCGAACGGTGGTTTGATACTTTTGCACACGAAAGACCCCCTCTATGCTCATAGCCCTCCTCCCCGGTGACGGAATTGGCCCCGAAGTGGTGGCAGAGGCCAAGCGCGTGCTGGACGCTTTGGGGCTGCACGGGCTGACTTATGAAACGGCACTCGTTGGCGGCGCAGCTTACAAGGCGACTGGCCATCCCCTTCCGTCCGAGACGCTCGATCTGGCCAAGCGCGCGGAAGCGATCCTGTTCGGCGCGGTGGGTGATCCCGATTGTGACGGGTTTGAGCGGCATTTGCGGCCTGAACAGGCCATCCTCGGCTTGCGCAAAGAACTCGCGCTCTTTGCCAACTTACGACCAGCCAAACTCTTCCCTGAACTCGCCGATGCATCCGCTCTGCGCCCTGAAGTTGCCTTTCAAATCGATATGGTCATCATCCGCGAACTCAACGGCGACGTCTATTTTGGTGAGAAGGGCATTCGCACCACGGCGTTGGGCCTGCGCGAAGGGTATGACATCATGTCTTACAATGAAGACGAAGTCCGCCGCATTGCCCGCGTCGGGTTTGAAACAGCCATGGCACGCGGACGCAAACTCTGTTCGGTTGATAAGGCCAATGTGCTGGAAACATCGCAATTATGGCGTGATGTGGTGATTGAGACATCGGCTGACTATCCCGAAGTCGCGCTGTCACACATGTATGTTGATAATGCCGCGATGCAGCTGGTCCGTAATCCGGGGCAATTTGATGTGATGGTTACGGGCAACCTGTTCGGCGATATCCTGTCTGATCAGGCCAGCATGTGTGCAGGCTCCATCGGGATGCTGCCGTCTGCTTCACTCGATGCCAATCAGAAAGGCCTGTATGAGCCTATCCACGGGTCGGCCCCTGATATCGCGGGCCAGGGCAAGGCCAATCCGCTGGCGACGATCCTATCCGCCGCGATGATGCTGCGCTATTCACTGCGCCAACCAGACGCCGCTGACCGGATTGAAGCCGCAGTCGCCAAAGCACTGGCGAGCGGGGCGCGGTCCCCTGATCTGGGGGGAACGATGACCACGAGCGCGATGGGCGACGCCGTGCTGGAGGCCCTGGCATGACCTTCACCCTGGAAGACCTACGCGCGGGCGCACAGCGTGTGTATCAGGAAATGCCGCCAACGCCACAATATGCCTGGCCTCTGCTGGCCCAGCGGATTGGCGCAGAGGTGTGGGTGAAACATGAGAATCACACCCCGACCGGCGCGTTCAAAGTGCGGGGCGGCATCACCTTTATCGATTGGGTGAAAGCGCAGCATCCTGAGATGAGGGGCATCATCACAGCTACACGCGGCAATCACGGCCAATCGCAAGCCCGCGCCGCCAGATCCGCCGGGCTAAACGCTGTGATCGTTGTGCCGCGCGGAAATGCACTGGAAAAAAACGCTGCCATGCGGGGCTTTGGCGCAGAGCTGATCGAGCGCGGCGATGATTTTGACGAAGCCCGGATTGAGGCCATGCGTCTGGCGGACACGCGGGGTCTGTTCATGGTCCCGGCCTTTCACCCTGAACTGGTGCGCGGTGTTGCGTCCTACGCGCTAGAGCTGTTCGATGCGGCAGGGGAACTGGACGCAGTCTATGTGCCGATTGGCTGCGGATCGGGCATTTGCAGTGTCATTACTGCACGCGATGCGCTGGGCCTGAAGACGAAAGTGGTTGGCGTCGTGGCCGAAGGGGCGATGGCGGCCAAACTCTCATTCGAGGCTGGTTATTTGGTCGAAACCAACCAGGCCCGCAGTTTTGCCGATGGTGTGGCCGTTCGCGTGCCGGTGCAATCTGCCTTCAATATCTACTCCAAAGGCGCGGACCGCATTATCGCCGTCAGTGACGATTTGATTGCAGAGGCGATACGCATTCTTTGGCAGGACACCCATAATCTGGCCGAAGGTGCGGGTGCTGTGTCGATGGCCGGGCTGCTGTCCGAACAGGCGCAAATGACGGGTAAGCGGGTTGGCATCATCCTGTGCGGTGGCAATATGGATCAAGCGATGACAGCCACGGTGCTGGCTGGGGGAACGCCCACTGTCTGATGTCATCATCATCGGTGCGGGCTTTTCCGGCCTGATCGCAGCTCACCGGCTGCGTGCTGCGGGCAAATCAGTGGTGGTGCTGGAGGCACGGGACCGGCCCGGCGGGCGGGTGAAAGCCGGGGACATCGCCGGCACGCGTATCGATCTGGGCGGGATGTGGGTGGGAAGGGACCAGACGCGATTGCTCCGCCTAATCGAAGCTCAGGGCCTCACGGCTTACCCGACATGGCTTGAGGGGCGCGCGGTCATCGAGTTCATGGGAAGGCAAGTCCTGTGCCCGCGCGAAGATTTTGCCCCTGCCCTGCCGCTGATCCCTAAGCTGGAATATGCACTGCTGGAACGCCGGATCAAAGCGCTGATCGCCTCAATCGATCTGGCTGACCCTGCTGCTTCACCAGGGGCTGTTCAACTCGACAGCCTGTCCTTGGGCGAATGGATGCGCCGCCATGTCCGCACCAAGGGCCTGGCGCTCATCCTGACGCTGATCACCAGGTCAGTCTTTTGCGCGGAGCCTGACGATCTTTCGTTCCTCCACTGGTTGTTTTACATGAAAGCAGGCGGCGGGTTCGACAGTCTGATTTCAGCAGAAGCCGGCGGCGCGCAGCATTTGATGGTGGCAGGCGGATTGCACCAGGTGGCACAGCGGTTGGCGGGCGATCTGGGTGACGCCATCCACTACAGCCAGCCAGTGCATGCCGTTGACCAGGCGGAGACGGGCGTGCGCGTGACAACCGCGAAAAGCACCTACAGCGCCAACCGAGTCATAGTGGCCATTGCCCCGCCGCTGGCCAATGCCATCGCATTCAGTCCAGCTCTCTCCCATGCCCGCGATGCTTTGCACCAGCGGATGCCGATGGGGTCAGTGATCAAATGTTGGGTGGCCTATGATCGGCCCTTTTGGCGTGATGCGGGGCTCAATGGCTTTCTGTCGAGCGATGTCAGCGGGTTCAGCCCCGCCTTTGACGTTTCACCCCTAGAGGGGCCTGGCCTGATCGCAGGATTTTTTGATGCGATTGAGGCCACGCACTGGTCGCCGCGATCAGAGGCTGAGCGCCGCGCGGAAGTCATTTCGCTCCTCACCCGCTCGCTTGGCCCCAAAGCCAGCGCACCGCTTGCCTATGTCGAACAGGATTGGACCACTGAAGGCTGGTCGCGCGGCTGCTACGCCGCTTATGCCCCGCCCGGCATCTGGACGCGTTTTGGATCAGCCCTGCGCGCACCCACAGGCCGCATCCACTGGGCCGGAACAGAAACCGCAACGCGCTGGACCGGCTATGTCGAAGGGGCTCTGGAGGCAGGCGAGCGGGTGGCGAGTGAAATCCTAGAGTGCTGAGACCGCATCGGTCTGCGCGAAATCATTGCCTTTGAATAACAGCGGCTCACCCCTGTCCTTCGCCAAGGCATAAGCAAAACAATCCCCAAAATTCAGCTGCGCCGGATGTCCGCTGCCTTTGCCGAAACTTTGATGTGCTTCTATCGCCCGCCAAGCCTGGCCTTCATCAAACGGGATCACATCAATGCTGAAGCTGGAAATAAGGTCTTTAAGCTGTTCGCGGAGCTGAGCATCGTCAGCGCGATTTGTCACGACGCCAGCCTCCAGCAAACTGGCCGCAGATATCGACAGCGAAGGTCGCGCGGTGGCAATCGCATTCAAATAGCGATCAAAGCCAACCTCTTGGCGGAGAATTGCGATGATGACGGACGTATCAACGATCATTTGGGCAGACCGTGACTATCATAAAGATCTCCATCATAATCCCAATCAAGGAATGCGGGATCTAGCCGATCCTTATTTTCTGCGCCGATTCGGGTCCATTTTATGACCAGCTCGTCTTTGGTCAGTGTCCGCTTTTCACGCTTCAACACATCAGTAACAGCTTGAGTTACGCTTTTGCCGGACCGTTTTGCGATGAAGTGGGCCAGATCATAAGCTTCATCGCTTTTGATGTTCAAATTACGCATCTGCTATTCCTTTCTGCCTCAGCATAGCAGAACGTCTGCACGACAGCAATTGCGCGCTTATCGGTTGACCTGCCCCCCTCCCGCACGGCAAAGCAACCAACATGAAAAAAGATACCGGTCTCAATCGCGCGATAACGTCCCAGTGGCAGCCTGCCACGCAGGCGGTGCGCGGCGGCACGTGGCGGTCTGAACACGGCGAGACGTCTGAAGCTTTGTTCCTGTCATCGGGCTATACCTATGATGATGCAGAGACTCCGGCGGCACGCTTTGCGGGCGATGAAACGGGAATGACCTATTCCCGCCTTCAAAACCCGACCATCGCTATGCTGGAGGAACGCATTGCCCTGATGGAAGGGGCAGAGGCCTGCCGCACCCAAGCCACAGGCATGGCTGCGATGACGGCGGCGCTTCTGTGCCAGTTGCAAATGGGAGATCATGTCGTCGCGGCGCGCGCGGCGTTCGGATCATGTCGTTGGCTGACGGACACCCTGCTTCCCAAATTCGGGATTGAAACGACCACCATTGACAGCCGAAACAATGAAGCGTGGGAAGCCGCGATCCGGCCCAACACAAAAGTTTTTTTCTTTGAAACGCCGGCCAACCCGACGATGGATATTGTCGATCTAACCTACGTCTGTGCGCTCGCGAAAGCGCATGGTATCACCACTGTGGTTGACAATGCGTTTGCCACGACGGCGCTACAACGCCCGATGGAATTTGGTGCAGATGTGATCGCTTACTCCGCGACCAAGTTGATGGAAGGGCAAGGCCGCGTTCTAGCAGGGGCAGTCTGCGGATCGCACGAGTTTATCAACGACAAGCTATTGCCATTTCAGCGCAATACTGGCCCCAACCTCTCCCCTTTCAACGCATGGGTGGTCCACAAGGGGTTGGAAACACTAGATTTACGGGCCAAAAGGCAGTCAGAGAACGCGTTAAAGGTCGGCACTTTCCTGCAAGACCGGGTGATGACCATGCTTCACCCCGGCCTACCCAGCCACCCGCAACATAACTTGGCGATGAGCCAGATGGATGCGTGCGGTCCGATCTTCTCCTTCATAGTGGACGGCGGTCGCACGCAAGCGCACAAGCTACTCAATGGTCTTCAACTCATTGATATATCAAACAATATTGGCGATGCGCGTAGCCTGATGTGCCATCCTGCCTCCACCACTCATCACAGCGTCGGCACTGAAGCACGCGAGGCGATGGGCGTTGTTGAAGGAATGATCCGCATTAATGTTGGCCTGGAAGACCCCATTGATCTTATCGCTGATCTAGATCGAGCTTTGAAAGGCGCTGGCCTATGATGGGGGCTTTCTTTCCTTATTCGGCCACTACTGACGGCTTCACCGTCCGTGTCGCAGTCAGTTATATGCCGGACCAATCGGAGCCGGGAAATGACCGGTGGTTTTGGGCCTATCATATCCGCATTGAAAATCACGGCGATCAAACCGCACAATTGCTAACGCGGCACTGGGAAATCACTGATTCGCGTGGGGCCAAAAGCATCATCGACGGGGAAGGAGTGGTGGGCGATCAACCAGTAATCCACCCTGGTGGATCTTATGACTATGTCTCTGGCTGCCCGTTAATGACGTCAACAGGAAACATGGTCGGAAGCTACCAGATGATGGGCGAAGATGGTGCGCACTTTGACGTTGCTGTGCCTCGTTTCGCGCTGCATGCGGACGGCGTAAAAGGGTGAAGCGCACGATGCTTCCCCTGAACGGTTTGCGCGTGTTTGATGCAGCGGCCCGGCATTTAAGCTTTACACGCGCAGCCGACGAGTTGGCAGTCACGCCAGCAGCTGTTGGCCAACAGATACGTGCACTTGAGGATGTACTTGGAGTTGTGCTGTTCCGCCGCGCTCCAAAGGGGCTCGAACTGACGCCAGAAGCTGACGCCGGGCTGGACGCTTTGCGTGCAGGATTCCTTCAGTTTGAAGACGCGGTGCAAATGATGCAGGCCGGACAATCATCGAAATCGTTGACCATTGCTGCCCCGCGTGATTTCACGGCCAAGTGGCTTGCGCCGCGCCTTGCTGAGTTCGGGCGGAGTGACCCCGAATTGCGCTTTATTTTGGTAGGCAGCGAAGGAGAGCTGGATTTTACCGAGGCCAACCTTGACCTTGCCATTCGTTTGGCTGACGGACCCGGAAGGCATGAAGGGGTCCGATTGGCCGAAGGCGCAATGGTGACCATCGAGGCCCCCGAGGGCAGAGGCGATACGCGCATTGGCTGGGGCGGGCCTAGCGATGAAGACGGAGCTTCACTACGTGTGTCCGATGCCGGTCTTGCCATCGACGCCGCAGCCAGCGGATTTGGCCGGGCGACAGTGCCACATTTGCTGGTGCAAAGTGATTTGGCTTCGGGCCGGGTTCGAGCGGTGGACAACGCCATACCGCATCACCAGGCCTATTGGCTTATCGCGCCATTACCACAGTGGCGGCAGAAAAAGGTCAAAGCGCTGGTGGAGGCTTTGATAGGCGCTGCGACCTTTTAGAGCAACTCATCACCGTCCGCTCCAAACATCAACCGACCCGCAGCGCGCCTTGCAAACTTGAGCGTCTCAGCCTTACGTCGAGCCGCCGGCAGCGGCGCATCAACGGCCTCGCGGAGTATGACGGCATCGTAGCGGTCCGCAACTATTAACCCCGCGCGTTCCGGCATTAACGTCGGTCGATCAAAGAGTTTCAACTCAAACCCTTGCGGCACAGCCCAAAAATATCGGTCGCAATAGTCTAAATATTCTGTCCATTTTCCGTCCCCAAGCAAATCCGCTCGGGAGACCTTAACCTCAATAATGGTGATGCTGCCTTTGGGGCAAAGCGCCATCATGTCAGCCCGCCTGCCATTGCCCAGAGGCACTTCGGCCATGGCCAGCCAGTCATGGCGCAGCAAAAGCCGCGCGGTTCCCCGCACGACATCTGCTGCAATCAGTGGATCGATGTTCCCAGCCATCGGCTGGAGTTAGCGAGTTTCGCTCAGCGATAGAAGACGTGATTCCCAAGAGCCGCAACGCGGGTCAGACGCCAGCCGGGCGAGACATGATTGGCGTGGAAAAAAAGGGCCTTTCCGACGCCGCTAGACCATGATTTGTCCTGCGCGACTTTCGAAATGGCTACTGCTTCACGCCAACCACGACTGCCGCGAGCGATGGGCGGAAATCCGCCTCCGCGCACGAACGAGAATTGACTGGGCTGCTTCACAACGCCGCAGATACTTGACGGGAAGCGACCTGATTTGGCGCGGTTGATGATAACTTCCGCGACCGCCAATTGGCCAACAAGAGGCTCACCTTTCGATTCAAAATAGATAGCAGCGGCAAGGCACTCGGCCTCGGCGCCTTCGACCTGAGCGCCGCTATGTTGGGCCACGAGCGCGCTCAGCGACTGAGCACGCTCGCGCTCCATGTCAGCGGGAGCGGCACGTGTCGGCGCTTCGATACGGTCTGGAATGGTCGATTGTTCGACGATTGCAGCTTCGATCACGGATTGGGGCAATAGGGCCGAATCAACGCGATCAGGTAGATCACTAGCGGTAACCGCTGAGCTGCCCGCAAGACTTGCAAATGCAGCAATACTCAAAATGGAACTGACCGCCACAGCAGCCTTAAAATTGAACGACATTGAAAATCTTAACTGTGCGGAAAGTCGATCAAAACAAGCAGCCATTCACTCTGGCCCTTGAGATCTTCCCCCGTCTGCGTCCCCGTCCAATTCCTGCAAACACACGCAGGCGACAACAGGGCTATGCTGTGCGTTCAACCCCCGTCATATTGCAGCGCAACAAAGTCAATCATCACCCATCATTTCAGCGATGAGCCGTTCCCCGGACGGGACGTCCAGTTCAATCACCCAGATGTCCGGATCAAATGCACGGCGGCGCTGGATATAGCGGTCAAATTCTTCAGCACTATCAACATCTTGTGGCCCGACTCGGCCCCAGTGATAGCTGCCGTCGCCCGATATGGTCCGCTCATAAAGCCCAATATTGCGTCCCTTTTCGGTCAAAAAGATCAAGATCGAACCCGCTGTTACATCGCCTTTGGACAGCACCATTGCGTGGCCACCTTCGGCCTCCGTTCGCCGAATCAAAGCCGAAACTAGCATTCCACTGGCGAGTCGCGCGGTCATGACGCGCTGCTATATCCGGCAAGAGTGGCCAATGAAATTCCCGATCGCATGAAAGTGCCAGTGCCGCGCGCGGCTTCCTCCCCGTCCGCATCGATCAGTCGCGCCTCTGCAATGAATACACGTTTGCGCCCACTGACCCAGCGGCCCTCGGCAATCACGGGGCCCGCCTTCAAAGGCCGCATGAAGAACAGGTTGAATGCCGTCGTTAGCAGAAACCGGTCCGGCACCAGACTGTTCGCCGCATAAAAAGCCGCATCGTCAAGCATTTTGAAATAAGCAGAACCGTGCACTGCCCCTGCTGCATGATAATGGCCTTCGCCCACCACAAAGTTGATCCGGCATATGCCAGATTCGGGAATATCCATCGCTGATTGATAGGACTGGTTGACCCGCGCCGTCGCATATAGCGACTCGAGACCCCGAAAATGAGAGGCTGCGGGAAGCAGTTCTGCCTCCCCCAACCCCTCAGGCAGCATCACGAACTTTAGTACCAGCGATGACAGCCATCGCCGCGTCAGACGATCCCGCCCCGCGCAATTTGGCAACAAAAGCCGCATCACGAAGCCAGCGGCTAACCATGGCCAGTGCCTTCAAGTGGTCAGCACCGGCATCGGGCGGCGACAGCAAACAGAACACCAGATCAACTGGCATATCATCGATAGCTTGAAAATCGATCGGCTGGGCCAAATGAACGAACAGCGCCACGATATGATCAAGTCCGGCAATTTTACCGTGCGGAATCGCGATACCGTTTCCAAACCCTGTCGATCCTAAGCGTTCCCGCTCGGTCAAGCACTCTATCACATCCTGAGCGTCAAGGCCGTATTCGCGCTCCGCCCCTTGCGCCAGCAGCGCAAGCAACGGCTTTTTGCCCGCCACGGTCACACCCGCAGCTACTGCCCCTTCGCTGAGCAGTTCAGCAAGACTGTTCATAACACCTGTTTCTTTCTAATGTGGATCAGACCGGAAGCCCGCGCTTAGTGCGGCTCAACCCATCCAATCGTGCCGTCCCCCCGGCGGTAAACCATATTATGTGCGCCTGTTCCGCTATTACGAAATAAAAGCGCGTTCGTATTCCTCAAATCCAGCATCATTACAGCATCCGATACACTGGCCTCTGGTACATCGACACGTGTCTCAGCGATGATCGGCGGGTTATCCGCCACCTCTTCCTCTTCCTCGCTGCTGGAAAACACCGTGTAAGCGGCATTATCTTCTGCTTTTGCAGCGGCGGCGGCATTGCCATTCTTATCCTTGAGGCGCCGCATATAGCGTCGCAACTGTTTTTCAACCTTTTCCGCAGCCCCATCGAATGAGGGATGGGCCTCTTGACCGCTGCCGCTGGCCTTCAGGACAACTCCTTGCATGACATGCGCGATGATATCGCAGGAAAATCCGTGATCATGAGGCCCCCGACCAAAGGTAACGTGAGCAGACAGCGCGCGCGAAAAATATTTATCCGCTATTCCCTGTAGCCGCGTCTCGACATGAGTTTTTAGCGCCGCGCCAGTGTCCACTTGATGGCCGGAAACACGAATGTCCATGGGCAAACTCCTTTGAAAACGGCGCAGACCGACTAGCCTGCGCTTTGGTGGATGTCAGTCACTTCGTGCAAATCACCAGAAAGCCAAAGCGGATCCTTAAGCTGGGCGATAAATAGGCTATGCCGTCCGAGCTCATCCGCACTGGCACTATGCACACGCGCGGGACGCGGAGCAGACCTAAAACTCGACCCGCCGTCTCCAACCGGGAACATCATCGGACGCGGCGCAACATCAAGTCCAAGGCCAATTTGCCGCCCGCCCGTGAGTTCCACGTAAATCTGCGCAAGCAACTGCGCATCAAGCAGCGCGCCGTGATTGACACGGTGGCTGCGATCAACGCCAAAACGCGTGCAAAGCGCGTCTAGACTATGCTTAGCACCGGGAAATTTGCTCCGTGCAAGCGCCAGCGTGTCCACCATCCGGGTCATTGGAATGCGCAGGCGACCGCACCCGTCCATTTCGGCATTGAGGAAGGCAAAATCGAAGCTCGCATTGTGGGCGACAAGAGGCGAATCTTCGATGAAATCAAGCAAATCCTCCACATGGTCGCCAAACAGTTTTTTATCGGACAGGAAGGAGTCAGACAGACCATGCACTGCGTAGGCAGCTGGGTCCATCGGTCGTTCGGGGTTAAAATAAGCGTGAAAGCTGCGGCCTGTTTCAACCCGGTTGACCATTTCGAGGCAGCCAATTTCGACCATCCGGTCGCCGTTTGCTGGGCTGAGCCCCGTCGTTTCGGTGTCGAATACAATCTCTCTCATCGTCTGATCAGTATCCGCCTTTCCCTGACTTAATACAAGTGACCAGACGCACAACGGCGCGATATGTTTCGATTCTAAGACAGCCGGTTTCGATTACGACATCGGCGCGGCGTCGTTTGATGCGGTCTGGCACCTGTAGCCTACGGATTTGCTTGAATTTGGCAGCCGTCATCCCCCGCCTACGCATCACGCGCTTAGCCTGCATCCAGCCCGGGGCAGAGACTGTGACGATCACGTCAACTTGCCGCAGCACTTGGCGTTTGGCCGCGCGCTTGGAGGCTTTTTCAAACAAAAGTGGGATATCGAGAACAATCATTGGTCTTGACTTGAATCGTTGCAAGAAACGTTGGCGCGTCGCGGCGACGACCGGGTGGATGATCCGCTCCAGCGCACGCAATTCCTTTGGTTGACCCAGCACCATCGGCCCCAATTTCTGCCGGTCCACTCCGTTTGGCCCAGTCGACCCCGGAAAACGTACTTCTATCGCTGACACAAGCGCCCCGCCGAGACCTTGCAGACGATGAACCTCTGCGTCAGCATCAAAGACCGGGACCCTCAGTCGCGTGAACATGGCCGATACCGAGGACTTCCCCATGCCAATCGACCCTGTAAGGCCAATGCGGATCATGACGTCAGAAGCCCACGCAGTTCGTCGTCGCAATCCTCGGGCACTGGCGAACCAAAGAACATCTCAAAGGCCAAGGCGGCCTGGCCAATAAGCATCTCGAGCCCGTCCACAGTATCCAGCCCGTGTTCCCGTGCGGCCTTAAGCAGACCAGTTTCAAGTGGAGAATAGACCAAATCATAAACTATGGCACCTGCTGGCAACAGGGATAAATCCAAATTCAGCGGCGGCTGGCCCGTCATTCCAAGCGCGCTTGCATTGACGAGCAATGCAGCGGGCGGCAGCGATGCCGTCACAGCTTTTACGTCCCCCTTCAGCCCAAAGCGCGCCAGCAAGGCCGCCGCTTTTAGAGCGTTGCGCGCAAGGATCGTCACAGGCCCCGCACCGACTTGCTTCAAGGCAAAAAGAACAGCTTGAGCTGCGCCGCCGTTCCCCACCACCACCACCGGCGCGCCAAAAAGCGGGTAGTCGAGAATAGGCGCTATGAACCCGCCTGCGTCAGTGTTCGTTCCAATCAGTAGGCCGTCTTGACGGATCACTGTGTTCACTGCCCCGATCGATCCGCGGACGTCCCCAGGGTCCGCCACATGGTCCATAACCGCCAGCTTGTGCGGCATTGTGACATTGCAGCCCCGCCAATTTGTGTCTTCGCGTCGGCACGCGATATAATCCTCTAAGTCTTCTGATCGGACATGACAGGAACGGTATTCTGCCTCGATCCCCAGTTTGGTTAACCAGAAGCCGTGGATCAGAGGCGATTTGCTCTGCACAATCGGATCGCCAATCACTTCGGCATAAACTCGTGTCATGTAAGACCGTCCTGGCGGCGCAGAGCGGCCAATACCCAGAGCAGCGGCATACCGAGGACCGTAAAATGGCTGCCCGTCACGCTTTCAAACAATTGCACTCCGCGCGCTTCCATCCGGAAACACCCCACGCAACTGGCAATCGCTGGCCATTCATGGGTGAGATAATCGTCAATAAACGCGTCCGACAAGGGTCGCACGGTCAGGCTGGCCGTATCGACGACGGATTCCACGACTCGACCATTACGCGCCAGCACCGCTGCACTTATCAATGTCATTGTCTGACCTGAAAAGGCGCGCAAATGCGCCATTGCATTGTCGCGATTCGTCGGTTTATCATAAATCCGGCCGTCGACGACCACAATGGAATCCCCTCCCAAAACCAGCGTTGACTGCTGCGTTAGAGACATGGTCATGGCTTTTGCCTCAGCCAATGCCAAAGCAATGGCCCCAGGGGGGGCGCCTTGATCTTGCATGACTCGCTTAATGCCAATTTCATCAACGTCGGCAGGGCAGGACTGATGCAGCACACCCGCAGAATTGAGCATCGCACGACGTGACGCACTGGCCGAGGCAAGGATCAGTGTCATTCGGGAACTTTTGCCTCTTGATGCAAGTTGATGATTGCTGCCGCCACTTCCTCAATCGAGCGCCGCGTCACATCAATCACTGGCCACCCATTATCTGCGAATATTCGGCGGGCGAAAGCAACTTCACGCTGCACCGATTCAACATCAACATAGTCAGTCTCTGGCGCTTGGTTGAGCGAGAGCAGCCGATTGCGCCGCACTTGGATCAATCGTTCGGGATTAATGATTAACCCCACAATCAACGGCTTAGTCAAATTATAGAGAATATCCGGCGGCGGAGATTCGATAACAAGCGGCACGTTGGCGGTCTTGAACCCGCGATTGGCGAGATAAATGGCTGTCGGGGTCTTGGATGTACGTGAAACCCCTGCAAGGATGATATCAGCCTGATCCCAGTTCTCGCACCCGGCCCCGTCATCATGAGCAATTGTAAATTGGATGGCCTCCACTCGGTCAAAATACGCGGCGTCCAGACTATGCTGCCATCCGCGACGCGCCTTTGCGGTTTGGCCAAGAACAGCAGACAAAGCATCAACCACAGGGTCCAATACCGCGACAGTTGGCAAGGCCAATGCCGCGCAGCGCCGTTCGAGCATCGCCCGCATATCGTTGCTCACCATCGTGAACAGAACCAACCCAGGACTGGAGACCACTTCATCCAACGTCCGTGTTAAATGCCCTTCGGTACGGACCATTGGCCAAAAATGCTTGACCGTTTCCACACTGTCAAACAGAGCAAGCGCAGATTTCGCAATGGTTTCCAGTGTCTCGCCTGTTGAGTCTGAGACCAAATGAAGATGCAGGCGCGTGGTCGTCAAATGCTCAGTCCCTTGGTTGCCCGTCTGTGGACAACTCTTAGGATAGACGTAGCTGAAACCTCAGCATCATCGCAACCCTCGCTTTGATGCCCGCTAGGCTGAATTTCAGCCCTACGCTTATCCACATACTGCCAACACGTCTTTGCATCTGTGGATAATGGGGGGGACTCCAAGCGACTCGCGACGGTCTCTCGCCAAATTTGGGGATGAATAAGGGGACAGTTCTTAAACCCCGCTTTTGTACTGCCTACATCAATCAACAACCTTGAGATTCTTCTTATAAGGATTAGGGGGAGGGCGTGATTAAGCCTCTCCTCCAAACGCTCCGTGGTGAGCGTCAATCCGTGCCCCCCATCTGGCTTATGCGTCAAGCAGGCAGATATTTGCCAGAATATCGAGCATTGCGCGCTGATAAAGGTGGTTTTCTCGATCTCTGTTATGATCCTGAGGCTGCATCTGAAGTCACGATGCAGCCAATCCGGCGGTTCGGCTTCGACGGAGCAATCCTGTTTTCAGATATTCTCGTCGTTCCTCACGCACTGGGGCAAGAGCTTTGGTTTGAAGAGGGGGAAGGACCGCGCCTTGCCCCGACCTTGAGTGATGCAGCGCTTGAGAGCTTCGTGGCAGCCCCAGAACGGCTGTTGCCCATCTATGAGACCATAAAGCGCGTTGCAGCGTCCCTACCTGCTCCTACGACCTTCCTAGGCTTTGCGGGAAGCCCTTGGACCATCGCGACTTACATGGTCGCGGGTAAAGGGAGTAAGGATCAAGCAACAGCGCGGACAATGGCTTACCAAGACGAAGGTGCTTTTGCGGCTGTCATCAATGCGATTGTCATAATAACAGTAGATTATCTCTGCCAGCAAATCGAAGCAGGGGTTGACGCAGTGCAACTGTTTGACAGCTGGGCCGGAAGCCTATCGCCTGCGCAGTTCGAACGCTGGGTCATTGCGCCAAACGCGGCAATCGTCGCTGGCGTAAAAGCAAGACATCCAAATACGCCGATCATTGGTTTTCCCAAAGGTGCCGGTGGAAAATTGGCGGCTTACGCCCGCGAGACAGGTGTTGACGCGCTGGGTCTGGATGAGACCGTGGACCCCGTTTGGGCAAATGCGATTTTGCCGGCTGATTTGCCAGTGCAAGGCAATCTAGATCCTTTAGCGTTGCTGGCTGGAGGGGTTGCATTGGAGATTGCGATTGACGGCATCATGACCGCTTTTCCAACACGACCGCATATTTTCAATCTAGGCCACGGGATCTTGCCGCCAACCCCGATTGCCCATGTTGAAGCGCTGCTGGCGCGTGTGCGCGGCTGATGATCTATCTCTGGATCAAGGCGCTTCACGTCATCGTGGTCATTTTCTGGATGGCGGGGCTGTTCATGATGCCGCGCTTTTTCGTCTACCATCAGGAAACAAACTCCGGGTCCGTCGAGGATAAAGCCTGGGTGGAACGGGAAGCGCGCTTGCTGCGGATCATCATGAACCCTTCTATGATTGCGGTCTGGGTGCTTGGAATGACTCTTGCATTGCAAAGCAACGCATTCACGCAAGGGTGGATGCTCGTGAAATTACTGTTGGTCTTTGGCCTTTCGGGGTATCACGGCTGGATGGTCGGTTATGCGCGAAAGCTATCGACGGGCGAACGTGCCTTTGCCGGAAAGACGCTTCGCGTGCTCAATGAAATCCCCAGCTTCGCCACGATACTGATCGTCATTCTGGTGATCGTGAAGCCTTTTTGAACGCGCTGTCTTGACTAAAAGGCTCCGGCCTCATATTTACATCCTAGTTGCCGCGCGTCCTGCGTTGGCCCTTCAGCACCTCAGATCATTGACCAGCTGAACCCTGCACATCCCGATTTGGATACCCCATGCACTTAAAAGAACTGAAGAAAAAAACCCCCGCGCAATTGGTCGAGATGGCCGAAGAGCTGGGGGTAGAGGCGGCATCGACGCTGCGCAAACAGGATATCATGTTTGCCATTTTGAAAGTCGAATCTGAGAACGGCGAAGAAATTATCGGCGAAGGTACAATTGAAGTCATGTCCGACGGCTTTGGATTTCTCCGCTCCCCGCAGTCCAACTATCTGGCTGGTCCTGACGATATTTATGTTTCCCCGAATATGGTCCGCAAGTTTGGATTGCGCACGGGTGATACAGTGGAAGGCGAGATTCGCGGCCCCAAAGACGGCGAACGCTATTTTGCGCTGACGACGATAAAGCTGATCAACTTTGACGATCCTGATGTCGTGCGTCACCGCGTCAATTTTGATAATCTGACGCCGCTTTATCCTGATCGGCGGCTCAAGCTCGATTGCCTTGACCCCACGGTCAAAGACAAATCAGCCCGCGTCATCGATATCATCTCGCCGCAGGGCAAAGGCCAGCGCGCGCTGATCGTCGCGCCGCCGCGCACGGGTAAAACCGTGCTGCTCCAGAATATGGCCAAGGCCATTACCGATAATCATCCTGAGGTTTTCTTGCTCGTGCTGCTCGTTGATGAGCGACCCGAGGAAGTCACCGATATGCAGCGCAGTGTGAAAGGCGAAGTCATCAGTTCGACCTTTGACGAACCCGCGCAACGCCATGTCCAGGTGGCTGAAATGGTTATCGAAAAGGCCAAGCGCCTCGTTGAGCATAAGAAGGATGTTGTGATCTTGCTCGACAGCATCACGCGCCTAGGCCGCGCTTACAACACGGTGGTTCCATCAAGTGGTAAAGTGTTGACCGGCGGTGTTGATGCAAACGCCTTGCAACGCCCGAAACGCTTTTTTGGCGCTGCTCGGAACATCGAAGAGGGTGGATCATTATCAATCATCGCAACCGCCCTGATTGATACAGGCAGCCGGATGGATGAAGTTATTTTTGAAGAATTCAAGGGCACGGGTAACTCTGAAATCGTGCTGGACCGCAAGGTCGCTGACAAGCGCATCTTTCCCGCCCTTGATGTCGGGAAATCCGGCACCCGCAAGGAAGAACTTCTCGTC
This sequence comes from Sphingomonadales bacterium, assembly GCA_031376385.1. Taxonomy (GTDB): domain Bacteria; phylum Pseudomonadota; class Alphaproteobacteria; order Sphingomonadales; family Sphingomonadaceae; genus Aquisediminimonas. The sequence goes on from JANMDQ010000023.1 coordinate 204,833, forward strand.
GAAAAGGACAAGCTTAGCAAAATGTGGATGCTGCGCCGCATCCTGATGCAGATGGGCACGGTCGACGCGATGGAGTTCCTGCTCGACAAGATGAAGGACAGCAAGACCAACGATGATTTCTTCGATTCAATGAACCAGTAAGAGACGCGATCTATGTTTGATTTTCTGATGGCAGCTGCGGCTGCTGCGCCTTCGCTTGGAAGCCCCGCTGAAATATGGGGCCATATCGTCAATGACTTTTCCAATTTGAACACGCCCAGCGCGTGGAGCGCGCTTGGAACTGTCATCTTGCTTGATCTGGTTCTTGCCGGTGACAACGCGATTGTGGTCGGCGCGCTTGCTGCGGGATTGCCCGCTGAGCAACGTAAAAAGGTGATTTTCATCGGCGTCATCGCCGCCCTTGTCCTCCGCGTCGTCTTTGCGCTGATGGTCAATTTGCTCATGGGCGTTGTCGGCCTGGTGTTTGTCGGCGGCTTGCTGCTGATGTGGGTTGCTTGGAAAATGTACCGCGATGTCACGCGCAGTGAGGCGACTGAATCGCCGGGCTCCCCAGAAGTAATCGGCGACGAAAATAGCGGCATTCCCGCCGCGAAAAGCTTTGCCGCCGCCGCATGGGCAGTCGCAGTTGCTGATGTGTCGATGAGCCTTGATAACGTCCTTGCCGTTGCCGGTGCCGCAAAGGATCATCCCGGCATCATGATCGTCGGCCTGATCTTTGCAGTGGCCCTGATGGGAATCGCCGCCAATATCATCGCCCAATATATCGAACGCTACCGCTGGATCGCTTGGCTCGGGATGGTCGTTATTGTCTATGTCGCAGGCAAAATGATCTATGAGGGCTGGACCGATCCCGCTTTGGGCGTGGGCCGTTACTTCTGGGCGTTTATGGGCGGGTGAGAGGTAAACTCATCTGAGGATGGGACAATGACGATGAATGCCGCATTGAGCATGCCACTTTGCACTTGGACATGGATGTTCATCTCATCGATTTTGGTCATGCTCATATCAACCTCGTCCTTCGTTCAGGGGGGAGGTGATTTTGTTCAAAATCGAGCAGCCAACCCTTCGTGCGCGCGCCGTCTCCGGCGGAGTAAAACTCCGGTCCAGCAGCCGATGTAACGCGATGACAAGGAATGATGAGAGGATAGGCATTGGTTTTACAAGCTTGACCCACAGCCCTAGCAATTGAGCCTATTTGCCGGGCCAAGGCGCCGTAAGTGCGAGTTTCTCCGTAAGGGATAGCGGCGATCCCATCGCGCAGACCTTGGCCTCCGCACGAGTCGAGCGAAGCGAGAGGCAAGTCAAAGCTTTGCCTTTGCCCCGCAAACCAGTCACTGACTTGAGTCAGCGCCTCGGCGAGTATCGTGTGCCCAGTAACAATGGCTGCGTGACCCGTCACCTTGATGCGAACTGACACGAGATGAGTCTCATTCGCGCTAAGCAAGATCACGCCAATTGGGCTAACAAACTGGGCCATTGCGATTGCGCTGGGCATGGCGCAGTAATAGCCGCAAGTGGATTATATCTCAAGACAGGAGCGGTGGCCGTGAAATTTAATATCGAAGTTGATACTACCCCCGAAGAAGTGCGCCGCCTAGTCGGCCTGCCTGACTTAACCGATGTGCACGAAGTTTACCTTGCGCAGGTGAAAGACGTTATGAAAAAGGGTGTTACGCCGGATATGCTTGAAGGCATGGTCCGAAACTGGATGCCTATGGGTGGAGCGGGCGTGGATATGGTCAAAGACTTGATCGGCGCTTTTGCCGCAGGGACGAAGGCGAAGAAATAGCCATCGCAGTTCGTTTATGACCGATACTATCTTTGCATTGTCTAGCGGACTTCCGCCTGCCGGGATTGCTGTTGTTCGGATCAGTGGGCCAAGAGCGGGCGAAGTTTTGGCTAGGCTCATCGGAAAATTGCCAAAGCCCAGATTTGCGAGATACTCGCGTTTATATGATCCGGCGGACGGCGCTGTGTTGGATGATGGGCTTGCGCTTTGGTTTGCCGGCCCTGCGACCGCGACGGGTGAGGATTTGGCTGAGCTTCATTTGCACGGTGGGCGTGCTGTTGTCGCAGCAGTGCTGGCTTGTCTCGGGCGACAAGAGGGGCTGCGGCCGGCAACTGCGGGAGAATATACGCGTCGCGCGTTTGAGAATGGCCGGATAGATCTGGCGCAGGCCGAGGGGTTGGCCGATTTGCTCTCCGCAGAGACTGAGGGCCAACGACAATCTGCTCTGGCGCTGGCTGAAGGAGCACTTGGCCGCAAAGTCACGGCATGGCAGCGTGATTTACTCCGTATCTCGGCGCAATTAGAGGCTGATCTCGATTTTTCGGATGAGGGTGATGTGTCGGATGGAGTCTCGTTTCGCGTTCAGGACGGTCTGGCTCCCATGGTCGCTGATATGGCAGCGCTCCTGTCATCTGCTCCAGCGGAACGCCTGCGAGACGGCGTGCGTGTGGTACTCGCCGGCCCACCGAACTCAGGAAAATCAAGCCTTTTCAACGAGATGATTGGACGTCATGCCGCTATAGTCACTGATATTGCGGGGACGACACGGGACAGGATTGAAGCACCAGTGGTACTCGACGGTGTACCTTTGCTGCTGATCGACACAGCGGGTCTACGTGATGACGTCAGTGATGCAGTCGAAGCCATAGGCATTGAACGCACAGGCCAAGCCTTAGGCGAAGCCGATATCATCCTTTGGCTGGGCGATGAGGGCGATATGCCCGACGGTGCGCTGCTTATCGCCCCTAAAAGCGATTCCGGGCCATCTGGCCCCGGCTTACCCGTCTCGGTAACCACCGGCGCTGGTACGGGTGAACTGCGATCTGCTCTACTCCACCGAGCCCATGCCTTGCTGCCAAAACCTGGAGCCCTAGCCCTCAATGCCCGTCACCGCGCCGTCGTTCGCCTAGTGTTCGCAGAACTAACTGAGGCTGCAATTGCAACTGACTCGCTGATCACCGCTGAACATCTTCGCACAGCCCGTCGTGTTCTTGACGAGCTTACGGGAAAGGCTGGAGTGGAGGATATGCTTGATGCTCTGTTCGGGGCCTTTTGCATTGGAAAATAACCTTGTTCCACGTGAAACATCTCGCATACTAGTTTGACCGTCTGCGCCGCAAAGAGTAGCGGACTATTGCTATGCACAAATTTGATGTAATCGTAATCGGCGGTGGGCACGCTGGCGCGGAGGCTGCGGCGGCCTCGGCGCGAATGGGTGCAGCGACGGCGCTTGTTTCGTTTCGCCGAGATATGATTGGTGCAATGTCATGCAACCCGGCGATTGGCGGATTGGGCAAGGGGCATCTGGTGCGCGAAGTCGATGCCTTTGACGGTATACTGGCGCGCGCGGCAGACGCTGCGGCGATTCATTACCGGATGCTCAATGGGTCCAAAGGCGCAGCTGTTCAGGGGCCACGCATCCAAGCGGATCGTGCACTGTTCAAGGCGGCGGTTCATGCAATGCTCAATTCACAGGACAACTTAACGATCATTGAGGGCGAGGCACAGGCGTTGATCCTTCAAGAGGGCAAGCTGTCTGGCCTCCGGCTTGGCGACGGTACCGAATTGTACACTAAGGCCATTGTCCTTGCCACAGGTACATTCCTCAACGGAAAGATGTTTTGCGGCGAAGCGCAGACACCGGGTGGGCGCGTGGGGGAGGACGCAGCGACAACATTGGGTGCGCAACTGCGCGTGCTGAATCTGCCGCTTGGACGTTTGAAAACGGGAACTCCGCCACGCCTTGACGGGAGGACGATTGACTGGTCCGCATTGGACATCCAGCATTCGGACAGTGGCACTTGGACCTTCTCCGATATGACGGAAAAGCGCACAGCGCCACAACTTTGGTGTGCGATCACGCGGACGACGCAGGCCACTCATGATGTGATCCGCGCCAACCTCCACCGCTCTCCATTGTTTTCTGGTGATATCGAAGGCCAGGGGCCACGATACTGCCCCTCGATTGAGGATAAAATCCACCGGTTTGGTGACCGGGACGGCCATCAGATCTTTCTGGAACCAGAGGGTGTGGATGATCCAATAATCTATCCCAACGGTATTTCCACGTCTCTGCCCGAGGACGTGCAACTCGCGTTCTTGCGAACGATCTCCGGCTTGGAAAATGTGGAAATCGCACAAGCTGGCTATGCCGTCGAATATGATCATATTGATCCACGCGCACTGGAGCCAACGCTTGAAATTCGCGCGCTTCGCGGTGTTTACTGTGCCGGGCAAATAAACGGAACGACGGGGTATGAAGAGGCCTCTGCACAGGGACTGATTGCTGGGCTCAATGCAGCGGCCGCGGCTCTTGATAAAGATCCCATCGTTCTGGACCGGGCTTCGTCTTACATTGGTGTGATGATTGACGATCTCGTGTTGCAAGGGATTACGGAACCTTATCGGATGTTGACGGCGCGAGCAGAGTTTCGCCTCAGACTTCGGGCTGATAACGCAGCAACGCGGTTAACCCCGGTTGCGATTTCGACCGGATGCGTAGGGTTGGCACGGACGGCTTGGTTTGAAGCGCGGGAGCGCGACCGGCTGGCGCTGATTGAGCGATTAACCACTAGCTTTGGTCGGACCAGTATTGGGGAACGACAGAGCCAGTTCGACTTGATCCGCACAGCCGGGTTCATTCCTGACGGGGAGGGGGTTGATGCAGGCATTTTGTGCGAAGTGATTGAGGACGCCCGTTACGCGCCTTACATTGCAAGGCAAGCTGCCGAGGTGCGAGCCATGCGAGCTAACGAGGGCATCAGGATTCCTCAAGCGCTAGACTATGCGACGCTTGCGGGGCTCTCGACAGAGATGGTTGAACGGTTAAGCGCGGCGCGACCGACGACCCTAGGAGCGGCAGAGCGGTTGCGCGGCGTTACGCCCGCTGCTTTGGCCGCGATCCTTGTTGCCGCAAAGCGGCTTGCCGCATGACTGAAGATGAAGCCAAGGCATGGTTAACGGATGTCTGGGGTGTTTCACGTGAAACATTTGAACGGCTCGATGCGTTAAGGGCGATGGTTGTAGCAGAAAGTAAGCGTCAAAACCTGATCAGCGCTGCATCAGTCCCTTCGTTCTGGGCCCGCCATATTGTTGATTCGGCTCAACTGCTGGTTCATGCGACACCCCCCGGGGTTGCGGACGACAAGAACAGAAACTGGTTGGACCTTGGCACTGGCGCGGGCTTCCCCGGGATGGTCATTGCCATCATGCGCGAGGCTCCAATCACTTTCGTCGAGTCGCGGCGAAAGCGGATCGATTTTCTCGTGGAAGCGATGGAGGCTTTAACGCTCCCGCACGTTAGTATTTTCGGCGGGCGGCTGGAATTGCTTGAACAAGAGAGTTTCTCGGTCATTTCAGCGCGCGCTTTTGCGCCTTTGCCAAAATTATTTGCGCTTGCCCACAGGTTTTCCACAAGTGAAACGCGTTGGCTCTTGCCAAAGGGGCGCAGCGCGCGTGAAGAGGTGGAGGCGGCGCAAGCGGATTGGATGGGCGTGTTTCACGTGGAACAGAGCCTGACAGATGCAGAATCCGCCGTTATCATAGCCCGGAAAGTTGGCAAGAAAGGCCGCACATGATCCGCATCACAATTGCCAATCAAAAAGGCGGTGTTGGCAAGACGACGACGGCAATTAACCTCGCGACTGCGCTTGCAGCAATGGGGTGGCGCGTGCTGCTGATCGACCTTGATCCTCAAGGTAATGCATCAACTGGCTTGGGCGTGTCACAGGGACAGCGAATCAAATCTTCTTATGATGTGCTGATGGGTGAGTCGAGTGTGGTAGATGCCGTAATTGCAACTCGTATTCCCCGGTTGGACTTGATTGCCGCAACACCTGATTTGTCCGGCGCTGAAATAGAGTTGGTGGATGTAAACGAGCGCAGTCACCGATTAACTGCTGCGCTTGATGCATGCACAGGACGATGGGATGTCTGCCTAATCGATTGTCCGCCGTCGCTAGGGTTGCTGACGATCAACGCGTTGGTTGCCGCCAATTCCTTGCTCATTCCCCTTCAATGCGAATTTTTTGCACTTGAGGGGTTGAGCCAGCTCCTCCAAACATATGAGCGCATTCATGCTAAGCTCAATCCCTCGCTGTCTATTTTAGGCGTTGCTCTCACCATGTATGACAAGCGCAACCGGTTGACCGAGCAAGTGTCAGATGATGTCCGTGCTTGTCTTGGCACTGCTGTATTCGACACTGTCATTCCCCGAAATGTAAGGCTTTCCGAAGCACCCAGCCACGGCCTGCCCGCGCTGATTTATGATTATCGCTGTGCGGGGTCAGAGGCCTATATGGCATTGGCACGTGAAGTGATTGGGCGCCTTCCTCAATTGAAAGTGGCAGCATGAGCGAAGATACCCCTCTAAAGCGCCGCCCTTCGGGCCTTGGCCGCGGCCTATCGGCCTTGCTCGGCGAGATACAGACCGAAGCATCTGTTGCTATATACGGCTCTGGTGCACCTTTGCCGCAGGGGCTGCGAATGGTCGATGTTGCAGGCTTGCGACCAATGCCAAATCAACCGCGCCGGAATTTTGATGAAGCGGCTCTTGATGAACTGGCTGAATCCATCAAATCACGCGGACTGTTGCAGCCCATTATCGTTCGGGAAACATCTGGCGAAGGCCATTATCAGATTGTTGCGGGTGAACGGAGATGGCGAGCCGCACAGCGTGCACAATTGCATCAAGTTCCTGTAATCGTTAAAGATTTCGATGATAGGACGGCTTATGAACTTGCCATAATCGAGAATATTCAGCGTGAACAGCTGAACGCGTGGGAGGAAGGCGAGGGGTATCGCCGTCTCGTCGATGATTACGACTATACGCAGGAGGTTCTTGCCAAAATTGTGGGCAAATCGCGCAGCCACATCGCTAATTTGATGCGGCTCCATAACCTGCCGCTGTCAGTCCATGGCTGGCTTGCGGCGGGCGATCTTACAATGGGCCACGCTCGCGCGCTGCTGACCACGGAAGACCCGGAAGGGATAGCGCGCCAAGTAATCGCCAAGGGGCTTTCCGTCCGTCAAACCGAAGCGTTGGTGCGCAAAGGATCGAAGCCAAGAACGTCACGCCTGCGCTTGACCGGTGACGTCGCAAGCAATGCCGATATTGCGGCATTGGAGCGGCAATTGTCCGATTTGCTCGGCCTGAAAATCGCGATTCGTCATAATGGGAAGGAGGGCAGTGTGACACTGGCCTATTCGACGCTGGAGCAGCTGGATTTGATCTGCCAGCGACTTTCCGGAGAACGGATCTAACGCCGCGCTGCTCTTGCGATCGTAGTAAGCTCCGCATCCGCTAACAATGGCCCAACCGAACGTGCGGATTTAATTCCCCGCTCGGCTTCCAACAAACGGCTTGCGACAATCGCCAATCGGTCGGGAGACCAGCGACGCAGTTGCGCAGCGATCGGCGCGCGTTCCTTCCAGAACAGCGGCGCGACTAGCGCGTCGATGGTCTTACCGCCTGCCATTTCAGCGCTCAGTTTAATCAGCATATGAACACGCTTGTTCAGCGCGCGGAGCACGGCGATCCCGTCCACACCTTCCGCCGATAGGGCGGCGAGATGATCCGCCATCGCGTCAGCTTTGCCATTGAGAACTGCGTCGGTAAGCCCTGAAAGATCTGGCTCGTCGTTGACCGCGCCAATCGCTTCGACATCATCGACGCCTGCTTCTTGTGGGTGCGCAAGGCTGGCGTCGAGATACAGCGCTAGCTTTTCAATTTCGCGCGCAAGCACCGCCCGGTCTCCGCCGCAGAGCGTAACCATCCGTTGATCAAGGTTGGAACCGAGGCGCAGTCCATGCTCTCGCGCCAAACCATTGGCAATCTGCACGAATTCGCTGTCGCTTGGTGGATAGCTTTGCAGGCATGCGGCTTTCGGATCATTCAACAGTCGTTTGACCAGACCCGATGTCGCTTTGAGCGCGCCTGCAAGAATGACGACGGGATTTTCAACAGCGCTGGCACTCATCAAGCCTTCAATGGCTGTAAGCGATTCGTCTCCCGTCACGCTGGCAACGATGTAGCGCCGTCCGCCAAACAGCGAGAGCGAAGCCGCTTCGTCAGCCAACCGCGCAGGATCTGACTTGAGGGTTGGTCCGTCCAAGTCAATCCGTTCCGAATCCGGCCCCATCGCGCGGACAAGGCGCGGGATAAGCGCGCGGGAACTGGCATCATCAGGGCCGTAGAGGAGGAACAGGCGATAAGTGCCATCGGCTACGTCTAGAGCGCGTTCGATCTGGCCCTTATTGGCTTTCACGGCGCCGGGGTGGCGCCAGAGGCCGCCGCCGTGCGGCTGGCATAAAGCGCAATGCGCGCAGTGATCTGGTCCGCAATCGTTTCGGTCAGCCGTTCCAACGCCGTGTTTTCAGCCGCCACTGTTGCATATTCAGAACTGACGACATCAATACCAACGTCTGAGCCGGCCGTTGCGTCCAGAACGACACTGCCTTTTGTCGTTTCGACCAGACGGTAGCGCGCGCGCAGCGTGCGCCGTTCACGGGTTATAGTGTCATCGCGGCGGACGCCAAAGCCCACGATTTGATCATCAAGTTCAATTTCCAGGCGGAAAGCGGCTGTTCCTTCCCCGCCACCCTGCATCCGGTCATTCAACGCATTGCGGAGCAGCCAGCCCGCACGGCCATCAATCGGGGCTACCGAAACGGATCGCAGCGCCTGCGCGGTCGTCCCGCTTTGCCCACCGCCATAGAGCGGGCGAAGGCCACAGGCGGAGAGCGTGGTCAGCATAAGTGCCAATCCCACCACCGTTCGTATCGAGCGCAGTCGAGATACAGGACCCGATCTCTCGACCGCGCTCGATACGAACGGAAACTCTGATTTGGGAAAGATGCTCATGCCACAATGTTAACCAACCGGCCGGGCACGACAATCACTTTCTTTGGGATGGCCCCGTCCAGTGACCGGATGATCTTGTCAGACCCCAGCGCCGCCGCCTCCAGTGCCGCCTTATCCATATCCTTAGAAACGATGAGTGTATCGCGCAGCTTGCCGTTGATCTGGATCGCAACAGTCACTTCATCATCAATGAGCAACGCCGGATCATGCTCTGGCCACAGTTGCTGCGAGACGAGCCCGCTTTCGCCCATCGCGGCCCAGCCTTCCTCGGCCAGATGGGGAACCATTGGCGCGATCAGGCGGGCGAGCGTGCGAATGGCAGTGCTGCGAGAGGCGGAAGGTGCCGATTTTTCAATGGCGTTGACCAGCTCATGTATCTTGGCGACAGCCTTGTTGAAGTGCAGCGCTGCGATGTCCGTCGCGATCCCTGCAATCGCGCGGTGGAGGAGCTTGTCGAGCGATTTGTCACAACCCGTGTCGTTGCCAACGCTGTCGAACAATCGCCATATGCGGTTCATGAACCGCCAAGTCCCCTCAATCCCGCTTTCTGACCATTCCAGATCGCGCTCTGGCGGCGAATCGCTTAGCATGAACCAGCGCACAGCATCTGCGCCGTATTGGTCAAACATTGGGCCGGGATCGACCGTGTTCTTTTTCGATTTTGACATTTTCTCGATGCGGCCGACTATAATAGGTCGGCCAGTCGATATCTCGCGCGGGCTACCGGCATCATTGATTTCGATTTCTTCAGGCGCGACCCAATAAAACTCGCTGCTCGGTATAATCGATCCGTTTGTAGGCAGATAAGCTGTTGCTTGGTATGTCTCATGCGTCACCATCCCTTGCGTGAAGAGCGCGCCGAACGGCTCCTTCACCGCAATCTTGCCGATCTTCTCAAGCGCCCGCGTCCAGAAACGCGCGTAGAGCAGGTGAAGGATCGCATGCTCGATGCCTCCGATATATTGGCCCACGGGCAGCCAGGCTTCGGCCTCAGCGCGGTCAAACGGCGCATGCTTAGGTTGCGAAGCAAAGCGGATGAAATACCAGCTGCTGTCCGCGAATGTATCGAGAGTGTCCGTCTCACGCACCGCGTCTTCAAGGCAATTGGGGCATTTGACATGTTTCCACGTCGGGTGCCGATCCAGCGGGTTGCCGGGGATGTCGAAGGTCACATCTTCGGGCAGGACAATCGGCAAATCCTGGCGCGGCACCGGCAATGTGCCGCAAAATGCGCAGTGGATGACGGGGATCGGCGTTCCCCAATAGCGTTGGCGTGAGACGCCCCAGTCACGCAGCCGATACTGCGTCTTCCCGTGGCCCCAATCTTGCTGCTCGGCCAGTGCGATGACCGCCGCTTTGGCTTCATCCACGGTCATGCCGTTCAGAAAATGGGAATTTACAATCCGGCCCGGCCCGGTGTAGGCCATATCGCCCTCAAAATCGCTGTCCTCGTCGTCTCCCTCAGCCACAACACGCGTGACGGGCAGGCGGTAACGCCTCGCAAAGTCCAGATCGCGCTGATCATGGGCCGGACAGCCAAAGACTGCGCCGGTGCCGTAATCCATCAACACGAAATTGGCGACATAGACGGGCAAGTGCCAGCTGGAATCAAGCGGATGTTCAACGCTTAATCCTGTGTTGAATCCCCGTTTTTCCGCCGTTTCAATTTCCGCCGCTGTCGTTCCGCCCAATCGGCAGTCAGCGATGAAATCTTGCAGCGCAGGGGCGTTTTCAGCGAGTGATTGGGCGAGTGGATGCTCTGCAGCGATGGCGACAAAGCTCGCGCCAAATAAGGTGTCGGGCCGCGTGGTGTAAACGCTGATGCCGTCACCTTCGCCGACCAGATTGAATGTGCATTCCAAGCCCTTGGATTTGCCGATCCAGTTTGCCTGCATCAGGCGGACTTTTTCCGGCCAATCTTCAAGGCTGTCCAAGCCTTCGATCAGCTCCTCGGCAAAATCCGTGATTTTCAGGAACCATTGGTTGAGCTTCTTTTTCTCAACCAGCGCACCAGACCGCCAGCCGCGCCCGTCAATCACTTGCTCATTGGCCAGCACCGTCATGTCGACGGGATCCCAGTTGACCAACGATTCCTTGCGGTACACCAAACCCGCTTTTAGAAAATCGAGGAATAGCGCCTGTTCATGGCCGTAATAATCCGGCTCACAGGTCGAAAGCTCGCGGGTCCAGTCAATGGCGAGGCCCAGCCGTTTCAATTGCTTCTTCATCGCCTCGATATTGGCGCGGGTCCAGGCCCCTGGATGGACTTTCTTTTCCATCGCTGCATTTTCGGCAGGCATCCCGAAACTGTCCCACCCCATCGGATGGAGCACGGCGTGGCCCGTCATCCATTTGTAGCGCGCAATCACATCGCCCATCGTATAATTGCGGACATGGCCCATGTGGATGCGCCCCGACGGATAGGGGAACATCTCCAATATGTAAGATTTAGGACGCGGGTCAGACGCAGGTGGCGTCGTGAAGGTGCTGCCTGTCGCCCAGACCTGCTGCCATTTGGGATCAGAACTGAGCGGATTGAAACGAGATGACATGACGGAACAAAAACCCTTCGCGTCTTCGCGTCTTCGCGCGAAAACCTAATTCAGGGTCCGCGTCCACCATAGTTTGAAGGTTCGCGCGAAGACGCGAAGACGCGAGGGAGATAACTTATCCGGCGATTGTGCTGCGGCGCAGGTCGCGTGCTTTGGTGAGGATGATTTCCTCAAGCTTTTGCACGGTCGCTGCTTGCACTGGCGCATCAACCCAACGGCCGCCTTCGGCCAGCTGGCGACTGGCGGCAACGCGCACGGCGTCAGCGCGCAAGTCTTGATCAAGGATCGAAACCGTCAGTTTCATCCGTTCGCCCTGGTTGCTGGGGCTTGAGTACCAATCGGTCACAATCACGCCGCCGTTCGAGTCGGTCTGGACCAGCGGCATGAAGGAAATCGTGTCGAGCGCGGCGCGCCACAGGTAAGCATTGACGCCGATTTGAGTAACTTTGGATGCGGCAAGGTCTGCCTTACGAACGGCATCTTTTCCATCCTTGCCTTCGCTACCGCCAATGAACGGCACGCCTTTGGACAGGTCATTGGAAATGGCTGAGCAGGCACTGAGGCTCAAAGCCGAAGCGGAAAGCAGGATTAGGGCGCGTTTCATGTCAAAAACCTCAATCAAAATCAGCAAATTGCACTTCGCTTTAAGGTCGATATGCCATTGCCGCAACCCGCCGATTGCGCGCGCCTTGTGGCTCCGATGCAACAGACTGTCACAAAGTGACTCAAACCACTGGTTTTTGTTTTTGTCGCTGTTACATTGAATACTGAACAGGGGACTACGAGACGCTCGATGGCGACATACAAGGTATTGGCAATGACTGGTGCGGCGGCCCTCGGGGCGGCCCTCCTTGGCATGGCACCAGCCTCTGGAGCTCCCGATAACCGTGCGTTGTCCAAGTCTGTGCCTAGTTCGCTTCGCGGCGGAGTGGGTTACTTTACACCTGCGGCCGCTGATCCCCGACTCGCGGCAATTTTTGCGCGTGGTGGCCTCAATAATCAAGGATTTCGCTTCACACCGGTGGCTGTTGGCCGCAATCGAGCCGTGACCGTTGCGGTTCGCGCCGCAAGTGGCAACCGTGCGCCCGCTACTTTGAATCTTGCGTCTCAGGTTGGGGCGATCGCCGCTTCTCCCGCAATTGGTTTGCAACCCCTATCCTATAGTCTTGGTGCTGCTGTGGGTTGGAAGCGATTCGCTTTGTCCGGCGAAGCTGACCGGATTGATATTGGTGTGCTTCCGGCTGCGCGCGAACGGGCTAATGTCGGCGTCAGCTATAATGCACGCAAATGGAGCTCGCGGGTGCAAGTCGCCGCTGAACGACCTGTGGGTCAGGCCCCGCGCACGATCAATGGCACAGAAAGTCTCTCGTTGGATGTTGGGGGCTCTTACCGTTTGACACGTAATTTCGATGTGACCGCTGGTGTTCGCTACCGCCAAGATCGTGACCGTTTGGAACCACGGGTTGATGAACGCCGCGATAGCCAAGCGGTCTACGTGGGCACTGCGTTCCGCTTTTAAACCGTTAAGCTGTCAATTGCGGCCCATCCATATATTTTAAGAGGGCGAAGTGACCGGGCTCGCCGCTTTGTCATCCCCCCAAGGGCGATCACTGGGCGTTTAGCCCTTCTCATCAGCATTCCCAATCCTAAAGCGCCAAGTGTTTTGGTTCTTTCGTGAGACCGCGTGCTGAATACCGGCGACACAAACAGCAGAGCAGCGCCAGCCCGTTCCGCTGCGAGCCGTTCCGGGATGCTGTGGACGGGGGCTGTCCGCAAAGTAGTTGCCCTGTGGGGGCTGCGACCGTGCGACCCATCTGCCTGCAACCTGAGCGCGCGGCGTTCATGGCCAGCGAGGATCAAAACTAGTCGCCGTGCCTTGGTCAGCCGCTTCACAGCACTAAACAAGGCCTTGCGATCCGGCGTCTGATAGTGCCGAAACACGACTCCCGCCCCGCGCGGCAGGGCAGCGATAGACGACAGAAGTGATTGCCCCATCCGCTCATCGGTCATCAGCCAGATTTTGGGTAATGGGGGGGAGTAGCAGCGGCGCATCGTAGCCCCTATAGCAGCGCAATGACACAGGCGGAACTTTTAGCATCAATCCAAACCCAAACCGACCGTGCGGCTAGACTTGCCGGGCGCAAGGCAAGTGATGTCGCGCTGATCGCAGTGTCCAAAACGCAAGACGCGGCGGCCATTGCGCCTTTGATCGAAGCTGGCCACCGCAGTTTTGGCGAAAACCGGGTGCATGAAGCCCAGAGTAAATGGCCCGACTTGATAGCGCAAACACCCGGCATAGACTTGCATCTGATCGGCCAATTGCAATCGAATAAAGCCGAAGAGGCCGTGGCCTTGTTCGGTACGATCCACTCAGTGGACCGGCTTTCGCTCATATCGGCGCTTGCCAAGGCGCAAGACAAGCTCGGCAAGCGGCCTGCCTGTTTCTTGCAAGTGAATATCGGTGACGAAGCGCAAAAGGGGGGCTGCCCAGTCGCGGAGGTGCCTGCGTTGCTCACCCAAGCACAAGCGTCGGGCCTTGATGTGATTGGCCTGATGGCATTGCAGCCCGCTGATGCGGAACCAGCACCCTATTTTGCCTTGCTGGCCAAAATGGCGCGAGATTTGGGATTGGACGGCCTCAGTATGGGCATGTCGAGCGATTTTGAAACGGCAATCATGATCGGTGCGACGCATATTCGGGTGGGAAGCGCTTTGTTCGGCGCGCGTGGATGACAGGGCCCGTTAAACGCTCCGTAACGATTGCGGGCCACGAAACATCAATCAGTTTGGAGCCGCTGTTCTGGGACGCGCTCAAAAGGGCTGCTGCGGACGAAAGCCTGCCGGTCAACGCACTTGTCGCGCAGATTGATGTTGAACGGATTGCCTCAGCGTCCCCGTCTAACCTCGGCAGCGCGATCCGCGTTTGGCTTTATCAGCGGCTAAGCAACACACGCGCTTGACCCGCAATCTGGGCTAGCATCGCAGGCGTTGGCGTTCCGCCCCTTTGCGCGCGCGTCACCATCAATTTGAACGCAGCGACATGGGCTTGCCGCGCCGAAAGCCAGTTCTCAACAGCGGCCAGCGGGTCGGCCCCGCCCAGACGCGCCACAAAATCAAGTCGCATCGCCTGAAAATCGCGCGCTAGCCCTGCAGATAGCAACCGTTCCCAAGGGTCTTGCGGATCAAGCTGCATGGCGACGCCCTGCGCCCAGTCAATGCCCAGCGCGTCACCAATCAGGGTGAAGCCACTGGTCAGTGCCAAAGGCTCCACACCACTGCGCGCCGCAAGTGCCGCAATGCCAATCGATCCATCCAGTTCGGCAAGCCGCACGACTTTGTCGGCAATGGCAGGCGGTGTTCCCGCCGCTGATAGCCGCGCCGCGTAAGCCATGATCTGGCGCTTGGCCTCTGGCGGCAATAGCGCCGTTCGCTTCGCAGATAGAGTCAATATGATCGGCGTATAGGCTGCCACAGCCTTGTCATTGGAACGCGCTGCCACGGTATTGCGCAATATGTCCGCCATATGCGCGCGCATTTCAACGGCGATTTGTTCAAACAACATCAGCCGCGTGGATTCGGCCATCGCTGCCTCGTCGATCATCGCCCAAAGCGGCGCGATGCCAAAGACTTGCTCTGCAATGACGAATGCTTCTGCCACATCACCCGATGTCGTGCCGGATTCCTCGGCCAATTCAAAGGGATGGATGATGCCCATGCGGTTGACGATCCGGTTAGCGACTTTGGTGGCGATAATTTCTTTACGAAGGGGGTGGCCTTCGATGCAGGCCATATGTTTGCGGCGCATTTCAGTGGGGAAGGCCGCAATCAAATCACCCAGAGTGGCGGGGTCTGTGCCCAGATCGGTCTTTTCAATGTCAGCCTGCAACGCCAGTTTGGCCGTGGACAGCAGTACCGCCAGTTCAGGCCGGGTGAGGCCCTTTCCGTCACTGGCACGGCGCAGAAGCTCTTCGTTGGGGCCAATGCCCTCCACAGCGCGGTCAAGATGTCCCGCAGCCTCAAACCCCTCCATCACGCGGATGTGTGCCGGCAAGTCGCGCGGACCGTCTCGCCCGGCAATGGAGAGCGCCAGAGTTTGCAGGCGGTTATCCTCCAGCACAAGGGCGGCCACATCCGCTGTCATGCGCGAGAGCAGGGCATTGCGCGCTTTCATCCCCAAGCGCCCGGACGCGATTTCAGAACTGAGCGCGATTTTGATATTCACTTCATGGTCCGAACAATCGACGCCTGCGCTATTGTCGATAAAGTCAGTGTTCGATCGGCCTCCGCGCAGTCCGTAGGCAATCCGCGCGGCTTGCGTCACACCCAGATTAGCGCCTTCGCCAATCACTTTGCAGCGAAGCTCTTCGGCGTTGACCCGGTGCGCGTCGTTGGCGCGGTCCCCCACGTCGCTGTTGCTTTGCCCGCGCGCTTTTACATAAGTGCCAATGCCACCGAACCACATCAGGTCAACTGGGCTTTTGAGGATCGCGGCGATCAGCGCGCTGGGGTCCAGCTCAGTCGCGTCGACGCCCACCGTGACGCGCATTTCCTTCGTCAATTTGATGCTTTTAGCTGAACGCGGATAAACGCCACCGCCTTTTGAGATGAGTTTGGCGTCATAATCCGACCAGCTTGACCGGGGCAGCGCAAACATCCGCGCACGTTCGGCCCAGCTGAGTGCAGGATCGGGGTTGGGATCGATAAAGATATGGCGGTGGTCAAACGCCGCGACCAGTTTGATCGATTTGGAAAGCAACATGCCGTTGCCAAACACATCGCCAGACATATCCCCGCATCCCGCCACTCGCACGGGCTCGCTTTGCACATCGACACCCATTTCGGCAAAATGGCGCACGACCGACACCCAGCCGCCCTTGGCCGTAATGCCCATCGCTTTATGGTCATAGCCAACCGACCCGCCACTGGCGAAGGCATCACCCAGCCAGAATCCGCGTTCCAGAGCGATGGCATTGGCTGTATCTGAAAATGTCGCCGTGCCTTTGTCCGCCGCGACCACGAAATAGGGATCGTCGCCATCGAAACAGACCACGCCTGCCGGATGCACGGCTGTACCGTCCATCAAATTGTCGGTCACAGACAGAAGCGTGCGGATGAAAATGCGGTAACTCTCGGTGCCTTCGGCCAGCCAAGCTTCACGGTTTGCGACGTCCGGAAGTTGCTTGGGATAAAACCCGCCTTTTGCCCCTGTTGGGACAATGACGGCGTTCTTAACGCGCTGCGCCTTCATCAGGCCCAAGACTTCGGTGCGGAAATCGTCCCGCCGGTCTGACCAGCGCAGCCCGCCGCGCGCGACAGGGCCGGCGCGCAAATGAATGCCTTCGACGCGGGGGGAGTAAACGAAAATCTCCCGCCACGGCACAGGCGCGGGCAAGCCGGGAACAAGAGCGGAGTCAATCTTGAACGCCAGCGCCTCTTGTCCCGCGCTCACAAACATATTGGTGCGCAGCACTGCGCGGATGACCGCGCGATATTGCCGCAAGATGCGGTCATCATCAATTGCGCTCACCCCGGCAAGGGCGCGGTCAATGGCCTTGTTCCGGTCCCCGTCCTGCTTATCCGAACAAGGCGTGCCGTTATGACGCCCGACAAACATCTGCACCAAATCACGCGCAATATCGGGATAGCGGTTGAGCGCATCGACGACCGTCAGCAGGCCGTAAGCCATGCCTGTTTGCCGCAAATAACGGAAAAGTGCCCGCATCAACAGCACGGCCTGCGCATCTAGCCCCGCTGACACCATCAGGGCATTGAACCGGTCATTTTCCGCGCGTCCCTCCAGCACAGCGGCAATGGCGGCTTCAACGCTGGCCTTGTCCATGGTCTTTGCCGCAGCGGGAAGGCTCAATTGAAAGTCATGAAGGTCGCCCAGATTATCGCCCAGCGCGGTCGGCACTTCCTCAAACACCCGAAACCCGAAATTTTCGAGCGCAGGCACAGCGTCGGACAAGGCAATTGCGCCCTGCGCGATGATTTTCAGGCGAATAGTTTCCGCCGTCGCTGGGCCGAACCGGACGACGCGGCTTGTGTTTTCATCAAGGCTGGCCAGCGCCATGATATCAAGGGCCGCTTCTGTCGTACCAGTATGATCGCGGTAGCTTTGTGGAAAATGGGGGGTGAAGCGCAGCGCCAGACGTGTGGCGCTGCGGGGCTCAGCGTGCATGGCCAAGCTGGCTTCAACGGCGCGCGGCCAGCCCCTCACCATCGCTTCAATCTGTGCCTCAATCGCGTCCTGATCGGGCAATTTGGCGGACCCGCGGACATCGACCATATAGCGCAGGCCCGCTGCACCCCCGTCATCCAGCTTGATTGACCAATTGAGCAACTGGCCTCCGGTGGCCTCTGCGATCAAGTCGCCAATGCCAACGCGGCGGGCCGTGGTCAGTTCGTCGCGGGGCAACCAGACAAAGCTGAACACATGTCGATCTAATGGCGCGCGCACCAGTTCCACGGCAATGCGGGGCCGATCCGCGATAGACATGGCCGTGAGCGCCAGCCGCTGCAAATCGCCTTCATCGATGCTGACGGCGATATCATGGGGCAGCACCCCGACTGCATGGGTCAGCGCCTTGCCGGCATGGCCGGAGATGCTGAAGCCAAAGCTGGCCTGCAAAGCTGCCAATCGCGCGGCAAGGATCGGCACTTCATCAGGTGCAGCGCCGAGTGCCCCGCTGGTCCAAAGCCCGGCATGAACGCGGATGCCGCCCTTTGCCACTGGAATGATCAGCAGATCCAGCGGAACGGCGCGGTGGACAGGCGAAATAAGGTTGGATTTGACAATCAGCAGCCCGCGCCCGCCCTTTTCCATGGCTTTGGCAGCCGCGACCCGTGCCTTGGCCGAAAGCAGCGCCTCTGCTTGGGCCCGGGCGAGGCCTAATCTTGCCGTAGCAGCGCCCTTTGTGGGAAAATCAGCTTTGCCCAGCAGGGTGAAATGGCCATCAGCCGCCCAGCTCAGGAACGCGCCTTCATCGCCAGTTGCTTGTGATGCGTCAGCCCGAACGGCAGCCTCTAGTGCGCGCCAGTCAGCAACTGCGGCGCGCACGGCCTCTAAACTGGCGCGCAACTCTTCTCGGATGGCCATGCGGGTGCGGGCGTCGCCGCGATCGCATTCGATGTAGATGAGCGATTCTGCTGTGCCGCCTTTGCCAAGCCCAATCAGATCGCCGCCTGCCGTCCGGCTGACGTTGATCACTGGGTGTAGCAGGCGCGATATGATGAGTCCGTGGCGCGCGATGACGGCGGCGACAGTATCGACCAGAAAAGGCATGTCGTCATTGGCAATCGCCAGCCGCATCTGCCGTTCGCCGTCTTTGCGGGCAAAGCTCTCAAGGGCAATCGAGGCGTGCAGCGGGGCGCGGTGACACAAAGCCTCAGCGGCCAGAAGAGCTGCTTCCTTGCGGGCAGACGGCGTGAAGCCCTCGATTTCGCCGGGAACACTGCCTTTGGTGATCAAGCTGGCCAGCGGCTTGATCCAGCCCTGCAATAGCGCTGTCCGTTCCCGTTCATTCACCATGAAACACCTGATCCTCTCACTCTGCGCCTATTATGGCGGGGGAAGTGAGCTGGCTCAAGCAGATAGGGTCATAGTGGCGGAATTTCAGCGCGTTACTTGGCGCAGAGCCTTTTCAATCACCTTATCATCGGCGTCCATTTGGCCGATCACCGCGACATGATCGCCGTCTAGGCGACGGGCGACGAGGATGACAAATTCGTCTGACCCGGCGAGTTCGACGATACCGTGCGGCGTCAGCACACGGGCCTTATCCATCATGCTGGTATCCGCGATGGCAACGGCCTTCGGCGCGCGCAGGCGACGTTCGGCCTGAACGATGGCTTTTAGCCCGCCCTGATAGCCCTCAACAAAGCGCGTCATCGCCCCGCGAGACAGGCCTGCACGCTTTCCGTGCATCAATACTTGGGCATATTCGGTGAGCCGCGTCTTGTCATAGGTTGCCCCGAACACAAGCTTTACAATCGGAGTCATCGGCGCGCGGGGTTGCACGGTTAGATTACAATCCGCCAGCAATTCTTCATATTCGTCAGCCCGTTCGTCGGCGGTCAAGGCAAAGTCATAGGCCTCACCCAACGCGCGGTAGAGGGCGGTGCGGCTGCGGACATCCGCATGGCCAGCGGCATCAGCGCAAGAACGCGCAGCGGCCAGCCAATCGGCCAAGCTTTCGCGTGGATCGTCAAAGCTAACAGGAGGAACGACATCCTCCTCCAATGTTTCGTCGAGCGAAAGGACGTCATCACGGCGCGCAGCGAATACAGGCTCAGGCGTTTCAGCCTTGGGTCCATCGGCCCAAGCGGGCGATTTGGGCAAAGTGCGCGCCACTTGTGGCACTTGAAGCGCACGGCTGACTTCTTCGACCAAGCTTTCGGAGAGCGCTGCGTCGGCAGCTTCTTTCCAGTTGATCACGCCGTAGATGAAATCGATCGTGTCATCGTCAGATGAAAAGGGCATCAGGATGCCGCGATACATGATTTCCTGGCCAGCCTCATTCACGAACTCCGCTTCAAACCCAATGGGCGCGCGGTTCGCGATGATTTGCATATAATGATCGGTCAGGCGGGAGAGGAGAGATCCACGCGGGATTTCTGAAACAGATGCCACGCCAGTGTCCAGCTCACACGCTTCACGCAACTTGGGGCCAAGATAGGCGATGGCGGGGTTTTCAATGCCACCTGTAAAGTCGAGAAGGACGGAATTTGGCCCGAAATCCTGAAGATTTTCCGGTTCCAGATCTTCAATGGAAGGATAAGCGCGACCATCAAGCAGCGATACCCAGTGGTTATAGGCGCGCACATGCATCCGCCGTTCATCACCACTCACACTGATTGCTGTATCCACGCCGTGCGCATCCGCATCGGCGTGCGCGCTTTGGTCAGTGGTGAATGCGCCTGTTCCGTCCATTTGACAGATCCTTCAAAAACTTGTCCCCGATAAACCTCCTTCTGCCGACATATGGTTGACGAAGTGTTAACTGCGCCGCCCAAAACGCATATGGGTAAAGCCCTTGAAGTGAGGTCAACCCCCTGTTAAGGGCGCGACTTCAACAAACCGGGCCGCTTTAGCTCAGCCGGTAGAGCACGTCATTCGTAATGACGGGGTCAGGTGTTCGAGTCACCTAAGCGGCACCATTTTTGAATATAGTCCGTCCGGGGGACGGACTATATTCAAAAATCCGCCTCGGGGACGCCCCAAACCTAAAAATCTGCCAAAGCCCTCCCAAAGTTTAGTAAAGTTGTGCCAAAACGCTTTTCGATTTCGCGCGCCTTCCGATCCATAATTGAGCGGGGACGTGGCCAAAGTTGACACTAGGTTGACACCTGAATCCAACTTGTACCTGGCAACGGCATGGTCAATCACAGCGCAGCTTTCGCGCGGTGAAATACAGCATGATTGTAAAATAGGCATTTGGAACATATAATGAACATAGTCCCAAATGTCAAGCCCCGCTCCCCGCCCCACCCCACCCCCTTGCACAAGGGCAGTCACGCGGGCATCACAGTGGCGGGTGCAGCCGCCCCGGCAGCTGAGAACAGGCATAGTGATGGATATTCCCAGTTATTTGAATGAAATCCGCGCGCTCGCGGCCAGTGGCCAGGCGACTGAACATAGTTACCGCCCTACGCTCGAACGCTTGTTCAAATCCATCGATGCGGCTTTAACGGTGATAAACGAGCCCAAACGGCTGACCGATGTCGGTGCGCCTGATTTTGTGTTTAACCGGGGTGGCGTGTCCGTCGGCTGGTGCGAAGCCAAAGACCTGGCCCTTGAACGTGATAGCCAAACATCATTCTATCCAGATTTATAATTTTTAGCACAGATTTTTTTGCTTTGCAGAAAAGAGAAAGCACAGGTTTTACGCCACTTTTTATCAGTTTATCCTGAAAAAGGATATTTTTATTCTGCATTTTATTCTGCAAGTCTCCATTCTGGAACCTTGTTCGGCCCGACATTTTGAATGCGGTTACTGCGGCGAAGCTTAGTGAGCAAATTAGAGATTTTGGTCATTTTCTGCTCCTCTGTCAGAGCTTCGCTCAATTTACTCAAAAGAAGATTATCGATCTCTTTACGAGAAGCTTTCCCGACGCGCGCAAGATAGTCGGCTAACAACTTTGCATAAAACTCATCATCCTGCGGACGGGTGAGAACATAGTCTGCCATGGTGGCTGTGGCTGCCGCAACCTGCACTGAGACGTAGAAGTTTGATTTGCGCCCTTCGATTAACTTGTTTCTTTTCAGGCGCTTGAACGCGTCGTCGGTGATTGGCAATTTCTTCTGGACACGGTCAAGCGCAAGGACGTCCACCAGATTGAGGCCTGTCTGCTGCATAAGCAACCGGCTATAGGCAGGATCAACCACTCGGCCATGAATGGTCAACCGCACTAGGCTGGGATCATCCAGATCATAATCGGGTAGCGGAAAAAACCGTCGCCGCTGACGTTCATAGATGCGTTGAATGCCATATCCCATCTGATCGATCATGTTGAGTTCTGCCATCGCCTGCACCAGCTGCGAGTTTCGATATCGGCGCGGAACAGATTTGGCACCCGTCGCATAGTCAGTGGGATCACCATCGACGAAACCGCCCTCATTCTCGAACACTAGTCGGTCACTATTTTCCGTCACAACAATGCGAGCGTTATGTGCATAGTCTTGATGTGCGATGCAGTTATGTAATGCTTCCAGCACAACACCTTGATCATATTTGGATACCTCATGAGCTAGAAGTTGGTCCTGCGGCAAGATGCGTATTTGCACATTTCGAATTCGTGCGAAGATGGCCGACGACGCCAGAAGGAAAGGCGGATAGAAATGCTCATAGGCCTGCTCTTCGCCCCGCAGGTGCCACGTAATTTCTGCCGGATGCGGGCTTAGCAGAAAGGCTGACTCTGCCTTGCCAAGTAGTAGCAGGGCCGTCCGCGTTATCGCCCCGTTCTGCGTTACTTTGGCCCGGTCAAGAAAAGTGGCATCGCTCCAGCTAGCAACCTCTTTACTCGGAATGCGATTTGCATGTTTCTCGGCGAACCGCTCGCGCGCTGTGCTGACTGCAGCGGGGTCCAGATCAGCGAGCGTCGCCCCTTCGACAATTTGCGCTGTCCAGTCAGTCGCGAGGGTCTGGCCGCGCAGTTCGTCGAGCTTATCCAGCCCGAGTGGGACAAGGCTTTCACCGGCACGAGCGTAATAATGCCCCTTCCAGTTGATAGGCATCCCGCGTGGAGCCGCGGGAATTTCGAACAGCACAACGCGACCGTCTGTATGCGCCAATTCATGAATTTCGCGGAAGGTAACACTCGGCTCGGTTCCATCGCGCATCTGGTTTTTCAGACTGTGCAGCCGTTCATGATCGTCGCGATAACTCGTACCGACTACACCGCGTGTTTTGTTGTTAACGCCGAAAACCAGCCAGCCCCGCTCTGCGTCTCGCAAATTGGCTTCGTTCGCCATCGCGGAAAAATAGCGACCAATCTTGTCGGTATCATAATCAATGCCCGCCTCTTTAAACTCTACGATTTCACCTTCCCATCTTGCGATCAGTTGGTCGAGCAATTCGGCAAGGGCAGTCTGGTCTATGACCATGAGCTAACGGGCCTTCGCAAAAGCAGTGCTGAAAAGCAGAAGTGCGGTGATAGGGCGTGTGGCAACATTCATTAATTCAGAGCTAACACGGTAGGGGCGAAAGACAAGTCAGGACTAAGCCCCCTCTACCTCTACCCCGAAGAAGGCACGCTCGAAACCTCCGCCTGTGTCAATTTCGATCCCAAAATCTATGCGGAGATCAGGGAGCGGGCGGGGCTTTCACGCCCTCTCCCCGTGAGAGAGGGCGCAGCCGCGTCAGCGGCGGCGGGTCAAGGCGACCAGCTTGCTGAAACACCCTCACCTTCCCACGCTTCGCGCGGCCCCTTCCTCTCCCAGTGGGAGAGGATATTCCAGACGAACTCCGTGTCTTCGACTATATCTACGGCGTCCTCCATTCGCCCGATTACCGGCGGACCTATGCGCAGCTCCTGAAAATCGATTTCCCGCGCATTCCCTATCCGGCGTCGCCAGAGGTGTTTGCCCATGTTGCCGAAAAGGGCGGCCAGCTTCGCCGTCTTCACCTGATGGAGGATGCCGCGATTGGCGCGACGCCTTATCCGTTCAAGGGGGACGGTGACAATGTGGTGGTGAAGGCTGGGTTTGTTATAGACCCTTCACCCTCTGCCGCTGGCGCGGCTCCTCCCTCTCCCTCAAGCCTGTCCAGACCTTCGCCGAAGGGGGGAGAGGGGTTTGTTGGCCGGGTGCACATCAACCCCGACCAATATTTCGAAAACGTGCCGCAAATCGCATGGGAATTCCACATCGGCGGATATCAGCCAGCGCAGAAATGGTTGAAGGACCGCAAGGGGCGGGCGCTGTCATTCGAAGATGTGATGCACTATCAAAAGATCATCAAGATCCTGTGTGAGACGGACCGGATTATGAAAGAGATCGTCCTGCCATTGCAATAACACCCCCAAACAGATGATTGCCCAACACAAGCAGTTCTGTTATAACGTCTGTATGAACGCACCTCTTAAAATCATCAAAGTCGGCAATTCTGCAGGGATGATCCTGCCTAAGGATGTCTTGTCTCGCCTGCGGGTGGAATTGGGCGATAGCCTCTATTTGAGCGAAGCGCCTGATGGCAGTTACCGGTTGACCCAGTCCGATCCGGATTTTGAGGCTCAGATGGCCGTTGCGCGTGATGTGATGGCGCGCCGCAAACGTGCGCTGCGCGAACTCGCCAAGTAGCGGACTGAAGTAGCGGCTATGACGCAGAATTGGATTTGGGTCTCACTGGATGTGGCCATCGCCGCGCATGCGGAGCAGCTGGCTGAACATGGCGGCGGAGAAGGTGTGCGTGACATAGGGTTGCTTGATAGCGCCATGGCCCGGGCCCAGAATTTGGCTGGTTACGGCGTGCCTGATGTGGCGGAGCTGGCGGCGGCTTATGCCTTTGATATTTCGCGCAATCATCCCTTTATTGACGGTAATAAGCGCACAGCGCTTGTGGTTAGTGAGACTTTTCTAGCGCTGAACGGGTTTGAATTGAACGCCACTGACGCTGAATTGGTGGTTGCGTTTCTGGCCCTTGCCGCTGGGGATTTGCCAGAGGATGAACTGGCCGACTGGTTTCGCGGCCATTTAAGCGTTAGCGCACCTTCGTCATAAGGATGATCGATTGACTCCCATGATCCTCGCCTCGGCCAGCCCGCGTCGGCTTGATCTGCTTGCGCGGATTGGCGTTGTTCCGTCTGTGGTTGATCCAGCAGACAGCGATGAAACGCCGCTGAAAGGGGAGGCCCCCATGCCCTATGCCCGGCGGATGGCGGCTGGGAAAGCCGCGATTGTGGCGGCGCGGCATGGCGGCGTAGTTGTCCTGGCGGCAGATACGGTTGTCGCTTGCGGGCGGCGCATCTTACCCAAGGCAGAAACGGCCGAAGACGCCCGCGCCTGCCTGACGCTTTTGTCTGGCCGCCGTCACCGGGTGCATAGTGCCGTCACAGTCATCGACGCGGCAGGCACAGCGCGCCACCGACTGTCCACCACAATCCTGACCTTCAAACGGCTGAGTGCGCGGGAAATTGATGATTATATTGCGGACGGGGAATGGCAGGGGAAGGCCGGGGGCTATGCCATTCAGGGCCGTGCCGAAGCGTTCGTGCGCCAGCTTTCGGGATCGCATAGCGGAGTGATGGGCCTGCCACTGTTTGAAACGCGAGCGCTGCTTATTTCAGCGGGCGTGCTGGCGTGACCAAGCCCGTGCTGCTCTGGGATGCAGGGGCACGGGAAATTCGGGCTGGGGTGATGGAGGCCGGCAAGCTCGCTGAGTTCCGGCTGGTCCGTTTGCGCCGAAGGGAAGAAGCGCTGATCGCGGCGGGGGAGCATTACACAGCTTGTGTTGTTCAAAAACTTGGCCAAGGGGCCGCTCTTGTCTCGCTTGGCGGGGAAGCAGAGGCTGTGCTGGATCCCTGCCCACCGGGGCCAGAGGGGCGGTTGATTGCAGTGGAAATGATCCGGCCTCCGATACCAGAGCCTGGCCGGTGGAAACGGGCGAAGGTTCGTGTGTTGGAGGGCGGAACCGCGGCGACGCAGGCGTGCTGGCACCCTTCCGCTGAGCCGTGGGAGGCGTTTCTGTTAAGGGCTGCCCAAACGGTCTCCGAAATCATCTGCCCGACCTTTCAGGCGGCAAAGGATGTGGAAGGGGTTGTTGGGGATATTGTACCGGCTCGTGTGGATGCAGCGGCCATTGACGCCGCCGATTTTGACGCGCTGATCGACCGCGCCACAGTTGGCGAATGGCCTATCGCTGACGGAATGCTGACGTTGGAGCGCACCCGCGCGCTGATGATGATTGATGTGGACGGCATTGGCGATCCGCTGATCCTCAACCTCGCGGCCGCGCGGGCCATCCCGCCGCTGCTGCGCTTGATGGATATCGGCGGATCAGTTGGCATTGATTTTGTGTCGATGCGGACAAAGGCGGACCGCGCGGCTGTGGATGCTGCCTTGTCAGAGGCGTGCAGCGGACTTGGCCTGATCGAGCGCACGGCTGTGAACGGGTTTGGCTTTGCCCAGATCATCCGTCCACGCCCGCGTCTTTCGGTGCCTGAGATTTTATGTGGCACAACGCCGTGCCGCCTGAGCCTTGAAAGCCGCGCCATTGCCTTGTTAAGAGCGGCACAGCGGTCCGTTGGCTTTGGTGCGCGGCAGATTGTGGCGCCGCCCGCGATGATTGATCTCATTCGCCAATGGCCAGAGGAAGTGGTGGCACTTCATCACCAGCTGGGCGCAGCGATAGAGTTGGTTTCCGATACGGCCATAACTGGCTATGGCCATGTCCATGTCATTCAAAGCTAAAAGCCTCTGCCCCCTGTGCGGGAAAGCGGAAACCATCACGCACCGCCCCTTTTGTTCGCAAGGCTGCCGGGACCGCGATCTTCTCAACTGGTTGGGGGAGTCCTATGCTGTTCCGGCCCGCGAGGATGAGGGCGAGCATGATTCAGGGCTGGACAGTCAGGGCAATCCCTCTCTATAGGCGCGCTTCACAGAAGCGGGGTTCGGCCCCCTTTGCAAGGATGCCTCGGTAGCTCAGTTGGTAGAGCATGCGACTGAAAATCGCAGTGTCGGTGGTTCGAACCCGCCCCGAGGCACCATTTTTTGCCACTGATTGCACCACAGTAAACTTATGTAAAATGAAGCAGGAAGGTAGCGCTTTTCCCTTTGCAATCGATTACTTGCGCTGGTGCCGAAAGCGTATTTGTATCGGCACGTCGCGTAGGGTCGATGTGACGCGGCGGGCCCCCACTGCTTTAATGCCGGTGGGGGCCACCCTCTGTTTCTGGCATCGTCAAGCCGCGTAAACAAATGTAACGTCACCAACTGGTCAATGACTCTGTGATCATTCAAGCCTAGCATGTTACTTAACAGGGTGAGAAACCGATATGTTGACAGCGATATAATGAGAATAGCGATTGCAGATGATGATCTGGAAATCCGCATGTTCGTTGCCGATGCGTTGACAGCAGGGGGGCATCTCTGCGTGCTTTTCGCCAATGGCCGCGACATGGTCACCGCGTTGCAGCGCGATAGCTTTGATATGCTGGTGATCGATTGGAATATGCCCATTCTTGATGGCATTGACGTGATCCGCTGGGCGCACGGCCATATGTCTCCTGTGCCGCCAATCATTGTTCTCACCAGCCGGGCAGATAAGTCAGATGTGGTGCAGGCGTTGGAGGCTGGCGCGGATGATTATATCATAAAACCTGAAGCCGCTGATGTGATTCTAGCTCGTGTAGCAGCCGCATTTCGGCGTGTCGGCCCGCGGCCTTCCTCTGAACGGGTGGAGGTTTACGGCCCCTATCAATTTGACCGACTGACCAGCAGCGTTCGCTACGGTGACAAAAATGTTGCGCTAACGGCCAAGGAATTTGCATTGGCGCGGCTGTTTTTTGAAAATTTTCACCGCCCCCTCGCGCGCGGCTATATTTTGCAGATGATTTGGAACAGCGTGGCAGACTTGCCGACGCGCACGCTTGACATGCATGTGTCACGTCTTCGGACAAAGTTGGAATTGCGCCCAGAAAATGGCTATAGCCTGCAAACGGTGTTCGGTTTTGGATACCGGCTGGAAAGTTTTGCGGAAGAGGCGTGATATGGGGTCAATGACGCGTTTATCGGCACCACTGGCTGCGGTGGTCCTGTGCCTGACTTCTCCTCTTGTGGCCCAAAACAAATCGGCCCCGGCTGACACCATCCCCTATAAGGTCAAAACGGGCGATACACTCATTGGCTTGTCGAAGCGCTATCTTACCAATGCCGCCGATTATACAAAAATTGCGGCTGCCAACGGAAAGCGCAATGCCGATAAGTTGCAGCCGGGGGAGCAACTGAAAATCCCTGTTGATCTCCTCAAGAGCAGACCAATTGAGGCGCGCATTTTGGCGTTTACCGGGGCTGTGAGCGTGAACAGTGCCAAAGGCACGCGCGCAGCAGCAGTAGGAATGCAGCTGAATGAAGGCCAGACCATCGAAACGGGTGACAATGGCTTTCTTTCGCTTTCGCTTTCCACGGGCGCGCGCGTCTCGATGCCGTCGCGCAGTAAAGTGCGGATATTGCGGTTGCGCCGCTATGATCTGACTGGCGGCGCTGATCTTGATTTTGCCGTCGACAAAGGACGCACTGAAACAAGCGTGACGCCGTTCAAGGACAGCGCCAGCCGATTCAGGATGCGCACACCAGTCGCCGTTTCGGCGGTGCGCGGCACGACATTCCGCATTGGCTATGACGGCGAATCTGCCCCTTCGCTAACGGAAGTGGTCGAAGGATCAGTGGGCGTTGGCTCCACAACGACGGGCAAGACCAGCGCTGTGCCGGGCGGATTTGGCGTCGCGGCCAAATTGTCAGGCGATCTGACCCAGGAAAAGCTGCTGCCACCGCCTGCGATGATTGATCCCGGGCGTATTCAGCAGGATCCCAGTGTGCGTTTTGACGTTAGGCCCGATTCGTCGGCCACGGGTCATCATATTCAACTGTCGCGTGACGCGGGTTTCGTGGATATTTTTGCGGCCCAGCGGTCATCCGATCCCAGCATCAGTTTTACCGGCATTCCTGATGGTCGCTATTTCGTCCGTGCGATGGCAATTGCCAAAAGCGGGCTTGAGGGTTTGACTGAGGCTTATTCCTTCAAACGTCAGATGACGGCACTGGCCGCTACGCGCTCCGCTGAAAACCCAAATGAGTTTCTCTTTTCTTGGGCAGGGCAAGGCACGGGCAAACAAATATACCGCTTTCAACTTATCGCGGAGGCGGACAAGCGCTTGCCGGTTGTTGATGAACCCGGGTTGGAGACGCAGTCCATTGTTCTCGTCCGTCTAAAACCCGCAGTTTATCAGTGGCGCGTGGGCATACGCAGCCTGCCCG
This sequence comes from Sphingomonadales bacterium, assembly GCA_031376385.1. GTDB lineage: Bacteria > Pseudomonadota > Alphaproteobacteria > Sphingomonadales > Sphingomonadaceae > Aquisediminimonas. The sequence goes on from JANMDQ010000023.1 coordinate 233,728, forward strand.
ATGCCGGCGATGGCCTGATCTGGACGCCCTTTCAGAAACTCACCATCAGCGAATGAGGGCTTAGAGGCCCATGTATAAATCGAGGCTCATCCTTGAATGGTGCCTGATTGCAGTTACAGTGCTGGGTGCAGTCATTTTTGCCGTCACCGTGTCTTTCGGGTACCGAATTGACAATCTTATCTATGATCAGATCAGCGCAGCGACTGCGCCACCTGCCTCTCCAGATATCATCTTGGTGGAAATTGATGACCGCAGCTTGGCTCAATTGGGCGCATGGCCGTGGTCGCGAACAGTGCATGCGCGGCTGATTGATCGGCTGGCACAGGCGAAGCCGAAGGCGATTGGCTATGACATATTGTTTACAGAGCCAAATGATCCCGCCAGCGATCAGGCTCTGGCAGAGTCCATTGCAAGATCTGGCAAGACAATCCTGCCCCTTTATGTGCGGTCGCCTGGCAGCAATGGGCGGGACTCAGATATTGTATTGCCGATCCCTCTCATCGCCAAAGCTGCAGCGGCAATGGGCCATGTTAACTTGACGTTTGATGGGGACGGTATGGTCCGCAGGGTGCAGCAACGTCTGACGAGTGAAGGGGAAAGTGCTGACCATTTCATGTTGGCAACTGCCGGCGTGGCTAACGCAAAGCAGCCAACACCACTGCGCTCAGATCCTGCACCAGTCCTTATCCCCTATCAGCCTGTTGGGGCCTATCAGCATATTTCCTTTGGCTCTGTTCTCAACGGTGAAGTGCCTGCTGATTTCTTTAAGGATAAAATCGTTCTTGTCGGGGCAACTGCGCTTGGGATGCGCGATAGCTATCCGGTTCCCGGCCCTGCTGGGGACATTATGTCGGGGGTCGAGCTTCAAGCCAATATGCTGAACGGTCTTATGTCGGGCCGCTTTGTGTCCACCGTGTCTAAGCCTGTCAAAATGGCGTTGTCGGTTATTCCCGCTTTGCTGTTGCTCATGTCCTTTTGGTTTTTTCGGCCAACTAGCAACTTCATCATGGCTGTGGGCGTTTTCACCGTGACTTTCCTCAGCCCCATCCTGTTTTTGGTTTTTGGTGCGCTTTGGTTTCCACCAGCAGCAGCTTTGCTTGGTATCGCTATGGCCTATCCTCTGTGGAGCTGGCGGCGGCTGGCGACGCTCAGTGCTTTTGTCGAAACCGAAACACGTGGCATGCGCGCGCGCTCTGGCGCGGCAGAACAGCCTGTTAAAGGCGCATTGGGGCTTGATTCGACGGCCCAGTCTGCCTTGCAGATGAAATCCGTGATCGGCCAAATTGAAGGGATGAAGGACTTCATGGCCGGTGTGATTGCCGCTGCTCCTGATGCGCTATGCGTGCTTGACCGGACGGGGACAGTGATCCTGGCCAATGATGCGGCGCAAAACCTGTTTCCAGTAGAGGCTGTTGGCCGCAATGACCGGGATATTCTGGCGTCTCTTTTGCCCACCACGCCGAACACGGACGGCGAAATTGAACTGAGCGATGGCCGTGTTCTCATGGTCGACCGAGTGGGCCTTAATCGCGGCGCACCAAGCGAAGCGGGCGCCATCTGGCGGCTTGCCGACGTGACTCGATTGCGGGAGGCCGCGCAAGAGCGGGAAGAGATGCTGGAGTTTCTCTCCCACGATATGCGGTCTCCCCAAGCGTCGATTATCACTTTGATCAATCAGGCCAAAGCGGACGGGCCAAACCCCGATATATTCAGCAAAATATCCGGTCACGCTCATCTGACGCTGAAGCTTGCCGATGATTTTGTGCAGCTTGCGCGCCTATCAATGGTAGAATTACACCCTGAGGATGTCGATCTCCGCGCACTTATGAATGAAGCAATTGATCGCTGCTATTCCCAAGCGCAGGATAAAAATGTCACGATCATCCGCCCCGTAGGTGATGACGAGATTTTGGTGGTTGCCGATCCGTGGCCAATCATGCGCGCGATCACAAATCTTATCGACAATGCCGTCAAATATAGCCCGCCACTTACGTCAATCACCTGCACGGTCGGCCAAGATGGCACCGCCTTTTGCGCCGTATCCGACAAAGGCCCGGGAATGCCGGAAGATCGCAAAGCCAATATTTTCGCGCGGTTCGGATCTGCTTCGACAGGCGTGTCGCTCAGTTCTGGTCTAGGCCTCGCCTTTGTACAAAAGACAATGGACCGGCACGGCGGGCAAGCGATTTATACCGATCTGATGCCTGGAAGCCTATTCACACTTCGCTTTAATAACTCAGTCGCAACCCTGCCATAGCTTCGTCAGCCAAAGATTTGATCAAAGGCTCACTCAGGGCCCGGCAGGTCTGGTCTTCGGCATGGGCGCGGTAGAGTTGCTTGCCGGTCTTCAGATTGACCAGAGAGACGCTCAAGCGGATGATTACATCCTTGCAAAGGTCGAGACGCGCAGCTCGGCCAGCGCCCGTAACGGAGCTGTTACCTTTCTGATCCCCTGATTTCGCGAGCAAGGCCATTGTGGATGGCCGGCTTGAAAGAGTGACCTCCATTTCCAACACTGATTTTGCAGAAACCTTCAAGCCTTTGCTTATGAGCGAAGAGACCACCGCCTGACGTGCGATTGAAAGAGAGGCTGGTTCGGCGTCGCGCGGTTCAGTCAGGCTGACTGAGGACAAAGTCACTGGGCTGCCTTCACTGGCCCGGCGCGGCTCCGGGATGATGGCGCAGGCCGGTAAAGCAGCAGCAGCCATAAGGATGAGAGGTCTTGTGATCTGCAACTTGAAATGTCCCACTGGTTAGGGCGCTCTGCTATATCTTGCCGCATAGCGATAAACCCAGTGCCGGTGACGATCAAGTCGTATCCATTTTCACTGTGTTACAATGCATAAACAAAAATTCATCATCCTTGTGCGTTAAAGTTTTCATGCAGTGTCCTCATGATGTTGGAATGGCACGGGAACGCATATTGACACGAATGGCAATGACGCCTGTGCCCATTCGGGAACGGGTGCTGATCGGGTTTTCAACCGTTCTGGTCTTGGGCGTCAGCTTCCTCGTTGTTTTTGAAGGGCTTTATCTGGCCGCACCGCTTGGCCGTGATGGGCCTAGTATTGCGCTCTACACCCTCATCGCAGGACTTTACTTGGCAGGATTATGGGCGCTGCTCGTTCAGCTCCACCATGTCTGGACCGCGCGGATTGACCAGCGGATTGAAGACGTTTTCGAACTGCTGCAACGCGACGGTCTCACAGGGCTGCTCAATCGCGCGAGTTTCATTGACCGCATTCGAGCCTCTAACATTGACGGTCATGTGCTGATCATTGATGCCGATCATTTCAAGCAAATCAACGACGCGCACGGCCATTATACAGGCGACGCTGTGCTGATGAGGCTCGCCAAGACGATAGAAATCGCCGTTGGCGGCGCAGGGATCACCGGGCGTTTAGGTGGCGAAGAATTTGGCGTCTTCTTGCCCGGCGCTGATCAAAAGGCCGCACAATTTGTCGGTGAAACTATTCGCGATTGCGTGGCGCAGAGTGAAATCATCACCAACGGTCTCGCACTGAGCCTCACCGTCAGCCTTGGCGGCGCGCCTCATCACGCTGTGGATCCTGTCGGGGCCGCGTTCAAACTGGCTGACAAGCGGCTCTATGGGTCCAAAGCCATGGGCCGCAACCGCCTGACCCTGGATGATGACATCCACGGCCAGTTGCGCGCAGATATTGAGCGTGACTTAAGCGTCGCTGCCTGATTGTCCCTTGCCAAATGAGGTGAGAGCCATAGGTTGCCACTCATGAAACGAGTTGCTCCGCGCCCCCGGCTGGGCGTCATCGAAGGCTATTTCGGGCGCAGCTGGTCTTGGGGCGACCGCGCTCATGTCGTCACGACACTGGCGGGTGCCGGATATTCATTCTTCCATTATGCCCCCAAGATTGACGCCAAGCTGCGCCGCGACTGGCAGACTTTGCATGATGAGGGGGAGGCGGAGTGCCTTGCAAACTTTTCCGTCCATTGTCGCGCTGCCGAGATGCGGTTTGGCATTGGCCTTACGCCCTACGGCGCGCATCTTGATTTTGGGCCGGAAACGCGGGCCGCCTTGAAGGTAAAGCTTGCGCATCTTGATGCCATTGGCCTTGATGACCTTGCCATATTGTTCGATGATATGCGCGGCGATTTGCCGGATCTGGCCGATCGGCAGGCGGAAATTGTGGCATTCGCAACAGATCATAGTCGCGCCACGCGCTTCTTCATGTGCCCCAGCTATTATTCTAACGACCCGGTGCTGGACCGCGTGTTCGGCACGCGACCGCAGGATTATCTCGCGACGCTGGGTCGGTTGGTTGATCCTGCTATTCCCATTTACTGGACTGGTGAAGAGGTTTGTGCGCCCGAAATATCGGTTGGTCACGTCCGTGATATCGCCCAGCAGGTCGGGCGCAAAGTGGCGCTGTGGGATAATTATCCAGTGAATGATGGCCCGCGCATGTCCAATCATCTGCACCTGCGCGCCTTCACGGGGCGGCCAGCGGGTTTGGGCGAATGGGTAAGCCACCACGCAATCAACCCCGCGTCACAGCCGTTGCTGAGCTGTATCCCTGCGCTAACCTTGCCTCGCTCTTATGCTTTGGGCGATGATTATTGCTACGGCGCGGCCTTTATGGAGGTTGCCGTGCCGCTCGTGGGGGCAGAGTTGGCAGGGATGTTGCAGGCTGATCTGCTCAGCTTTCAGAACAGTGGCCTCAATACGTTAGGCGAGCGCCTTGAAAAGCTTGGCGCCAAATACGGCGCTGTGGCTCACCCAGCGGCGGCCGAAGTGGTCGATTGGCTGAACGGCGGTTACGCGATCACCGGCGAAATGCTGCAAACGCAATAAGACTTAGAGCGGATTGCTCGAAATGTGAATTACGCCTGTCACCCTGAACTGGTTTCAGGGTCCATGCCTCAATTTTCATGCAAGACTGGATCTATCAACTTTGGCAGCGACATTGAGGCATGGATGCTGAAACGAGTTCAGCATGACAGTGGTGCAGATTCATTGCTCGATGCTCTAAAGGGATTTTCCCGCCCGCCCCGCCAGTTCTATTGCATAATGCCACGCGACGCGCCCTGATCTGGCGCCGCGCTGGGTGGCCCAAGTGAGGGCATCTTGGGGATCATAGTCCACGCCGAGATGCCCTGCATAGCGAGCGACCATTTCCAGATAATCATCCTGAGAGCATTTGTGAAAACCAAGGCTCAGCCCAAAGCGATCAGCCAGAGCCAAGCGGTCATCCACGACGTCGCGGACATTGATCGGGTCATCCTGTTCGGCCATTGAGCGTGCGACGATGTGACGCCGATTGGATGTGACATACAGGCGCACATGGGCGGGCCGCGCCGTCGCTCCGCCTTCCAGAACTGAACGCAGCAGCCGTGCAGCGTCATCGCTGCCTTCGAAAGCCAGATCATCCAGAAATATTATGACAGCCGTCGGCCAGTGCGCAACTGCACCGAATAAAGCTGGCAGAGTTTCGATCTTGTCGGCTGGGGCCTCGACCAAACTAATGGCCATCCCTTCGGCCTGCAGTGCCGCCACTGATGATTTGACGAGAACTGATTTGCCGCTGCCGCGCGCGCCCCATAGCAATATGTCATGCGCGGCATGCCCGCTTGCCAGCCTGCGTCCATTCGTCATCACGGCATCGCGCTGGCCGTCGATGCCCGTCAGTAGGCCAATCGACAGCGGCTTGAAACGGTCAAGTGCGGAGAGGCAAAAGCCGTTCCAGTGATAGCCCGCAGCTCCTTCAGCGACGGGTGCTGCCGCAGCAGGAGCGAGCCGGTCAAGTGCGTCGGCGATACGGGTAAGGGCGTTGTCGGTCATGCGGACGCTATGCCGGGGGCAAAGCGCCCCCGCAATGTCAAAGCGTTGCCAGCAACTTTGCCGCCGCCTTGGCATCCTCAAACCCCGGCGCATTCGCAGCCACTTGAAGATGGGCTTTAGCGTCTGCTTTGCGTCCCACGCCTATCAAGCCCTGCCCCAAATGATAGCGCAGGCCGGGATGGCCCGGCACCATCGCCACGGCCTTGGTCATCAGCGCCACTCCACCTTTGGGATTGGCGCCTGATTTGAAAAGGATCCAGCCGTACGTATCGGCAAACGCGGGATTGGTAGGGACCATGGCATAGGCCTTGGCAGCAAATTCCACTCCTTTGGCCTGATCACCTTTGTTGAACCAAGCCCAGCCAAGCGCACTTGTGGCAGAGGCCTCATGCGCACCCAACCGGTCATGCAAGCTGGTGAATATGGTGATGGCTTCATCCCACTGCTTCGTTCCCATAAAATGATCGCCAGCCAAACTGAGCGCGGCCACGTTGCGCGGATTTTGTGCGACAAAGAGGTCTAGCACCCGCAGAGCTGCCACTCTGTCCCCACTGCGGATCAGGGCGTCGAAGAGGCGCAGCATGACAGGTTCAGTGAAACGAATTGACGCAGCATTGCGGTAAGCAGAAGCAGCCTCAGCGACACGGTTCTGCGCCATCAGAACGTCACCGACAAGGACATGGGCGGCAGGTGCACCGGGATTGCGGGCACGCAACCGGTCCGCTTGGGCCAGCGCCGGGCCCAGCTGGCCGTCCAGCATCAGCTTGTTGATGAACGGAACGGCGATATCAGCATTGTCGGAGGGTCCGTTTCCTGCCTTGGCGAGACGGACCAAGTCGCCCGCCATTGCGAACACAGGCGTAAAGTCGCGCACGGGGTCGCCCACCCGGTCAAGATAATCCATTGCGGGGGCGATATCCCCACTGGCTTCCAAGGCGCGGCCGATCCGCGTGAGCGTGTAACTGTCTGCATCCGCCCGGTCAGCACTGCGGCGAAGTGCTGCGGCAGTCCCCGGCATGTCACCCGACGCCCAGAGCGCCGCGCCAAGAAGACGCTGCGCGCGCAAATTTCCGGGCTGCTGGGCAACCAAATCTTCCAAGCTGGCAATCGCGAGATCAGGGCTGCCCAATTGCAATTCAATCGCGGCCTTAAGCAGAAGGACCGCTGGAACATCATTCAGCTTATCCTCCGTCCGATATAGAAGGGTGCGGGCCAGATCATATTTCTTCGCGCGCGCAGCCAGAACGGCCTGATAGAAAAAGGCATGCGCGTTCTTCGGGTCTGCCTCCAACATCGTGCGCGTGACGTCCAGCATTTCAACCGTCTGCCCGGCGTCGCCTAAGGTCGCTGCAAATTCGCGCATCAGGTCCAAATTGCCTGGCGCAATCTCCAACGCTTGGCGAAACCAGGGGATGGCCGCTGTCAGCCCGAATTGACCGCGGACCATCATCCCCATCATCCGCAGGGTTTCAACGCGTTTGGGGTTCAGTTTGATGGATTGCGCCGTAGCATCAATCGCGCCGGACACATTGCCGATTTCATAGCGAAAGTTTCCGATATCGCCCCAAGTGGCGGCAGATTTGGGGTTGAGTTGCACCGCCAGATCATAGTCGCGGCCCGCCGCCCCTAAATCGCCCAAAACGGTAAAGGACCGCGCCCTTATCCGCGCAGCATAGCCCCGAAAGCGCGGTTCGATGTTGGGACTCTGTGCCAAGGCCAAAGCCGCTGGAGCATTGCCCTTCAACAATAAGGCATGGGCGAGAAGATGATTGACCCGTGCCGGTTTCATGCCCAGTTCAAGAGCGCGCTTGATGGCGGTTTCAGCGCCGTAACCATCGCCTTGCGTCAAAATGATCGCTGCTTGGACCGCGTGAGGCAATGCCCATTCAGGGTCTGCTTTGATCGCATTCAACAACTTGATCCGGCCCGCCGATGGATTGCCCGCACGCGCGATGTTCACCCCTTCGACCAGCGCAGCCTCAGCCTCCTCCCGGTCCGCCGCAAGGGCTGGAACTGAGAGAAGGGCCAACAGAATGGCAATAGCGGCGCGCATCACCCGGCCTGTAATCCGTGCTGTTTCAACAGGTCATATAGCGTCGGGCGGCTGATGCCGAGCAGCTTGGCAGCGTTGGAGATATTCCCTTCAGTGCGCGCAATTGCTCGGCGAATGGCCACTCGGTCCGCCAATTCGCGCACTGCCTTTAAGTTGATGATATCATCCCCTTCGCCGGCGCCCTCGGGCGTTGGCAGATCAAGGTCAGCGGCGCTTACCAACTTGCCTTCGGCCATGATGACAGCGCGTTTCAGGCGATTTTCCAATTCGCGCACATTGCCCGGCCATGTCCAACGATCAATCGCCGTCAGCGCATCAGGGGCCAACCCTTTGACGCTTGTGTTCATGGCAGCGGCAAAGCGCGCTGTGAAATGCTTGGCGAGCAACACAGCGTCGCCGGGACGTTCAGCAAGTGCCGGGATTTTGATCACGATTTCAGCGAGGCGATAGTAAAGATCTTCGCGGAATAGGCCTTGGGCTGTCATCTCATCCAGATTCTGATGGGTGGCACAGACAATCCGCGTGTCGACGGCAATTGTGGCGCGTCCGCCGATCCGTTCAATCACCCGTTCCTGCAAAAAGCGCAGCAGCTTGACCTGCAAGGGCAAGGGAATGTCGCCCACTTCGTCAAGAAATAAAGTGCCGCCGTGCGCGGTTTCGATCTTGCCTTGGGTCATCTTGATCGCGCCCGTGAACGCGCCCTTTTCATGACCGAATAGTTCAGCTTCCAGCAGATTTTCCGGGATGGCCGCGCAATTGATGGCAACAAACGGTCCCTTGGCGCGCCCACTGGATTGGTGAACACCGCGCGCCAGCAATTCCTTGCCCGTCCCGCTCGCCCCCAGCAGCATCACTGACACGTCAGCATTGGCGACGCGTTCGATGGTACGCGTAACTTTCAGCATTTCAGGCGCGGCTGTGATCATGCCGCCCAGCACTGATGTATCGGTTGGCGGCGCAGCGGCTAGGCGGCTATTCTCTGCCTCCAGTGCCTGGACGTGGAATGCCCGGCGAACGATCATGCCCAGTTCGTCAATATCAACTGGTTTTTGATAAAAATCATAAGCGCCGCCGGCAATTGCACGCATCGCACTTTCCCGGGCGCCGTGGCCAGATGCGACGATCACTTTCATTTCGGGCTTGAGTGACAAGAGCGTCTCAAGCGTGGCAAAACCTTCCGTCACGCCGTCCGGGTCTGGCGGCAGGCCAAGGTCAAGTGTCGCGACGTCCGGCTCATGCAGGCGCAAAAGCTCAATTGCTTGGGTACGGTCTGTGGCCGCAATGACTTCGTAATCGTCATAGGCCCAGCGCAATTGCCGCTGCAGCCCTTCGTCATCCTCAATGATCAACAATTTGGGTTTGGCAATCTGCGTCATGCGGCAAGTTCCCTTGCAGGATAGAGTGAAGGGATCGCCCCCGTCGTCAGCGGAAGCGTGATCGAAAATGTCGTGCCAGCGCCTTCGCGGCTGTTGACCTGCAAACGCCCGCCCATTTCAATAATGTCAGAGCGCGCCTCATAAGTGCCAATGCCAAAGCCTGCCTCTTTGGTGGACATGAAGGGCTTGAACAATTGCGCGTCGATAAAGGCGGCAGACATGCCGGAGCCAAGGTCAATGACGTCAATTTGCGCAAACCCCCCTTTGTTGCTCAGGGCTATTGTGATTGGCTCCCCATTGTCCGTTGCGTCAATGGCGTTTTGCACCAAATGGCCAAGTGCCTGTTCCAGCCTTGCAGGATCAGCCACGCCGTGCATCGCAAAGTCTCCAGTCACCAAGACCGGATGCTGAGCGCGCTTATTATCTGCCACGCGGCGGGCGCAATCGGCAATCAGAATGTTGACGGGTTCTTCTCGTTTCCCTTTATTATGCTGGGACAGCCGAGCAAGAAGGGCATTCATCCGTGCGGTCGAGCTTTTGAGCGTTTCAATCATATCGGCCCGGAAGGCTGGATTATCGGCGTGGCGTTCGGCGTTGCGGGTGACAAGGCTTAACTGGCTGACCAGATTCTTGATATCGTGCATAATAAAGGCAAAGCGGCGGTTGAATTCGTCAAATCTGCGGGCCTCCGATAGCAGGTCCTGGCTGCGGGCTTCGGCCAGATAGCTTGCGACTTGACGGCCCACGACGCGCAGCAGATCGAAATCCTCCCAATCAAGCGTGCGGCTCAAAATGGGGCGCGTGAGCACAACCACACCGGCCAGCCGGTCGAAGTGAACAAGCGGCACCAGCGCCCAAATCTGCGGCTCGGCCAAAATCCATTCAGGGACGATATCAGATTCTTCGCCGAAGCGGCCTGCGCTGATCCCGTCACGGACAGAATCGCATTCCACCACGCGGCCTGTGTCGGTCAAGTAGCGACTGAGGGCAGCGGGGCCGGCAATCGGTGGCGCGTCAGGCAGCGACCAGTTCCAGTTTGCCTGAGGCAAAAGTGCACCGTGAGTGTCTGGCGTCAAAAGCAGTCCGGACGACGATTCCAAAATATCCGCCACGGCCTGCACTACGCGTACATTCAGTGCTGCGGCTTCGTCATCCGGGCGGCCAAGGGTATTGGTGAACCGCAGCCATTCTGACCGATAATCATAGCGGTGCTGAAACAGGTGCTTGGATACTTTGACCCGGAACCAGGCCCTGAACTTGGCTGAAGGGCCCAACATCAAGGCCCCCAGCATCGCGGCAAAGACAAACCCGGTCTGGGCCATGCGCGCAGCCTCTCCGCCAATCATGTCCAGGGCATAAGTGATCATCACCATCGCGATCAAATAGCCGCCAATTGAGAACAGGCTGACGGATTGGAAGGCAGCAGAGCGAGACAATTGGAAAGAGAAGGACCGATTTTGAAATACGGACAAGGCAAATAAGGGTGCGGCCAGCGCCAGTGCCACCCCTTGCAACCCGAACAGCTCAGCGGGCCAACTGCGCGACAGATAGGCAATGGTGTAAAGGTTGAGATCGTAAATCCAGATTGCTGCAATGCCGAGCAGAGGCAGTCTCAGGGCTTCACGCGCATCTGCTGACCCTGAGGAATAGAGATTATGCAGCAGCACCAGCCCGCCGATCATCGACAATATATGAAGCAGCGCGCTGACCAAAATAAACGGTTGTTGCAGCCCTGCACTGGCCAGCACGCCCCCGCCGAGTGTTGGCGCGACAGCCAGCATCATGAAAAGTGTCGCGACAACGCCGTAGAGGGTGCCAACGGCTATCGAGCGCCCCTCGCTTGAGCTGCTGCGCCAGAGCAAATAGAGAAAGCCCAGCCACGCCAGATGGCGCACTTGGCTCAGCGCCACATCACCTGACGTCAGGGATGATAGAGCCGCATCAGGCGGAATTAACGCTGCGACCAGCGCCGTGGCAGCAGTGACCATGAGCGCGGCAATCAACGCCGCAGTGCCGCGTGCGCTGACATTACGCCGCGCCTGCCACAGGGCCACAGCCCCGAATAGCGCGCCTGCCAGTGCATTACTCCACTGCGTCAACGCCTCCATCACCGCGCTCCGTCGGGCCAAAGCACGACGCGAAACGTCTGAAGCAGGATCAGAACGTCAAGGAAGGGGGTGTAATTTTTGGCATAGTAAAGATCATATTCCAACTTGTGCCGCGCATCTTCCAAACTGGCACCATAAGGGTAGTTGATTTGGGCCCAGCCCGTGATGCCTGGCTTTACCATATGGCGTTCGGCATAATATTTGAGCTTGGTTTCAAGGTCTGCCACAAATTCGGGGCGCTCCGGGCGCGGGCCAACAAAGCTCATATGGCCGCACAGCACATTCCAGACCTGCGGCAATTCATCGATGCGCAGATTGCGGATGATCCGCCCAATGCGGGTGACGCGGGGGTCATTCTCCTGCGCCCAGACAGCGCCTGCGGCTTCGGCATCTTGCCGCATTGATCGCAGTTTGATCAGGCTGAAAGGCAATGTGAACAGGCCCACTCGGTTTTGCCGGTAAAAGGCTGGGCCTTTGCTTTCCAGCTTGATGGCCACCGCAGTGATCATGATGACGGGGGCTGCAAGCACCAGCAAAGTAAGGCTTGCCACAATGTCAAACGCGCGTTTGGCAATGGAGGACAGGCGGCGGCCAGAGGAGAAGCCGTCTGAAAAGATCAGCCAGCTGGGATTGACGGTATCCAGATCAACACGCCCTGTCTCCCGCTCTAGAAAGCTCGACAGTTCATTCACGTGGACGCCCGTGGTTTTAACGCGGATCAAATCATCCAGCGGCAGCGCCTTGCGCCGTTCTTCCAGCGCCAGCACCACTTCACTGGCATTCAGCAACGTCACATGGGCTGGCAAATTTTCGATATGTTTGCGGTTGATGGCGGTCGGGATTACGGATTCGCAATCATTCATGGCAACATGGCCAACCACAGTGAAGCCCGCGCCGCGACCATCGGCAAGTTTGCGAATGCGCGCTGCCCGGGGTCCAGCGCCCAGCACTAACACGCGTCGCTTAAAGCCTTCACTGCCAAGCATATTGCCAAGGATCAATCGCGCCAGGAACAAGGCTGCAAAGCTCAGCCCCATCGCGTAAAGCGAATTGGATCGCCACAATGTAGAATCCGGCAGGATAAAATTGACAATCGACAGAAGAATGACACCAAATGACACTGCGACCAGCAGACGCGCAGCGGCAAAGCGGAGGGAGAGCAGGGAGTCGATCCCGTAAACACCGACAGCCACCATCGCCATTTGCAGGGCTGCGGCAAAAGTGAACAGCGGGATCACGCGGTTGACTATGGGATCAACAAACATGTTAATTTGGTGGGCGCGGATGATCCAAGCAGCTTCCGCAGCGCAGATCAGCAGAATGAAATCAAGGACACCAAGAACCAGCACTGCATGGGGGATATAATGTTTGAACATGCGAAACATGGCAATCGGGACCCTAACGCGCGCCGGAGTGTTAAACTTGCCGACAAGCTATAGTGTCGAAAAACTTTACAAAGCGTTGCCACCCCCACGAAAAGGCCGGGTTTAGGTGCAATTAAGAAGAAGCTGATCTAAGGCGACCCCATGACTGCTCCTTCGCTATCCGCCGATTGGACGATCCCGCAGGATTGGGATGCCTTTACCGCTGCTGATCATCAGATGTGGGACCGGCTGTTTGCGCGCCAATCTGATATGCTGCCCGGACGCGCGGCGGATGCGTTTTTGCGTGGGATTGATGTGCTGAAACTCACGCGCCCCGGCATTCCCGATTACCGCGAACTCAACGCAGGGTTGATGGCGGCGACAGGGTGGCAAGTTGTGGCTGTGCCAGGATTGGTGCCTGATGAAGTCTTTTTCACGCATCTCGCCAATCGCCGTTTTCCCGCAGGCAATTTTATCCGGCGGCCCGATCAGTTGGATTATCTGCAAGAACCAGACATATTTCACGACGTTTTTGGCCATGTGCCAATGCTAGCCGATCCGATATTCGCGGATTATATGGTGGCTTATGGTCAGGGCGGGCTGCGCAGCCTGACCTATGGCGCGCTGCATAAACTGGCGCGGCTCTATTGGTACACGGTCGAATTCGGCCTGATAGAAGAGGCCGGAGCGCTCCGCATTTACGGCGCAGGCCTTGTTTCCAGTTACAGCGAAACCCTATTCGCCCTCGAAAGTGACAGCCCCAACCGGTTTCGCTTTGACTTAAAGCGCCTGATGCGAACGCGCTATCAAATTGACGATTTTCAGCAGAGTTATTTTGTTATTCCCAGCCTTGATGCGCTTTTGAAAGTGACGGTGGAGACTGATTTCGCTCCGCTCTATGACATGTTGGAGGGTCTGCATGATGTGGGCTGTGCAGAGATCCTTGCCGAGGACAGTGTCGTGACGCGCGGCACGCAGGATTATTCGCGACTTAAAAAATGAACAGGACGACCAGTTGGTTTCGTCCGTGCGCAGCAATCACCATGTCCCAAAATCTCCCGGCGCTTGGTTCGTCCGCCCAGTGGCGCGGATCGGGCGTTTCCATGAATAGCTGGCTCGTTTTGTCAGAGTGAGGCAAGGCCAATCGCCATTCTCTCGTTTGGCAGACAGGCGAAAGCCGTATCGGCGATAAGCACTGGCGACGGTTCCGGTCTGGTGATCAAGCAAGCCCGCAAGGATTAGTGTGCCACCGCCTGCGATGATTTCGGCAAAGCTGGGGGCAAGTTCGATCAGCGGCCCGGCAAGGATATTGGCAATCACCAAATCATAAGGTGCGCGGCCATGAATAAGCGGATGATCCGTGCCGGACGCAGCACAAAGCGCAACTTCGCCCGCGTGTCCGCCAATCACAATGCCATTTGCCGCTGCATTCTCTGCTGTCACGTCCACGCTTACCGGATCAATATCAGACGCGGTCAGAAACGCGCGGTGCCAAAGCGTGCGCGCGGCAAAGGCCAGCAGGCCCGTGCCGGTGCCAATATCAACAATATGGTCAAACCGCTTTCCCCTGCGCTTTAGGCCGTCCAGCACCCACAAGCAGCCCTCCGTCGTCGCGTGGCCGCCGGTGCCAAAGGCTTGGCTAGCCTCAATGAGGAACGGCACGCTGCCGGCCGGAATTGCACCTGCATTTGTAGACGTATGAACATAGAATCGCCCGGCATGGACGGGTTCGATTCCCTGCTGGCTGATCGTTACCCAATCCTCATCAGGCAGCCGTTCTAGCACGGGTTTGGCAGTTGCGGCGCTGGGGATGAGGGACCGGATCAGCGCGATGTCGGCTTTACTTGGCTTGCCTTCAAAATAGGCATATGCGGCCCAGATGTCCGGGCGGCTTTCGTCGGGTTCCTCAGTGGTGATGACAGGCGCTGGTTCCATAGCCGCCAGTTCAGGCACTTCGCCGTTGAGCATTTCTGCCTCAGCCCGTGTGCAGGGGAGCGTGAGTTTCCAGCTTTCTGCCATTTCATCTTCCCCCCTAGACCAACCAAAAATCCCGGCCTAAACCATATGCCGTAGACAAGGCCCCTCTTGCTAGGTTGCAGAGGCGAGTCTTTGCGCTAAAGGTCGCGGTTCATAAAGTCACTCAATTTGGGGGCCAAATATGGCGCGAAATACCGCGCGGCCGTTATCGCCGCATCTCACCATCTGGAAATGGGGGCCGCACATGACGGTCTCAATCCTTAACCGCGTCATGGGCGTGGGCCTCGCCACTGTCGGCACGCTGTTTTTCACGGCGTGGCTGATTGCGCTGGGCAGCGGCAAGGAAGCCTATGAACTGGTCATGGGCTATGCCCAAGGCTGGATGGGTTATGTCGTTGCCGTCGGCCTCAGCTTTGCCTTCTTCCTCCACCTTTGCGCTGGGCTGCGGCATTTTGTGATGGATGCAGGCGCGGGCTTTGAACTCACCACCAACCGTCTTTGGGCATGGGGTGCCATCGTCGCGCCGATCATCCTCACCGTAGCCATGTGGCTCTTTATAGCGTGGAAGATTCTCTGATGGGCAGTGGAACAGGCATTGGCCGCGTTCGCGGTCTCGGATCAGCGAAAAGCGGATCGCATCATTGGTGGCAGCAGCGTGTGACAGCGGTGGGCAATATCCTGCTCATGCTCTGGTTCATTTTCTCCCTGCTGCGGCTCCCGTCGCTGGGCTATGACAGCACCATTGCTTGGCTATCATCGCCTTGGGCAGCGGTGCCGATGGCGCTGCTGGTCGTGAATGTCTTCTGGCATTTTCGGCTGGGGCTTCAAGTGGTGATTGAGGATTATGTCCATGGCGGCATGCGCATCCTGACGCTGGGCCTGCTCCACGCCTGGACCTTTGGCATGGGGGCCTTTGCGCTCTTTTCCATTTTCAAAATCGCTTTCGCAGGGACGCCTGAATAATGTCATACGACGCCTACAAAATCATTGATCATACGTACGACACAGTGGTTGTCGGCGCGGGCGGCTCCGGCCTTCGCGCCACGATGGGCGCAGCTGAGGCTGGGCTGAAAACCGCATGCATCACTAAAGTCTTCCCGACGCGCAGCCACACTGTCGCGGCGCAAGGCGGCATCGCGGCCAGCCTTGGCAATAACAGCCCCGATCACTGGACCTGGCATATGTATGACACTGTCAAAGGCAGCGACTGGCTGGGCGATCAGGACGCAATTGAATATATGGTGCGTGAGGCCCCAGCCGCCGTCATCGAACTCGAACATGCAGGCGTACCGTTTAGCCGCAACACAGACGGCACCATTTATCAGCGCCCCTTTGGCGGCCATATGCAGAATATGGGCGCAGGCCCACCTGTACAGCGGACATGCGCGGCGGCAGACCGCACCGGCCACGCGATGCTCCACGCGCTCTATCAGCAAAGCCTGAAATATGACGCGGACTTTTTCATCGAATATTTCGCGCTCGATCTCATCATGGAAAATGGCGAATGCCGGGGCGTGATCGCGCTGTGTATGGAGGATGGCACCATCCACCGCTTCCGCAGCCACGCGGTTGTGCTCGCCACAGGCGGATACGGCCGGGCCTATTTCTCTGCAACATCAGCCCACACCTGCACGGGTGACGGCGGCGGCATGGTGCTGCGCGCAGGGCTCCCCTTGCAAGATATGGAGTTCGTCCAGTTTCACCCGACTGGCATTTACGGTGCGGGCGTGCTGATCACCGAAGGCGCACGCGGCGAAGGGGGATACCTGACCAATAGCGAAGGCGAACGCTTCATGGAGCGCTATGCGCCGTCCGCGAAGGACCTGGCGTCGCGCGATGTGGTCAGCCGCTCCATGGCGCTCGAAATGCGGGACGGGCGCGGCGTGGGTGAGAATAAGGATCACATTTACCTTCACCTTGATCATATCGATCCCAAGGTGCTGGCCGAACGGCTTCCCGGTATCACCGAAAGCGGCAAGATTTTCGCAGGCGTTGATCTGACGCGGCAGCCTTTGCCCGTGACGCCAACTGTCCACTATAATATGGGCGGGATTCCCTGCAATTACCACGGTCAGGTCGTCACCAAAAAGGGCAAGGATGATGATGCCATTGTTCCGGGCCTTTATGCCGTTGGTGAAGCAGCCTGCGTGTCCGTCCACGGCGCGAACCGGCTCGGCTCCAACTCGCTGATCGATCTGGTCGTCTTTGGCCGCGCAACGGGTCTGCATTTGAAGGATAATCTGAAACCCGGCGCATCGCATAAGGCGCTGCCAGGGGATTCGTCAGATATGGCGCTGGCGCGGGTCGACAAGTTCCGCCACGCAAAGGGCGGATCGCGTACTGCCGACATCCGCCTGAACATGCAGCGCACCATGCAAAAACATGCCGCCGTGTTCCGCGATACAGCACTGCTGGCCGAAGGCATCACGGTAATGCAACAGGTCAACAAATCCATCGAAGACGTGAGCGTTACGGATCGCAGCATGATCTGGAACACAGACCTGATCGAGACGCTGGAACTCGACAATATGATCGGCCAGGCCGTGTGCACCATCGAAAGTGCCGCCAACCGCAAGGAAAGCCGCGGCGCGCATGCGCATGAAGACTTCCCCGACCGCGATGACGCCAACTGGATGAAGCACACGATCAGCACCTTCGAAGGCTGGGGCGGCAGCGGAGGCACCGTAAAGCTCGGCACCCGCGCGGTGCACGACTATACGCTGACGGACGAGGCGGAATATATTAAGCCGAAGGCGCGGGTTTATTAGGCAGGGCGGGCGATGCGATAGCGCAAGCTATCGCCAGCCGAATTAGCCCCGCCAGGCCGGCGCGGCCCAAAGCCGCGTCCGACGACGCGGGATTTACTCCCGTGTCAGTCTAGAAAAAATGGCGTGTGGAGTTAAGTATTATGCCACCAGAATCCGCGTGCCTGCAGAACTCCAATTCTTGATCATACTTGATCTCAAAGGGGCTTACGAAATGAATGAAGATGAATTCAACTCACTGAAATCGAAAATAGATGACGAAGTCACGGGGGATCCTACACAGCGTCTTGGTATTGCGATGAGCCTTCGATTAGCTGACGAGTTTCAAACGAGGGAACTATTGCAACACATCAAAGTTGATTTGCTGTGGGAATTTAAGGCAATAAAATACGGGGACCGGTACGTTTATCCTGACCCTGAAATTATGGATTTCAACTACAGACTGGGTAGACCATGAGAGCGATGTCAATACGGAGTTCCGGGGACACTATATTGATTATAAAACGCACCTTACCCCCGCCCACCCGCTCAGGCTGAGCTCGACGAAGCCCGGCTGACGTTCAGCTCTATCGGCAAAGACGCTTCGTCAGGCTCAGCGTGAGCGGGTTAACGAGAATAGTGTGACGCGGGATTTCTCAGCGCGGATCACACAGCGGCGATGACCGGTGCGATAGCGCCTAAATGCGACGTACTCTCGCAACGTTTCACCGCCCCGGAGTTCTGGGGACACATCACGAATCAGCATCTGAGCCTACCCCTCCCGATCACTCTTGTGTCCGACCCAAAGCGGGATTCCCATGTTTGCGTGAATGACGGGGCGTTTGGGGATGCCAGCGCCCGCCCACAAATTCCCTCCTTCGCGCCTTCGCGTGAGTCCCTCTTTCTTGCGCCCGGAGCAGCATGGCCCGCCAGCTTGTTTCACGCGAAGGCGCGAAGGTGCGAAGGGATGGGTTGGAAATTTCGGTGCCAGTTTACCAAATGCACGAAATTGCATAGGTTCTGACAGCATAAGTGGAGTATGGTTCACGCGGAGACGCGAAGGCGAAACCAAATCTTGACAAAATCGGCTTAGGCTTTTAACCACACTATGCAGTTGATGTGATTGATAAGATCACCGAAAAGATACGGAGGCGCGCCATACCAGTGGCGCGCCTTCAATCATATTGGGGCTGGTCTTTACCGGCAGCTCGGCCAGTCGGAGGCTGGGTACCAGCCCAACCCCCTTCCGTTGTCACTTTCTACGTGAGACCTCGACAATCTTGAGAACAAGAGTGGCAAAGGCCATTGCCGCCGAAACGACAGCGACAATCAATAATGCAGTTGATGTTGTGATAAAGATCACCTCCTTCTCTGCGGCGTGTTTGCAGCCGTTGGGCTGCCGCCGCTTGGCGGATTTAGCAAAGCGGTGTTGAGTGTCTAGCGGTTTGGGACATAGCGCACTTGACCCTTCGCAGTCGTGCTAGATCCCGGGTGGGAATGACGACGGTTTGGGCATGCGGAAATAACTTAAACGCGCGCGCCTTTGTGCCTTTGTGGCTTCGTGCGACATCAATTCTTCAACATCAGCCGCTTTGACATCTGCGTATTTGGTCGCACAAAGCCACAAAGGCACGAAGGGGTTGTTGAAAATCGGGTCAAATTCCCCATATATACGGTACGTCTTAGAAATCCTTTCGCACCGCGATTGGCCGTGAATATTCTGACTTACGACGTGCGGGCCGCGTCGGTCCGGGTGTAGGGAAACACCCCAAAACACACTCCACTTGTTGAGGAATCCGGCGTTTTTCCGTCACGCGGCGCGGTCTCTACGCCTGAACCCATCGCCGCCCGACGTGAATTGCACCAATCCCATATTGGGACATTTATTGCCAATACCCCTTCAAATGATCTTGACACGACTCGGTGAGCGGGAGCTTATGATTACCAAAATATTAGGTCGCGAATAATCATTTGGCCCGGCACGCCGGGCAGCATTTATTTGGGGGGCCTAACCATGCGTTACGCAACAATTTTTGGCGCAGCCGCGCTTCTGTTTTCCACATCAGCCTATTCAGCGATTGTATTGAGTGACGATTTCAATGGTGAGAATGGCGGAAACACTGCGCTGAACTACAGCGGCTTTGCAAACTGGGGCGTCACCACAGTGGGCAATCCAGGCACAAGCGGGGGCTCAGTAGATGTCGTTGGCACACCGAACCCTTATGGCATTACATGTGCGGGCGGCAGTGGCTCCTGCGTGGACCTTGATGGGTCTACGTCGGCGTCCGGAACCTTGTTCAGCCTTAACAGCTTTGCGTTCAGCGCGGGCCAGCTAATCACGCTATCGTTTGATCTGAGCGGCAACCAACGCAACCGTTCTGTCGACGGATTTTTCACCGGTTTTTTATTCGGCGGACCGCGTACCACTTTTTCCTTTAACAGCCAAAGCGGCGCTTTCGCGCCGGGGCAGCTGCTCCAAACCGCAGTTCCAAACTATATTGGTACATTTGCGCCCGTGGCCGGAAATAGCCCGTTTCAGCGCTATGTCATCAGCATCATCCCAAATTCTGGCGGCACACTCCGCCCCGTGTTCGGCCAAGATCGGCGGCAGCCCGGGGCAGATGACAATCAGGGGCCTTTGCTCGACAATATCAGCCTGTCGATCGCCGCCGTGCCAGAGCCTGCAACTTGGGCGATGATGATCCTAGGCTTTGGCCTCATCGGCGCCTCACTGCGCAGACGAAAGGCGGGAATTACCGCGAAAGGTGCAGTATCCCCTAACTGTTGACCCGCCTCACTCCCGCCGGTTATACTGACGCCACCCAATAATATGCCGTAATCCCGTAATGGGACATTTATCGTCAATCCCGATTAAATGATCTTGACACGACTCGGTGAGCGGGAGCTTATGTTTAACAACATATTAGGTCGCGAATAATCATTTGGCCCGGCACGCCGGGCAGCATTTATTTGGGGGGCCTAACCATGCGTTACGCAACAATTTTTGGCGCAGCCGCGTTTCTGTTTTCTACATCAGGATTTGCGGCGACTTCATTCACTGATACGTTCGACACAGAACCCAATAGCGCGACGCCGCCGCCGCTATCGACGCTCAACGATACATCCTTCATCAATTGGTTTGCGCCGCCAAGCCAAGGCACTGTCGACACGGTTGTTTCCGGAGAATTTGGCATCACCTGTGCGGGGGGCAGCGGCAAATGCGTCGATCTGGACGGATCGACCAGCAATGCGGGGCTTCTTTTGTCAAAGGCGCTGTTCACCTATAATGTCGGCGATATCGTGAATCTTTCATTCCAGATTTCGGGAAATCAGCGCGGCGCGGCTGATGATCAGTGGTTCGGCGGATTCTACAATGAAAACAACGCCTTTTACGGCAACGCGCCGACCATCAATGGTTCGAGTTTCTCAGGCTCTAGCCCGTGTGGTGCCTTTTCTGGAGGTGCTTTTAGCACCCGATTGGGCACGACTGGTACAGGGTCCAATTGCCTCACGCCCAGCGCTTCGCCATGGACCACCTATAATATCGGCTTTCAAGCCTCGAATAGCGGTGCTTTTCGTCTGATTTTTGGTGATCAATCTGTTGGTGGCGATAATCAGGGCGCGCTTCTGGACAATATCAGCCTGTCGATCGCCGCCGTGCCTGAGCCTGCAACTTGGGCGATGATGATCCTAGGATTTGGCTTCATCGGCGCATCACTGCGCAGGCGAAAGGCGGCATCGGTGCCACTGCTCGCTTAAAGCGCGGCTCGGTTCGGGCGAGCATTAACCGCTTGACATAATCGCTATGTTCATCTAATGTTCCATTCACTTTCGACACATGGCCGCCGCGCGCCGCCGAGTTAGCGCGGGGTTACGCAGGCGGTTCAGGTGTCAACCAAGTGTCAACTTTGGATTGGGGCAACGGCGGATGGGGCAAAAATGTATCACAGTGAGACTCGAACGCAAAAAACGACTCGTCAGCCAGAAACAAAATCATTAACAAATAGTTAGCGTTGCTGTGATTCGACTTTTCAACAGGGATAATATTATGCGCTTCTCTCTCACAGCACTTGCTGCGTCTCTTGCACTGACTTTTTCGGCTAATGCCGCGACCATCGTGAATGGTAGCTTTGAAACGGGCACCAATCCCGGCAGCTTCACAACAGTTGGCGCAGGCGGCACCGACATTAGCGGCTGGACGGTCAGCGGCAATTCAGTGGACTATATCGGGTCTTACTGGACGGCACAAAATGGAGCGCGCAGCATTGATCTGGCCGGTAATGGCATTGGAACGATTTCACAGATTCTTTCGACTGTTGCGGGTCAGGCGTATCAAGTGTCCTTCTGGATTGCTCGTAACCCTGACAACGGCGTCAACCCGCGCACTGGCTTTGTCGGCTGGAATGGCAGCAATTCACAGTTCACTTTTAACAATTCAACATCGACTGCTGCCAACATGGGTTGGGAACAACGGTCCTTTATTTTCGGCGCAACAGGCGCGAGCACAACGCTCAGCTTTTCATCTGATGCTGCGACAGCTGCTGGATTTTACGGCCCTGCGCTTGACAATGTCTCCATCGCCGCTGTGCCAGAGCCTGCGACATGGATGATGTTGATCCTCGGCTTTGGCCTGGTTGGTGGCGCGATGCGCCGCCGTAAGCCTGTGGCTGCAATCGCTTAAGGCGATCAATTTCCGGCGCGGTGGAGGGTTGGTCCTCCACCGGCCCTAAATTTCCAACGATACCGTCACTTCGTCGCCTTCGCTGATCCCTTCGGCTTTGCGGACCGTTGCTTTAATAGGCAACAGAAACCCACCGCTTTCTTTATGTGGGAATAGGGACGTTTGCCACCGCGTCTCGCCGATCACCGCAGTCACCTTCACCGATTTCCACCGACCCATCCGGTCAAAGGCTTCGGCGCGGATCGCCATGGCGGTGCCGGGGTCAATCGTGATGAAATACCAGGACGCCGGGGCCGTCGCCGATTTCCAGCGCCAGAGCAGGGCCGTGACGGCAAAGATTTCAGGGGGAGCGGCCATGCCACTGCCTTTTGCCCCTGCATTGACCGCCGCACAAGGTTGATCCGGGCGGTCTTGCTTTCTATAGGCATCCCGTTCCCTTTCTCCCCAAGCCTGAAGGACGCGCTTCCCATGCGAACCACCTCTGCCGCGCTGGACCGGATCCAGCCCTCTGCCACGCTTGCCATGACCAGCCGGGTGCTGGAACTCAAGGCAAAGGGCGTTGACGTGATTGGACTGTCCGCAGGGGAACCCGACTTTGACACGCCAGACTTTATCAAGGACGCCGCGATTGAAGCGATCCGGTCTGGCAAGACCAAATATACCAATGTCGATGGCACGCCCGAATTGAAGGCCGCGATAGTTGCCAAGTTCAAACGGGATAATGGCATTGATTATACCCCTGCTCAAATCACGGTGAATGTCGGTGGGAAGCAGACATTGTTCAACGCGCTCGTCGCCACAATTGATGCAGGCGATGAAGTGATTATTCCAGCGCCTTATTGGGTCAGCTATCCTGATATCGTCGCCTTTGCCGGCGGCACTCCTGTGTTTGTGGAGGGGCCGGCGGCACAAGGCTATAAGATCACGCCTGAGCAACTGGAGGCCGCGATCACGCCGCGCACCCGATGGCTCATCCTCAATTCCCCGTCCAACCCGTCCGGTGCCGCTTATTCTGCGGCAGAGCTGAAGGCGTTGGCCGATGTTCTGATCAAGCACCCGCAGGTCATGGTCATGACTGACGATATGTATGAACATATCTGGTATGCTGATGAGCCTTTCGCGACGATCCTTCAGGTCTGCCCGGAACTCTATGACCGCACCTTGACGGTGAATGGCTGTTCAAAGGCTTATTCCATGACAGGTTGGCGCATTGGCTATGCCGGTGGGCCGCAGTGGCTGATCAAGGCGATGGCGAAACTGCAATCCCAGTCCACATCCAACCCCTGCTCCATCGCGCAGGCCGCGGCAACGGCAGCGCTGAACGGCGATCAAAGCTTCCTGCTGGCCCGCAACGAAGCCTTCCGCGGCCGTCGCGATTTGGTCGTGTCGATGCTCAACCAAGCCAAGGGCATTAAATGCCCCACCCCGGAAGGCGCATTCTACGTTTATCCCGACGCCAGCGGCTGCATGGGCAAGGTGACGCCGGACGGGAAATTCATAGAGACGGATTCCGATCTGATCGACTACTTCCTCGATACCGCGCAAGTCGCGGCCGTTCCTGGCGCAGCGTTCGGCTTGTCCCCTGGATTTCGAATTTCCTACGCAACGTCAGAAGCGCTGCTGACTGAGGCCTGCATCCGGATTCAAAAGGCTTGTGGCGATTTGCGTTAGGAGCTTCCACGCCTCAAAAATCCTTTCTGTCGTTTACGCTTCCGCAATCACAATTTGTTAGACCCGCGTCAGCAGCGGGCCACCGTAGAGGAGTCAGTCTCTCAACCGGTTCACTCGCGAAGAAATTTTATGCAGGCGCAGGGAACCGATGGCGAGGAACGCAATTTTCAGTCTTTTTTCAGGTGGCTCTGAAACTGAAGCCGTTGCTGCGCCAAAAAGCACGTCGTCTCAGGCGCTTTTGCTCCTCAAGAATTTTGAAGAATCCTATAAGGGTTGGTTCTGGTCCACGGATCATGATGGCCGCCTGACCTATTTGTCGGACAGCATTTCAAGGTTGATAAGTGAGGAACCGGACCAGCTCATCGGGTTGGAATTTGCCGAACTTTTTGTGCGGGCAGACGGGGCAAGTGCTGCGCGGGAACGATTGCCCTTCATCCTGTGCCGCCATTCCAATTTTGAAAAACTGACTGTGCGCACGGTGCGCTCAACCGATGGTCGCTGGTGGGAACTATCGGGCAGCGCCCAGTTCAGTGGCGACGGCAGCTTTGTCGGTTACCGCGGGTACGGCGTGGATATTACAGAGCAACTAGCCTCATCTGAACAGGCGTCAGAACTGGCGATGTATGATCCCCTCACAGGACTGCCCAACCGGCTCAGCATGTCCAAATATCTTGAGACTGCCATGGCGGGAATTGACCTGCTGGGCCGGTCTTGTGCCGTGCTGCTGATTGATCTGGACCGGTTCAAACAAGTCAATGACTCGCTGGGCCATCCGGCGGGTGACGCGCTGTTGAGACAAGTCTCGGAACGTCTGTTGAGACTTGTGGGAGATCGGGAGAAGGTATTCCGGCTGGGCGGCGATGAATTTCAGATCATCATGCCACAGTGTGATGATCGGGATATGTTGGCTGGGCTTGCTGATGATATCATCACCAGTCTGTCGCAGCCTTATTCGATTGACGGCAGCCGCTGCAGCATTGGGGCGTCAATTGGGATGGCCGTTAGTCCTATTGATGGCCGCACCGGTGAGGATTTGGTGCGCAACGCTGATTTGGCGCTTTATGCGGCCAAAGACTATGGTCGCGGTTGCCACAAATTCTTCTCCTCCGAGCTCCTTAAATCCGTTGAAGAGCGACGCGGGTTGGAGGAGGATCTGCGCGATGCGCTGGCAAAGGGGCAACTTTCGCTTTTCTATCAACCGCTCGTCAGCACCAAAACAAGCTGCGTGACTGGCGTCGAGGCGCTGATCCGCTGGCAACATCCCGTGCGCGGCTTCATCTCTCCCGCGCTCTTCATTCCCATTGCTGAAGAAGCGAATATGATTGATCAGTTGGGGGAATGGATCATTCGCAAAGCCTGTGAAGATGCCGCAGGCTGGCCTGCACAGATCAGGGTGGCGGTCAACGTTTCCCCCCTGCAATTTGCCAATGAGGCTTTGCCGCAGATTGTCGTGTCGGCACTTGCCAGTTCCGGCCTGCCTGCCAGTCGCCTTGAGATTGAATTGACCGAAGGTATTTTCCTTGGCGAATCGGCTGAGACGGATGCGATGTTCGCGACGCTCAAAACCATTGGCGTGCGCTTGGCGCTTGATGATTTCGGCACAGGCTATTCCTCACTGGGCTATTTGAAGACGGCCCCTTTTGACAAAATTAAAATCGATCAGAGCTTCGTTCGTGAAGCCACGCTCCCTGCCTCTCGCAATCGGGCGATTATTTCCGCCATCGTTGCGCTTGCCGACGCGCTGTCGATGGAAACCACAGCAGAAGGCGTTGAAACGCTCGACCAGTTGGATTTAATTTGCAGTTTGGGCGTCAGCCATATTCAGGGCTATGTCTACAGCAAAGCTATCAGCAGTGATGAGCTTTCGCAGGGGCTGGAAACAGGCGAATGGTGCATTGAGGCCTCTGGCCCGGCCAAGCAGCGCAGCACGCGCAAGTCCATGTACCGCAAAGTCGGTGCGATCTACGGCGGCCAATATTATTCGGCCCTCGTGCGCAATTTGTCGGAATCCGGTGCACTATTGGAAGGGCTTTCCGGCTTATCATTGGGTGCTCAGCTCATCGTTGATTTCGGCGAATGCCAGCTTGTGGCGGCAATTGTGCGGCGCGTTGGCGATCAACGGCTTGGGATCGAGTTTGGAGAGCCGCTAGTTGATGACGGCGCAGGCGGACTTTCCACCAGTCAGCGTGTGTCCCCCTATTTGCTTTCTAAAATGGGGTTGGCGACTTCTGATTATCTCGGAGAATCGCGCGCACTTAATCAGGCCAGCAGCGGTTCAGTTGAAAAGCTGACCACCAGTTTCGGGCTCAAGTTCCCGTCTAGTCAGCCCGATTCTGGCGGTCTCATCTCCAATTCTCCGTATAAAACCGGAAATGGCACTGGCGGCGCATCGCACCGCTCTATCAGCAACGCCGAACTGGCGCGCCTAAGAGCGGCGGTTGAGGTCAGTCACAACTCCTCTCTCAAATATATCATTGGCTTGGTGGTGCTCACAGGAGCCAGATTGCAGGATCTGCTCTCTGCGCAGTGGGACGATGTCGATCTCTGGGGCCGCACATGGACCATAGCGTCTGAAGATAAGGGCCGGCCCACTGAAGTAAAGCTGTCAACGGCTGCCGTCGATTTGATGAACCAATTGCCGCGTTGGGAAGGCTGCCCCCATATGATCGCCAATCCGATCACCAAAAAACCCTATAACAGCTTCTTTGGTAGTTGGGATAAGGCGCGCAAGAAAGCTGGCTTGGCCACTCTGAGCATACACGATCTGAGGAACAGTCCGATCCGAGCGTGGTAGGCGGACCGTGTGCGAGGCTTTCAAACACCTGATCAGTCCTGTCGAAAGGATCAGGCTGCCCCTGCTTTACAGTGCTGATCGATAAATTGCTGATGCGTGGGCTGTCGCGCAGCTTCTGATGACATCGCCGCGCGCAACTTGGTTAGCCATTCGCGGCCATCGACTTGGCGGAAATCGGCTATGGGGTCCGTCCGGTCAGGAATGTTGAACTGGCCAATATGGACCGCGAGCCAGCTTGGCGTACCGAACAGGTCCATATCCCGCGCGATAACCCGGCCATAGCGTTTGAAATGATCGATCTTGAATTGCAGGGTGTCTGGGATGTCCATCGCCGCACAGGTTCGCCACAGATCGCTATCGTCGCGGGTGGTCAGTTTATAATGGAGCACCAGAAAATCCCGGATGCGTTCATATTCCGTGATCGAAATCCGGTTATATTCTTCCACGATCAGCGGATCAAAATCTCGGTCTGGGAAAAGCGCCAGCAACTTTGAAATCCCGGCCTGAATCAAATGGAGGCTAGTCGACTCCAGCGGTTCCATAAATCCACTCGACAGGCCAATCGCTATGACATTCTTTGACCAGAACTCGTTGCGCCGTCCCGTGACGAACCGCAGCGGACGCGGATCGGCCAGCGGCTTGCCATCCAGATTGGCCATCAGCGTATCAGCAGCGGTCTGATCATCCAGATATTTGCTGCAATAGACATAGCCGTTGCCTGTGCGGTGTTGCAGGGGGATGCGCCACTGCCACCCGGCCTTGCGCGCTGTCGAGCGCGTGTAGGGGGTGAAATCTGGCGTGGAGGCGCAGGGCACTGCGACCGCGCGGTCACAGGGCAGCCAATGGCTCCAATCCTGATAACCAGATTTCAGCGTGCCTTCGATCAACAGCCCGCGAAAGCCGGAGCAATCGATAAACAAGTCTGCGGCAAAGCTGCGGCCATCCTCCAGCGCTACACTTTCGACGAAGCCGGTTTCGCCATTCTGCGCGACTGTCGCGATTTTGCCCTCCACCCGAGTGACGCCGCGTGCCTCGGAATAGGTGCGCAAGAACCGCGCGTAGAGTCCGGCGTCGAAATGATAGGCATAGTCGAATGTCGACAGAACACTCCGCGGATCTTGGCCCGGATGGTTGAACTTGCCGGACTTTGCCATGGCCCATGCCATCGAGTGATCATCAAAATTCGATGTATCGCCCTCTGCCCGGGCGCGGAGCCAGTAATGGTGGAGATTAACGATATCAAAGGCCTTACCGTGCGGGCCAAACGGGTGGAAATAGCGGTGGCCCAGCTTGGCCCAATCGACAAATTCGATGCCAAGTTTGAACGATCCTTGCGTGGCCTTTACAAAATCGCTCTCGGCAATGCCCAGCATCCCGTTAAAGGTGCGGACCGGCGGTATTGTGGCTTCGCCCACGCCAACCGTGCCAATCTCTTCAGATTCGATGAGCGTGATGTCGCAGCCGTGGGTAAGCGCGTTGGAAAGGGCCGCCGCCGTCATCCACCCCGACGATCCGCCGCCAACGATAACGATCCTGCGAATGCGCCTGTCACTGTGGTCCACTACTCACTCCTGCATGCTCTTGGTTCGACCATAGTCAAAAAAAGACGAGCCGGAAGCCATTGCTTCCGACCCGCCAGATCCCCTTTAATCAGTGCGACCCGAAGGAAGGAATACCTTTCATCAGAATTTATAGCTGACCGATGCTGAGAAGGTGCGGCCAAGGCCAACCCGGTTAGTGGCTGCGAAAGGAACGCCGAACAGCGCGCCTGTGCCTGCAAGATCGCCCACAACGCCTTGATCCAGACGACCAGCCTGATCCCAGCTGTTGAACAGATTGTTCACGTTGGCACTCACTTCGAGGCCTTCGACGGGTTCAACCCGGACAAAGGCGCTGAAGATATTCTGGCCGCGTTGCTTCAGCTTGTTATCGTCATTCACATTGGTCTTGGTCTGGCCGACCATGGTCAGGCCCACCGCTGCAATACCAAAATCATAGCTGGGCGAGACTGTCCAGGCGAGTGTTGGCGTGGCGCGCGGCGTGTTGCCGGCGTTTCCGCCGATCAAATCCTTGGCGATGCGCGAATGAGTGTAGACGGCATTGGCATTTAGATTGAAACCACCGGTTGAGAAGAGTGATTCAAATTCTAAACCCCAAGTCTTGTACCCCTGGAACGAAATCTGCTGTCCGGCAGCTTTGGTCAAGTCATAGTTAAACTCCAGCGCCTGTGACCGGAAAGCCGTGACGTTGACACCAAATTTTCCACCAGCAAGATCGCCGCGAGTTTTCAGTCCCAGTTCCTGCTGCGTGACTTTATTCAGCACTGCAGGACGGCTGCCCGGTGAGATTGAGCCGTCAGCGCGCAGGATGTTGCCATAATCGCCCGAAACAACACGGTCAGCATTGGCGCGGTAGCCTTGCGACGCCCGGATGAACACTGATAGATCAGGCGTGATGCGGTAGTTCGCACCGCCCGACCAGCTGGTATAACCCAGCTTATAATTGACGATCTGAGTTGGATTGACTGAGGCACGGAACGAATTGCGTTCCGCGACCGAAAGGACGCCGTTGCCGTCAATATCAATCGCGATTGGACCCGCAGCCGATCCCCGGAATTCGCCTGAGGCATCGACCATATCGTGGCGGATGCTGGCATCCAGATCGAGTTGATCATTGGCAAAGTTCAGCGATAGGTATGGGGCATTGTCGGTATAGTTCAGATCATAGTTCCGCGCACAGCAGGCCCCCCACTGATTATTATAGCCGGTCAGGCCATTGTCAGTGAGTTTAGTGCCATCGGCCGCAAACAGATCAACCCGGGCTTGATTGGCGACGCCTGCCCGCACTGTGTTGTTCCAATGCCAATCCATGTTGATGTCTTGGCTGGAGTAATAATAACCGGCGCGCGCCGTCACTTTGCCGCCACCGGCATCAAATGTGCCAGTCAATGCCAGATCGTTACCGACGCGGCCCATATCATTCATGTCTGTGTACAGGTTGGGGTTGCGGTCGATGATTGTTCCTGCAGGCACCAAAGCCCCGGCGCTGGGGCCATTGGCATAGCGCGCTGTGGCGGCTGTAAAGGTCTGACCGTTTGACGTGGTGACTTTATACGCGCTGGCACCAGTTGTAATTGCGCCTGCTGTCGTCAGATCCCCAAAGAAGGGTGCAGAAAAAACGCCACTGTTATTGGTTTTGGCAAACTTGTTATCAATCGTGATGTTGTCGCTGATTTCATAGTGAAACTGCACGCCAAAGCTGTTTGATTTGACATGAATGCCTTCGCGGTTGCTGCCGGTCTTGATGCTGCCATCTGAATTGACGACGGGGAATGTCAGGTTGCTGAGCGAGAAGTTTGTGTCTTTACGCGAGTCAAAGTTGGCCAGCGGCTTGTAGCCGGTGATCGTGTTGCCCTTCACTGTCACTTCAAATGGCGACGCGGTGTAGGTGGGCGAACGGTCATTCAAACGCTTCATGCTCAGGCGGATGTAGCCGCGATCATCATCGAACGTCTTGGTGATGTTGGCCTTGATCTGATATCCGTCCATCGCCTTGTATGGGATATCGCGTGGGCCTTTCCCGTTGCGATAGAAACCGCCGACGTTGAACCGGAGTGTATCGGTGATGGGCGCGCCATAGTTGAAATCAAGCCGCTTTTCATCATAGCCAAGACCCGTGGTCAGGCCAATGCGACCGCCAGCCTTTTCACCGGTTTTGGAAACATAGTTGATGACGGCACCAGGTGCCTGCGAAGCGAGCGTGGAGGATGATCCGCCGCGGATCGCCTGAATGGTATCAACCGTCCAGTCATATTTCGTCCAATAGTCATTGTTGCCGAACGCAATGTCGCCAAATTCGACGACTGCAACGCCGTCTTCCTGAATCTGAACATATTTGGAACCACCCGATGCGAGCGGAAGGCCGCGCACGGTGATGTTGGAGTTACCACCGGGGCCAGCGGTCGATTCAGCACGAATGCCAGGGATGAGTTTGAAAATTTCTGCGTCAGAGCGTGGCGCTTGGGCCGCGATGAGTTCAGCCGAAACGTCGGTTACAGAAACTGAACTTTCGATCTTGCTTTTGTTGCCAGCCGATGCGGTAACAACAATCTCATCGCCGAACACCGTCTCTTCTTCGGCAGCCGGAGCAGCGTCTTGCGCGAGAACAGGTTGAACCGATAGCACGGCAAGTGCCAATGCAGCGACAGATACGCGTGAATTAAACTGAGATTTGCGCATAAAAATCCTCCCTATGTGACCCGTTTCGGCCAAGCCAGCTGCGCGAATCCACTCTTCGCGCGTTCCGTGCCTTTCCCAATGATCATTCCAGCAATCGTTTGCAACAAAAATATGCAATCGATTGAAATAATCGCAACCTGTTGCCGATATGCCTCTATTTTAGTTGTTTTTCGCGCCAAACATCACAACAAGGGGTGGATAACATGATGAGGGCAACCCGTGACGGAAAAGCAGCGCGTTAGGAATATAAGCGATCTTGCCCGCATCGCGGGGGTGTCGCCGGGCACAGTGTCCCGTGCACTATCTGACACTGGCCTTATCAGCCAAAAAACGCGAGACCGGATCAAGGCACTGGCGCGAGAGCATGATTTTCGCCCGAATATCATGGCCCGCAATCTGCGCATTCAGCGCACGGGCGCGATTGGCGTGGTTATTCCGCTGGGCCATGAGACCGGGCAGCACATCTCTGATCCCTTCTTCATCACGATGCTGGGGCTGCTGGCTGATGAACTGACTGAGCGCGGTTATGATCTGATGCTGTCGCGGGTCATTCCCAAGGACGGCGATTGGCTGGATCGGTTTGTGGACTCCGGTCGCGTTGACGGGCTCATTGTCATTGGCCAATCCGACCAATCTGCGACGCTCGACCGGGTGGCGGCGCGATACCGTCCACTGGTGGTCTGGGGCGGGCATAGCAAGGGGCAGGTACACTGCTCGGTTGGCTCAGATAATTTTGCAGGCGGCGACTTGGCAACAACGCATTTGATCGAGCGCGGATGTAAACGAATTGCCTTTTTCGGGGACTCGCGTGCGTTAGAAATCGGTCAGCGGCTGGAGGGCTGCAAAGCGGCTTTGGCAAGGGCCGGGCTGATGGATCAGCTTTCCATTGTGCCGGCGCATTTGGTGGCGGAAGCCGCGCACCCTGACATCGCGGGCTTCCTCACCTCTGGCGGTGCGCGACCCCAGGGTATTGTTGCGGCTTCAGACGTGATCGCCATGAGTGCCCTGCGGGTGTTGGCTGAGTTGGGCTTAAGCGTGCCGGATGATGTGCGGTTGATCGGCTATGACGGCCTTGCGCTTGGTGAACAGACAGTGCCCCGCCTGTCCACAGTGAAGCAAGACTTGACCACCGGCGCCCATAATCTGGTCGACTTGCTCCTTCGCCGGATCGCCGGGGAAGAAACCGGGTCTGTGGTGATGCCGCCTGAATTGGTGGTGCGGCTTTCAACCTGACGCAAGCGCCAAAGCGCCAAGCAAACCCGCCTGATCGCCTAGACCAGGTAGGCAAACAATCTCCCGAGGGTCACCGCGCGAATAGGCATTGCCAAGCGCAAATGCCTCCGTGCGAACGCGATCGATCAGGCCCGGCGTTGCCATCACACCGCCACCCATGATAATCCGGCCAGGTTCGAAAATGGCCTGCATCGTCACGACCGTCTGCGCCAGATACCAGGCAATAATGTCATGCGCCGGGTGTTCCTTCGGCAGCTCAGAAAGCGACATTCCCCACCGTGCCTTGATTGCGGGGCCGCTTGCCAGCCCTTCCAGACAGTCCCCGTGAAAAGGGCAGATGCCGGGAAAGTCACGGTCATCGGCGTGCCGTGGCAGACGAATATGGCCCATTTCAGGATGGCTCAGGCCGTGCAAAATCTGCTCGTTGATGATGGCCCCGCCTCCGATACCTGTCCCGATGGTCAAATAGAGCATCACCTTTTGTCCCTGCCCGGCGCCCCACAGGTATTCCGCTAGAGCAGCCCCGCCAACGTCGGTGTTGATCACGACCGGGCAATGGCACGCAGCTTTCAGCGGCCCAGCAATGTCGGTCTGGCTCCAATGTGGTTTGGTCGTGGCGGTGATATGGCCCCAGGTTGGCGAGGCAGGATCAAGGTCAAGCGGGCCAAATCCCGCCACGCCAACTGCGGTGAGTGGGTCTTGGTTCGCAAACCAATCGCACATGGCACGCATGGTTTCGCGTGGCGTGGTGGTGGGGATGCGCGCGGTGGCGCGGATATTATCCTTG
The DNA here is from genome assembly GCA_031376385.1 of Sphingomonadales bacterium. Taxonomy (GTDB): domain Bacteria; phylum Pseudomonadota; class Alphaproteobacteria; order Sphingomonadales; family Sphingomonadaceae; genus Aquisediminimonas. Next base: position 266,572 of record JANMDQ010000023.1, read on the forward strand.
CCCGTGGCGACGCCCAGCACGAATTTGGTGCCGCCAGCTTCGACCAGACCATAGAGAGGTGCGCTCATGAGGCAATGACGTGCGCGGTTTCTCCGTCAAGAGCAAGGCGGAAGCGTGGGGCCGGAACGCCGCCAAACTGGCTGCGACGCAATTCGGGGTGATCCGTCACGCTTCTGTCGTAAAGGCCCCATAGATCGACAAAACCGGCCACCGTCAAATCGTCTGTCACCCACCAGCTGTAGGTTTGGAAAGGTTCCGCCGCCGGATTGGGTGCAACAAGACCACTGCCGTTGAGCGGCATATAAGGGCCTAGAACCGAAGGCGCGACGGCCCCGTAAAGCCCTGTCGGCCCAATTGGACCCCCATCCGCAAATACTTTCGCCTGCGTTGACCAGAAAAGATAGTAAAGCCCGCCGTGCACAATCACATGCGGCCGTTCTTGTTCATTGTTAAGCCCATCACCTGATAGGATGGGCTGCAACAGATCCCACCGATCATGATTGCCAGTGGTTGATCGTGCTATGCCAATCACACCGTTCCAGTCGCTTTCTGATTGACCGTCAGACCCAGTGAACAGCAGATAATCCGACCTGCTCACAGGATCGCGGAAATGAGCGGGATCGCGAAAGCCCTTAATTTGCCCCGGGATGCCCTCGGCGTGATCGACGCGGACATAGTGATACCCGTCGGCTACAAAGCATTCCTGTGGCGGCGTCCAATTCTGCGCACGGGCAAGGCCATCCGACACCGTGAGCGGCGCGCTCGTCTGAAAAATACGCTGTTCAAATGTCGGGGGCGTTCCCCGCCGACCAGCGGCAGTGTAGAACGATGTCAGCAGGTTCCGATCAGGATCATATAGCGCGGACCCCGCCCATTCACGGCTGCCGGGACAATGGCCATCAGGCAAAAGGTTACCGCAATCGCGCCACAGCCCTGCTCGTTCGGTCATCATTCTGATCCGCGCGATATCATGCCGGTCATCAGGGTTGGCGAGGCGCGGCGCAGACAGGATCATCCACACCGCCCAGCCATCAAACAGCGCAGTTCTGCCGTCGACTGTCTGGACGGGCCATAGATCCCACAGATCAAATTCCGGCAGGATCGGCTCAACATCTGCAACTGTTACCAGCGGAATGGCGGGCAAGGATTGATCCGCAATCTGGCGCACATGTGACGCCGTCCAAAGCGACGTCTTTTCAAGTGAAGTCACACCGTTCAACGCATCCGCCTATGATCTAAAGCCATTTCAATTGCCGTCCATAACTGCTCTGGCAATAAAAACAACAATCGATTGCAAATATAAGAGTGGGCACCATTAGGCTGTAGCAAGAGCAGCCGCCTTTTTCGGATCGCGCACCCAGATCATCGTCACAGCCGCGCAAAGCAGCAGCACTCCGGCAAAGCCGACGGCGTTACGAGAATCACCACCGAGCAGACTGTTGTAGAGCAGCGGAAAGGTGAGCGCGTTGATCAACATCGGGATAACAATCATCATATTGAATATGCCCATATACACGCCTGTCCGCTCGGGCGGGATGGAGCCTGCAAGGATGACATAAGGGTTGCCCATGATGCTTGCCCAACCTAGCCCCATGCCAATCGCGGGAATGATTAGCAGCAGGTTCGCGCCCAATTGCGGCATGGCCAGTACATTGAAAACACTTGCCAATGCGCCACTCGCAGACGGACCCGCACCAATATTCGGCAGGTAAAGCAGCGTCAGCCCTGCGGCAGTGAGGCAGAACATATGCATCCGCTTCGGGCCAAAGCGGCGCGCCAACGGCACCATCGCAAAAGCAGCAGCAAAGCCGATCAAATTATAGAGCGCACCCATTTGGCCGTTCGTCAACACCGAATCGCGAAATGCCTCTGACGTCTTATCGGTCGTGTCATAGATGGATCGACCAATGGAAAGCACAGCGTAGCTCCAATAGATCGACAAGCCGTACCATTGAAACAAGCTCATCCATGCCATCTGGCGCATTGCGACGGGCATTTCGCGAATGGCGTGCCAAATCTCACCCAGCGTTGCACTGACGGTTTTAGGGGCAGCGTCAATTTTCGCTATTTCTTCAGCGGTCAGCGGCAATTCGCGCACGCGCACCACCGACCAAAGGATCGTCGAAATTGATAGCACAGCTCCGATGAGGAAGGAGACGTGCGTAATGTCAGGAATATTGTGGTCGTCCAAGGCGTTCTTATCCATGCCAAACCAATAGACAAGGATAGACGGCGTTAAGAACGCCAAGCTCTGCGCAAGACCGGTAAAGGCACTTTGGCTGAGGAAGCCAATTTCATGCTGATCGGGGTTCAGCCGGTCACTCACATAGGCGCGGTAGGGCTCCATAGTGATATTATTGCCCGCATCCAGCATCCACAGGAGGCTCGCCGCCATCAACAGGCTTGAAGAGAATGGCATGAAATAGAGGCCCAAGCTGCAAAGTATGGCCCCGATAAGGAAATAGGGAGTCCGCCGCCCCCAACGCGAATTGGTCCTATCGCTCATCGCGCCAATGATCGGCTGGATCAGCAAGCCTGTCATCGGCCCTGCCAGCTGGAGGATAGGAAGCGAGGCTTCGTTCGCGCCAAGCCAGCTGTAAATGGGCACCATATTGCCCTGTTGCAGGCCAAAGCTGAATTGAAGCCCGAGGAACCCCAAGTTCATTTCCATGATTCGCATCAATGATAGATGCGGCTTTGCGACGCTTGTCATGCAACCCCTCCCGGTCTTTTGGGGAGCCTAGTCAGCAAAACAATCGATTGCAAGTTTCACTTCAGGGGATCTGTTTACCCGTGCGCCCCGAAATGATTGGCGATGGCCGTCGAAATCCGAAGCGACAGGGCGTGTGCCTGTTCAATCGGGTCAATATAGGCGCGTTGAATACCGGCATAAGCCTGGGGGCTGCCATCGGGATAGTCCGTGGGTTCATTGACTGGAAAATCAGAGATCATTGGCTCCGTCACTGGATAGGCCCGGCGCAGCTGCGCAACAGCCTCATCGATCCGAAGCGTGAAGACCATTTCCAGCACATCATCGCGACTGATATCGTTGGACCTTGAAAATGCCGGGATCTGAACGGCACGAAGGAACATATGCTGCATCAGCGCCAGTCTAAGCGCGTGCAGCACGCCAAGGCTGCGGCGAGTCTCTTCCCGGCCCTGCATGGGCGCATCATCGGGAATCTGGGCAAGCAAACGGTGGAGCTTCACAGCGTCCACGCGTAACCGAGAGGCCAACCTGCGGAAAACACCTGTGCGATCATCTTTGGTCAGATATTCGGCCAAGGCAAGGCACGCCGTTTCCAAATGACTTTCCGTGCCGCGATAAGGGCGGCTGGCCCAATAGGCCGAGTTGAACAATTCGCCGTAAGCTGCAACGGATTTGATGCTGGCCAGCGCATTTGAAGCTCTGATCATGCGAAACAAAGATCGCCCTCGGTCTGACGAAACGATCAGTTCTGCAACGGCCTCCACATCATCGCCAGATGCTGTACCTGCGCCTGCAATGACGTTGACGGGGTAGCCCAGCTGTTGAAGGACGGCATTGTGGGGAATGGCGCGGATTTGCCGCAGGCTCATTTCCCGGTCAGCCGCCAGATCGGATTGACGGCGTGATTTGCGCGATCCGGTTTCATTAAGCAGGCCCAGACCAAAGGCCGTGATCGCGCGGGCATAGGTGCGTGACAGAAGATAATCGCGCTGAACGCGACGGATGCCCCGATAATAATCGAGGCTGACATCTGTGCGAGTATAAAAAGGATCAATTGGCGCAGATGCAGCTGGCGCTTCAGCCTCTGCAATCCGCGTCAGCGTAGCAAGCGACAGGGTGGGCGTCCGAAAGAAGAGATATCCATCGCCGCCTTGAAAACTGGCTTCAATTTCAATGGCTATCCCGGCCTTGGCAAATTGCTCTCTGGCCCAAGGCGACATAGGGTAGCGCATACGGTCTGTCATACTGGCCGGATGCGCGCCTCGGCCCATTGATTCACCGTGGGTATTGAAAATCAGGGCTGCAACATCGGTTAGGCCGTTGGCCGCCATGGCTCGCGCCAATCGACCGTGCAGTCGTTCGATGGCGAGAGCCGCTGGGATCTGCCCCACAAACCGTCCCGCATCGGAAAATCCCGTCTGAATGGAAACGCGCCCGCGTACCCGGGCATAGTCTTGGTAAGCAGGCTCTGCCAGCAGCGCGTCAACAAAGCGCCCACCATGTTCCAATGCAGTTTCCGTCTCAAACAATGGGGAGACATCCACTTTATCCGAAATTCCAAACAGCTTCGCGAAATAGAGCGCCGCGAGCACAGCCTGCGGTTCTTCACATTCAGCAATCAGCATCCGGATGGGTGCATCGCTGTCGATATGATGAAGAATTTGCACCATTGCGAGAAATTGGCGCAAAGCAGTTGTATTCTCCGTCGCCAGCGCCGCCAAATTGGATCGCAAGGGCTTTACGTCATTGATGAGGTTTCTCATCCGGTTGAGCGCCGTGCGACTGGCAAGATCCAAACTATTATCAGGGTCAATTCGTCGCCGGATCGCGTTTGACAGTTGCGAACTGTTCACCCGGAAATGGATCCATCCCATCCCCAACCCGTCCGCCCGCATGGCAGCGGTCAGTGTGAGCAGGGATCGCGCGACAGGCTGTTCTGAGACTGCGGCCAGCGCTGTTAACTCAGCCACTACCGGCGCCAGTGTCAGCAACTTGGCGGGATGATCTGCCGTGAACTGGTTTGCTGCACGCCCAAGTGAAGTGGGATCAGATAGATCATCCGCAAACAGCTGTGCCATTGCACGAGAATGAGCTTCAGCTTCGCGAAGCTGGATCAATACAGACGCTGCATCGCCGGAAATGCCTTCAAGAATTTGAGCATAGCCGGCAAGCCGCTCTGCCTTTTCAATCAGGCGGTACCGGATGCTGGTTACCCAGCTGATATCAGTGCGGCCGTCCATGTCATACCCCACCCAGCTGGCCAGACGGAACGGCATGGGGCGAATTGATTGCCACTGATCTGGCCAATGCTTTGCGGCCACATCAAGAATGATGTCCACCAGAACATCCCGCGCGACGCCGGCCTGACGCATCGCCGCCAAGACATCCTCATGTTCGCTGTCCAGCGAGATCACGTCGCGGGTGCTATCGGTGATGCAGACGGCGGACGCCGATACATCGCCGCTGCCCGCCGCTGCCGCCACAGCATCACTTTGTGCGCGCGGCAATAGGAATGTGGGGTGGCCCGTGAAGACGGTATGGAGCGTCGGTTTCGTCCACCGTGCCTGAAACGCACCAATGTCCCCAGACGCGGCGCTGGCATCAACCAGTGTACGGAAAGCAGCATGATTTTCGGCCAAGTCGACAGGGGCCAGCAAATGGTGGAGGCGCGCCGCGCGGCTTTGCAACGCTTCACATTCCAGTTCAGTGACCATGGCGGCAATGGTGCTGAGCTCGGCTTTGCCGCCTTCCAGATCGCGCGACACATCAAGGCTGAGTTGAAATACTGGATTAAACAGAGGCGTCTCCGCCGTTTGCCTATGAAGCTCCTGAAGCCGCGTGCGCAGTGGGGCAGTGCTGGTCATGATCGCAGCGCAGCGCTGGCCTTGGCTGCGGCTTCGATGGCTTTCACGTCGGGCTGCCCTTTGCCGACAACCCAGCTGCCGCCGACACAAAGGACAGAGTCTACCGCCAACCAGTCTAGCGCAGTATCAATGCTGATCCCACCTGTCGGACAGAATTTGATGCCGCCAAAGGGGCCAGTCAGCGCCTTCAGTGCGGGGATCCCGCCACTGGTAGAGGCTGGGAAAAATTTGAAGTGTGACAGGCCCAGATCAAGCCCGCGCATGATATCGCCTGCATTGGCAATTCCGGGTAAGAAAGGGGTGCCACTTGCAATCGCTGCTTTCCCAAGAGATTCTGTAAGGCCCGGCGACACGATAAATTCTGCGCCTGCGTCGATTGTGGCGCGCAAATCGGCTTCGTTCAGCACGGTACCCGCACCCACAATTGCGCCGGGAACGGACTTCATTTCGCGGATCACATCCAACGCGGCTGCCGTCCGCAAGGTCACTTCCAACACGCGCAGACCGCCTGCGACCAGCGCTTGCGCGATGGGAACTGCATGAGCCGCGTCCTCAATCACCAGCACAGGGATGACGGGCGATGTGCGCATGATGGTTTCGATGGGCGTCATGGATGATGTTCCTTGGCAAATGCAGCTGCTGCCCCGAACAGGCCGGGCTGGGGATGCGTAATAAGTTTGACCGGCAGGCTGGCCATCAACCCTTCAAAACGGCCTTTGGCGCAAAAGCGTTCAGCAAAGCCAGATCGAATCAGGCTATCCTTTATGCGCAAGCCTAAGCCGCCAGCAATCACGACGCCAGAACCGCCCTGTGCCAAGGCAATGTCGCCAGCAACACTGCCAAGTGATAAGCAGAATCGGTCAACCGCAGCGGCGGCCAAGCTATCTTCTCCACTGGTGCCTAGCTGCCACAGGGTCTTATCGTCACGGGCAAGCACCGCGCGGCCCTCAACGCCCGCCAGCGCCTCATAGATTTCAACTAAACCCGGGCCAGATACGATCCGTTCAACCGAGACCCGGCGATAGCGTTTGCGCAGGCGCGTCAGAACCGCATCCTCGATGCTATCGAGTGGCGCGAAATCGAGATGCCCGCCTTCAGTTGCCTGAACATGATAGCTTCCACCGCCGCGCCAAATATGCGCGACACCAAGGCCTGTGCCGGGACCAATGATGCTGATTGTGCCGGTTTCGGGAAGGGAAATGTCCGGGCCAGTAAGATGAAGAAAATGCTCAGGATCCGCCTGCGCAACGGCGTGACCAACAGCTTCAAAATCATTGACGAGGCTATAGTGATCAACCGCCAGCTTTTCCTTAATCAGGGCGGGGCGGATGACCCACGGGTTGTTGGTGAATTTGATGATGTCGCCCTGTACCGGGGCCGCAATGGCAATGGCGATGGCGCGGGGCAGGCTTGCTACGCTTCGACCAAAATCCTCCCACGCGGTCTGGAAACTGGCGTGTTCTGATGTTTTGAGGGTCGTGGCGTTACCAAGAGAAATAACGCGACCGGCATCAACCTCAGCCAGCGCGAACCGGGCATGAGTGCCACCAATGTCTACCGCAACAATCTGCATCAAAGGCCCGCTGCGGCCAGCATAGCGCTTGCCCCCAATTCTGCTCCGTCAGCGCCAGCACGCATCATCGCGAACAGCTCTCGCCCTGCTCCCGGAAGGGCAGGGGGTGCTGTCGCAGGTGTTCGGCCGGCCAAAGCCGCTTTCACTTCTAACGTCCCTTCATGGCCACAGAGTCGAATGACATCGCCGTCTTGCAGGAATGCCAGTGGTCCTCCGCCCAGTGCCTCTGGCGTGCAATGGATTGCGGCGGGCACTTTGCCGCTGGCCCCGGACATCCGGCCATCGGTGACAAGCGCGACCTTGAACCCGCGATCTTGGAGCACGCCAAGCGCAGGCGTCAGCTTATGCAGTTCCGGCATCCCATTGGCACGCGGCCCTTGGAACCGGACGACGACGACGATATCGCGGTCAAGTTCCCCTGCTTTGAACGCCGTCAGGACATCATCTTGATTAGAGAACAACCGCGCAGGGGCTTCGATAATCCAGCGAGTGGGATCAACGGCGCTGGTCTTGAACGTCGCGCGGCCCAGATTGCCTGTTACCAGCCGCATCCCGCCGTCGGGCATGAACGCGTCTGCTGGTTTGCGGAGCATCGTATCGTCAAGGCTCTCAGGCGGGGCGTCGCGCCACGTTAGCGCTTCGCCCTCCATCACAGGTTCGCGTCCATACGCGGAGAGATCACCCCCAGCGACAGTCATGATGTCGCGGTGAAGCAGCCCAGCCGCCAGCAATTCCCGGATGACAAAGCCCATTCCGCCTGCTGCATGAAAATGGTTCACATCACCGGACCCGTTGGGATAAATACGCGTCACCATTGGCACAGCGGCGGACAGCTCATCAAGGTCCTGCCAATCGATGCTGATGCCCGCAGCGCGCGCGATGGCAGGAATATGGATGGCATGGTTGGTTGATCCGCCCGTCGCAAGCAAGCCAACGCATGCATTCACAATCGCCTTTTCATCAATGCATTGCCCCAGAGGGCGGTAATCATTCCCGCCCCGCCCGATCTGCGCGATTCGGTGTACAGCCGCGCGCGTGAGCTCTGTGCGCAATTTTGTGCCGGGGTTAATGAACGCAGCACCGGGCATATGCAGGCCCATCACTTCCATCATCATTTGGTTGCTATTGGCCGTGCCATAAAATGTGCATGTACCTGCGCCGTGATAAGACGCAGCCTCTGCCTCCAGCAATTCTGCGCGGCCGACTTTGCCCTCGGCATAAAGCTGCCGCACCCGCTGCTTTTCCTTATTGGCTAGGCCGGATGGCATCGGCCCGGCGGGCACAAGGATCATCGGCAAATGGCCAAAGCGCAGCCCGCCGATCAGCAGCCCCGGAACGATCTTATCGCATATGCCCAGCAGCAGCGCACCTTCAAACATCGCATGGGACAGCCCAACCGTTGTCGCCATGGCGATGGTATCCCGGCTAAACAGGGACAGCTCCATGCCAACCTGCCCCTGCGTGACGCCGTCGCACATGGCCGGAACGCCGCCCGCCACTTGCGCCGTTGCGCCAACCTCGCGGGCAAACAGCTTAATGGCGTCGGGATATCGACCATAAGGCTGATGGGCGGACAGCATGTCATTGAAGGCCGTCACGATGCCAATGTTCATGGCAGAACCGGCGCGAATGGTCGGCTTGTCATCGCCTGAAGCCGCGAAGCCGTGCGCTAGGTTCCCGCACGAAAGCTGCGTCCGGTTGATCCCCGCCTCCCCATCACGCGCGATATGGTCCAGATACGCCGCGCGGGATTTCTTGCTCTTTTGGGTGATCCGGTCAGTGACCCGGTCGATGGTGGGGTGAAGATTACTCATGCCATGTCACTCCGTCCCGCTCTGCCAGAGCAATAGCGGCGGACGGCCCCCAGCTTCCGGCCGTATAGCCTTTGGGGGCAATTCCGCTTGTGGCCCATGTGGCGCGGATCGCGTCGACCCAGTCCCACTGCGCCTCCACTTCGTCGCGGCGAACGAACAAGGTCTGGTCACCTTCGATCAGATCAAGCAGCAACCGTTCATAAGCAATGCGCTTGGTCGTTCCGGCAAAGGCATCGGGCATGGAAATATCGAGCGGCACTTCGCGCAATCGGATGCCACCGCGATCAAGGCCGGGGACTTTCGCCATCACTGTCAGGCCGATATTTTCCTGCGGCTGGATCCCAATGATCAGCTTATTGGGCTGCGACTGCGCGCCTTTGCCGGCAAAAATGGAGTGGGGTACAGATTTGAACTGAATGACGATTTCGGTCTTGCGCTCGGGCAGACGTTTGCCTGTGCGCAGATAGAAGGGCACGCCTTTCCACCGCCAGTTATCAACATGAGCGCGCAGGGCGACGAATGTTTCCGTGGCGGAGTCCTTGCCCAATTCATCATCATATCCCGGCACTGCTGCGCCGTTAATGGCACCTGCCTTATACTGACCGGTAACGCTGTCATTTGCACCCAGCAGTCGCAGGCACCTAAGCACTTTCACCTTTTCATCGCGCACTGCCGTGGCATCAAAGCTGGACGGCGGCTCCATCGCAACAAGCGCGAGCAGCTGGAGCATATGGTTCTGCACCATGTCACGCAGCGCGCCTGCGCCGTCATAAAATCCAACGCGCCCTTCCAGGCCAACCGTTTCTGAAACAGTGATCTGCACATGATCAATGTGCGACGCATTCCAGAGCGGCTCAAACAGGATATTGGCAAAGCGGAGCGCAAGCAGATTCTGCACCGTTTCCTTGCCCAGATAATGGTCGATGCGGAAAATGCGATCTTCGGGAAAGACGCGCGCGACGGCATCATTAATATGCTGGCTGCTGGAAAGGTCAGTGCCGAGGGGCTTTTCGAGGCCAATCCGGGTTTTCTCGCCAGCAAGCGTTGCCAGCTCCAACCCGGAAATGGTCGCTTCGAACAGGGATGGGGCTGTGGACAGAAAAATGGCAAGGCCATTGTCGATTCCGCCAACCTTTTCACATAAGGCCCCGAATTGGGCCGGTTGAGACGCATCAAGGGCCTGATAGCTCAGCCGATCAAGAAACGCCGGGATGGCGGCCTTGCGATCCTCGGGCAAAAACCTGTCAAGCGCTTCGCCTGCAAAGCTGCGGTAACTGGCATCATCGTGGGTGGACCGTGCGGTGCCGATGATCTGCAAATTGGGCGTCACCAACGCGTCGGCATGAAGCGCACAGAGAGAGGGCAACAACATGCGCTGGGCGAGATCGCCGGTCGCCCCGAACAAGATCAATTTATCTGCGATGAAGGGCATCAACATCTCCGGCTTGGACTTAAATCTCGCTTTGCCTCTAAACCCTTTCTGCACCGCGCACAAATTCTATTGCAAACGATTGCAAGAATCAATTCGGGGATCGGCTGAGGATCGATAGGGTGCTATTTGACCGACGTATTCGCGCGCCACAGTTGGATAGATATCGCGATATTCTGTTCAGTGTACGGCTTACGCGCCCCATCGTCATCCCTAGCACCACAGCCGCCACGATCATCAACGAAGTCGCCGCGCGGCACGATGTCATTGGTGCTGAGGCCTGTCACGCGGAAGTGCCGGCGAGCTTTAGCCGGGTTTGCTCGATTTCGGGGAACAGACGATGCGGACTTTGGTGGCGTCGCTCACGTCTGAAATGTTGGGGGGAGCTGACTGTCTGGTATCGGTTGCTATAGCCAATAAGCGGCCTTTCGTTTATTCATTTCGTTGATGAACGTGACCGACCAAAGCCTTTCCACTCCTGTGGCCTTTCATCGTGAGCAGCGCGCCGTTGGGTTTGCTATGGTTTTGGCTGGGGTGATTAGCGCTATCGCTTTGGGCATGGCCGCCTTGACGGCCTATTCCGAAGCGTCGGCACCATTCGATGAACGAATAGAGCACGTCCTTCGTTTAGAGTTCATCGTCGTCGCGTGGCTTGCAGCAACGATCGCCAATGTCGCGAGACTTCGGCTCTTTTCTACGCGCGATATTGGCGGTGGGCGTGATGGTGAAACGAGGAAAGTCCGCGAAGCTCGCGCCGTCCTCCAAAACACCCTTGAGCAAGTAGTTCTCGCTGTTTTGGCACACCTAGGCGTGGCAGCGAGCTTCAACCCATCCGCGCCGTTCATCGTGGCGCTAGTAGCTCTCTTTTTTGTCGGCTGCTTGCTGTTTTGGGTGGGCTACAGTCGCGGGGCGAAAGGGCGCGCATTTGGATTTGCACTTACGTTCTACCCCAGTGTAATTGCTCTGTTTGGATCAGCGTTCGTCACCGTTTCTCGTTAACGTCTCAATAAGAACGGCTGCTTTTGCAGGCGAAGGTATCGAGGACGAACGACCGAAAACTTGTCGGAGTCGGAAATCCTCCCCGTTCCGGGGAGGATTGGAAATGTCCGCTCTCGACGCGCGAGCACAGCTCAACCAACGACCACAATCTTGTCGCAATCCATCGCCACTTCCGCCGTCACCTCGTCACCTCGTCACCTCGTCACCCCGGCCCTGAACCGGGCCTGACCCTGAGGAAAGTGAACGGCTTGAGCACGAAAAATGCCCGAATGTGATTCCCCCTCTTTACGATCACATCATAATGTGAAATAGCCAAATCATGAGCACACAACTAATCGAAAAAGTCCGTCGCCTCGTCACCGAGGGCGGCATGTCGAAATCGGGTCTGGCCCGCGCGTCGGGGCTTCATGCCAATACGCTGCGCGATCTTGAAGAGGCTGCGTGGAACCCGACGGCGGAGACGCTGGGTAAGCTGGAGCGGTTTCTGTTCGCGAATGACGACAGCCCGGCGCTGGTTCCGATTGAGGAAATTATTGAAGAAGCGCGCAATGGGCGGATGTTCATCCTGGTCGATGATGAAGACCGGGAAAATGAAGGCGATCTGGTGATCCCGGCGCAAATGGCCACACCGGACGCGATCAATTTCATGGCGACGCATGGTCGCGGGCTGATTTGCCTGACGCTCACCAAGTCGCGGGTCGATCATTTGGGCCTTGAACTGATGAGCCGCGCCAATGGTACGCGGCATGAAACGGCCTTCACCACGTCAATTGAGGCGCTGGAGGGCGTGACGACTGGGATTAGCGCGGCAGACCGGGCGCGCACAGTCTCCGTCGCCATTGATGGGTCAAAGGGCCGGGCCGATATTGTGACGCCGGGCCATGTCTTCCCCCTGATCGCGCGCGATGGCGGCGTGCTGGTGCGTGCGGGCCATACTGAGGCTGCGGTTGATATCAGCCGCCTTGCGGGTCTCAACCCCTCCGGCGTGATCTGCGAAATCATGCGCGATGATGGCACGATGGCGCGGATGGATGATCTGGTTGGCTTTGCCCGCATGCATAACCTGAAAATGGGCACGATCCGCGACTTGATCCAGTATCGGCGCAAGCATGACCATCTGGTCGAATGCGTGACCGAAGCGCCGTTCACGTCTGACTATGGTGGCGATTGGACGGCCAAAACATATCGCAACAAGGTGGACGGCTCAGTCAATATCGTCCTGCAAAAGGGCCGGGTGATCGAAGGCGAGCCGACGCTGGTCCGTATGCACGGCATTTCGATTTTCTCTGATCTGCTTGGCCAGCCGGGCCCGCGCAAGCGCACGTTGCAGCGGTCTATGGCGGAAATTGGCAAGGCAGGCAGCGGTGTCATTGTCCTCCTCATGCCATCAGACCCGGATGCTTTGTCGCGCGAACTGGGCTCCACGACATTCCGCCCGGAAATGGACCTCCGCGCTTACGGCATCGGTGCACAGATATTGGCGGACCTTGGCATTCACGACATGATCCTGCTGACCAACGCGCACCGCAATGTTGTGGGGCTGGATGGTTACGGCATCAATATTGTCGGCGAACGGCCGATACCGGAGGGGTGACGGCAATGATGCGTGGTTTAGCTGATGAAGCTTCGGATCCTAAATATGCCCATATTGAGCGTGAACGTAGATGGCGCGTAATTGTTGACGCCCGCCCCGACTTGTCGAAGCATTTTCACATTCTTATCGAAGACCACTACATCACCGGCACACGAATGAGGTTGCGTCGTATGACTGACTCAAAGTCAGGCGAACATTCAATGAAACTAACCAAAAAATATGAGGCGGCTGACCCTTTGGCGCGCGCCATCGTCACCACCTATCTGACGGAGGCGGAATATGATTTATTGGCGACACTTCCGGCAAAAGAATTGTCAAAACGACGCTTTCACGTTTTATGCGGCGGGATCGAATATAGCCTAGATCAATTTTTCGGCCATTTGTCAGGTCTCGAACTCGTCGAAATTGAATGGCCTGACGACGAAGGACTGAGGCAAGTAGTTTCTCCGAAGTGGGCAGCATATGAGGTCAGCACGGATATCCGCTATCAAGGTGGTTCGTTAGTTGAGAGCGGCGTGCCGCTGGACTAGGATCAAAATACTGACCGCATCCCGCTCAGGCTGAGCGAGTTGAACCTATATGAAAGAAAAGAACATGGCCAAAATCCTCATCGTTGAAGCGCGCTTTTATGATCATCTGAACGACATGCTGATCGAAGGCGCGACGGCTGTGCTGGAGGCCGAAGGGCATCAGGTGGATGTGGTCACAGTGCCTGGTGCGCTGGAGATTCCTGGCACGATCAGCATGGCAGCACCCTATTATGACGCGTTCGTCGGGATTGGCGTCGTCATTCGCGGTGAGACTTATCATTTTGAAATCGTGGCTGGCGAAAGCGCGCGGGGCATCATGGCGCTGACCATGGACGGGATCGCGATTGGCAATGGCATCCTGACCGTGGAGAATGAGGCTCAGGCGCTGGTGCGCGCGGACCCATCCCAAAAGGATAAGGGTGGCGAAGCGGCCAAGGCTGCGCTAGCCATGCTCATGCTGACGGGTAAATATGGAGGGTAAGGCGTGACCACGCCAACGGGCCGGTATAAAGTGGTGGAGCGGGACCGGCGTCTTGTCACGATTGACACGCTGACGGGCCAGGAGATTGGCTTGCCCGGTTCTGCCAGTGCCGCCCCTGCGACATCTGTGGTGACGGACGCGGCGCGGGCACCGATGGCAACGGTGGGGGCAACGCCAAGCACGTCCGCTGGCCCCTCACCTTGGACCAAACGCGCCGCCGCAACGCCGGGGCCGCTCTCCGCAAAGGGCGCGACGTCGCAAGACTGGATGACGACGCTCGCAGGCCTGATGCCCGGCGCGCGGGTGCGGGAGGATGGCGCGATTTGGCTGAGCACTGCGGCCAGCTATGATCCGCAAGGCCCGCGACTGGTGCAATTGACTCCGCAAGGCAAAACCGCGCTTGGCCAATTGGCCGTGGGGCTGGTGGGGATCGTTTTCATCCTGTTGATGATTGCGGTTCTGGGCAATATTTTCGTCGCGGCAGCCTTCGCCTTCGTTGGGGTACGGTCTTACCAAGCGGTGACCAAGCCGCTTTATCGCTCCATCATCGCAGGGGCGACGCCGCTCTAAGCCCGCCGCGCGCGGAAGGTGAAGCTCACTTTTACGGGATCAGGAATCTCATCGGTCTTGGCATAATCACCTTGGCCCACGCCAAAACTGCTACGGTTGAGCGAGGCGGAGCCGCTGACGCGGGCTTCCTTGCCCTTGATGTCGAGCGTGAAGGCCAGAGGCACGGATTTAGAAACGCCGCGAAGGGACAGGCTGCCGTCGGCACGGTATTTGGTGCCGCCAAGGCTGCTGATGCGAGTGGACGTCCATATTGCCCGTGGATGAGCGGCAGTGTTAAAAAAGTCGCTGCCTTTGATCGTCACATCCCGTTCCCCATCGCCGCTGTTCGCGGTCGCAAGGTCAATGGTGACTTTGATGGTGGAGGCGGAAAGCGCGTCGGGGTTGAAGCGGATATCGGCGCCCCAGGACGTGAACTGGCCATTCACACCACTGCCGAGCCAGCTGGTCGCAAAGCCCAATTGACCGCCCGGCGCCGGCGTCCAGCGCGGTGAGTCCCCAACGGGGATCGCATCCGGATCGGCGACGGAGACCTTCTCTTCGGGCTTGGCGGCGTCTTCCGTCTCCACCGGCGCGGCCACGGGCACAGGCGTCGCCACGGGCGCGGGAGTCGCAGCGGACGGCGCTGTTGGTCCAGACTGAGGCGCGGACATGAGCTTGGCGTTGGCGGCAGGCACAACCGCTGGGCTTTCGCCAATTTGCATCAGCGCAAAGGCAGTGGCCGCCAACGCCAAGATCAGCGCGCTTCCCGCCACCCGCGATAAGGGGCCGCGAACGGGAACCATCCGTTCAATCAGCGCCTCTTTGAGCAACCATTGATGGCGCAGCGCGCCGATGACATGGAGGAGGAAAAGCGCAATCCCCAGCTTTGCCACGATTTCATGCACGCTTTCTGCAACTTCGTGCAGATCATGTTTGGCCGCGGCCTGCATGCCCGCCACGAACGGAAAATCGGGCCAAGGCACGGCATTGAACAAATAGGTCGGGATGTCATATTTGGACGTGGATGTCGCGAGCCAGCCAGACAGCGGTGCCGCGATCATGAAGGCATAAAAGCCCCAGTGCACAATGTTCGACAATCGCTGCGCCCAACCGGAATCACCAAGCGGCGCAGGCCGGGGCTTGGTAAAGCGCACCGCGAGGCGAATGACAGTCAGCAGCAGGATCGTGATGCCAATTGATTTATGAAATTGCGCAGTATCAAACAGCAGCTTTCCGCGCGGCAAATGGGCAAAAGCTTCGCCTAGGCCATATTGGAATGCAATCGCCGCGGCCAGAAGCCAGTGGAGTGTCATCGCCGTGCGCGAATAGCGTGTTGGGGTCATCGGGTCTTTTCCATACCAATGTGTCAATCTGACGAGGGGTTTGAACCAAGGCCGCTCCGCTTGGAAGCAAATAATGGATTTAGGGCGGATTGCTCGAGATGTGAATCACGCCTGTCCCCCTGAATTCGTCACCCTGAACTGGTTTCAGGGTCCATGCCTCAATGTCGATGCAAGACTGGATGATTTAAGTTTGGCAGCAACATTGAGGCATGGATGCTGAAACAAGTTCAGCATGACTTGGTGCAGATTTTACGCAATCCGCTCTAAGCGGCCATTTGATCCGTTTCAGGCACGCCAAAAACAGGAAGCGACCAAAGGATTTGCTTGCGCAGCATCGCTTCCAAATCAACGGCACCTTGATTGCGCGCCACCGCCCGTTTGCGCAGCAGACTGACGAGCAGCGCTTCTCGCGATGGCGGCACAGCTGGCGTCGCCCGGCCCCGGTCCACAGCACGTGACAATTGAACCAGCAGAAGCGACATGGGCGGAATATAGTCTCCAACGGAAGTGCTGACTTACCTTCGCTTGGTCACTACCGGCTTGCCAGTTTCAGCTAGCGCCACGTTAACTCTGTCTAGGTCTGGAGCTTGGAGCGGATTGCTCGAAATCTGCTCCATCGTCATGCTGAACTGGTTTCAGCATCCATGCCTCACTGTCGTTGCCAAACTTGAACCATCCAGTCTTGCATGAAATTTGAGGCATGGACCCTGAAACGAGTTCAGGGTGACGAGTTCAGCATCACTGTGGTGCGGATTCTACGCAATTCGTTCTAGTTCTGCCGCAAAAAGAAGGGCTGGCAAGTTGCCTTGCCAGCCCAGTGTGGTTCGCAGGAGGAACCTGGTGAGGGTGTTCACATCATTTGAACTGCCCAATATGGTGTGGCCAAATTTGAATGGGAGACCGCGAGAAAGAGGAGAGGAGAAGCGGCCTCCCAAAGGGGTCAATAATTATAGGCGCGTTCCCCGTGTTCGGAGAGATCAAGCCCTTCACGCTCAGCATCGTCGGCAGGACGAAGGCCAATGGTGAGTTTAAGGATGGTAAAGAGGATTGCCGAGACACCGCCTGACCAGAGCAGCGTGATCAGCACAGCCTTGATCTGAGTGACCAGCTGACCACCCATATCATAAGTGCCAACGGCTGCCGGGAAAACGGTGTAGTCAAAGAAGCCCTGACCGCCGAGTGCGGGGTCAGCAACAACTGCCGTACCAATCGCGCCCACAATGCCACCAATGCAGTGAATGCCGAACACATCGAGCGTGTCGTCATATTTCAGGGCATTTTTGACTGTTGAAACGAACAGATAGCAGATTGGTGAGACGATGAGGCCAAGGACAATCGCTGTCATTGGAGCCGCATAGCCACTCGCCGGTGTAATCGCGACCAAGCCAGCCACGGCACCAGACACTGCGCCAAGCAGTGAGGGACGACCATGGCGAATTTGTTCAACGATCGCCCAGCTGACAGCAGCAGCAGCCGTTGCAACAAAAGTGTTGATGAAGGCGAGCGCCGTGACGCCATTGGCTTCAAGGTTGGAACCCGCGTTGAAGCCGAACCAGCCCACCCACAGAAGCGAAGCGCCGATCATGGTCATCGTCAACGAATGGGGCGGCGTTGCTTCTTTGCCAAAGCCCAAACGCTTGCCGACAATGATGCAGCCGACGAGGCCTGCGATGCCTGCGTTGATGTGAACCACCGTGCCACCAGCAAAGTCGAGCGCACCCATGCCCCAAAGATAGCCAGCGTCCGTTGGCGCATCAGGAAGGAAGTCTGGGCCTGCCCAATACCAAACCATGTGGGCGATTGGGAAATAGACGAGCGTGAGCCAAGCGACCACGAACAGCATGAGCGGCGTGAATTTAATCCGCTCCGCAAAGGCCCCGACGATCAGCGCTGGTGTGATGCAGGCAAAAGTCATCTGGAATACAACAAAGGCATATTCTGGGATGTAGACATTGTTTGAGAATGTCGCCGCCATCGTCGTGGCATCCACCCCTTGCAAAAATGCTTTGCCAAAGCCGCCAATGAACGGCCCGCCACTGGTGAAAGCCATGGTATAGCCCCAGCTGACCCAAACAAGGGCCGCAATGCTGACGACCATGAACACTTGCATCAACAGTGAGAGCATATTTTTCGTGCGGACCAAACCGCCATAAAATAGCGCAAGTGCCGGAATGGACATCATCAGCACCAGTGCCGACGAAATGAGCATCCAGCTCGTGTCGCCTTTGTTGACCATCGTGGCCATTTGTTCCGCCGTCGGTGCCTTGATTGGCCCGGTGGCCAGCGCAGGTGCGGCAGTCATCAGACCGACCCCCAGCGCTGTCATTGCATGTGTGAATTTCATGAAATGCTTCCCCTGCTTGTGTTTTTAAAGTGCAACTGAATCGGTTTCGCCAGTGCGGATGCGCACGGCCTGACCAAGTTCGAATACGAAGATTTTGCCGTCGCCAATCGCGCCCGTGTTGGCGGCTTGCTGAATGGCCTCAACCACGCGGTCTGCCAGATCACTGGCGCAGGCCACTTCGACTTTCAGCTTAGGCACCATGTTGGTGCTATATTCCGCGCCGCGATAGATTTCGGTCTGGCCCTTTTGGCGGCCAAAGCCCTTCACTTCCGTAACCGTCATGCCGGACACGCCAAGCGCCGACAGCGCCTCACGCACGTCGTCCAGCTTGAACGGCTTGATAATGGCTGTGACAAATTTCAATGCTACCCCCTGATTTTGTGGTTTCAGAAGGTTGTGGAGCAAGTGCCGTGCCAGACTCGGAATCGCGGCGCGAATCCCTAATAAAGTCTAAACAGGGGCTGCGTCGTGCAGAAAAATGCGCCCGATTCGCGGGCAAGGCGCGAACGCTGCCTAAATATTAAGCAGTATCTTGCGAGCATCCTCAAGATCTTCGTCCAAGACCATCAGACGGATAGGGACCAGACCTGCGCCGTAAAAATTGGCCATTTCGCTGTCGAACAGCACAGAGCCTATTCCTTCATCCTCCAGCTTGGATTCAGCAAGTCCAGCTTCAAAACTGTTCCAGAACCGTGCGGCTTCGACCAATGACATGGCTTATTTGCCTATCTCAACGGCCAACGCAGGCACCGCGCGTGCGGCGTCATCCGGCGATATGCCCGGCGGAGGCGCGGCTGCAATCCGTTCGCGCCCCGCCATGACATTGGCTGCCAACCGCACCGCGCGGTGGATGCGCGGGTACGTGCCGCAGCGGCACAGATTGATGATGGCGGCATTGATATCTGCCGTCGTCGGATTGGGATTCCCTTTCAGCAACACCGACGCCGCCATGATCATCCCCGGTTGGCAATATCCGCACTGCGGCACGCTTTCGGCGGCCCAGGCCTGCTGCACCGGGTGGCTGCGGTCCCGCGACAGGCCTTCGATCGTGGTCACGAACGCGCCTTCGAGTGAGCCTATTGTGGCCTGACAAGACAGGACGGCCCGCCCATCAATATCAACAGTGCAGGCCCCGCAATCGCCTGTGCCGCACCCATATTTGGTGCCAGTCAAATTAGACGCATCGCGCAGCGCCCAAAGCAGCGGCGTCTTTGGATCCATCCGGTATTGAACAGGCTGATTATTTACGGTGAGTTTAGTCACGCCAGCTTGTGTCGATCTGGTCGACCTTGCGGACCATAGCGTCAAATTCGGCTTTGCCCGGGGCGACGCCAGAAATCTGGGTTTGATATTGATCGCGTTGGTGAACAGCGATGACTTCAGGCGGCACCACAATCGGCGCGCCCATTTTCATGGTTTCCATCTGATGTTCGCACGCGCGTTGCAGCACCCAATATTTGACGAACGCTGCGGGAAGGGACTTGCCCATCACGACAGGCCCGTGATTGCGGAGCAGCATGATCCGCTTGTCGCCCAGATTCTCCAAGAGCCGCACGCCCTCTTCCTCGCGAACCGTAATGCCTTCAAAATCATGATAGGCGACTTGGCCGATCAGATTGCAGGCGTAGAAATTAACCGGCTGTAACCCGCCCTCAAGGGAGCTGACTGCAACGGTTGCTGTTGTATGCGTATGGATGATGGCATGCGCATCAGGCAGTTCGCGGTGGAACAGGCTGTGCTGCACAAAGCCCGCTTTGTTGACCGCCCAAGGATTGTCAGCGTCCACCTTGTTGCCGTCTGCATCGATTTTGACGAGGCTTGACGCGGTTACTTCGCCAAAATGCATGCCGTAGGGGTTGATCAGGAACGCGCCGTCTTCATCCGGCACTTTGACTGTGATGTGGTTGAAGATCAGTTCATCCCAGCCAAACATCGAAAAGATGCGGTAACAGGCGGCGAGTTCCTGCCGCGCGGCCCATTCGGCTTCGCTGTAACGGTTATGAGTTTTGAAGGCAGTGGCCATGGCGTTGTGTCCTCTCACAGATTTGAGCGGACCCTAACGCCATGGCAACTGGATTTCAAATGGGGAGGCTGACGCCCGTTTGCTTAGCGCCCGCCGGTTTTCTGCACAGCACCCTTATGCGTGCCGACGCTGCCGGATTTGCGCGCACCGAAATGGCGACGGCGCTGTTCGCTATCACGGCGGGGATCATCGCGGCGGGCATCATCACGGCGTGCGCCGGGGTTGCGGTGATCAGACGACGGCTTTGACACTGGCATCGGAAGCTTTTTCTTTTCCGCATCAAAATCGTCTGGAAGCGGGCGCTGCTCCAGCTGGACACGGGTCAGGCGCTCAATCTGCTTAAGATAGGCCCGCTCTTCACCGTCAACAAAGCTGATCGCAATGCCTTCGCGGCCCGCACGTGCGGTCCGGCCGATGCGGTGGACATATTGTTCCGCGACATTGGGCATTTCGAAATTGATCACATGGCTGACGCCCTGCACATCAATACCGCGCGCCGCGATGTCTGTCGCGACAAGGATCTTGATTTCGCCTTTGCGAAACGCATCAAGTGCTGCGGTCCGCTGGCCCTGTGACTTGTTGCCGTGGATGGCAGCGCAAGCAATGCCCGCCGCTTGCAAATGCTTCACGACCCGGTCTGCGCCGTGCTTGGTGCGACCAAAGATCAAAGCGCGGTCAATCTCTTCACGTTGCAGCGTGAGCGTCAGCAGGGCCTGCTTTTCCTTTTGATGCACAAACGTCACAAACTGTTCGACGCGCTCAGCCGTTGTCGCTTGCGGCGCGACGGAGACTTTCACGGGGTCAGAGAGGAACTGGCTGCCCAGATCTGAAATGGTCTTGGGCATGGTTGCCGAGAAAAACAGCGACTGGCGCTTTTTCGGCAGGATGTTGGCGATACGCTTCAGCGCATGGATGAAACCCAGGTCAAGCATCTGGTCGGCTTCGTCGAGCACGAAGATTTCGACATTGCGCAGGTTCACCGCGCGCTGATCAACCAGGTCGAGCAAACGACCCGGAGTGGCGACGAGAACATCAACGCCGCGTGAGAGTGCGCGAATCTGCCGGTTGATCGGAACGCCGCCAAACACGCACTCAACGCGGATTTTGCTTTGCTTACCGTAATCGATGAACGATTCGGCAATCTGCGCGGCCAGTTCGCGGGTAGGCGACAATACCAGCATCCGGCATTGATGCGGGGCAAGGGCTTGTGGATTTTCAGAAAGATATTGGATCGACGGCAGCGCGAAGGCCGCTGTCTTACCTGTGCCGGTCTGCGCAATGCCGCACACGTCGCGGCCCTGAAGAAGCGGCGGAATTGCCTGCAACTGAATGGGGGTAGGGATCGTATAACCCTTCGCTGCAAGGGCGGCGAGGATCGGCTTGGACAGGCCAAGCGAGTCAAAATTGCTCATAAGAGACTTTCAATATAATGCAGAACAAGCACGCAGAAACACGCGCTGGGTCAGCGGGTTCGTTCTGACGACCCGCGTGAAAAGGGAAGCCTTGGGCTTGGAAGCGCGGGCTTTCGGCCCCATCACCTGATGCCGGAAATCCGGCCATTCACGCGTGTGATTGGGGGCGCATCCCAGTGTTGGGATGCTGCGCTGCACCATCAATTAGGGAGGCTCACGCCAAAAAGCAAGCAAAATTGCCCTTTGCGCTTGAGTTTTTGCGAATCCCTGATAATGCGCCTCCAACATGACGCGGGGCAGCCTGCGGCAAACCCTATCTTATTGACCGGAGTTCACCTGCTTTATGCAAATCATGGTTCGCGATAATAATGTCGACCAAGCGCTGCGGGCGCTGAAGAAGAAGCTGCAGCGCGAAGGCGTCTATCGCGAAATGAAATTGCGTCGGCATTATGAAAAGCCTTCGGAAAAGCGCGCCCGTGAAAAGGCCGCTGCTGTCCGCCGTGCCCGCAAGATGGACCGTAAGCGCGCCGAGCGTGACGGAACAGCAACGCACTAGAAATAATGGCTGACGGGGTTTGCCCGCTCGGTTAGGGTCGCCCAAGAATCAAGCTTAGCTTTTCAGGGGACCCTTATGTCTATCACTGCCGTTCCAATTCAACCCATTGAAAAGGGCTCGCTCATCAAACTTTGGGGCGGCGTCGCTTTGGCTGTCATCGTGGCGGCCGGCCTCGCCTATGCGGGCACGATGGGCCCATCGGGCGGCGGCTGCGGTGACAAGGCCTTCCTTGATGAAGGCAAAGGGATTACTGAACCTGTTGTGACGGCCTCGGGCTTGCGCTTTCAAACGGTCAAGGCCGGGAAAGGCGCAAAGCCGACGGAAGCTGACGTTGGCCTGATCAATTATAAAGGCAGCTTTGCCAAGGACGGCAAGGAATTTGACGCGAACCAGAATGTGCCGATGCCCGTTGGCGGCACCATACCCGGGTTCAGCGAAGCCCTGAAAATGATGCAGCCCGGCGGCTCTTACCGCATCTGCATTCCGTCCGAACTCGCCTACGGGGCCAAAGGCGCTGGCGAAGGCAAAATTCCCGCGAACGCAGTGCTGCTGTTCGAAGTTGATCTGATCGCCAGCATGGGCATGGCCGAGTTTCAAACGCGGATGCAAGCGATGGAAGCTCAGCGTAATGCGCAAGGAGGTGCTCCGGGTGGGCCACCAAATGCCCCCGGTGCTCCCGGTGCTCTCCCTCCCGGGCGTTAAACGGCTTTAGTTGGGATTATCGGCAGTTCCGCCGCCTTCACCCACGGAACCGACCTGACCGATATTGCCAAACAGTTCTTCAAAAAAGCTGCGATCTTTGCCCAGAGTTGGCGTTTTATCATTCTCTGGATTGATTGACGCGACGCGTTCGACGCCGGCCTTGTCCACAGCCGCGACATTACCAGCGCCGTCGAAACGGATGCGGAGCACGGTCTGTTCGCTTGGTTTTGGATTGGCGAAGCTATATTGGCGGGTCTGGCGGGAGACATAATACCAATCGGCAGTATCAAACTGACCCACAAAGGTCGGACGGCCGAGCGTTTTTTCAACGGAAGCCTTATTGTCAATTCCCGCCTGCACACCGTCGACCAGCGTTGGATCAGCGATATAGCCTTGGAAGCCCTTCACTTTGGCGCAACCTGATGCGGCAAGTGCGGCAACCAACATAGCTGCTGTGCTCCATGTGCGTGTGTTGCTGATTGCCATAGTGAGTATACTTTCAAAATATTGCCAAGGGACTGGCCAAAAGCCGCCTTGCAAGCCTGCGTTCGATCCCCAATATGCGGGGAATGCCATTTGGGCAAGATTAAGGTGTTAAACGGTCATGGCCTTCGGTTTCCTGAACAAGTTATTTGGTGGCGACGAACCCCGTGACGCTTGGCGTCCGCTTTACGCAGCGACCGTGGCAGAGGCGCGGTTGCCGCATTGGTATGTCGAAGGCGCAGTGCCCGATACCATCGATGGCCGGTTCGATATGGTGACTCTTATCCTGTCACTTGTTCTTTTGCGTCTTGAGGTGCTGGGCGAAGACGCTGGCCCCGGCATGGCCCTGCTTACCGAAGTGCTTGTGGAGGATATGGAAGGCCAAGTGCGCGAAATTGGCTTTGGTGACTTGGTGGTCGGCAAACATGTGGGCCAGATGATGGGCGCGCTGGGCGGGCGGCTTGGTGCTTATCGTCACGGGTTGAACGGCGGCGATCTGACGGCGGCACTGGCGCGTAACCTCTACCGCGAAGACGCGCCGTCACCCGCCGCCCTTAGCCATGTGGAGGCCGCAGCGCGTGCGTTTGCCGCGCGCCTTGGCGCACTGGATTTGGCGACGCTCAAAGCTGGACAGATTGCCGCATGAGCGCGCCTGAATTTTCCCATGCCGTGAAGCTTGATCAGATTGGTGGTCAGGCGCAGGCCCTATCCTTGTCCGCAGATGATAGGGAGCGCGCCGCACTGTGTGAGCGGTTTGATCTGGTGTCGCTGGACGCATTATCTGCCGACTTGCTGGTTTCCAAAAAAGGAAACACAGTGACTGTGAAGGGCCAGATGAAAGCGACCTATGCCCAGGCGTGCATTGCATCCGGTGTGCCTCTGCCTGTTAACGCAATTGAGCTGCTCGATTTCCGGTTCGTCCCCACCCTGACGGTCGCTGAAGCCGAGGTTGAGCTGACCGATGAGGATTGCGACATCATTGAATATGAAGGGCAAACGGTCGATTTGGGCGAAGCCGTCGCGCAGTCGCTGGGCCTGTCGCTCAATCCTTATCCACGCAGCAAGAATGCCGATGCGTTGTTGAAGGCAGCAGGGGTGAAGGCCGAGGGTGAGGTTGAGAATACGGCCTTTGCCGGGTTGGCTGGATTGCGGGATAAATTGGGGGGGTAGATCATTTTCAGTACGAAAAATCTCCCTTCCCTGAGCTTGTCGAAGGGCCGTTCTTATCATTGCTGACTGGTGCAGAAGAAGAAAAGTACGGCCCTTCGACAAGCTCAGGGAAAGGCTTCAACACCAACCCAGCATCAAACGCTAACCCTTAAAACGGATTACTCGAAATGTGAATCTCGACCGTCACCCTGAACTTGATTCAGGGTCCATTCCTCAATCTTTATGCAAGACTGGATAGTTCAAGTTTGGCAGCGGCACCGAGGCATGGATGCTGAAACAGCGACCCGCCGGGAGCCAGCATGACAATGGTGCAGATTTCACGCGATCCGCTCTCAAAACGGAACGTCATCATCCAAATCACTGTCGAACGGCCCCGAACGCCCGCCGCCGGACGATCCACCGCCACCAAAGCTGGAACCGCCACCGCCTGAGCCGCCGCTGGACTCATTGCCCCAGCCTGATCCGCCGCCGCGTGAACCGCCGTCATTAAAGCTGCCGGCTGAGCCGCCGCCTTGACCGCCTCCGGCTTGGCCGCCGCCATCGCCGCGTCCGCCGAGCAGAGTGAGTTCGCCGCGAAACCGCTGCAGCACGACTTCAGTCGTAAATTTGTCAGCACCGCTTTGGTCGGTCCATTTGCGTGTCTGGAGCGCGCCTTCGAGGTAAACGCTGGATCCTTTACGCAGATATTGCTTGGCAATGCGGCCCAGATTTTCGTTGAAAATCACGATGTTGTGCCACTCGGTCTTTTCCTTGCGCTCACCTGATTGCTTGTCATTCCAGTTTTCGGATGTCGCGATGGAAAAACTGACGACTTCACCGCCATTGTTCATTGAACGCGCCTCAGGGTCTTTACCCAGATTGCCGATCAAAATCACTTTGTTCACACTGCCCGCCACCGCTGATTCTCCCTTACAGACCTAGCCACGTGGCTAACCAGAAAGTCGCTCCGGCGGCAAGATAAGCCATCACAAAAAGATAGCCCGTCATGAACAATGGCCATTTCCAGCCATTGGTTTCACGCCGCACAACGGCAATCGTTGATATGCACTGCGGCGCAAAGACAAACCACGCCAAGAACGCCAAAGCCGTTGGCAGGCTCCATTTGTTGCGCAGACGCTCAACAAGGCCTTGATCCCGCTTGGTCTCATCGGCCTCATCAATGGCATAAGTGGTCGCAAGGGCTGCCACAGCCACTTCGCGCGCCGCCATTGCAGGGATCAGGGCCAGCGCAATTTCATGGTTAAACCCAATCGGGCGCACAATAACCTCAACGCCGTCGGCAATCCGCCCAGCGATGGAATGGTCAGTTTGAGAAACGCTGCTGCCAGGCGGCACTTGCGGGAAAGTCAGCAGCGCCCAAAGCACAACTGTTGTCGCGGCAATGATTGTTCCAGCCCGCTTCAAAAAGGCCCAAGCGCGTTGCCACAGGCCAATCAGCATGTCGCTGACCCGGGGCCACTGATATTTCGGCATTTCCATCATGAACCCTAAGCCGCGCCCCTTGGTCACCGTTCGGCGCAGCACAACAGCCGCCAGCATCGCGCCGATAATGCCAAGCACATAGAGGCTGAACAGCACCAGCCCCTGCAATCCAATTCCCGGGCCAACCGAGCGCGCCGGGATGAAAGCTGCAATCACCACAGCATAAACGGGCAGTCGCGCCGAACAGGTCATCAGCGGCGCAATGAGGATCGTTGTCAGCCGATCCTTCGGGTCCTCAATCGTCCGCGTCGCCATGATGCCGGGAATGGCGCAGGCAAAGGAGGACAGCAGCGGAATGAAGGCGCGGCCTGACAGGCCAACGCTGGCCATCAGACGGTCCATCACAAAGGCCGCACGGACCATATAGCCTGTCATTTCGAGCGCGAGGATGAAGGCAAACAGGATGATGATTTGTGGCAGGAAAACAATGACGGACCCCACGCCAGCGATCAGCCCGTCGGTCAGGAAGCTTTGGAAAATCCCCGGCGCGCTATTGGCCGCAACCCAAGCGCCAAGTGCGGAAAAGCCCCCGTCAATCGCGTCGGCAAAGGGCGTTGCCCAGGCAAACACGCCTTGGAACATCAGGAACAGCAGCCCGGCCAGGATGATCGGGCCTGCAATAGGGTGGAGAACAATGTCGTCGATCTGCTTCGTTACGCGGCTGGCAGGTTTTTCAGCCGTAATGGCAGCGCGGGCAATGGCGCGGGCCCTTTCCCGGCGAGCGGCGAAGGCTTCCGGCACAGGCACAGCAGCCGTGGCTTCGCCAGTGACAATCAGCGGCGTCAGTGCGTCTTTCAGCGCCTCTAACCCGCGTTTGCGCACGGCGACGGTGGGGATCACTGGCACTCCTAAATCAGCCGCCAACTGGGCCGGGTCCAGCGTCAGCCCGTCCCGTTCCGCCAAATCGATCATATTCAGTGCAATCACTACAGGACGCCCCAGCGCGATCAGTTCAAGCGCGAAGTTCAAGTGATTGTCGAGGTTGGCGGCATCAAGAACAATGATCATGGCAGACGGCAGACGCTCACCCGCCTGCTGCCCCAGCACGACATTGCGCGTGACTTCTTCATCAGGGCTGGCCGGTTCAAGGCTATAGGTTCCGGGCAAGTCAACCAGTTCAGCCGGACGGCCATCGGCCAGCATGATCCGGCCCGCATGGCGCTCAACGGTTACGCCGGGATAATTGCCGGTCTTCTGCCGTGCGCCGGTGAGGGCATTGAACAAAGCGGACTTCCCCGCATTGGGGTTGCCGACAAGGGCAATAAGGGGAAGGGCGGTCACGCAGCCACGTCCACTTGCATGGCTGCGGCATGGGCCTTCCGCACGGCAACTGTCATCCGGCCAATGCGCACTGCTATCGGATCGCGCCAGAATAATATGCCGCTATGGTGAGCGCATACAGTGGCGCCTGTGTCAAAGCCAAGCTCCCGCAACCGCCGCGCTTCACGAGCGTCAAGCACCTGCCAGTCGATACTGGCAATGGTCGCCGTCTGGTTCAAAGGAAGCTGATCAAGCGTCACACGAATTTGCCCGTTGCATGGAAGATGCGAGGCATTATCAATAAGTGGAAGGAATAGCCAGCGGGATTGTTCAGTTGGCTCTAACTCGCGGGATAGCGCAGCCGACCCAGAAAACTGGTCATGTTGAACCCGCCGGTGCTGGGTTTGGTAAATCGCGCTTTGGCTTTTTCAAATTTCATGATGCCTTCGATCCGGCGACCCAGAAAGGCGCGCGTGTGCGCCCAATCATCACTGGTATCGTTCACAAAAAAGAGCAATGTTGCGCCGTAAACGGAACCAAGGATCGCGCGCTTGCTATAATGATTATAATCGGTGGCCGTATCGCTTGCCGCGCGCCACATTTTATCGGCGGCCCGCCAGCCCAGTTGAAGGGCAGTTTTGACGTTGGTTGGCACGGCGAGAATGGCTTGCGCGCGGCGAAGCGCTTCACGGTTCGGCGCAATGATGGTCAAGCGCGCTTCAACCAGCGCCGTGATCCGGTCCCGAATTTTCATTGTGGACAGCGTTTGCGCAGGCAGTGCCGCCAGCATCGCTGTATCAATGCTGGCAAACCAAGCATCAATCATCTCCACCGCACCGCCGGGAAACAGCAACCCCGCGATGGCAGGATCAAGGCCGAGGCGAGTCGCCGTGCCTTCCAGAGCCCGGGCGTTCCATCCGTCGAATGCGGCGTCCGCCGGCAATTCAGCGGCAATGATCGGACGCAGCTCATCCAGCGTCATGTCGTTGAGAGTGGGGGCGGACATAAGCATTTCCTTGGTTTCACGCGTGACAGTTCATAAATGGAATGGTAGGCAAACAAGGTCAATTGATCGATACATCTTTTCTAACGTCCAATCGAGGGGTCCAGTTTATGGCTAAATTTTTCGGAAACTTAAACGCAGTGTTAGCGGCGGGCTTTGCTGCCATGATCGCGCTTCTCCTGTGGACGCAGCAGGTTGGCAACACAGCGGGATGGATGACATTCCTCCATGTTATTTCGGGCATCATGTGGATTGGGTTGCTCTATTATTTCAACTTCGTGCAGATTCCGACGATGCCTAAGGTTCCCGCCGAACTGAAACCCGGCGTGTCCAAATATATCGCTCCAGAAGCGCTTTTCTGGTTCCGCTATGCGGCTCTGGCAACAGTGATCACGGGGATTATCGTATCGGTCTTGAACGGCTACGCGCATCAGGCGTTCACATTGCAAGAAGGCAACCGTGTGATTGGCATTGGCATGTATCTCGCGCTGATCATGGCGGCGAACGTATGGTTCGTGATCTGGCCAAACCAGAAAAAGGCGCTTGGCCTCGTTGAGGCTGACGCGGACACTAAGGCGAAAGCCGCCGTCACGGCGATGATGTTCAGCCGCACCAACACTTTGCTGTCGATCCCCATGCTCTATTGCATGGTCATCCACCGTCTTGGCGGCGCAATGTAAAGCTAATTTGGGTAAATCTATTTCTCGGGCTGGCGCACCAACAGGAGTGCCAGCCCGATCAAACAGGCACCTATCCAATCGAGCGTGGTGAGCGCTTCGCCGTAAACACTCCAGCCAATTGCAGCACCAACCATCGGTTGCAGCAGCAGCGTCAGCCCGAACAGCAGCGGCGCAACGCGGCCGATGGCGTAGATCATCAGACCCTGCCCCAGTATCTGGCTGCATAAGGCGAGTGCCAGCAGCGGCGTCCAATTGGTCGGCACCATCACTTCCCCCAGAAGCAGCGCCATTGCGAACAGCGGCAGCACAGTCATCAGCGTGGACCAAGCCAGCGTCGGCCAAGGGCCCAAGCTGTCTTTCGCTCGTGCCATCAGCAACAGGAAAGCGGTGTAAAAGACCCCCGCCAAAACGCAGAGCAAATCCCCCACCAGATTATCCTGTGACATTTCATAAGACCGGCCAAGCAACAGACCCGCGCCCATCGCTGCGATCAGCATCGCGACCCCTTGCATCCGGGTGGGCCACTGACGGGCGACCGCAAAGGCCCAGAGCGGCAGCAGGAAGCTGGTTACATTGCCGAGCAGATTCGCGTTGGCCAGTTTCGTGGTCAGAATGCCAACATGCCAAGCCGCAAGGTCTGCGGCAAAGAAGATCCCAGACAATGCAAAAAGCCAGAGCAAGGGACGCTCCAGCCGCCGCGCCGGATCGCCCGTTGCCTTCGCAATCAGAAATAGAATGGGCACCGCCAGTGTGACACGCCAGAATGCCGCCGCGACGGGGCCTGTGTCGGCCATACGCACAAACATCGGTCCGAAAGCCAATAAGATATTGCCGACGACAAGCGCTGTCAGGCCGAAGCGCAACGGCGCTACCGTGCCCCCAAGTTTTTCTTCTGCTTGTCTTGGCCCCATCAACCCCATATCGCGCTCCACACAAACTTACGCAACGGGGCTTTCCAGCATGACCAATTTATTCGATTCCATTCAGCTTGGCGGCATTGCCGCGCCGAACCGCATCCTGATGGCACCCCTAACCCGTGGGCGCAGCGAAGGGGTCCATGTCCCGGTAACCGCGCTCAAAGCTGAATATTATGCCCAGCGTGCGGATGCAGGCCTGATCATCGCAGAAGCGACGGGGATCAGCCAAGAAGGCTCCGGCTGGCCTTCCGCGCCTGGCATCTGGTCAGCTGAACAGGTTGAGGCTTGGAAGCCCGTCACTGAGGCCGTGCACAAAGCGGATGGCCGCATCATCCTGCAACTGTGGCATATGGGGCGGCTGGTGCATCCTGACTTCCTCGGCGGCGCGCAGCCGGTCTCGTCGTCCGCGACGACTGCTCCCGGTGCGGCTCACACTGTTGAGGGGAAGAAGGATTATGTTGAGGCCCGCGCGCTTCGCCTTGATGAAATCCCACGTCTGATCGGCGATTATGTGAAGGCGTCAGAGAACGCGATGAAGGCTGGGTTTGACGGGGTGCAGATCCACAGTGCCAATGGCTATCTGATCGATCAGTTCTTGCGCGACAACAGCAATTTCCGGGATGACGATTACGGCGGACCCATCGAGAACCGTATTCGCCTCCTCCGCGAAGTCGCAACTGCTGTGGCGCACAGTGTTGGCGCAGGGCTCACCAGTGTGCGCCTGTCCCCCAATGGCAATTCGCAAGGCGCAGATGACAGCAATCCGGTTGGCCTGTTCACCGCTGCCGCCTCTGCATTGAATGACATTGGCATCGGCTTTCTTGAGCTGCGCGAACAAAAGTCGTTTGGCAATTTCGGCACGACCGACGTGCCGCTGGTGTCGCCGGATATCCGCAAAGTCTTCAAAGGTCCGCTCGTCCTCAATCAGGAATATGACTATGCGCGTGCCGTCGCTGATCTGGAAAGCGGCGTTGCCGACGCGATCAGCTTTGGTCGCCCCTATATCTCCAACCCCGATCTTGTTTCCCGCCTGCGGGATGGCAAGGAATTGGCAAAAGACAATTTCAAAACTTGGTATTCGCCCGGGGCGGAAGGGTATACGGATTACCCGCTGGCGGGTTAGGTCAGGGCCTATCTGAGCCGATTGCTCGAAATGCGAATCGCGCCTGTCGCCCTGAAGTCGTCACCCTGAACTCGTTTCAGGGTCCATGCCTCAATTTTCATGCGAGACTGGATCTATCAAGTTTGGCAACGGCATTGAGGCATGGATGCTGAAACGGCGACCCGCCAAGAGCCAGCATGACTGTGGTGCAGATTCTTCGCAATCCGTCTGATAGATCCTGACCCTAAGCCTTCAAAGGTCAAGATCGACGGTAACGGCGGCATGATCTGATGCCGCCGTGCGGAAGCTTGCAAAATCCTCATAGGGCGTAACTCCCGGGATTTTGCCTTCCGCCACCGCCGTCATCCCGCGACGCAAAATCTGGACGTTGCGCACCAGCGGAGCCAGCTTGGGCGACACGAAGATATAGTCGATTTGGGTGCGCCTTTTGGCGACGGGGTTGCCGCCATAATAATAGGTCCAGCGATCATCAGCAGGCTGCCCGACAACCTCCATGACATCGGTAAAAAGGTTGGTTTGCATCAACGGCGCGATGGCCGGACTATCTGGCGTGTCGTTCAAATCGCCGACAATGGCATAAAGATCAGTCGCTGGATCATAACGCTCCCCCACAATGTCCAACAAGCGCTGCGACTGTCCCAAGCGTTTTGCCTGAGACTCTGGCGTGTCACCGCCAAATTTACTTTTAAAATGATTGATCAAGACGTGAAGCGACACCCCGGATTCGAGGACAGATTCGACTTCCAAACAGTCCCGGCTCCAGACTGTTTTCCGGCCCTTCTTGTCAAACATGTTGGTTCTGACCCGGCCTAATTTGGGTTTTTTGGTATAGAGGCCAATATCAATACCACGGGGATCGTTGACTGAATCAATTGACAGATGTTGGCCAAAACGTCGGCCAAGCAAAGTGCTGTTGAAATCGTCCAAAGCCTGATTGCCCTCCACTTCAATAAGGCACTGGATGTCGGCGTTAATTTTCTTGATCATTGTCGCCGTGTTGGTCCGCTGCTGATCGGCAAAGCGCGCGCGTTTGAATATGATGCCGCCGTACCACGATCCTGCACCAGACGCACTGACTCGCGTCGGCGTAAACCCAGACCGCACAAACAGCTTCCCAACATCCTCCTGAATGTCGATATACTGATCAACTTCGCCAAAAAGCTGAAGGATGAGCGTTTTGTCGGCTGCTGAATAAGTCGGTAGGGCGATCAGCTTTTGCAGCTGCACCACTTTTGCCATCAGATCAGATGATCGTTGCTGATCCTGCAAGTTCAGGATCAATGGGCGATCAAACAGATTCTCTACGTTGAACGTGGCCAGACGAATCATCTTCTCCTCCTTCGTGGTGGTGGTGACCCGCTTCGGTTTCTTTCAAGAACCCTATGTGACAGTATAGCTATCGTTTCTAAGGCCGCACCACAATCCCAATCGCAGGGTCCGCCGCCCCTTTCACAGTGGCCAGGAACGCATCAGCCACCGCTGCCAATCCGTCGCGGTGATCGACAGTCACAAAGCTGTCGGTCGCCGCAACGAAGCCAGCCCAGCTTTGCGCGACTGCGATGGCAAAGCCCTTGCCCCCCAGTTCCTTGACCGTCGCCGTTGCGTGATCGGGCGCAAAGAACAGGATGGGGGCGGGGCCGGGCAGAGGCGTGCCATCGCCGCCGCCGCGCGCTTCGATATGAGTGGCACCGACAAGGCAGCTATAGGCAAGCGCCGCGCCCAAATGCATATGGACCGCCGCCAGCACAGCCGAATTGCCTGCGAAATCCACAAAGACCGACGGAGTCTTGGGTAGGTCCGTTACTGCGCTGTAGGCCAGCACTTCATCATAAAGCCCTGTTTTGCTCACGAAATCGACATTGCCCGCTGACGTCAGGCCAACACGTTTCACCGCTGGTGAATTCGCCTTCGCACAGTGCGCCAGTGCCATGGAGGTTTTGGACGACGCGCTGCTCATGATCAGGCTATCCGCGCCGTGCCAATTTTCGCGGCGGAACATTGCTTCGATCAGAAAGCCGGTTTTGAACAGCGGCCCGAAGATCATTCGCGCATCCTCACGCGCTGCATCATGTTCCGGGTCAGCGGCCAATCGGCTGTAGAGATTGTAAAAGGGGCTCATGGGTTGTCGGTGCGCGGACATGTCGCGGAACTGGCCCGGGCTTAAATCGCCGGGTTCCACATCCAAATGCGTTGCCATGGGGAGGTAGCCATAGACGCGTTCGCCAACTGAAACACCGTCATTGTTGCTCACCTCAACCACGGCATGCCCCCACATAGGAACAATGCCTTGGCCTTCCGCCCCTGTTGGAAAGAAATTCCAATAGCCAAACATATCGCCAATCGCGGCGTAAGTGACATTGTTCGCCGTAACCGCAAAGCTTTCAACGCGCAGGCGAACAGAGCCTTTGCCAAGCGCGGGGAGGGTGACTTCAACCTGCCGAACGTCGCCGATGCTGGATTTTGTAACATGAACCTGTGTCGCCATCGCGATATCCTCTCTCATGGACCTGTTCGATCTGGAAGTTGAGGAATTAGGGGGTCATACGCGCCCCTTCCTCTCCCTATCCGTCATCTCACTTGATAGTAAGCTGCCACGCGGTCAAGCGCCAGCGTGAGGACAAGGCGGCCAGAGCGGCTCGGCCAGTCTAATGCGCGCTCCGCATCAGGCACGCCTTCGCCGGCACAAACCACGCGCCATAATATATCAGATAGGCCCGGACCTGCGGCGGCAATTGCAGCGTCAAACCGCTGCTTGGCCCCCAGTTGACTATGCGTCAGCGCCCCTGGGTTTGGCGCGCCTCGGCGGTTGCGATCCATTGGTGGTGCATTCCAACGCATTGTCACACTTGGTCCAAGGCTCGCCCTTTCATAATCGCGGCGCAGGGCCTCACCCGCCACAAACTGCCGCCCGGTGATTTTCCCGCGTGCTTTGAGCCAACCCAGCGGCGATTCGGCCAAATTGACAGTCACGGAACGATCGGACGCCTTGCCTCGCAGTTTCGGCGTTTCTCCATCCTTTATAAGAGGCCGTTCGACTAAAATGGGGTGCATCATTGTTCATCCTTTGTTCGATTCGTTTTTCTGTTGCCACAAAGCCTGCGATGTAGGAAAGAAGAAAAACCAATTCGGTTCGTTACGCTCGTTTTTTTGGGGATTAAAAGATGATTACAGCTATTCGCGAAGTGCGCCGGGCCAAGGGGCTCACACTGGCTGATGTTGCCGAACGCTGTTCCCCGCCGACAACTGCGCAGACGATTGGGCGCTTGGAAACGGGCACGCGGACGGTATCGGTGGGGTGGCTCAACCGGATTGCAGCGGCATTGGGTGTTGAGGCCTCTGATTTGGTGAAGCTGCCTGATCAGGCTGATTTGCCGGTGGCGGCTATTCTCAGTTCTGACGGCGTTGTTGCCCCGCGCCACGCGCAGGCCATCACCCCGCCGCGCGCGTCACCAGCGGGGGCGGCAATCCTGGTTGACACCAGCATTGGTGAATACCGCGCCGGGGATGAGATTTGGTGTGACCGCTTGGCCCCTGAGGATTTCGCCAGCGCGCTCAACCGAGATGTGCTGGTGCCGCGCCCTGCCGGTCGTTTCATCTTTGGCCGCATGATCGGGCGCGAAGGCGCGCGGATGCAAATCCTCCCGCTGGAGGCCGGGGCCAAGCAGCAGATTTTTGAAGATCCGGCATGGATTGGCGTAGCAGTGCGGCTGGTGCGGGGGTTGTAAACCCTTCCCTATCCCTCAATCTCAAAAGTCAGCCCGGCATGGGCTACCAGCCGCTTGAGCAGCGGTCCGGCCATAATCCCGCCGGGTGTGACGACGCCTCCGGGCGCATCGCAGTCCAGCAAAGCAAGCGCGCTTTCGGCGATCATCTTGCTGGTGGAGCCGTAGCCGGGGTCTTTGTCCCCCGTCACCGCCGCGCGAACTGATCGGCCATCGGGCATTTCGCCGATGAACAGCACGTCATAATGGCCATTCTCACGCTCTTCCTTGCTCGGCCCTTCGCCTTGCTTGGGCAGTTTGGATGTCCCGAACGGATTGGCGCTTTTGAGCGCTGTTGCGATACCCTCTGCGATGGCTTTGCCCGCTTCGCCTGCGGTTGTGACAGTCATCTCATCATAAACGAAATCGGTGCCGTAGGCGTGACCCAGCAGCGCGTTGGAGCGGTGGACATTCTTGGTGTTGATGGCCGCCATGATGAACGGCGCGGTCCAGGTGCCAGTAGCGCTGTCATATTCGGGGACAAGCCCGGAAGGTTGTGATGGCCCTTCAAATCCGGGTGTCAGGCAGAAGGGGGAGCGGAGCAGGCCGACAAGTTTGGGGTTTTTTGCCGCCGCTTTCATGGTTTCCGTCAGGCTGGCAATGGTGCCGCCAGATGCGCCTCCCGCCATCTTGCGGACCCGGCCTTTGACACGCGGGGCAGGTTTGCCGAATTGCTTGACGGCTTCTTGCTGAAGGAACCAGACGCCGAGATCGAAGGGAATCGAATCGAACCCGCACGAAAACACGATCCGCGCGCCGCTGGCTTTGGCAGCCGCATCATGGGTATCGATCATTTCGCGCATCCAGGCCGGTTCGCCGCAAAGATCGACATAATCCGTGCCCGTGGCCGCGCAGGCCGCCACCAGTTCCGGGCCGTAAAGCTGATAGGGGCCAACAGTGGTCAGGACGACGCGGGTGCGATTGCACATGGCGGTCAGCGTCTCAGGCGCGCTGGCATCGGCAATGATCAGCGGCGTATCGGTGGGCGCGCCGACCAGATCGCGCACTTCAGCAAGTTTTTCGGCATTGCGCCCCGCCATGGCCCAGCCCTTGATGCCGCGCGCCGCCAGATATTCAGCGACTAAACGCCCGGTGAAGCCACTGGCCCCGTAAACCACAATATCAAATTCGCACTTTGCCTTGGCCATGCTGTCTCTCCTCATTCGTTGAGGCAGACCTATACTTTGGGCCTCACAGGTCAATCCCCTCCGTCCAGATCAACATCCATCCCGTTCGTGTCTAAAATCTCCGCCCGTTCGTGTCGAGCTTGTCGAGACAGAGGTGGGAGGTTTGAGACATGTCTCGACAAGCTCGACACGAGCGGGGTTGGGGGTCACCAACGAGCGAAGACAAATCACAACCAAAAAAAGAGGCCCGACTGGCCGCGAAGCCAACCGAGCCTCAAGGTCGGAACCAATCACTAAAAGTAGCTGGTCCCTCGGGTCGCACAGAGCCAATAGCGAGTCGCTGGTTTCAGGCTTGTGACAAAGATCACGTGACCGACATTAAATCCGCTCATTCTTCTCCGCGTCTCAGTGTGTTCGTTAAAGTTGACAATAGGTCGTGCCAAACCTATTTAGGGATAATCCAAACCACCCGAGAAATGGCGCGCCCTTGCGCGAGTGCGCCGAACGAATGGGGGATTGGATCTCAAACGTGCGAACAGCTGCGGTTTTCCGAATGGAACGCTTGCGGCTTTTTCGCGTTTTCGCGCTCGTATTTCAGTCTCAAGGCGAAAGTTATCACCATGGCCACACAAGCAGCACCCCCGGTAGCGTCCCTCGTTCCAGTTGCGAAAAAGCGCATTCGGAAGGTTTTCGGCAACATCCACGAAGTAGTGCAAATGCCTGACCTGATCGAAGTGCAGCGCGAATCGTATGAGCAGTTCCTGCGCTCCGATCCTTCGATTGGCTATGTGTCCGGCCTTGAAAAGACGCTGCGCTCGGTGTTCCCGATCCGCGACTTTGCCGGGACAGCTGAGCTTGATTTCGTCACTTATGTGCTCGAAGATCCCAAATATGATACAGAAGAATGCCGTCACCGCGGGCTGACCTATGCCGCCCCGATGAAAGTGACGCTGCGCCTGATCGTGTTTGAAGTGGACACCGAAACCGAAACTCGCTCGGTCCTCGATATCAAGGAGCAGGACGTGTACATGGGCGACATGCCCTTGATGACGCACAACGGAACCTTCGTTGTGAACGGCACAGAGCGCGTGATCGTAAGCCAGATGCACCGTTCGCCTGGTGTGCTGTTTGACCATGACCGGGGCAAAACGCATTCGTCCGGCAAATATCTGTTCGCAGCTCGCGTGATTCCATATCGTGGGTCGTGGCTCGATTTTGAATTTGACGCCAAAGACATTGTCAACGTCCGCATCGACCGTAAGCGCAAGCTGCCGGTAACGGCGCTGTTGCAGGCGCTGGGCCTGACGGGCGAAGAAATCCTCAACACATTTTATAACCGCGTTGTCTTTGACCGCGCGGCCGATGGCTGGAAAATTCCGTTCGTTGCCGAAAATTGGCGCGGGCAAAAGCCAGCGTTTGACATTGTCGACGCAAAGTCAGGCGAAGTCGTTTTCGCAGCGGGCCAGAAGATCAGCCCGCGTGCTGCTGCCAAATCCGAAAAGGACGGCCTTGCAACGCTCCTGATCCCGACAGAAGAAGTCTTTGGCCGCTATTCGGCCTATGACTTGATCAACGAAACTACCGGTGAAATTTACATTGAAACCGGTGAAGAAGTATCAGCGGAAAATCTTGAAAAGCTTGACGCTGCGGGCGTTGACCGGCTCGAACTGCTCGACATTGACCATATCAACACTGGTCCGTGGATGCGCAACACGTTGAAGGTCGATAAATCTGAAGACCGCGACATGGCATTGGACGCCATTTACCGCGTGATGCGCCCCGGCGAACCACCCACGAAGGAAACCGCAGAAGCGCTGTTCGCTGGCCTCTTCTTCGATCCCGAACGCTACGATCTGTCGGCTGTGGGTCGCGTGAAGATCAACATGCGCTTGAACCTCGATGCGCCCGATGATCACACCACGCTTCGGTCCGAAGATATCCTTGCTGTCGTCAAGACGCTCGTCGATCTGAAAGACGGCAAAGGAGACATTGATGATATCGATAACCTCGGCAACCGCCGGGTGCGTTCAGTGGGTGAGCTTCTGGAAAACCAATACCGAGTCGGCCTGCTCCGCATGGAACGCGCTGTTAAGGAGCGGATGAGCTCGGTTGACGTATCGACCGTCATGCCAAACGACATGATCAATGCCAAGCCAGCCGTGGCCGCAGTGCGCGAATTCTTCGGCTCGTCACAGCTGTCGCAGTTCATGGATCAGACCAACCCGCTGTCCGAGGTCACTCACAAGCGCCGCGTGTCAGCACTTGGACCAGGCGGTCTCACTCGCGAACGCGCAGGCTTTGAAGTCCGCGACGTTCACCCGACCCATTACGGCCGGATCTGCCCGATTGAAACGCCAGAAGGCCCGAACATCGGTCTTATCAACTCGCTGTCCACCTTCAGCCGTGTGAATAAATATGGCTTCATCGAAACACCATATCGCAAAGTCGTCGAAGGCCGAGTGACGGACGAATTCGTCTATCTGTCTGCGATGGAAGAAGCACGGCATGTGATCGCGCAGGCCACTGTGGGCATTGGTCCTGACGGTGAACTGACCGATGATGTGATGTCCGCGCGTGAAGCCGGCGAATTCCTGATCGCGCCGCGCGACCGGGTGACATTGATGGATGTGTCGCCAAAGCAGCTGGTTTCAGTTGCGGCGTCGCTCATTCCCTTTCTTGAAAATGATGACGCCAACCGCGCTCTGATGGGATCGAACATGCAGCGCCAGGCCGTGCCATTGGTGCGTGCTGAGGCTCCGTTTGTCGGCACCGGCATGGAAGAAACGGTGGCGCGCGATAGCGGCGCTGCGATTGCCGCCCGCCGCCCCGGCATCGTCGATCAGGTTGTCGCCACGCGTATCGTTCTGCGTGTCTCGGGTGAAATCGAAGCCGGAAAATCAGGCGTGGATATCTACACGCTGCAGAAATTCCAACGCTCCAACCAGAACACCTGCATCAATCAGCGTCCGCTCGTTCAAGTGGGTGACGTGATTGAGGCCGGCAGCATTATTGCTGATGGTCCATCCACTGAACTGGGTGAATTGGCGCTGGGCCGCAACACGCTCGTCGCGTTCATGCCTTGGAATGGTTACAATTATGAGGATTCGATCCTCATCAGCGAACGCATTGTGAAGGATGATGTCTTCACCTCGATCCATATCGAAGAGTTCGAAGTCATGGCCCGTGATACCAAGCTGGGGCCAGAAGATATCACGCGTGATATTCCAAACGTCGGCGAAGAAGCGCTTCGCAACCTCGACGAAGCAGG
This sequence comes from Sphingomonadales bacterium, assembly GCA_031376385.1. Taxonomy (GTDB): domain Bacteria; phylum Pseudomonadota; class Alphaproteobacteria; order Sphingomonadales; family Sphingomonadaceae; genus Aquisediminimonas. The sequence goes on from JANMDQ010000023.1 coordinate 305,769, forward strand.
CATTGTCTATATTGGTGCCGAAGTTGAACCGGGCGATATCCTCGCTGGCAAGATCACGCCCAAGGGTGAAAGCCCGATGACGCCGGAAGAAAAACTGCTCCGCGCCATCTTTGGCGAAAAGGCATCGGATGTCCGCGATACATCGCTGCGCCTGCCGCCCGGTGTTGCCGGGACTGTCGTCGAAGTCCGCGTGTTCAACCGGCACGGCATCGATATTGATGACCGGACACGCGCCATTCAGGCCGAAGAAAAAGAACGTCTGGGCAAGGACCGCGACGATGAACGCACCATCCTTAACCGCGCCACTTATTCGCGCCTGAAGGACCTGCTGATCGGCCAAACCGCCACAGCGGCTCCCAAAGGCCTGAAAAAGGGCGAAGTGATTGACGCCGAAGGCCTCGCTGAAGTCGAAAGCTTCGAATGGTGGAAAATCGCCGTTGCGGATGACAAGGCGCAAACCGATCTTGAAGCTTCGCGCAGCCAGTATGACGAATCCGTCAAGCTGATTAACGCGAAATATGAAGACCGGGTTGAAAAGCTGGAGCGCGGTGATGATCTCGCGCCCGGTGTGCTCAAGATGGTCAAAGTCTTTGTCGCGGTGAAGCGCAAGCTGCAACCCGGTGACAAGATGGCCGGTCGTCACGGGAATAAGGGGGTGATCTCTCGCATCCTTCCCGCCGAAGACATGCCGTTTCTGGAAGACGGAACACCCGTTGATATCGTGCTCAATCCTTTGGGCGTGCCGTCACGGATGAACGTCGGGCAAATCTTTGAGACGCATTTGGGCTGGGCCGCGCGCGGTCTGGGTCAGCAGATCACAGAGGCTCTGACGGCATGGCGCGAAAGCGGCGGCGAAGCGGCAGGACGTCCCCCTGAAGCCGTGCGCGAGCGTCTGAAAATCACTTACGGCGAAACTTATCACGCCGAAATTGATGGCCGGACGGACAGCGACATTGTCGAACTCGCCGGGCTCCTCAAAAACGGCGTGCCGATGGCAACGCCCGTGTTTGACGGCGCGCGTGAAGCTGACGTATCGCACATGCTGAAGCTTGCCGGGCTGGATACATCCGGCCAAGTCACGCTCTTTGATGGCCGCACCGGGGATAGCTTTGATCGGCAAGTGACGGTTGGGTATATCTACATGCTCAAACTGCATCACTTGGTCGATGACAAGATCCACGCGCGGTCCATCGGGCCTTACTCCCTCGTCACGCAGCAGCCGCTGGGTGGTAAGGCGCAGTTCGGCGGACAGCGGTTCGGGGAAATGGAAGTCTGGGCGCTCCAGGCCTACGGCGCGGCTTACACGCTTCAGGAAATGCTGACCGTGAAGTCCGATGACGTGATCGGGCGGACCAAAGTCTATGAAGCGATCGTCAAGGGTGACGACACGTTTGAAGCGGGCATTCCCGAAAGCTTCAACGTGTTGGCGAAGGAAATCCGCTCGCTTGGTCTGAATTTCGAAATGACCAACATTGTGGACAATACGCCCGCCGAAGATGACGGGCTGGCCATCGCCGCTGAATAACGGAGTGAAGCCGTCACCCTGAACTTGTTTCAGGGTCCATGCCTCCAAGACCTGGGCATGGGTGCTGAAACAAGTTCAGCATGACGGGAACGGAAACGGAAATTTTCTAGCCCGCGCACAAGGGCTCAGGAGCAAAAATATGAACCAGTTGATGAACTTCGCCAATCCCGTCGCCAAGGCGGAAACGTTTGACCAGATTTCAATCGGCATTGCCTCGCCAGATCGTATTCGCTCGTGGAGCTTTGGCGAAATCAAAAAGCCCGAAACCATCAATTACCGCACGTTCAAGCCTGAACGCGACGGCCTGTTCTGCGCGCGCATCTTTGGCCCGATCAAGGATTATGAATGCCTGTGCGGCAAATATAAGCGCATGAAATATAAGGGCATCGTCTGCGAAAAATGCGGCGTTGAAGTCACCGTTTCGAAAGTCCGACGCGAACGGATGGGCCATATCGAACTCGCAGCCCCGGTCGCGCATATCTGGTTCCTAAAGTCCCTTCCTTCGCGGATCGGCTTGCTGCTCGATATGCAGTTGAAGCAGCTGGAGCGCGTGCTCTATTTCGAAAATTACATCGTGATGGAACCGGGGCTCACTCCGCTCGAAAAATATCAGTTGATGACCGAGGATGACCTGCTCGAAGCGCAGGACGAATATGGCGAAGACGCCTTTTCTGCTGGCATCGGGGCAGAGGCTGTGCGCCGGATGCTTGAAGAGCTGGATCTTGAAGGTGAAAAGGCCGCACTTCTCGAAGACCTCGCGACGACAAAGTCTGAATTGAAGCCCAAGAAGATCATCAAGCGTTTGAAGGTCGTCGAAAGCTTCATCGAATCCGGCAACCGCCCGGAATGGATGATCCTGGAAGTCATTCCTGTCATCCCGCCCGAATTGCGCCCACTGGTGCCGCTGGATGGTGGCCGCTTTGCGACGTCCGATCTGAACGATCTCTATCGCCGCGTGATCAACCGGAACAACCGTTTGAAGCGCCTGATGGAACTTCGCGCGCCTGACATCATTGTCCGCAACGAAAAGCGCATGTTGCAGGAAGCGGTTGACGCCCTGTTCGACAACGGCCGCCGCGGTCGCACGATCACGGGCGCGAACAAGCGTCCGCTGAAGTCGCTTTCGGATATGCTGAAAGGAAAGCAAGGCCGTTTCCGCCAGAATCTGCTCGGCAAGCGCGTCGACTATTCGGGCCGTTCGGTCATTGTGACCGGTCCAGAACTGAAGCTTCATCAGTGCGGCCTGCCGAAAAAGATGGCGCTCGAACTGTTCAAGCCGTTCATCTATTCGCGCCTTGACGCCAAGGGTCTGTCGATGACCCTGAAGCAAGCGAAGAAGTGGGTTGAAAAGGAACGCAAGGAAGTCTGGGACATCCTTGACGAAGTGATCCGCGAACATCCCGTGATGCTCAACCGCGCACCAACGCTTCACCGTCTGGGCATCCAGGCGTTTGAACCCGTGCTGATCGAAGGCAAGGCGATCCAGCTTCACCCGCTCGTCTGCTCCGCGTTCAACGCTGACTTTGACGGTGACCAGATGGCCGTTCACGTGCCGCTAAGTCTTGAGGCGCAGTTGGAAGCGCGCGTCCTGATGATGTCCACCAACAACATCCTGTCGCCAGCCAATGGTAAGCCGATCATCGTGCCATCGCAGGATATGGTCCTTGGCCTCTATTACCTCTCCATGGAGAAGGAAAATGAGCCCGGCCAGGGCATGATCCTGAGCAACATGGCCGAAGTGCATCAGGCCCTGTTCAACGGCGCAGTGACGTTGCATTCGAAGATCACAGCCCGCGTGCCGCAAACCAATGAAGCAGGGGAGCCCATCCTTCAGCGGTTTGAAACCACACCGGGCCGGATGCTGATTGGCGAATGCCTGCCCAAAAGCCACCGCACGCCTTACGACGTCGTCAACCGCCTTCTCACCAAGAAGGAAGTCGGCGATGTCATCGACATTGTCTACCGTCACACCGGGCAGAAAGAGACGGTGTTGTTCGCTGACGCGATCATGGGCCTTGGTTTCAAGCACGCCTGCCATGCCGGCATTTCATTCGGCAAGGATGATATGATCATTCCGGCAACGAAGGACGGCCTGATCGAAGACACGCGCACCCTCGTGCGTGATTTTGAAGGTCAGTATCAGGAAGGCCTGATCACGCAGCAGGAAAAATATAATAAAGTGATCGACGCCTGGTCCAAATGCGGTGACCAGGTGGCTTCGGAAATGATGAAGGAAATTCAGTCGGTGAAAACCGATGAGAATGGCCGCGAAAAGCCCACGAACGCCATTTACATGATGGCGCATTCCGGGGCGCGTGGTTCCGCCGCCCAGATCCGTCAGCTGGCGGGGATGCGCGGTTTGATGGCCAAGCCGTCAGGCGAAATCATCGAAACGCCGATCATTTCCAACTTCAAAGAAGGCCTGACCGTTCTGGAGTATTTCAACTCCACCCACGGCGCGCGTAAGGGCCTTGCTGATACGGCACTCAAGACCGCCAACTCCGGTTATCTGACGCGGCGTCTTGTTGATGTGAGCCAGGATTGCACTGTGATCGAGGAAGATTGCGGCACTGAACGCGCGCTGGAAATGCGCGTTATCGTTCAGGGCGGCACCGTGATCGCTTCGCTTGGTGAACGGGTTTTGGGCCGCACCGTGGCTCAGGATGTAGTGGATACCAAGACAGGTGAAACGATCATTGTCAGCGGCACCTTGCTTGATGAGCCTATGGTCGCTCAGATCGAAGCGCTTGGCCTGCAAGCCCTTCGCATTCGTTCGCCGCTGATCTGCGAAACCCGGATGGGCGTGTGCGGCAAATGCTATGGTCGTGATTTGGCCCGGGGCACGCCAGTGAACATCGGCGAATCCGTTGGCGTTATCGCGGCGCAGTCGATTGGTGAGCCTGGCACGCAGTTGACGATGCGGACGTTCCACATTGGTGGTGCGGCTCAGCTGAACGAACAATCCGCACACGAATCCATTTGCGACGGCATTATGGAATATCGCGATTTGCGCACCATCAAGGATAAGCAAGGCCGCGTGGTCTCGCTTTCCCGTCAGGGTGAAATCGCCGTGATGGACAGTCAAGGCCGCGAACGCGCCATGCACCGTTTGCCTTATGGCGCCTATCTGTTGGCACCTGACGGCGGTGCCGTGAAAAAGGGCCAGCGGATTGCCGAATGGGATCCGTTCACCATGCCCGTGATCACCGAACTCGGCGGTATCGTGAAATATCAGGATCTGGTCGACGGCCAGACCGTGTCTGAACAAACCGATGAAGCCACAGGCATTTCGCAGCTGATCGTGACGGAATTCCGCCCCGGTCGGTCAAAGGTCGATCTGCGGCCGCGCCTGACCTTGCTTGACGGCGATAGCGGTGAAGCCGGGCGATACATGCTCGCGGTTGGCGCGATGCTTTCGGTCGAAGACGGAGCCACGGTTCAGGGCGGTGACGTTCTGGCACGTGTATCACGCGAAGCGGCTAAGACGCGGGACATCACTGGGGGTCTTCCCCGGGTTGCTGAACTGTTCGAAGCGCGTAAGCCAAAGGATTATGCGATCATCGCCAGCGTGTCTGGCCGCATCGTTTACGGCAAAGACTATAAGGCAAAGCGCAAGATTGGCATCCTGCCCGAAGACGGCGGCGATCAGGTTGATTATCTGATCCCCAAGTCCAAGGTCATCGACGTTCAAGAAGGCGATTATGTGAAGCGCGGCGATGCCTTGGTCGCCGGTTCGCCTGATCCGCATGACATTCTTGAAGTGATGGGGATTGAGCCTTTGGCTGAATTCCTCGTCGCGGAAATTCAGGAAGTCTACCGTCTGCAAGGCGTGCGGATCAACGATAAGCATATCGAAACCATCGTGCGTCAAATGCTGCAAAAGGTTGAGATTATCGCTTCGGGTGACACAACGCTGCTGGTCGGCGAACAGGTGGACCGCGAAGAAATGATCGAGATTAATGACAAGGCGGCGCTGACCGGCGGCAAGCCTGCTGAAGGCAAGCCGATCCTGTTGGGGATTACCAAGGCAAGCTTGCAAACGCGGTCATTCATCTCGGCGGCGTCCTTCCAAGAAACCACCCGCGTGCTCACGCAGGCGGCGGTTGAGGGCAAGAAGGATGCTTTGGTTGGTCTGAAGGAAAATGTGATCGTTGGTCGCTTGATCCCAGCAGGCACAGGCGCTGGCATGAACCGCCTGCGCGTCACAGCATCCAGCCGTGATGCCGCACTTCGTGTGCAGCAAAAGGCGTGGCAGGACAGCCTGAAGCCAGCAGCGGAACCATCAATCTTTGCAGAACCAAAGGCAGAGGCGGCAGTCGAGGAAGCCTGATACGCCTTCACTCTGACTGATCAAAAGACCCCGTCGGTTCGATCCGGCGGGGTTTTTTGTGCCATAATCAGACGGCTGGCTCAGATTTGGTGTTGCACGGCACAAAAACTGGGTTATCGAAAGATTAACGATCCGGCGAGTGCTTTGTTGAGAGATCGTGTCGCAGTGGGCGCTGCCATTTTGATCGAACAGGGATTCTTTTATGAACAAATTTTCACTTTTGCTTGCGACAGCAGCTGTATTTGCTTCCTCTTCCAGCAGCGTCGCGAACGCGGCGAATGTCTTTGTCGGTTTTGATATCGCGCAAGCTGGATATACGCCGACGCCGGGCACCATTCAGAATGTGACCAATCAGTTTGGGTCGTTAGGGATTATTTTCCGTGATCAGAAAACTGTTGGTCAGGGCGCTACGCTGGGTCGGTGCGGACCGGGCAATGGCGCAGTCGCGTTCTTCGGTTTTGGCAGCAATGCCGGCGGCACCTGCGGCGACTTTAGACCGAACATTGACATCGATTTTGTAAACCCGTCGAATAATGCGCTTGACGGCTACACGACCGCATTTTCAATTCTTAATTTCGACGGAGTGATCAAAGCGACGGCGTATGACGGGCTGGGAGCCATTTTGGGAACGACTCAGAATTTCAGCGGCGTCTTGTCATTGTCTGGCATCGGCAACATTTCCCGTGTCAACCTGCAGTCAGTTGACCAGGACCCGACCACGTTGGACGACCTTAATTTTGAAGCTGTGATTGGGGTGGCAGGTGCCGTCCCAGAACCAGCCACATGGCTGATGATGATCTTTGGCTTTGGCCTTGTCGGCGGCGCGATGCGTTATCGCCAGCGGCAACCTGCGAAGGTCACGTTTGGCTGATCCGGCATAGGTGAGAGTTTAAAAAATGGCCGCTGAGGATCATCCTCGGCGGCCATTTTTGTGCGCTGAATTCAGCACGCCACGTGCCTTTGCCGCGCCGCCTGCTCCAAGCTTCTGTCCCAAAAAGACACTGTCGTCATCAAAATTGATTTGCACCGCACAAAAACTGAGTTATCAAAACCTTAACGATCCGGGGAGTGCATGTTCAGAGATCGAGTCGCAGTGGGCTCTGCTTTTTGATTCAACAGGGGATATGACACTATGAAAAGGACAGTTTTCGCGGCCGCAATGCTCGCCGCTTTGCTCTTGAGTTCCGGTGCAAATGCCGCATATGTGGCGTCGCTGACCTTTGTCCAACCAACAGGCACCGTGGGGCCAAATGATGTTATCCCGGTCAAAGTCAGATTGAACCTGGACGAAACGTCCGATCCGCTTTCGACTGATGCAAATGGACAGATCACCTCGCCATTCCAATTCCTATTGGATGCGCAGGGGATATTGGCAAGCCAAGTAACAAATAGCTATGTAAACACCTATTTTCTGTGTAGCGGAACGTTCACAAACGTCTGTAGTCCGGGGGCCTATAGCTTCGACTTTGCTTTTAATGCTCCCTTGGCTTCTGAGCCAACATCTTTGGTCTTTCCATCCAATTTGAACATTTTGCCTGGCACTTCCTTTGAATATGATTTTGGGACGTTTACACCCAATGGGGGACCCGCTGCACCGGGAACTTATAAATTCTTTGGAAGCGGTGCCACACTTAACTTTAATTATACGACAACGTCACCGAGTGGAGAGCCGATCAATAACCTCTATTCCTATACATTGGCGCAGACATGTCCTGATGGCGAACCTTGCAGCTTCTCGCGAACTGTAACCGGTGCCGTCCCTGAACCCGCCACATGGCTGATGATGATCTTTGGCTTTGGTCTTGTCGGCGGCGCGATGCGTTACCGCCAGAGGCAACCTGCGAAAGTGAGTTTTGGATAATTTTTCAGGCCCCGATGGTCGGGCCCTAATTGATGATTTTTGAAGATGGAAATTTGTGAAATGAACACTTGGATTAAAACAGCATTCATGGCCGCTGCGCTTACCGTGGCGGCGTCAGGCGCGCAGGCTTCGACCATTGTGAACGGCAATTTTGAAACGCCGGGCGTCGGTATCCCAGGATGGACAGTATCGCCGGGCACTGAAATTTTTGTCGTTCCCGGCAGCGCTTATATCCCGTGCTGCGGTGCGTCGGGGACGCCTGCTGAACTTGCGAATAATTTCGTGACCTTTGGGCCCGGCAATATCGCAAACACCAGCACGCTCTCCCAGATTTTTTCAACCATTGCCGGTCAACTTTACACAGTGAAGTTCGACTTTGGTGTCATGGGTAATGGTCCGCAGACTTTGTTTGCGGAGATTTTGAACGCGGGTGGGCCGACAATCACGGCGGGTAACTGGACACGAACAGCCAATAATAATCTCACCACCACCTTCGGAACATCATCACTGTCGTTCATCGCGGGCAGCGCGTCAACGGAACTGAAGTTCAAGGTTGATCCCGTGACAAACAGTGTCGACGGCATTCTTGACAATGTTAGCATTGCCGCCGTCCCTGAGCCAGCCACATGGCTGATGATGATTGTTGGCTTCGGCCTGGTCGGCGGCGCGATGCGTTATCGCCAGCGGCAACCTGCGAAAGTCACGTTCGGCTAATCAGCGATAGTTGAGAGCTTTAAAAGGGCCGCTGGGGATCATCCTCGGCGGCCTTTTTTATGAACGGCAGCCAACACGGGGTTCAGCCTCTTTTCAGCCGCGAACGTGCAGTTTCCCCTTAACCCGGCAACCTATGCCGGTTTTTGATGGAGACCAGTGATGAAGATTTTGAACAAAGCCGCTTTGGTCGCCGCGAGTGCCGCGACGATGATTGCAGCGACACCAGCAGATGCCAGAGATCGCTATGGCAACCGCGACGGCATTGACGCGGGCGACGTGATTGCAGGTGCGCTGATCATCGGCGGAATTGCCGCCATCGCTTCAGCCGGTTCGCGGGATCGCTATGGCTATGGCCGCAACTATGATCGCGGCTATCGCTCGGGCTATGGCGGCGGTGATTATGGCTATTACAACAACGGTTATGGCAGCCGATCCGCTGTCGACCAGTGCGTACGTGCCGCGCGCCAAGATGCAGGCCGATACGGTTGGGCTCGTGTGACCGATGTAAGTTCAATTGAGCGCATCCGCGGCGGCTATGTGGTGCGAGGCCGCTTGGTCGTTGAAACCCGGGGTCGCGGCTATGACCGTGGCTATTATTATGATCGCTACAATGATGGCTATGACAAAGGCCGTTTTTCCTGCGTCACCCGTTACGGCAGCGTAGAAGATGTGCGTCTCGCGGGTCTGCGGAGCGGATATCGGTAGAATATAACGCTCACCCTGAGCTTGACGAAGGGTGGGGTGAAAGTGAAACTCACCACCCCATCCTGCATCAGCCCCCCTCGACTGCCCGCCTGCGGCAGGCGCTCTGGACAGGCTTCGTCAAGATCAGGGTGAGCGGATGATTGAAGGGTAACCCAAACGAAGAAGGCCGCCCTCCCAGATTTGGGAGGGCGGCCTATTCTGTATCAATCCGCGCCTAAAATAGGCAGCGCAATTAGGCAGCCATGCGGCTTTTCACCTGATCGACGATCACGGCGTAACGGTTCTGGATTGGTGAAACGACTTCACCGGCCAGCTTCAGCGTGAATTCGGTGTTCTTTGACATTTCGGCAACGGCCATGTCGAACTGCTTGCGCGCGAATTCGGTCTGCATTTGGAAGAAATCGGCTGGCGCGCGAACGGCGACAACGGCCTTGGCGTGGGCGGAAGTGGTTTCCCAGTTCTTCTTGCCAATTTCAACTGCATTCTGAGCGGCGGTTTGCGCGCCCTTGGCTGCGATCTTGCCCGATGCGACAATCGCTTCGACGTTTGCCTTGTTAAATTCCATGACATCCTTGGTCATTTCGCCGCCTTTGCTCATCAGGTCCTTGGCGCGAACGCTTACGTCCTTAAATGCTGCTGTTGCTTTTTCGCCAGCTTCTGCAGCAACTTTTTTCACGGTGTCAGTCATGTCAGTCATTCCTTCTGGTAGTTTGGCGATTGGTTTGGAAAAAATCGTCTTCGCTTCTGTCTTTTGAGCAGCAGCACGAACGGTCTTCAGTTTTGGCGCGGCCTTAGGGGCTGCTTTCGCCTTGGGAGCAACCACTGCCTTTGCGACAGCAGCAACGGATTTCTTTGCACGAGTCTGAGCCATGGTGGCCTCCTTCATCTTGATGTTGCACTGCACAATAATGATGGGATTCGAGTTTGGCAAGAGAAAAATGTTGCACTGCACAAAAATTGACTTGGGTGGTCGATCTACTCTGACACCAACGTGTAAAAAAGCACGGATTTGGGTGGTTGGATAATCCTTGGCTGCCCGCCAAACCAGCGGTCCCGCATGGCATCGCCCTTCATCACGTCGGCGATCCGCCAGCCGGTCCCTTCTATCGCCTCGGCAAAGGCGGGGCTGTTAAACAGGCCAATCATAGGTTCTCCACTCGCCGCCGTGAACGCCCGAGCGGAGGAGAAGAGCAATTGTTCGTCCGCGCTGATTTCCTCTGTGCGGGGATAGGCATCGAACAGGATGATGCTACCCGGTGCCAAGATAGTACGGAGCAGTTTCAGCGTGGCGACAGTAACGCTCTGATCAAGGTACATGACCACGCCCAACCATGAAATAAGTGCTGGGCGCTTCGGGTCAAAGCCTGCCGTGATGAGAGCGTTCGCAAGATTGTCCTGTGCGAAATCGACAGGGACGAAGGTGATCGCGTGATCGACATTGGCGTGCCGGTTCAGGATCGCCTGCTTCTCAGCCTGTGTGGCGGGGTGATCAACCTCAAAGAATTGCGCGCCACTGTTCGCGTGGGTCAGCGCGGTGGTGTCAAATCCCGCGCCGAGGATGATGACTTGATCCAGCCCCTTAGCCAGCATCGGCACCAGCGCCTCCTCAACATAGCGGGACCGCGCCAAAACTTCGCCTTCAAGCGCGCGGATGGGCCCAAGCGCCCGACCAAATAACCAATCGCTCATTGGGGTCGGTATGGCCATGGCCAAGCTAGAGCCATCGAGAAATAGCCGCGCGAACCGATCATCAAAGACGCGAGGGTGCTTGCCACCCATGGCATGGCGTGCACGCATCGCGGCCGTCATGCGCGCGGTACGACTGGCTTTGCCTTTCGCCAGACGCGCCACAATCAGTCTGCCAGTGTCAGTTGCTCATAGCGGTCAAGATGATAGTCCGCTGATCCAAACTGGCCCTCGATCATGGTCGCGCGTTTGAAATAATGGCCAATGGAAAGCTCCTGCGTGATGCCGATGCCGCCGTGGGTCTGGATTGCATTCTGGCCGACAAACTTTGCCCCTGCCGCCACTTTAGCCTTGCAGGCTGAAACTGCGGCTTTGCGTTCGTTGGCGGGCAGATCGATCTTGAGCGTGCCCATCAGCGTCATCGACTTGGCCTGTTCCACTTCCATGAACATATCGACCATGCGGTGTTGCAGCACTTGGAAGCGTCCGATCGGCTGGCCAAATTGCTGGCGCTGGCGGGAATAGTCGAGGGTCCCCTGATGCAGCTTTTCCATCACGCCCGTTGCCTCTGCGCAGACGCAGACCGTGGCTTCATCGACAATCTGTTCGATCAGAGCGATGCCGCCTGGCAAATGTGCATCGCTGGGAATGGCGACATTTTCAAAATAGATTTCAGAGGCTTGGAAGCCGTCAACGGTCGGATAATCGCGGCGGACAATGCCTTTGGTCTTGGCATCGATCAGGAAGAGCTCAACCCCGTCACGCTCCCGGCCAGACCCGCCGGTGCGGGCTGTAACCAGCAGATGTGTTGCCCAGGGTGCCGCGTAGACCACGCCCTTGTGCCCGTTCAGCACATAGCCCGCGCCGTCGGCTTTCGCAGTCGTGCGGATGTTAGCCAGATCATAACGGCCCTGCGGTTCGGCATAGGCAAAGGCGATGATGACATTGCCCGCGATGATTTCCGGGATGATCGCATCTGCGATCGCGCCGCCAACAGCCTTCAACGCGCCGCCACCGATGACGACGGTTTGCAGATAGGGCTCTATCGCAATGACCTTGCCCAACTCTTCCATGATCAGCGCATTTTCGAGTGCACCACCACCAAGGCCGCCATGTTCCTCACTGAACGACGCGCCGAGCATCCCCAGTTCTGTGGCGAGAGACTGCCAGATGGCAGGGTCACGCCCGGTTTCGCTGGCGATCATTTTTTGGCGTTTGTCGAAATCATAAGTGTCCGCCAGAAACCGCGCGAGCGTATCGCGAATCATATCTTGCGTTTCGGTGTAATTGAAATCCATTATTCTCTTGTTCTTTCTCAGCCGTCACCCTGAACTTGTTTCAGGGTCCATGCCTCAACGGCTGTCCTTCAGCATCGAGGCATGGATGCTGAAACAAGTTCAGCATGACAGGTTTGTTAATTGATCAAAGCCCCAAAACCATCTTTGCGATGATGTTGCGCTGAATTTCGTTAGACCCGCCGTAGATCGTTGTCTTGCGCGTGTTAAAATAGGTCGGCGCAGTGCGGTGGGCATAATCAGGGCCAATCGGGTGGGCATTATCGCCTTCGCCAAAACCGCGAAAATAAGGCGCGCCGTAATGACCGACAGCTTCCAACGCGAGTTCGGTCAACCGCTGCTGGATTTCGGAGCCCTTGATCTTGAGCAAGCTTGATTCCGGCCCCGGACCCTTGCCCGCATTCGCCCCGGCAAGGCTGCGGAGTTCGGTAAACTCCAGCGCAGTCAAATCAATTTCCAGCTCGGCAATCTTGCGCTTGAAAAAGGCATTGGCGATCAGCGGCTTGTCGCCATCCTGCTCCGCGCGCGCAATCGCTTTGATCTTGTCGACGCCGCGCTTGGAGGCCGCAACGCCCGCAATGCCCGTGCGTTCGTGGGCGAGAAGAAATTTGGCGCAGGTCCAGCCCTTATTTTCCTCATAAACCCGCTGGTTCATTGGCACGCGCACATCTTCAAGCCAGACTTCATTGACTTCATGTTCGCCGCCCAGTGTGATGATGGGGCGCACAGTGATGCCGGGCGATTTCATGTCGATCAGCAGGAAGGAAATGCCTTCCTGTTGTTTGGCGTCTTTGTCAGTGCGGACGAGGAAGAAACCCCAGTCAGCATGCTGCGCCATGGTGGTCCAAGTCTTTTGTCCGTTGACGATATAGTCGCTGCCGTCTTGCACAGCCATCGTCCGCAGGCTGGCAAGGTCTGACCCTGAGCCGGGTTCGGAATAGCCCTGGCACCACCAATCATCGCCCGAAAGGATGTCGGGCAGGAACTGCGCCTTCTGTTCTGGCGTGCCGAATGTGTAGATGACGGGGCCGACCATCGACAGGCCAAAGGGCATCAAGCGGATGCAATCGGCGCGCGCAGTTTCTTCTGACCAGATGAATCGCTGCGTCGCCGTCCAGCCTGTGCCGCCATATTCAACGGGCCATGCCGGGGCTACCCAGCCTTTGGCGTGAAGAACCCGGTGCCATTCAAGGAAATCTTCCTTGGCCAGTTCATCGCCCTCATCCTGTTTGCCGCGCAGGTTGGCGGGATAATGATCGGCAATGAAAGTGCGGACTTCCTGCTGAAATGCCATTTCTTCGGCGCTGAATTCAAGATTCACGGGCGACTCTCCTTGGGTTAAGGCCCAAGAATAGTGTCGGTTTACGTTAACGTCAATCAGGGCCTTTCACCTTTAGGGCGTCATCATACCAGGTAAGCCACCGCTCCATCCTGTCGCGGACAAAACTCGGGCGTTTGATACCATGATGTTGCCCCGGATAAACAACCAACTGCGACTTCACCCCGCGACTGCGCAGGGCCTGATACATTTGCTCACTGTTAAGCGCAGGCACATTCCAATCCTTTTCCCCGACCATGAACAGGGTCGGTGTGACTATTTTCTGGTTCTGGAAAAAGGGATAGCTGTTGCGCATCCACACTTCGGGCTTTTCCCACGATTTGCCGAGTTCCGTTTCATAGTCACGGATATATTGGTCAGTGCCGTAACCTGCAAAGACGTTGGCGATGGACGCGCCACTCATGGCTGCTTTAAATCGTGTGTCTGATGCAATGACATAGTTGGTCAGCATCCCGCCGTAGCTCCACCCGCCAATGACCAAGCGTTTGGGATCAGCAACGCCGCGTGTCACCGCGTCATCGATGGAAGCCAAGGCATCGACAACCGCTGGCCCACCCCAATCCGCATATAATGCTTTGGCATAGGCTTCTCCGCGACCTGTTCCGCCGCGCGGATTTGGTGAAATGACCGCCAACCCATGCCCAGCAAAAATCTGCCAATTTGGCGAAAATTCAGCCTCAAACTGGGACTGCGGTCCACCGTGCAGGAACAGGACAGTCGGGAGCTTTGATGGGGCGGACGTGCCCGGCGGTAGGGTTTGAAAGCCGTGGACATCGGTGCCGCCCTTGGACTTGAACGCCGTTGCCGTCACGGTGCCCAGCGACAGCTCAGCCAGCAACGCCTCATTATGGCGCGTCAATTGGCGCAATTTGCCGCCCTCTAGCGCGTAAACTTCATTGGGCTTGTCAGGCGTGGTCAGCAACGTCGCGGCACGCCCGGCGACTTCGCGCGTTGCAGAGGCAAAGACCTGAAAGCCACTAGCGACGGAACTGATCGTTGCACTGTTCACATCCGCCTTGGCGAGCCGCTGCGTGCCGTCATCTTCTACGGTGAAGCGGACGGAACGGCCGTCCGCGCTCCACTGTGGCCCGGCAACATTGCGGTCGAGCTTCGCGGTCAACACCTGAGGCGCGCCGCCATTGACTGGGACGACTGCGAGTGTCGTGACGCCGTAAGAGAAAAGCTCAACAGGCCCACCTTGCAGATAAGCCATGCTTTTTCCGTCAGGGCTCCACGCCGGATAGCTGCCCCATTCGGCGTCATTATCTTTGCCCGCATAGGTGGTAAGGGCGCGGGGTTCCGCTGGTGCGGTGCTGGGCGCAATTACGAACAGGTTGCTATTGTAAGTCCGGTCCGGGTCCGTATCCCGGTTCGATGTGAACGCAATCAACCTGCCGTCCGGGGACCATGCGGGAAGCGCTTCGTTAAAATCGCCGGTGCTCAAACGCCGCATCGTCCGCGATGCAAGATCGTATAGCATCAGGCGAGAGCGCTTTTTTTCCAAATAGCCGATATAATCCTCTTTGAAATAATAGCGGTTGATGACGACGGGCTTGGGACGATCCTTTTCGTCTTCGGTCGCGCCTTTGGCGGGTTCAGGATCGGGATCTGTCACGATAAGGGCAATCGTCTTGGAATCAGGTGACCAAGCCAGATCATCGACTGACCCTTTGATACTTGGCAGCATCGCGGCTTCCCCGCCCGCTCGGTTCATCAGCCAGAGCTGACCATTTTCATCCTCATCCGTGCGGCCCGAGATGAAGGCAAGCGACTGGCCATCAGGGCTGAAACGCGGCGTGCTTTCGCTTTCGCCTTTGCGATTGGTCAATTGAACGCTTTTCTTGCCGTCCCAACTCACCATCCACAAATGGGTTTCGCTCTCGTCCTTCTCGGTGTTGATGGTTTTGACAGTATAAGCGATCCATTCACCCTTGGGGTCGATTTGCGGGTCAGCCACCTCGGCGATTCTGGCCAAGTCGCTTGGCACCATTGGCCGCTTGGCCTGCGCTGTTGATGCCAAGCTTAGCGCCAATAGTGCCAAAAAACGTGCCCGCATGTCTGCCCCCTGATAAGTTAAGTCATCATTCTAAACCACAACATCCGTGTGATCGCGGCACCTGTCAATCGCCGAGGTTGATCTCGCCAATTGACGCCGTGGCCCGGTGCGACCTACACTCTGGTCGAAAAGCGATGGGAGACCCGTGCCATGGTTCAAACTATTGACCGCATCTTTGGTGAGAAGTTCCTGACGAGCATCGACAATTTCTATGATTACGGGGTCCACCTGTTGTTCAACGACTGGTGGGAAGGCGCACCTGCCGACGCCATCGCAAAATATGTCGCGGCGATTGAGGATCATCCCGAACAAGGACCACTGGCGCGCGAGGCTTGGTATGCGCAGACGTTCAGCGTCAAAAAGCTGGAGGGCTATGCACCCGGCACATTGGGTGAGGCTTATCTGCGTTTCATGACTGACAATGATCTGGTTGAGCGTCTGGCGCTGGGATACCGGGAATTGCATGAGGAATTTGAAGCGTCAGGCAAGCTTGATGCGATGCCGCCAATCCTTAAATATAAGGTGCTGCGTGGGTTTCAGACGCATGACCTGCATCATGTGTTAACGGGATGCGACGCCACACCCTTTGGTGAATTAACGTTGCAGGCCTTCCAACTGGCGCAGCAGGAATTTCCCTATTCCGCGATGTGGATTGCGGTCATCACGGGTCATATGGCGCTGGTCGATCCGCACATGATCAAGCCTGCAATGGATGCGATCACCAATGGCTGGGCGCTGGGGCGGCGCGCGCGCAGCATTCAGTTTGTGAAGTTTGAACAGATGCTTGATCGGCCTTTGGTAGAGCTTCAAGAGCAATATGGCTTGGCCCGCTCGAATACGAATAGAATTGAAACACCAGTATCCAAAACCCCGGAATTGCTGCGCGCCGCTTGAGCGCTTTAGCGGCTCGCCATCTGCCTGTCGCTCAGTGACCGCAGAGCCAAACGGGCAGCGCCGCGGGAATCCATCATCTGACCATTCGCCAGTTCTAGATCATAGCGCGTGTGGCTGCGGATGGCGGCTTGGTAAGCAGCGCGCGCGTCGCTGATCCGGCCCATGCGAGCATAGGCCGTACCGAGGTTGATGAGCCGTGACGGATCATGCGCGCCCAGGTCTTTGGTGGTTTCCAAATGGGCAATGGCCGCATTTGTCTGGCCCGCCGCCATGGCTTCATAAGCGACCGGGAATGTTCGCATGGCCGTATCTGTGGATAGATCCCGCGCCAGCGCAGGCGATGCTGTCAGAGCGGCCAGCGCGATGATAATGGGCAGTTTCATAGTCTCTCTCCTGTTATCTATTGCGCAGAGTAAATGCCTATTTTTGATGTCATGCAAGTGTTGTCATCATAATGTAACAAAAAACTTTCAAACTGTGTTCATCGCGCAAATTCAAGCCATTTTTCAAATTTGTGAGTCGACCTTAGTCATTCCCTATCGCTGTCACATTCGGTAGACCTATGGGCAATGTTAACGAGAGAGAGGGTGCGAATCATGAAATTGGCCAGTCTAAAGGGCGGTCGCGATGGGCGGCTGGTGGTGGTTTCTGATGATCTTGCTTGGTGTGCCGACGCCTCCCACATCGCTGCAACTCTGCAAATTGCTCTCGATGGCTGGACTTGGATTGAACCGGCGTTGCGCAATCTGGCAACGGATTTGGCTCATGACGTTATTCCCAAAGAGCGGTTTCATGAACGCGGTGCTGCTGCACCTCTTCCCCGTGCGTTCCAGTGGGCGGATGGTTCTGCTTATGTGAACCATGTGGCCCTTGTGCGCCAAGCGCGCGCGTCCGAAATGCCCGACAGCTTTTGGCATGATCCTTTGATGTATCAAGGCGGGTCCGATGGGTTTCTCGGTGCGCGCGATCCCATTCCGTTGGCCGATGAAAGCTGGGGATGCGACATGGAGGCTGAAGTTGTCGTCGTTACTGGCGATGTGCCTTTGGGCGTCAGCGCGGAGGAAGCACGCGGCCTCATCCGGTTGGTCGGCCTGACGAACGATGTGTCACTCCGCAATTTGATCCCGGATGAGTTGGGCAAAGGCTTTGGTTTTTTCCTGTCCAAACCCGCCAGCGCTTTTTCACCCGTCTTTGTTACGCCCGATGCACTCGGCGCGCGCTGGGACGGGGGAAAGCTCCACGGCGCACTGTGCGTCGACTATAACGGAGCGCCCATGGGCCGAGCCGATGCAGGCGTGGATATGACATTTGATTTCGGCCAATTGATCGCCCATGCCGCAAAAACGCGCAAGCTTGGCGCAGGGACGATCATTGGCTCTGGCACAGTATCGAACCGAGGCGCTGACGGTGGGCCGGGAAAACCGATCAGCGAAGGCGGGCTTGGCTACAGCTGCCTCGCCGAAGTGCGCACGGTCGAAACCATCCTATCCGGCGCGCCGAAGACGCCTTTCATGAAAACAGGCGATAACGTGCGGATCTGGATGGAAGATGACAAGCATCACCCAATCTTCGGCGTTATTGATCAGACGGTGGCCTGAGGGCCTGATTTCATGAAACCCGTCATTTTCGGCTTCTCCGGCCTTTCCCTCACGCCCGAAGAACGAGCGTTTTTTCGTGCCTGTGAACCCGCCGGCTACATCCTGTTCAAACATAATATCGCCGGCCGCGATCAACTCCGCTCGCTCACAGATGATCTGCGCGCGGTGTCGGGGCGCGGTGAATTGCCGATCCTGATCGATCAGGAAGGCGGGCGGGTGCAGCGCATGGGCTTACCTGAATGGCCAGAATTTCCCGCCGGCGCAAAATTCGCGGCCCTTTATGACCGCGCACCGATGAGCGCCATTGAAGCGGCCCGCGCCAACGCCGAAGCCATTGCGCTGACGCTCAGCGACGTGGGCATCAGTGTGAACTGTGCGCCTGTCCTCGATATTCGCACCACCAGCACCCATGATGCGATTGGCGACCGTTCTTACGGCAGCACTGCAATGCAAGTCGCTTCGCTCGGCCGCGCGGTGCTGGACGGTCTGCACAGCGGCGGCGTCGTAGGCGTCATCAAACATCTGCCGGGGCAGGGGCGTGCACTGGTCGATAGCCATGACCAACTGCCGATTGTCACTGCCAGCGCAGCGGAGCTTGAAGAAGATACTGGTGCCTTTAAGCGCCTAAAGGGGGCGTTTATTGGGATGACGGGGCATGTTCGGTTTGAGGCTTGGGATAAGGAGCATTGCGCCACTGTATCCCCCACGATCATTCAGAATATTATTCGCGGGCAGATTGGCTTTGACGGCCTGTTGCTGAGCGATGATCTGGCGATGAAGGCGCTGACCGGCAGTGCCGCTGAAAAAGCTTGCGCCGCTGTAAAGGCAGGCTGTGACATTGCGCTTAACTGTTGGGGAACGCTGGAGGAGCAAGAGACTGTGGCAAATGCGCTGCCCGACATCAGTGACGTGTCGCGCGCGCGGCTGGACCGAGCAATGGCCAGTGCACCAGCACCTAAAGCTGTGGACAAGATCGCAGACCTGATTGCCAAGCGCGATGCCTTGCTGTCATATGCGGCTTAGATGGATGCAGACAAAACACCAATTCTCCCCGGAATGGGGAGGTGGCCCAACGGGCCGGAGGGGCCGGTTGAAGCCGCGCGCGCTTGGGATGAATTTGACTCTGCCATAAACGACCCCTCCGTCACACCCAATGAAGAATTGGGCGCGCCACCTCCCCGTTCGGGGGAGGATCCAAGTGCCAGCGACGAGATTCTGACACTGGAACTCGGCAGTTGGGAAGGGCCACTTGACCTTTTGCTGGCGCTGGCCCGCAACCAGAAGGTTGATTTGCGGGAAATCTCCATCCTCGCGCTTGTGGAACAATATCTGAATTTTATCGACAGTGCAAAGGCGCTGAAGCTCGAAATTGCGGCTGATTATCTGGTGATGGCGGCTTGGCTCGCTTATCTCAAATCCTGCCTGCTGCTGCCGCGCGATCCCCACGTGGAGCCCAGCCCGGAGGAATTGGCACTGCGGCTGCAATTGCGGCTGGAACGGTTGAATGCAATGCGTGAAGCAGGGGCGCGGCTGATGGCGCGGGACCGGCTGGGCCGCGATGTGTTTGTGCGCGGCGCTCCTGAAGGGCTGCGCGTTGTTCGCAAGGCGCGGTGGGACGCCGGGATATTTGATCTGATCCAAGCTTACGGCCAAATCAAAGCGCGGTCAGCGCCGGTATTCCACATCGTCGCGCGGCGGCATGTGATGACGCTGGACGAGGCGATTGAGCGGGTGTCGCGGATGGTGGGCAGTGCCATCAACTGGGTGGCCATTCACCAATTTCTGCCAGAAAGTGATGATCCAGTGTTCCAAAAATCGGCGCTCGCCTCCAGTTTCCTTGCAGCACTTGAACTCGCGCGGACGGGAAAAATTCATTTGCAGCAAGACGAAGCCTTTGCGCCGCTGATGGTGAAGGCCGCATGATCGCGCCCGAAGATGATCTGTCCCGCGCAGTCGAAGCGACGCTGTTTGCAGCGTCGGAACCGCTGACGGTCACTGAGATCCTTGCCTATGTCGGCGCAGATGCAGATGTGAAGGCAGCGCTGATTGACCTGTCGCACCGCTATGAAGGACGCGGCATCACACTGGTTGAGCGCGGCGGTAAATGGCATTTTCAAACAGCGCCTGATCTGGCCCATATTCTGCGCCGCGAAAGAGAGGAAAGCCGGAAACTGTCCCGCGCGGCCATCGAAACGCTGGCGATCATATCCTATCACGAGCCTGTCAGCCGCGCGGAAATTGAATCGATCCGTGGCGTGCAAATTTCCAAAGGGATGCTGGATGTATTGATGGAGGCTGGCTGGGTTCGGCCCGCCGGACGCCGCGAAGTGCCGGGGCGACCGTTGATCTATGCCACAACATCAGGATTTCTGTCTCATTTTGGCTTGTCGAGCCGCAAAGACCTGCCTGGCATTGATGATTTGAAGGCCGCTGGGTTGCTTGATCCGGTCGATTTGGCTTTTGAGGCCTTAGAAATTCGTGCCGAACAGCAGGCCGAACTGGCAAATGAGGATGAAGACGCCTAAATAGTAACAATAGGCTCCCTATGATGGGATTGATTGGAGATTCGCTATGGGTGGTTTGAGCATCTGGCATTGGCTCGTTGTGGGTGTGCTCGTCTTGTTACTGTTCGGCAAAGGGCGCTTTTCCGGCATGATGGGCGATGTGGCCGAAGGCATTAAAAGCTTTAAGAAAGGCATGGCAGACGATGATACGCCGCCTGCAACCACGCCGAAGATCGAAGCGGCACAGCCAACCGTGATTGAGGCCGAAAAGCAGGTCGATAAGACAATTTGAAATTGACGTATCGATATGCCCACACCCACCGTTCGCACTGAGCCTGTCGAAGTGCTCCCTCCTTTCTGGTTGCCGGAAATAATAAGGGAGGGCTCTTCTACTGCCCTGCGGGCGCTCAGGACAGGCTTCGACAGGCTCAGCCCGAACGGTGGGTGTGGCCAGCTTATTTTGCATGCTTGGCACATGAATGTTTGACGTAGCCCCCACCGAATTCATGCTGGTGGCGCTGATTGCGCTGTTGGTGATTGGCCCGAAGGAATTGCCACGCCTGCTGCGCACTGTGGGCCAGTGGGTGGGCAAAGCGCGCGGAGTGGCGCGGCAATTTCGGTCGGGCTTTGATGATATGGTCCGCGAAACTGAGCTTGCGGACATGGAAAAGAAATGGCGCGAAGAAAATGAGCGCATCATGGCTGAACATCCCGTGGAGACGCTTCCAAGCTCTGGGGAAGCGCCTGAGCCAACGCCTCCGGCACCTGAGATAAAAGAGCCGTAATGACTGACTTGGACGACAGCAAAGCACCGTTGCTCGACCATTTGATTGAGCTGCGCACGCGGCTGCTGTGGTGCGTTGCGGCCTTTGCCGTCGCTTTCTTCGTCTGCCTTTATTTTGCGAAGCCAATCTTTGCGATCTTGGTGCAGCCGCTCTTTGCCTCTGGCCAAACAAAGATGATTTATACGGACGTGTTTGAAGCCTTCTTTGTTGAGATTAAAGTTGCCTTTTTCGCGGCAATCATGGTCAGCTTTCCCGTCATCGCCACGCAAATGTATAAGTTCATTGCGCCTGGCCTGTACAAGAATGAGAAAATGGCGTTCCTGCCGTTCCTCGCAATGACGCCTGTGTTTTTCACTGCAGGAGCGGCACTGGCTTATTATGTCGCCATGCCCACAGCCTTGCGTTTTCTGCTGGGGTTTGAAGGCAATGTCGGCGGTGTTAGCCAAGAGGCGCTGCCCGGCGTGGGCAACTATCTCGACTTCGCAACCAAGTTTCTGTTCGGCTTTGGCGTTTCCTTCCTGTTGCCAATCGTGTTGATGCTGCTGGAGCGCGCCGGGATTGTAACCCGACAACAGCTGAAAAGCGGGCGGCGCTATGCCATTGTCGGGGCATTCGCAATTGCCGCCGTTATGACGCCGCCGGATATCATTTCCCAAGTGATGCTCGCGGTACCGCTCTGCTTGCTGTATGAATTTGCGATTATAGCCATTTGGTTCACTGAACGGCGACGCAAAACTGAGGCCGCCCCTGCCGAGTGAGGACATGATGGCTCTGCGCGGGGCGTTGGCCCGTGCGGACACTCATTCGCCTTATCTCCGCCGGTTGATGACGCGCTTTCCCGGTGTTGTGGCGCAGATGGAGGGCGGCACCCTTCCCGAAGTCGCTATCGATCCCGATCTGCCCGTTGGTCAGGCGCTAAGGCAGGCGAAAGGGCGTCTTGCCCTCACACTGGCAATTGGCGATCTAGCAGGCCTTCTGTCACTCAGCCAAGTCACAGCTGCCCTGTCTAACTTTGCCGATCGCGCGCTGGATGCCGCGATTGCCGAGGCCATTTCTGCGCATGTGCCGGGGTGTACCCCCCAAGGCTTTGCCGCCATCGCGCTTGGCAAACACGGGAGCTGCGAACTGAATTACAGCTCCGATATTGATCCCATCTTCATTTTCGACCCTGCCACATTGCCCCACCACGCGCGCGAAGAGGTGGGGGAGGCGGCTGTGCGCATTGGGCGGCGCGTTGTGGAATTGATGCAGGCGCGTGACGGGGATGGCTACGTGTTTCGCACGGACCTGCGCCTGCGACCTTCGCCTGAAGTCTCCCCCATTGTGCTGCCAGTGGACGCAGCACTGTCCTATTATGAATCCCAAGCCCTGACGTGGGAGCGCGCGGCCTTCATCCGGGCGCGGGCCTGTGCTGGCGACTGTGCATTGGGCGATGGGTTCCTTTCCGCCATTCGCCCCTTCGTGTGGCGACGCGCGCTGGATTTCGGCGCAGTGAAAGAGGTTCGCGCTCTGTCTCACCGCATCCGCGATCATTATAGCAAGGGCCAGGCATTTGGCCCCGGTTATGATCTGAAACGCGGGCGCGGCGGGATAAGGGAATGTGAATTTTTCGCCCAAATCCATCAATTGATCCACGGTGGGCGTGATATCGCTCTGCGCGCTCCGGCCACCTGCGATGCTTTGGCTGCACTGGCAGCGGCGGGCCGAATTGATGCGGGGGAAGCTGATGTTCTGACCAAAGCTTACACTCTTTACCGCACCATTGAGCACCGGTTGCAGATGGTGGAGGATCATCAGACGCACAGCTTGCCCGCTTCCCGTGACGCCCTTGACGGGGTGGCCAAACTGCACGGGTTAGAGGACGGGGCCGCACTGCTAGACTTGCTCGCCCCCCATGTTGGTCGCGTAGGGACGATCTACGACGCGCTGGATGGCGGCGGCGCAGAAGTGGGGCTTCCTGAACCGCAGGACCGGCTGATTGCAGCTCTTAAAGAAGCCGGTTTTGAGGAAGCGAACCAAGCCGCCGCGCGGATCATTCATTGGCGCAGCGGCAGTTTGCGTGCTGTCCGCTCCCCAGCCGCGCGTGAAGCGTTAGAGGCGGTTTTACCTCGCATCATTGCGGCCTTGGGCGCTTCGCCAGACCCGATGCGCGCCCTCAACCAACTGTCGACGCTCATCGAACGACTGCCCAGTGCGATCAATCTGTTTCGGTTGCTTGAGGCGCAGCCCAATTTGCTCCGCGTGTTGATTGCGATCCTCACTCACGCGCCGACTCTGGCCAGCGCATTGGCACGGCGGACGGATTTGTTGGACCGGCTGATCGATGCCACGGCCTTTGATCCGCCGGGGGATGTTTTGGCGCTGGTTGCGGAAATGACTGTGACGGGGGGTTTAGAAGATCAGCTTGACCATGTTCGCCGCGTGGTTGGCGATCACCGCTTTGCGCTCGGCGTGCAATTAATTGAAGGCGCGCGCGATCCGCTGGATGTCGCCAGTGGCTATGCGCGGATTGCAGAAGCGGCGCTGGATGTCATCACGACTGCCACAATAGCGGAATTTGAACGCAGTCACGGCCGGGTTCCGGGGTCAGAATTGGTCATCTTGGCGCTGGGTCGGATGGGCGGGGCGGAACTGACCCATGCTTCGGACCTTGATCTCATTTATCTGTTCACAGGTGATTTTGCCGCTGCCTCAGACGGCGCAAAGCCACTAGGTGCCGTGCATTATTTCAACCGGCTGGCGCAGCGCGTGACGGCAGGGCTTTCGGTGCAAACGGCGGCTGGCGCGCTTTATGAGGTCGACACAAGGCTGCGGCCATCGGGGGCAGACGGGCCGCTGGTTGTCTCACTTGACGGGTTCGCCCGCTATCAGGCGGAGGGCGCGTGGACGTGGGAGCATATGGCGCTGACCCGGGCGCGGGTGATTTACGGGTCAGATGCGGCGCGGGCGCAAACCGAAGCGATCATCCGCCGCACTCTTATGACGCCACGTGACGCGGGTACGCTTCGCGCTGATGCCATCAAAATGCGCGGTGATATGCGCACTCACAAGCCACCCGCAGGGCCGCTTGACGTCAAGCTATGCCGCGGCGGGCTGGTTGATCTGGAATTCGCGGTGCATGTCACTCAGCTGACCCACGGTGCGGGATTGGACCCGCATTTGGGCAGCGCCATCTTGGCACTTGTAACGGACGGCTTCGTGCCACCTGCCCTGATTGAGGCTCATGCCACACTCACGCGCGCCCTTGTCACGCTGCGACTTATGGCCCCTGATCTGCAAGAACCGGACACAGCGACCTGTGCCCTCATCGCGCGGGCCTGCGGGGATGAGAATTGGCAGGATACGCTTGAAGCCCTGGCCACTGTGCGCCAAAGCGTGGCGGAGTTTTGGGCAATCATTGAAGGAGAAGCATGATGACAGACGTTGGTGATAAGGCGCCGAGTGCCTCATTCACAGCACTTGACGGTAATAAAGCCTCTGCGGCGGACTATGCCGGGCGCAAGCTGGTGATTTATTTCTATCCCAAGCCTGACACATCAGGCTGCACCAAAGAAGCGCAGGAATTCACTGGCCTCGCCGCCGAATTTGCCGCCGCTGGAGCAGATGTGGTTGGAATTTCCAAAGACTCCGTCAAAAGCCACGCCAAGTTCGTCGCCAAATATGATCTTTCCGTTGGCCTTGGCAGCGATGAAGATGGCAGCGTCTGCGAAGCGTTTGGCGTGTGGGTGGAAAAATCCATGTATGGGAAGAAATATATGGGGATTGAACGGTCCACTTTTCTAATCGGTGCTGACAGTAAAGTTGCGCGCATGTGGCGCAAAGTGAAGGTTCCTGGCCACGTGGCGGAGGTGCTGGAGGCTGTTCAGGGATTGTGATGCTTTCTCGCCCCTTCCCTGAGCTTGTCGAAGGGCCGTCCTTTCCGGTACTGCCTAGCGTTAGGAAGGACGGCCCCCTTTGGCTGCCTCGCAGGCGCTCAGGACATGCTTCGACAAGCTCAGGGAAGGGAGTTTTTCAAGCTCAGCCCGAACGGTGCGAGACGGCAGCATGACTCTCCCCACCGCCATCCTCCTCATCCTCACCGCCTTCTTCACCGCTGCCCTTTCCGGCATCTTCTGCATGGCGGGAGGATTGGTGTTGATGGGGGTGCTGGCCTTCATGCTGCCGGTCTCTGCTGCGTTTGTGACGCACGGGATTTTGCAGCTTGTCGCCAACGGCTGGCGCGCGGTGTTGCACCGTCAGCATGTCGTTTGGCGCATCATTGGTTGGTATGCGCTGGCTTCGATAGCAGCAGGTGCGGTGGTCATGGCCATCGCCTTTTCCCCGTCAAAGCCGCTCCTGTTTCTCTTGCTTGGCCTTGTGCCTATGCTGGTGTGGTTGCCGAAATCTTGGCTTCAGTTGGATGCTAACCGGCCCGCACACGCGCTCACGTCTGGCTTTTTGGTGACGCTCGTGAATTTGACGGCAGGGGTTGCCGGGCCACTGCTTGACATTTTCTTCGTCCGCACTGCCCTGACGCGCCATCAAATCGTCGCGACCAAAGCCGCGACTCAAGTGTTTAGCCATGCTGCCAAGATCATAGTTTATGGGTCAGCGGCAATGGGGATTGCTGGCGGGGCGATGCCGCCGTGGTGGGTATTCGCAATTGCGATTCCAGCCTCCATGCTCGGCACTGTTGCGGGCGGACACGTGCTGGACCGGATCAGCGACGTTGATTTCAAACGCTGGACGGCGTGGATTGTGACGGGAATCGGTGTGTTTTATTTGATCAAGGCAGCACAGCTATGGTCATGATATCAGTGGCCACTGATATTCGAGGGGCGCTTTTGACCGCTGATCCCAAAGCCAAAGCGATGGCGACGCGGGCGGTGGCGCGCGATTGGCGATTGGGGCGGCTGAGCCATGTATTCGACGCCGAAATGCCCGCGCGGCCGGCACGGCCCCGTGAACCCAAACTGGTTGCACCCAATCAAATGCCAAAGCGCGGCCGGGGGCAATCACTGGCCAACCGAATCGCGTTTATCCACGCGCTGGCGCATATTGAACTCAATGCCATTGATCTGGCGCTGGATATTGCGGGGCGCTTTGGGGTAGGCCTGCCGCGT
This sequence comes from Sphingomonadales bacterium, assembly GCA_031376385.1. Lineage (GTDB taxonomy): Bacteria > Pseudomonadota > Alphaproteobacteria > Sphingomonadales > Sphingomonadaceae > Aquisediminimonas. The sequence goes on from JANMDQ010000023.1 coordinate 332,163, forward strand.
GTTTTCATAACCGATTGGTTGAAGGTCGCGTCAGAGGAATCGATGCATTTCGCGCTGCTTGACCGTCATCTGCGTGTCATGGGCAGCCACTATGGAGCGCACCCGGCGCATGACGGATTGTGGGAGGCGTCTGAAGTGACCGCCCATGATTTGCTTGCCCGGTTGGCCGTTGTTCCGCTGGTGCTGGAGGCGCGCGGGCTGGACGTCAGTCCAGCCACAATTGCGCGGTTTCAGGGTGCGGGAGATGCCCGCAGCGCAGCCATCATGAGCCGCATTTACGCCGATGAAATTACCCATGTTGCCACAGGATTTCGTTGGTTTTCAAACATTTGTGATTCGTCAGGCAAATCGCCAGAGGCGCAGTGGCAGCGCCTTGTCCGTACATATTTCAGGGGGGCATTGAAGCCGCCATTCAACGACTCAGCCCGCGCGACAGCCGGTTTAACCCGGAACTATTATGCTGACCTTGTCAGCGTTGTCATACCAACGCAGTGACGGTGATCACAATCGGACTGCGTACGGGGAAAAAGCGCAGCCACTATCGGTCGTTGGGGGTTTTCATGAGTTTTGATGTGAGTTCCAGGAGTATGAGTAATTTGGCCAAGGTGAAGCAGATGTTTCGCGGGCGTGAACTTTTCATCCATGATGGCGCGGCGATGCGCCGTCTTCATATCAGTGCGCGTCAGCAGATGCAGGCCGTGGGTGCCGCTGCTTTGCTGGCTGTCGCTGGCGTTGCGTTGCTGGGCCAACTGGCGATCAGCAGCTTTTCTCTCACGGATAGCGCCACGCGTGAGGCACAGATTGCCGCAATGGAAGTGCGGCTGGCGTCACTTCAATCTGATGTGGTTGCAGTAAAGGCGGCTGCCCGTGATCATGCCAAACGGCTTGAGGCACGCCACGCGGCGCTTGCAGCGTTGGTCAAAGGCGATGCGAATGCTCAGACGCTTGCGGCAATGCTGCCCGCCATCCCGAAATATGACGCTGCAACGAACGGCATTGAAACTGCATTTGCAGCTGTTGACCAACAACAAGCGGCCATGGCGATGCTGTTGAAACGATCGACCGATGCTCGCTACGCGCAAAAGGCTGGTCTGGTGTCGAGCCTTGGCCTCAACCCAGCTGGCCTTGGCGGCATGGGTGGACCCTATGAACCCGTTACTGAAGCCGCCACAGGCGCGCCTGGCAAAGCCGACCCGCAGTTCCGCGCCTTGTTTGACAGTTGGAAGCGTCTGGACCGGCTGGAAACCAGCATGATTTCAATCCCGTCGCAAAAACCTGTGGACAGTGTTTCTGTAAACAGCGGCTTTGGCGTGCGTAGCGATCCCTTTCGTGGCGGCCGCGCCATGCATGCCGGCGTGGATATTCCCGGCCCTGTCGGCACGCCTATCTACGCAACAGCTGACGGCATCGTTGGCCGCACTGGCTGGATTGGCGGCTATGGCAATATGATTGAACTGGAACATGGCAAGGCCATCCAGACGCGTTATGGGCATTTGTCGTCGATTAGCGTTACGCCGGGCGCGCGTGTGAAGCGCGGTCAATTGATCGGTCTGATGGGCTCTACCGGTCGCTCCACAGGATCGCATCTTCACTATGAAGTTCGACTGGATGGCCGCGCGGTCAATCCGATTCCGTTCCTGCGCACCGCCGATTATTTGCTGGCCATGCAAAAGCGGACAGATAGCGTCGCCCTTGGCGGACCTGAAACGGGCACAGCGAAAAGATAAGCCTGCTTGCAGGGTGGGTCGTGCGGCCCTATCTCTGCTGACATGACTATCTCACTTTCAGAATCAGCTGCAGCTCGCGTCCAATGGATTGCGGATCGCCAAAATAAGCCTGCGTTGCTGCGCTTGGCGGTTGAAGGGGGCGGCTGTTCGGGTTTTCAATATAGGTTCGGCCTAGCCGATGCAGTTGAAGCGGACGATCTGGTGACAGAACGCAACGGCGTCAAACTGCTTGTGGATTCGATGAGTCTTGATTTGATCGAAGGCAGCGAAGTCGATTTTGTCGAATCGCTGGGCGGATCAGCATTCCGGGTCACGAACCCCCTGGCGGCGGCGGGCTGCGGCTGCGGTGCTAGCTTTTCTGTATAAGCCTTAGACCGAACATGAAAATTGCGACTTACAACGTCAATGGCATGAAGGCGCGGTTGCCACGCCTGATCGAATGGCTAACGGAAACTCGGCCCGACATTGTCTGCCTGCAAGAACTTAAATCCAGTGATGAGACAATCCCCGTCGCCGACGTGGAAGCCGCAGGCTATTTTGGTGTCTGGCACGGGCAAAAGGGTTTCAATGGAGTTGCGATCCTCGCGCGGGGCGAAATGCCCACACTGATCCGCAAGGGCCTCGATGGCGAGTCAGAGGATGATCATAGCCGCTATATAGAGGCCGACGCGTTCGGCATCCGGGTCGCGAGCATCTATTTGCCCAACGGCAATCCTCAGCCGGGGCCGAAATTCGATTATAAACTTCGCTGGTTTGACAGATTAACGGCCCGCGCGGCGGAACTGATGGCGCTGGAAATCCCACTGGTGCTGGCAGGCGATTATAATGTCATTCCGACCGATGATGATATTGCGAACCCCGCCGCGATGGCAGACGACGCGTTGATGCAGCCCGAAAGCCGCGCCGCGTTCCGCCGCCTGTCTGCACTCGGGCTGACAGACGCGCTGGAGGCGCGACACCCTAAGGGACGGCTCTGGACATTCTGGGATTATCAAGCCGGCGGCTGGCAACGCGACGCCGGGTTTCGCATCGATCACCTCATGCTCTCCCCCGAGGCTGCTGACCGGCTGGTCGAGGCGGGGGTCGATAAGGAACACCGGGGCCGGGAAAAAGCCAGCGACCACGCGGCCACCTGGGTGGTTCTGGATTAAGACAGCGCTACCCCGGCGACGCTGCGGACCCGGCGAGTAGACCGCCATCGATGTTAAACTCGCTCCCCGTAATGTAAGTCGCTTCGTCTGACGCGAGCAGAATGGCGACCGCCGCCACTTCAGAAGCCAGGCCAAAACGTTTGAGCGGCGTATCTGCCACAAATGCCGCTGTCTTTGCTTCACGGTCAGGCCCGTCGCCCAGAATCACTTCCCACATAGGCGTCAGGATTGCGGCCGGGTGGATGCTATTGCAACGAATGGCCCAGCCTTGCTGGGCACAATAAAGCGCCACCGACTTGCTATGATTGCGGATGGCCGCCTTTGACGACGCATAGGCCGCTGCGCCGGGGATACCCACCAAGCCAGAGCGCGACGAGATATTGATGATTGATCCTGCACCCTTTCCCTTCATCGCGGCGATTGCCGTGCGGCAGCCGAGGAAGGTGCCATCCAGATTGGTAGCATGAACCGCGCGCCAATCCTCCAGACTGGCATGTTCAGGGTCATGCGGCACGGGGCCATTTTCAAATCCTGTAATCCCAGCATTATTGACCAACACGTCGATCACCGGGATTGCGGCTAACAGCGCGGCCCAATCCGCCTCCAACCGCACATCCAATGGCAAGAATCGTGCGCAAAGGAACGCTGCCAGCGCCTGCCCCTCCTCTGCGTCGGTATCGGTCACAATGACCTCCGCACCCTCCGCCGCAAAGGCTTGCGCAATTGCCCGCCCAATGCCGCGCGCAGCACCTGTGATGACGCATATCTTGTCTTTCAGTCTGGGCATGATTGTTTCCTTATCGATGCGGCAGCAGCGTCAGGTTTTGATAGACTTGAAGCCTGGGAATGGAAGGAGTATTCGGTGGCGCGCAGGCTTTGCGGTGCTAAAGATAGACCATGTCCAACGTTCATTCCCCAAGTCCAGACCCTGCTTTTGCGTATCAGGAAGGGCCACTACTAGAGGCTTTGCAGTACCTTTCTGGCCAAAGCGCAGTCGATCCAAATGCTGCTCTGGCTGACTTGCCGCAGAGCCTTCCTGTCCAAGGGGCTGGTGATCAAGCGATACTTGCTGATCTGTCTTCGCTGGTTCTTGGCGGCGCTAACCGGTTAGATACGTCACTGTCCTTTGCTCATATGGACCCGCCTACACCTTGGCTCACTTGGGCGATGACGCTGTGGAACGCACGGTTGAATCAGAATCTTTTGCATCCTGCGACGGCGCCTGTGGCGCGTTTGGTTGAAGAGCGCGTGGTGGCCTGGCTCGCGCCCTTCTTTGGGATGAACGGTGGTCACATGGTGCCGGGTTCAACAGTTGCAAACTTGACCGCAGTTTGGGCCGCGCGAGAATTGCGCGGCATTGAAGAAGTTGTGGCACCAGATACGGCCCATATCTCTGTTGAGAAATCTGCCCGACTGCTTGGCCTTCGTTTCCGTCCCTTGCCGACAGACCGGCAAGGCCGACTGCTGGCTGGTGAGGCGGTGGACCTTGAGCGTGCCTGCCTCGTGCTGGTTGCTGGTGCAACATCAACTGGAGTTGTTGATCCGTTGCATCTGGCAGGCTCTGCTGCGTGGACGCATGTTGATGCCGCGTGGGCGGGGCCGCTGCGGTTAAGCCAGAAACATGCAGCTCGATTGAACGGGATCGAACAGGCCGACTCAGTCGCTGTTTCAGCCCACAAATGGCTATTTCAGCCAAAGGAATCCGCACTGGTTTTCTTTCGTGATTCTTCAGCGGCGCATTCAGCGCTTTCGTTCGGTGGGGCGTATCTTGCAGCACCAAATATCGGATTGTTGGGATCGCACGGGGCAACAGCCGTGCCACTCTTGGCTCTGCTTTGGGCCTGGGGGCAGGACGGCCTTGCGTTACGCCTTGATCGTTGCATGGCCTCAGCCGACAAGTTCGCAGCCTTTGTCGCCGAGGACGAGAGGCTAGACTTGCTTGCTGAACCAGAAACAGGTGTTGTCGTCTGGCGTCCGCGTTATAAGCCCGTTGAGGACTTCTTATCGGCGCTGCCCATCGGCCTGGCCTCGAAAACTATATTGGAAGGGACGCCGTGGCTACGGTGCGTTGCGGCAAATCCCAACGTCGATGTTGACGCCGTTATTGACGCTGTCCGCAGTGCGCTTTGACGCGGTCGATTTGAAACACGCCCTAATTGCCGGAACCGTCTATTTCCTCGCGCTCTTCGCCTTAGGCTTTGCGCTTGGCACAATCCGCGTGACAATCATGGTGCCGCGCTTTGGTGTTTTGGCGTCTACCATCGTAGAGGTGCCGTTCATGATAACGGCTGGGTATTTCATTTGCGGTTGGGCCATCCACAACTGGCACGTGTCACGGGCATCTGCACTTCGTTGGGCGATGGCGCTTTGGTTCCTTGTGATGCTGATTGCGTTTGAAACTCTGCTCGGCGCGTTGCTCTTTGGGCGGACCACATCTGAACAATGGGCCACGCTGGCGACGCCAGCGGGGATGATTGGGCTATCAGCTCAGACCATCACGGCACTGCTGCCGCTGTTCGTTGGTCGGGACAAGCAAGTTGAGCGCACTTAAAGCGCCTTCTCATAAATCCGGTAAATTTTGTTCACTGTCCCGCCAACAGCCTCACCCACGGACCGCATGGGGCCGTTGCTGGCGAGCACCCATCCGAAATCGCCGTGGGTCGCCCCGTATTTGGTGACGGCATCGCGGCGGATATATTCAATCATCATCATCGCCAGCTGGCTTGCCATGCGCGTGGATTGCATTTTTTTGAGGACGCCCATCAAAGGCACCCGCATCGTCCGCACTTTGGGCGCACGCAGCCACCAGAGCAGCTTGGCCCAGTTGAAGGGGAAGAGCGAACCGCCGAAGCCCTTTAGCTTTTCATTGAGATCAGGGAGCGTGACCATGAAGGCGACGGGCTCCCCGTCTACCTCAGCAATGCGGATCAGGTCCTCGTAAACAATGGGTTTGAGCTTCTTGCCGCCGTACGCGACCTCAGCATCAGTGAAGGGCACGAAGCCCCAATTGTCGGACCAGGCGTCGTTTAATATGCCCAAGATCAACGCCAATTCTTCAGCAAATTTAGACTTGTTCACGCGGCGGATGCGGATGCGGTCATTCTTGTCGCCCATCGCGACAATGCGGTTGAACAGATCGGGAAAGCCGTCCGCGATTGGCAAGGCATAAGTGTAAAGATCCTCCACACCGGCATAGCCCGCAGCCTCTACCCAGCCCTCATAGTTCGCAGCGTTAAATCCCATCATGACAGTAGGTGGCGTGTCGAATCCCCGTACCAGCAAGCCAGGCTCATCCCACATACACAGACTGATCGGCCCAAGCGATCGCGTCATCCCCTTGCCACGCAACCAGTCCTCCGCAGCAGCGATGAGAGCCGCCGCAATCTCGGCGTCCTCTGCTTCAAATAGGCCCCAATTGCCCACGCCCGGTCCCATGCCCTGCTCAGGCGGCTGCCGAAGCGCGAGATGGTCGATATGCGCCGAAACACGCCCAACCACGCGGCCACTGCGTTCAGCGAGGAACAACTGCATCTCGCCATGTTCAAACCAAGGGTTCTGCCCCGGCGTGATCAGCGCCTCTACTTCACTTTTTAGAGGCGGCACCCAGTTGCGGTCGTTCGCGTAGAGCCGGTAGGGTAGGTCAATAAACGCTGCCGTATCCGCCTTGGAAGAGACGGGGCGGATGGTAAGGGCCGCCTCGACCATCAAACGTCCAGATTCTCAACATTCAGTGCATTTTCCTGAATGAACTCCCGCCGCGGCTCCACCACATCGCCCATCAGCTGTGTGAAGATTTCGTCAGCCTTGTCTGCATGGGTCACCTCGACGCGCAGGAGTGAGCGGATGTCGGGGTTGAGCGTCGTATCCCACAGTTGATCCGCGTTCATTTCGCCAAGGCCTTTGTAACGCTGGATGGCGAGGCCTTTGCGGCCAGTCGCCAGAACCATGTCGAGCAGTTCGGACGGGCGGCTGATGCTGCTGCCCTTGGCCGTTGCTGCCGGAACTGCGCTGGGCAGCGCTTCGTCAGCGGGTTCCTCATCGCCTGTTGCTAGGGCTTCGGCCTCAATTTCAGCAGCCACAACCGCCGCTCCTTTGGGAAGCGTAACAAGCCGTGAAACACCGGAATAGGTCGCTACTTCTTCCTCCATCAGGCTATGCAGACGGCGCGCCTCTTGGCTCGTCAAAAACGTCCCTTCGATAATGTGATGGTCCGTCACGCCGCGCCACATCCGCTGGAGGTGATAGCCGCCTTCCTCACTCAATATGCCTGTCCAGCGGGCTTCGGGGTCGGCTGCGGTCAGCCACAGCGCCGCGCGGCCTGCCGCTGCTGTGCGCTCATCCGCCGTCATCACAGGATTAAGCCCACCGACAAGCGCGAGGCCCTCAATGATCGCAGGATCATAACGGCGCGGCACATAGCGCATCAGTGCGCGCATCCGCCGGGCATGATTGACCAGAGTCTTCAGGTCTTCGCCTGCCCGAACGCCACCCGCTGTCTCAAGAGTGACAGCGGCCACGCCTGCATCGACGAGGTAATCATCAAGTGCTGGATTATCCTTCACATAAACTTCGGACCGCCCGCGTGCGACTTTATACAGCGGCGGCTGGGCGATGAAGAGATGCCCATTGGCGATAATTTCGGGCATCTGGCGGTAGAAGAATGTCAGCAACAGCGTGCGGATGTGCGCGCCGTCTACGTCAGCGTCAGTCATGATCACAATCTTGTGATAGCGCAGTTTTTCGATGTTGAAATCATCACGGCCAATGCCTGTGCCCATAGCCTGAATCAGCGTGCCAATTTCCTTGGATGACAGCATCCGGTCAAAACGGGCCCGTTCGACGTTCAGGATTTTGCCCTTAAGCGGCAGAATTGCCTGATAATGGCGATCGCGCCCTTGCTTGGCGGAACCGCCAGCAGAATCGCCTTCGACCAGAAAGAGTTCGGATTTGGCAGGGTCTTTTTCCTGACAATCCGCCAGCTTTCCAGGGAGGGACGCAATGCCCATTACTGATTTGCGGCTTGCTTCACGCGCCTTTTTGGCTGCTTCGCGCGCAGCGGCAGCATCGATCGTTTTCTGGATGATCGCGCGGGCAAGGGCTGGGTTTTCCTCCAGCCATTCCGCCATTTTATCGGCCATCAGGCTTTCGAGTGGTTGACGGACTTCAGAGGAAACGAGCTTGTCTTTGGTCTGGCTGCTGAATTTGGGATCAGGAAGTTTGACCGACACAATCGCAGTCAAGCCTTCGCGCATATCTTCGCCGGTCAGCGTGACTTTTTCTTTCTTCATCATGCCCGTTTTGTCGGCATAATTGTTCAAAGTGCGGGTGAGTGCCGCCCGGAACGCTGCCAAATGGGTGCCGCCATCACGCTGCGGGATATTGTTGGTGAACGGCAGGACATTTTCATAATAGCTGTCGTTCCATTCGAGCGCGACATCAATCGCTACGCCGTCCCGTTGCCCCGAAACCGAAATCGGTTCAGGGAAGAGAGGCGACTTGGCACGGTCAAGATATTTGACGAAAGCGGCAATCCCGCCTTCATAGTAGAGTTCAACTTCAGTCCGCTCCGCATGCCGCGCGTCAGCCAGCAACAGCCGAACGCCAGAATTGAGGAAGGCCAATTCGCGGTAGCGATGCTCCAGCTTTTCAAAGTCAAATTCAGTGATTTTGAACGTGTCAGGCGACGCGAGGAACGTGACTTTCGTGCCTTTCTTGCCCTCTGGCGCAGGACCAACGTCTTTCAATGGGGCCACAGCATCGCCGTGGCTGAACTGCATATAATGTTCACGCCCGTCACGCCAAATCGTCAGATCAAGTGTAGTAGACAGTGCATTGACGACTGAGACGCCGACACCGTGCAGCCCACCTGAAACTTTATAGGCATTATCATCGGACGTGTTCTCAAACTTCCCGCCTGCGTGAAGCTGGGTCATGATCACTTCAGCTGCCGAAACGCCCTCTTCGCTGTGGATGCCCGTCGGGATGCCACGGCCGTTATCTTCAACAGTAACGGAACCGTCTGGGTTCAACTGAATGAGGATCAAATCGCAGTGACCGGCCAGCGCCTCATCAATCGCATTGTCGGAAACTTCGAACACCATATGGTGCAGGCCACTGCCATCATCGGTATCGCCGATATACATGCCGGGGCGTTTGCGCACCGCGTCAAGGCCTTTGAGAACCTTAATCGAGTCGGCGCCATAGTCGTTTGTGTTGGGGGTATTTTCAGGGGTTTCAGTCATGACAAGCCTATAGGCAAGACCCCCCGAAATGCCAAGGAAAAGCGACGAGTCTGGTATGACGGAGCAGGATTGAGCGACGGTTAACCACAGCTGAGCTTGCATTCGCCCGCTCCTTTGCTCAAAGCACTGAATTAAGGGATTTAACTCGGGGTTACTGCGCTATGATTGCGTCCAGAAACTATGCACCGTCGGATGATTTGCTTCTCTATGTGCGCCACATCACTGTCTTTGATGCAGACCTTCCTGAGGGGTTCCTTGTGGAAGATCAGCTGCTTGCTGAAGACGCTACCATTCGCGTGTTGATCAACGGCGGTTGGGAAGCAGAAGTCGCGCCAGGCGATTGGCGGTCTAAAGGCAAGGTGATACTTTTTGGCGGCAATTTAAAGCCGCTGCGGGTTCGCGTGAAGGGTCCCTTTCGCCTCGTGAGCTTTGCAGTGCGGCCTAGTGCTTGGCGCGCCTTGTTCAAACAACCCGCACCCGACTATATTGACACCGTGATACCCCTTCAGAATATGTGGGGCGATCTGGCCGAGGATTTGGCAGCGACAGTGAAAGAGCCATCTACTGACGAAATCGTCATTGCTGCTATGGAAACGGCGGTTCGTGAACAATTGAAGCGGATTGGCCGCAACAAGGTCGATGATAAAGTCGCTTTGTTCGAAGAGATCGCCCGCACCAACAACAATTTGAAGATGGAACAAGCGGCCGCCCAAGTGGGCCTTTCCGTGCGTCAATTGGAACGACGCTGTTTGACTGCTTATGGCATCAGCCCCAAAGCTGTGCTGCGCCGTAGCCGCTTCCTCGACATGGCGGAAGGAATGCGCGGATTGAGCACAGCAGCAGAGGCTACACTCGCTCTGTCACGCTATTTCGATCAATCACATCTCAACCGGGAATTCTGGCGATTTTACGGCATGACACCGGGGAAGTTTGCCAGAGCAACAACGCCATTGTTCAATGCGGAGTTGAAACAGCGGGCTGAAGGTTAGGGTCAGATGATCGCTTAGTCAGTGATATTACCCAATTTCAGCCAGCTCGCCTGACCCTTAAGCGTGGAAAACGGCGCGTCCTCAGTTCCCGTCATCCAAACCTGCCCACCACCCAAAGCCAGTCTGTCAAACAGAGCCTCACGCCGGACAGGATCGAGATGAGCTGCCACTTCGTCCAGCAGCAGGATGGGGCGGCGTTGCACTTGACCGGCGACTAGATCCGCGTGAGCAAGCACAATTCCCATCAGCAGCGCCTTCTGTTCGCCGGTCGAACAGCGTGCTGCCGGTTGGGCCTTGGCTAAGTGCATGACGGCCAAATCACTGCGATGCGGTCCGGCTAGCGTGCGGCCAGCGGCGGCATCGCGCGTGCGACCTTGGGCAAGCTCTAAGGCAAAATCATCGCGCCAGCGCCAGCCCTCCAAAGCCAGACTTGCTCTTGCAAATGGGCTGTCGGGGGCTTGGGCCAATTGTATGCTCAGCGCGTCCACCAGCCGATCACGAGCCTGACTGAGCGCCGCGCCGTGGACGGCCATCTGCGCTTCAACTGCGGATAGCCATGCCGGATCGGCAGGATAATCGGCGGCGAGCAAGCGGTTGCGCTGCCGCATCGCGGCTTCATAACGGCTGGCATGGCCCGCATGGGTTGCGTCAAGTGCCAATACCAACCGATCCAGAAACCGCCGCCGCTCTGCTGCCCCTTCCATAAACAGGCGGTCCATTGCTGGCGTTACCCAAATGAGCGATAGCCACTGGGTGAGTGCAGTTGCCGAAGCCTGTGCGCCGTTCACCCGCACCAACCGCCGATCGGGCGCTGCGGCCCGCGTTCCCGTGCCAAGGTCAACATCGCCCAGCTGCGCCGCCACGCCAAACGCGCCTGACCCGCCCTGCCGCGCCATTTCACCAATTGCCACGCTGCGGAGGCCCCGGCCTGGGGAAAGCAGCGAGACAGCCTCTAATATATTGGTTTTGCCTGCGCCATTTTCACCGGTCAGCACAACAAATGTCGCCCCCGGATGGATCAATAAATCGCGGTGATTGCGAAAATCAGAAAGGCTAAGCCGAGTGAGCGCCATAGGCGAGGACCGATAGGGCGAAATGGGGGGAAATGAAATGGGAAGTGAAGAGCCTGTATGAGCCAAGCCATAAGGTGACAAAGTTCACTTCAAAACGGAACTTTCTGTCACCTTATGTCACCTTATAGGCGTTCGGGCGCAGGGCGTTCCCACCGCCGCATTTTTCAAAGTTTAGCAAAGTTGTGCCAGTCGCACCTTTTTAATCGTGCCGCCACGCCCACTGTTGATGCGCGAATTCTTAACGGCTGAGCGGCTGTCCAGCGTTGGGGGGAGAGAGCATTAAGTCGCTGCAATCGCGTGCCAAAGATCATTGGAACAATTAAGGAACAAAATATCATTTGTCAAGAGTGAGCCCTCTCATATGTCGTGACACCGATAGGGCTTAAACACATCCCGTGACTTCACCAGTGATCGGTGATAACTTCTTTTATCATCGCGGGGGCGTGAGGAGAAATTTATGACACTGACACGCACATCTTTTGCTCTATTACTGGGCACTGCGCCTTTGATCATCATGACGACACCGCTGTTTGCGGCGGGTGGCGGCGGCGGTGGCGGATCATCACCAAGCGCCAGCGCCGCGCAATATGACCCTGCGGTTGAATATCAAAAAGGCATTGCTGCCCTGAAAGTCAAAGATTTCAAGGGCGCGAAGACCGCCTTTGATCATGTGATTGCCGTGGCGCCGCGCGATGCGAATTCGCACTATCTGGCGGGATTTTCCCGCACGGGACTGAAAGATTGGAAAGGCGCGAAACGCTATTTGGAAAAGGCGGTTAAACTGGATGCCAATTTGATTGGTGCTCACCGTGAATTGGGCGTCACCTATGCGATGCTGGGTGACAAAGCCAAAGCGACCGCAACCAAAAGCGCGCTCGAAACCAAATCCAGCAGTTGCGCTGGCACTTGCCCCGAAACGGCTGATCTTAAAGCTGCGATTGATGCAATTGCTGCTGCTTTGGCCGCGCCTGCGAAAGTTTCAGATCGCGGGACGGAGAGCCTGTTATTCGCCAGCACTGCAAAAGGCGATAGCCTCTATCTAGGCGCAGTCGCGGAAATTAACGAGGGCCGTTATGAGGCTGCAATCGCAACGCTTAAATCTTCACAATCCAGCTTTGGCCCGCATCCTGACATTCTCACCTATCTTGGCTTTGCCAATCGTAAGCTTGGCCGCTTTGATGAAGCGGAACGCTATTACCGGGACGCCTTGGCCGTTGCGCCCAACCACCGCGGCGCCACCGAATATTTTGGGGAGCTGATGGTGGAACGCGGCGACATGGCTGGGGCCAAAATGATGCTTGCCCGGCTGGATACCCAGTGCCAATTTGGCTGTGCCGAAGCTGAGGAGCTGCGCCGATGGATTGCCGAAGGCCGCTCACCGCATTCGTCCTGATCCTGCTCACCGCTGCAACTGGCCCTTCGGTGCCGCTTGTACAGGCGCGGTGGACGGCAGCGGCGGGGCAGTTTGCTGCGCTGAGCTCTGATCCTGCTGAATGTCTCGCTCTGCCTCAATCAGCGCAGGACAGGGCGTCTGTTTTGATCGGACGAGTCGCATTTCGCACGCCCGTTTTGCTCGGCGGGCAAGCGGCGCGGGCGGGACTCACTTGCAACAGCTGTCATTTGAACGGGCGTGGCAATCCCGACTTCATGTTCCCGGGGCTGTCGGACCACCCCGGCTCCGCTGACGTTACATCGTCTTTGATGAGCAGCAAACAAGGCGACGGCGTGTTAAACCCACGACCGATCCCTGATTTGGTAGCCAGCCCGCCAAAGATATCACGTGATCTAGCCAACCCTGCACTGCCATCCTTCATTCGCGGACTGATTGTTGATGAATTTGACGGGCCAGAGCCCTCCGCCAAAGTGCTGGCGGGCCTCACGGCTTACGTGCGGGCCTTGCAACCATCCGCCTGCCCGACAAAGGCTAGGGAAGCTCAATCGCTCAACCGCCATATGAAAGATGCCAAGGCAGCGGCAGAGGCCGCATTGATGGCCCTGCGGGATGGTGATCCCGCCACGGCACGGCTGATGCTGGCAGGAGCCCGGGCAACATTAGGATTGGTACACGAACGCTATATCGGCCTGCCAACGGATCAGGCTCTGATTGCATCGACTGGTCAAGAATTGGGCGCAGTGCAACTGGGCATTGATCGCCATGACCCTGACGCTGACGCGCAGTTGACGGCATGGCTCACGCGCCACCCCTTTGCGCTTCAAATCATAGCACGCCACGAAAAGCGCTCACTCTATAATCCAAAACGTCTCGCAAAAGCTCTGGGTGCTGCCGCGTCATCACCACAGCCTGCTGGTTCGCGCTGATCGGAAGACTGACCGCGTTGGTGACCTGTGAAATTCCCCAAAATGAAATGGGGGCTGGCATTGCTGCCAGCCCCCACTACGCCACTTCGCTCGCTTGATTGTCCCTTGCGGGGCTTTCGCGCCAAGCGCTGCTTGCGTATCAGACCCATGGCACGGGGGTGTCATGGTCTGACGGATTGGTTTCTTATCCTACCTGCCTCCGCTTCGGCTTGCGCCTTGGCTTTGCCCGATTGGTCGTCCACCGCTCCTTTTTGCCAGTTCTCGTTTCCGTCTGCTGTGCCCGAAAGCAACTCTTTCAGTCCCTTAAACCAACTGTCTTCCACTTTGGATTTCTTCGGTTTCCCGGTTCCATCCTCCGCTTCGACTCTTGAAAAGTCTCATATAGATATGAGTCGCGCCAGCGGAATCTGCACGCGTTTGCCTGTGGATAACGGGGATATTGGGGGCAGAATCAGATGTTATTCTCCGCCGCCATTTTCTGGGCATATCCGCCCCTGACCGAAGCCGCCATTTGATCGAATAGCGCATCAGGATCGCTCCGCCGAAGTGCTGCGATATGCGCCTCTACCCCAGTTGCGAGGATCAATTCTCGCTTGCCTGCTGTGACTGCTGCCAAAATCGCGCGCGCGGCCTCCCCTGCTGGCATTCCGGCGTCAATTGCCGCGTCGCTCGCCCCGCGTGTTGATCCGTCAGCGTTCAGGGCATTGCGCGATACGTTGGTTTGAACTGATCCCGGCGCGATCACATGCACTTGGATGCCCAAATGCGCCGTTTCGCAGCGGACGCTGTCATGATAGCCGATCAGCCCGTGCTTGGCCGCGCAATAGGCAGAACGCAGCGCCACACCCGCGATGCCCGCAACACTTGATATCGCGACAATATGCCCGCCACCTGCGGCGACCATGCGCGGTAAATTGGCCTGCGTCAGGGCGATCGGCCCGAGGAGATCAACGTCAATCATCCGCTGATACACGCTGAAATCAGTGTCGATGGCCAGCGAGCGTTGCGATATGCCTGCGTTGTTGATGAGGCCGTGGACACGGCCTTTCCAGCCCCAGGCCTGCGCTGCGATATCGGGGATGGCGTCAAAATCCACCGCATCAAAGGGGAGGATGAGGGTTTCGCCGCACTGCGCCGCCACGCTTTCGAGGGCCTGCGCGTTGCGGCCTGACAGGATGAGCTTCGCCCCGCCCGTGGCCAATTCCACCGCCAACGCCGCACCAATCCCGGATGACGCGCCTGTGATCCACCAGATTTGATCTTTCATCTTTGTTCGCCCTCGCCTTTGTGATCTACTCACGCAATAAGCCGGTGATGACTGCTGACAAGCCCACTCTGCCGAAGCCTATCGCCAAATGGTTCGCCGCGCGTGGATGGGCTGTCCGGCGGCATCAGCTGGAAATGCTGGAGGCTGCGGCGAGGGGCGAACATGTTTTGCTGACGGCCCCCACGGGTGCTGGGAAAACGCTGGCCGGGTTTTTGCCAGTGTTGGCTGAATTGGCCGAAGGCGCGCCGCCCGGGCTGCACACGCTTTATGTCTCGCCGTTGAAGGCACTGGCCATTGATGTGCGGCGTAATTTGCTGACGCCCATAGAGGATCTGGCCCTGCCGATCCGGGTCGAGGCCCGCACCGGGGATACGCCCAGCGACCGCAAGAAACGCCAGCGCGAAGACCCGCCGCACATCCTGCTCACCACGCCGGAAAGCCTCAGCTTGTTGCTGTCTTACCCGGACAGTGCCAAAATGTTTGCGGGGTTGAAGGCGATCATCATTGATGAAGTCCATGCCTTTGCGCCGTCCAAACGTGGAGATTTGCTGGCGCTGTGCGTTGCGCGCTTAGCAACGCTTGCACCGGCGATGCGGCGTGTGGCTTTATCCGCCACCGTGTCAGAGCCGGACGATTATCTGAAGTGGCTGGGTGCCGACCGCCTGATCATCGGAGACGCCGGGGCACCTCCGAACGTTACAATCCTGATTCCTGAAGACCGCATTCCGTGGGGCGGGCATAGCGGTAAATATGCCGCTGCGCAGGTGATGGCAGAGATTGAAACGCACGGCACTACGCTTGTCTTTTGCAACACGCGCGGGCTGGCTGAACTGATCTTTCAGGAACTTTGGACAGCGAACGAACTCAAACTTCCGATTGCCATTCATCATGGCAGTCTGGACGTGGAGGCGCGGCGCAAAGTGGAGGCGGCTATGGCGGGTGGCAGGCTGCGCGGGCTGGTCGCCACGGCCAGTCTTGATTTGGGGGTAGACTGGGGCAATGTCGATTGTGTTATCCAAATGGGCGCGCCCAAGGGATCATCGCGACTTCTGCAGCGCATTGGTCGTGCCAATCACCGGCTCGATGCGTCAAGCGAAGCTGTGATTGTCCCGGGCAACCGCTTTGAATATCTGGAGGCGCGCGCTGCGATTGATGCGATTGAGGCGGGACAGTTGGACGGCGATCCCTTTCGCCCCGGTGGGCTGGATGTGCTGGCTCAACATGTCATGGGCTGTGCTTGTTCCATGCCGTTCTTGGCCGAAGACTTGCTGGCCGAGGTGCAGAGTGCTGCCCCCTACCGCGACATTGACGCCGCGACCTTCGACCAAATTTTGCATCTCATCTCAACCGGCGGCTATGCGCTGAAGGCCTATGACCGGTTCCGCCGATTGGTACAGGACACAGATGGCCGTTGGCGCGTTACGCACCCCCGCTTTGCAACGCAGCACCGCCTGAACGCTGGCATCATTGTGGACACGCCCATGCTTGCTGTGCGGTTTCGCAACGGCAGGCGGCTGGGGCAGCTGGATGAATTTTTCGCCGCCACGCTTTCGCCCGGTGATACATTTTATTTCTCTGGGATTGCGCTGGAAGTGGAGAAGACTGACGCGACTGACCTGTTCGTGCGCGCGACCAAACGCCATGCGCGCATCCCCAGCTATAATGGCGCGCGGATGCCGCTGACCACGCATCTGGCGGGCCGGGTACGGGCATTGCTCCACGATCAAAGCCAGTGGGGGCGCTTCCCTAGCGACGTGCGCGAATGGTTGACCATGCAGGCGGCGCGCTCGATCATCCCTGCGCCGGATCAACTTCTGATCGAGACATTCCCGCGCGAAGGGCTTCACTATTTGGTGGTTTACAGCTTTGAAGGCTGGAATGCGCACCAGAGCATGGCGATGCTGATCTCCAAACGCATGGAAGTACGCGGGCTCAAACCCGTTGGTTTTATCGCCAGTGATTATGCGTTTGCGCTGTGGAGTCTGGACCCCGTGACGGACCCCGCCGCGCTGTTTTCAGCTGACATATTGGAAGATGAATTTGTCGATTGGATCGAGAATTCCGCGCTGCTCAAACGCGCATTTCGCGAAGTGGCGGTGATTGGCGGGCTGGTGGAACGGCAACAACCGGGCAAAACCAAATCCGGGCGGCAAGTGACCTTTTCCACTGACCTTATCTATGATGTGTTGCGCCGGTACGAGCCTGATCATTTGCTGCTCAAGGCCGCGTGGGCCGATGCGCGGGCGAAAATGACTGATGTGGGCCGTTTGGGCGCACTATTAGACCGGGCGCAAGGCACGCTCATTCACAAGCATCTCCCCCAAATTTCCCCTCTCGCCGTGCCAATCATGGCGCTTATCGGTCGCGAACGAATCAGCGGCGGTGAGGCTGATGAAGCCATCCTGTTCGAAGCGGATGCATTGGCCAGAGAAGCAATGGGCTAGGAAGCTATCGGCTGAGGCTATGCCAAGGTTGATTGAAGTGATATGAACACCTTCGGGAGAGATAAAATGAAACATCTGCTCATATGGGTCGCCGCCTTGGCCAGCCCCGCTGTCGCACAGGACGCTTTGCCGCTTAACGATGCGTCTACCCATCCTGCCGAAACCATTACGACAGGCGAAGATGACAATAGCCGCTTGACCGTGCCTGTAATGGTCAATGGCCAAGGTCCGTTCCGTTTCATTGTGGACACAGGCGCTGATCGTAGCGTCATCTCTGCTGAACTCGCCGCGCGGTTAAGCTTGCCCGTGGACGAAAAAGTCCGCCTTGTCTCAATGGGCGGGGTCAGCACAGTCAATACAGTGCGGCTGAAATCACTGGCCGTCACGGCCAATCGGTCGATCAAAAATGTCGTTCTGCCTGCCCTTCCCGAACGCTATCTGGGGGCAGACGGTTTGGTCGGCCTTGACGCGCTGAAGGGTCAGCGGGTCATGCTCGATTTCGCGGCTCAAACCATCATTGTCGAACCCGGCAACACGCGCGCCGTGCGCGATGATCCTGTCACCGGCAATATGATCGTCGTTCGCGCCCGCTCTCGAATGGGGCAATTGGTGCTGGTTGACGCAGATGCCAACGGGCAGGACGTCTGGGTCATTGTCGATACCGGCGGGCAAAATACCGTCGCGAACGGCGCGATGAGAAACCTGATGATCAAACGCACGCCGGCTGAGGGCTTCAAGCAAATCACGTTGATGAGTGTTGTGGGGGAACGGATACCGGCTGAATATACAGTCATCGGCAAAATGCGGATTGGCGGCGTACAAATGGGGAATGCCGCTGTCGCCTTTGCCGATGCGCAGCCGTTTCGCAAATTCGGCCTTGTCCGCAAACCGGCAATGCTGCTCGGTATGGAGGGGTTGCGGAGTTTTAAGCGGGTGTCGATCGATTTTGCCAACAAGGAAGTGCGCTTCGTGATGCCCGAAGGGGTGCCATTGGGGGCTTCACGCTGAGCGCCCAATCCGAGTGACGCTGAACCGGAGAGCTCAACTCTGCTGAGTGGATTCCTCTTGAGCCGTAACAGGCGGGGCTGCCTTCCATTTTTGTGCCACGGCACCGGACAAGGCCCCGGCGATCAGCCATGTCACAGGTGTGAGCGACGAATTCGGGATCAGATCAAGCAAGTTGATCATATGAACAATGCCAAGACTGGCAGTGGCAAGTGGAATGGCACCTGAGGCTCTGCCGCGCCGTAACCGCGCGATAAGCGGGTAACAGAGCAGCCCAAAACAAGCGATATAGCCAACCCAGCCATAAATGCCGACGACGATAATCCATGTGCCATCCGTTGTGCTCGAATCCCGGCCTCCATAGCCCTTGTAAAGACGGTTCCGGCCCCATGTGCCCCAGCCGAATAAGGGTCGCTCACTTACCTTTTCAAGCAGTTGATCCTCATTTTCCAATCTGAATTTAAACGAACCCTGTCGGTCATCGCTGGCCGAACCCGACAGGGCTGTTACGGTCTCGACGGGAATCAGTCCGGCACCCCTCAGCGCAGGATAGCTGAGGATGCAGAGCCCAAGGCACGCCGCCACCAAGACCATGAAACGCGGTCTCGCGAAAAGCACCAAAGGCGCTGCACAGAGGGTCAGGATCAAAGCGCCAAGAGATCGGCACAGCACCAAGATGATGGCGAGGTAGACCAGTATCACAATCATCGGCACCCCCGCGACGCTGCGTCGCATGCGCGATAAGGCCGCGACGCTGAGCAGGCTCATCGCGCAGAAAATCGCCACTAACAGCCCGTGCCCCAAGAAAACGACTGGCCGATACCCGCCATCGCGCACTTGTTGGCTAAAGGAATGAGGGAAAAAGCCATAGATGATCGCGTGCAACTGCGGGCTCAGCCGAATTTCGATGAGCATGAGGGCCGAATAGGCAAGCCCAGCGATCATAAGGGCCCAAAGTATCCGTCGGTGCCCGTCCTCATCACCCAGCATCTGATAGCCAAGCAGGAAGGGGATGAGAATTGCTGCTTGCCGGACGGCAGCCGCAAAAGCATCATAGAAGGACATGGCGGCCAATGTTTGATTGGTGAGGACGATCGGATCGGGATTGCCAAGCGATGTCAAAAAGGGAGACAGAACGAACACAAAAATCGCAGCCTTCACTAGCACTGACCGCGGCAGCAGATAAAGTTTGAAACGCGTCAGTGTCATGGCGAGAACAAGAGCTGTCAGATTGGGGATCAGTTCCTTATCCAACGGAGGGACGCCGGGAAAATCAAATTGCGTTTTGACCGGAAGCAACAGGTACGCCCCCAAGATTGCCCAGATAATCGCAGTGCGCGGCCGCAGCCTTAAAAACTGGAGCAAGCCAATAAACGGCCACGCGATGAGAGCGCCATAGGCGATAAGATTTGGCATCGTCGGCTTTCGTTTGCTCTCGCAGGATTTGTCACAGTCCAGTTTCACCGCAGTCATGCGCTGACTGACAGGCCCAATCAAGGCCTGTTCATCCAAACTCGGGACATATATGGCAGTGTTTCGCCAACTATAAACTTGATCTTTACCTTATCAGGGCTAAGCAAATCGACGCCGGCGTAGAAGGCACATCGCTCGTTTAGGATTGGATGATCGTGACTCGCTGTGATTGCTTAGTCGACAGGCACTATAGGCTTTGGCCATTGTGATGGTTGGCCAGCACCCATTTTTAGCATTTATGAAAACCAATTGGTTATTTGTTTTAGGACTGATTGCCATTGTGCTGCCGTCGATGATTTCAGTCGCGCGGTTCAGTTGGGGCACGGATGCAGGCGCGCATAGTCCGATTGTATTGGCCACCGGTCTCTGGCTCGTCGCGCAGCGATGGTATTTAATGCATGATATCCGCAAGCCTGCGCCGCTCTGGGCCGTGGTTCCTCTTTTTGCCGGGCTTCTGCTGTTCTATTATTTGTCCAGCGTCACCCAGATTGTCGAGATTAACGGCTACATGATGTATGGCCTGCTACTCATCGGTTTGCTCAGTTTTGTCGGGTGGAAAGCTGTTTTGGCGATTTCATTCCCGCTCTTTTATTTGCTCTTTGCCCTGCCGCCGCCGGAGTCGCTTGTTAGCCTGCTCACTCAGCCCCTCAAAATCTGGATTTCCCAGGCTGCCGTCAGCGCACTCTATGTCTTTGGATACCCAATAGCGGGATCAGGTGTGATGATCCAAGTCGGGCAATATCAATTGCTGGTGGCTGCCGCTTGTTCTGGGCTGAATTCGCTTATCACTTTGTCGGCAATTTCAATGTTCTATATCTACATGCGGCACCGGATGGACTGGGGTTATACGGCTTTGATGATGTGCGCTGTCATTCCAGTCGCGATTTTTGCCAATTTGGTGCGCGTCCTGATCCTCATCCTCCTGACCTATCATGCGGGGGAGGCCTCAGCCCAAGGGTTCTTCCATGATTTCGCTGGCCTCACCCTTTTTGTAACGGCGTTGCTTACGATCATGGCGCTTGATTATTTTGCCCAGCCGCTGTGGCAACGATTTCAGAAAAGAAAATCAGCATGACGTCTGACAGCCAGATGACGGGCCGTGATCTGACACCAGCCCCGCAAGCTCCCTCATTGACGCGGCGGCACATGATCATGGGCGCTGCCTTGCTGGCGACATCTGGCCTTGCCCTGTCCCGGCAACCGCGAGAAATTGTGCCACCTCTTGCGCCAAAGAAGCTGGACCAATTGGTGCCAGAGGAGATTGGTGGCTGGACATTTCAAAGCAAAAGCGGGTTAGTGTTGCCAGCCGAGGATCCGTTATCTGACAATTTATACAGCCATATTGTTACGCGCGTTTATCAATCATCGACGCAACTTCCGATCATGATGCTCATTGCCTACAGCAATAAACAAAATGGGATGTTGCAGCTCCACCGCCCAGAAATTTGCTACCCGGCGAGCGGGTTCAGGCTCAGCGAAACCGAGCTGGATCAGCTGGAAATCGCGGCAGGAAAGCTGCTCCCGATACGCCATTTCAGTGCTGAAAGTGGCGCGCGTAACGAACAGGTCCTGTATTGGACCCGGATAGGGCAGGAGCATCCGACCAGTTGGTTTGATCAGAGGATGGCCGTGGTTCGCACCAACCTAAAGGCTGAAATTCCTGACGGCATCCTCGTTCGTGTGTCTACTGTTGCGCCCAGCTACACAGACGCTCAGGCGAGTTTAGAAGGGTTTGCTCGCGCCTTGGTGGCTGGCAGTAACCCGCAACTTAAGGCTCTTTTAGTCGGCCAACTATAATAGTTTCGCTCTAAGGCTTATTCTGCGTCCAGCCCTCTAGGGGTTTCAATACCACCCAAACAAACCCAAGTACGCCTGCAATGACCAAGACGGCAACCACAGTGAAGCCTTCATTGCCAAGATAGTTGGCCAACGCGCAGCCAGCGGATGCCGCCAGATATTGCCACAGACTATCTTGAGGTTCTTCGGCCGTTGATCTTTGCATGAAAAGAACAATGAGCCCCGCGAATAGTGTGACTGTGATCCAGTCAAAGATGGTTTCCAACGCTATTCCCCATTGCAAAAAATGATGTGGTGATCATACGGGGGACTGTTGAATTGACAAGTGGTGGCTGGCAGATCGTCAATCAAATCATCAACTTGACCCAAAACAGGAGGATTTTGTGACATCAGGATTAAAGAAAACGATCACTTTGTCGGCACTTGCTGTCGGGCTGATGATCAGCACCAGTGGCTGCGGCAAAAAAGCCACTGGCCAAGTTGTGGCGGTCGTGAACGGTGAGGAAGTCACAATAGACGAACTGAATGCAGAACTGAAAGGCGCATCTCTTCCGCCCACAGTTGATCGCAAAATGGCGATGCGGCAATTGCTTCAACAGGTTGTAGAGCGCCGGTTGCTGGCCCAAAGCGCCAAAGAACAAGGCTTTGACCGCGATCCGGTTTACATCATGGAACAGCGGAAAATGAATGAGGATCTACTCGTCCGCATGTATGCCAAGAAAACGGCTGACACGATCCCCGTGCCCGATGGTAAAGCTGTCGACGCCTATATTGCTGCAAATCCACAAGTTTTTGCGGGGCGTGTGAAATATGACCTCGATCAACTCACATTTGATTTGCCGAAAGACCCAAGCCAGTTGAAAAGCTTGGAAGCCGACCAAAATATGACGGAGATCAAAGCATCGCTCACCCGCCTAGGGATTAAGTTTCAGACGGGCACCGGAGCGATGGATTCAGGCGTGGTTGATCCCGCCACGCTCCAACAGATTCTGGCACGCCGCAATGAGCCTTTCATTGCGCCCGCCGGCGGACGAGTGGTGGTAAGTTCCATCATTGGCGAAAGTCCGCTGACGGTTCCTGCTGATCAGATGAAGCCGCTTGCGGTGCAATCGATCCGGGAAAAGCGCCTCAACGAATTGGGTCGCGCTCGGTTAAGCGAAGCCAAAGCAGCCGCTAAAATCGAATATCAGCCCGGGTATGAGGCCCCAGCAGCCGCCAAGGCCGCGCCCGCAGCCGCGAAGAAATAGATTATTTTCCTGTCCGTCAGCGCTTTGGATTTAACCTCAAAGCGCTGACGGAAGTAAGTCAGGGTCGGTCAGCGATCTTCAAAAGATATTGGCCATAGCCTGTTTTTCCGTACAGCGCGCCGCAGCTGCGCAATTGATCGCGGTCAATAAACCCCTGTTGAAATGCAATTTCTTCCAAGCAGGCAATAAACATTCCTGTGCGTTTTTGAATGACGCGCACGAACTCGCCTGCTTCAACCAGACTGTCATGGGTGCCTGTGTCAAGCCAAGCATAACCGCGCCCCATTTTTTCGACATGAAGCGCGCCTTGTTCCATATACAGGCGGTTGAGATCGGTGATTTCTAATTCGCCGCGTGCAGAGGGACGAATTTGGCGGGCGAACTCGGTCACTTTATCGTCGTAAAAATAAAGGCCTGTGACGGCCCAATCTGATTTGGGGTGCGCTGGCTTTTCCTCAATGCTGATCGCTTTGCCGGCGCGATCAAGTTCAACGACGCCGTAAGACGTGGCATCTTCTACTTGATAACCAAAGACAGTGGCGCCGGTGGTCCTTGCTTTGGCATTGCCAAGCAAAGTTCCAAAACCAGCGCCGTAAAAAATATTATCGCCCAGCACCAGAGCCGCTGATTGACCGTCCAGAAAATCAGCGCCGATCAAAAAAGCCTGCGCCAGTCCTTCGGGCTTGGGTTGAATGGCATAGTCAATCTTGAGGCCAAGCTGCGCCCCATCCTGAAAAAGACGACGGTAATTCTCGATATATTCAGATGAGGAAATGATCAGGATGTCTTGGATGCCCGCCAACATCAGGGCAGACAAAGGATAATAGATCATGGGCTTATCATAAATGGGCAGCAGCTGCTTGTTGATCGCCAAAGTCGCCGGGTGGAGCCGCGTTCCAGTGCCGCCTGCCAAGATGATGCCACGCATATTCTAATGTTCCCTTATCATCTGGGTGTGCTCTTTGGGCCCAAGCGTTCGGCCAGAATGGAGTCTACAGCCCTTTGCCACGGCCTTAACCTAATATCAAAATCATGTGCTAATGCTGCGGTCGCGAGCCGGGAATTAGCCGGGCGAGCGGCAGGCGTTGGATAGTCCGATGTCGGGATGGCTGTCAGCTTTGGCGTTGCCAATCCACGCTGTGCCATTTGTGCAAATATATGCGTCGCTAGGCCGTGCCAGCTGGTCTCCCCCGCATTTACGACGTGCCATGTGCCGCTCCGTTCCCTAAGCCCCGCCGTTACGCCCAGCAAAGCCGATGCGATATCATCCGCGCTGGAGGGACAGCCGATCTGGTCATTCACCACTTTAAGCTCCGGGCGCTCCGCTGCCAACCGCAACATAGTGTTCAGGAAATTGGCACCAGTTGCGCTGAGCACCCATGCGGTCCGGATAATGGCATGATTGGGATGAATGGCTCTGACAGCAGCTTCGCCTGCCTCCTTGGTACGCCCGTAGATGCTCACTGGATTGACGGGATCGCTCTCTTCATACGCTGTGGCCTTGCGGCCATCGAAGACATAATCTGTGGACACATGAATGAGGGGAATGCCACGCCGCTGTGTGGCTTGGGCGAAATGGGCCGGGGCTTCGGCATTGACGGCATGCGCCAGTTCAGCTTCTGTCTCCGCGCGGTCAACCGCCGTGTAGGCGGCGCAATTGATGACAGCAGACCAAGGGGAGCGTCCCACCGCAGCCTCAATCGCAGCGCCATCGGTTAAATCGAGGCACTGCCGATCAGGCGCGAAAACGGCAATGCCCTCCGCTTGTGCACGGCGCACCAGCGCGCCACCAATTTGACCGCTGCCGCCTGTGATCAGGATGGGACCCACTGCCATTGCTTAAGCCGATTTCAACCCCAGCCGTTCTCCGCGGTAAGCGCCGGACTGGATATTTTGCCACCAGTCTTGATTGGCCAGATACCAGCGGATGGTCTTTTCCATGCCCGTTTCAAATGTTTCAAGCGGCACCCAACCGAGCGTTGTTTCCAGCTTGGTCGCATCAATGGCATAGCGGAAATCATGACCCGGACGATCAGCAACGAAGCTGATCTGGGTGCGGTAGCTTTGGCTATCAGTGCGCGGCCGGATGCGATCCAGCGTGTCGCAAATGGTTTCGACAACGGCCAGATTGGTCCGCTCTGACCGGCCGCCGACCATATAATGTTCGCCGATGGCTCCACCTTCAAAAACAGCACGCAGTGCGCGAACATGATCATCGACATACAGCCAGTCACGCACATTATCGCCTTTTCCGTAAACCGGCAGCGGCTCTCCGCCCAAACATTTGATGATGATCAGGGGAATGAGTTTTTCGGGGAAATGGTAGGGGCCGTAATTGTTCGAACAGTTGGTGATGAGGGTGGGCAATCCGTAAGTGTGGTGCCATGCGCTGACCAAATGATCCGATCCAGCCTTTGATGCTGAATAAGGGGATCGCGGGTTATAGGCGGTGGCTTCAGTGAAAAAGCCTTCATCCCCCAAGGCGCCAAAGACTTCATCAGTGGAGATATGGTGGAACCGGAAGGATGTTTGTCGCTCACTGTCCAAGCCGCGCCAATAGTCGAGCGTCGCACTCAGCAGTGAAAACGTGCCGACCATATTGGTCGTGATAAAGGCTGCGGGCCCGTCGATAGACCGATCAACATGCGACTCAGCCGCCAGATGCGTGATGATGTCGGGTTGGAACTCCTCAATCAACGCGGTGATCGTGGGCGTGTCGCAAATATCCGCTTGGGCAAATTGGTAACGCGCGTCGTTGGAGATTGGGGCAAGGGAGGAGAGATTGCCGGCATAGGTCAATGCGTCCACGACAAGGATATAGTGCGGGCTGTCAGCGATCAAATGACGCGCCAAAGCGGAACCGATGAACCCGGCGCCGCCAGTGATCAGGATTTTCTTAGGGGGTGTTGGCATTAGGGATACTCAAGGGGCAGGAGCGGATTGCCGTCATAGGTAAAGTCAATATCAGCATGATCAAGGACAGGGAGAGCCGCATCCTTGTGAGACAGCTGCGGGCTTGCACTGCCTAGGGGCCAATCGATGGCCAGAGTTTCATCATTCCAGATGATCCCGCCATCGGATTGCGGGGCGTAATAAGCGTCGACTTTATAGGCGACTTCTGTGTCTGCTTCTAAGGTCAGAAAGCCGTGGGCATAGCCTGCGGGGATAAACAATTGGTCGCCTGACTCCGCGCTAAGCTCGGCTGAGACCCACTGTTTGAACGTGGGGGAGGCACGGCGGACATCAACGGCCACATCAAAGATGCGGCCCCGCAAGCAGCGCACTAGTTTGGCTTGTGCGTGCGGAGGGCGCTGAAAATGCAGGCCGCGTAGCGTGAACGCTGCGCGCGAAAGCGAATGATTATCTTGGCAGAAGGAAGCGTCGATTCCGGCCTGCGCAAAACTGGCTGAATTCCAGCTTTCGCTGAACCATCCGCGGCTATCTTCAAACCGGCGCGGCGTAATCATCTTAACTGTCATCTTTACCCCCACGCGGAGTCCGATTCCATTCCCGCTGACGGTTGGTTAGTAAGCGCAGGTAGATTGGCACTTTCCAAAGCATATAAAGGGGCAGTCGTGCAAGGGCGGATGCCTGAACATAAGCTTTGCCGTCACGAAACCAGACGACGGCCAAGAGCAGCATTAATAGGATCAATTGCGCCACAATTATGAGAAATGGCGTTGCAGAATGGCCGAGCATCATCGCCACTGCTTGAAGCAGCGCTATCGTCGAGCTGATCATGACAAGAAGGGCAAGCGGCGGCACCAAAAGGTGAAGACCGGTCCACAGCAGAGCCCTGTCCATCGTTACAAGGCCCTGTGCGATGCATGGCAAAGCTTCCGAGGACATTGTCGAAAGATAGCCATGTTCCCAACGCTGACGCTGGCCAACCGTGTCTTTTGCCGTTGCTGAGTCGCTGGTGATAAGCGCACTTTCGAGGAAAAGAGGGCGGTGGCCGGCCTTCATTAGGTCAAGGCCCATTGCCAAGTCTTCGACAATGGCACCTGATGCAACGGCCGCCACACGGAATTGGTTCCAAGAGAGAGCCATCCCCGCACCCGTCAAAAGGCATACATCTCCCATTCGTGACATTCCACGCTGTCGAACGACATTCTTTACATAAAAGGCAAAATTGGAAATTTGCACAACAGGGCTCGCACTGCTGGGTGCCGTAAAACAATAGCGTGC
The DNA here is from genome assembly GCA_031376385.1 of Sphingomonadales bacterium. GTDB lineage: Bacteria > Pseudomonadota > Alphaproteobacteria > Sphingomonadales > Sphingomonadaceae > Aquisediminimonas. Next base: position 359,085 of record JANMDQ010000023.1, read on the forward strand.
TTGTACCGGCCTCCCACTGCCCTGTGCGGCACGCACCAAATGCTCAATAGAGTTGAGTGCTGGCAAGCAATCGGCATCAAGGATGACGATATAATTTGGCGGGTCGCTCACCAACGAATCTCTCCCGAAAGCCAATGCATAGCCTTTCCCGCGCAGCATAACGCTGTTCCGCTCCACCACAGCTGCACCTGCGTCACGCGCAAGCCGTGCTGTGTCATCACTGCAATTGTCCGCCACGACCAATAAACGGGATTGTGGAGGGAGGCCATTCTGGACCTTCTGGACAGTATCTGAAATGATCGATGCCTCATTATGGGCTGGCATCAATATGACAGTTTGAGGATGCTCAGCCGCATTTTGAAAAACCTGTTTGAGCGGCATCAGGCCAGCACTCAATTCAATCAAGATGACGGTCAGTGGGATGATTGCGCATAAGGCGCAGAACCACAGCAGCAAAGCGACGATTGCTGTCACACTCGATTGACCTTTGTTTCGACGATTATCTGATAGAGGTTTTTGCCATTTCTAAGGGCGTCATGAGCGTCCAGAACGCGCTTTCGACCTTCTGCACCCATTGCAAGCAGCTCCAAAGGCTCTGCTCTGAGCGCCTCCATCATGGCGCTTGCCACAGCTTCGACGGAGCCAGCGGGCACAACCCAACCACAGCTTTGGTCAACCAGTTCAGGCGTTCCGGCGATCGCCGATACAATCACTGGGCGCTGCAATGCGAGTGCCTCCATAATGACAACCGGCAGACCTTCTGCAAAGCTCGGCAATACCATGGCCCGAGACGCTATAAGATGCGTTTGAACGACAGCACTGTCGCTCCAGCCGATGATGTGAACTGAGCTGGTGAGGTCGAATTCTTTAATCATGGCTTCAATATTGGGCCGCAACTCTCCGTCACCGACCAAATTGAGAGTGAAAGCGCCGAAATCTCGCTTCACTTGAGCTGCGGCTTGAATGAGCAAAGGCAAACCCTTTTGAGCGCTTAACCGTGCCACGCAGCAGAGGATTGGCGCAACGGGAGCGGGCTCATGATAGCCTTGCGTGATGTAGCGACCATCAACACCGCAGCGTGCGATTTTAATCTTTGCCCAGTCGATGGGGTCGCTCCACCGCATCAACTGGCTGCTGCCAAAATGGCTAATTGCGAAGATGACGCTGGCTTCTTTGATTTTTCCGTGCAGATCAAGGCCCTTGGGATCATCAAATTCATCAGGGCCGTGAACTGTAAAACTATAGGTCGGGCCGCCTAAACGCCTTACCAATCGCGCGACGGCGGCTGGATTGGTACCAAAGTGCGCATGGACATGATCAACTCCGTCACGCTTGAACGCCGCAGCTAAATAAGCGGCCTCTGCCAAATAAGCGCAGTGACGGACCCATGATCCCACTTGCGGCTGAGCCATACTCAACGTGCACCTTAGTGCACTCCAGAAACGAGCGGGGCTTAGAAGCGCCACTTTAAATGCCGCTATGATAAGCGAACTGATGCCAGCGGCTAAGATATAGCGCGTGCGTTCTACTTCAGTTCTATCTTGGGCATCAGGCAGATCAGATCCGGGACGGCGCACGGACCAGCGGTCTATGATAGCCCCGGCGGCCTCAACTGCTTCTATTTCACGCCGGATGAAGCTGTGACTAGCGGCTGGATAACGGTTCACGAGATAGGCTATTCGCAGCCCAGTCGTGCGTTGTTCAGGCGCCAAGGTCATGGCGAATGGGCCTCCCGCTCCGGTGCCAGCGTGCTGTGATCCAAAAAATGCGCGGCCCTTCAATCAAATAACGTCGCCACAGTCTGCGCGGTTGGCTGGCCAGCCGGTATGCCCATTCGAACCCAATGCGTTGCACCCAGTGAGGCGCGCGCTGTTGATAGCCGACCAAAAAATCAATCGAAGCCCCAATGCAAAGCGCAACCCCTCTGGCCCCGCCTGAGCGCTTGCACTCCGCGGCAATAATTTCGCTCTGCGGCGATCCAATAGCAAAAAGTGTATAATGGGCTTGAGTATGGCCAACAAAACCCACTATCTCCTTTATCGCCTCAGGATTGTTAACAATGTCCATTGGCGGCAAGTGTTGAATAAAATTTGGCTTTGGGAACAATTGAACAAGGCGCGCTACAGTGTCACTACGGCCTCCAATAATCGCGACTTGATCAGCCTTACATAATACTCGCTGAAACAGAGCTGCTGTCAAATCACTGCCTGTCACAACCGGAATGTACACCCCCATCACCCGTGCAAGGCGGGCCAAAATCCGACTGTCACACAGACGAAGATCAGCCGCGTCATAAGCGCTGCGATAAGCGAGGGTAAGCGCAGTTGGAGGGGTCTTGTTAAGCTTCACCACATGATCGACATTAGGCGTGACGATGAAGGTGAAGTCTGATTTCTGAGACAAGTTGACCGTCTGTGTCAGTGCAGCGTCCAAATCCAAATGAGCAAAGTCCAAACCCAAAAAGGTGATAGTTTGAGAGGCGACACTGTGATCAATAGGCATCGCGGTCCCATATCACGATAAACACCGTCAACAGAATGATCCTCAGATCCAAAAGGATCGACCAGTTATCGATATAATATTTGTCATACTCAACTCGCTTTTTGGCCCGCTCTAAGGTTTGGATTTCTCCCCGCAATCCGCGCACTTGGGCCCAGCCTGTGATGCCAGGTTTTACGCGGTGCCGGGCCATATAGCCTCTGACAGCGTCAAAATAAAATTCATCTTCCACTCGCATCTGGGTGGCATGGGGTCGGGGCCCGACAATAGACATTTCGCCGCGGAACACATTGATGATTTGAGGGATTTCATCAATGCTCAGGCGGCGGATGATCCGGCCCACCCGAGTTACACGGTCATCATGTTTGACGGTGCGCACCGCACCATCGGCGTCGCCGCGATCAGAATACATTGACCTGAACTTATATACAAAAATCTCTCTGTTGTTAAATCCGTAACGGCGCTGCTTGAACAAGATGTCGCCGCGGCTTTCGATTTTGATGGCTATGGCTGTGATCAGCAAGATTGGTGAGAGGATGATCATGGCGGCGAGCGAGAGCGCCAGATCAAGCGCTTTTTTGAGGAGAAGGTCAAAATCCCGGATCGGCCTTTGCCAGAAACTCAGGACGGGCAACGTTCCGACAAAGTGAACGCGATATCGGGAATGAAATTCCAAGTTTTCTGATGGCACTAAGCAGACATCCAGCGCCGCGACGCTTAGTTTTTCGATAATATCATCAAATCTTGCGATTTGAATATTGGACACCACAATCATCACTTGATCCAGCTCTCCCTGCCTAGAAAGGTCGATGAGGTCTTCTATCGATCCAAGATAGGGCAAGCTATCGTAAGGGAGCAGGCCGGGACGATCTAACCGGTCATCGGCATAGCCAATCACTTTGAAATGAGGCAGTCCTTCACGGTCTCTGAGCGCCATGATCTGTGACAGCGAATGCGGATCAGCACCATAGATCGCGACACGCTGACCGATATATCCTGCATCCATAAACCAATTGGTGATGCCCCGAAATGCTTTGTGGCCGATCACAATCATCACCGCAGTGATGATTAGATAAAGGGAAACAAAAACACCAGAAAACCGGCTGGCCAAGCCGAAGAGGACAACCGTAAATCCCGCCAAAACCGTGGCAATTATGAAATCTACTAGAGAGTCCGTGCTCGACAGATCTGTCTGATTGTGAAACTTAAAATAGTAATCGTTGGAAACTTTGATCAGCAGATAATTGATGGCCAAGACAACTGAAGCTGTTTCATGAATCGAATTTTTGTCCAGCCCCGCGAAAAAAAAGCTGAATATGAAGCTTGAAAGAAAAAAGGAGAGGCTGAGGAGCAATAGATCGATTGTTATGCCAAGCGTACTGACAATGTTCGACGTGAACCTGACACGACGCGACGGGCTTTGAGCGCGGTTCATGTGCAGCTAGGTCCCTTTGATCCACAATCGACTTTCAAATTACCAAACAGGCCGCCGCGCCTAGGTGTGCCGGGACGAGTGTCAATTGTGAAGACGGATTGGGCTTCGGTCAGGCCTGCCAAAGCTTGCGACGCGCAGCTGCTGTCTTGCCCGGTCCGACACAGTCCCATTAGCATTTGCCATCCCTTAACTGATGAGGGATTGGCACGGGTAAATCGGCGCGCAACATCAATGGCGCGCGGCGCCATTCCCTGCCGGACTAAAAATGCGGTATAGGTTTCGGCCATCGCTGTGCTTTGAGGCATTGCGCCGAACCCCTCTTCTAAGCTCTGCAAAGCGCGAATTTTCCCATCCCGCTGCATAATGATAGAAGCGAGCAAAGCTCTGGCCCGCTCATTTTCCGGCATGTTTGACACGACAAGTTGAGCATCCTCCAATGCCCCTGCCAGATTCCCCCTTTTTTGCCTGATGATGCTTCGGACTAAGCGCGCTTCGTCATTGGCTTGGTCATCCATAAGGATATCATTGACAGCAGCATCTGCTTGGCGAGCTTTCCCAGAGAGCAACAGCGCATGAGCATTTAACGCTGCCGCCTCCAAACGCGTTTGCGCGTCTTCACTGGCCAATAAAGGCTGCAAGAGCAAACTGACAGGCTGAGCATCGTTCCTGCCTATGAAGTAGCGTGCAGTTTCAGTCCGTAACAAGGGAGACCCTGTTTGGGATATTTGCTTCAGCTGCTCCGGTGATAGCGGGGTCTGATCATAATCCGACCAGGTTTGAGTCGCCGTCACGATCAAATTATAGGTGGCGGGCTTCGCAGTGATGGCACCGTAGATCCGGTTCCGCGCCTCTGCGCTATTGCCGCCACGGTAAAGGATTTGCGCATAGTCGAGGATGGTTTGTCCGTCTTCTGGGCGTTTCGCAATCAAGGCGGGATAAGCCTGATTGATCGCTGAAAAATCACCAAGGCGGCGGTTGAGTTCAATTAATGTGACAAGTGAGGCTTCTGTCCGCTCTGCAATAGGTATGCGGCTTTCGATGAAGGCCACAGCCTCAGAAAACTTTCCCTGCAGGGCATAAGCACGAGCGACAAGAATGATGCCAAATTCATCGCGAGGGTTGAGCTTCAGGATGGCCTGCGCATGTTCATTGGCCTCGTTAGCTTTACCTTTTTCAAGGGCTACTAAACCTTTCACGAGAAGCGCGCGGGTGGAGCTTGGATCAAGGACAAGTATGCGATCCGCCATCTCTTCTGATCGCCGGTAATCGCCGATTTGAAAGCCGATTTCCGACACAAGCTGAAGCGCCTCCAAATTGCTGGCATCAAGCTCAATAACGCGAGAATAAGCCTGATAGGCTTCCAAGAGCCTGTCTTGCCGCATCGAAATGGCGGCGAGCAGCTGCCAGTAAGTTACTTCGCTATCCCGTTTTTGAACCGCTAGCCGAGCCAAACGCTCCGCCTCTGCTAGATTGCCGCTTTCAAATGCCGATATGGACTGCTGCGCAGCAACAGCCGCCTCTTGCTGACGATCTGCGCAACTCACCAACAAAGTGAGTGCAACATATGTTGCGCCGAACGCTTTTACGCCACGCAAACCAAACCTGCCTAGCACTGGCACTATAGTCCCCATTGTTAGGAAAGCCCCGAACCGCAATCAAACTGATATGATGATTTACTAATACGCTGCGAGTTTTTCTCTATTGCATTGCGCGCCAACATCCAAGTCAGAAACCGATTGAAAGCAAATGGATTGTTTCATTCGGGGACCGCGTGTAGATGGTGACTGCGGTGTTAAGCGATAAGCAGATGTTTTCGCGCGAGTTTAAGCCAAAAACGGGGGTAACTAAATGATGCTGCGTGTGAGTCGAATCTGGCCTGCTGTTAAGGCCATAACCGTCACCATCATTGCGAGCATAACCTTCATTGCTTCCCCGCACACTGCTGCTGCGCAAGCGACAGTAGAACCCCTTCGACCTTATTCGATCAATCCGGGCGATGAAATTGAAGTCTATGTTTGGGGCGAAGAGCGGCTCCAGCGCGTGATCCGGATTTTGCCCGATGGCACTTTTTCTTTTCCTTTGGTTGGCAAGGTTAGTGCTGTTGGCAAAATGCCGTCGGAGCTCGAAGCGATTATTTCCAAGGGCTTGGAAAGCCAGTATCGGGGGCAAGTTCCGCAAGTAACAGTATCCGTGAGGAACCCTTCCGGCTTGCAATTCTCCGTTGCTGGTAAAGTGAAGTCCCCTGGGACATTCTCACCGGGACGATATGTGAATCTGCTGGAAGCGCTCAGTTTTGCGGGCGGTCCGGGAGAGTTTGCAAACTTGGACAGCGTCACGATTGTCAGAAAGTCGGGCAACCGATTGATAACGATTCGGACGAAATTGGCTGCGGCTTTCAAAGGCGGATTTGGTGGGCGAGATATTGATCCCGCCAGCATCCCGCAGATCGAAAGCGGTGATACGGTGATTGTGCCGTGATGAATGATGAACCGTCCAAAAGGACCCGATTGATGACACACGTCAACAAATGTTTTGGAACAATGGCTTCCCTTTGGGCGCTGTTTCACGGCGGGGCGGCCTATGCCGAAGTGACGGCAAGTGCAGAAGTGTCGGCGCGAGCACAAGCCTCAACCAACCCCTATTTATCGTCAGGTGAAGATACCGGCTCCGGCGCTTTTGTGCTCAGTCTGTCCCCCACGATAGCAGCAGGCGATGAAGTCACGTCATTCAAGCTGACGGGCCGGGTGACGCATACTGAATTTTCCCGTCGGTATGATGCTGCCACAAATTACGGCGTCACCGGCGCGCTGACCCAAAAAGTGGCGCCTAATCTGGACATGAAGGCTTCGATTGGCTTTGACAGTGTGATTGTCGATTCTGGTGACATTTTAACGCCGACAATTGTTGGTGATTTAATAGGTGGTCCTGCTGTCGTACCCGGTGACACAACCCTAAATGGGCTACAGCAGCGGCGTGAATTCTTCAATGGCGATGTTGATTTTCGGTATCGCGCGACAGGGCGTGATCTTATCGATTTTGGCGGCTCCTTCGGCATTGTGCGCTTCCCCAGCGGCACGCTGGTCAGGGATTATGACTCGATCGGATATCGTGCAGGCTATGGCCGCAAAATATCGGACGCCCTTACCGTCGGCTTTTCTGGAAGCGCCAGCCAAACCGACTATCGCCAACAAGTGATTGGCGACTCCCGGTCTTATGCGCTGCAAGGCACAGTGAGCGCTCGTTTTGGCTCACGGTGGACCGTGCAGGCCTCCGCTGGTCCAAGCTTCGCCTCGATTAAAACTGCTGTTGGCCGGGTGCGGCAGACCAGTTTCGGCGGCAGTCTCAACATGTGCAATGGCGATGCGATTGCCCGCACCTGTGTTTTTGCGTCCCGATCTTATCAGCCCAGTGCGTTGGGAGGCGTTCGCCCGCTGACCAATTGGGGGGCGAGCCATTCACGGCGTCTCGATGAGCGCAGTGATATACAAGCCAGCGCCAGCTTTGGCCGCGCGCAACTGGGCCTAGTGGGCTTGGCGCGTTCGAACGGGTTTGCGCGGGCTGATCTCACTTATAATCGCAGGTTCAGTCCGACGATCAAAGGCTATGCTTCAGTTGGATATGCAGATAGTTTTCGCGATGTCATCAACAGGCGTGCCAATGCACAGTTTAACCTTGGTGTGACTTATCTATTTGGGCGTCGGGCGTGACAGGTGCATCTGATCCTATGAATGAAGAAGGCGGCGGCCTCCCTCTTCTGTCACATCTGCCTGCGATTGCGCGTCAGCGAAAATGGTGGTTGATCATCCCCGCCGTTTTGCTGTCGCTGGCTGGCCTTGCGGCGGCTTTGCTCTTGCCGACACGGTATCAATCCGTTGCCGTTCTCCTTGTTGAATCCCCGCAACTGCCAGAGGCTATAGCCGGCGCCCCTTCGGCAGATGTGGTCGACCGTCGGATTGCCAAGATCAGGCAACAAGTGCTCAGCCGCCCTGATCTGATTGAGATTATCCAAAAGCTGGACCTTTATACAAAAAAGCGATCCTCGACGCCGCTTTCGACCATCATTGACGAGATGCGCAAGGCAGTGACGATTGCGCCTGTGGGGGCAGAAATTCAGGAGAATTCGGGCGGTCGATCCAGTACCATCGCCTTCTCCATGACATTTGAATATTCCGAAGCCAGCAAAGCGCAAGGCGTTGCACAGGAACTTGTAGACCGTGTTTTGAAGATCGACTCGATCAAAAATGCTGAACAAGCCGCCAACACAGTGCAGTTTCTGACTGACCAAGCCACAGATTTACAAACGCAGATCGCGCTCCTCGAAACGCAGATATCGGGCATCAAGGCCAGAAACGGCTCAACTCTGTCGGGTGCTAATACCATGATGATGGGCAGCAACACGGGCAGCATTGACGCTCAGATTGCCGCCCTGCAACGGGACAATGCCCAGTTAAACAATCAGCGTGACCTGACAAAGACTGCCGCTGTGCGTGATCCGCTGGTGGCCAATGCTGAGGCGCAACTGGCCGCCGCGCGCGCGGTCTATGTTGACACTCACCCCGATGTGCAGATCGCACGGCAGCGTCTGGCCGAGGCCAAGGAGCTTGCGGGCCGCACCGTCGCGAACTTGCCGGTGGATACAATCGCGTCTCAAGTTGCGTTTAATAATTCTCAAATTGCCGCACTTCAGGCCGCAAGAAACCGGGAGTCGTCGCAGAGCGCGGCAGTGCTGAGCGCGCAAGCCAAGGCTCCAGCAGTCATGGAACAAGTGGCACAATTGCAGCAGCGTCTTGAAGGGTTAAACAGTCAGTATCAGCTCGTTTCGTCGCGGATGATGACGGCCAAGGCGGGTCAAAAAATGGACGATGAACAAAAGGGGGAACGGCTGTCTCTGGTCGATCCGCCGATTGTTCCCGATGAACCGAGCTGGCCCAATCGTCCCAAGTTCATTCTCGGCGGCCTTATGGCCGGATTGGGCTTGGGCTTCCTTCTGATGCTGGGCATTGAACTGATCCAGCGCCCCATCCGCGGGCTAGAGGGCGTGAAATCGGCCACGGGGACTGCTCCGTTGGTGGCATTGCCGTCCCTGTCAGTGCAGAAGAAAAAGCAAAAATTCTTTGATCGCTTCCTATCCTTGTGGAAAAGACGGTCGAAGTCACAAGCTTAAGTGGTGCGTTCACGCGCTGCTTTCGTGCTGAAAATTTAGGAACTCACCGTGTCTTTGGAAATACCAGGTCAATTTCGGGGCGCACAAAACCTCCGGGCAGATGAAATTGAATCGCTACCGATTGTCGAGGCGGATTTAGACGCGCTGGAACAGCAGGCCATCGTCGGGTTTAATTCGCGTGACAAAAGGTCACGGCCTTTCAATTTGCTCCGAACCCAGATTTTGCGAAAGATGCGGGAACGGAAATGGAAAACATGCGCCATCACGTCCGGCGCGCCCAACGCGGGAAAATCCTTCGTCACAGCCAATCTTGCAGCGGCACTGGGCCAGCTTTCGGACGTTAAAGTCCTTGTGTTTGACCTTGATCTGCGCCGCGCGTCCATTGGGGAGCGGATGGGCGTCGACACGGACAAGGGCATGGCAGAATATCTCGACGGATCAGTGGATAGGCTGGCGGACATTGGCAAGCGAGTGATGCCGCTTAATGTCGCGCTCTTTCCCAGCCATCCCGCAGCGATCAATTCGGCCGAATTGCTGGTGAGTGACCGGCTGCCCAAATTGGTTGAGTCGATCCGCCACTTGCCCGACGATTATATTGCACTGCTGGATTTGCCGCCTGTTTTTGCCAATGATGATGCAATGGCGATCATTCAGCATGTTGATTGCTACCTCTTCGTGATTGAAGAAGGCCAAACGACGAAGGGCCAAGTGATAGATTCGATCAATCTGCTGTCGCCTGCCGAATGTATTGGGACAGTGCTCAACCGCTATATCGAGCATTCAGGTGATTCCTTCGGCTATTCCGACAATTATGAGCATTATTATAATTGAGCGCTGATCCGACGGCACTTGGCGTGGCGGCTTGATGCAGGTTTGCGGATTGCTGGTCTTAAAGTGATAACGTTGCAGAGCAAAATAGGCTTTGCTATCGCCTTTGGGGTGGGTGAACGGCCAATTTTTGGCCACGCATTTTTTCAAAGTTGTGTAAAGTTGTGCCACTCGTGCACTTTCTTTTGCTCCGACATATCCGCGATACCGATGCACAAAAACGAGACTCAGAACATTCTGTCCTGCACGCCGAGGGAGGGATTCATCAGCAATAGTCACGTGTCAACGCATTAAGAACATATAATGAACATATTTACTTTGTCAAGCGGAAAGTTGGCAAGAAAGATCCTATATTACAAGAGAAAGATGGGATTCTGGGTCGGCTGAACTTCGACTGTCGCTAACCTCGCCGCCAGCCCGGCCCCTTGAGGAAGCGCCCTGGTCGCGCGTCGGTATGTTCTCCGCCGCGCAGCACCGCGACACCGTTGACCAGTACGTCGGAGACCCCAACCGCGTAAGAGTGCGGCTTGTCATAAGTCGCGGTGTCGGCGATCTTGGCCGGGTCAAACACCACCACGTCAGCGGCATAGCCCGCCGCGAGCCGCCCGCGCCCTTTGATTCCGATCTGCTGGGCTGGCAGCGAGGTGAGGCGACGGATGCCCTCGGCCAGCCCGATGACCTTGTTCTTCGCGCACATATTTGCCAAGGAACCGCGCGAAATTGCCATAGGTGCGGGGGTGCGTGCTCTTGAGCAGGAACTTGCCTTCCGGCGCCATCGATCCGGCATCGGAGCCGAGCATAGTCCAGGGCCACTGGATGTTCTTGCGGATATTCTCCTCGGTCATCAGGAAATAGACCGCATCAACCCGGCTGTCGTCCTCGATGACCAGATCGATGATTATATCCTCGGGGCTGGTCCCACGCTGCGCCGCAACCTGCGCCAACGTCATGCCAGTGAGTGGCTTCTGTTTCGGGTTTTTGAACCCGATCAGCAGCACTCGCTCGGGCGACCCGGCTTCGCGCAGCAGGTTCTCCCAGCCTTGTGGGGTACCGCGCATCTCGGCGACCACCCGGGCGCGGATTGCGGGGTCTTTGAGCCGCGCCACTAAAGCGTCGTGCCCGCCCTGCTGCACCCATAGCGGCATCGTGGCATAAAGCCCGGTCGACCCGGCGGTGTAGGTATAAAGATTGGCCGAGACATCAACGCCCGCACGCCGCGCTGCGTCCATCCGCGCAAGGCCGGCATCCGCCTTGCCCCAGTTGTCCTTGCCCGAAGGCTTGATGTGGTACATCTGCACTCGCGCCTTGGCCCGCCGCCCGATTTCGATCAGCTCATCGATCGATTCGAGGTAGCCCCCGGCCTCGCTGCGCATGTGGCTGATATAGCCGCCGCCGAATTCGGCCGCCGCCTGCGTCAGTGCGACCAGCTCGTCGGTGTTGGCAAAGTTGCCGGGGGCATAGATCAGCGAAGAGCCGACCCCAAGTGCGCCGCCCCGCATTTCGGCGCGGACCAAGTCCTGCATCCGGCGCAGCTGTTCGGGCGTGGGGCGGACATCGTCATAGCCGACTTCATGCTGCCGCACAGTCGTCGCCCCGACGAAAGAAGCGACGTTGCACGAAACGCCCTTGGCTTCGAGGAAGCCGAGACAGTCCGCCAGCGAAGTCCAGCCAATGTCGAACTTGATTTCGCCCTGTTCCTTGCGCTCACGCCGTTTCATCTCGGCGTTGAGTGGCCCCATCGACCAGCCTTCGCCCATCACCTCAAGCGTAACCCCCTGCCGGATATCGCTTTGCGAGCGGCCGTCCTCGATCAGGCGTCATTCGCCCAAGAGAGCATGTTGATGAATCCCGGCGCGACCGCCTGCCCACGCGCGTCGATTTCAAGCGCGGCGCTGGCCGAGCGGAGGTTGCCGATCGCGGCGATCTTGTCATCGACGATCCCCAGATCGGCCTCGCGCGGCGCTCCGCCGAGTCCGTCGAACAGCGCACCGCCGCGCACTATGACATCATAACGTCCTGATCGCCGCGCTTCGGCAATGGCGGGTGAGGTGGCGATCGCGGCAAGGCCGGCAGTGCAGGCGCGGCGGGTGGAGGCGAATTTCGTACCCGGAACTATTATCTGCGCGCTGGAGCAATGCAAGCAGACGAATGGCCACATCAATTACACAACGTCACTGTAATTCCACGGACAACCCAAGCAGGCGACATCGGAAATGAAGTCCCTCCCCTCAGTCGCCGCACCCCAAAACCATCGTCACAGGATTATAACTGAATATCCCTAGCGCATCTTCATTTGACAGGGGCATGTCGCGGAGCGTTTGAGGGGTTGCGGCGCCTGCAAATGGCTTGCCGCTGTTACGGCTTCCACCTAAGCTACGCTTGAGTGGCGGCTGAAATTGTATCGCCGCTCTCTGCGTGCGTGTTCAATCGGGGAAGGCGTAGAGCGAGTAGATGACACTCATTTCATCACCGACCGGCAAAGATGGCATTCCAACGACGGTGTTCGTTAGCTATTCCCGCGATGATCAAAAACGGGCTCAGCCCATCATAGAAGCAATTGAGGCCGCCGGTTTTTCAGTTTGGTGGGATGGTCTGCTCGAAGGCGGAGAACGATTTTCAAGTACAACAGAGGCGGCGCTTGAAACGGCAAAGGCCGTGGTTGTGCTGTGGTCCAAAGCATCAGTCTCGTCGCACTGGGTTCATGATGAAGCGACACGAGGACGTGACCGGCGCTGCTTGGTTCCGCTTTCGATTGACGGCACCGAACCGCCACTGGGCTTCCGTCAATTTCAGGTCATTGATGTGTCGCGCAAGCGGGCAAAGCCGGGCTCGGCTGAGATGCAGCGTGTCATCCGCGCTGTCGCAGCTTTGCATGATGGCGAACAGGCGGCACCGAACCCATCGCCAAAGCGTTTGTCCCGGCGTTTGATCATCGGCGGCGTCGCTGGGCTTTTGGTTGCCGGGGCTGGCGCTGCTTGGTGGACAGATGTTTTTAACAGGGGCGCTGCCCAAGAGAATAGCGTTGCTGTGCTGCCATTTCGCAATTTGAGCGGTGACACAAAACAGGACTATTTGTCGGAAGGCCTGTCTGAGGAGATCCGCTCCACCCTGTCGCGCAATCCCCTCTTGCTGGTCGCGGCACCAACATCTGTGCGTCAGGCAAGAGATAATACGACGGACCCCGAAAAAATCACGGCGCAATTGGCCGTTGATTTCATCCTGTCCGGCAGCGTACGCCAAGCGGGTGGAGCGCTCAAAATTGTGGCTGAGCTGATCAACGGCGCCAGTGGTGTCATCCTATGGTCGCGAACATTTGACCGGAAACTGGACGATATATTCGCGATGCAAAGCGAAATTGCCGACACGGTGACTGAGGCGCTATCGGCGCAGGTTGCGGCAGTTCTGCCCCTTGATCAGACTATAGGCGCGAAACCAAACACAGCGGCTTTTGACGCGTATCTGCGCGGCAAGGCCCTGTTTGATTCCAACTTGGGTGAAGCGTCAGATCGCGCCGCATTGGCACAGTTTGACAGTGCGGTCAGTGCTGATCCAAATTATGCTGCTGCACACGCCGCGCGCGCGCGGACGCTCAGCGCCATTGCCAATGGCACAAGCGATGCCAGCGCGCTTCGGAGCCTGTATGAGGGATCTGTCGAGGCTGCGCGCCGGGCCGTGCAATTGGGCCCAGCTTTGGCCAATGCTTGGGCCGCCCTTGGCAATGCCTATAGCTACGGATTGCAGGATATGCGGTCGGCCAAGCAGCCCTTTCGAAAAGCACGCGAGCTGGGTTGGGGTGATGCTGATATTCTCACGCCCTATATCGATTATTGTACTCAAATGGCCTGGACTGACGAAGCGGATACGGCCGCCAAGCGCGCGATGACGCTCGACCCGCTTAACCCCCGTGTCTTTCGAATGGCCGGTCGTGCAGCCTATTTTGGGGGACGTCATGAGCAAGCCATTGAGCTTTCGCAAAAAGCTTTGGCGCTCAACCCGAAGTTGAGCGGATGTCACGCCATCATCGGCGACGCACTGCTCGCCCTAGGCAAAGTTGACGAAGCGCGTCAGGCCTACAGCAGAGAGCCGCTTGAAATGCTGTCACTTCCCGGCGCGTCAATTGTTGAGCGAAAGCGGAATGACCGGACAAAGGCTGACGCAGCTTTGGCATCCCTCATTTCCAAATTTGGGGATAATGGTTTTTATCAGCAGGCTCAGGTTCACGCGCAGGCAGGGGAAAAGGAGAAATCGCTGCTCGCGCTGGAACGAGGCCATGTAATTGGCGATTCCGGCCTTTTGCTGATGGGCGTCGATCCACTGCTCACACCGGTGCGAAATGACCCCCGTTTTTCGGGTTTGCTAAAAGCAATTGGTTTGCGCTAAGTTATTGTTTCCACACACAGAGGGGATTTTCAAATGCGTAAATTTGTCTCTACGATTGCCATTGTTTCACTGTCGGTGATGGCCGCTGCCTGCAGCAAAAAAGCGGAAGAAACGACGGAAGCCGTCGCGGAACCGGAAGCCGTAGTGAACGAAACGGTTGTCAACGAAGCGGTGTCCAACGAAGTGAATGCGGCGGACGATATGGCACCTTTGGACAATGCGATGAACAGCGCGGCCAATGCTGTTGATACAGCTGCTCCTTCGCAAAATAACGGCAACCCCATCGGCGGTCGCTAACGCCGATCTATTCAACCCGGAGGGGCGATCCGTTTCGCCTTTCCGGGTTCGGCTTCGCGCATCGCTCTGTCGATCCACTTGCGATATTCGCTAACTTTCACATAAACGCCGGGCACGTCTTTTTGCCCGCAGCCTATGCCAAGCGAGACAAGGCCGACCAGCACTGGCGCTGTGCCTTGCACGCGTGTGACTGGCCCGCCGCTGTCACCGGGGCAGGCGTCTTTGCCTTCAGTGGGGGAGCCTGCACAGAGCGCGCCGCCCGATGCGATGGCCGCGCGGTAACTGTCAAACGCGTTGCACTGGTTATCGGGGAAGGCCTGCAATTCGACTTGCATCAAAATGGGCGATCCGCGCAGTAAGCTGCCGTCGCGGGCGCGCAGAGTGGCTCCCGCGGTGCTGATTGCAGTCAATCCCCAACCTGTGACGAACAATCGATTGCGCGGCGCGAGTGGGCGATCATTCGGTCGGTCGTGAAGCAAACGGATCGGCTTAGCCGTCGCAGGCAATGTGCCGCTGACCCGAACAAGCGCAATGTCATGCGCGCGCGAAGCGCCGTAGCCGCTATGGATGGCGACGCGGTCGATGGCGTAAGTTTTGCCGCCCGATTTCAGATCTTGTGTCCCCAATCGCACGCGCCGCCAGTTGAGGGGATTGCTTTCCAGCACCGTGACGCAGTGGGCGGCGGTGAGGACCCAAATGCCCGATTGGCCGGACGGGGTGGGGATGATCGCCCCGCCGCAGCGGTGATGCCATTCCCATTTGTCGCGCAGGTCGAGGAATTTCTTATTCCTATAATTGGGGTCGCCGGGCTTCAAGTCGCGGTCAGCGGTCAGTTCGGCTGGCTGCACTTCGGCATTGCCAGCCGCGAACAGTTCGGCCTGCCACGGCACAGTGCCTTTGGGCGCGGGATCACCGCCAACGATGCGACCATCGCTTTCCTCTTCCTCTGCCATGGGCACAGGCGCGGGATCAGGTAGGATATCCTGAGCCAAAGCAGCAGTCGCTGCCAGTACAAGCCAAAGCGCGAATGCAAATTTCATCATGTCATTCCCCGATCATTTCACCATCGCTGAACTGAGGATCGCGGACCAAGACCCCACGCGCGGCACAGACGGATCACGCGTGCCGACGTTGGCCGCGCAGAGGATGCGTTCCAAGGCATTGACGCACCCGCCCTCACGCGCGCCGACCCCGCTTTGTTCAAGTGCTGCTGCGTTGATTGGGGTTGGCGTTGCCAGCGTCAGGAACTGCAGGCGACCGGGATCAACAGGCCCCGTGTCACTGCGCTGCACCGCTGCACCAGCGGCAAGGGGCGTATTATCAACACCACCACTGGGCGGCAGCATCAGGTTGACCGTCAAATCCTGATCAATCGCAAAGACATAGACAAATAGCGGCGCTTCGCTTTGATTGACCACGGCAATTTTGGCGGGCTGGTTGAGCTTGAGAGCCGGGCCATCAGATGTGGGCGCTTGCGGACATTGTTCCAAATCATAAGTCAGGTCGCTGCTGATGCAGAAGGAGACCGCAGGTGTTGCTGTCTGTGGCTCCAGTGATTTCACGCGCGCAAGGTCAAGCAACGCCTGAACGCGGGCAATTTTTTGCAGCGCCCGGCGCAAGCGCGGCGCAAAGGCAGCGTCTTGCGCTGGCCCTAAATCAACGTCGCCGATGCCGTCGAGACCAACCAAGCGAAGGCCCGTGGTGCGTGAGGTCAGTTGAAGCTGCGCCGGCTCCCCAATCTTGGCATAGGTAAGGCCTGCAATCGCAGTGGCAATTTGCGGTCGATTTGCTGGTGCAACAGCATCTTGCCGGATCAACAGGGCCTGACCACCAAAGGCATGGGCCGTTTCAACCGCCACGAGCCGCGTGGGAAGTGTGACAGCAGGACGCACATCTAAGCTCATGGTTGCGGAGACATCATCAACTCTAGTTACTTCACCATTAGCGATGGGGACGGCAGTTTGCGCCAGCGCCTCCGTGACGCTGCCGAACAGAGCGTATGCTGATCCGATCGTTACGCCCGATAGTTTTCCCGCCGACAACCGTATTCCGTCTCCCGCCGGAGAAGCATCCAGCGTCGGGCGATAGTCATTGGCCCCACCCAGCGACGCCCCCAGCGCACCTTCGGCTTGTGGATTTTGTCCGCTATGGCCAGCGGCGTTCACGCTCAGCCGCACTTCTGTGGCAATGTCGGCAAAGCGCGCGTTCGGCATGCGCGTTAGAGTTTTGACTAGAGCCGTCGTGAACACCCCTGCTTTGCGCTCGCCCGGTTTGCCGACCTCGCGGGCCTCTTCGCCGTCGGCGGCAGCAGCCAGATGGACCCGATATCCACCGCCGGGGCCTGAACGCTGCGTTACCACCATCGGGCGGACGCCGGGCATCCGCACGCTTGGCCCTTTGCGGGCCTCGCCAATCGCCGCCGGGTCGCGCGTGGCAGTGCCGGAGTTGCAGGAATCGAATATCGTGACGATGTTGACGCCTTTGTCGGTCGCGGCATCAATTTCGGCGCGAAGCTCACGGTCAAGGATATCGCCGTCGGTTTGCGCGCCGGGTTTGCGCGCGTCCGTCGGCATGATCGTGTCATTATAGCCTGATTTCTGATCGCGGATGACCGTATCAAGGAACTGAGCCCCGTGGCCGGCATAGTAGAAAAGCAACGTGTCGGTGGGCTTGGATGCTGCGACTTGGCGGCGGAATGCGCCGAGGATTTCGGCGCGCGTCGCGCAGGTGTCCGTCAACGTGATCGACACAGCGTTTGCGGTCTTGCAACTGCTACGCCGCTTGTCCGGCGGCGTGTCGATATCAAGCTTATAGGTGGTTCGCATCGCCTCACGCATGGTCATTGTATCGGCGACGGCCCCGCTCAAATTCCGAAAGCCAGCCTCTGGCACGACTGTGCGAGACCCTGGCACGGGGGTTGCGGAATAAAGGTAGCGGTCGATTCCGACAAACAGTGCCCGAATTTCACCGGCGCAGGCAGGGGCAGAGGAGAGCAGGGTCAGCCCGATCAGGATAGGCGTCAGCGCTTTCACGGCGTCACACCTGTGCGCAGGATGATAGTGCTGGGCACGCCGGTGAAATCAAACACCGCAGGCTCCTGCTGCTTAACACGGCTCTCAATTGGCCCGCCGATGACCGCCATGGCACGTGATCCCGGCTGAATGCGCCCGAGCCGCGCATCAATGCTAAGCGCAGGCACGCGCTTGGCGCCGTAGGCCAGCCACTCGTCCACAGTTATCCTGCCGTCGCCATTGCCATCCGCTTTGCCGCCCTTCTCTGTGATCCCCTCGCTCGCCAAGGCATAGGTCAGCAAGCCCTGGCTAAGGTTCGCATCCTCCAGCGCGACGTCAGAAGCCTGCGTCGCGGCGATGATGCGAATGCCTTTGTCGAACGCCAGTTGGCCGAGGCCGGGATCCCCCATGGGGCCGGGTTTGAAGCTGCCGCTGTCAACGCTGCCAGCGGAATGGCACGCGTCGATGATCAGCGCCATTTCCGCCGCATCCACACCGCGCAGTTGATTGGCAATTTGCACGGCGGATACCAGCGTGGACCGCACGGGCTCCGGCCCCGCAGGCCATTTTCCTTCTGATGGCACAAGGTAAAAGGCTCCATCTTTGTCCGCCCAGCCGTGGCCCGCGAAGGAGATGATCACGATATCATCGGGCGTGGAGGCGTCTAATTGTGACGCATCAACGCCCTGCTGTTTGAGCGCCTTGATCGACGCTCCAACATCCCGGCCCGCCAAAATGCCAAGAACTTGCCGCATCATGACCGCAGTTACGGGCAGGGGCTTTGTCGCATCCTCTGTGGGCGCAATGATCGCTTGCCGCACTTCGTAGCCGGGAATGACGGCCAGTTGCTTGCCGAGCAGTCGTGCGTCGCGTGCGGCAAATTGCAGGCTCAGGCGTTTTTCGGCATAGGAATCGATCCCAAATGTGACGATGAAGGCGCGGCGCGGCCGGGGCAATGTAACGGCGGGTTGTGTATAGGCGGCGCTCGCAGTTTCGCTTTTTATTCGGTCCTCGTTAAAGGCATAGGCGGTCAGGCGCAGATCCTGCGCTTTGGTGCTGGTTGGAAGCGAGACCGTCAGCGATACGCGCCGCGCGCTGCCTTGATCCGCGCTCACCAGATTTCGCTTCCGCCAAATCGCGATATCTGCGCCATCCGTCTCCGCGCCACGCTCTGGGAACTGCGCGATGAGCGAGCCATTTCGGAACAGCCTTAGGTTGTAACCTTGGGTTGCCTTCACCTTTTTATAGGCATCCATTCCCTGCCCTTCACGCACAGTCATATCAACAATTGCGGTGTTCGCTTCAGGTCCGGGCGTTACGCGATCAATGGTCACTGTCGGCAATGTCGTGTTGATGCGCGGCAAGCTTGTTTTGAAAACATCGCGGCAGCTGCCATCTTTCTGACAATCGAGTATCCGCCGGGCAAGTTGTGGTTGGAAAAACTCACGCATGAACGTCTGCGGGCCAAGCGATGTCATCCCGTCATTGCTATTCACCCAGCGGATCAGACCCGTATCCGCACCAAGGTTTGTGTCATAGCGACTGCCATAGTGGGTCTGCGCCAGATATTTCCCTTGGCGAAAGAAAGTGACAGATAGCGCCTCCAGGCCACTTGGTCCGTCTGCTGATTGCCCGCCGCCAAACCGCAGCCCTGCGTATTTGCTCGCAACCCAGAACAGATTTGAATTTGGCATTTTGCCCGCCGCAACGACATCAGTGTAAAAAAGAACGCGTCGCGGCTGACCGTCTTC
The DNA here is from genome assembly GCA_031376385.1 of Sphingomonadales bacterium. Taxonomy (GTDB): domain Bacteria; phylum Pseudomonadota; class Alphaproteobacteria; order Sphingomonadales; family Sphingomonadaceae; genus Aquisediminimonas. The sequence goes on from JANMDQ010000023.1 coordinate 378,450, forward strand.
CTGCGTGGTAAGGGTAGCGATGCCCTTGGCCCCGTCATACTCCAAATTAAAATCATTCGCCGTGTACAGCCGAAGCGTTTCCCCCGCGGCAGATTTTTTGCAAGCGACGGTAGTGGCGGCGATTGTAATCATCTCGCCGGGCGCACCGGATAGGCATTGCCCATCAAGCGGCGGCGCGCTTTGCTGGCCCGTTTCAGCATCAAGCGTCAGGATTGGCCCCGTGCCATCCGCACTTAAAAGAATGAACTGGCGGTCATTCAGCCAGTGCACCCGGTCATACGGGTCTCTCGTTCCCAGCGAAATGTCCCTTAGTGTTGAACTTTTAAGGTCAAACAGTATGATCGGCGCGGAATATTTTTCCGACATCCGCACGCGCGCGGCCAGTATCGCCATGGTTTTGCCGCCCGGGGAAAGCGCCGCATCGGAAATGACAAAGGCTTCGGGCTTTTCCATCGCTCCGACCAGCAGGCCAGATTCTGCTTCAATAACGGCCAGTCCCTTGCTGGAATCCATCATCTTATAGAGGCCACTGGGGGATGTGCCGCGGACCCATTGAGGAACGGTGCAGGATGCAGTTGCCGCCAAGTTTGCCTTGTTGACCCAGACATTGGTCTTTCCAAATTTATAGGATAGCGTCTTGCTTTCGCAGGTCGATGCACTGTCACTCGTGATCGAGGCAGTGATCGTAACTGTCGATTTCGCGTCAATCGCCATACTCTGGATATAGATGGAACTGGTGCCAAGATGGGCGGGAAATGGCACACGGTTGACGATGGTGCCGCTGCGAAAATCCCAGATGACCAGCGACATATCCTTTCCCGCTACTGATCCATCGGCGCCAACAATGGCAATGATAAATTTCTCATCAGGCGACCATATCGCGAGCCCAGCCTGATCCGATGGCAATTGCGATTGCAGAACAGCCTTCAAATAAGGCTGATAATAAGCATCCCCAACGAAGGTGCGCGGTGGTGGTGACGGGGTAGCTTGGGTTTGTGTAGTCAGGGATTGCGCATGCCCGACGCACGGCACGGCCATCATCAGAAGCGCCGCACAGACAATGAAGAGCCGCATCATCGACGATCCCCAATTCGAGATAAGTTATTTCAGAGAAAGGAGAAATGTCAATCTTTTGTAGTGAAAAGGGGGGTGGACAGTCCGGTATTGGGTCACCGGGCTGGCGTGCTGCCGATCGTTCAGCTAGGCACATTATCGGGATGACACTTCTTCGCGGCACCGACAGATTGGAAACCGAGCGGCTATATCTTCGCCGATTGAACTGCACTGACCTGGAGTATTTCATCGGCATTCATGGTGACCCCGAAGTCGCCCGCTACATCGGAACGGGAAACCCGCGACCGCAGGCCGAAACTGAGCGGTGGTTCGAGGACATTCAGGACAGCTATAAAAATGCCGAGCTTGGCCAGTTGACGGTTATTCGCAAGAGCGATGAAGAGCGCATCGGGCGTTGCGGCTTGAGTGATGCTGTCATCGAGAATATTGAAATACCGGGCCGTTTGCGGAAGGGTTGGTTCTTCAGCGCCCATGCGCCGACCGAGGTCGAAGTCGCGCATTTGCCTGAGTTGGGCTATACCTTTGGTCGGGACCATTGGGGCAAGGGCTACGCTACTGAAGCAGCACGGGCAGTTTTTGAATATGCACAGAGCCGATTGGCCTATTCCGAAATCATGTCCGTCATCCACCCAGAAAACGCGGGGTCGCGGGCAGTTGTGATGAAATTTGGCGTTCGCTACATCGATAATGTAGAACTCGCAGGGCGTTCCTTCGAAAGATATCACTGGCCGTTGTGAGCGGAACGGTCATCCCATTTCTATGACCGCAACCTTGTCGGAAGCAGACATAGAGCTACCCCGCATTCAAGGTCTCAAAAAGTATCTCCGCGCGTCCGCTTAACCGTTCGCCGTGTCCACTCGCTCCCAATCATGCACGCCCAGGCGCTTCACGATAAGCCATTCTCCGCCTCGTTTTTCTATCTGGTCAAGGTAGCGGCCTGCGACGATCCAGTCGGTGGCTTTGCCTCCAGTCGCCACTGGCATCCCCTCCTCATGCCCAGCTTCGATTCTGTGATAGGCAACGAAGCTGGCTTCGGTGGTCGCGCTCATGCCGTCGTCTGACAGGGTGATATGGACATTGGAAATGCTGTGGTGCGTCGCCGGCATTTTTATGAGCAAGCCTGCCGCCGCCGCGACAAATTCGTCGGGCGATCCGGTGAAGCCGCCATGATCGTGATAATGGTCATCGGCAAAGCAGGATCGCACTAATGCGAAATCGCGGCGGTCAATGCCTTTGCAATAGAGGTGCAGACGGTCACGGATTTGTTCGCGGGCCCAGAGTTTCTCGAGTATGTCCACGTGCTGCTCTCCCTATTTTTGTTAGGATCGCTAAGCTAGCATGGCCCGCCGTTTCATGGGAATATGCTAAAATAACAGGAGCAGGATCATGGGCAGGCTGGCTGGTAAAATCGCCATCATTACAGGCGCGGCAAAGGGGTTGGGAGAGGCCGACTCGCGGATGTTCGCGCGCGAGGGGGCGACAGTCATTCTGACTGATGTTGACCGCGACAATGGCGAGACATTGGCCGCTGAGATCGGCGGAAAGGCAGAGTTTCATTATCACGATGTGCGTCATGACGCGGAATGGAAGACGTTGATCGACGATGTGGTCGCGCGGCATGGGCGGCTGGACATTCTCGTGAACAATGCGGGCGTCGTGACGCTGGGGACTATTGAGACACAGACTGAGGAAGACTATCGCTTCATCATGGCGGTGAGCGCCGATGGCACGTTCTTTGGCTGCAAACATGCGGTGCGGGTGATGAAGGAAACGGGCGGTGGTTCCATCATCAACATGGCGTCGATTGCTTCGATCGTTGGTGAACCGAGCGTTGCGGCGTACTCATCGGCGAAAGGCGCGATTGAAAGCTTGACGCGAAGTGTCGCGGTGCATTGCGCCACCAACAAATATAACATCCGCTGCAACAGCGTGCATCCGGCGGGGATATTGACACCCATGGTGGAGGCGGTGCTGCGGGCAGCGCGCGGGGAGCCAACCGACGGTGCGGTGCCGCCGAGCGTCCAGCTGGGTGAGCCCGACGACATTGCCAATACCCTGCTGTTTCTGGCGTCGGATGAGTCGAAATATATCAGCGGCGCGGCCATTCGCGTGGATAGCGCCAAATCCGTCGTTGAAGGCAATTTCGCCTGATGGCCGGGCAGAAGGACAGGTAGATTGAGCCTATTGGATAAATTTCGCTTGGACGGTGAGGTTGCGGTGGTGACAGGTGCAGGCAAAGGCATTGGCCGGGCGATTGCCATTGCTTTGGCCGAGGCAGGCGCGGATGTTGCCATTGGCGCGCGAACTGCTGCTGATCTCGACAAGGTGGCGGACGAAATTCGAACTCTTGGGCGGCGCTCACTGGCTGTGCCAACTGATGCAACGAGCAATGTAGCGCTCGAAAATCTGGCGCAGCGGGCGAGTGGTGAGCTGGGGCCGATTGGCATATGGGTCAGCAATGCAGGCGGTATTCCCGATGGCACACCGCGCTACTTGACCCGGACCTCCGAAGAGAATTGGGATGCGCAAATTGGCCTCAATCTTAAGGCCGTCTGGATGGGGGCGGTTGTGGCGGCCAAGCATATGCAGGGCAGGGGCGGTGTGATTATCAACATTTCGTCACGCTCCGCTTATGGCCCGCAGGTGAAAAATGGCCCCTATGGCGCTGCCAAGGCGGGCGTAAACAGCCTGACCAGCACTTTGGCGCATGAACTTGCGCCCAATATCCGCGTTAATGCCGTGGGGCCAGGGCCAGTCCCGACCGAAAATTTTGACGATTGCATGGGAACGGATAGCGAGGACAAGCGGGAGCAATTGCGCGCGATGATCCATATTCCGCTGCAACGTTATGGCAAGGAAGAGGATATCGCGGCGGCTGTGCTTTATCTCGCGTCGCCGGCGGCGAGCTGGGTGACAGGGCAATGCCTATTTGTGACCGGGGGCCTATAAGGTGATAGCTGATCGGGAATTCGACGTCGTAATTATTGGAGCGGGCGCAGCTGGATTGTCGGCAGCACTGGCCGCGTATGAAGCAGGTGCCACTGTTACGATCATCGAAAAAGGCGACAGGCTAGGCGGGACTGCCGCGATTTCGGGTGGGATCGTCTGGGTTGCCAACAATCCGAAGATGCAAGCGGCTGGCATCGCCGATAGCGCAGAGGAAGCCTTGGCCTATTTCGGCTCGCTTAATCATGGCGAGATGGACGCGGATGTGCTTGCCGCCTTTGTAAATGAAGCGCCCGAGGCGCTTTCGTTTCTGGCGTCGGCAGGCGCGCTGGAACTGAGCATCCTACCCGGCTATCCCGATTATTATCTGGACCGCCCGGGCGCTAAACCTGAAGGCGGACGGGCACTCGACAATGATCTGTTTGATTTCAAACTGCTCGGCGATTGGGCGGACAAGGTCTTTCACGGCGGCGATATCCACCGGCTGATGCTGCGCGAAACGCCTTTGGGCGGTGCTTCGGTGATGCCTGAGATGTCTGAAATCCAGCGACGGACGCAGGAGGATTTGCGCGGCTTTGGGCAGGCGCTGGTCGGGCGCTTGCTGAAGGCCTGTCTGGATCGCGGGATTGAACCGACGTTGTCCTGCCGTGTACAGAAACTGCTGACAGAAAATGGCCGCGTTGTCGGCGCGGAGTTTGATCAGGGCGGCAATGGCAAAACTGTCATGGCCCGGCGCGGAGTCATTCTTGCGACTGGCGGCTTTGAGTGGAATGAGGCACTTAAAACAACATTTCTGCGTGGCCCCTTGGATGCTCCGGCATCACCACCGGGCAATCAGGGCGACGGCCTGAAAATGGCAATGTCGGCAGGCGCTGGGCTGGGCAATATGACCAGTGCCTGGTGGATGCCAACCTTAACGACGGGCGAAATGCACTGGCCGGATGGATCGGAGCGGGCCGTGCCGGTTCTGATCGAACGAACCTTGCCGCATAGCATCATGGTCAACCGCGCTGGTAACCGGTTCTGCAATGAAGCCAATAATTATGCGTCGCTAACTGGGGCACTCCACGCCTTTGATCCGGCAGCTTATGATTATGCCAATCTGCCCTGCTATCTGATTTTTGATCACCAATATCGGCAGCGCTATCCCGTCGCCACTCTCATGCCCGGTGCCCCGTTGCCGGACTGGGTGGCGAGTGCGGATGGTCTGGCGGAACTGGCGGCGATAATCGGTGTGGATGGCAACCAACTTATGCGAACCATCGCCATTTTCAATGACCATGTGGCTTCGGGGCAGGATCCGCAATTCGGGCGCGGCAAAAGCGAATATGACCGTTTCTATGGTGACCGCTCTAGAGCCGGTGCTGCGGCGACATTGGGGCCACTGGAAGCCGGGCCGTTTTACGCGGTGGAGCTAAAGCCCGGCGCGCTTGGTACCAATGGCGGGGCGAAGACCAATGCATCGGCGCAGATATTAGACGTCGACGGCGAGCCCATCGCAGGCCTGTTCGGTGCAGGCAATGTCATCAGCTGCCCCACCGGCAGCGTCTATGCAGGCGCTGGGGGAACATTGGGGCCTGCGCTTACATTCGGTTGTATTGCAGGCCGGGCTGCCGCTCGACTTGCCAATGTTTGAACTGACAAAGGAATAGCCATGAAACGAGTTTTGGTATTGGGCGCAACGGGCGATCAAGGGCATCCGCTGCTCACGCGCATGCTTGCCGCTGGGATGACACCCGTTGCTGCATTGCGCAACACAGCGGCGCTGGCGAAAACCGAATTTGCGACTGTGGAAACCGTCGAGGCCGATCTTTATGACCAGGAATCAATGATCGCTGCGGCCAAGGGCATGGATGCCATTGTTGCGCATCTGCCTTTTGTTTTTGACCTTGATCTGGCGACGAAACTTGGGGACAATGTCGCGGCGGCTGCGCGCGCCAATGATGTGAAGAAAATTGTCTTCAACACCAGCTGCTATGTCGCCGATTTCGATAATGGTGATCCGGCGCATGATGGCAGGCGCTATATCGAAAAGATGATCATCGAGAGCGGCTGCGATTATGCAATATTCGAACCCAAGGTTTTCATGGACAATATGATCCGCAGCTGGAATAAGCCGTCCATCGTCAACAATGGCATCTTTGCCTATCCCGCCAAAACTGATCTGGAGATTTCGTGGATCTGCGTTGATGATGTCGCCGCGTTCATGGTGGAAGCACTGGCACGCGACGATTTGCCCAACGGCTGTTACGCGATTGGCGGGCCAGAGGCTTTGGTGGGCGATGAAGTTGCGGCGCGGCTGACCAAGGTGGCAGGCAAACCCATTGCCTTCAAAAGCCTGACGCCCGATGAATTCGCATCGGCAATGAGCATGCTGGTCACGGGATCCGCCGATGTTGAGCCGCATTCCATTTATGACGGCATGGCGCGCTTCTACCGCTTTTATAACAGTCGCCCAACCTCGCCGCTAATCGCCGATACGCAGGCAATGGAAAAAACATTCCGGCACCGCTCAGCGTCGGTCGACGAATGGGCGGCGCGTCAGGACTGGAGCGATCCGCGCGACCCCGCACTCGCGATCCGATACGCGCAATAGGTGGTCAACCGCTAGAGACTATCCGCGCTTTCGGAATGTAATCGGAACTGCGACATATCCCCGTAGCAGCATATTGGGGGCGACTGCTAACTTGGCACCTTCTGATAGACGAATGTCATCCATTCGGTGCAAAATCTCTTGGAACGCAAGCGTCATTTCCTTGCGGCTCAGCATATTGCCAACGCACATATGGATGCCCTTGCCAAAAGCCATATGAGTGCGTGCATTCTTGCGCTCCACATCAAATTTGTCGGGGTCAGGGAATTGTGCGGGATCGCGATTGGCCGCAGCATAGCGAAGGATGATCACTTCATTCGCTTTAAATTTATGGTCGCCAAGTTCGCAATCGCGCTTCACAACGCGCCACATGCCTGCGGTCGGTGTATCAAGCCGCAGCACTTCCTCAACGGCATTGGGAATCAAGCTCGGATCAGCGCGCAATTTGGCAACTTGATCTGGATTATTGCAGAAATGGACGATGCCACCTGCAATGGCATGGGTGGTGGTTTCATTCCCGGCGACCATCAATTGCTGTGCGATTGAGAGAATTTCTGCATCTTCCAGCGGTCGTTCACCTTCCATCGTAGCGTTCACAACCGCTGATAATAGATCATCGGTTGGCGCCATCCGTCGTTCGTCAATCTTGATTTTGACGGCATTTTGAAACTCAACAATCTCTCTCGCGCACTCCATCTCCCGCTCGTGCGAAATCATATGCCCCAGCCGGTCAGCAAATGCATCTGACCAGCGCTTCACATCGCTGTGCCACGAAAGATCGAATCCCAGTTGCTCACAGATAACCCGCACGGGGAGCGGGACACAGAATTCCTCCACAAATTCGCATTCCCCCTTGTCGATAAAGTCATCGATCAGGGAATTGATTTTTTGCCTGATTCCAACTTCCAGCGCGTTCACGCGTGGCATCGAAAATGCCAAATTGACCAGCTTGCGAAACCGCGTGTGCACTGGCGGATCAGCTGTTAGCAGCGTGTTGATCTGCGGCCAGCCCTCGGCCAATATCGCAGCCACTTGGGGGTCTTCCGACATCGCGCCAGACAGCGCTTTGCTAAAGTCGTTGGAGAAATCTTGCGGCCGGCCGGCTGCTTCTGAACAGAGAGAAAAGCGCATCACAACCCGGAATCCGGAACCAGGCATTTCCAAGACTGGCGCATTGGCATGTGCCCATTGATAAAATGGGAACGGGTCCTGCATGATTTCAGGGTCGGTCAAACTCGGCGTACTGCTCATATCATTCATTTGTTCTCTCCGTTATCAATGAACTGCCACAGGCTGCAGCGGTTTACGACAAGCGAAAATGTTAGGCTGAGAATAGGTCTTTACCCTAGCGCAGAATATCAAACAGCGTCGTTCGGTTGATACGAGCGAACGCGGCTTGGGCGGCTTCAAGAGTGATGGTTTGGGCGTTGAGCTTGGCAATGGCGACGCTCAAGTCTGTGTCCTCCAGCTTGGACCGCGCGGCGCTTACATCAACTCTGCGGCTGGCGTTGGCGTCGCTGAGTCGGTCGAGCCGAGCAGCGGTGATGCCGATGGTGGCAGCGGCATCTGATCCGTGATCAATGAGCGCTTGTGCCTGGGTGACTGCTGCTGGATTTTGAGTCCTAATCGCTGTTGCAATGTCCGTGATTTGCTGGGTGATCGATTGCCCGCCCCTTTCAAATAAAGCCGAACGGTCCGGCACGGGCGCAAACTCCACACCTTCGGCAAACCTGAAACTGCGGGCAGGGCCGGTGGGGAAGAGAGGCTGGCCAGACGGCGTTTTAGTGTCGGAAAGGGCCGCAACTTCAGAGGCAATGCTGTCAATTTCGGCAGCGATTGTGGATCGTGCGCTTTGGGGCATTGTGGCACTTGCGCCTGAAATGGTCAGTTCCATGACCCGCGCCAGACGATCATTCAGCATTTGCACCACGCCGTCGGCTTGGGCTGCAAGGGATATGCCCCGGTCCATATTCGCAGCCCAAGTCAGCTCGTCCGCTTGCGTGCGACGCAGCGTGGACACTTGAGCGGCAGCCAACGGATCGTCCGATGCCTTCTGCATCCGCCGCGCGCTCGAAACGGAAATTTGCGTGTCAGAAATTGCCTCTGCCAACGCCGATTGGCGTCTGATTTCGGCGGTCATGCGGTTGCCTATGGCGTTGATCATGGATGGCCTCTCATTGGCTTGCGATGGAATTCGGCAACACCGCTCATCCTGAGCTTCGCCGAAGGGCCCTCCTCACCATGAGCGGTTTTTGTGCGATCAAATGACATCTTGTCTTAGATCGCGTTCAGGATTGACTGAAACGTCTCGCGCGCAACTTGGATGACGCGGGCTGACCCTTCGTACGCCTGTTGAAACCGCATTAGCTCAGCAGCTTCATGGTCCAGATCAACAGCACTGACGGCATCGCGCGCTTGGCTTGCGGTTTCGAGGCGGACCTGGTTGGCGGCATTCTCGGCGCGGGAGGAAGCAACGGTCTGGCTGTGACTGGCGACCAATGTGGCCCAGCTTGTCTCAACACCGCCTCCGCCGCGAAGGGAGGCGAAGGCCAGTATTCCGCCATTGTCGCGCGCTGCGCTGGCTGCGGCAACTTGGCCCGGAGGCAGCGGCATAGCTGCTATGCTGGCTGCATTCCCGTTAAAGCTGAGAAGGGGCTGCCCCGCCTGCCCATTGGCATCAAGACCCGCCTGATGCGCAGCATTGATTTGAGCCGCGAATTGCCCGGCGAGTACATCCAATTCTGCGCGCTGAGTCACAACATGATCAGCAGCACCGGCCAGCCCAGCCAAACGGCCAGAAGCAGGCAGCGTGATAGCGCCGCCGGGGAACAGCGAGAAATTAAGCTGACCATTGGCCGATGCCGAAACACTTGGCTGTGCCCGCCCGCTTTGATCCAGCAACACAAGCGCGCCTGGCCCCGCCACACGAAGCGAGACAGACTGTTTTGCCTCGACCGTGATGGTAACAGGCAAGACTGCTGAAATGGAATTGATGAGAACGTCGCGTTGATCCAGCAAACTCGCCTGATGCGTTGATCCTTCGCGCGCGCGGCGCAGGCCGTCATTCACTTGTTCGAGGGATGCGAGATTGGTGTTCAGGCTAGCGACGCTGTTTTGGGTGTCCGCCGTGATACCGCTGGAAACGGATGCAAGCTGTGTCGCTGTGCGACGAAGTGCGCTGGCGGCTCCGTCGACGTTTTGCAGAAACTGAAGCCGCACCGGAGTGCTGCTGGGGTCTGCGGCCAGCGTGTCAGCAGCGTTGAATAGCGCGGTTACGAACCCGCCAAAGCCATCCGGGCCATCGTCGATTGCCGCCTCTGTCGCGCCGAGCCACTGGGTGCGTGCAGCGGATCGCTCAGCAATTCCGGACGAAAGTCGCGCATCATCGGCCAGCCACACGTCAACAGCGCGGGTGACCCCCGCAATCATCACGCCGCCCGGGCCGTTGGAACTGGATTGCATAGGCGTGCTGCCCACTGTCGGGGCTTCGGCCAAGCGAAGACTGCGACGGACATAGCCTGCGGTTTGGGCATTCGCGACATTGTCGCCCGTTGTGGCCAAGGCTTCGCGGTAGGCCCGCAAGCCCGACGATCCAATGGAAAGAAGCTCGCTCATGGTTTGATGTTCCCCTGGGGCTTTGCTTGGGTGAGGCTGCGTTCGACCATGGCCGCGATGCCGAACTGGCCCTTAGCGGCGATGGCATCAGCTGTACGTGCATCGGCCAGCTCACGGAACTGGTCACTCGCGCTCGAACTGAAAAGTCCCTCAGCCAATTGCGCCTTGCGCATCGATCCGATCATCTCGCGCAGGAACACGGCTTCAAAACCTTGCGCAGCCTTTTTGATCGAGGGATCAATGGGTGCGGAGGGAGGAGTTGGACCTATTTTCATTGGATCACCAATTCTGCTTTCAGGGCTCCGGCTTGTTTCAGCGCCTCGAGAATGGCGACCAAATCACCGGGCGAGGCCCCAATCCGGTTGATCGCTTTGACGATTTCAGCAAGCGATGCGCCGCGCGGCATCAGGAACATGGGATTGCGATCTTCCTCGATTTTAATGTCGCTGTTCTGCTCAATCGCGGTTTGACCGCGACTGAACGGCGCAGGCTGCGACACACGCGGGTCTTCATCGATCCGCACTGTTAGCTTGCCGTGGGTGATAGCGGCGGGCGAAATCCTTACAGCGCCGTTGATGACGACAGTGCCTGTGCGCGCGTTCACCACGACGCGTGCAGGGGCCGTGGCTGGGGTGATGTCCAGATTTTCAATTCGGCTCATCATCATGATCCGCGCGCTTGGGTCGGTGGGTGCCGTGATGCTGATCGACGAGCCATCGAGTAGGGAGGCAGTTGCGCCGCCGATGCCCTTGTTAATGGCGTCGGCGACAAGTTTTGCTGTCGTCAGATCATAATCTGCGAGGGTGAAGGTGAGCGTAGTACCGAGGCTAAACCCAGTATCAATGGAGCGTTCCACGCTTGCGCCCCCACCGATCCGGCCAGCGGAGGGAATGTTGATCACGGTCTTGGACCCGTCTGCTGCCTCCACACCCAAGCCGCCGACAATCAGATTGCCCTGCGCCATAGCATAGATTTGCCCGTCCGCGCCGATCAGCGGGGCCAGAACAAGTGTGCCACCGCGCAGTGATTTGGCTTTGCCAATGGCAGAAACTGTGACGTCCAGCCGCTGGCCGGGCTTGGCAAAGGCGGGCAGTTCGGTCGTGATCATGACGGCAGCGGCGTTTTTGAGCGAGGGGTTGACGCCGGGCGGTAAACTGAGACCAAAGCGGGATATGGCCCCCTTCACTCCGAGTGTCGCATAATCAAGACTATCATCGCCTGTGCCTGCAAGGCCAACCACGACACCGTAACCGGTCAACTGGTTAGACCGCACGCCTTGAAACTGGCCAATGTCTTTGATGCGTTCAGCGTAAGCCGGGGCCGCGCAGCACAGTGACAAGAACAGGACGAAATATCTCATGACGCGCACCCTTCAAAACGGACTGATCTTGGAGAAAAAGCGCTGCATCCAGCCCTGGCGAGAGGCGCGGGCGATTTCGCCTTTGCCGGTATAGTGAATGCGCGCGTCTGCTACACGGGTGGAAGCGACGCGGTTGTCCGGGCTAATATCAACCAGCCGGACGATGCCGGATATCTGCACTCGCTCCTCCCCCCGACTGAGCGTCAGCATTTTTTCGCCGCGCACAAGCATCGTTCCATTGGGATAGACTTCGGCCACAGTAACGCTCAGTTCGCCCGTCAGGCTGTTCGACTGTGCCGCGTCGCCTTTACCTTTAAACGACTGATCGCCGGACATAGCGATATCGCTCGGTTTGATCGCGCTCAGCAGACCAGTGGTTGGCGGCGTCAGGCCAAACCCGCCGTTTCGCGCGGTTGCGGCGGAATTAGATTTGGAGGCCATCATCCGCTCAACCAGCAAGATCGTCAGGATGTCGCCGGGCTGAGACGCTCGCGCACCGGACGTCAGGGCGGTGTAGTGGCCTTGAAATATGGCTCCGTTCGCAGGCGGTGTAAGCACGGGCTCTGCGTGTGTGGCGGGAAAGCTTGGTTCTGGCTTTTTCTTCGCAAAGGCGGGCGGTGCCACTGCGATGAGGATCAGCGCCAAGCCGCGCTTAAAGTTGCTGATTGGCATTGCGCATCATTTCATCGGTGGCTTGGATCATCTTGCTATTGACCTCATAGGCGCGCTGGGTTTCAATCATATCGACCAGTTCTTCCACGACATTGACGTTTGATGCCTCCAAAGCGCCGGATCTTAGCGATCCGCGCCCTTCGCTGCCCGGTGCACCGACCTGCGGTGCTCCAGAGGCTGCACTTTCAACCAACAAGTTATTCCCAATCGGCTGCAACCCGGCCGCATTCACAAATCGCGCTGTTTCGATCCGGCCAATTTCGGTGGGCGCAGATTGGCCGTCGACCGTCGCGGCAACTGTGCCATCGGCGGCGATGGAAATGGATGTTGAGCCTTCCGGTATTTGCATTTGCGGTTGCAAAGGCATCCCGTCTGGCGTCACGATGGTGCCATCAGGCGACAGGCTGAAATTGCCTGCGCGCGTATAGCCGGTGCGACCATCGGGCATTTGCACTTGAAAATATCCGCCACCTTCAATCGCCAAGTCGAGCGCATTGCTTGTGGTGGTGAGAGACCCTTGCGTGTCGATCCGCGCGGTTCCCGTCATTTGCACGCCCGTGCCCAGGTTCAGGCCAATGGCATAGCGGTTCTGTGACGATGACGGCGCACCTGCCGCCACAACCTGCTGATAGGCCAGCGTTTCAAAGCTCGCCCGGTCGCGCTTAAAGCCAACGGTGTTCACGTTGGCCAAGTTGTTAGCGATCACTTGCATCCGCTTATTCTGAGCGTCCAGCCCAGTGCGGGCAACGTGCAATGCTGAGTTTGACATGGGTCTGGTTCCTTATTCTGGGAGGCGCATGAGATCGGCGGTGGAAACGTCGAGTTCGCGCGCATCGTTGACGAGTTTGAGCTGGGCATCCCAGGCGCGGCTGGCTTCGATCATTTCGACAAGAGCCTCAGTCGCGCTAACGTTGGAGCCTTCGAGATGGCCACTGGTAGCCCGTGCGTCGGGGTCGGAGGGAAGCGTGCCGCCGCCTTTCACGCGGAACAGGCCGTCTAGCCCCTTTGCAGTGACACTCCCCGCTGGGCTGACCAATTTCAATCGGTCAACCTCCTGCGGTTGAGACGCACCGCCCCCGCGCGGAACGACAAGAATGCGGCCTTCCGGGTCAATCTGGATGCTGTCAGCAAGCGGAACCGAGATTGGCCCCTGCTGGCCAAGCACGGGATGACCGTCTCCAGTCGTGAGAAGCCCGGATGCTGACACCTGCAAATCACCGCGCCGCGTATAGGCCTCATCACCATCCTCAGCTTGCACGCTCAGCAGCACATCACCGTTCAGCGCGATATCAAGATCGCGGCCCGTTGGCATGATGACGCCCGCCTCCATGTCCGCTGCGACGACTTCTTCGGATGCCATTGCGCGGGTCGATGCTGTACCACCTTTGACCCACAGCGCCTGCGCCTCTGCCACGTCCGCGCGAAAGCCCGGCGTGTTGACATTGGCCAGATTATGCGCCGTCGCCGTCTGCCGCGCCATCGCGCCGCGCATGGCGGTGAGGCTGGTATAGATCAGCCGGTCCATCAGTTGATGTTCACAATCGTCTGGGTCATGTTGCCTGCGGTTTCAATCGCCTTTGCATTGGCCTGAAAATTCCGTTGTGCTGAAATGAGGGCAACCAGTTCCTCCGTCACGTCGACATTGGCCCGTTCCAACGCGCCCGAACGGATCGTGCCAAGCGGGCCATTTGTGGGCGCGTTAATCAGCGGCGGTCCGCTGTCTCCGGTAGATTGCCAATGGCCATCGCCAATGGGGCGCAGGCCTTCTTGGGCTGTAAAGCTGGCCATCATCACGCGGCCCAGCGCCTGATCACTGCCATCAGAATATGTCGCCGTCACTAACCCATCAATGCCGATTGAGATATTGACCATGGCCGCGTTGGGGTTCCCCGGCGCTCCTGTTGGCAATATGAAATCAACTGCATCTGCCAAGTTGGTTGAGGTGGTGTTGCCCGCTGCGTCCACAGGCAACAATTGCAATTTCGATCCAATGGTATCCACCACTTGGCGCTGCGTGTTGGCCTGAAACGCACCGTTGCGGGTGTAGCTAATGTCCTGACGTGGCGCGCCGCCCTTCACTACGAAAAACCCTTCGCCTGCAATTGCCATATCAAGCGTCTTGTCAGTAGATTCTAATGTGCCTTGTGTGAATTGTTGCACGATGCCGTTCAGCCGCGTGCCGTGGCCCGCAATCATACGCGTGGTCTGCGTGGGCGCGCTGGAAAAGAGATCGCCAAACTGCGCTCGGCTTTTTTTGAAGCCCGTTGATCCGACATTGGCAAGGTTATTGGAAACCGTCGAAAGGTCGGTCTGCGCGGCCTTCAGGCCCGAAAGGGAGATATAGAATGACATGAGGCTTGCTCCTAAGCGGCAGGCGCAACAGCCACTTGGCTGTGCTCGCGAATTTCAGAAAGGATGGCGGTCTGCGTGGCGATTTGATCGGCGATGGATTTCAGCGAGACATTCATTTCGCCAATGCCCGCGACGCTTGAAAATTGGGCCATCTGAGCCACCATTTCCTGATTATCGACTGGATCAAACGGGTCTTGCTCTTTCAACTGCGTGGTCATCAGGCGCAGGAAAGCGTTCTGATCCAGAGTTTGCGCACTTTTTCCTGGCGTCGGCGTTGTCGAAACATTGGAAAGCGAAGTGATCATGGTCATTGTCCTAACCGCAGGGTTTCAGCGATCAGGCCCTTTGCGGTTTGCAGCACCTGAACATTATTCTGATATTGGCGTGATGTTTCGACCATCTCGACCAGTTCTGCCGCGCTATCGACGGCGGCTTCCCACACATCACCGTTCGCGTCGGCAAGGGGATGGAGGGGATCGTGACGTTGGGTGGGGCCAGCACCAGCCGTGGCAATACGGTCTACCGCAACTGTCGCGCGGCCCCCTTCACCCATCACCGTTCGAAACACTGGTTTTAGGGATCGGAACGCGCCAGCTTCACTTCCCGCAACGGTTCCGGCATTGGCTAGGTTTGATGCGGTGGTGTTCAGGCGTACCAGATTGGCGGCCATCGCGCGACCACTGATATCAAAGATGGAAAGGGGTTGGCCCACGCTCATTCCCCTTTCAGCGCGCGGGAAAGGGTGCTGATCCGCCCCTGTAGGAAAGACAGGCTGGTTCGGTAACCGAGCGCGTTTTCGGCAAAGGCGGTTTGTTCCGTCGCCATTTCAACAGTATTGCCATCCATTGACGTCTGCACAGGGATGCGAAATCGGAGCGCGGGGTCAGCGGCCTGACCGTTTTCGGCCAGCTTCAAAGCATCACCAAAATCAAGATCGCGCGCCTTGTAATTGGGTGTGGCTGCGTTTGCGATATTGGACGCAAGGATGCCCATCCGGCTTTCGCGGACTTTTAGGGCAGTGGCATGAATGCCAAAGATGCTGTCACCAATCATATCATGCTACTCTTTTCGAACTTGCCCCGTCAAACTTGGTTGAAGTCAAACTTGGCCGGGCGAACCCGTGTGAATGTCATGACGGGATGAGCAAAGTCCGTGCCAATCATTCCAAATTGGCCGTTTTCGGCGGGATGGAGCGCAATCGTCTTCAGGCAAACTAGTCAGTGTCAAAAAATCAACAGGGGCTACGTGCCCGCCCAGAAAACCTGGCTTGGCATGGGCTTTGCTTAACGATGGCAAACCCTTGTGATGGAGACTAGTAATGAAATCGATATTCGCCCTTTGTGCCTTTGCCGCCGCCAGCCCCCTATTGGCTGCTGCGCCCGCGTTTGAGGATTTGGCCGCCCTTGATGCGCGCATATCCGAAACTCAGGATGAAGGTCTGATCGCGCAGCCGATCGACCGGCGGATCAAACTGGCCCCGTGTCCTTCCCCTGCGGAAATTGATGCGCCGGTGGCTGGATCAATAGCTGTGCGTTGTCCGGCGCTTGGTTGGCGTATCAGAGTGCCATTTTTGGCAACTGCCAAGCCCGCTGAGGCCACAACGGTTTTGGTGCGGCGGGGGGAGGCGATTGAGCTTGTTTACCGCGGAGAGGGCTTTGCCGTATCCAGCATCGGCGTTGCTCAGGAAGACGGCGGAAAGGGTAAAGCCATCCGCGTCAAGATCCCGTCATCGGTTCAGGCTGTAACGGCCATCGTAGCGGATGTAGGGCTGGCTTCGCTTTCACGGTGAAACCCCGACACTTGTCATTCCCACGTGTGCGGAAATAACGTGGAGTGGAGGGCGAGACCAATCCTAAACAAACTCCGCGCCTTGCCGTTATCCTTGATAGCCCCGCCGTCATTCTTTTGACGGTGTATCCAAGTTAAGGACAATAGCATGGTTGATATGCCCCCCATTCGTCCCTTGCCCAAGGGGCTTTATCGCCCCATCGCCGCAGGGGATGCCCCCGTTCCTTTGCCGAGGCAAGAGCCGACGGGAAAGGCTGTTGTTAGCCTGTTTCAGACGCTTCCGGCCATGGATGTGGGCAAGGTTGCCGCCATCAAAGCAGCCATTGCTGAGGGCAGTTTGACCATAAGTCCTGTGCGGATTGCGCAAGCCATCCTTGCTGACCGATCCAAAGGATGGACATGAGCGCAACCATAGAAGACGTTATTGCCTGTCAGTCGAGGTTATTGGCGGCACTTGATGCGCGTGCAGTAGACGCGATTGAGAATGAGACGGCAGCGCTCGCGCGTCTTCTGGCGGCGCTCAAAGGGGCTCCGTTAGAACCGTCCCGCGTAGAGCATGCCCGCAAGCAAACCGAAGCGGCGCGCATTCGCGTTAACATCCTATCTGATTGGACTCGTCAAAGAATTGACCGCTTGGCTGAACTGCGTGGGCAACCGTCGAATAAACCAACGGGAACTTACGCAAAACCAAGGTCTTTTAGCAGCAGAGCTTAAACTGGCACGGCCTTTGCTGTGATCCTTCCTGAAAACAAGAATTCAGGATAGTCATGTCATTAGCCAGCATCACGCCACCGAGGCCAACACCTGCATCAACACCCAGAGTGGCTAACGCCATTGCATCCGCATCCGCGCGAACAGGCGTAGATTTTGACTATCTGTTCAATCAGGCCCGGGTTGAAAGCGGCCTGAACCCATCGGCCAAGGCCAAAACATCCAGCGCGTCCGGCCTGTTTCAATTCACCCGTCAAACATGGCTTGCCACTGTGAAGGAACATGGCGCGACACACGGGCTAGGCTGGGCATCAGAGGCCATTACAAAAGATGCAGACGGAACCTATCGGATCAATAAAGCAGGTCTTGGCCAATCAGTGTTGGACATGCGCTTTGACCCAGAGGCGTCTTCGGCGATGGCCGCAGAGTTTGCGTCCGACAATCGCGACTATTTATCCCAGCGCCTTGGTCATGATGTCGACTCCGTTGATCTCTATCTCGCTCATTTTTTAGGTGCAGGCGGTGCCGCGAAGTTTTTAAGCGCGCATGATGCCGCGCCGGATATGACCGCTGCGCCTTTGTTCCCAGCAGCAGCTGCGGCCAACCGCTCAATTTTCTATAAGAGTGATGGGTCCGCGAGAAGCTTAAGTGAAATTCGAGGGAGCTTTGACATCAAGATGCGGGGGGCGGTGCCAGCGTCGTTTCAGACGGTCACAACCACGCAATCGAAATCCCAATCACAATCAGCCTCTCAGCCGCCGCGCGCTTTGGCGATGCAAGAGATTACGGCCATGCCCGGCAGGCTCTCGCTCGCGTTTGCGCAGTCTGCCTATGCCCGTGTGGCAGCGGATCGCGGGCTATGATGCGCATGATCAATTGGTCTGTCTGGATGACTGTCATTCGTGGCGGCGTCCTGCCCATGGCGATCCTCATGCTTGTCATGTTGATGATTGTGCCAGTGCCAGCCTTGGTGTTGGACATGGGCTTTATCGCCAATATCGTTATTTCATTGGCTGTCCTGATGGTCGCCATGAACGCTGCTAAGCCGCTCGATTTTTCAGCGTTTCCAACTGTGCTTTTGCTCGCCACGCTTTTTCGTCTGGCCCTCAACGTCGCATCGACGCGGGTGGTTTTGGTTGAGGGGCATAAAGGGCCGGGATCGGCAGGCCATGTGATTGAAGCCTTTGGCAGCTTCATCATTGGCGGCAATTATATCGTCGGCATATTTGTGTTTGCGGTTCTGATGATCATCAACCTTGTGGTGATTACCAAAGGCGCAGGCCGCGTTTCTGAAGTTTCCGCGCGCTTCACGCTCGATGCTTTGCCCGGCAAGCAAATGGCAATTGATGCTGACCTCAATGCAGGCCTGATGACGCCTGATGAAGCCAAGGCACGGCGGATTGAAGTTTCAACAGAAGCTGACTTCTACGGATCAATGGATGGTGCATCCAAATTCGTCAAAGGCGATGCGATTGCCGCAGTCCTGATCCTGTTCGTAAACATCTTCGGTGGGTTGTTGCTTGGCGTCATCAGTCACGGACTGAGCCTGGGTGAAGCGGCTGAAACCTATATTCAGCTTGCGATTGGGGACGGGCTGGTGGCTCAGGTGCCAGCCCTTTTACTCTCTATTGCCGCAGCGTCGATCGTTACGCGTGTCACGTCTCCGCTTGATCTGTCGGGCCAAATATCATCCCAGTTCGCGCACTTGCGGGCTTGGGTGCCAGTCGCGGTCATCATGGGGTTGCTTGGCATCATGCCCGGTATGCCGCATTTCGTTTTGCTGCCTGCAGCGGCGCTGATTGGATTTTATTGCTGGCGGTTGAAGCAGCGCCAAAATGCGGACGCTGTTGCCATTCCCGAACTTGTGCCAGCAGAACCGCTGCACAGCATATCATGGACTGACGTTACAGACAGCGCACCAATTACGCTGGAGCTGGGATACGGCCTCATTGATTTGGTGGATGAACGCAAAGGTGCGCCGCTGATGGGGCGGATCACAGGCATCCGCAAACAAGTGTCGCGTGATTTGGGATTTGTCCTGCCGCTCGTCCGAGTGAAGGATAACCTCGCGCTATCGGCGAACCAATATCAGATCATGATTTCCGGCATGATGCTGGGTGATGATGAGGTTTGGCCAGCCGAACTGTTGGCGCTCGACGCGGGCGATAATCCCGACGCGATTGAGGGGCGCCCTGTCAAAGATCCAAGCTTTGGGCTGGACGCGATTTGGATCGCTGAGGGAAAGCGCGCAGACGCCATTGTTGCAGGCTATACTGTGGTCGACGCGCCAACGGTTATCGCGACGCATTTGAACACCAGTATCGCCAGCAGTGCGGCCACGCTCTTTGGCCTTGATGATGGCCAGGCCATGGTCGATGCGCTGCGGGCTTCTTATCCGCAATTGGCGCAGGGCCTCACGCCGCAGCCATATTCACTAGCGACCATCACTGGTGTTTGCCGCGCGCTGCTGGGTGAACGTGTTCCCTTACGTGATTTTCGTCAGATTGCTGAGGCCTTAGTGACGCTTGCGCCGCAGGGCCTTGATCCAGTCGCTTTGGTTGAAGGCGTGCGGCAGGAAATTGGCGCTCTGATCGTGCAGACGATTGTGCCGGGGCGAATGCCTTTGCCCGTCATCACTTTTGCCCCGGATTTAGAAGGATTGCTGGTGCAATCCGTTGCGGCAGGGCCAGGCGCGATGTGGCCGTTTGAACCTGCGCTGTCGCGCCGGATCGTGACGGCGATCAGTGACGCTGTACAGCCCGAATTGATGGCCGCGCGGGCCGTGGCAATCCTCACGCCGCCCGGCTGCCGCGCCGCTGTCGCTCGGCTGCTGCGTGCGCATTTATCCGAAGTGCCAGTGCTGTCCTTCCTCGAAATTCCCGAAACCAAGGCAGTCGATGTGATTGCTGTTGTGGGGAGCGAAGTGGAGCCGCCGGCCCTGCTGTCCCCCGATCATTTGCCCCACTCTCCTGGAGAAAATTGATGGCCCATGCGTTGCTGAGCGACACCGCGCCCACCTACACCCGCCGAGGCGCTGGCCTTGATACAGAAGCCATGGTGCGCACTCACGCAGCCCTTGTCCGCCGGGTCGCATGGGCGGTCCATTCGCGTATGTCATCGGCGATTGAAGTGGATGACCTTGTGCAAATTGGCATGGTGGCGCTGGTTGAGGCCGCGCGGACATTTGAGGATCGCGGCGTTGCCTTTTCCCATTATGCTGCCACGCGGGCACGCGGGGCGATGATCGATCATCTGCGCCGCGAATCCCGCATGGCCAGATCCGGCAGCGCCAACCGCCGGAAATTGGCACAGGCGCGCGGAGAATTGGAAAGCCGCCTCGGCCGCCACGCCACTGACGCCGAAATGGCGGGGGCGATGGATTTGGAACCAGACGCCTATTTCGCATTGGTGGCCACAACTCAGCCCCTGCAGCAGGATTCCATTGAGGAAGTCTATTCCGATCAGGATTTGGGCTTTGCCGACGGTGCCGATGCTGCTGACACTCAGTTGGAGCGACGGGAGGAAACAGAAGCCTTAGCCCGCGAAATTGCCGCGCTGAGTGAGCGCGAGGGGATGGTGTTGCAGCTCTATTTTGTTGAGGAACTGAACCTAGATGAAATCGGAGCCGTGCTGAATGTCGGCGCGGCGCGTGTCTGCCAGATCAAAAAAGCGGCTATGGACAAGCTGCGGGATCGCCTTACCAAGAGTTAGAGACGTCCCGCCCTACCGAATTTGCCGCCACGCCTGAAACAGATCAACGACGCCTTCTCGGAGGACGCCTAAGCGGCCGATATCTTGATGGCGCATCACAAGAGTGAGTTCGGCCTGCATCGCCCGGTAAATACCCGCCAGCGTTCGCGCCAATTGTCCGCCTTGTTCAAAATCCAGGCTTGCCTCCAGCGACACCAAGATTGAGGCGGCACGCGCGGCGCTGTTGCGACTGCCCATGGATGCTTTCAGCACGTCCAACGCAACGAGCAATTCTTCGTAGAGCAAATTGACAAGCTCGTGCGGCGTCGCTGCCTCCAGTCGCGAAGAAAGAGCAAGGTCTTGGTAGTGACGCAGAGCTGACCGAGTGGGATAGGAAAGTGGCACTGACCTTATGATCCACTATTCGACCAGAGTTTAATCTGTTGTTCAAGATAGGATTGCGTCGCGCGCAGGCCCGCGATGCGAGCGTCCATCGTTCCGAATTGGCGTTCAAGGCGTGTTTTATAGACGGTCTCCCGCTCTTCCATCCGTGTTCGGTTTTTGGTCAGGTCCGCAGTTTCCTTTTCCAACCGCTTTTTCAGGCCGTCGAGCGCACCGCCGGAGCCTGTTACTTTGTCGCTCAAGGCTTTGAGGGACGCTGCAATGCCGGGGTCGCTTATCACTGTATGCGCCGCGTCACGCGTGGGGGAAAAAAGGGCCTCTACTGCGTCCGGGTCCGCCAGCAACGCTGCCTCCAGCCGCGTGGCATTCAGGCTGATACTGCCATCGCGGTTGGTGGTGATGCCAAGGTCAGACATGCTGTTGATCGCGGGGTCGCTGGTGATGGCCGTGTCAATCAGCGCACTGAGTTGCAAATCAAGCGAACGCAGCCCTCCGTCTCCGCCTGTTGCCGTGCGCGCTGAAGCAATGTTGCGTTTCAGTGTGTTAAACACGGAGACAAAATCCCCAAGTGTCTGGCGTATGAGCGCAGTGGGACGCTCGCCTGACAGAGATATAGCTTCGCCGGGTGCGGCCTTTTTCAGTGCAAAGCTGATGCCCGGGATGACATCTGAAAAGCTATTGCTGCCTCTGGTGTAGGCGATGCCGTCCACCGCAAAACTTGCGTCCTGAGCTGCCTGGCCAAGCGTCATGGTGACATTGGGATAGGTGAATATAGAAAGTGCTGGATCGCCACTGGTTTGCGTCAGGGTGAAGGCTTTCGCCGCGCCCGTTTCGCCTTTCAAAATCAGTCGTGCGCCATTGTTGTCGGTGCGCACTGCCGCCGTCACACCGCTGCCCGCACCATTGATTGCAGCGGCAAGGCCGGCAAGGCTGTTATTACCGGCACCTATAGCGATTGCAAAATCCTGCCCGCCGACAGTGAGCGTTAATGCCCCCTGGCCAACTGGCGCGGCATCAGTTGTCACAAAAGCAGAGGAAACCGTTTGTGACTTGGCAATCTGGTTGACGATGATCTCTCCGGCAAATCCGCTCAACCGCGTTCCGGGGCTGGCAGTCGCGGTCACAATGGCCGCATTCGAACTGCTCGGCTGAGTTTGGATCGTGCCGCCCGAAACCAAGTCTGATAGGGAATTGGCGAAACTCTCCAAATCTGACCGCGCCTGTGCCACGGCACTGATCTTGGATTGCACGGCCCTAGCGCGCGTGTCGAATAATTCGGCTTTTGGCGCGCGGGATGCATTGGCCAGATCTTGGACAAGACTGCGTGTATCGATACCGGACCCTGCACCTAGGCTTTGGGCAATTGAACTTATCATGGTTTGGTTCCTTCATTGGGAAGAACGGCAAACCCGGCGCCTTGTTAAGCCTGGGCGCTGCCGAATTCGTCAAACCGCTTTGTCACGGGCACATCGACATCCGGTTGAGCCCCACCCGCCGCTAACGCTTCTTCAAGGCGGAAGACAAATCCTAACACGGTGGCAACGGCGACATACAGATCTTCGGCAATCGGCTGACCCGCACGCGATGTGAAATAGATGCCCCGGGTCAATTGCGGATATTCGAGGGTCGGCACCCGCTGTTCCTTCGCCAATGCCTTGATCGCTTGTGCGGTTTCCCCGCGTCCCCGCGCCACGACAATCGGCGCCCGGTCGCGCACAGGATCATAGCGGAGGGCAATGGCAAAATGGGTTGGGTTGGTGAGGATGACTGTCGCATCCTGCACGGCCTTACGCGCGCTATTCATGGCAATGTCATGCTGGCGTTGTCGCAAAGCTTGTTTCAATTCTGGTGACCCGTCGGATTCGCGCATTTCCTGTTTCACATCCTGCTTGGTCATGCGCAGGCGGGCCGCGCGGCGGATCAATTGCACCGGAACATCAATACCGGCGATAACTGCGAACCCGCCAACGAGCATGGCGATGCCCGACAGGATCATGGCCCCCATACTGGCTGTTGCAGCCTCCATAGGCTGCCCCGAAAGTCCAAATAGCGGCCTTATGCTTGAGGACAGGATTATATATCCAATCCATCCGAGCAGTATTGTCTTCGCGAGTGCTTTCGCCAGTTCGACCAGGCCGTGACTGCCAAACATCCGTTTCAGCCCGCTCACCGGATTGATACGGCTGGCTTTAAACGCCATGGCGCTGGTTCTAAACCCAAGCGATCCAAGGCCAGCGGCAGACGCGATGGCCGCGATCAAGCTGAACCCGAACAACAGCACGACGGGGAATGCCGCAACCCAGATCAAGTCTGTCAGTGCACGGAAGGGTTCAAAATTGTCGATTTCAGAAGCGCTTAGGTCCAGACCCTGGGTAAGGACCTGGCGCGAAGCAGAAAGGATCATGGGGCCGCAAAGGGCAAGCCATAAGACGCCTGCGATCATTGAAAAAGCAGCACCCAGTTCTTTCGATTGCAGGATGTCCCCTTGTTTTTCAGCATCCGCCCGCTTTTTGGGAGTAGGGGCTTCTGTCTTTTGGTCTTGGTCGGCTTCATCTGCCACGGGCGACCTCCTGTGCAGCCTTCAAACTTCCATCCATCGCGGCCATGATCGAGTCAGATAAAACTGGCGTCGCCATCGCAAGCAACACAACCCCTGCCAGCAACGCTGCTGGCATTCCAACTGAGAAAAGATTCAGCGCCGGGGCTGACCTTGCAACCATCCCCATAACAATTTGAACCAGTACCATCGCGAAACCGACCGGTAAGGCAATGGCAATGCCTGCCGCAAACATCGAACTGCCGAGTTTAGCAAGGCCCAGCAGGGCAGCAGTCGATAGCCAGCTTTGGCCCGGTGCCATTGTGGCGTAACTTTCAACAATCGTCTGGACGAGCATCAAATGCCCGTTGCTGGCAAGGAAGAGAAAAGTTGCAAGCATTGAGAGGAATTGGCCAATCGCGGGGCTGGACTGTCCCGTCATTGGGTTGGCCATTGCGGCAAAGCCAATGCCCATCGCGTTGCTGATCGCTTCGCCTGCGATCAGCGTTGCAGCGAACCCAGTTTGAACGGCAAAACCGATGGCGATGCCAATTACCACTTCGCTGATGATCATCAAAACGCCTGCGACGGAGACGATGCCTTCGGGCGGCAAGGCCAAACCGGAAAGCCCAGCGGAGGGAACGCCAGTGGCCAGTGCAATGATCAGACGCAACTGCACTGGCACCTGAGGCGCACCGAAAATTGGGGCCGCGATAAAGGCTGCGCCGGGGCGGATCATGGCGATCATCCACAGCAGCAGGCTTTGTTCCAGCCCTGCAAGTCCGACGGGTATCACCGATTGGATCACTGGGTGACTTGGGGGATTAGCGCAAACATATCACGCGTAAAATCCGTCAGCAGCACCATGATCGTGCTGCCAAATACCGCGAGGCAGACAGCGACAATCAGCAGCTTTGGCACAAAGCTGACCGTGGCTTCATTGATTGATGTCGCGGCTTGCACCATGCCAAGCAACACACCCGCAGCAAGTGCTGGAATAAGGATCGGCGCGGCACCAAGAGCCAGCACCCACAGCGCCTGCTGAGCAATGCCGATAAATTCGTCCGCGCCCATCATCCGCCCCCAAAGGAGGCCGCAAGAGACCCCATGGTGAGTGCCCAGCCGTCAACCAGAACGAAGAGCAACAGCTTAAACGGCATGGAGATGATTGTGGGGGACAGCATCATCATACCGAGCGACATCAATGCTGACGCCACAATTAGATCCACCACGAGGAAGGGGAGGAAGATGAGGAACCCAATTTGGAACGCGGTTTTGAGTTCGCTTGTCACAAAGGCAGGAAGGAGGATTGAGAATGGCACCGCATCGGGCGATTTGAACTTCGGCGCCTTGGCTATGCCCGCGAACAGCGCAAGGTCTGTCTCCCGGGTCTGTTTCATCATGAAGCCGTGGAGCGACGCGCCGGCACGGGTGATCGCGACTTCAATTGTGATTTCGTCTTTGCCGTAAGGCTCTAGCGCAGCGCGATTAATGTCAGACAAGACCGGCTGCATGATGAAAAGCGACAGGAATAGGCTTAGCCCCACAAGCACCTGATTGGGCGGTGTCTGTTGCAATCCAAGCGCCTGGCGCAGGATGGAAAGTACAATGATGATCCGCGTGAAGCTGGTCATCATCAAGATGAGCGACGGCAATACCGTCAGCAAGCTCATCAGCAAAAGGATTTGCAACGAAAGCGATAGCGGCTGGCCGGAGCCAGACACGGCCTGCATGGCGCGCTCCAACCCAATGCTGGACGTTTGGGCAGTCGTGGCGGCTGTGGCGATGAGATCAAACATCGATGGCCTCCTCACTGGACCGGGAGAGGCCATTAGATTGGGACAGAAGCGAGACTTGCCCGCGCGCAATTGCAATTAGGACATCGCGGTTGTCAAAGCGGATAACGGCTAGCTTCGTGCCGGCCCCCATCGGAACCACATCGACAACGCGCGCGGCGCGGTCACGCGCGGGCTGGACGGGTAAGCCCATCTGCACCCGTCGCCACATCCAGAGTGACCCCCAGATGAGGCCACCCAACAAAGGCAGTAAAATGGCGAGGCGGAGAAAATACTCAAGCATCATCCACGCCTTTCAATCGGGCCGAGGCCGCGTTCGGGGTTGACAATTTCTACCACCCGGATGCCGTAGCGCGTGTCGACATTCACAATTTCGCCGCGTGCAATCAGGGTGCCATTGGCGAATATATCAAGCAAGTCGTTGGCTTGACGGTCCAGCTCCACCACGCTGCCTTCGGCAAGGTTGAGCAAATCCGACAATTTCATGGATGCCGACCCGACTTCGACTGAGACGCGCAGAGAGATGCCGGATAGCAGATCAAAATTATGATCGGGCCGGGCAGGCGCGCGGTCTTGGACGGGTGCTTCTGTCATATCACTCACGCTGCAAATCCTTCTTCGATGCGGTCTATTTTAATGGCTGCGCGACCGCCGGTTTCGCCCACTGTGCCGTGCGCGAAATGTCGGCCAGAAACGGTGACGGGCAAATGGTTGGGCAGGCAGATGGGGATGATGTCACCGGGCATCAGCGACATGAGTTGTGACAGCGGCAGTTCAGGCCTCGCGAAAATTGTCCTCACGGGCAGGCGAACATTCATGACTGCGTTGGCCAGTCGTCCCTGCCAAACTGGGTCTGCGCGATTTTCATCGTCTTCGCTCAGCTCGGTTGAGTTCAACAGCTGCGGGACGGCGCGCAGCAGTGGGAGCGGGTAGAGGCAGGCCGCCTGATGAAGACGCGCGCCCACGCGAACGGACAACGGCTGCACTGCAATCTGGCTTGCGTCCGCGCCTAACGGGGCTGGCCCACCGATAGGCATAAGCTCTGGCGTAAGGGGCAATATGTCTATCCAAGCCGGGGAGATGAGGCTTTTGAATTGTTCGGCGAGGCGAGAGAAAAGCAAGTCTTCGGCTGCCGACGCTTTGTCACGAGTTTCAGTGACATCGCCCGTGCCGCCGTAGTGAAGGTCAACCAACTGCATCATCAGGGCGAGCGGAACCGCGAAAGTGACAGCGCCGTTCAACGGGTGCAGTTTGATCCGCGCCAACAGCGTGCCGCTGGTTTGGGCTGATCGCCAGTCATTGACCGTTGCAACTGTTAGAGCCTCAGGCACCACAGTGCAGTCATGGCCGAAGACAGCCGCCATGCCGCGCGCCAACCGGTCACCAATGCGGACGATGCCGGGAAAGGCCTCTGACTGCTTGGCACGCTCGCGAACCAAGGAGACGAATTTGGCCGAACCGCTCATTGGATCACCAGACTTGTGAAATAGACATTATCAATGCCGCCAAAGCCTTCTTTCTGGCGCAGGACGCTATTGATCGCTTTGGTCAATTGTCGTTGCAGCATCTGCTTACCTGCGGGCGTGGACACGACCCCGGGGTCTTGTTCAGACAGGATCATCAACACAGCGGAGCGGATGGGCACAATCTGCCGCTGGATGTTGGCAATAACTTTGCCGTCATAATAGGTTGATAGGCTCAGGCCCATTTGCACAAAACCGCTGCCATCGGCCAGATTGGCGGTAAAGGCCTGTTCAACGGGGAAATAAGTGATCTCAAACTTCCTGGGGTCAACGCGCGCTTTGTCATCTTTTACGGCGACGGTTCCGACTTTCAGGGACGCCGTTGCACCGTCTTCGCCTTCTGCAGCGGGTGCTGAAGGCTCGTCGCTTCGTTCAACCAGCTTGGGCTGATTAGGATCTTCTTTGACCGCATTTGTAGCTGGTAGAAAATGGCTAGATGCGTAGATGCCGGCACCTCCACCCGCGCCGAGCAGCACGCAGGTTCCAATGCCCATCATCAGGATTTTCTTGGCCTTACCTTTGGGCTTTACTGGGGTGTCTGTTTCGGTTTCTGGTTCTTTTTTGGACATGACTATACTTTCTGGGTTCAGGCAAAGCGGCCGGGAGCGGCCTTGGTGGGGGAGGGTGGGGTGGAGGAGGGTGGAGATTGATCTGACGGTAGCAGCGCGACCTCAATCAATTGAGGCGGTTGCGGCTCAGCAGGCCGCTCCCGCTGCGATGTGCCTGCATCAGTTGAAACTTGAGTGTCACTGACGCGAATGCCCGTCGCGCGAAGGTCTTCAACCAAGCGCGGCTGCGCTTGCGCAATGGCGGCGCGGCTTTGCTCAGTTTCGGTGCGAAAGCCGACTGATACGCCTGCGTCTGAAGTTTGCAGCCGCACATCAAGCATCCCGAGCTGCGCGCCTTCCATCCGAAATGCGATGCGACGTGACGGGCTGGAAAGCGCCGCAATATCTTGGGACAAGGTGCCCAATTCTTCTGTTTCGGCAGCCCATGCCGACATCTGATCCAATGCCGCATCTGTGGACGGCAATGGCTTTGGCGCGCTTTCCGGGGCCAGAGGCGCGGACGGCGATGAAGCACTCAATAGAATGGGGGCAAGTGCGCCAGTGGTTCCAACCGGCACTGCGTCCATCTTCGCCTCCAACGGCTTTGGCGCAGCTTCTTTTGGCGTTTGGACCGAAGCGTTGCCGCCCAACATAAGCATAATCATCGGCGGGAGAGGAGGCTGCCCATCGGGTGTTAGTTCCGAGAGTTCTACCTCTTCCTCCTCAACTTGCGCCTCTGCTAACGGCGGTAGCACCGGGTCCATGACAATTGGCAAAGCGAAAACCGAAGGTGCAGCTTCCGCCGCTGGAGCCGTTGGGATCAGGAGCAAAGGCGTCAAATGCAGAGGCATCGGCAGGGGAGGTGGCAGAGTCAGGGCGGATGCGATCATGGCGCGTCTCCAAGATGAATATTGAGCTTGCGAAATGGCCGATTGGCGTCGGCGCGAAGGGCTGCCTCTTTCTCGGCCGTCTTCACGGCTTGGACATGAAGTTTGGCGGCACTATCCTCACGTTGATGCGCTGCTCTTTGCTCCGCTGCGCGCCCTTCAACGACGGTGAGCGCCTGTTGCAGAGGATGCAAAAGTCCCGTTTGCGCCGCGTTCAATCGCGCCGCCATTTCGGAGCGTGCTTTGAGCGATTGGCCGTTCGCCTCTCCAACCGTTGCGGATAAGCCGGACTGTAGGGCAGCGATACGGGTCGACACGCGGGTTAGGTTCACGACTGCTGCCTGCGCGATTGCAGTCCGCGCGGTAGCTGCGCGATGTTCGAGGCTCCGAATGTGTGCGATCCGCTCGCGCCGGTGGGCGACGCTCATGCGCTAAACCCCTTGATTAACTGGCTGTGCGAGGCGTCAATCCCAACACGCTCTTTGGCGGATTGGCGGATGAAGCTGAGCATATCGTCGCGACGTCCAATGGCTTCGTCCAGTACTGCGTCATTGCCAGGAGCATAAGCCCCCATCAGCAGGAGATCGCGGTTATCCTGATAGGTCGACCATAGCTGACGGAACCGGTTAGCGGCGGCCTGCACCTCGCCTGGCACCACATCCACCATCGTGCGCGAAAGAGAGCGGGAGAGATCAATCGCAGGATAGACGCCTTGTTCCGCCATCGAGCGAGACAGGATGATATGCCCGTCGACAATCGCCCGCGCGGAATCGACCACAGGATCTTCGGTGTCGCCGCCATCGGCCAGAACCGTATAAACGGCGGTAATTGATCCGCCTGTCACGCGGTCGGCACCAGCCCGTTCGACAAGACGGGGTATCATGCCCATCGCCGATGGAGGATAGCCTTTCATCGTCGGCGGTTCGCCGAGCGCCAAGCCAATTTCACGCTGGGCATGGGCGACGCGGGTCAGGCTGTCGATCAGCAAGAAAACACGTTTGCCCTCGCTGCGATATTGTTCGGCAATGGCGGTTGCGCGCATTGCGGCGCGG
This sequence comes from Sphingomonadales bacterium, assembly GCA_031376385.1. Classification (GTDB taxonomy): domain Bacteria; phylum Pseudomonadota; class Alphaproteobacteria; order Sphingomonadales; family Sphingomonadaceae; genus Aquisediminimonas. The sequence goes on from JANMDQ010000023.1 coordinate 407,995, forward strand.
AGACGAAGAAGAGGAGGATGATCTGCTGGCACGGCAACAACAACAGTCTTGTGGCGCAGATCGGGCGTGATTTTGGTTTCGACGAAATCGCTGACTTCGCGGCTGCGCTCACCGATCAGGCCGACGACGATGACGTCGGCATCGACGCCGCCAATCATCTGGCCCATCAGCACCGATTTGCCGACGCCAGAGCCAGCGATGATCGCCACCCGCTGCCCGACACCTACGGTGAGCAAAGCGTTGATTGATCGCACACCAATGTCGAGGGGGGCGACCACGCGGGAGCGCCGCAGAGGGTTTGTGCGTTCACCTGTAAGGGGCCAAGTGATCCGGCTACGAATAGGGCCATTTCCATCCAAGGGAGCGCCGTGCGCATCAATTACGCGACCAAGCAAAGCAGGGCCGCACTGGGCGAGGCCGCCGTGGCCCTCTGCCTCTACGCGGTTGCCAACCGAAAGTGCGGCGTCATTGCTGAACGGCAGGATTAAGCTGCGATCCCCCCGAAATCCAACGACTTCACCACTGATCGAACCAATGCGCACAGTCGTGCCAATCGGATAGGGAAAGCCTTCCGCTTCCAGCATCAACCCACCGTGAGCGGCCAGCCGACCGACACGGCGCGGCGGTGGTGGGAATCCCTTAAGTGAGCTCAGGGCTGCGCGGGCAGACATCATCAGCCGCCCACTCATGGTAGATCCAGTTCCGTGCGAAGGGCATCAAGGAACACCGATGTGCCGTCCTCCACCCAACCGGTTGAGCAGCATATGCGCACGGAACCGCGCGTCATGCTCTCATCGGCGACAAGTTTGAGAGGGAGTGCGGCGCCTTCGATAACAGGCAAATCATCGGGGTGCATGTGAAGTGTCCGTTCTCCATCCGCTTTGGCGATCAGAGCAGCAGCGCATTTGGCGCGGGCGAGGAGAAGATCGGCGTTGACCGCACCCTTCCCAACGATTGTTGTCACCAACTGCAATACTGTTTCTGCAATCAGCGATGCCAGCTCGTCGCTGGACTCGCACTCCAGGGCTTGGCAAGATTCAAACAATTCTATCAGCCGCGTCCGCTCAGTTTCAAAGACCTGAGCGGCTGTGGCTGATCCGGCCTCGAAGCCGCGCTGGTAAAGGTCATCAGCGACCGCAGGGCGTTCAACCGATGGGCGCGTGACCATGGTGAGTGGACGGAACCCCGAGGAGACCGTGCGAAGCTCGCCAATTTCAACGCGGCGTGCAAGAGCGTCAGACATAGTCATCACCGCCGCCGCCGAGCATGACCGTGCCTTCTTCGGCCAATTTGCGAGTGATTAGGATGATTTGCTTCTGCGCATCGTCCACATCTGCCCGTTTGGTGGGGCCACCTTCAGCCATTTCGTCGCGGATTGATTGGGCGGCGCGGGCCGACATGCAACCAAACATGCGCTCCGCGAGCGCAGGGTCAGTACCTTTAAGCGCCAGTGTGAGTGTCGCTGCCTCGACTGCGCGGAGGATGATACCAAGCGTTTTATCATCCAGATCGTTCAAATTATCGAAGATGAACATCTCATCTTCAATCGCTTGGCCCAGCACACGGTCCTTCTTCTTGATAGATTTCAGAATGCGCTGTCCGGCGTCGCGCTTCATTTTGTTGACGATGCGAGCGGCATCGCCTTGTCCGCCCAATTTGAATGGCGGTGTGCTTTCGTCTGGTTGCGCGCAAGCCGCGAGAATTTGTTCCAAATCGCTAATAGCAGCGCTGCCAACTGACGTCAGGCGCGCCGCGCGTGTGAGCAAATCTACCAGGGCCTCATCAGTAATTCCGACCAGTGCTTCAGCGGCAACCTCCGGCCTGAGGACGGCCAACAGCAGCGCACATACTTGGGGATGCTCCGTCTTCAGGATGGCGGACAAAGCCGGAACCTCCATCCAGCGGAGTATTTCCAGCGCGGAGGCACTACTTTGTGGGGCAATTTCAGACAATATGTTGTTGGCCCGCACATTGCCGAGCGCCTGTGTCATCACGGTACGGATGCGGGGTTCTGCTCCAATCGACAGGGCAGAAACGCCGCGACACCCATCCACGAACATATCCAGCGCCGCCTCAACGGTCGGTTCACTGGCATCGGCAACCTTGAACATCGTCTGGCCTATTGTCTTGATCTGGTCAGGCTCCAAGCCCTGCAATATTCCCGCAGCGTCATCGTCGCTCAGCAGCATCAGCAAGATCGCTGCGGCTGTAGCACCGTCCACTTGGGGAGGCGGGAGAAGGTCAACGCCCACGATTGGCCCCCATCAACTGCTGAACAACAAGGCCCGCTTTTTGCCGGTCCTGCTGCACGTAGCTGCGCACCAACTGCGCGCGGACCTCGTAGCTGGGAGCCTTTTCGATCATGTCGAGGGTTACTTGGTCACGGTCCAGCGTGAGTTCTGGGCCAGCGATTGCCATCACATTGCCTTCTGGTGCAGGGCGATTGGCGCGGTCTTTCAGAGCGCGAAGAAGAGGGTGGCCGATGAAGAACAGCACCAATAGCGCCGCAATCAAGCCGCCGACTTGACGCAAGAGAGGCAAAGCAAGTGGATTATCCCACCACGCAACAGGAACATCCTCTACAGTGGCAAAGGGACGGAAATTGACGATCACGACATCGCCGCGCGCAGCGTCAAATCCGACAGCGCCTTTCACCAGTGCTTCGATGGAGGCCAGTTCGGCTTTGGTTCGCGGCTTCTTGGGCGACAAGTCGCGCACAGCCACTGCAATGCTCAACCGCTTTAACTGCCCTTGAGGTTGGTGAGTAACGGAGACTTCGCGCCCGACAGTGAAGCTGCGGGAGAATGTTTCGTTGGAATTTCCCTCTGCTTGGGCAGATGCTGGCGCTGGTGCAGCGGGTGGCTGCTGCGTCAGTTGCGATGGCGGCGGCGGCTGATTGGACAGCGCACCTGGGATGCCCATGGCCACAGGGGCTTCAGATGACGTTGACGATTTATTGCCTTGTTCAGCGATCAACGCGCGGTCGTCCTTCGGGAAAGTTTCCCGCGTGGATTGGCTTTCGGAGGCACTCATGAGCGCGCTGACTTCGGCTGTGTAATTGCCAACACCAACGACGGGGCTCAGCAGCGTTGCTAGAGCCTGCCGGTATCGTTCCTCTGTGGCGACTTGTAATTGGAAGTTCGCGCCTGCGCCGTTGCCTTCCTCCTGCGATAAAAGCTGCCCTGATTGGTCAACAATTGAAACTTGAGTAGGGGCAAGCCCTGTTACTGACGACGCCACCAGATGTCGGATCGCGCGCACTTGTGCTTCTGACAAACTGCGACCGCCCTCCAGTGTGAGCATCACCGAAGCTGCTGGAGGGACAGTATCACGCACAAAGGGGCTGGCTTCGGCAGAGGCCAAATGAATGCGCGCAACTTTGACTGCGTCAATGGCTTCGATGGTCCGGGCAAGGTCAGCTTCGCGGGCGCCGCGCAGAGTTTCACCTTCAACGGCACGGCTTGATCCCATCGGGATGGTACTGATCAGCGCATCGCCGGCTGGCGCAGCTTTGGGCAGGCCAAGGCTGGCGAGCGTAATCCGCGCGCTATGGACTTCGCTTTCGGCCACTTCGACGGCACCGCTCGCGCTGTTGACTTGAGTGGCGATGCCAGCGGTGCGTAGCGCATCAATCACAGCGCCTTTATCGGCATCCGCCAGGCCTTCAAAAACCGGGCGCTGTGCTGGCGTTTGGAACGCCCACCATGCAAGGCCAGCAAGCGCCAATGCGCTGACACCACCCAGCGTAGGCAGCGATTTCTGAATAGCTGGTTGTGCGAAAAATGCGCGCACCGATTGTGTGGCGGACGACGCAGGCGCTGGCGCAGAGATAAGTTCTAAATTGCTCACCTCGTTATACCGGCATATTCATGATGTCGCGGTAGGCGGACAGCAGCTTGTTGCGGACTTGCAGCGTGGCTTCAAAACCAATGGAGGCCTTTTGCCGTTCCACCATTACGCTCACAATATCAGTCGTCGTGCCGCGGTCATAGGCGGCAGAGGCTTCGCTGGCTTTGGTCTGTTGTGCGTTAACGGCCTGAACAGCATCAATCAGCGTTTTGTCAAATGATGGCGGACCGCTCTCAGCAATGGGGGCCGTTGGATTGCCAGCTGCCCTTTGCAGCGCGCTATTCTGGTTGAGGATCGTCGTGCGCAATTGCAGCAACCGACTGGACTCTATTCCCGACATGCTTGGCCTATTTCCTGTTCCCCGCAACCCGAAAAGAGCGCGCACGAATGGTCAAGCAAAGCCTGTGCCAATTGGGCGAATGGCCTGCATTTCTGGGACTTTCACATGACCTAGGGAGTGCCAGATGGTTCACTGTCAGAAACATGACGTTTCATGAACCGCTAAACCTCTTGGCCCCGTTGCCGTTTCCCTGCCTGAGGCTGCTCTTGCTGAACGGGCTGCCCACCCCAAGCAATTTTGCTTCATGAAGGATTAGATATGACCGTAATCAACACAAACGTAAGTGCACTTCGCGCCCAGAATAGCTCTCGCGTCGCCAACAATATGCTGGGCACCGCCATGGAACGCCTGTCGAGTGGCAAGCGGATCAACAGCGCGAAAGATGACGCTGCTGGCCTCGCCATCGCCACTCGCATGGACGCCAAGGTGCGCGGTCTTAATCAGGCCATTCGTAATGCCAATGACGGTATCTCGCTGGCGCAAACTGCCGAAGGCGCAATGGGCGAAGTATCCAATATCCTTGTGCGGATGCGCGAATTGTCGGTTCAGGCAGCAAATGGAACGACGGCGGCCTCTGATCGTGCAGCGATCCAGACAGAAGTCACAGCCTTGATCGGCCAAATTGGCGATATCGCCGGACGAACTGATTTCAACGGCACAAACCTGTTCAATGCGGCGAGAACATTCGATATTCAAACTGGTGTCGACACCGGGCAGACAGTCGCAATTGCATTTTCAGCGTTGAATGCGACTGGCCTGGGCGTCAACGCAGTGGATATGTCGACCGTTGCGGGGGCATCCTCTGCTATGGCTTTGGTCAGCACCGCCATTGATACGATAGCGACGCAACGCGCCACTTTGGGTGCGGCACAGAACCGGCTGGATGCCACTGTCAACAATCTGACATCGACTGTTACCAACTTGTCAGAATCCAAATCACGGATCGAAGATGCGGATTTCTCAGTGGAATCGACCAAGCTCGCATCAGCCCAGATCCTGTCGCAGGCCTCCACCGCGATGCTGGCGCAGGCCAATCAAAGCCAGCAGGGCGTAATGAACCTGCTGCGCTAAACACGAAAATGGGCCCGTACCTTCCCCTGGCACGGGCCCATCCTTTCTTTGAGAGTGTGCGCCGTTAGAATTTAAGCGTCGCATCAATCCCAAAGCTGCGCGGTGCACCCCGCGTCAGATAATCCTGATAAAATGCGTTCAGGTTCAGGCCGTAAACATAATAAAATTTGTTTGTAATATTCTTACCCCAAATGCTGACTGCGACTTTGTCGTTGATCTTGTAAGTCGCCCGGCTGTTGAACAGCCAGTATCCAGGATTGCCGCACGCCAGTTCTGATGTGGCTTGCAACACAAGCGTTCCCGTGCGCGGCTTGTCGCAGGGGCTTTGGCCGTAATCCTTGAATGGGTCGAAATAATATTTGCCCATATATTGCGCATCTGCCCGGATCGTCAGCCCGCTGTCATCGCCCTTGAAAAGGTCAAACTCAACACCCGCCGCAAACGTCACCTTTGGCGCGTTAGGGAACGGGTTGCCGTTGATGTTGAGTGTCAGGCTGCGCGGATCAGCGGCGTTGATCGCATTGCCCTTATATTTGGTATTGAGCAGCCCAAGCGACGCATCAAAGCGGAGCGAGTCCGATGCTGCTACATCCAGTTCCGCCTCGGCACCGTACATCCGTCCCTTTGCGTTGCGCAGGAAGGATGTCGCTCCGATAACCTGAGCAATCTGCTGATTGGAATAGTCATAATAAAATGCAGCGAGGTTGAGCTGAACTTTATTGTCCGCGAAACGCGTTTTCAGACCACCTTCGTACGAGTTGACCTTTTCCGGCTCGACAAAATAAACTTGACTGATGTCCTGATAGGCCAGCCCATTGTAAGTGCCAGACCGGTAGCCCCGGCTGTAACTGATATAGCCTAAAATATCATCGCTAAACTTGTAATCAGCCACAATCCGTCCGGTCAGACGCCCGGTGCTGGTTTTTTGCGCGACGGCTGGCAAGTTCGGGTTGAACGGCCGGCTATAGGGAACGAGGCTGGCTGCTGGCGCGGTTTCGGCCAAGTTAAAGACAATCGAACGCCCGTTCGAATATTTCACTTTGTCCCATGTGTAACGCAGTCCGAGCGTGACCTTGAACTTGTCGTTGAACGCATAGGAAGCTTCGCCGTAAACAGCACTCGAAGGCCGAGAGATCGTGAATTGTTGACGCGCCAAAATCTGCATGAAGGGCGGTGCGCCTGCCGCCGCACAGGCGCCTTGAGCTGCTGTTCCGCCAGCAGAGTTGGTCGTCGCAACGTCAGTTTGAAACGCAACCAAGCTCCGTGCGTCAAACAACCCATTCGGGTTGACGACGATTGGCGCACAATATCCCGGGCTTGTTGGCGTGAGGGCGGGGTTGAACAGGAAGGCTGGCAAAGTGCCAAGCGAATTTCCAACGGCGATGGGCACATTGCTAAACCCGCCGGGCACCCCTGCGCCCAGCAAGATGGGTTTCAGGAAGCCGAAGAAGTCGGGTTCGTTGACTGTGTCGATTGTGTCTTTGCCGTAATAAAGCCCGCCGATGATTTTCAGCTTATCGCCGTCATAGTTCAGGCGGAGATCTTGGTTGAAATTGTCACTGTCGCTGCGGTAGCGGATGGCGCAGATGTCAATGGGCGAACCATCGCAATCAAAAGGTGACAGCTGATAATCGCTGCGGTCAAAGCCAGTGATGGATGTCAGCGTCAGATTGTCGGACAATTCCGCTTCTACGCTGAGCGAGAAGCCCTTGGACGCCGTGAAATAGGTGCCTCCCGTATCGGCCTGCACTTCATTTTGCTTGAGCAAACGGCCACCCAGTTCGGGGCGAGGCGCGAAGCGGGAATAGCCACCAGCGTTGCTGCGCCCGGCGAGATAGCCAATGCCGTAGGGCAGATCCTGCAACGCGTCGTTCTTGGCAGCATAAACTTTCAGGTTGATATCGATGGTTTCAGACGGCTTGAACCGGAGGCTGATCCGACCAGCCACGGAGTCTTGTCCGCCATATTTCCGGCCATCGACTGGATTGCGGGTGTAGCCATCGCCCTTTGTGTAGGTGCCGGCAAAGCGGATGCCCGCGCGGTCATCGGCAAAGGTCAGTTCTGATGCGCCTTCGATGTCGAATGTGTTGCGGTTGCCATAGCCTGCTGTGATGAACCCGTTGGTTCCCTGAAGCGACGGCTTGCGGGTGATGAAGTTGATGGCACCGCCCGTTGTGTTGCGGCCGTAAAGCGTGCCTTGCGGGCCGCGCAGAACTTCCACGCGCTCCAGATCATAAAGCTGCTGACCGTGGCTGGCGCGGAAGCTTTGATAAACTTCGTCAACATAGACGCCGACAGCAGAGGCCGTGGAGGCGGAAAATTCATTCGCCACACCAACGCCGCGCAGAGAGAAGTTCGGCTGCGTCTTGCCATAAGGTGAAGTCACCTGAAGGTTCGGCAGCGCGCCCATCAGGTCAGTCGTTTCGACAATGCCCTTGGCCAACATGGCATTGCCATCAATCGCGGAAATGGCCGCTGGCACGTCTTGCAGATTCTCCGACCGTTTTTGCGCGGTGACGATAATTTCAGCAAGCCCGCCTGTGTCTTCGGCCTCTTGCGCGAACGCTGGGCTGACGAGCAAGGCTGCGGCGGAGGCCGATGCCAGCGTCAGGCTGCGAATGGAATTCCCTCTGTTCATGATATTTCCTCTGTGTTTGATTTTGGTGTTTGATCTTGATGTCGAACGAGTCACTACCCTGCTTGGATGCAGGCGATTATGGGGTAAAAAGGTCATGCGGCATGCCCCGCTGCGGCTTCGGCGGCGCGTGTGCGGCCTGTCAGCTGGATGAGTTCCTCGTGAAGCTCAAACCAAAGCGTGTGATAACTGTCGATAATGGGTGCGGCCATCCAGCGGGTCTCGCCGGCCGTCAAATGGGTGAGCGCAGTCTCAAATGCGGAGGTATAATGGCCAATGCGGGGAACTTGCGAAGTGGCGGCAGCAAGGACAGGCAAGAGCTGTGTATGCACATCACTCAGACGCGATATGATGCCGCTGTCATAGCTTTTGTCGGTGTGATCATTGGGATTGCCGTCCCGAATTTGCCAATCTGTCACAAGCGCCTTGAACGCGGGATTGATCGCATTGAAATCGCCGTACACAACCTCAAGCGCAATGGCGTTGGCCGCTGCAAGTTCACTTGCCCACACAGCAGACGCCGCATCACGACCAGCAGGGGTCAGGCGCAGACCCATTTTAGACTCTGCCACTAGGCCGTCTGCAATAAGCGATGATGCTGCGCCGCCCAGCGTGTCAGCACGAATGAACCCCTTCAATTTGAGGGCAATGATCGTTGCATCCCGCGTCATTTCAGGCCCTCCGGAATATGTCCGCTTTCATTGACGCTGACGACTGTGAGTGCATCGAGAGACTTTCCTGCGAGCCGGGTAAAGGAACCGTAAGACGGCACGAAGCGGGCTTCATCTTTCAATCCCAGCGCGTGAGAAAGGAGCAGATTTATTGGAAAACCGTGGGTGAAGATGGCCACTGTCTTTTCTTCACCGCTGTTCAGAACGGAGGCAAAACCCGCCAGCGTTTCCGACCGAAACTTCTCAGGATCAACGCCCAGATAAGCAAGCGGCCCGGCAAGGAAACGGCCCCATTCCTCTGCGCCCTTGTGCCGGATCGCTTCAATGCTGGCATATTCGCCGCCCCACCGGTCTATCTCGCCTAGATCGGGCACGATCGTGATCGGCTGCGCCAGTGCCGCAGCCAAGGGAGCGGCGGTTTCATCGGCGCGCACCATCCCGCTCGACACGATGCGGTCAATCCGCTCCTTGCCAAGCGCGCGTGCCGCATGGGCCGCTTGCTCATGCCCGCGCTCCGTTAGCGGCGGGTTGCCAGTGTGGCCGCTGGTGGGAACGTCTGGCTGGCCGTGGCGGACGAGGATCAGTTGCATATCGTTATGCCCCCGCCACAGCGCGGATGGCATGATAGCCGCCGTCTGCCTTTACATCGCTGCCGTTGATCCAGCGCGCGCCATCACTCAGCAGGAACGCAATCGCCTGCGCAATGTCTTGCGGTTGCCCGTGTCGCCCAACCAGCTTGGCCGCATTGGCCAGCTTGTCCGCGCCAATGCTGCTTTCAAAATCTTTGAAGATCGGGGTTTCAACCGGGCCGGGGCTGACGGTTGTCACGCGGATGCCGCGCGGCTGGAGCGCTGCTGCTGTCCGTTCGCGCCAACGGTTGAGGGCGGCTTTGGACAATTCATAAGCCCGCGTACCGTCCATGCTACTGACTGACCGTTCCCGAAAATCCAACAGCGCGTCGAGTTCTGCGACTGTCCAGTCGCAGCGCAGGGCTGTGACGCTGGATACCGCCACGATGCTGGCGCCGTCTTTAAGTTTGGATAGCAACGCATCAGTCAAAGCGGCAGGCGCGCGAGTGTTCACGGCGATGATGGTGTCGGCATCCCATGTGCCCGGGAGGCCGGCGACATGGGCGATGCCGTCAAGTGGGCCTTTTATCGATGCAGCCGCAGCGAAAATGGCGCTGGGATCGGACAAGTCACAGGATAAGCCCCTAATAGGAGCGACGCGATCTAATCCAATCGCTTGGTCACCAAGGATCGTGCACAGAGCAGCGCCAATTCCGCTTGCGGCCCCTGTCACTAGGATCATGACCAGCGTACCTTCATGTCGGTCCACCCCGTGAACCAGTTGGAGGGCAAACGTTCTGGCTCCTCTAACAGTTCGGCGGTGCGCGTGTGTTTCAGAAAGGCATCAAAGAATAATTTGGATTCCAACCTTGCCAAATGAGCCCCAACGCAGAAATGAGCGCCCATACCAAACCCGACATGAGGGTTAGGGCTGCGATCAATAACTAGCTGGTTCGGATTCGCGAACTGCCGCTCATCTCGGTTCGCGCTGGCAAACCAGAGGATCACTTTCGCGCCCTTTTTGATCCGCGTTCCGAACAAGTCCATGTCTTCGGCCGCCGTCCGCCGCATGTGCGTGACAGGCGAGACAAAGCGGCACATCTCTTCGATCATTTTGGTCGTCAGCGATGGGTCCGCCCGCAGTCGCGCCATTTCTTCAGGTTGACGGAGCAATTGGGCGAGGCCGCCGGTCAGCAGAAAGCGCGTTGTTTCATTGCCCGCAACTGTGAGCAGCATGAAGAACGCATCCAGCGCCTCTTCATGAAGCGGTGCATTGCCAATCTGCGCCACGGCGAGGGCGCTTGCGACATCATCAGCAGGGCGTTCGCGTTTTTCGGCAACCAGCCAGCGGAAATAATCGAATAAATGCCCCCGCGCGCTGGCTTGCACTTCATTTTCGGCGCGCACATCAGACATTAGGTTTGCCCAGCCGACCAGTTTGCGACTGTCATCTGCAGGCACGCCCAGGACATCGGCAATAACCAGCATTGGTAGCTGGATCGCAACTTGTTTCACAAAGTCGAAGCACTCGCCCTTGGGCGCAGATGCAACTAACTCATCCGCAATCGCGGCGAACTTGTGTGTGCGATTGACGACGGCAGAGCGGGATAGCGCAGGCAGCACAATGTTGCGCAGCTGACCGTGAAGAGGAGGATCGCTGTTATGCACGCTCGGGTGGCCATGACCTTCGGCGCGGCGGTCTTTTATCTGGGTGCCTTGGCCGGACAGGAACCGGGCATGATCCCGCGAAGCACTGGCAACATGATCATAACGAGTGAGGGACCAAAAGCCGGGCCCGTCGGGTTCCTCATTGAAATGCACTGGTGCGTTGTCGCGAAGTTTGCAGAACCCCTCATGCTCCATCGACGTTGCAAATGGCTGGAGGTCCAAAAGATCAACGCCATTCATGCCGCGACCCCAAAGATAGAGCGATACCAAATGAGCCCGCAGACTTTGCCCATGCGTTCCAAGTCTGCATCATCCGGATCCGTGTCGGCAAGGCCCACATTCACATAGGCCATTTGTTCGACCATCGCACTCAGCGCCTGTGCGAGCATTGCGGGGTCATCTACCGGCGGAATATGCTCGCCTGCCACTAACTCCTCCAGCCAGCGCAATGTCCGTTTCGTAAATCGTCCACGAATGGCGAGCCATTCATTGCGAAAGCCACTATCATCACTGCGCGCCGCAGCTTCGCGGGATACACGGAAAAGGCGACGGTGTTCGGCATATTCCTTAAAAAATAGGGTGTTACGGGTTTCGAGTTGTACCAGCGTCGGAACCCGCGCTTCACCGGCGATGCGGCCAGTCGTGTGGCGAAGGCCATCATTCTGGCGCGCGAGAACCGCAGTCAAGATTGCCGCTTTATGAGGGAAATGCTTATAAAACAGCCCGTGGCTGACGCCTGCTGTGGACACAATATCGGCCACGCGCGCCGCATCAAAGCCCATATCGCCGAACACCGTTTCAGCCGCCGAGAGCAGCTTTACGCGTGTTGCAGCGCCCTTTGCCGTGCGCGGCTCGCTTCCTGTTTCCAATGTGGCGAGGGGTGTTTCCACCTAGGCCGATCCTCTCTTGATTGTGCCGTTGCTATTTCACAGGAGTGATAGTGACGTCAACGTCACTTTTTAGATAGCTATTTTGTGCGCAGCACATCATGCTAACACGCAACTGAAACAAGGGTCCGATAAAGGCCAAAACGGGAGCAGGATATGGGAGCGACACCGCACGGTTATGATGTTCCAGATGCAGATGCCTTTGATGGCCCCGGCACTGTTGCCCGGATGACAGAGCGGAGCAAGGCATTGGGCCGCTGGGTGGTGGACGGCGATCCATCCGACCGTTTCCCCATATTCACCCGCGCCAATATCGGTGAAGTCTTTCCCGATGCCGTCATGCCCTTTTCATGGACGCTTTGGGGCATCCCTTATTCGGACATTGGCTGGCGGCAGGCGCTCTGTAATCTGGGCGCGTTTGACCTGGATGAGTTCACGCCCGACGCGATGGAAATGCTCAATGTGTTCGGCGGCTATGGTTATCTTAATGTATCGGCCAGCCGCATTTTCGGGGTTCGTACGCCGGGTATGTCAGCAGAGGCGATTGACGCGAGCTTCTTTGGCGAACAGCCGGACGTGCCGCCATACGTCGCGAGTGCGAGTGACGAGTCTGTTCGCCATAGTGAGAAGCTGGGCGCGATGTTGGGTGGGCTCTTCACGACCACTGGCTTTCCTGAGTTGGCTGTAATGCAGACCGAACTGAAGGCCGTGGCGGCGTCGCGGCCCAATCTTGCCGCGATGACCGACGCTGAACTGCTGGCCCGAACTCGGGCGCTGTGTGAGGCACATTGGTTGCGGCTGTGGGTGCGTCATATCATGGCGACCTATCATTCGATGATCCCCACTGGCGTTATTGGCGGGGTCTGTGCGGCGGTCGGGAGGCCTGAACTGGCAGCAGACATATTGGGTGCAGCAGGCGATGTAGACTCGGCCCTTCCAGCGATGGCGCTTTGGAAACTTGGGCGCGTCGTGCAGCAATCGGCCGCTCTCACTGCTGAATTCGATGCCGGGTTGGCTGGGCTAAGCGAGCGCCTGACCAAAGGCCACCCTGACTTCGCCGTACAATTTGCGGGCTTTATCACGGACTTCGGTTTCCGCGGGGCGCAGGAATGGGAAATGCGCAGTGCCGCGTGGGAATTGCAGCCAGCGGCACCCTTGGCCGCAATTGATCGATTGCGCTTCTCAGAGGATGGCGAATCCCCCGAGGCAAGAATGGAAAAGCGCCGGGCCGGGCGTACGGCCGCAATTGCGGCCATCCGCGCGGCATTGGGTGATGCACCAGAAGCTGCACAATTTGAAGGGGCCGTTGCTGTCGCTGGCCTCACCTTTGCTGCGCGCGAACGGACTAAAACCAACTGCGTTCTGGCCACGCACGAAATGCGAATGCCGATGTGGGAATTGGGACGGCGCATGGTCGCGAAAGGGTATTTTGACCGAGCGGATCAATTTGCGCTGCTCACGAATGCAGAATGGGATGAAGTTTTGGCCGAGCCGAGCGCCGCGCGTACTATTGTTGAGAAGCGCGAGGCTGAATTTGAATCTCTGGCGGCACTCGTTCCTCCCTTCATTGTGAACGGCGTCGTGCCTCCTTTGGAGAGTTTCGCGCGACGGGATGCGGCGGCGGGCGGCGCGGCGCAAGTTGGAGAAACCCTCATTGGCCAAGCAGGCTGCGCTGGAACGGTGCGCGGCATTGCCCGGATTGTGCTTGATCCAGCCGAACCGGGCGACCTTGAACCCGGTGACATCCTGATTGCCCCCCATACGGACCCCAGCTGGACGCCGCTCTTTGCCTTTGCGGCCGGAATCGTCGTCGATGTCGGGGCCACGATCAGCCACGCGGTCATTGTCGCGCGCGAACTCGGTGTGCCGTGCGCAACCAGCGTGACCGGAGCCACCAAACGCATCCGTGACGGGGCATTGGTGGAGGTCAATGGTGCGGCAGGCACAGTGACGGTGCTTGCTGACCCCGCATGATCAGCTTTTTCGATTCCCCCCACAGCGGAAGTGACGCCGAGATTGCCGCGCGGATTGGCGGCAAGGGGCTCAGCCTGTGGTTGATGACGAGCAAGCTTGGGCTGCCCGTGCCGCCGGGGTTCACGATTGAAGCCGGGGCAACACAAGTCGAGCCAGCCCAAGTGCGCAGCGCAGTGGCGAAGTTGGAAACGCACATAGGGCTGCGTTTTGGCGATCCTGCATCCCCGCTGTTCCTGAGCGTAAGGTCAGGCGCGCCGGTCTCAATGCCCGGAATGATGGATACAATCTTGAACGTTGGACTGACGCCTGCCGTGATGTCAGCAATAGCCGATCAGGACTTCGCAGCTGACAGCCACGCCGCCTTCCGCGCCGGGTTTGACAAAGCCGTTCCAGGCCACGCTGATTTCGATGATGCCTATGCAGTGCTCGAAGCCGCCATCTCGGCCGTCTTCGCGTCGTGGGACAGCCCGCGCGCCAAGTCTTACCGTGAACGCGAAGGCATTTCAGCTGAGCTTGGCACAGCAGTCACAGTGCAGGCGATGGTGTTTGGCAATGCGTGCGATCAATCCGGCACCGGTGTGGCCTTTAGTCGCAATCCCTCAACTGGTGATCCTAAGCCGACTGGCGATTGGCTGGCCCGCGCGCAGGGGGAAGCCGTCGTTGCAGGCACGCATCACACGCAGGACTTGACGGCTCTCGCCACTTTGCACCCGGCAGCGCATGCCGAGCTGATAGCGGCATTGGGTCGGTTAGAGGCGCATTACCGCGACATGGTCGATGTCGAATTCACGATTGAGCGCGGCAAGCTCTGGATCCTTCAGGCAAGGCGTGGCAAACGCTCTCCTGCGGCAGCCGCGCGACTTGCTGTAGATTTGGCAGAGGGCGGCATCCTCAATCGCGCAGAAGCCTTGACGATTGTTCCCGCTGGTGTCCGCGACGGCAGCATCCGCCTCACACGTCGATCTGGCGACGCCGTTCCCATCGCCCACGGCCTTGGCGTTTCCCCCGGCCTTGTCACTGGCCATGTCGCGCTCGACTGTGACGCTGCAATAGATATGGTTGACGAAGGCAAGGATGTGATCTTGGTCCGCAGCGAAACCAGCCCAGAGGATGTCCACGGTATGGGCGTCTCGCTTGGGATATTGACCGCAACGGGTGGCGCGGTCAGCCATGCGGCTCTGGTTGCGCGCGAATGGGGCATAGCCGCTGTGTGTGGGGCATCGATCGGCATTGCCGGCGACCATTTCACGGCTGGCCCACTGCGCATACGGGGCGGCGATGTGATTAGTATTGATGGCAGCAGTGGAGAAGTTTTCCTTGGCGCCGTCTCTGGCGAAGCTGTGGACGATCCGCATGTGGCCATCCTGCAAAATTGGGCCAATGAAGCATAAGGAGAAAGAGCGTGGGCAGATTAGAAGGTAAAGTCGCCATCATCACCGGCGGCAGTGGCGGCATAGGGTCCGCTACAGCGCGAAAGTTCCTTGATGAAGGGGCCAGCATCATGATGCACGGGCGCGATCGTGGGCGACTGGAGGCCGCCGCCGATCCCCTGAATGGGGGAGACCGTGTTGCGCTGACCATCGGCGATCCCGCGCAAGAAGCCGATGTAATTGCCCTGATCGAAGCCACAGTCGCGCGCTTTGGCGGGCTGGACATCATGTTCGCCAATGCTGGGTCCGAAGGCCGCATCGCGCCGCTGACCGCGATTAGTGTTGAGGAATTTGATGAAGTGCAAACGTCGAACATCCGCAGCACTTGGCTGGCAATGAAGCATAGCGTTCCTGCTATGCAAGCGCGCTGTCGCGGATCCATTATCGCGACCAGCTCAGTCGCAGGCAGTATCGGCGTCGCGGGGCTGTCGGCCTATGCTGCGTCAAAGCACGGCGTCAACGGCCTCGTTCATGTCGCGTCGCTCGAACTTGCACCCTTGGGCATTCGCGTCAACAGCGTCGCCCCCGGACCCATCGATAATAAAATGATGGCTTCTGTCGAAGAACAGGCCGCCCCCGGCGCGCCAGAGGCGGCCCGCGCCGCCTTCACAGCCCTCATCGCAATGGGACGCTATGGCAAAGATCACGAAGTTGCCAATGTCGTGGCTTTCTTGGCCAGCGATGAGGCAAGCTATTGCACCGGCGGGATTTATCCAGTGGATGGGGCCTTCACAGCGGCGTGAGGATTTCCGTTATTGCGATGACGACACCGTAGAAATATCACCGCGACAATCCCGCGTGTTTTCGTCATAGGCTACCCTCATGACCAGTCGCTTTGATGCTTTGCCAAATCGCCGCGCGATTATTGATCGACGGGCTTTGTCCGACGCGCTCGGCGAGATCGAAGGCAGTGACTCGACGAAACTCCGGGCAGCATTGGTTGCGGAGCTCAAGCCCGCGATGGAGGCTGGCCGCGCCGACATCGCGGCGCGGCTTTCCATTGCACCGACGATGGGCCGTGATGCGGCGTCGGCTTATGCGTTCCTCACTGATCAACTGCTGCGACTGATATTCGATTTTACAACGCAGCGGCTTTACCCGCTCAATAACCCGACCCAGTCTGAACGGCTGACGTTACTCGCCGTTGGTGGTTATGGGCGCGGGGAAATGGCGCTGCATTCGGACATTGATCTCGCGTTCCTCACGCCGTGGAAACAGACGGGGTGGAGCGAACAAGTGATTGAATCGATGCTCTACACGCTTTGGGATCTTGGCCTGAAAGTGGGGCATAGCAGCCGTTCGCTTGATGAAATGATCCGCATGGCGAAAGGTGATCTGACCATTCGCACGGCATTGCTGGAATCTCGCTATGTCTGGGGCGACGTTGCGCTGTATGATGAAGCGTCTGCGCGCTTTGATGCCGAAGTGGTTGCTGGCACTGCGCGCACTTACATCACAGATAAAATGGCTGAGCGCGATGCGCGGCATAAGCGGATGGGCGACAGCCGCTACGTGGTGGAGCCGAACTTGAAAGAAGGCAAAGGTGGCCTGCGCGATTTGCATACGCTATTCTGGATCGGCAAATATATGCACCGGGTGCAGTCGGTGCCAGAACTGGTGGAGCGCGGGCTTCTCACCAAGGATGAGCTTCGGCAATTTGTGAAAGCGGAGAATTTCCTTTGGGCGGTGCGGTGTCATTTACACATCCTGACCAACCGGCCCGAAGAACGATTGACCTTTGACGTGCAACGCGAAATAGCCGAACGCATGCGGTATGGGGATCGCCCGGGGCGTTCTGGTGTTGAACGGTTCATGAAACATTATTTCTTGATCGCCAAACAAGTGGGTGATTTAACGGGCGTCTTCCTCGCGCATTTGGATGAAACCACGCAGAGCAAAGGCCGTTTCTTCTCCCTCGCGGGGTTGAAGCCTAAACGGCGGAACTTAGACGGATTCGTCATGGACCGGGGGCGACTTTCCATTCCGTCTGACGATTGGTTCGCAGGGGACCCGGTGCGGATGATCGAAATGTTCGCAGTTGCGGACCGTGAGGGGCTGGAAATTCACCCCCAAGCGATGCGCACGGCCAACCGTGACTCCCGGTTAATCGACTCTAAAATCCGGGGCGACCGCCGTGCCAACGCCCTGTTTATGGATATCCTGACGAGCAAGCATGACCCCGAAAATGCGCTTCGCTGGATGAATGAAGCAACCGTATTTGGGCGGTTCGTGCCGGATTTCGGTCGTGTTGTCGCGCAGATGCAGTTTGATATGTATCACCATTATACAGTGGATGAACACTCAATCCGTGCGATTGGATTGCTCGCCAAGATTGAGGCAGGGACTCTGGGGGAGGATCATCCTTTGGCCACTGCCATCTTGCGTCAAATCCTGTCGCGCCGCGTGCTTTATGTTGCAGTGTTGCTGCACGATATCGCGAAGGGGCGGGGCGGAGATCACTCCGTGCTTGGCGCAGAAGTGGCGATGAAGCTCTGCCCTCGATTTGGGATGACAGCGGCAGAGACAGAGACCGTGGCATGGCTGGTCCGCACGCACTTGAGCATGTCGGCAACGGCGTTTAAGCGCGATTTGTCAGATTTCAAAACGATCCTCGATTTTGCTGAACAAGTGCAATCAGCAGAACGGCTACGGCTGCTGCTGGTGCTGACAATCGTTGACATCCGCGCGGTTGGCCCCGGCATCTGGAATGGGTGGAAGCGACAATTGCTCTCCACCCTGTACGAAGGTGCAGAAGAAGTGTTGCGGCTTGGCCATAAACAGCGCGGCCGCAAAGAACGGATCACGGCAAAGCAGGCCACTCTGGCCGCGGCGCTTGGGCTGTCAGAAACGAAAATAGCCGCTTACCGCAGGCGCTTCCCCGAAAGTTATTGGATTGCGGAGGCGGATGATGTGATCCTGAGCAACGCCAATCAGTTGGCCGCCATGGGGGATCAGCCGCTGTCTGTTGAAGCCACAGTCTACCCCGCGCGCGGAGCGACGCTGGTGACCATTATGATGGCTGATCATCCGGGGCTGTTCTTCCGTATGGCAGGCGCCATCCATTTGGCCGGTGGCAGCATCATTGATGCGCGCGTGCATACAACGCGTGACGGGATGGCCGTCGATAATTTTCTGGTTCAGGATCCGCTGGGCCGTCCCTTTGATGAGGCAAGCCAATTGAGCCGCTTGGAAACCGCGATTGGCGATGCGCTGGCTGGGCAGAAACGGATGATCGATGGGCTGTCTGCGCGGCCTCTCCCCCGTACGCGGGCAGAAGCGTTTACGGTCAGCCCCAATGTGCTGATCGATAATCGCGCGTCCAATCGCTATACTGTCGTGGAAGTGAACGCGCAGGATCGCCCCGCGTTGCTCTATGAGCTGGCCCACGCCCTGTTTCAGGCCAAAGTCACGCTGCACAGCGCCCATGTTGCGACATATGGAGAGCGGGCTGTGGACACATTCTATGTCACAGACCTTATAGGGGACAAGATTGTTGGCGAAGCGCGATTGCAGGATATTGAAATGCACTTGCGCCGCGCGGCGGAGGAGCGGCGTTTGGTGAAGGCGGCGTAGTCAGTCATTGCGAGTGTAACGAAGCAATCCAGACAGTTTGAAACAGACACTGGATTGCCGCGCTGCGCTCGCAATGACGACTTACGAAGGCCTCCACCGCGCCAGCCGCCAGACATAGCCTGCAATAATCACAACCATCACCGCAATCGACAACGGGCCGATGATGGTTTCGACTTCGGCAAAGCGCCGACCGAGCATATAGCCTGCTGTGCCAAGAAGTGCCGTCCAGACGGCAGTGCCAATCGTGGACCAGACGAAGAAGGTCCAAAGTCGCATCTTTAGCAGTCCAGCTGGGATGGAGATGAGCGACCGCAGTGTCGGCAGCATCCGGCCGAAAAACACAATGGCCCAGCCGCGTGTGCCAAATAGTTTCTCCGCCTTTTCAATCTCTGCCCAATCCAGCGTCAGGAACCGGCCAAAGCGTTGAATGAAGGGCCTGAACCGCTCAATCCCCACCACTCGTGCAGCCAGATACCAGAAATAGTTGCCTAGCATCGCGCCCGCTGTTCCGCTGGCGATCACGCCGAATATATCCATGGTGCCGCGTGCAGCGGCAAGGCCCGCGACTGGCATGATGACTTCAGAGGGAATAGGCGGAAATACGGTTTCGAGGAACATCAGGAATGCGACACCCAAATACCCCGTTTGATTGACCAGATCGATAATCCATTGGCTCACGCGCTCAGCCGCACCGCAATTGCGTCCCAAATCATGCCTGGCGTATCCGTGCCGTTGAAGGCGTCAATCGCGACGATGCCGGTGGGTGACGTGACGTTGATTTCAGTCAACCATTTGCCACCTATCACATCAATGCCCACGAAAATCAGGCCGAGTTGCTTGAGCCTTGGCCCCATCGCTTCGCAAATTTCACGTTCTGTAGCGGTGATATCTGCTGCTTCGGCATGACCGCCTGCGGCCAGGTTAGACCGGATTTCGCCTTTGCCGGGAATGCGGTTGATCGCCCCTGCGATTTCACCGTCGACCAATACGATCCGTTTATCCCCGCCGCTCACTTCGCGCATGAAGGCCTGAACCATGAACGGCTCCCGCCACACCTCACCGAACAAGTCGGAGATTGCGGCCATATTCTTGCCGTCCGGGCCAATATATATGACGGCACTGCCAGCGTTGCCGTGGAGCGGCTTGATGACCATTTCGCGATGCTCCGCATGGAAACTGCGCACTTCGTCGAGCGACCGCGTCACCATCGTCGGCGGCATGAACTGCGCATAGTCCAGAACCATTACCTTTTCCGGCGCGTTTCGGACGCTGACCGGATTGTTTACGACCAGTGTTTCGCCTTCGATCCGTTCCAGCAAATGCGTGGCGGTGATATAGCCGAGATCAAAGGGTGGATCCTGCCGCATCAACACGACATCAACATCGCTGCCCAAATCAAGCCGCACCGCGTCACCGACGGAATAATGGTCGCCGGACACGCGCTGCACAGTCACAGGGCGCGCCATCGCCGAAAGCCGCCCATCCCGCCACGTCAAGGCGTTCGCATCATAATGCCAAAGCTTGTGGCCACGTGCCTGCGCAGACAGCATCAAGGCAAAGCTGGAATCCCCAGCAATGCCGATATGTTCCAATGGGTCCATCTGGACCGCAACTTTCAGGCTCATAAGCTGCTCTCCGAACGGGATTTCAGTAACCAACACCGCTCATCCTGAGGAGCCATTGAGTTCTTATCGAAATGGCGTCTCGACGGACGGCTGGCAGATGGTTCGAGACGGGCTTTCGGCAAGCTCAATCCCTCCTCACCGTGAGCGGAGTTGAGAGCGAGTTCTGGTGAAGTCGAAATTCATCTCGGCCCTAAAGCTCCTGCATACGGGCCATCGCGGCCATGGATTGTTCAGACCCTGATTGCGGCACAGTTTCTCCCGTGCGGTCGATAATGGCGGCCCAATTGGCGGCTACCCCTTCAACCGTGCGTTCGCTTTCGGAAAGGGCAATTCCGCGTGTCATGGTGACATTGGCGGCGTTGAAATATCCGCCGCCGGCGCCAACGATCATGTTGGTGGGCGCGTCGTCTGATACCAGATAAATGGCCGCTGGCACCACATTCACGGGGCTGAAGGATTTGAAGGCTTCGGGTGGAAAGATATCTTCGGTCATGCGCGTCGCCGCGATGGGGGCCAGCGTGTTGACCTTGATGTTATTCTTCGCGCCTTCGAGATAGAGCGACTTGGCAAACCCGGCGAGGCCGAGTTTGGCCGCGCCGTAATTGGTCTGCCCGAAATTGCCGTAGAGCCCAGTGGACGAAGCCGTCATCAGGATGCGGCCGTAATTTTGTTCGCGCATGGTTTCCCACACCGCTTTGCTGCAATTGGCGCTGCCCATCACATGGACTTTCAGGACAAGATCGAAATCGGCAATGTCCATTTTAACAAAGCTTTTGTCGCGCAGGATGCCAGCGTTATTCATCAGCACATGGACGCCGCCGAACGCTTCCTTGGTCTTGGCAACCATTTCGACCATCTGGTCATAGTCCGCCACGTTGCCGCCGTTGGACAGCGCTTCGCCGCCCATCGCCTTGATTTCTTCAACCACTTGCAAGGCGGAATCGCTGTGGCCTGTGCCATCGCGAGCGACGCCAAGATCATTGACGACGACTTTCGCGCCGCGCCGCGCGAGTTCGAGCGCATATTCCCGGCCCAATCCCCCGCCAGCGCCTGTGACAATGGCAACTTTGCCTTCAAAACTGATGGTCATCTTTATGCTCCTGCCTGTATTTGATTTGGCGGCTGCTCTAGCTGAAACTGGCTGTGCTGCAAGATGCGGCGTTGCTATTTCAATGCAATCCCAATCCAGATTGTGCGCGGCGAAGCCCGTTCGATCACGCCAGCCGCACTGACCGCCGTTTCCACTCGAGCATTGGTCAGATTCTCGCCGCGCAGGGACAGGGAAATGCGATCGGTGATCGGCACCGCTGCGACTGCGTCCACTGTGAACGCACCGCGCAAGGTGCGGCGATTGAGGTCATCTTCAAACTGGGCCGAGACATAGCGGGATGTGACGGAAAACCTGCGCCAACCAAGCGTTGCGCTCACCATATGCTCCGGCACTTGGGCGGGGCGCAGGCCGTTTAGTGGCAGGGCAACGCCGGATGCTCTTGCCCGCGCATCAGTGTAAGCATAGCTGCCCGACAGCCGCCAATCGCCGAGACTCAGGTTTGCATCCAGCTCAACACCCTGAGACGCAATCGCATCCACATTTTGCCGCTGGCGATTATTGGGGGAGAGCGTGACATTGGCGATGGCTTTGGTCAGGCGGTTGGAGAAGGCTGTGAGTGAAACACGCCCAGACATCCGTTCGTCACGAGCTGTGTCGAGAGATTGCGTCCCTACCATGTCTCGACTTCGCTCGACACGAACGAGGGATCCGAAGCGCCAATCGACGCCCAGTTCCACACCTTTGGATCGTTCCGGCGAAAGTGCTGGATTGGCAGATGTCACTTCGGCCCCAACGCGAAAGGGGCGATAAAGTTCATTGAGTGTTGGCAACCGCCACCCAAGATAAGCGGCCCCGCGCAGTGTGACGCGGCCAGCCTCATAAGCAAAACCCGCGCGCCCGGTCGGTTCCCAACCGCTGCGGTCCGGGGCCAGATCATTGCGCAGGAAGACGCCTGTTGAAAGCGTGCGTTCCACCAATCGGCCCCGCGCAATCGACCAGCGATCCGCGCGTGCGCCGCTGGTCAGGGTCAGCTTGCCCAGTTTTGCGCTGAGTTCGGCAAAGGCCCCTGCCGTATCATTGCGTCCTCCGGCTTCGCGGGCGCGGGTTGGCAGGCCTGCAACATAGGTGAACAGTTCGTTCGTTTCCCCCGTCGTCTGCCGCCAATCACCGCCAATGCGCAGTTCGAGTGTGTCGCCCACCGGAGGCCGAACTTCAAAGCGCGCACCAAGCCCAGTGGAGGGCACATTATATTGATCAACTGATTGCGTGACCACGGCACGCGCCGCATCAATCGCGGTAAAGCGGCTTTGGAATTTGCGCGCCTGCACATAAGCCAGCGCCTGCCACCCCCAGCGGCCACGGTGGACCAGCCGGACACTGGCATCTGCGCCGTCTCCGCCATTGCCCGACAGGATCGTGCCACGTTCCCGCCGGTCCGTGAAGGCGAGCAGGGAGGCTTGCAATTCGGTGCTGGCCGATAGCGGAGCCACGGCGCGGGCAGACACGCTGGCCTGTTCATAAGGGCTGGCGCGGTCTGCGGGGCCCCGCTGGCCCTCCGCGATGGGGATAAACCCGTCTCCGCGGGTATAGTTCGCACCGATGAACCCGTGACCGCTGCCCAGCTTTCCGCCGATAACAGCGCTGGCATCAACGGCGTCGCGGCTGCCGAGGAAGAGGCTGGCTGAGCTGTCGGACAGGATGCTGTCGAATTCGATTGTTCCAGCCAAAGCGCCTGGCCCCAACGTGCCCGTTCCGCCGCCGCGTGTCACACGAATGCGCTGGATGCGGTTCGCGGCAAAGGCAGGCCACGTCACCCAGCCGCCAAACGGGTCCGTCTGCGGCACCCCGTCCAGCACCAGCAACGCGCGCGATGAAGCATTCCCGCCTAGCCCCCTGAGTGTGGCCCCTTGACTGGTCGCATTGGCCGACCGCGCGTCGCTGCGCCGAAATTGGGTAAGGCCCGCAATGTCTTTGAGCGCGTCTTCGATGCGGTTGGAGGCAGTAGCGGTGATGCGGTCTGTGTCGATGGTCGTAATGCTGTAAGCGACGTCGCCTGTTGCATCGGGGAGGGGCTGGCCTTGCACAATGATCTCGATAGGCACCCTCATGAGTGGATTGAGCTTATCGGGAACTACCCTTCGAGGATCGCGGATCAAATCAATCTGATCCTCGTCTGAGCCCTCTTGCGCATGTGCTGGCGCGGTCAAGGCGAGCAAAAGCGCCAGAGTTGCAACCCCTTCCCTGAGCTTGTTGAAGGGCCGCCCTTTTCTAACGCACAGTGGCGCACGACGAAAAGACGACCCTTCGACAAGCTCAGGGAAGGGGGAGTTTTGTTCTCCCAACACGCTTTTCCTCCGCGCCTCTGCGCCTCTGCGCGAACATGTTTTTGGTTCGCGCAGAGGCGCAGAGGCGCGGAGAAAGGGTTCGATGTTAAGCAGGCTGAACACGGTCGGGATGCGCGGCTTTAAAGGGTTCCAGTTCATTGCACCGCGCATCAGTTGCTACCAGTTTTGGAAACGCCGTCAGATCAGTATCAAACCGCCGCGCATTCGCCATTTGAGGCACAAGGCATATATCCGGTAACGCCGGCTCGTCGCCAGTCAGGAACGGAGTGTCCGCGAAAGCCATCGATTCGAGGGCCGTGAAGCCTTCGCCGATCCAGTGGCGATACCATTGATCGATGGCGCTCTGGTCCTGCCCCATTTCGCTGCCGAGGTATTTGAGAACGCGCAGATTATCGATGGGGTGAATGTCAGCTGCAATCACCAGCGCCATCGCCAATTGCCGCGACCTCAGCACCGGATCGCCCGAGACCAGCCCCGGTTCTTTCCACGTCGCGTCCAGATAATCGATGATGGCCAGGCTCTGGGTGAGGCGCAAATCGCCAATTTCCAGCATCGGCACAAAGCCTTGTGGGTTCTTTGCGATATAGTCCGGCGTCCTGTGGTCGCCATCAACCAGGCTGACATCCACGGGTTCGTAAACCAGCCCTTTGAGGTTTAGCGCAATCCGCACACGGTAGGCAGCGGAGGACCGCCAGTAATGGTAAAATCTGATGGCCGTCATTTAAGCGTCTTGATCCAGTCAGACACTAAAGTCACGCCTTCATCATGCACCATATTGCGGCCAAGCTCCGGCATCGCGATGCCAGGATCAAGGCTTTGCATCCGGTAGATCATATAGGATTGATCGGGATGGCCCGGCGCAATCGCAAATTCGCGGTCTCCACTGCCGCGTCCTGCTGCGGTCGGCCGTTTGCCCAGACCCAGGTTAACGCCAACGGGCTGCTCCCAATCCAGCCACAGCCCGGATGTGTTCGCAGGCCCCGCCCGGTTGTGGCAATGGCCGCAATTGATATCGAGATAGGCCCGTGCGCGGGCGTCCACAGAGGCTTTGGCGTCGTCGAACCGAGCCACTACCGGGGCGTTCGCGGGCATCCGGTCAAGCAAGCCTGCGCTGACCCAATTCTGCAATTGCACCCCGTCATTCAAGTTGCGGGCTTTGGGGCCAATCGGCGTCATTACTCCGCCTGCATCATGGCAGCCTTTGCACTGGTTCACATTGGGCACAGCATAGCTCACCGTGCGGGGCTTGCCGTCGAGGTGAGTCCAACTAACATCGATGCGGCTGCCTGCGCGTTTGAGCGTCGCGTCTTTACCGTCAGCGTCCCACACATAAGGCAGCGCGACCCAGCCGCTGGCGCGGTGGATCAGCAGGCGGGTTTCGATGATCCGCACATTCTCATCCGGTTTGCGCATGTCCGCAGGATAGCCAAAGCTTTTGACAAGAACCGAACCGACCGGAAAGTCGAGCATACCCGTATCGCGCCATGCCACTTTGGTTCCGCCCGGCACATAGGCAAACCGGTATTTGAGCGCATAGTCTGAGAACAGCAGCGTGTTGAGTTTGTAGGGTCGGACGCCGGCGTTGCCGGCCTGCGCGTTGATGAGAAGTCCAAATTCAGAAAGTTTGGCGGGCAAACTGTCACCCACGATCAACGCGTCATTGACTGGGGCAGGGGGGCTAACTCCAGTAAGCCCGACCCACAGAGACGCACATAGGGCAACCGCACAGGCAAACCGCTTCACTTGATCGCTGCCTCCATTGATGCGGGCATCGTCACAGGCGCAGGCTCTGCCATGGCGACCGTTAGAGACAGATCGGCAGGAGCCGGCTTTGCTTCAGCGGCAGGTGCGCCTTGGCGCGGGAACCCCATCGACAACACCGGCACTTTGTCGGTCACACGCAAAGTCGCGGGGGTCTGATCCAGTCCATCCCACAGCACCGCAAATTGCCCTGCGCTTAACATGGCATTCGCTTCAGGGCTGCCACCATAAGCCGCTGCAAAGCCGCTGCGCCCGTGCATATTGTCACGCACCGTCACATTGCGCGGCATGGGATTATAGCTTTTGTCGTCAAATTTGCTGACGTAGGACACCAGCATCACGTTGGCGGATTGATTATCCTCCAGCGCATTGCCGAACACCACGACATTGCGGTTGGCCATCACCATCACACCAGTGCCAACAGGCACGGATGCAACGATATTGCCCTTGGGCGCAAAGTTGGCCGTATCATTCTTGGCGACACGATTAGAGAAAATGCGAACATTATGGCCGCCCATCTGGGGCAGGTTGGGCAGATCAAACACCAAGATGCCGCCTGTGTTATGCATCGCGATGTTGCTGTGCACGTCGGCGCCGTAGCTATTTTCAATCTCGATACCGGCCACATTGAACATGGCGGTAGAATTGCGGACGATGATATTTTTCGATTGGCCGACATAAATGCCCGCATCTGACGCGCCTTTCACAGTCACGCGGTCGATCAAAATGTCCGTCGATTCGACGGGGTAGAGCCCGTAAGCGCCATTGGTTGTCTTTGGTCCACCAGTCCATTCGACGCGCAGGTCATGATAGACAATGCGGTTAGCGCCTTTGGATTTAATCCCGTCGCCTTTGCTATCCTCCACCGCAAAGCCGCGCACCACCACATCGTCGGATGTGATCAGCAGGCCTTCGCCAGCACCCTTTTGTCCTTTGAAGCTTAGGATTGTCGTGCTTGGCCCTGCGCCCCGCACTGTAACTTTGTCCACATCAAGCGAAAGGCCGTCGGTCAGATCGAATCGGCCTGCACCAATCTCGACCACATCGCCCGGCTTTGCGTCAATCAGCGCCGCTTGCAGGCGCTCTTGGGCGTCAGGACCAGCGGCAATGCTGATCGTTCCGGCAAAAGCAGGGGTGGAAAAGGCGATCAGTGTCGCGGCGAAGATAAAAGGGCTTGGTTTCATGTTGGAAGTAAAGCACTTACGTGCACGTAAGCCAAGAGAGGATTATCATGCGTTTTGTTCCCGTCATTGCCGTTGCCCTATTGATGCCCACTCAAGTGCAGGCCGCTGCGTCGGTTAGTGGCCGCTGGTATACAGATAAGAAGGACAGCATTGTTGAGATTGGGCAATGCGGTGCATCGGTTTGTGGCAAAGTTGTTAAAATCCTTGCGCCAACACCCAACGGTAAACCGGCCATCGACAGCAATAATCCCGATCCCAAACTGCGCACACGCCCAATCCTGGGTATGACGATCCTTTCGGGTTTCAAAGACGCAGGCAAAGAGTGGGGCGGCAGCATTTATGATCCGCGTGCCGGAAAGACTTACCGATCCACGCTTGCTCGGCTGACCAACGGAACACTGCGAGTGAAGGGGTGTGTTGGGCCATTTTGTAAGGCGTTTATCTTCACGCCCGTAAAATAGTCTATTTACACCTCAAATCGGTCAATCACCCACTCTTCTTCTTGTGCGGCAGAGATCCAGTCTTGCATGAAAGGATGAGCTATGGATTGGTCCATATAGGCCCGCGCAAAAGGAGGTGCGGGCAAGCTATAAGTGTTGAACCGCGTGACGACAGGCGCGAACATTATATCCGCCGCGCCGAACTCTCCAAATAGGAACGAGCCTTCCCCGCCGAAGTTCGCGCGCGCTTGGCCCCACAGTGTCATAATCCGGTCAATATCGGATTGCACGGCTTCGCTGACTGGAGACGCTGGATAAATGCGGCGTATATTTGTTGGGCAGGCTTTGCGCAGCGCCGAAAATCCAGACTGCATCTCTGTTGCCATGGACCTCGCAAGTGCATGTGCGGCGCGGTCTTGAGGCCAAAAGCGCGTGCCGCCCGACAGGTCATTCACATAATCGAGAATTGCAAGACTTTCCCAAACAGCGGCATCCCCGTCCCACAGGATTGGAACTTTACCAGTGCTTGGCACGAAGTCAGCCGTCTCTCTCAGCTGCGCCCAATCCTCGTCATAGATAGGAACAACTCGCTCCTCAAATGGCAGGGCGGATTGCTTAAGGGCCAGCCAGCCGCGCAGCGACCAGCTGGAATAATTTTTATTGCCAATGATCAGGCGCAGCATCGCGGGCGATTAACCCGCCAGCTTTACCGGAATAAAGCTTGATGCTGTGCCGCGTTGGCGGACCTCAAGCAGGACAGCGGGGCGGCCTTCTTTCTTGGCCGATGCAACTTGGGCCGAAAGCGTGTCAACTGACGGCGTTGCTTTATAATTGGCAGACACAATCACGACCCCGCGACGTAAGCCGCGCTTGGCTGCGTCTGATCCGGGCGCGACGGCATCAATCACGACGCCTTTGGTTGACGGATCAACCCCAACCGCACGAGCGATATCAGGCGTAATTGGCAGCACTGAAAGGCCAAGGCTTGACCGCAGCACGCTGTTGTTCGTGGTTTTTTCGTCAGCGCCATCCCCGATATCGCGTTGTTCTTCCGGGTTGAAATTGGCTTGTGCCAATTGCTGTTCGGATGGCCGCGCGCCGACAGTGGCGGTCAAATTCATCTTCTTGCCTTCGCGGATCACTTCCACAGGGATTTTTTGGCCCGGCGCTGTATTGGAAACGATGAAAGACAGCGTTTGATCAGGTGATATTTCCTGCCCATTGATCCGGGTGACGATATCACCAGCTTTCATGCCCGCCTTGTCAGCGCCCTGACCTGCGACAAGACTTTGAATAATTTCGCCACGATTTTTTGGAAGGCCCAGCGCGGACGCAACGTCCTCATCCACCGGAGCGATGCTGATGCCAAGATAGCCACGCTTTACAGAGGCACCGCCCCTGAGCGCGTTAATCACGGGGCGCGCGGCGTCAGCTGGAATAGCGAAGTTGATGCCAATATTTGCGCCCACTGGCGATATCAGGCGGCTGTTGATGCCAATCACGCGCCCGTTCAGATCAAACAGCGGCCCGCCGCTATTGCCCCGATTGATTGCAGTGTCGGTCTGGATGAAGCGGTCATATGCACCTCCCTGGCCCGTGTTACGCTGCAACGCAGAAACGATACCAGCCGTCACCGTGCTGCCAAGGCCCAGCGGATTGCCAATCGCAACCACCCAGTCACCAACGCGAAGTGATGCTGTATCCGCAATTTCAACAAATGGCAGCGGCTTGCCAGCTTCGATTTTCAACACGGCGATATCAGAGGCTGCATCGCGACCAATGATTTTGGCCTTATATTCTGTGCGATCCGGGAAAGTGACCGTAACGCTGTCCACTGACTCGCCGCGCGGTCCGCCGGAAATCACATGGTCATTGGTGACGATGTAGCCATCGGCAGAGATGAGGAAGCCAGAGCCGCCACCCTGTTGTTCCTCTACCATTGGCTGACGATTACCAGAGAAGGGATCGAAGAGCGATCCCATCTGTACCTTTTGGGTTGTGGAGATATTGACAACCGCTGGCTGCAACCGTGCCGCCAAGTCAGCAAAGCTCATCGGTGCGCCGGGGCGGGGAGGGGTGTTGGCAGCCGCGCTAATTGCGCCGCTGTCAGACTGAGCGGAACTCGGTGACTGCATTACAAGCGTTGCGGAAGTGCCAGCGAACAGCAAAGCTGCGGTGATGGGGTAAGCGTAGCGCATTAGAGAATATCCTCAGTCAAAACGGCTTCAAAATTTCTAGTCCGGTGTGATCGATAAAAACTGAATGGGAATTGAATGGATCGCCCCACTGCGTTTTCACGTCACCCTATTTATTCCCCCGAAACTCCCTGAGATAATCATTGCTGGGCGATAGAATCAGGTTCGTTCCGCCCTTTGCATCTGGCCCGAACGTATAGCGATAAGATTGCATAGCGCGGTAGAAGTCGTAAAATTGTGCGTCCTTACCAAAGCTAGCCGCATAGGTTTGCGATGCTTTCGCGTCGGCCTCTGCGCGCAGGATTTGCGCTTGACGAAGTCCGTCAGCATCAATGGCCCGCGCCTCTTGCTGGCGCGCCGTCCGCATCCGCACATAGGCGCTGTCGAGAGGCGTGCCGCTGGGCAAGTCTGCCCGCTTGATCCGCACATCCACAATTTCTGCGCCGTAATCACGGGCGACCCGTTCCAGGCCTTTTTGGATATTGTCCATCACTGGGCCACGCTCTGGGCTTAATAGGGCTGCAAAAGTGCGCTTACCCAATTCGTTCCGCACCGCCGATCCGAGGATAGGCTTTAATTGATCCGACAACCGATCAACTGTCCGCACAGTCCGGTACATTTGCAGCGGATCGATAACGCGGTAGCGTGCATAGGCATCGACATTCAGGCGGAGCTGATCAGTCGAAAGCACCAATTGAGTATCCATATCAATGTCGCGGATACGTTTATCAATGATCACCACGTCTTCGATAAAAGGGATGACGGCTATTAAACCGGCACCTGTACTGCCAAACACTTGGTTGGGCTTGTAAGCATTGGCAATACGATTTGGCTTGCTCAAGCGAATGACCACGGCTTGGCTTTGTTCAGGCACAACCACGAACGTCATGCTGGCAACGACGACAGCGGCAACGGCCGCAATGCCATACCCCATCGGATTGCGGCCAAGACGTTCCATCAAAGTGGGGCTATCCATGCTCATCGCGGGGCTTCCTCAACGGTAACTTTGGGTTTGGCCTGACCAATCGGCAAGTAAGGTGCGACTGAGTTAGGTTCCACAATGGTCTTGTCCATGCGAGATAACACGTCCTCCATTGTCTCATAATACATGCGCCGACGCGTCACTTCTGGGGCCAGCCGATATTGTTCAAAGACCTTGTCAAAAGCTGTTGCTTCGCCCTGAGCACGGGAAATGATTTGTTGGGCGTAAGCGTTGGCGTTGTTGATATTGGCCTGACGGTTTTGCTGCGCGACAGTCACTTCCTTAAACGCATCGTTTACAGCTTCGGGGGGGTCAGCTTGCTTGATCGCAACGCCGCGAATCCGCACGCCAGCGCGGTAGTCATCCAGCAGAGCCTGAGTCCGCTGCGCCACCCGCTGTTCAATCAAGCTTCGTGATGGACCCATCGCATCATTTAGGGATACGGTTCCCACCACTTCACGCATCGCACTTTCAGCAACTTCGCGGATTGTTTCGCGCGGTTCGGCGAGTTGGAACAGGAAATTCTGCGGGTCTTTGATATCCCAGCGGATGGAGTAGGCCAGATCAATGATATTCTGGTCTCCGCTCAGGATCAGGTTTTCACCGGTGCCTGACGGAATATCGACTGTCTCAATGGCCTGAACTTCAACTTTTGTCACGCTGTCGATCGGGGCTGGCAACGTCAGGCCAATCCCTGGTGAAAGCGTTCCTGCATATTTACCAAGCCGAATAATAACACCCTGTTCTTGGGGGCCAATTCGGTGGAAACAGGTGAAAATTATCCAAAGCGCAATGAGCCCAAATAGCACATTACGGATCAGCCGACCTTGATTTGCGTCGCCAAAAGGGCTTCTCCCTCCTCCGCCACCGCCACTATTACCACCTTCGCCGCCACCGCCAAAACGCTGTTTAAACTGTTCAACAATCTGGTCGAGCGCTGCCGGTCCTGCTGGTTTGCGCGGGCCTTTACCGCCGGGGGGCAGGTTCCACGGGTTGCGCGGACCGCCTCCATTCCCGCCGTCACCACCGCCTCCGCCAGAGCCGCCTGAACTGCCCCCGCCTTTGCCCCATGGTCCGTCGTTATAATGCGCAACCGCGCGCTTCCAGCGTTCGCTCATACTATCCATAGTTCCTTTATAGGGTTCCGTTTTGCGAAAAACAGTGGTGCGCAAAGATTTCCTCCCTAAATGCCGTATCATGAGCACCATCGAAATCTTAAGCGCCGCAATTGACGGCATTCCTGACCCTCTGGGCAAAGGCGGATTGATCACTGCTGGCCGTGTCAGCGCGCCGCGTTTTACCGAAGGGCGCGTCAGCCTGATCCTTGATGTGACGGGACTTTCGCCTGCCCAGCGCGACGCGCTTGATCAGACCGTTCATCAGATTTTAGAAAAAGTCGAGGGCGTCACTGACATTCGCGTTGCGATGACGGCAGAAAAGAATGAACGTGCCCTCATTGCTGTGGGCAGTGGTAAAGGTGGCGTGGGCAAATCCACACTGTCAGCCAATCTCGCCATTGCGCTTGCTGCACTGGGGCGCAAAGTTGGCCTTATTGATGCTGATATTTATGGCCCGTCACAACCGCGCCTCATGAACACTGAAGGTCAGCGACCTACTGCTGAGGGGCAAAAGCTGAACCCGATCATGTCGCCCTTTGGCATTCCGATGTTGTCGCTGGGTCATTTGGTGAAGCCCGGTCAGGCGGTCGCATGGCGCGGGCCGATGGCGGGTAATGCTCTGAGCCAGTTGATCGATGCCGATTGGGGGGACTGCGATACGCTCATCGTGGATTTGCCGCCGGGCACAGGCGATGTGCAGCTTTCGATGATCCAGAAGCACAAGCCCGCAGGCGCAGTCATCATTTCGACGCCGCAAGATCTGGCGCTGATCGATGCCACACGGGCGATTGACCTGTTCACGCAATCTACAGTCCCGATCATTGGCCTTGTTGAGAATATGGCAGGGTACCAGTGCCCCCACTGCGGCGAAGCGTCTGATCCGTTCGGGATGGGCGGGGCAGAGGCAGCGGCCAAGGCAATGGGTTATCCCTTTTTGGGCCGTATTCCCCTTGATATCGGTATTCGCATGGCGTCTGACGCGGGCAGCCCTCCAGCGGCGCTCGGTGGGCCCCAGCATGAGGCATTTGCCGCCATTGCGGCCCGCGTGGCGACATGGCTTTCCAACCGCAAAGGGTGATGCCTCGGCTCATCCTGTTCACGCGTTACCCCACGCCGGGTGAAGCCAAGACACGGCTGATCCCCACGCTTGGCGCAAACGGCGCAGCAGAGCTTCACCGGGTGCTGACGGAGCGGACTGTCGCGTTGCTGCGCACAGTGGGCGCGCCAGTTGAAGTGCATGTGACGGGTGCGCCCGTTGAGGCGTTTCGGGATTGGCTGGGACAGGAAGTTGCCTTCATTCCTCAAGCCGAGGGGGGACTGGGGGAGCGATTGTTAGCTGCACTTGATCCTGCGCAGGGTCGTCATGCTGAACTTGTTTCAGCATCCATGCCTCACCGCCAACCAGTTATGCCGAACGAGGCATGGACCCTGAAACGAGTTCAGCATGACGACTTGACTGACAGGGCAGTGTCACCCTGCATTTTCTTTGGGGCGGACACGCCTGATCTCAGCCCCGAAATTGTGGCAGCGGCAGTGGCGGCGCTGGAAACGCACGACGGCGTTATTGGCCCCGCGGACGACGGCGGCTATTATCTCATCGGGATGAGGGAACCGCAGCCCGCGCTGTTCACTGACATGGCATGGAGCACGGAGACTGTGTTTCCCGAGACCATGCGGCGTGTCGCAGAACTAGGGCTTAATTTCCTTACCCTCGAAACACTGTCCGATTGCGACCGGCCTGAAGATTTGGCCCGCTGGCCGTGGCTCGCGACGTGATGCGCGTTTCTATTGTCATCCCGGTGTTGGATGAGGAAGCGGCGCTGCCCGCGACCATCGCCAATGTCCGCAGTTTTGATCCGCCCGCCGATGAAATACTGGTCATTGACGGCGGCAGTGACGATGCAACGGTCCCATTAGCGCAGGCGGCAGGGTTTCGGGCGATCCAATCACCGACACGCGGGCGCGGCGCTCAGGTTAATTGCGGGGTTGAAGCGGCGAGTGGCGAAATCGTATGCATTCTTCATGCCGATAGC
Source organism: Sphingomonadales bacterium (assembly GCA_031376385.1). Lineage (GTDB taxonomy): Bacteria > Pseudomonadota > Alphaproteobacteria > Sphingomonadales > Sphingomonadaceae > Aquisediminimonas. Next base: position 441,396 of record JANMDQ010000023.1, read on the forward strand.
TTACTGCCTATCGACGCCATTGCCGTGATCCGCGCCACTATGGCGGACCGCAAACTCGTCCTCGCCAGTTTCACGCCGCGCATTGCGGGGCCAGGCGGCACGCGCTGGGGCACGACGATCCATAACTGGGCGAAAACTTGGTATGCGCCGCTTCTGTTTCGCCCGCACCTTTTTGTGCGCGGCTGCCGATTGCTATTCGGGGATCATGCCATGTTTTTCCGCCGCGCCGATTTTTTGGCCGTTGGCGGCTGCGATCCAGCGGCAATGATCATGGAGGAGGCGGACCTTTGCATCCGCCTTTCCGCGCGCGGCAAAACGCGGATGGTGCGGCGCTGGGTCTGGACGTCAGACCGGCGCATCGCCGCGTGGGGGCCGTTGAAGGCGAACCTCATCTATCTGAAAGTCGGATTCCTGTGGGGCCTTGGCGCGCGCAAGCGGCTGGGAGAGAGTTATCCCGATGTGCGCTGATCGCAGTACAGTGCTCCGGGCTTGACCCGGAGCCTAGGGGGGAGGTTGCAGCGTGTGGGACACCTAGGCTCCGGGTCAAGCCCGGAGCACTGTGATTCATCGTTTCTGACGGCTCAGGATAGCCTCCAGCTTCACCGCCAACTCCGCATCCCACGCGTCGCGCGCGGTGATGATGGCGGTATCCAGCACTGTATCAATGGGGCTGGCGGCGCGTTCGGCGGGCAGGGCGCGCACGAAATGCTCCACCATCCGTTTGGCCTTCGCAGCATTGGCGCCCATGATGGCAATGACATCGCTTACGTCTACAGCTTCTTCGCCTTCACGCCAGCAATCATAGTCAGTCACCATGCCGATGATCGCATAAGGAAGCTCCGCCTCGCGCGCCAATTTGGCTTCGGGCATGGCCGTCATCCCGATGATTTGTGCGCCCCAGCTGCGATACAAATGGCTTTCGGCGCGGGTGGAGAATTGCGGGCCTTCCATGGCCACATAAGTTCCGCCTTCGTGCACATTTGCCCCCGCAGCCCGCGCGGCAGTGGTGAGCATAGCGGACAGGCGAGGGCAAACGGGCTCCGCGACAGAAACGTGAGCTACAATGCCCGCCCCAAAAAAGCTCTTTTCCCGAGCGAATGTGCGATCAATAAACTGGTCCGCCGCTACAAATATGCCCGGTGGCAATTCCTCAGCGAGTGAACCCACAGCAGAAATGGAAATAAGGTCCGTCACGCCAGCCCGTTTCATCGCGTCGATGTTGGCGCGGTAATTCAACTGGCTAGGCCCCACCCGGTGCCCGCGTCCGTGGCGGGGTAGGAACACGCATTCTACGCCTGCTATTGTTCCAGTCAGCAAAGCATCGGAGGGTGGGCCCCACGGCGTCTCCACATCGATCCACTGCGGATTTTCCAGCGCATCAATCTCGTACAGGCCAGATCCGCCGATTATTCCCAATTTCCAAGCTGACATGATAACCCTCTTTCTTCTCCGCGCCTCTGCGCCTCTGCGCGAACAAAAGTACTTGGTTCGCGCCCTTCGACTGCCTTGCAGGCGCTCAGGATAAACTTGCCTGAAAGGCAAGGCGCAGAGGCGCGGAGTTACATTTGTGGTAATGCCCAGTTGATTGCTGGTTTTCCGTGGCTTTCCAGAAATGCGTTCACTTTCGAAAAATGTTGGCAGCCCAGAAAGCCGTTGTGTGCCGAAAGCGGCGAAGGATGAGTGGCCTTCAGAACCAAGTGCCGCGACGTATCGACAAAGCCTGCTTTCTTCTGCGCATAAGCGCCCCAGAGAAGGAACACGACTGGTTCTGCCTTTGCATTAACCAGCCGAATGATCGCGTCCGTAAATCCTTCCCAGCCCTTCCCTTGATGCGAATTAGCCTGCGCCATTTCGACGGTCAGTACAGCGTTGAGCATGAGCACGCCCTGCGTTGCCCAGCTTTCAAGAAAGCCGTGGTTGGCAGGTGGAATGCCCAGATCGCTTTTCAGTTCCTTGTAAATGTTCACTAGGCTCGGCGGCACGCGCACGCCTGGGGGCACGCTGAAGCACAGTCCGTGGGCCTGGCCGGGGCCGTGATACGGGTCTTGGCCCAGGATGACGACGCGCACTTGGTTGAGCGGCGTGAGGTCCAGCGCGCGGAACCATAAACTGCCCGGCGGAAATATGCGCTTCCCCGCTGCTTTTTCGGCCACCAGAAAGGATCGCAACACCTGCATCGCGGGCGAAGCGAACTGTTCGGCGAGCGGCGCTTTCCAGCTTTCATGCAGTTTGATCGAATCGCTCATCGCCGTCTGCTATTTTCGATAAGCTGTTCAGCGTCAATGCGAATTGCCCCCACGCCTTACCCCATTTTTGGCACATTCGCCGGTCAGCGCCCGGTCTGGCGGGGTGGGTTGTGGCGCAAATGTTGGCTTTGTTCAGCTTTGAAAGCCTATCAGATGGCATGCGGCTAACGGGGGCCGGAAGGCCTTTTGGGCTGCATCATGTTGAAATAGTTTGGAGTATTCCCCGATGCGTTTTGTTACCTCCGTTGGCGCCCTTGCGCTCATTCTCTCCCCGGCCATGGTTTTGGCCCAAGACATGTCAAAGCCTGATGCAGCGCCGCCTGCCACCTCTGCGCCTTCAACGTCTGCGCCGCCCTCTGCTCCCCCTTCAGCACCAACCATGACAGTCGCCGACAAGGTCAAGGCTGACTGGTCAAAATATGATATGGGCGCGAAGGGTCATTTGACCAAAGCAGAGCTTGGCCGCTGGCTGGGCGATCTGCGGACAGCAAACGGTGAGCCCGCCCCTGACGCGAAATGGGTCGATTCTGCCTTTGCCCAAACCGATGGTGATAAAAATAGCAAAGTCTCCCCCGAGGAACTGACAGCATCGCTCTCATCTGGGCGCTGACTGAACGTCAACGGGCTGGATGAATATCCGGCCTCGGGTCGCTGATCCGGGATCAACCCGGACTTTTCGCCGACTTGAAGGGAGTGGAGCTGCCCCGGCTCCGCTCCCTTCATTTTGTGTGTGGGGGCTCCGTCGCCAGAATCCGTTCGTATCGAGCCAAGTCGAGATACCGGGATGCGCTCAAACATGTCTCGACTGGGCTCGACACGAACGGATTGGGGTTTGACCTGAGCCCCCCCCCACTTTTGATCACTTGCAATTCCCACCCCTCTCCCGCCATGGTCGTGTGCAGAAGAGGAATCCGCACCATGACCGAATACGCCACCATCCTGACCGACATTGCCGATGGCATCATGACCATCACTCTCCACCGCCCGGAAAAGATGAATGCCTTCACTGGCGAAATGATGGCTGAAATGATTGCGGCCTTTGACGTCGCAGACGCAGATGATGCGGTGCGGGCAGTAATCGTGACCGGATCAGGCGACCGCGCCTTTTGCGCAGGCGCAGACCTCTCCCAAGGGGCCAAAACATTCGACTATGCCAAACGGACTGACCGCATGGAAAATAGCGATGCGGTCAGTGACAGTGGGATTGATCTCACCAGCGAAGCCGCGCGCGATGGCGGCGGGCGCGTAACGCTGAGGATATTCAATTGCAAAAAACCCGTCATCGGGGCGATCAACGGCGCAGCGGTTGGCATTGGCGCGACGATGCAATTGCCCATGGATTTCCGCATTGCGTCCACCACTGCACGCTTCGGTTTTGTTTTTGCACGGCGCGGGATCGTGCCAGAGGCCGCATCAAGCTGGTTCCTGCCGCGGCTCGTGGGGATCAGCCAAGCGCTCGACTGGTGCTATTCCGGTCGCGTCTTCGGGGCTGAGGAGGCGCTCGCTGGCGGCCTCATCCGGTCCATCCATGCGCCCCAAGATTTGATGGCGGCGGCGCGCAAACTGGCGCATGACCTTACCTCCGCCAGTGCGCCTGTCTCCATTGCCCTCACGCGCCAAATGATGTGGCGCATGATGGGCGCGGCTCACCCGATGGAAGCCCACAAACTCGACAGTCGCGCCATCTGGTCGCGCGGCGCAGGCGGAGACGCAAAGGAAGGCGTGATGTCCTTCCTCGAAAAGCGCGACGCCAGCTATCCTGATCTGGTGAGCGCAGACATGCCGAACTTTTCGCCGTGGATGGATGAACCAAAATATGGGTGAGTAGGCTAGTGGCTAACTGCCCCTCACCACTCCTTCCCTGAGCCTGTCGAAGGGCCGTCCTTTCCTCAATCTCCATCAGCGAGCCATTAGAAGAACCGCCCTTCGACAAGCTCAGGGAAAGGGAAGTGTTTTACGTGATGTTGCTTATGTCGCCGATATTTCAGAAAAAGGCATTATGACCGATACGTCAATCTCCCGCGGCATTGGCAACGTCTTCGCTGATCTTGGCCTGCCCGATGCGACAGAGCGCTAGACGAAAACTCGCCTTGCGCTGGCGCTTAACCGGATCATCAAAGATCAGGCGCTTAAGCAAGTCGAAGCCGCATGAATATTGGGTGTTCCACAGCTTAAGGTGTCCACTCTTGTTAACTACCGGCTCGATGGCTTTTCGGTTGAGAAACTGCTGGATTATATCGTCGCGCTGGGACGCAATGTTGAAATTATCGTTCGGCCTATTCGGGGGAGTGATGCGGCACGAGTTTTGGTGTTGGAGGCTGCTTGAGTTTGAAAAATTCCGCTCAGGCTGAGCCAGAGGCGAGCGCTGGAGCGCACTTGAAAAAGGGTTCTCGTCCCCCACATATTAAGGTGCTCTTTGAACCCCCCGCGCCTCCGCGTTGGGCCTTGAATATCTCTCTTCTTACCACCCCCGCGCACGGGAGTGGATGTAGGGAAACAACCGCAAACACACTCCACTTGTTGAAGAATCCGCCACTTTTTCCCTACATGCCCACAGCCAGCCGGTCACTTCATCCCGCCGCCACTCAGTAGTGTTTGTTGCCAGAACATCAGCCCGGCCCAGAATTGATAATCCTGATTTTCCTTCTTTGCAAAGCCGTGGCCTTCATTCGTGCCGACCAGATGCCAGGCCGTGCCGCCATTGCCGCGAATGGCCTTTACGATTTGATCGGCCTCTGATTGTGGCACTCTTGGGTCGTTGGCACCAGTGACGATGAAGGTTGGCAGCTTAATCTCACTCACGCGGGTCAGCGGCGATATCGCTGTGAGCTTGGCGCGCTGTTTGGGGTCTCGCTCATCGCCATATTCAACCCGGCGCAAATCGCGGCGATAGCTTTGGGTATTTTCCAGGAATGTGACGAAGTTGGAAATGGCGACAACGCAGTTCGCGCCTTTCAATCTCGCCCCATAAAAGACCGATGCGGCATAGCACATATAGCCGCCGTAAGATCCCCCCGCGACTGCGAAACGCCCCGCGTCTAGGCTGCCATCCTTGGCCAGCACGTCCATGAACGCGCCAATATCCTTTACGCTGTCTTCGCGTTTGAACGGGCCATTATCGCGACTGACAAACGCCTTTCCATAGCCTGTCGATCCGCGCACATTGGGATAGAAAATGGCAATTCCCAGTTCATTGAGCAGATAGTTGCTGCGGCCCTGAAATCCGGGCCGTGACTGCCCCTCTGGCCCGCCGTGGATATTGATGATCATGGGGCGCTTGCCCGGAAACTTTGCCGAATCAGGCCGGTAGAGAAAGCCAGAGACAGGCAGCTTATCAAAGCTTTTGACTGTGATGAGTTCGGGATCAACATTGCGTGTCACATCGAGGCCGCCCGTTTCACTTTCGGTCCAGCGGGTGATGGCCAGCGTTTTTGGGTCAATTGAATAGGCGTCTGCCGCACTGCGGGCGGAGGTAAAGGTGACGCCAATTTCGCCCCATTCTGCAACCTCCAAACTGCTGACAATACCCGCAGGCAGGCTCTCCACCGTTCGAACTGCGCCTGTTTTCAGGTCAAGCAAGCGGACTTTGGTCATACCCGCTTCGTTGATCGTGTAGGCAATGAAACTGCCATCAGGTGCGATATCAAAAGTCTCAATATCCCACTTTTCTGCCGGGCCACGCGGCGTAAATGTGCCATTTTTTAGATTTAATGTCCCGAGCCGCTGAAAATCCGAACCTTCGTCAGACGTGGCCCAAATCGTTCCATCGGGGGCGGTATCGACTTGGCCGTAAGCGATGTCTTTCTGGGTGTCACCAATGGGCGTCATCTTTCCGTTCGTCAGATCGAGCATGAACAGGTCAACATTGGTAACGGATTTGTAATTGGCAGCAATGGCGCTTTCATTGTCGGGCGTGAACGCTGAGATGCCCCATCCGCCGCCTTCGACTTGCGCGACCAGCCGGTCTGATTCCGGGTTGCGAGGGTCCATGACATAAAGGTCAGTATCGGTGCCGTTACGCCGTGTTGAACTATAGGCAATGAGTTCGCCATTATTGCTCCAGCCGGAAAGGCTGTTGCGGCTCTTACCATCGGTAAGCAAGCGCAATTGGCCGTCCTTAAGCGTGTAAATCTGAAAGAACTCGTTGCCGCCAATATCCTTTTGCACAACCAGCACGTCGCCGCGCTTTGGGGCCCAGCTGCCGCCACCCAAAGGCTCTGCCTCAAAACTGATTTGACGCCGCGCGCCCATCGGCTTTGCCACGCGGTGCAGTTGGGCGGTGTTGCCAAAACGCGTGGCGATCAGCATCGATCTGTCACTGGGGTGCCAGCCGGAAAAGCTCGCTGTGCGAAACTCCATATAAGGGCGGGATTTGGTGGCGAGGTCGGTTGGAACCTCTGGCATTCCGTCTGCTACCAACGCAGCAGGTTTGGCGACTTGAGCTAGAGCAGGAGCAACGGATAGGGTGAGGGCAGCGATGAGGGGCAGTATACGCATGGTTCGGGTGTCCCTGATTGTTTATGACTGAGCGTAACAACCACACTGCGCCTCAACAACAGCCTTCGACAAACAGCCAAGCCTCTTCGACGACGGCTGGCGTAACGCCGCGCACCCTGCCAAAGGGCGATAATGGCAGGGGCGCATTTTTCTGGACCTTTCGTCCTGTTGGACGATGCCCGCAGCAGCGGGGCCGCCCCGGCGCGTCTCTATCAAAACCCAGTCGAAATCGTGCGGGCCGATACGGCTGCTGATGTTGCGGCGGCTCTCAGCCGGTTGAAACTGGCTGGGAAAGAAGGCCTGCATGCTGCGGGCTTCATGGCTTATGAAGCAGGGCATGCGCTGGAGCCCAAGCTGGCGGGCGCGGCGACGGCGAAGGGGACAAAGCCGGAGCCGCTGCTTTGGTTTGGGCTATTTGCCGACTATACCGAAATCGCAGCGGTTGATGTGCCGGGCTGGCTTCCCGATGCGGCAGGAGGATGGGCGGGCGACCCGCGACCCACAGTGACGCGTGAGGCTTATGCAGTCGCACTCGCAAAGGTGCAGGCTTATATTGCGGCAGGGGATATTTATCAGGCCAACCTGACATTTGAGACCCGCGTTTCAACGGCGGGGCATCCATTGGCTGTTTATGCGGGCCTGCGGTCGCGCGCTCAGGCGGGCTATAGCGGTGTCGTCTGGACGGGGGAGGAATGGCTGCTGTCGCTTTCGCCAGAGCTTTTTTTCGCGCTGCAAGACGGCAAAGTTACGACCAAGCCAATGAAGGGAACTGCCACGCGCGGTGACGATATTGACGAAGATGCGGCGCAGATTGCCGCTCTACAGTCTGATCTCAAACAACGTGCCGAAAATCTGATGATTGTTGATCTCCTTCGCAATGATCTCTCACGCGTGGCGGTGCCTGGGTCTGTCGCGGTGCCGCATTTGTTTGCGGTTGAGACTTATCCGACAGTGCATCAAATGACTTCGACGGTGACCGCCCAATTGCGGCCCGGTGCGGGTGCGGTGGATTTGATCACGGCGATTTATCCGTGCGGCTCAATCACCGGCGCGCCGAAGATTAGGGCGATGGAAGTGGTAGCGGAGGTTGAGGCGGAGCCGCGCGGGGCCTATACGGGCAGCATCGGGCGGATCGATGCGAACGGGGATGCGGCTTTCAATGTTGCCATTCGCACGCTGCATCTGGTGGAGGGTGCTACTGAAGCGAAGCTTGGCCTTGGCAGCGGGATTGTCGCGGATAGCCTCTTGGACCAGGAATGGGATGAATGCCGGGCCAAAGGCGCGTTCGTGGCAGACCGCCGCCGCTTTGATTTGATCGAAACCATGCGCTTTGAACCCGAGGCCGGCATTTTGCTGCTTGACCGACACTTGGCCCGGATGAAGGCCAGCGCGCGGGCACTTAATTTCGCCTTTGATGCCCATGGCGCGCGCAACGAGCTGCAGGCTTCGACCTTTCGTCTGACGGAGGCGCGGCGGATACGGGTGATGCTGGCCCGCAGCGGTCAGATCGCATTGGAGATTTTGCCGCTTCACCCCGCGCCGCAAGAACCAGTGGTGGTCGCGATTGTGCCGCTGCCAGTGGACTCGTCCGATTTCCGCCTGCGCCACAAGACAACTGACCGCTGCTTTTATGAGGAAGCGCGGACAGGCGCTGGAGCATTTGAGGTCGCTTTGATCGACGGCGAAGGCTTCCTGACGGAAGGCAGCTTTACATCCATTTTCGTCGAACGCAGTGGCTTGCTTCTTACGCCGCCGCTGTCACGCGGGATCCTCCCAAGCATCCTGCGGGAGGCTCTGATTGCGGAGGGCCGAGCGGTTGAGGCGGATTTGCGGGCGGTGGATTTGGCAAGCGGCTTCTTTATTGGCAACGCGAGCCGGGGCCTGATCGCTGCCCAGTTGATCGCGAAACAGAAATATGGTGGATCCTGACACAAAGCAGAGGGAGTTTTTGACATATGATCAGGCAGTTGGTTTGGGTTACTATTGCGCTGTTGTCGGCAGCCACAGAGTCAGCGCCTGCTCAAGTCTCTCCATCCGACATCGCGGGGGCGCAGCGCGGGGTCAGCTGGGATCAGGGGCATAGTGCGGCTTGGCATTTGGGCCAGCATCGCAAACTCGGTTCCGCCATCGCAGCACTTCGCCCGCAGCGGCCCGGCGTAATTGATGCTTATGTCATTGTTATTGGCTTGGATGCTGACCCAGTTTTTGCCCGCGAGGCGGCGGAGACCGCAAAGGTGCTCGCACGGCGTTATGATGCTGTCGGGCGTGTGATTCTGCTTGCAACAGGGAGTGAAGCTCAGCCCGAAGGATCACCCAATCATCTGGCCACAGCCTTAGCCGCCATTGCCGCCAAAATGGATAAGGCCGAAGACGCACTGATCCTATATGCCACGGCCCACGGCGCGCCTGGGATTGGTATCGTTTATAAGGATAGCGACAAAGGCTACGGCATGGTTGCGCCGGCTCGATTGGCGGGTTTGCTGGATGAAGTTGGTATTAAGCGGCGCCTGTTGATGATTTCGGCTTGCTATTCTGGCCAGTTCGTAAGCGGCCTTGCGTCGTCGGACAGTGTAATCGTTGCTGCTGCGGATGATGATCGCACCTCCTTTGGCTGTGCGCCTGCCAATGATTGGACCTTCTTTGGTGATGCTCTGATCAATAATGCGCTTCGCAAAGCCAATGGGTTTGAAACGGCAACAGCAGAGGCCTTTGCCCTCATCAACGAATGGGAATTTGACAAAGGACTAACATCATCGAAGCCGCGCTTATTCATTGGGGAGAAGGCCAAGCTCTGGCTGGCAATTTTGGAAAAGCGCATTCCGCCGGAAACAACGCCGAGCGTTGGGCGCCCGGCAATACAATGGGAAGCTGCAGAGAAGGTGGCACCGCCCCGGCCTAGGCCTAAATAGCCGCTTGATGTTAACGTCAACTTTGCCATTGATACCCTTAATAATCTCAATTGGAGCAGTCTTATGACCCTCGATGTCCTCACCCGCACGACTTACACAGAAGATCATGAAGCGTTTCGCCAGACCGTGCGTCAATTTGTTGCTAAGGAAATCGTGCCCAATGAGACAGTTTGGGATGAAGCAGGTCTGGTGCCAAAGTCTGTTTGGCCAAAAGCTGGTGAGTTGGGTATGCTGTGTCCCACCGTTCCTGAGGCGTACGGCGGTCTTGGCCTTGATTTTGGCTATAATGCCGTGATCGACGAGGAATTTGCTTACGGCACAGATGTGACTACTGGATTTTCGCTGCAATCTGATATCGTTGCCAATTATCTGATTGCTTACGGGTCGGAAGAGCAAAAGGCGCAGTGGTTGCCAAAAATGGTGTCTGGCGAAATCGTAACAGCCATTGCCATGACAGAGCCTGGCACTGGTTCCGACCTTCAGGGAATGCGCACGACCGCAAAGAAGGACGGCAATCATTACGTCGTTAATGGTTCCAAAACCTACATTACCAATGGTCAGAATGCCGATTTGATTCTGGTTTGTGTGAAGACTGATCCAAATGCGAAACCTTCATGGAAGGGCGTATCCATCGTGCTGGTTGAGGCGGACCGCGATGGGTTCAAGCGGGGACGCAACCTTGACAAGGTTGGCCAGGATGCAGCGGATACGTCAGAACTTTTTTTTGAAGATGTGCGCGTGCCGATGACCAATTGTCTTGGTGAAGAGGGCATGGGCTTTGTCTATCTTATGACGGAATTACCGCAGGAGCGGCTTTCGATCGCAATTTCCGCCCAGTCTGCGGCTCAACGGTCGTTCGATCAGACAGTGGCTTTTGTGAAAGAGCGCAGGGCTTTTGGACAGACGGTGTATGATTTTCAGAATACGCGTTTTGTGCTCGCTGACCTTAAAACAAAATTGCAGGTTGGCTGGGCCCATCTGGATTGGGCGCTGGCCCGCCATTTGAAGAAACAACTCACCCCCGTAGAAGCGTCTTCGGCAAAGCTTTGGCATACAGAATTGCAGGGTGAGATTGTTGACAAGTGTCTGCAACTGCACGGCGGTGCTGGATATATGAATGAATATCCAATCGCCCGCCAATGGCGCAGCGCTCGCGTCACGCGGATCTTTGGAGGGACCAGCGAAATTATGAAGGAATTGATTGGCCGTTCGCTCTAGGGTGCCACTCAATTAACGCTGAAGGGCACCCAATAAAATAGGGCGCCAAACACAGCGACCACCAAAAGCAAGGACGCGATCAACATATATCGCAAGCCTTGCGACTTTATGCCGCCGCTGGCTTCGGTTTCTGTCAGTATGATTTTTTCGTCCTGCATGTTCGATCCTTCTTAATGCCAGAGGGGAACGCGTGGGCAGATTAAAAGGTCCGCCGCTTGACGTGATAGCAGCTTTCGATGGAACATGCACTGCGGTTGAACGCAGTAGCGCGGCAAGAGGAGCCAACGCATGGGCAATTATGTCGGCATCATCGAAATGGCGCTGAGCGGCGCGGTGGTTCTTGGCTTTTGCGCTTATCAATATTGGCAAGTGCGGGACGCGGGGAAGCCTGAGATATCAGATGACGCGGGGATTGCGGAACGGGACCATGAAGCGAACGATGGGGGATCGAAGCCGGTCTAGCGAAAGGCTTTCGTGGACCGACTCGACCTGCTCACCGTATAGCTGAGTCGATAGGGCCGTGCGGCTGTAAAACGGTGCGTTCTCCCACGACTTTAATAGTGTGACCTCATGCCCGGCGTCAGCCCGTGTTTCCCTTGGCACGAGCCAAGTCGTTTTGGGCAATTTGACCAGTGGCGGCGGGGCGACTTGCACGGCGTGGCCTGACTTATCAAATTGCAAGGCCAGGTTGAAATTGCTGCCATCGCGCCGGTCGCCCTCATAAATGACAGACGTCGTCTCCTTTCCGTGTGCGCGGGACCAGTTCCACTGCGAAAAACTGTCTTCGAGTGGCGCATCCCCGGCGTTGCTGTCGACATAGCCGCTGCCGGCCCAACTGAGTTCGGGCTGATCAATTTTTACCTCAACGCGCGCGCGCGGGCTTATCGGCGTCCAGCGGTGCTGGCCCTTTGCGTCGAGCGCGAAGCATTGCATGGCAAGGGCTTCTGGCGTCACCCGCACGGTGCCTTTGATCTTGCGCGGGATGGGTGCGCAGGTTTCAGAAAATTGAATGATGAGCGACGCGCCGTCCCACACCATTGTACTTGGGCCAATTTGAATGGCGTCTGCGACACGGGTCAGGCTTTCCTCTCCCCGCTCTGTCATGGCCCAGCGATTGGCTCCGGGAGAATAAAGCGCGACGTTGAAGCAGACGTGGTTTTCAGGCTTCATCCGGCCTGAACTGGCATACCAGCTTGAAAAAACACTGCCGACAAAGGCGATGATGGTCAGGCCGTGTTTCCCGTCGTCACTGATGGCGTCGATATACCACCAGGCATAGCCACCCGATGGAACTGGCGTGTCAAAGCGTGGTCCGCCAGCAAGGCGGATGCTGCCTGCAGGCCCGAAAGCGTTGCCATCGGCACCCCCGCGCCGGGATGAGTCGATCCGCCCGTCAGGTAGAGACCTGGCGTCCGGGTTCGCGTGCGGGGCCGCATGAACGCTGCCATCGCGCCGTGCGTTGCTCGCCCGTAAAGCGCCCCCCCCGATCCCGGAAAGCGTGTTTCGAAATCCGTCGGCGTCGTGAATTGACCGGTTTGGTGTTTCAGCGTCAAGCCGCTCTGCTGGAGCCTCATACTGATCGCGGTTTGGCATGACTGGGTCTCCTTGGACGTATAGCTATGGCTGTCCCCGTTGGCAGGGGCGTTGACGATAAATTGGTAGCGTTCGTTGGAATCCGAAGTTTGATTCCCTGCATCTCTGTCTTGCGCACAGATGTAGACGCTGGGGTCAGCTGGCAGCTGGCCCGCTTTTATGGCTTCGAATTCTGCCTCGTAATCGGTTGAAAAGAACACATTATGGTGAGCAAGGGGGAAAGTGCCCGCGTCGCCCCGCCCGGTCCATACCATGGCCGAGAGTGAGCGGTTTTTGCGCGAATGTGTCTTGCGCGTAACCCTTACGGGTTCACCGTTATAGATCACCGGCACCGCAGTTGATCCGTCCCAGCGTTCGCCATAGCGAAACGTGACGCCGTGTTTAATGGCAAGGTCCGCCATCGCCGCCGCCAACCGCTGCACGCCGCCATCGATAAGCCAGACCCCCTGCGCCTCTACATGAGCGATAAGCATCAACGTGGCCGGCGCTTCAAACGGCGAAGACCCGGTATAAGTCGCGTAGCGCCCGAACAATTGCCGCAACCTCGGGTCGGCAAAATGTTTGCCAAGCGCGCCCCACAGCGATTGCCAGGGATTGATTCCCCAAAGCCGCCCTAAACGCGCCGGGCCAATCCGCCAGCTAAGGCCTATTGGATTGGTCTCGCTTGCTCGCATGAAGGTGGCATCCAATGTGTGATGAATGCGCGCCGCTTCCTCTCGAAACGAGTCAAACCCTCGTGCTGCCGCCGCACCGGCAAAATCCCCAATTGCATCTCGGCTTCGGGCCGGGTCAGCATAAAGGTCCAGCGTCGCGTCCCCGTCCCAAAAATGGCGTGCAATAGTCTCTGCACGGGTGAGGGCGACATGATCTTCCAACTGTTCTCCAAAGCGCGCGAATAAATCATCAAACACCGGCCGCATTGTCATCACTGTTGGTCCAGCGGCGACGCCGTCGATGAGGCGCGCTTTGCCGCCCGGTGCGTCCGCAGACTCAATGACAGTCACAGGCACGCCTTCAGCGGCAAGGGCAAGCGCTGCTGCCAGACCGCCAAAACCGGCTCCAACAATCGTAACTGGCTCTTTCGACACAGCAGCCTCCCCGATTCGCAGCATTGACCCAAGGCGCGCAATTGTCCAGTTAGGATGACATAAAAGTGTCAAGAAGGATGGACGATGGCGTCGTTGAAGGAACATTATATTCGACTGCGCAATCAGATCATTGCCAACCCCACATTTCAACGCCGCACTGCTCTATTTCCTCTAAGCCGACCTGTCGCGCGACATCATGCCGGCACATTGTTCAATATGGTGACCGGCTATATCGCGTCGCAACTGGTGCGGGCATGCAGCGAACTGGAAGTGCTGCCGATGCTGGCGGAACGCCCGCTGACGGCGGAGGAAGTGGCGCAGCGGTGCGATTTGCCGCTGAAGTCTGCAGAGACGCTTTTGAAAGCCGCGGCATCTTATGACTTGGCAGAATCGTTGGGTGACGGTCGTTATGCGCTGGGGGAGACAGGTGCGGCGCTTATCGGCAATGCCAGCCTGAAAATGATGATCCGGCATCACGAAGTGCTTTACCGCGATCTGGCCGACCCAGTGGCGATGTTGCGCGCGGGCCAGGGGGCGACGCTCGCCGCTTACTGGCCTTACGGCGACGGGGACGGGGAGGCGTCCGATACCTATTCAGAACTGATGGCGGAAACACAGCCGATGATCGCGGACCAGATTCTCCGTGTCTATAATTTTGGACAGCATAGCCATGTGCTGGATATTGGCGGTGGGGCAGGGGCTTTCCTGTCCGCTGTGGGTGACGCGCATCCGGGTACAAAGTTATCGCTTTTTGATCTTCCGCAGGTGGCTGCGATAGGGAAAGATCCCCGCATTTTGGCACATGGCGGCAGTTTTAAGGTCGATGATCTGCCGCAAGGGGCGGACTGTATTTCCCTCATCCGCATTTTGCATGATCATGACGATGATGTGGTGCGCCTGTTGCTCAAGCGCGCCGCAGCAACTTTGCCGCCACGCGGCACTCTTGTAATCGCTGAACCGATGGCCGAAACGCGCAGCGCAAAGGCGATGGGGCATGGCTATTTCGGGTTTTATCTGCTCGCCATGGGCAGCGGTCGGCCCCGCACTGCGGAGGAATATCATATGCTATTGAAGGAGGCGGGGTTTGCCTCGTCGCGCGAGCACAATACACCTATGCCGCTGATTTGCCGAGTTATTTCGGCACGGGTGTGACGGAAATCATGGCATTGTCGTCATTTGGGCACTCGTCACTGCCGCGCGGCTGCGACATTTGTATGTCGGCCTCTCACCAAAGTTTTACCGCCTTTAGACTGTAATATCTGTTTGACATGCCTTAGCGTCAAGCTAGAGTGACAGTCATGGACCGCCCTCATGTGGTGAGTCCATCAGGGTCGGAACCATCCTTTAATGTAAGGGCGGGCGGCCTTAGAAATTGGGGTTCGACCATGGGGATGGATACGTTGGCAGTGGTGTTGGAAGGGCCAGAAAGGCTGGCACTGCGCCGCCTTGCGCTCAACCCGCACTTACCAAGCGATGTCATTGTCAAAATCGAATGGACCGGAATTAGCGCAGGGACGGAACGTCTGCTGTGGAATGGCACGATGCCGGCCTTCCCCGGAATGGGATATCCTCTGGTTCCCGGATACGAATCTGTTGGACGCATTATTGACGCGGGTTCCGAAGTCGTGGATCGCATCGGTGAGCGTGTGTTTGTGCCCGGCGCAAATTGCTATGCGGAGGCCAAGGGGCTTTTCGGTGGCGCGGCGCGCACCTTGATCCTTCCTTCGGCGCGCGCCATTCCTTTGCCAGAGACTGTTGCTGAACAAGGTGTGTTGCTCGCGCTGGCTGCAACGGCGCAACATGCGTTGGCGGGTGGGGCAGAGCTTCCAGAATTGATCATCGGCCACGGCGTGCTTGGGCGTTTGCTTGCGCGGTTGGTGATTGCCGCTGGCGGCGACGCGCCAACCGTTTGGGAAACCAAAGAGTCACGCCGTGAAGGCGCGGTCGGATACCGCGCGATTGACCCTGCCGAAGATGATCGTCGAGATTACCGCGTCATTTGTGATGCAAGCGGGGCTGCGGGCATTCTCGATATGCTCATCCCCCGGTTGGCACGCGGCGGCGAGATCATCCTTGCTGGGTTTTACAATGACTCGGTCAGCTTCACCTTCCCGCCAGCCTTCATGCGCGAAGCACGCTTTCGCGTCGCAGCGGAATGGAAGCCTGAGGATTTGGCAGCAACTCAAGAGTTCGTTGCCTCTGGCGCGCTGTCGCTGGACGAACTGATTACGCATCACCGCTACGCTGCTGATGCGCCTGACGCTTATGTTACTGCATTCGGAGACGCCGACTGCCTGAAAATGATATTGGATTGGAGAGGCGTCGCATGAGTTTACTGGACCCTGATTTGTTGCGTGACGAAGCCTCGATTGAACCTGACCCCGTTCACACCGGCGAAGTGACCAAAGAAACGCAGATTATTGCGATTTACGGCAAGGGCGGCAGCGGCAAATCATTCGCGCTGTCCAACTTGAGCTATATGATGGCGCAGCAAGGCAAGCGGGTATTGCTGATTGGGTGCGACCCCAAATCAGACACGACTTCGCTGCTGTTCGGCGGCAAATCCTGCCCCACCATCATCGAAACCTCTGCCAAGAAAAAACTGGCTGGGGAGGAAGTGACTATTGAAGACGTCTGCTTCCAACGCGACGGCGTGTTCGCGATGGAACTCGGCGGGCCAGAGGTTGGTCGCGGGTGCGGCGGTCGCGGGATCATCCACGGGTTTGAGCTGCTCGAAAAACTCGGCTTCCACGAATGGGGCTTTGACTATGTCCTGCTCGATTTCCTTGGCGACGTCGTCTGTGGCGGCTTCGGTTTGCCGATTGCGCGGGACATGTGCCAGAAAGTGATTGTTGTGGGGTCGAACGATCTCCAGTCGCTTTATGTCGCGAATAACGTGTGCAAGGCCGTTGAATATTTCCGCAAAATGGGCGGCAATGTTGGCGTCGCTGGTATGATCATCAACAAGGATGATGGCACCGGCGAAGCGGCGGCTTTTGCCAAGGCCGTCGGCATTCCAACGCTTTGCGCCATTCCCGCAAACGAAGATATTCGCCGCAAATCGGCGAATTATCAGATTATCGGCACGCCCGGTGGGGAATGGGCTTCGATTTTTGAAGAGCTGGCCATCAATGTGGCGGAGGCTCCGCCCGTGCGCCCTACGCCGCTGGAACAAGACGGGCTTCTCGGTCTGTTCAGCCCAGAAGAAACGGGCGGCAACGTCACGCTGCGGCCTGCGAGCCAAGCCGATATGCGCGGCAAAGAATATGTCAACAAGCCGTCCCTCGAAGTCGTTTACGATACGGTTTGATAGGTGAGTAGCGCCCCCACCACACGCGAACCGGATCGCTTGGAGCTGACAGATGCGCCAGTTGCTGAAGGGGGATGCAGTAGTGCGGATACGTTGCGCGATGCGGCAGTGAAGGCTGGCAAATCTGAAGTTCTGGATCGCTATGCAGCCGATTACCCCAAAGGCCCGCATGATCAGCCGCAAAGCATGTGTCCTGCCTTTGGATCGTTGCGCGTTGGCCTGCGGATGCGGAGGACGGCGACGATCCTGTCGGGATCGGCATGCTGCGTTTACGGTCTAACCTTCACATCGCATTTTTACGGTGCGAAACGCTCTGTCGGTTATGTGCCGTTTAATTCCGAAAGCCTTGTCACAGGCAAGCTGTTTGAGGACATCCGCGACGCAGTCCATGAAATCGCTGATCCAGCCCTTTATGATACCGTAATCGTCACCAATCTTTGCGTGCCGACGGCCTCTGGCGTGCCGTTGCAATTGCTGCCTGATGAAATCAACGGTGTGCGGATCATCGGAATTGATGTTCCCGGCTTTGGCGTGCCCACTCATGCTGAAGCGAAGGATGTGCTCGCTGGCGCTATGCTGAGCTACGCGCGGAAAGAAGCGGAGCAAGGCCCCGTTGCTGCACCCAAAGAGCGGTCTGAACTGCCCACCATCACAATGTTGGGTGAAATGTTCCCGGTTGATCCGATGAGCATTGGTGCGATGCTGGCTCCTCTTGGCCTGGCCGCTGGCCCCGTGGTGCCAACGCGGGAATGGCGGGAGCTTTATGCAGCACTTGATTGTGCCGCGGTTGCTGCAATTCATCCGTTTTACACAGCAAGTGTGCGCGAATTTGAAGCTGCTGGTCGGCCCGTGCTGGGTTCTGCTCCGGTCGGGCGTGATGGGACAGCGGCGTGGCTTGACGCAGTGGGTTCAATCTGCGGGATTGCTCAGGATAAAGTAGACGCGGCGAAAAATACGTTCCTTCCTGCAATTTCTGGCGCGCTAGCCGCGATGCCAATCAAGGGGCGGATTACGATTTCGGGCTACGAAGGTTCTGAACTGATCGTCGCCCGCCTTCTGATCGAAAGTGGCGCGGATGTGCCTTATGTCGGCACGGCCTGCCCGCGCACCAAATGGTCCGACCGTGATCGGGAATGGCTAGAGGCGAAGGGCGTTCGCGTTCAATATCGCGCTTCACTGGAACAGGATTTGGCGGCGATTGCCGAATTTGGCCCGAACCTGGTCATTGGTACAACACCAGTTGTCCAACATGCCAAGGCGCGTGCGATTCCGGCGCTTTATTTCACCAATCTGATTTCGGCCCGTCCTTTAATGGGGCCAGCCGGCGCAGGCAGCCTTGCTCTCGTCATCAACAGTGCGCTCGCCAATCAAGACCGGTTCAACCGGATGCATGACTTCTTTGAAGGTGTGGGCACGGGCCCGAACGCTGGCATCTGGGAAGATATGCCGCGTGATCGCCCCGAATATAAGGCGAAGTTCGCCGCCAAGCGCATCGCCGCTGCCAAGGCAGAAGAGGCAATTGGCGCATGACCCTCATCCTCGATCATGGCTTTGACGGTTTCGTCATGATCGCTCTCCGCGACGGAGGGATATTGTGACGTTGATCCTCGATCATGACAGGGCAGGCGGATATTGGGGGGCAGTCTATGCCTTCACAGCCATCAAGGGCCTGCAAGTCATTATCGATGGTCCGGTAGGCTGCGAAAACTTGCCCGTGACGTCAGTGCTTCATTATACAGACGGCCTGCCGCCGCACGAATTGCCGATTGTGGTGACGGGGCTGGGCGAACAGGAACTGGGTCGTGACGGCACTGAAGGCGCAATGAAGCGCGCTTGGGCGACGCTGGACCGCGATTTGCCGTCGGTCGTGGTGACGGGCTCCATCTCTGAAATGATCGGCGGCGGCGTGACGCCTGAAGGCACGAATGTCGTCCGCTTCCTGCCACGCACGATTGACGAAGATCAATGGCAGTCTGCTGACCGCGCGCTTACATGGCTGTGGACGCAATTCGGCCCCAAGAAAGTGCCGGGTCCTAAGATTTTGAAGGACGGCGATAAGCCCAAGGTCAACATCATTGGGCCTATGTATGGCATGTTCAACATGGTCTCTGACCTTGCCGAGATTCGCCGTCTGATAGAAGGCATCGGTGCCGAAGTGAATTTGGCTTTTCCGCTGGGCAGTCATCTCGCCGATGTGCGCAAGCTGGCCGATGCCAGTGTGAACGTCTGCCTTTACCGCGAATTTGGCCGGGGCCTCTGTGAAACGCTGGAGCGGCCTTACTTGCAAGCGCCTGTGGGCCTCGAGAGCACGACGCTGTTCCTGCGTAAGTTGGGCGAGCTGACCGGCCTTGATCCAGAACCCTTCATTGAACGCGAAAAGCATACCACGATCAAACCGATTTGGGACCTCTGGCGCTCCGTCACGCAGGATTTCTATGGCACCGCGAGTTTTGCTGTCGTGGCGACGGAAACTTATGCGCGCGGCCTGCGTAATTTCCTTGAAAATGATATGGGCATGCCCTGCACGTTCAGCTTCTCCCGCTCGGCTGGTGTAAAGCCAGACAACCAGGCCGTGCGGCAGGCCGTGAAAGACACGCCGCCGCTGATCATGTTCGGCAGTTTCAATGAACGCATGTACATGGCCGAAACCAATTGCCGCGCCATGTATATTCCTGCGTCCTTTCCTGGCATTGCGATCCGGCGGCATAACGGCACGCCGTTCATGGGTTATGCCGGTGCGACTTATGTCATGCAGGAAGTCTGCAACGCGCTGTTCGATGCGCTGTTCCATATCATTCCGCTGTCGACGCAGATGGATGCTGTTGAAGCGACGCCCGCCCGCATGGTTCGCACGCTTCAGTGGGATCCTGAGGCCAAGGATGCTCTCGACCTCATGGTTGAGGCTGAGCCTGTCCTTATTCGGATTTCTGTCGCCAAGCGCATCCGCGACGCGGCCGAGCGCGCGGCCCGCGCCGCTGGCGAAGCCTCAGTTACATCGGAGCGTTTGCGCTCTGTCAGCCATGAAGGGGCAGGCGCATGACATGCAGCCGCTCCGCAACGAAGTTCCGGTCGGGAGGGCGACCGCAACAGCCACCAGTGTCCGCGTTGGACCTGTGTGGAAATCGCCTGGGGGGTCTCACAGCCTTCCTGCACACGACCAAGGAGAACTGATATGAGTGACAATTCACTCGCACCAATGACAGACGGAGAGGCCAAGGAGTTCCACAAGGGCTTCGTAATTAGCATGGCCTTTTTTACCACTGTCGCCATTATTGCGCACATTCTTGTGTGGGCTTGGCGTCCGTGGTTTCCAGGCACCGAGCCTTACAAAGCGGGAATGGCCATGAGCACAGCGCCCACGTCCATTGAACAGCCCGTCACACAGCTCGTTTAAGAAAGGAATATCCCATGCATAAAGTTTGGCAACGCTTTGATCCGAACCGGTTACTGCCTGCACTGGCTATTTTCCTGTTTGTCCTCGCAATCCTTATCCACTTCATCCTGTTGAGCACTGATCGCTACAACTGGCTTGAAGCACCAACAGCGACGCCGGCCGTGGCCGTAGCTGCTGGCCCCACGGCTACGCCTTAGGATCACTGCATTATTGCAGTTTCCCGGGCGAACTCATGTGGTGTGTGGGGCAGGGCTGATGCCTTCCCCCACCTCCCATGAGGGCCAGTGGAGCAAAGAGTTTTTCATAGATACCCGGTTCCAACTGGACCGGTGAACGAAAGGTGCAGGCCATGGCGCTGCTCAGTTTTGAACGAAAATACCGCGTTAGAGGCGGTACACTCATCGGCGGGGATCTGTTCGATTTCTGGGTCGGTCCCTTCTACGTGGGCTTTTTCGGCATCACGACGGCGTTTTTCGCGTCGCTTGGCACTGCACTTATACTTTACGGCGCGGCGATGGGCCCAACATGGAACCCGTGGCTGATCGATATTGCGCCGCCTGATATCAAATACGGCCTTGGCCTTGCCCCGCTTCTTCAAGGGGGGCTGTGGCAGATCATTACAATCTGCGCCGTCGGAGCCTTTGTCAGCTGGGCCCTGCGCGAAGTAGAGATTTGCCGAAAGCTGGGCATGGGATATCATGTGCCCTTTGCTTTCGGGATCGCGATTTTCGCCTACGTCACGCTCGTAATCTTCCGCCCGATATTACTGGGAGCTTGGGGTTTTGGATTTCCGTATGGCATTTTCAGCCATCTCGATTGGGTTTCCAACACCGGATACCAATATCTGCATTTCCATTATAACCCGGCGCATATGATTGCGGTGACATTCTTTTTCACCAACACCATGGCTTTGGCATTGCACGGATCTCTGATCCTTTCTGCGGTCAACCCGGCTCCGGGCGAAACAGTGAAGCTGCCTGATCATGAAGATACATTTTTCCGCGATTTCATCGGTTATTCGGTTGGTACGCTCGGCATTCACCGCGTTGGCCTGTTTCTGGCGCTGTCTGCTGGTTTCTGGAGCGCTGTCTGCATCATCATCAGCGGCCCGCTATGGACTCGTGGTTGGCCGGAATGGTGGACATGGTGGCTGAATATGCCGATCTGGTCTGGCGCTAGCTGAGGGAAGAACGACAATGATACTCACAAACTACCAAAATATCTTCACTCAGGTTCAGGTGCGCGGTGCCGTTGAAGAGGGCGTCCACATCGGCCCCGGACACAACGCTCGCATCGGAAAAGGATCCTTTAATTACTGGATCGGCAAAATTGGCAATGCCCAGATTGGTCCGATCTACATCGGAACGCTTGGGATGGCTTCGATTGTCTGTTTCATCATTGCCTTTGAAATCATGGGCCTTGTCATGTGGGCGTCGGTTGACTGGAATCCTGTCCAGTTCGTCCGCCAATTGCCTTGGCTTGCCCTTGAACCTCCCGGGCCGCAATACGGGTTGCGGATCATACCGCCACTTGCCCAAGGCGGCTGGTGGCTCATTGCGGGCGCATTTCTGACGGCATCTATCCTCCTGTGGTGGATCCGCACTTATCGCCGCGCGCGGGCCCTTGGGATGGGCACACACGTCGCCTGGGCTTTTGCCAGCGCGATCTGGTTGTTCCTTGTGCTTGGCTTCATTCGCCCGATCATGATGGGCAGTTGGTCAGAGGCTGTGCCGTTCGGTATTTTCCCGCATTTGGATTGGACGGCTGCTTTCTCAATCCGTTACGGCAATCTATTCTACAATCCATTCCACGCGCTTTCGATTGTGTTCCTTTACGGATCGGCACTCTTGTTCGCAATGCACGGGGCGACAATCCTTGCGGTTGGCCGGTACGGCGGCGAACGCGAATTGGAACAGATTACTGACCGGGGCACGGCGTCGGAACGTGCGGCGCTGTTTTGGCGCTGGACCATGGGCTGGAACGCCACAATGGAATCCATTCACCGCTGGGCCTGGTGGTTCGCTGTTCTGACGACGCTGACAGGCGGAATTGGGATATTGCTCACTGGCACAGTCGTTGATAACTGGCATGACTGGGCAGTCCAACATCATTTTGCGATTGAATATCCCGCCACTGGCGTGGTTGATCCCGCCACTTTGCCAGGAGCACCCAAATGAGGATATTTTCTACCCTTATCCCCGTATTGGCGCTGGGGCTGTCGCTTGCCGGTTGTGAGCTGGGGCCGAAGGTTACGCAGCAATATGGGAAAAGTGGTTTGGCGATGAACCAAATCCAAACCGCGTCCTATCTGGCAAAGGTGAAGGCAGAGAGTGTGATTCCGCCACCGCCCTATGAACTTGAAAGCCGCGATGGTCCTCTTGCAACCAGCCAGTATGAAAATGTCCAAGTATTGAATGATTTGAGCGCGGATGAATTTAACCGGCTGATGGCGTCGATTACAGAATGGGTCGCGCCGGCAGAGCAGGGCTGCAACTATTGCCACAATCCCGCCAACATGGCGTCGGACGAAGTGTATCAAAAGGGCGTTGCGCGCCGCATGATTCAGATGACGCGCAACATCAACACCAATTGGCAGAGCCACGTGCAGAAAACTGGCGTTACCTGCTGGACGTGCCACCGCGGCAAAGGCGTGCCTGATTATAAATGGGCTGCGTCAGTGCCAGATCCGACAAAGTTGATGGGCAACCGTCGCGGCCAGAATGCGCCTAACCCCGTGACAACTTATGCGTCTCTGCCCGGCAATATTTTCCAGCCTTACTTGCTGGAATCCTACAGCGCGCGGGTGGTGTCGAAAAATGAATATGGGCCGGGTGCTGCGGTTCCCGTTCAGAATGCAGAATATACCTACGGCCTGATGAATCATTTTTCCCAGTCGCTCGGCGTTAACTGCACTTATTGCCACAACACCAATAATTTTGGATCGTGGAAACAGTCGACGCCTCAGCGTCCGCAGGCTTGGTACGGGATTAGAATGGTTCGCGAAGCGAACAAGGATTATATCCAGCCGCTTGCCCCTGTATTCCCTGCCAGCGGCAAGGGGCCAATGGGTGATCCGTGGAAGATCAATTGCCTGACCTGCCATCAAGGAAATAATAAACCCCTTGGCGGCGTGTCGATGCTGCCTGATCACCCGTCCATGGCTGGGCCGCGTCCTGGGTATAAAGTCCCAACTGGCCCTATCGCTTCGATGATGCCACCCAAGACCGGCGGATAACGCAAATATACGAGGGCGATTGTGACTGTTTTTGACCTGCTCGTCACCGGGCATGTGATTGCAGGCACAGTCGCCCTCATCAGTTTCTGGGCCCCTGTGATCCTTAAAAAAGGGTCGTCGGGGCATACTCGTTCCGGGCGCATCTTCGTGAGGTCAATCTACGCCGCCGCAACCATGGCTTGCGCGATGGGCATTCTCAATCTGACACTTGCTAACACACGCCACCCTGTGCTGACGGATCGCGCGTTGTTTGATGGTTTGTTTGGCTGGATGATGCTTTATCTCGGCCTGCTCTCTCTCCTGCTCGTGCGGTATGGGATGGCGGCAATCGGAGCGTGCCGGGGGCGGACGACTATGCGCAACACAGGCGGCATCACCGCGTTGGTCATCGTCATGCTTGCGGCGCTCCAGTGCGGGGTGCAGGGGTTCATTCTCGGACAGCCGCTGATGGTGGCGCTTGCAGGCTTGGGGCTGGTCACTGTGGCCACTTTCGGTCGCACAGCATTTTTTACCACAGCAACCCGTCAGGGGTGGCTTGCCGAACATATCAAGGCGATGATTGCCGGTGGCATTTCGGCCTACACAGCATTTTTATCGGTTGGTTTGCTGAGGGTTGCGCCTCATCTGGTGTTTAATCCGTTGATCTGGGCGGTTCCAACTGTGGTTGGCATCATGTTGATCATTCACCATCTGAAGGTCAATGCTGCCAAAAGCAGCGCAACACTTTAAAAACGAACATCCTGAGCCAAGCCGCGCCGCATCCGCGCGGCTTGAAGGCTGTTATGAAGGAGGCAGGCAATCGTCATTGGCCCAACGCCGCCAGGCACTGGTGTAAGGGAGCCTGCGACTTCAGCGACTTCGGCATAGGCAACATCGCCGACCAATTTGGTCTTGCCGGGCTCCGAGCTGGCCACTCGGTTGATGCCGACATCAATCACGCACGCGCCGGGCTTGATCCAATTCGCCTTCACCATTTCTGGGCGACCGACAGCCGCCACGACAATGTCAGCACGGCGGACGACTTCGGATAAGTCCTTGGTTCGGCTGTGTGCCATTGTGACTGTGCAGTCTGCGGCAAGAAGAAGTTGTGCGACGGGCTTTCCAACCAAGATGGAACGACCAATGACAACGGCATTCTTGCCTGACAGATCGCGCCCCAGCGTATCGCGGATCAGCATCATACAGCCCAGTGGGGTGCAACTGACCAGCCCGGGCATGCCCGAGGCCAAGCGACCCGCGCTAACCACGTGCAGGCCATCGACGTCTTTATCTGGGTCTATCGTGCCAATGACGCTGTTGGTGTCCAAATGACCAGGCAGGGGCAACTGGACCAATATGCCGTCCACCGTGTCATCGCGGTTCAGACGCTTCACAAGTGCAATCAAATCGGCTTGGGGCGTGTGTGCGGCCAGCCGATGCTCAAAACTCGCCATGCCCACTTCCAAAGTTTGCTTGGCCTTGTTGCGGACATAGACTGCGCTTGCCGGATCATCGCCCACCAGCACAACCGCGAGGCCGGGAACATGGCCTGTTTCCTCTATAAAGGCAGCAACACCGTCTGACACCAAACCGCGTAGACGGGCAGCAGTGGCTTTGCCATCAATCAGCTGGGCTTGGCTCACGGATAAGTCAAATCAACGAGGAAACGCATCACTGGGCCTTGCAGGATGTTGATGATGATCAGCACAACAGCCGGGGAGAAATCAATCGGGCCAAGGTCAGGCAATATCTTGCGGATCGGGCGGTAAACCGGATCGGTTATCTTGTTAATGGACTGCCAGATCAGGCTGACAAAATCATTATAGGTGTTGATGATGTTGAATGCGATCAGGATCGACATGACGAATTGCACGATGATCACTGTGCTCAATATATAGAGCAGATATTGGATTATTTCGAGGATCATCAACAACATGGGGCTTGGCTCCTGAAGCTTAGCAGTGGACGAGCGTGCCTGCGCCGCCCTTAGTGAAGATTTCCAAAAGTGTCACATGCGGCACCCGCCCGTCAAGGATGACAGCGGCTTCGGCCCCCCCTTCGACTGCGGCAATGCAGGTCTCAAGCTTAGGGATCATGCCGCCGGTGACGGTGCCGTCGGCCTTCAGCGCCGCGATGGCATCCGGGGTGAGGTCAGTCAGCAAGGCACCGCTCTTATCCAGCACGCCCGCAACATCGGTCAGCAGGAAAAGCCGCGCGGCCCCCATCGCCGATGCAACAGCACCTGCCATCGTGTCCGCGTTGATATTATAGGTTTGCCCGGCCTCATCCACGCCGACGGGCGCGACAACGGGGATCATGCCAGCAGCGGACAGCGTATCGAGCAGCGTGCGATCCACCACCTTGGGTTCGCCGACAAAGCCAAGGTCAACAAGGCGTTCAATATTGCTATCGGGGTCCCGGGTCGTGCGTGTCACTTTTTCGGCAATCACAAAGCCGCCGTCTTTGCCAGAGATGCCAACCGCTTTGCCGCCTGCTTGGGCAATCCAGCTGACCAGTTCCTTGTTTATCGCGCCAGACAATACCATTTCGGCGATCTTGGCCGTTTCTGCGTCCGTCACGCGCAGGCCGTCGACGAAGCTCGACTCCACACCCAGTTTCTTCAGCATGGCGCCAATCTGTGGCCCGCCCCCGTGGACGACAATCGGGTTAATGCCGACTGCTTTGAGTAGCACCACATCCTCAGCAAAATCCCGTGCTGCTTCAGGATCACCCATAGCGTGGCCACCGTATTTTACGACAAAAGTCTTGCCCGCATAGCGTTGCAGATAGGGCAAAGCTTCAGTGAGAATTTCCGCCTTAGCAAGCGCGGATTTATCGGCTTTATGGCGGCTCATGTGGGTGTGGTGTCCAGCTTGCGGCCTAGAGTCACGGCCAATTGGATCAGCGGCGGCACCATCAAAACTGACAACACCATCTTGGCGATAATCGCACTGATCAACAACGGTGTTATTGGAAATACGCCCAGAAACGCGATTGTTACAAACAGCAGCGTATCAACGATCTGGCTCGCCACCGCAGCGATCATCCCGCGTAACCAGACCATTTTCCCCGTGCCACTTTTCAATTTGTCAAACAGGGCGACGTTCAGCGTTTGCGATATGCCGTATGAAATAAGCCCAGCAAACATCATCCGCGACCCTTGGCCAAGAATGCCTGCAAACGCATCCTGCTGTTTCCAGAATTCCGCAGCAGGCAGCGCAATCACAAGCTGAATGAGCAGCGCCGACAGGATAAGCGGTATGAAGCCGTAACGCACCAGCTTGTTCGCAACCTCTGTGCCGTGAAGTTCAGACACCGCACTTGAGAGCACAACCAGTTGCAGAAAAGCAAGAATACCTGCCTCAACCGTCAGCGGCCCCAGCGCAACAATCTTCGTCCCCAGGACACCCGCCATGCAGACCAAGCCACCGTAGATCAGCGAATAAATGAACAACGAACGCGGCATGGAGCTTTCCCCCGAAACGATATCGCCACGCGGTAAAGGCGAACCCGCGTCAGCGCAACGGCCTTGCCGTGGTTGAGCGAAGCTCGGCGGCGCTAACCCGTCAATATCACCGCGTCGGCACAGGCACTGGCCCGGAATAATCGTAAAATCCCCTCCCAGTCTTACGCCCTAGCCAACCGGCCTCAACATATTTCATCAGAAGCGGTGCGGGACGATATTTGCTGTCCCCGGTGGTGTTGTAAAGGACTTTCACAATATCAAGACACGTATCCAGCCCCACGAAATCGGCGAGTTCCAGAGGCCCCATTGGATGGTTGAGGCCGATGCGGCAGCCTTTATCAATGTCAGCGATATTTGCGGTGCCTTGGCCCAGCACGAACACCGCTTCGTTAATCATGGGCAAGAGGATACGGTTGACGACGAAGCCGGGTTCATCTTCGGCGTAGACAATTTCTTTGCGCAGGCTGGTCGCATAGGCGCTCACCGTAGCGACTGTCTCCTTTGAGGTGGCGAGGCCGGGGATCACTTCAATCAGACCCATGACAGGGACTGGGTTGAAAAAGTGGAGGCCAATGAAACGGGCAGGATCAGGCGAGGCCTGCGCCATCCGAGTGATGGGAATGGATGATGTGTTGGACGCCAATATCGCATCGTCGCGAAGCACAGCACCAACGCTTGTAAAGATTTTGCGCTTGATCTCTTCGCGTTCGGTGGCCGCTTCGATGATGAGATCCGCGAGCGCGAATGCGCTGGTTCCGGCAACAGGCTCGATGAGCGCCAATGCTGAATCGCGCGCTGCCTCGGTAATTTTTTCCCGCTCCACCAAACGGTTCAGCGTTTTGGCGATTCCGTCGCGTCCCTTTTGCGCGCGGTCCATATCCACGTCGGACAGGAGGACGTGATAGCCTGCTTGCGCGGATACTTGGGCGATGCCGGACCCCATTTGGCCCGCACCAATAACGCCGATGACTTTCATAACTGATCCTAGCTGCTGTGATTCGCCGTCGCTTTAGCCTTCGCACGTGCAGCATGGAAGGGGAGGCCGCTTGGGCATGGGTCTCGAATTGGTTCAATCACCTGACCCATTTCAGAACAATGAGCCGATCACGAATGGCTGGCAGATGCGCAGTTTAAGGTTAAAGGGGATTAAGAGAATCGACAGATCGGGGCTTTTTTTGATGCAATTTAGACAGTTTCTATTCGGCGTAGCGGGGGCTGCACTGGCTTGCGGGGCAATGCCAGCGTCAGCTGCTATCGTGTTCGACTCTATCACTTACTCACCGGAATCGCGCTTTGGTGGCTTTAACCTGACGCCAGCCATTGCCACGAACACTGGTTCTACCGGACGATTTGCCGCGAGTGGAACCGATTTGGCAACAAACAGCCGGGTCAGTTTCTTGAGCTATTGCATCGACATTGCCACTGGCTTTGCGACCTACAATAGTTACGAAGTGCGCTCGCTGAGCACAATTATCTCTGACACGATAAAGCGTCAGCAATTGGCGGGCCTCATTCTAAATGCGGACCCCTTGATCGGCACTGCGGCTTCCATGACTGAAGCCGAAGAGATTGCCGCGGCTATTGGATTGGCAATTTGGGAAATCATCTATGAAGACCGCACAATAGGCTATGACGTGAGTGACGGGGCCGGCGCATTCAGCGTCTGGGGTGATTTCGTCCCATTGACGACGCGCACGAACAGCTATCTATCCAATGTCACGACAGGGGCATGGGCCGGAGACGCGAGCCGCCTGAGCGCTTTGGTTTCGGTTGACGGGAGGTCCCAGAACCAAGTGTTCATTTCATCGCCGGTACCAGAGCCATCGACTTGGGCGCAGCTTATGTTCGGCCTTGCGATTGTGGGAGCCGCCATGCGGCGGCGCCGGCGAAAAAAATCAGTTTTCGCTTGAAATCAGCGATTGGCGCCGGGCACCCATAGGATGTCGTCCGCGCCGTTGTTGTTGACCGCGCGGCCCATCACGAACAGATAGTCGGACAAGCGGTTAAGATAGAAAAGCGCCACTGGGTTGAGTGCCACATCGCGCGCGGCGGTAACGGCTGTGCGTTCGGCGCGGCGACATGTGCTGCGGGCTATATGTAGTGCTGCCCCAGCAGGCGACCCGCCGGGTAAAATGAAGCTGTTTAACGGCAGTAAATCAGCATTCATTGCATCCAATTCGGCCTCAAGCCGGTCAACCTGAGCCTGCACCATGCGGAGCGGTTCCCATCCGAAATCACCTTCGGGCGTTGCAAGGTCAGCACCAAGGTCGAACAAGTCATTTTGGATCATCCGCAGCCGCGACAAAGTGTCTCCGTCCAGATGCAGCGCAGCGACGCCAATGGTGCAATTGAGTTCATCCACATCACCAATCGCTGCCATGCGCGGCGCATCTTTGGGCGTGCGCGAACCATCGACAAGCCCCGTCGTGCCATCATCACCCGTGCGGGTGTAGATCTTGTTCAGTTTTACCATGGGGAAGTCCTACCTTAACGCGCCAGCGCCAGCATGATTGCGACAATGACAATCGCAATGCCCTGAAACAGAATACGATTGCGCATCATCTGGTTCTGCTTGATCTGCGAAGGGCTAGGCCCGTCATTGTTACTTTTCAGTTCTGTTTCTGTCGTTTGCAGAAAAGCAATGATACCGCGAACCAGTGCAACAGCAGTTGCAATCATGGCGACGATAAGGAGGATAGAGAGGAATGCGTTGTTCATTTATTTGCCTTACGCCTTCCCCAAGCGGAAGCCAAATGGAAAGCGGCCTGCGCGCATTTCCGCCACTACATGCTTTGGGCACAGGCCCTGACCTCGCAGCGCAGCGATCGTTGGCGCACTGTGACGCTTGGCCAGTCGTTCGCCGTCGCTACCCAGCAACAGTGGGTGGTGATGATAGCGCGGTGTTGGCAGGCCAAGCAGCGCCTGGAGCAGCCGGTGAATGTTGGTCGCCGCAAACAAATCTCGCCCCCTAACGACATCTGTAACCCCCTGCGCCGCGTCATCAACGGTGACGGCCAAATGATAACTGGTTGCCGCGTCCTTACGCGCAATCACGACATCG
Source organism: Sphingomonadales bacterium (assembly GCA_031376385.1). GTDB lineage: Bacteria > Pseudomonadota > Alphaproteobacteria > Sphingomonadales > Sphingomonadaceae > Aquisediminimonas. Next base: position 471,392 of record JANMDQ010000023.1, read on the forward strand.
CCGTGAGAGAGCGGATCGGCAGGGACCTCCCCGATGAGAGAATCATGCCAAGACAAAGGTGCCGTGACCGCACAAGCTACTTCCATATCCAACCGCCAGCAATAGGAGCGCTCTCCCCCTGGATCAGCGCGCCCTTTGCAAGTGCCGGGATAAACTGGTCCTTCATCCCCCTGCGGCGCACCCGCGCTGGCCGCGATTTCAGTTCGTGTGCACCAGCAGCGATAAACAAGATCACGCGCTCGCAACCGATCCAGTGCCGCCGCGTAGACCTCCGTCCGGGCAGACTGGACCATGATATCCCCGTCCCAATCCATTCCTAACCAGCGCAAATCCTCGTGAATTGCGTCCACGAACTTGACGCGGCACCGGCCCTGATCAATATCCTCAACTCGCAAAAGGAACTGCCCGCCAGCGGCTCGCGCTCTGTCATGTGCCAGCAAAGCGGAGTATGCATGGCCCAGATGGAGTCGCCCAGTGGGGCTAGGCGCAAAGCGAGTGACTATATTTTGTGTCATTTCCCCTCTTGACCCCACGCCATAGTTAATGCTGTCATGCGCATGTCACCCTCTTGGCAGAATGGAGGCGACAAGGAAAAGGGATTGGTTACACTATGTATCATCCAGACCTGATGCGGCATCCGGACAGTTGCCCCGCACTGGTGCTAAACGCCGACTACTCGCCGCTGTCTTATTATCCGCTGTCGCTCTGGCCTTGGCAGACGGCGGTGAAGGCCATGTTCCTCGACCGGGTGGACGTGATCGATCATTATGAGCGCGAAGTGCGCAGCCCCAACGTCCACCTAAAACTGCCATCCGTTATCGCGCTCAAACAATATGTGAAACCGTCACAGCACCCTGCCTTCACGCGGTTCAACCTGTTTTTGCGGGATCGGTTTATTTGCCAATATTGCGGCAGCCCCAAGGATCTGACCTTTGATCATGTTGTCCCCCGTGCCCAAGGTGGCCGCACCACATGGGATAATGTGACGACGGCCTGTTCGCCCTGCAATCTTAAAAAAGGGGGCCGCACGCCCAAGCAGGCCGGGATGCATATGATGCAGCCCTCGTTTCGCCCGACCAGCTGGCAATTGCAAGATCATGGTCGCGGTTATCCGCCAAACTTCCTGCACGAAAGTTGGCGGGATTGGCTCTATTGGGATATTGAGCTGGAGGCTTGAGAGCGGCACAGAAGGCTGACAAGCAGCCCTCTATCACCAACAGTCCTCGCTACGCTAAGTCGGCGCTATCGAGGCCCACCAACGCAATTTCAATGACACGACAAGCGCTGAGTCAGTTTAATCGGTTGGCACACCGAAGTCTGTCCAGCTTTGCCAGTCGTTGCTGACCCGGCGTTCGTCGATCAACGTGCGTTGATAGCATTTCCCATCGCGGAACCATTGCCACGTGCGGGCGCGGTTTTGGATGGCTTCGTCGACTTGGATCATTTCATAAAGATAGATGCCGGGCTCATCCTTGCGCACCCAGTTCAGGCACGTGGAGAGATTATTGTCATCGGGTTGCATCGCTGCTGCCCAGCCTTGGATCAGGTCATTGTCCCACCAAACTCGGCCATCACGGTAACTGGCCGGAAATTCGCGCGTTTCCATTCGGCCGTCGGCCCAGTAATAATAGTTGGTCTGGTGATAGTCCGATGGCTTGCCATCCTCAGGAATGCGGCAGATCAGGCGCGAACGATGCTCGTCGATGAGTTTTCCAGTGACAGCATCATAGTAACGATACCAGCCCTCCCAAACGCCTTCATGGCTGGCCAGAAGCGGCATATTCTCTTTAATTTCTTGCGCTTTTGCCATGGGCAGTTCCTTTCATTCGATTTGCTATCGGGTTGCTTAAGTTGGTTTAAGTGCTGCTGCCTACTTCAAAGCCCTTGCTGAGCGGTGCGCTGGCGAAAATCAAGATGTCTGTGATCAAGCCCGCGTCATCCAGTTCGAAGAAATTGGCGTTGGCATTCATATTTGCCTCTTGCCACATAGTGGCGCGACGATAGCAGGACTATCGCCTTTAACCGCAGTTCGGATACAACCGAGACGAGTGTTGGTCGCGCGCTGCATTTGATGCGGTTAATGTCCGCTTAAACCTCAGCGGCGCTGTGTCGATAGGACTGCAAGGTTCTGCTGAAATTGACTTAATCGGGAGGTTTTCATGCCATCGTCAAAGCGCGCACGGTTCGGCAACTGGCTCGATCGCAGCGAATGGCTGGGCTATGTCTGGGCAATTGCCTTCTTCGTGTTGACCATTACGACAACGGTGTTGCCGCGCACGGACAAAGCCTCCCCCTTTCGCGAGGTGATGCGCGGATATCACTATTCCATTGGCACAATCTTCGGTATTCTGAGCCTGTTGGTGTTCATAAAATGGTGGCGGCGGCGCAAAATTCCGGTGAACGCCGCGCTGTCACCACTGGCCAATCGCTGGTCCATTTCTCTCACATTGTTCACGGTCGCGGCCATGATGATTGGGCCTATTACCGGCGTGCTCAGTGGCTGGGCTGATGGCCATGACATCCATTTCGGGCCGCTTCCCGCGCTCCCCGCTCTGGTTGAAGAAAACCGCGCACTTTGGTTGTTCACTGGCTATTTTCACTCAGGTTTCGGGTTCTCATCCTTGTTGATCAAACTCTTAGCGCTGATCACAGCGGGCTATTTTCTGTTCCGGTACGGCAAAGGGTTATTCTCTGCATTCGTGCCCGGATTTGGCCTTTATGTTCTGCTCGGGCTTGGATCGGCGGTCTACGCGTCCACCACCTTCAAAAGTGCCGAACCCGGCCCGCGATCAGTTGGCATTTTCCTCGTTGTTTGTTTGGCGGTTTGGGGGATGGCAAAGCTACTCAAGCGGTGGCCCGGCGTGAAGGACAGGGTGCCAGTATTACTCCCTGGGCTCGGAATAGTGGCGCCCATCGCTGTTCTGCTGGTGATGAGCGTTGGTCTTTATGGGCCCTATGCGATTTTCCGCGTCAGTCCGATTCAGATTGGTGAGCGGATTGAGGCCGCCAAGGGCGTCACATCGCACGGCGACCCCGTAGTGGCTGTTATAGTCTCGCCTGAAACCGCGTTGGAGCGCGACGTTCGTGCCGTTAATTACAAATGGTGTACCTTTTGTCACACCATGAACAAGGGTGGAAAACACCTCGCCGGCCCCAATCTCTATGGTATTTTTGGCAGCAAGATTGGATCGGTGCCCAATTTCACCTATACGAAAAACCTCGCCGCGCACGGTAAAGCTGGTGAGATATGGACCGACGAGCTCATGAACAGGCTTCTCACGGATCCAGACAAGTTCGCGCCGGGAACAACAATGGTTGTTTCTTCGGGTAATGTCAGTGACCCCGAACGCCGCAAAGCGCTAATCAACATACTCAAGAAGGAAACAATGGGCAAAGCAGTTAACATCCGTCCCGCGGCATGAGTGACCGAGAGTTTAAGAAGGGCTGAAAACCGGAATTCGCTGGCGTCATCGGCGTCAAACCCGTCGCGATGCTCTAGGAAACCTCGGACGAATTGGCGGAGCGGCAGTCCGTAGAACATTCATATAAAACGGCAGGTTTTAAGCCATTTTCTCAGAGATAAGGAGACTTCGCTCCCACACCCGCTCCCACATATCGCTATTCGACATCTAAACTGGAGTGTGATTCGACGATAAAATCATGATCGAAAACAAGTGATGCAGGAGCTATTCAGACACGTCAACTCCCTATCATCCGTCAGCATATTCCCGTTTTGTGAACTACATACTCCCGTTTTGAGGATTGCAGAAACCCGATCTCCTGCTAACTGGTAACTGCATGACAGCCGATTCTCTCAACCGATCCTACCCCAGATACGCCACTGGGCGCATCCATGCCATTCTCGCCGATACACCTGTGCTAGGGATCATCGGGCCGCGTCAGTCGGGCAAGACGACGCTCGCGCAGGCTGTCGGCAAAGGACGCCACTTCATCTCGCTCGACGATCAGGCAACACGCGAGGCAGCACTCGACGATCCGGTCGGACTCCTGCGCGACCGGGACGGTGTCATCATCGACGAAATCCAGCGTGCGCCCAACATGATGCTGGCCATCAAGCAATTGGTCGATGCCGACAGGAGGCCGGGTCGGTTCATCGTGACCGGTTCCGCGAACATTCTTACGCTCCGCACCATGCAGGAATCGCTGGCAGGCCGCATCGAATTGCTAGAATTGCTCCCGGTCAGTCAGGACGAACTTGCTGGCAAAGGTCCGGCGCATTTTCTCGACCGGCTGTTCGCGGGCGATCGCTTCCTAGGGGCGGGCCGCGACTGCGAACTGACAGGCCGCGTGCTGACCGGCGGCTATCCTGATGCCATTCGCCGTGAAGCTGGTTCGCGCCGTCGCGACTGGTTCGGCGCTTATGCAAGAACCCTCGCCGAACTGGACTTGCCCGGAATTGCCAATATCGAGCGCGTCGCCGACCTGCCGCGATTCCTGCGTTTGCTGGCTGCGGTCAACGGCCAGCCCGTCAATGCCACCGAATTGGGGAGCAAGCTCCAGATCGACCGCAAGACTGCGCAGCGCTATCTGGCACTGGCTGAGCAAATCTTCATCGTGCGCACGCTGCCCGCTTGGTCTACCGACACCGTCAAACGACTCATGAAATCGCCAAAGCTGCATTTCGTCGATTCCGGACTTGCCGCCTCGCTCGCCCGCATCGCGGCACCCGCACTTGACGAGAACAGGACGCCATTTGGGAATCTGCTCGAAAGTTTTGTGCTTTCCGAACTTGCCAAACAATGCGGTTGGAGTGAGGGCCGATACGATTTCTCGCACTTCCGCGATCTTGACGGAGCAGAGGTCGATATCGTTGTCGAAAATCATGAAGGCCGCATCGTCGGCGTCGAAGTCAAGGCAGCCGCTACGGTTGGTCGGAAGGACTTCGCAGGCCTGACGAAGCTGGCAGCGGCAGCGGGCGACCGCTTTGCTGGTGGTGTCGTATTGTATGACGGTGAGCAATCACTGCCATTCGGCGAGGGCAAGCGTGCCGTGCCGATCTCGGCGCTGTGGTCGCGTGATGCCCTATCCAAATAGATATCCATAAATATCCGTAAGCCGCCGTTGTCCCTTTCGCGCAAACACCACAAAGCCCCGCCCGGCAGTGCCGGGCGGGGCGTGGGTGCGTTGGTCAGTTGCCGTTCGAGGTGCGGGCGCGTGACCAGATCAAGTTGAAGGTCTTGCCATCTTCATCCGAGAACAGGCTGGCGAAGATCGGGGCGTTGAAGCTGGGGTCGTCGAGCTTGATCGAGAGATAATCGCGGCCTTCCTTTGAGGTTTTCTGCCAGCAGGCGCCCACGTCGGCTTTCGAAATTATCACCCTGTGCGACGGTGCGTTTTCGTTTTCGCTTGCTTCTTCGGCGACCAGGCGCACGTTCTTCTTCTGCAAGCTCATCGTGACGATTTCGCCGGTGTAGCCATTTTCGCCGGACTTTTTGAATGTGCCAATGTTTGCGGCATTATGTATCAGTTACAGGAACGAATGATTAGGATTGTCCGGGATTTACCGAGATAATGCGGGATGGCTCGAAAGCAAATCGTCACCACACTGGAACGCAAATACGCGCAGTTGCTCGGGGAACAGTCAAAGCGGCCATCCCCATCACTGACAGCGGACGTGGCGCATGTTGTGGCTGTAATCCAGATGTTCGCCCCTGAATGGACAGGGGCCGACATCAGGCCCGTAGTGATGAAAAGGCGGTCGCGTTGGGGCAAGAGAGGCACGGGGATACGTGCGGCTGTGGCGGTGCTGAAAGAAGCCATCGAGCCTATGTCAGCTCGTGAGATTGCAATTGAGATGATGCTACGGCGCGGGCAGACGGACGTGCCCAATCACGAGATTGTGCAGATCATGGCGGGCATCAACTACGGGCTGCAAAAGCGGATAGGGCGCGAGGTGATCCTGATTAAGGGTTATCCCAAGCGGTGGCTGTTTATGCCGCCCGCTGCCAATATCCCGCCCACTCCCGGCTCACCCGCGCTTCCATAGCAGCGGTGGCAACCATCGCGGCTTGTGCGCCGTTGTTCACGCGGCGGTGATCCTCACGCCACACCATCTCGCGGGCGTAAGCGCCAAGGTGACGGCCTGCAATATGATGGTGCGTTCCAATCTCTGCACGGCGAAGGCGGGAGAAATAGCTTTCCGCTTGGTTGGTGCAAATGCCGTCATCCTTGAACGCTACCGAGTGATTGACGCGCTTCGTATCCCAGCCAGCGTGAAGCGCATCCCAGCCCGTGCCTTCGTCGGCATAGATGGTGGACAGGGTGGCAACGTGATCCCGCACGAACGGGACAGCATCGCCTTCATTCTTGACGACGAACGCCAGCGACTTGCCGCCCCGTTCGCGCATGATAACCACACATTCGCGCTTGCCAGACGAATTGGCTTTCAACCGGCGATCCTTGCGATCCTCTTTGCGGTTTTCAGGCTTCACATATCCGCCAAAATAGCCGCCGTCCATTTCGACAATGCCGTTCAAAGTGCGACTCTGTTGCTCAATTGCCATCGTCTCGCGCAGCTTGTGTGTCAGCACGAACGCTGTCTTGTATTGGCAATCCAGATCACGCGACAATTGCAACGCGGCAACGCCCTTTGCGCCGTTCACGAATATGACCATCGCCGCCAGCAAGTCAGTGAAGGTCATCTTGCGGTTGGCAAAGATCGTGCCGGACGTGACGGAAAAGTGATGCTTGCAGGCCTTGCACTCGAACTGGCGACGCGACTTAATTTCATATGTCTCGACACAGCCGCAACGCGGGCAAAAGGCTCCCCATCCGTTTCAGGCCATCGCAACCGGCGAAACGTCTCATAGGCCTTGGCCTCTCCCATGCTGAAAACAGCCTTGAGGCTGATCGTGCGGGCGGCGGCGGAGAGGAGGAAATGTTGTGCCATATGTCGTATCCGTTAGTTTCTATAGCGGATATGTAAGGTATAAAGCTAACACTTGCAAGAGGTAAAATAACATATATGTTAGGTTTCACATACAACGGAAACCAGCATGGCAGCGACAAGCGCAGACTTTGCCGACAGGGCAAAGCGATATCTCAAGGCTGAATTGAAAAGGGCAGGAGTCGGTTACAAGGAACTTGCGGAGCGGCTAACTGCAATGGGCTTGCCCGAATCGGAAGGGTCTATCACTGTGAAGATCAACCGGGGGGCTTTTCCAGCATGGTTTCTGATCGCAGCAATGGAATCTATCGGAGCATCTTCGCTGCGCTTGCTGGATTGATTCTAATAGGGGCCAACGAACCACGCGATCAGGCAACTCAATCCAAACAGGGAAAAACCACACAGCCAGAGCCAAAGAGCCAACAATCGGTTGCGTTTGATTCCACCGAAGCCACCAAGCCTATCCATACCCCAAAAGAGACAGAGCCATGCGGGCAGTCCAGGTATGCCAGCAATGATGATCTTTGCGCTCAATGGAAAGCTGCGGACTCTGCTGCGGAAGCCGCGAAATGGGCTTGGTGGCAAATCATTCTGAGTGGCCTTGGGGTAATTGGCCTTGGATTTACCCTTTGGTTCAACTTCCGTGCTTTGCGATTGGCTGAAAAGGCGGAGTCTGAAACGAAGGATGCTCTGGATATTGCGGGGCGGAACGCAGACGCTGCGGCTCGGCTTGTAAAAATAACTGCTGAAGCAAATCGACCGTGGATCAAGATCGATTGCGCCCCACTGACAGCCGAACGAATTGGAGATTTCTATGAAGTTTCCTGCAAAGTTGAATTCACAAATATTGGCAAAACTGTTGCGCGCCATTTCAATTATGAAGCCAAAGGAACGTTTGTGGGGCCAAGCGATGTGAGCGCCATTTCGGACGTTAACTCGACTTTTGCGGCTATCAAATCCAAACGGGCGGATGATATTATTGTCCTCATGCCCAGAGAAAACGCAAGCCACACTTTGACTGTTGGGTGTCTGTTCAGCAGCCTCTCCAGCATCACTTCTCAGAGAGCACTTATCGTTGCGGCCGCACACTATCAAATTGAAGCGGATGGCGAGTGGAAGGCGAGCGAGGTCAGTTTCATTATAGACGTTGCCGGTGGCCACGCGCCCGGTGATATCTTCGTGGTTCCATTCACAACTAATGTGCGGCGCTTTGTGACCGGGTTGACCACATAATGCGGCGGCTAGAACTGCGCTAATCACGCGTCACCCCCGGCTTTCTGTAACTGATACATAATGCCGGATGTTTGCCATGATTCAGTTCCTTGTATTGGTCGAACCCCGCGCTTATTCGCGGCCTCGATGGCTGGTTAAAGGCAGGGGCTTGCCCTGCTGCACCCGCAGGGCCGCAACGCAGTGGAGGACGGTGCAGACCGGGGTTTCTTGGTTCCGCGAGGAATGCGAAGCAGGGGAAGAAACTCTGGGCCAACCGTTGCAGCAAGGGGCAAGAGGCGAAGCCGTCCCCTGCCAACCAAAGCCATTGACGAGGCCGTGGATGAACGCGGTTCTGGGCATCACGCGCCAAGGAGATTTGGCAAATATGAACGCGCACGTTCAATGTCCGGCGGATTGGCTTAATCCGCGAAACTCAAGGGGTGGGCTGTATGAACCAAGACGCACCCGGTACGACGATGCGATCAATGACACGCACCGTCGTACCGGGTGTTTGTGTGTGATGTTGATTGGGTGGGTCTGGTCAAAAATGACGGGGAAGGTCGCGACTCGCTCGGTCGGGAAGAAAGCCCGCCATGCGCCCAAGTTCGGCGGCCTGTTCGTAGATGATGATTGCAAAGTGCTGCTGATGATCAGGCACCGTCGCCACCCGACGGCCACTGACCCCGCACCCATGCCCGGTCCGGCTCTGCCGGGTGGGCTTTATGTGATCGCCAGCAGCGGCACAACGAACGCAGCGGGTTTGAGATACGTGCGGATCGCGCGCATTGAGCCAAGCTGTTCGATAATTTGGGAGGTAAGCAACACGCGATCATCCTCATCGGCATCATAGTTGAACGGGCCGTGCTTGCCATCAAAGATGACCCGTTCCCTGCCAAAGCTGCCGGGGCAAGCGCCTAACCAACGGTGATATGCAATGCCATTGGTGCAGCAATATTGCTCCAGTGCGTTAAAGCAGCCCCATGACACTTCATGGGCGCAGAGCGACAGCGGTTCGCCCTCGACACGAGCGTGAGGTGTGTATCAAAACTTCTGGCTCGATACGAAGTATCGTAGCCTTTTTCTTGACCCTGATTTGTGAGATTAGCGGGCGTAGGATTGCTCCTCTACCCAGCGGTCGCGACCAACCCATGCCATCATCCGTTTGATTGCCAGAGGGTCTGCGATCTCGCGGTGGACATGCGCTTCGACTGGTCGAAGGCTTTGCAAATCATGTTCGGCAATCCAGCGGAGAATCTCGCGCTCAATCGCCTCCTTGACCCGCTCCTCAAGATGCAGTGTCGCGATAGGATCAAGGTGCGCGGTCACGCCGGGGCTTTCGATGAGCGCCCCCATTGCGAACACTTCGCGCCCGATATGCTGGCGAGGACCGTCGATCCGCAAAAGCGAAGTCGTCCCGCGCAGGACGTGGAGGACAGGTCGCTCGGCGCGGTCCCATTCGGCAAGCGAAGCGCGGCGGGCATCACCATCTTGATTGTCTTCAATCAGTTTGAGGATCAGCGAATGCGCGGAGACCATAATGCGGTAGTGGGCGCGGTATTTGGTTGTGATGATCGGCCAGCCGGTCAGGCGGGCAAGCAGGGAGAGTTTGGGCATGGGAGTTCCTTTCGTGAAACACGGTGTGTGATGTTTTCCGGAAATTTGATTTTTGATGACCCGCAGGCGATGCCGGGATCAGTAATGCCGCGTCGGCAGACTGTTCAACCAATCCTCAATGTCGCCACTTCGCCAGCGTATCTGATTGCCGCCGATGACGACGGGGCTGGGGCATTTGTGTTGTCGAATAAGCCGGTAGAGAGAAGATCGACTGCGATATCCGCTCAAATGCAGCACGTCGCCAATCCGCAACAACACATTCTGTTCAATCTGGGGCATCTCGCAACGTCCTGTTCAAGGGTTTTGCATGAATACTATTTCGCGATCATCGCGTTGGAAATTGCGATATCTGCGATTATCCAGTGCGGCTTAATTTTTCCGCAGAATTTCGGGCGCTTTGCGCGAGAAAATACCCTTTGATGTCCGACTTGCCACGCTTCCCCTGGAGCCGCTGCTTGATCGTCGAAGTCGAATCACCGCGCTCTGTGTCGGGATAGGCAAGGTTAGCCGCTTTTAGTGACCCAATGATCGCGCGGATCGCAGCGGCTTGTGCACCGTCCTGCCCGCCATTGCGCAACTCCCGCCGCCCGACAACCAAAACCATTTTTCCCAGTCGCGACGGTGTGGCAGAACGGTCGCCAGATATTTTCTGAGACCTGTCCGAAAGCGTCGCTGCACCGTGGTGCGGGGTTTGCTGCGCCTCAATCTACCATACTGAATCAAGTCCCTGAATAGTAGCTTTCGGAAACCCCCATTTCGTGCACGATGAGGTAGCGAGCCATGTGCCGCATCACATCGGAAACTTTATGCAGGCGGTGTAACTCGTCGGTCGCGTCCGGATCGGAATTCTGAGCGAGACCAGCATGTGCCACCGCGTTGCGGCAAGCCTCATAAAGGTATTTCTGTTGGCCATGTTCGTCGGATAGTGCTGTAATTTCCGCAAACGCCTCTACATAGTCATAGGCTTTCGCAACGTCTTCAAAATTTTCGGCAATCCATTTTTTCACTGGGTTTTTGCCTTTGTGCCGTATCTCGATAATCTTGAAATAGCTCAATACCGCATAGCTCACTAAGAAATTCTGCTCGGCGTTTCGCCCGTCCCGATAAATTGCGAGCGCACGCTGTGCGTCAGGGCAGGATGGTATTTTTCGATCAAAAATCCAATGATGAGCGGTCGTGAATGCCAAGTTTCGCTTGCTTACGGCTACTGGGATTGGGTTACCTGCCCAACCACCCTGCGCAACGGCATATTGATCATCGCACCAACTGAGGATACTAAGAAAACGGTTTACTACTGTTTGCGCGTCACGCATTGACAGATGGTTGGCATTCAGGTCGATGTGGACGGATTGCACATGTTCCTTCGTTTTAGGAAAGAGGACGAGTTGATACTTGTCGAACGTGACAAGCGTCTCTTCGTTCGGCCACGTCACCTGATTGTCGACGCCGATGTGGAGATATTGGGAGTCCCGTTTCACGCCCAGCTTTTCAAATCGTTCCTGTCGCGCCTCTTCGTCATCATATTCCGAGCCATCGCTCGCAAGTGGTGGCGGATGTTGCTGGAATTCCCCGATCTTTCGAACAATTTGCGCAAAGAAGCGCTTGTTGAATGACATTTGTCGCCCGCACTGCGCGATATAGTTATCGGGGTTGAATTCGCGCTCTGCGCCCGGCTGAAGCTGGGAAACGGCGTCTTGATGGACGAACCAAATGTCTTTCGAACATTCCGAATCGCGCAATTCAAGTTTCGCAATGCAATGAGGATTTGCTGCGCTCCCGGCAGCAGATAGCATGAGGCGTATCGAGCCAGGATATTTATCTGCGACACTGAGCAACTCGGAAACCGTCGCCAAAAGGCTTCCACAATCATTGAAGCTTGCCGATTTACCTCCGACGGGCTTTAAGCCCGCCAGAACAATTGCAGCGTGACCGGCATAACCTGGCGTCACGGGAACGAGGCCCAATATCGCAAAGGCAATCTGTTCAAGCGTCAGGACCCGCGCTCGATTCTGGCGACCGCGCGGGATGCGGTTGTACTCGCGCAGACTTTCGAAGCGCTGACCCATTGACCGGTCGTCTTGAAGGGAAATGTCAGTTTCGTGACACAATTTGGCGAGCAAGTTTTCCAGATTTTTTGCGTACATCTAACGTCACTATTTGTGAACTAGCAGCACGGCAAGCCGGAGCATCCGATTAAGCCCGCGTTGATGCTGACCACGCGTCAGCAATGCTTGATCATTCTAACCGGAAATCAATCATTCCCCAAATCCTCTGAAAGTCGTCCAAAACTCTCGCGCTCCCGCCGCTTCACGGAATGTCGGGACGCCCGCTTCCTTGCGTCGTTCAATCAAGGGATCGATCCCAGCCTCAACTTGCGAGCGGATTTTATATGACTTATCGCGTGCTTGAGCGAGCGTAACCTTCTTCGCGCTTCCCAATCCAAAGTCGCGCCGCTTGCCATATTTTTGCACCCGGCAAACCCAAGAACGCCCTCCAGTCGGGCTGATCAAAAGATACAAACCGTCGCCATCGCCATATCGACCGGGCAGCTTTGCTGCCTTCACAGCTGTTGCAGACAATCTACCCATAGGAATATTCCCACACCCGCTCCCACACTTGGTACGGGTTACGATGCTACAGGAGCAAACGGGATGCAACAAGAAATCGGAAAAATCCCTACGGAATCTGTCATTTATGGGTCAGAATGAAGTGCTATGAAACAGGCCAGTGGCGGAGCGGCAGGGATTCGAACCCTGGATACGCTTTTGGCGTATACTCACTTTCCAGGCGAGCGCCTTCGACCACTCGGCCACCGCTCCGCATATCGCTGGAAGCGGTGGCCCTAGACTTTGCGGTGAGAATTCGCAAGTGTGTGACTTATGAAGAAAATTGCTCTTTTGCCGCTGGCCCTGATCGCAGCCTCTCCCGTTCCGGCGCTTTCCCCGGGTGAGATCGTTGCCGCAGCGAAGGCGGCGGAGTGGACCGCCATTGCACCATCTGATCTGCTGGTGATGGATTTGGCAGCGGACCGCGATGGAAGGCCCCGCCGCGTCGTTATCCAGCTGATGCCAGCCCCGTTCAGCCAAGGCTGGGTCGGCAATATCCGCAAACTCGCTGTCGCTCAGTGGTGGGACGGGACCAGCGTGAACCGGGTGCAGGACAACTATGTCGTGCAATGGGGCGATGCTTCGGAGAAGAAGGCTTTGCCGGATGGGCTGGTGGTCACACCACAGAGGCAATATGTCGTCACAGATCTTTCGGGTGCGAACCGCAACGTGATTGACGAAATGGGGAGAGGCAATGGCCTGAAAAGAAAAGTTATCGAGGAGCAAAATGAGCGGTTGATACAGCATTATGAACTCGATCCGAAAACTGTACCCCCCCCACCCATCAAAAATTCGGAAGATCAGTATTCAGATGTCCAAGGCCATTACAAGGGGTGGGCGATTTCGCTCAGAAACTTCAATTTGGCCCCCGTCCATTGCTACGGCATGGTCGGCGTGGGCCGCAATATGCCGCCGGATACGGGCACAGGTGCTGAGCTTTACACCGTCATTGGCCACGCCCCGCGCCATCTGGACCGCAACATTGCCCTTGTGGGCCGCGTGATCGCGGGCATCGAACATCTTTCCTCCCTGCCGCGCGGCACGGGGGATTTGGGTTTTTACAAGACGGCGGAGGAACGCGTGCCGATCTTGTCGGTAAGGATCGGCGATAAAGTGTCGGGCTTACCGCGATACGAATATCTCTCGACTGAAAGCGCCAGCTTTGCCGCCTATGCCGATGCGCGGGCGAACCGCCGCGATGCGTTTTTCATCACGCCTGCGGGCGGCGCGGATATCTGCAACATCCCCGTGCCAGTGCGTGTGGGGAAATAAATGGCAGTGCTCCGGGCTTGACCCGGAGCTAGTGGTCCCAAACACCTAGGCGTCCCCTCTGGGCTCCGGGACAGGCCCGGAGCACTTCTGCACCTAAGCGCCTAACGCAGCACCATCTGGTCGCCTTCGATTGTGACTTTGCCGATCCGTTTCAGCCAGCTTTGGCCGAGCAGCGATTGGCCAAGGCCCTGTTGCACGATGGCAGCGTCGACTTCATTGGCCTCCAGCGGCCCCAGGCTGACCCGGTCAAGCGTCACAGGTTTGAGCCCGACAGAGCCGCTCGCCGTCTGCGCCGTGCCAGTGAAATCGCCATCAGAAAATCGAAGGCCGATCCGCTGGGCATCTTCACGCGTCAGCACGACCATTGAAGCGCCGGTATCAACGAGAAACTTCACTGGCGTGCCGTTGACCCGAAGTTCGGCGTAAAAATGCCCGTCCGGTGCGCGGGGCAGAGTGGTCTGGGCATAGCCGTTACCAACTGGTGCTGGCGGTGCCGCTGCTTGCGTGCGCGAAGCCGACGCCAGTTGCGGCGGCGAAGACGAAAGCTGTTCGGTCTTCACGTTATCGCCGCGCGACAGGAAGCCGACCAGAACAGCAAAGCCAAGAGCACCGTAGATCAATTTCATCATGATGGCTATTTACACGAAATCTCTCACCGCCGGGTTGCGGTTAATGGTTAACTGAAAGCCCTACTGGAAAAGCGCGCTTTGATCGCTTAACGCTCCATCATCATGATGCGTCCTTTCAAACCAGAGCCCGAACATAAGGGCGGCGCTTTTGCCGATTTTCGTGCGGCTTACGGCCAGCGTGTCGAACATAAATGGGCCTTTGTGCTGGCCGCTGTGGGAATTCCGGCGCTGATCATCACGGGCTTTGCGGTTCAATATGACCGGGAAAAAGAGTATAAGCCGCCAGAAGTCATTTTCTTCAAACCGATGAAGGCCGGGCGGACGGACGCGCAGATTCGCGCGCAACAGGTTTTGGATGCTCCGGCTGAGCAAGCGGCACGCAAAGCGATAAAAGACGCGGAAGAAGCCCGCAAAGCCCAGTTCCGCAAACTAGCCGATGATATGGGCATTGATGTTGATCGACGATAGCCGCTGGATGGCTGCGGCCATTCGCCTGTCAACGCGCGGTCAGGCCCGCACGGGCACGAACCCCAATGTCGGCTGCGTGTTGGTAAAGGATGGTCGCGTCGTCGGGCGCGGCTGGACACAGCCGGATGGGAGGCCCCATGCCGAAGCAATGGCTTTGGCCGCCGCAGGTGAAGCTGCGAGGGGCGCAACAGCTTTTGTCACGCTGGAACCTTGTGCGCATATTTCAGAACGGGGCCCACCTTGCGCAGACAGCCTGATTGAAGCGGGCGTGGCGCGCGTCGTGATCGCGCTGACGGATCCTGATCCGCGGACCAACGGCCTCGGCACCCAGCGTCTGCGCACAGCAGGGATTGCGGTTGAGACAGGCATTGGCGCGGCTGAGGCGCGTGCAGCCATGGCAGGCTGGTTCAGCCTTATCGAACGCGGGCGACCGTACGTCACGCTGAAGCTCGCGTCTTCGCTTGACGGGTGTATTGCGATGGCGACCGGTGAAAGCCAGTGGATCACGGGAGAGGCAGCGCGCGCGCATGGCCATTTGCAGCGGGCCTTGTCTGACATGATTCTGGTTGGGCGCGGCACATTTGAGGTTGATGCGCCGACGCTAAACGTGCGCTTGCCGGGGCTGGAAGATCGCTCGCCGGTTCGAGCGGTTTTGTCTCAATCGGGCAGCGGATTGGATAATATGGATTCGCCCAGAGGCGCGGAGGCGCAGAGGATCAGTGCCACTCATCCGCGCCTCCGCGCCTCCGCGCGAACCGATCTTGAAAATTGGGTATATCTCAAAAGCCCGCAGGATATTTTCACGTTGCCTGACACTCAGTATCTGCTGATCGAAGGCGGGGCGACAACAGCGGCATCGTTCATCGTGGCGGGGCAGGTCGACCGAGTTCTGCTCTACCGCGCACCAATCTTCATCGGCGCAGGCAAAGCCTGTCTGGCTGATATCGGCCTGGGCGCGCTGAGTGACGCTCACGGGCGATGGGTGCGCACGGATACGCGCCAGCTTGGCAGCGATAGCCTTGACGTCTACGACGCGGTGTAAAGGAGGCACAATGTTCACAGGCATAATCACTGATCTTGGCACCATCCGCACAGCCGAACAGCGCGGCGACCTGCGGCTGACTATTGGTTGCGGCTATGACATGGCGGGCGTTGATCTGGGCGCGTCGATTGCCTGTTCGGGCTGCTGCCTGACCGTGGTCGACAAAGGTGCGGACTGGTTTGCCGTGGATGCTTCTGCGGAGACAATAAGCAAGACCGCCACTGACATGTGGAGCGAAGGCCGCACCCTGAACCTCGAACGCGCTCTGAAAATAGGAGACGAGCTAGGCGGCCACATCGTCACCGGCCATGTGGACGGGGTCGGCACAGTGGAAGCCATTGCGCCGGAAGGCGGATCGCACCGCGTGACCGTGCGCGTGGACGCGGAGATTGCGCCCTACATCGCAGCCAAAGGTTCAGTTACGGTCGACGGCGTTTCGCTCACTGTAAATAGCGTCGCCGACAATGCGGATGGCACAGCGAGCTTTGGCCTGAACATCATTCCTCACACTTGGGATGTGACAGCATTTGCAACGCTGGTGCAGGGTCAGTCGGTCAATATCGAAATCGATGTGCTGGCGCGGTATTTGGCGCGGATGAAGGAACGGATGGGAGTGTGAGCTGCTGAATAGAAAGCAGATGGTCGCTACCCTATCCCACGACCTGCGCCATCAGCGTGTTCGCCCGTGCGCCGTCCCAATTCATTGATCCGATGACACGCCACACTTCTTTGCCATCGGCATCATAAAGCACAGTCGTTGGCACCATTCCGGTGTTAAACGCAAAGCCAAGGTCCGATTTCGCGTCGACATAGGGTTTGAGCATCGCGTAGCTTTGCTTGGCCCACCAGGGGTCAACAATGGCGCGGCCCTGCGTATCTTGGCTGACGACAATCACTTGCAGCTTTTCCTTTTGCCGCGCGGCGAGTTTGTCGAGCGTCGGCATTTCGGCCACGCACGGCCCGCACCATGTTGCCCACAAGTTGACCAGCAGCGGCTTGCCCTTGAAATCAGCGAGCTTCACTTTCTCACCCTTTGGTCCATCAAAGACCACAGCAGGCGCGGCTTTGCCTCTGCTTGCGATATCAACGGTGCCGCTGGCTTCTTCTTGAGCGTCTGACTTGGGATCTTTGGCATACTCCGACCACCGGTCACCTTGCGGCGCGGGTTCGGATTGCTTATCGCAGCCGGAGAGCAAAGCCATCATCCCAAGGAGCGGGGCCATCACCAATCGCACGTCAAATTCCAATCAAATGTGGGGCGGCCGATTTGCCGAAGGACCAACCGCTGTAATGCGGGAGATAAATGCGTCTCTGCCATTCGACAAGCGAATGTGGCAACAAGATATTGCTGGGAGCAAAGCCCATATCGCGATGCTCGCCAAACAAGGGATTGTCGACGCTGATGACGCTGCAAAAATAGACGCTGGGCTGAACCAAATTGCCGCTGAATATGCCGAAAATGGCCCGCCGACTGATCTTGCGTTAGAAGATATTCACATGGCCACTGAGGCGCGGTTGGCCGAACTGATTGGCCCTGTTGCGGGTCGGCTGCACACAGCGCGGTCCCGCAATGATCAAGTCGCAACCGATTTTCGCCTGTGGGTGCGTGATGCGATTGACGCTGTGGAGGAAGGCCTCAAGGCCCTGCAAGCTGCGCTCATTGCCCGCGCCGCTGAACATACCGAAGCCATCATGCCCGGCTTCACTCATTTGCAAAGCGCGCAGCCTGTGACGCTGGGTCATCACCTGATGGCGTATCATGACATGCTGGCGCGGGACCGGGGGCGGTTTGCCGACGCCCGGGCGCGGCTGAACCTGTGCCCACTGGGCAGTGCGGCGCTGGCAGGCACTGGCTTTGCGCTGGACCGGGATATGACAGCGGCGGCGCTCGGTTTTGACGGGCCAACGACCAATTCTCTGGACGCTGTGTCTGACCGGGATTTCGCGATTGAATATCTGACCGCTGCCACCCAGTGCGCGCTGCATCTGTCGCGATTGGCAGAGGAAATGATCCTTTGGGCGTCGCAGCCGTTCAGCTTCATTGCGCTCAGTGACGCTTGGTCTACCGGCAGTTCGATCATGCCGCAAAAGCGCAATCCAGACGCGGCGGAGCTGGTGCGCGGGCACAGCGGGCGGATTATGGGCTGCCTCACCGCGCTGATGGTCACAATGAAGGGCCTGCCGCTGGCTTATTCCAAAGACATGCAAAATGATAAGCCGCCGGTGTTTGAGGCCCATGATTTGCTGGCGCTCTCCATCGCCGCCATGACAGGGATGATCGAAAGCGTGACCTTCCGCACTGACAGAATGCTGGCACTCGCCGAAAGCGGCTTTGCGACAGCGACTGATCTGGCCGACTGGCTGGTCCGCGAAGCGGGTGTGCCCTTCCGCGAAGCGCATCATGTTACAGGCCGCGCAGTGAAGCTGGCGGAGGAGCGGGGCATTGCCCTTGCCTCAATCCCGCTGGCGGATTTACAGGCCATTGACGCGCGGATTACTGACGGGGTCTATTCAGTTCTGACCGTGCAAGCCTCTGTTGCCAGCCGCACCAGCACTGGCGGAACTGCACCGGATCAAGTAAGGCTCCAGATATCAAAGGCAAAGGCCGCGTTGGGACTGATATGATGAAGAAAACACTCGTTATTGCGGTCCTGACCCTAGTCCTTTCGGCTTGTGGCGCGCGGGTGAAGCTATCACCGCAAGAAGGCAGTGCAATGCCCATAACGCCCGCGACCGCAAGTACCGCCCCGACGGTTGACCAATTGATCGAGCCGGATACGCAGGCTCGGCCCAAACGCAGCGATGAACAGTTGAAACGCTCCGAAGAGCGCCGCGAAGATAAGTTTGACCTGCCCCCAGCCTAACCCATTTCTGCCGGATAGTTTTTTTCATGGATCATTTTGAAATTAAGAACGGCGGACTCCACGCCGAAGATGTGGCGTTGAGCACCATTGCCGATGCCGTGGGCACGCCGGTTTACATCTATTCCCAAGCCACCATAGAACGCCATGCGCGCGTATTTGCCGAGGCTGTGGCCGGATGCGGGCTGAGCGAGCCGCTGGTGGCCTTTGCCGTTAAAGCCAATCCCAACGCAGCGGTTCTTGCGACGATGGCCAAGCTTGGCCTTGGCGCGGATACGGTTTCGATTGGCGAAATCAAGCGCGCCTTGGCAGCGGGAATAGCGCCAGACAAGATCATCTTCTCAGGCGTTGGTAAGACTGCTGCGGAAATGGATGAGGCGCTCGATTTGGGCGTGGGCCAGTTTAATGTGGAGTCCGAGCCTGAGGCCGCAACGCTTTCCCGGGTTGTCACTGCAAAGGGCATGTCAGCAACGGTTTCCTTTCGCATCAACCCCAATGTCATTGCAGGCACGCACGCCAAAATCTCCACTGGCAGCGCTGAAAATAAGTTCGGCATTGCTTATGACCGGGCACGCGATGCCTTTGCCATGGCGGCGCGGTTGCCGGGGCTGAACCTGCGCGGGGTGGCCGTTCATATTGGCAGCCAGTTGACGGATCTCGCTCCGCTTGAGGCTGCGTTTGTGAAGCTTGGCGCGCTGATTGCTGACCTGCGCGCCGATGGTCATGATATTTCGCACGCGGATTTGGGCGGCGGGCTCGGCGTGCCTTATGATCCGTCTCTGCCCCTGCCGCCCAGCCCGGCGGATTACGGGGCCATGGTGCGGCGCGTGACGGCGGGCTGGAATGTCCATCTGGCGTTTGAACCCGGACGTTTGATCATCGCGAACGCTGGCGTGCTGCTGTCCCGCGTGATCCGCGTGAAGCCAAGCGTCACCAATGCGCCTTTTGTGATCGTGGATGCAGCGATGAATGATCTGCTGCGCCCCAGCCTGTATGATGCATGGCATGATATTCGCGCCGTCGTGCCAACTGGCGAACAGATGGTCGCAACAGTCGTCGGCCCAATCTGTGAAAGCGGGGACACATTCGCCAGCGGCCGGGATATGAATTTGGTGGTGGAGGATGATCTCGTCATCTTCGCCAGCGCCGGGGCCTATGCCGCCACAATGGCCAGCACCTATAACAGCCGCGCGTTGACGCCAGAAGTGATGGTATCCGGCAACCGCTGGGCCGTGGTGCGCGAACGGCTGGCGCTGGAAACGCTCATTGCTGGGGATAAGATACCGGATTGGTTTTGAAGGCCGGATTGGTTTTGAAGGATTGCGCGTGTCCGCACGCAATCGTCATTCCAAATCCGTCATCCTGAACTCGGTTCAGGACTGGGATAAAGGGGATTCCCGGAATGTTGGGGATTGGAGCCGAAGGTCACAAAGGTCACACGAAAACGCATTTTTCATGAACAGATGTTCATATTGCGAACACCGCCATTCCCCGGCCCTTCGGCTGCCTGCGCCGGAGAACTTGGCCACGAAGCCCGCAAAGCAACCGATCAGGCGCCGCAACGAATCAAAGAGAGTGTCAAACCACATCCCAACAGCGCACCAGAAAATGTCCTACATTGCAAGAACATTATGAGAACAATAGGCGCAATGTCTCATATGTTGGGGATTGCTGACTGTCAGGTTTTCTTGAAATCAGACCATAAACTGACATTCCCAACCACGTCACCCCGTGCTTGACTTAGTTTATCCTGAGCTACGCCGAAGGGGGGTTCGGCTTGGGTGTCCATCGGGAAAAGCTTGGCGCTTCCGCTCGTATTGCAAAGGCAGCCTTGGCCCGCATCAAGTGCGGGCTGACGATAAAGGCTAATGTCTGCTTTGTGTGATGATGACGAGCAGCACGAACATCCGCAATCTTGTCGGAATGTGTCACCGAAGTGAAGAAACCTCGGCTTCAACCGCCGCCCGCCGCTGCTTTCCCCGTTCTCACCCAAGTCCAGGCAAAGAGGAGCATCAGCACGCCGTCAATGAGTGCACCGTAGAATGGCCCGCTCTGCGCGAGCCGCCCGGCCTGCCAGAGCCACATGGATGGAATGAAGAAGGCCGCCTTTTCGGCGGCGCTGACGAGCATTAGCGGGCGATAGCGCAGGGGATCAAGCGCGATCAGGATGAAAGCGAACTGCCAGACCAGCGCCGAGGCATAGAAACCATAATAGAATTCGGGATGGGTGATTGCAGGTGGCATCGAAGCGCTGAACTGTCCTTCCGTGAACAGCCCGGGTACCAACACAGCGATGCCATAGATAGCCGCAAGCCAGTAGAGTCGCTTTGCAAAGTTCATGACCGCAACTTTGCAATTCGCAATCGCAAAGAGCAAGCGTTACCTATGGCGGCTGCGGTGACCGCTTCACTCACCCGCGACCCCAACCCACACAAACATGGTTAACGCACGGCAGCTCCCTTGGGCTCATGCTCGAGAGTCGGGCAGTTCGATCTTTGATGGTCGCCGGACGACCAACACTGAATGTCCGCTATTTAAAAATCCGAAAGCGTTGCTGAACGTCTGCAATCTTGTCGACAGCAGACATTTGGGCTGCGATCCACAATTGACAAATCCTCAAATGTTCATTATATGTTCCATTACTCTTTGACACGCGGATATCGCGACTACATCCCTCCCTCCCCCCATCCTGATGACGCGTGCCCAATAATGCCGGGGGCACAGCGCGCGATACTCAGTGTGCGAGTGGCACAACTTTACACAACTTTGAAAAAATGCGCGGCCAAATATTTGGCACCGTAAGGAGCATTTTGGACAGCAATATCTAGTCTATTCGCGCAAGCCTCTGCAACGAAGCGCAATGCATGACGGCGTTAGTTACCCAGTGCCGCCTCAGCTTCGCGCACCAGCGTTGCCAAGATATCGGCCAGTGGTTCTTCGGCCTTAACCATGCCCACCGATTGACCAGCCATCAGCGATCCGTTTTCGATATCACCTTCGATAACCGCGCGGCGCAGGGCACCTGCCCAGAAATGTTCGATTTCCAGTTGGGCCGCGCCCATATCAACTTCTCCGCGGTCCAGCATGCCAGCCACTTCGATTTGCTTGCGGGTAAATTCTTCCATGCCGACATTTTTGAGCGCGCGGACGGGGATGACGGGCAGGCGCGGGTCGATCTGGACGCTGGACACAGCATCGCGGGCCGAGGCGCGGATAAAGGCTTTCTTGAACGCCGGGTGGGCAATGCACTCCGTTGAGCACACCAGCCGCGTGCCGATTTGGACGCCAGCGGCACCTTGTTTCAGGTAAGACGCAATCATTTCCCCCCGGCCAATGCCGCCCGCGACGAACACAGGCACTTGATCCGCCACTTCAGGCAATATTTCTTGGGCAAGGACAGATGTGGACACAGGGCCGATGTGGCCGCCTGCCTCCATCCCCTCAATCACCAGCGCATCAACACCGGAGCGGATGAGCTTTTTGGCAAGAGACAAGGCAGGCGCAAAGCAAATGACCTTGGCCCCAAAAGCTTTAATCGCATCAAGCGCGCCTGCTGGCGGCAGGCCCCCGGCCAGCACGACATGCGTGACTTTGTTGGCCGCGCAGACCTCAATCAGTTCAAACAGCTGCGGGTGCATGGTGATCAGGTTCACACCGAACGCGCGTGTCGCCATGGCTTGAGTGGCTTTGATTTCCGCATCAAGGACAGCAGGCGGCATGGCCCCGCCCGCAATCACGCCAAAACCGCCTGCGTTGGACATGGCGGAGACAAGATGCCGTTCGCTGATCCAGCTCATTGCGCCCGCCATGATGGCAACGTCGGAACCGAAAAACGCGTTGCCGCGTGCCATGAGAGCTGAAAGGGTATTTCTTGTCATAAGTTAAATAGGCTCCGCTTGATTTAATCTTTGGCCGGAGTGGGTTCAGCGTTTCTGAGTGACTGCAACACCGCAAGCAGCTTGACACGATCATATCCGCGGTACGCATCTTTACCATCTCGTCGAATTTCAACATCTGAACTTTTTATCACGCCTGCGCTTTTGCCATCCTGATCCAAGACATAAATAAAGGGCAGCCCGCCGGAAAATTGGTCTTCGGCCCGGGTTTGACGCAGTACCGTCAAGCCCGCATCTCCTGTTTGCTGCCCAATGTTAACAATCACAAAATTTTGAGCGACAAACTGGTGCAGAGCCAGAGCTTGCGCCTTGATTTCGCCTTTGCCCTTTTCCTGCATCGTCCAAAAGCCATCCTCAGTCGGATATGTGAATTCACCATATTTGCCCAAAACATGCGCTTCAAAAACATGGCACCAGATGCACCAGTCTGCCCCAAATGATACCAAAACCCGTTTGCCGGACTCCTGTGCCAAGCGATGTGCCTCTTGCAATAAAGCAAGCTGATCGGCGCACAGGTCAAACAGGACCTGCGTCTTCTGTGACTTCTTCTGACATTTTTGGGCAACTTCTTTGGGCACAACCTCAACTGAGAAGTTCGCATGCGGGCTTTGTGTCGGCGTAGCCATCACGGCGTTGTCGGGGTTCAAAACAAAAGCCATCGTTAACAAACAAAGACGCGCGCTCATACCTGTGCGCTCTCTGCTGGCGCATCCAGGCCGTAAGCCGTATGCAACACACGAACGGCAAGCTCTGTCTCATCCTCATCAATCAGTACTGACACTTTTATCTCAGAGGTGGTGATCGCCTGAATGTTGATGCCGCGCTGGGCTAGGGCGGAAAACATGGTGGAAGCGACCCCGGCATGGCTGCGCATTCCGACACCCACGACGGAGATTTTGGCGACGCGCGTGTCATGGACAATCCGCTCATATCCAATCGCCTCTTGCGCTTTGCCCAGCAAATCAAGTGCACGGGCCAGCTCAGCGGCAGGCACCGTAAAGGTCACATCCGTGGACCCGGTATCATGGGCGATATTCTGAATGATCATATCGACATTGATGCTGGCGGCGGCCAGCGGAGTGAAGATGCTGGCCACAGCACCCGGCTTATCTGGCACTTGCGTCAGCGTGACTTTCGCTTCATTTTTGTCATGCGCGATACCAGTGATCAGTTGGCGTTCCATATCATCATCTCCAAGGTCATCATCGCCGACAATGAGCGTGCCGGGCAGGTCTGCGCTATCCCGATCATCAAAGGATGACAGGACCTGAATGCGCACATTTTCTTTCATCGCCAGACCAACAGAGCGGGTTTGCAGCACTTTAGCCCCCACACTCGCCAGTTCCAGCATCTCTTCATAAGTGACTTTGGCAAGCTTCCGAGCGCGCGGCACGATGCGGGGGTCTGTGGTGTAGACCCCGTCCACATCAGTGTAGATATCGCAGCGATCGGCCTTCACCGCAGCGGCGATAGCAACTGCGGATGTGTCTGATCCGCCGCGTCCCAGCGTTGTGACACGGCCCTCAGCTGTCATACCCTGAAAGCCTGGGATTACGGCCACTTCGCCAGAAGCCATTGCAGCGATCAAGGCGGCAGTATCAATCTCTTCAATCCGGGCGGAACTATGGGCGTCTGACGTTTGGATCGGCATTTGCCAGCCCAGCCAACTGCGCGCCTTCACGCCCATCGCTTGTAGCGTGATCGCCAAAAGCCCAGACGTGATCTGCTCGCCTGCGGCAACAACAACATCATATTCTTTGGGATCGTGCAGTGGTGCCGCTTCACGGCAGAAATTAACGAGCCGGTCGGTTTCGCCGGCCATTGCCGACACAATGACTGCGACTTCATTGCCAGCCTCAACCTCGCGTTTCACACGAGCTGCAACAATGCGAATCCGCTCTGTTCCGGCCATCGATGTGCCGCCAAATTTCATCACAATGCGCGCCATGGGTCCCCTGTGCGAATTTAAAGGCAACCAAAGGGGTGGCCGCCCAGCGCCGCCCTGTTAGGCAAGCCAGCCCCCCATGGCAAGGTTAAGCCGCTTGAGCAGCCTCTTCCTCAACGGTCACGCTGTTCAATCGACTGACGCGAGTGGCGCTGGCTTGGACGAAGAGATCAACATCAATCGCTTCGTCAAATCTGATGCCGAACCGGTTTTCTTTGCGCCATCGCACATCGCCAGAAAAGCTTAAGCCTTCGGCAAATTCAACTGACACATGGTTGCCAATGGCGGCGTCTGAAGGCGCTTCAATCAAAGCGCCATTGGGCGAAATATTGCGGATCTTCACGCTATGGGTTTGCCCTTCGCTCGTCAGCAGGGCAAAACGGAGCAACGACGTACGGGCCTCACGCGGGGTTTCTGACTTTTCGCGCACGATGTCAGGATTTTGGCTTGCCAGCGCACGGGCCAATGCGTCCTGAGGTGACAAGGGTTTACCGAAAATATAGCCTTGAATTTGTGAACAGCCCAGTGATCGGATGAGTTCAATCTCTCCCAATGTTTCAGCGCCTTCGGCGACCGTTTCCATACCGAGCGAAGCCGCAAGGCCAACAATAGCCTGAATGATCGCGGCGTTGCGGCCCTGCGCATCGACGGCCCCGCGCACAAAACTCTGATCAATCTTGATCTTGCTGAATGGCAGCCTCTTCAAATAGCCAAGCGAGGCATAGCCTGTACCAAAATCATCAAGGACAAGGCGAATGCCCATGCCCGTAATGGTGGCGAAGGTCTTTTCCGTTACCGCATCATCGGCAAGGAGAACGCCTTCTGTCACTTCCAGTTCTAACCGATTGGCGGCAAGCCCGGTATCGGCGAGCGCGCGCATCAGAGTGGCGGGCAGGCTGGATGAGGCAAACTGGAGGGGAGAAAGATTGACGGCGATGCGCAAATGGGCGGGCCAATGGGCAGCTTCAGCACAGGCTTCGCGGATCACCCAATCGCCAATCCGGCCAATCAGCCCTATTTCTTCAGCAATCGGGATGAAAATTGCAGGCGATATCATTCCGCGCGTCGGGTGGTTCCATCGAACAAGAGCTTCAAAACCCGCCACTTCTTCGGTCTTGGCATCAACCACTGGCTGATAGACAACGCTCAGCTGTTGCTCCGTCAATACTTCGCGCAGATCATTTTCAAGGGCGCGCCGGGTTTTGGCGTCGGCATGCATTTCGGGCTGATAGAAGCGGTGAGTCCCTTTGCCTGCGGCCTTGGCAGCATAAAGCGCCAAGTCTGCGTTGCGGGTCAGCTCGTCTGGGTCATTGCCATCTGTTGGTGCCACTGAAATGCCAATGGTCGCCCCAATTTGAACCGTGGAGTCGCCAATCACATAAGGCAAAGTGAGCCGAGCGATAATCGCATCTGCAAGTTCCGCCAATTCTAGTCGATCAACGGTTTTGGGGATTACAATGTTAAATTCATCGCCGCCAATGCGCCCAACTTGGCCGTGCGATCCAACCACTCGGGTCAGGCGCTGCCCGACAATCTTAAGCAGCGCGTCGCCCACAGGATGGCCTAGCGTATCATTCACATTTTTGAATCGATCAAGGTCAAGCAGAAAAAGCCCGAAACTGGGCTGCCGCTGCCGATCCGTTCGCACAAGGTCATCCAGCATTTGCCGCATCAACACGCGGTTGGGAAGGCCAGTCAGCGAGTCATAGAGCGCCAATTTAGTCGCATTGGCCTCTGACTTGCGTTCTGCCGTCAAGTCTGACCCACTGCCCAGAAATCCGATGCAATGGCCGTTACGATCAAGCGTTGGCGTGCCTGAAAGTGACCACCAGCGATCCTGCGCGATGACCGAACGGACAATGAGCCCGCGGAACTCGAGCCCCGCCATCAGGGTAAAGCCCATCGTCCGTTCTACTTGAGTGTCGGCAAAATCGCCGGGCGCTTCAGTCACGAAAAGGCTTGAAAAAGGAACACCCTCCAATTCCTCGACAGTCGCACCTAACTGTGAAGCAAGTTGAGGGGACACATAGGTTAAATGACCATGATCATCCGTACCCCAGAACCAACCACGGCCACCCTTTTCAAACGCATGGATCAAATCCCCAGCGATGCGAGCATCTCTGGCAGTTTTGGATTTTTCTGAAAGGAATGACCAGCGTTTTGCCGAAAAAGACGCCACCAGCAGGATGGAAAAGATGGTGACGCCAGTCACAGCCACAATCAGCCAAATGTCATTAACATAAGCGAGGAAAACTATGGTGGCAGCTGTCGCGCGGGCAGCAAATATAATTGGCAGCGCCATAGTCGCCAGCTTGCCAACGCCTAAAGCGCCAGCGGCAATAAGTGATATTTGCCACGGCGCCTTCGTGGCGATTTGCAAGGCGATGGCCCAACTGGTCGCTGTGGCCAAATTGATCAGGCTTAGGATGGCGATGGCGGCACGAGGCTTGCTGCGCAGCAAAAACCTGCGAAAGACAGGGACGAATGTCAGGCTATCGCAGACCAAAATCACGACTGCGCATAACATGATCGGCGCAGCTAATCGGTCTCCTCCAAAGGGAACAGACGACAAAGCGATGAGAAGAGCAATGAAAATGGCAGACGCCGCGTTGACGACGGCCATCCACCGCATGCCGAGCAGAGTCAGCTCAATCAAATGTCCCGTTTCAGTATCGATTGCGTCGCCTGATTTTGGGAGGCCCAGTATTTCACGGAGTCCGATGCGTTCAGGGACAACGGCCTGCTCGTCTGAAATTCTGCTGCGCAACCGTGCCGACATGAACGCCTACCAACTTTCCAACTTCGCCCGAAATGGAGGATGTTATAAGCTCGGCTTAGCAAAGGAGAGTTAAAGTCCTGTAAACCAAAGCGCCTCCCGTCACGCCCAGTTTTTGAAATGGGTTGATGAAAATCTTCACTCCTGTATCCCTCCGTTATGGTTTCACTTCCCCAAACTATTAAACGTGAAGAAGCAGCGCATTTCGGTCAACTCGCAGCCGATTGGTGGAATCCTGCAGGATCATCGGCGATGCTGCACAAGCTGAATCCCGTGCGCTTGCGCTTCGTTCGGGCCAGCATTGATACGCATTGGGGGGGTGATGGCCGCAGTTTGAAGCCGCTTGTCGGCAAAACAGCGCTGGATGTCGGCTGCGGTGCTGGACTGATGACAGAGGCGCTGGCCCGAATGGGCGCTGCCGTCACCGGGATTGATGCTGCGGCAGAAAATGTCGCTGTGGCGTCGGCTCACGCCAAGGCACAGGGTCTGGATGTGTGTTACGCTTGTGCCGATGTTGCCGCCTTTGAAGGGCAGTACGATCTTGTGACATCAATGGAAGTAATCGAACATGTGGCTGAGCCCGCGCAGTTCGTGGCCTCGCTCTCATCGCGTCTTGCTCCTGGCGGGCTCATGATCCTCTCCACCCCCAATCGCACGCGTCTTTCCAAACTGGGGCTGATCACCATTGGCGAAGGGCTCGGCCAGATCCCAAAGGGTACGCATCACTGGGACGCCTTTTTGAAGCCGGAAGAGTTGACAGCCATGGTTGAGGGTGGGGGGTTGACCGTCACCGAGACTAGAGGTTTATCCTTCAATCCTGCCAAAGGATTTGCGCTGTCGGATGACTTGTCCCTCAACTATCTGATGGCAATAGAACGCCGCGACTAAAGCAGCAGCATCTCATGATCAGGCGGCTCGTCGCCACTTATGAGCCCCGAAAGCGTTGCGCCCAAAAGGCGCACTCCGGCGCGTAAAGGCAGGACGCCGTCCAGCAACTGGCTAATCACATCTGCCATTGCATCAGCATTTGATACGGGTTGCGAGAGAGAGCGGCTGCGCGTGATCGTTTTGAAATCTTCATAGCGCAGCTTGAATGTGACGGTCCTTCCGCTGATCCCGCGTTTTTCGCAGTGACGCGCGATGCTGGCGATCAGTGGCACCAGTGCCTCCATACACGCCTGTCGCGTGGTCAAATTCTCAGCGAACGTGGTTTCTGATCCAATCGATTTGCGCACCTGATCTGGGTTGACGGGACGGTGATCGATCCCCCGCGATGCCCAATAATAGTAAGTGCCGCTTTTGCCAAAATTGCGATCGAGCATGATCCGGTCTTGCAACCGCAAGTCCGCACCTGTTTTAATCGCCAGCGCCTCCATCTTCGCGGCAGTTGCCGGACCAATCCCGTGGAATTTACGCACAGGCAGAGTGGCGACAAAGTCGGCGCCTTGGGCTGGCTTGATGACGCACAAACCGTTCGGTTTATTGATGTCGGATGCGATTTTTGCGAGGAATTTATTGTAAGACACACCGGCTGACGCGGTCAGGCCTGTCACTGACTCAATCTCCGCGCGGATAGCCTCTGCGATACGGGTGGCGGACGGTTCATTCGCGCTATTTTCAGTGACATCCAGATAAGCTTCATCCAGCGACAGCGGCTGGACCAGCGGCGTCCATTTGAGAAATATCTCCCGTATTTGAGCAGAGACCGCGCGGTAAATCTCAAACCGGTGCGGCACAAAAATGAGATCAGGGCACAGCCTGCGTGCACGGCTGCCGGGCATAGCGGATTTCACCCCAAATTTACGGGCTTCGTAACTGGCGGCTGCCACGACTCCTCGTTCTGATGCGCCGCCCACAGCGACAGGCTTGCCGCGCAGTTCGGGGAAATCCCGCTGTTCGCAGGAAGCAAAAAAAGCGTCCATATCGATATGGATGATCTTGCGGGGAGGCCCGTGTTCCATTTTCGTTCTGATATCGTGTCGTGGCAGCGCTGGCAACATCCGCGATGGAAAGTGTCGCCATAGTCTGTTAGCCCGCATCCATGCCTATTTCCGCAGCAACAGCATCCCGAGAAATCCTAAGCCGTCTTCATGATGTCATGGCCTCCCGCTCCAGCACACAGGCAAAGCTTAACCAAGTCACTAATGTGATTGGCGAAGTCTTGGGTAGCGAGGTTTGTTCCATCTATCTCCGCCGCGAAGGCGTGTTGGAACTCTTTGCCACGAGGGGACTGAAACAAGAAGCAGTACACGTCACAAAGCTTGCATTGGGCGAAGGCTTGGTTGGCACGATAGCTGAACAAATTGCGACGCTGAACCTGGACGAAGCGACCAGCCACCCTGATTTTGCGTACCGCCCCGAAACCGGCGAAGATTTGTTTCACAGTTTTGCCGGCGTGCCAATCATCCGCAAGGAAGATGCTGTCGGCGTGCTCTGCGTTCAACATGTCGACTCGCGTCGCTACGAAGAGGTGGAAATTGAGGCGCTTCAAACCGTTGCGATGGTGCTGTCTGAACTGATTGCCAACGCAGACCTGATCGACAATGCCGAACAGCGCGGATCCAAAATTCAAGCGAGCGGCGCAGACACGCTCAGCGGACTGAAACTTGTTGACGGTATGGCGCGCGGCCACGCGGTCTTTCACCAGCCCCGCGTCGCCATTGAACATACCGTGGCCGAAGACACTGAGGCAGAGCGCCACCGCGTCTATGCAGCGTTCGATAAAATGCGCGAACAGATTGAGCGGATGGCGTCTGAGGCCGAATTCGGTGTCGAGGGCGAACACCGTGAAATCCTCGAAATGTATAAAATGTTTGCCTATGATGAAGGCTGGCGGCGGCGGATAAACGAAGCGATTGATGGTGGCCTGACGGCTGAGGCGGCAATTGAACGGGTGCAGCAGCGCACCCGGATGCGGATGCGCCAGATCGACGATCCCTTGCTCGCCGAACGCATGCACGATCTGGAGGATATGTCGAACCGGCTGATCCGTACCGTATCTGGCCAGATGGGGTCTGCGGCGCAAGCTGGGCTAAGGCAAGACACAATTCTGATCGCACGCAATCTGGGGCCAGCCGAGTTGCTGGAATATGACAGGCGACGGTTAAAAGGCGTGATCCTGGAAGAAGGATCGCTCACTTCTCATGTTACGATCGTAGCCCGCGCGATGAGCATCCCTGTGCTTGGGCGCGTTGCTAATATCAGGCGGTTGATTGGCGATGGTGATCTCATCCTCCTCGACGGCAATCGGTCCAGCGCTTTCATTCGTCCGACTACGGCGATGGAGGAAGCTTTTGAGGGCAAACTGACGATCAGCCAGAAACGCCGGGCAAGCTATGCGGCGCTCAAATCACAAAAGCCGATTACCAAGGACGGGCAGCGCATCACCCTTATGTGCAACGCGGGGCTGCGCGATGATATTGCGGCGCTCGACATCACTGGCGCGGACGGCATCGGCTTGTTTCGCACCGAGTTTCAGTTTCTTGTGTCGGCGACGATGCCGCAGCGTGAACGGCAGCAGCGGCTATACCGCGATGTGCTGGATGCAGCGGGCGAGCGACCGGTTATTTTTCGCACGGTGGATATCGGTGGGGACAAGGCCTTGCCCTATCTCCGCAATGATGAGGGCGAGGAGGAGAACCCGGCCATGGGCTGGCGCGCGCTTCGCCTGGCTATGGGCCGCGAGGGGCTAATGAAGTCCCAAGCACGAGCTTTGCTGGAGGCTGCCGCCGGACGGACGCTGCACGTCATGTTTCCGATGGTGTCAGAGCCGTGGGAGTTTGAACAAGCGCGCGATCTGTTTGAAAAGCAGAAGAAATGGATGGCAGGTCAAGGGCGCCAATTGCCACTGCGCATCCATTATGGTGCGATGCTTGAGGTTCCGGCGCTTGCCGAATGTCTCGACATGCTGTTGCCGCAACTGGATTTCATATCCGTTGGCACCAATGATCTGACACAGTTTCTCTTTGCCGCTGACCGGGCCAACCCCAAACTGGCCGAACGGTATGACTGGCTTAGCCCTGCCATCTTGCGCTTTCTGCGGCGCGTGACAGGTGAAGCTAATGCGGCAAAAGTTCCCATTGCCATTTGTGGAGAAATGGGAGGACGGACGCTCGAAGCCATGGCACTGATTGGGATGGGCATTGACCGCTTGTCAGTTACACCTGCTGCGATTGGGCCGCTTAAAGCGATGATCCGATCCCTTGATGCCTCTGAAATCAAAGCGAAAATGCAAACTTGGTTTGAACGGCCCACGCGAGAGTTGCGTGCGGAGTTGGAGCTCTGGGCCAAAGAGAAGGGCGTCGAACTCTGACAAAGCGAAGCATGAGCCGGTCAGGCCGGTTGCCACGCTAGATTCACCGATTGACTTATGCCCTGATCGTTGAAAGAACGCTGCAAAATACGGGTCGGGAGTATCTAGTGTGATCGCGGAGGGTGAAGGCGAGTCTGTCCTGTTTCCAGAACGTGTCGGTGATCGGTTAAAGGCAGCACGCCTGACCGCTGGGCTGGACCTGTCTGATGTTGCAACGAAGACGCGAATACCACTTCGTCACCTGACGGCCATTGAAGGGGGTGACTATAACAGCTTACCCTCACCCACCTATTCCATTGGCTTTGTAAAAGCTTACGCTCGCACAGTAGGCGCCGATGAAGTGGCGCTTGCCGCAGCTTTGCGATTGGAACTTGGCCAACACCCCCCAGAAGAACGCTATGAGCCATCTTTCATCGAAGAGGGACCAGGCGGCCCCATTCCAACGCGCGGTTTGGCGATTACAGCGGCACTTATTGGGCTGGCCATCGTGGGTGCCTATCTCATTTGGTTCAGCCCGTGGGCAGTTGACCGGGCTGCACTTGAGCCTGCGACGGAACAAGTCGCTGAACCGTCTGCGCCTGCGCCCGCCACCAATGCTGCGACGCCTGCACCAGTTGCAGCCGTCAATGCGCAGGGCGATGTGACTCTGACCGCCAAGGATAAGGTTTGGATGCGGGTCTATGATGCGAATGATAAGGTCTTGTTTGAAAAGGAAATGGCGGCGGGTGAGCGCTATTTAGTGCCAGCAGATGCCAATAATCCGATGATCCGTACCGGGCGCGCTGATCTTATTGGCGTTACTGTGGCGGGCCGCGAAGTGGCAGCGCTCGGCCCTGCCGAACGTACCGTGAAGGATGTTGGGGTTAGCGCCAAGGCACTGGCTGAACGTCAACCCACTGTGCCAACTGTTCCCGTTTCGGCGACACCCCGCCCTTGATCCGGCGAGTCTGCTCAGGCAAAGAGAGTGCGATGTCATCGTTTGTGAGGAGTGCCCCGATGCGGACTGCCCTGTTTATTGCTGTCCTGACTGCCAGCGTCATACCCATTCCCGCTACGGCGCAAAGCGACACAGTGAGCCTGCGCGTCGGCAAGCTTGAAAAGGAAATGAAGGCAGTTCAGCGCAAAGTTTTTCCAAACGGTGTTGCAGTGGAACCAGAAATGGGGGGTACACAGCCCGGAATGGCCATTGGATCGCCATCTTCGGCCCCTATTGCAGACCTGACAGCGCGGGTTGATGCGCTGGAATCGCAGTTGAAAACCATCACAGGTCAAGTCGAACAACAGGGCTTTCGGTTGAAAAAACTCGAAGACGGAATGAAGGCCGCCGATACACGCTTGAAGGCGCTGGAGCCTGTTGTTGAAACCCCAACCGCTGCCACTGGTGGGCCAGTCGTTGGCCCCATGGATGTGGCGACGCCAGCTGCCGCCAAACCCGCTCCAGTTGTTGTTGCGGCAGTGAAGACGGCGCCTAAGCCGTCCTCAACTGCCATTGCAAAGCCGACGGCACCGACGGCGCGGCCAGCCTCCACGGGCAAAGCCGATCCTAAGCGTAAAGCTCTGATCGACGCCGTAGAAATTCCGGCCAGCAATGACGCAGTCGAAGACAGCTATTCCTACGGATACCGCCTATGGCAGGCAAAGCTTTATCCCGAGGCCCAGACCAAGCTAAAAGAATTTGTCGCGAAAAACCCATCACATAAGCGGGCAAGCTATGCCCAGAACCTTCTGGGCCGCGCCTATCTGGATGAAGGCAAGCCAGCTTTGGCTTCCGTTGCATTCTATGACAATTATCAGAAAATGCCGCGTGGGGAGCGAGCGCCGGAAAGTCTCTACTATTTGGGCGTGGCCCTCACCAAGCTCAACAAACCTGCGGATGCTTGCAAGGTCTACCGCGAATTTGAGGATGTTTACGGTGCGCGCGCGGCTGGGGATTTGAAGGCCCGCGTGACCAAGGGACGCGCGGATGCCAAGTGCACCGCCTGACGGCGATGTTGCTCGCTTTACAGCTGATTTAACGCACCTGATTGGCGCACAACCGGTGCGGCTTGCGCTTGCCATTTCGGGTGGACCAGACAGTCTGGCGCTCCTCCTCCTCACCCACGCAGCTGGTTTTCACTGCGCTGCTGCTACTGTGGATCACGGACTGCGGGCAGAAGGCACACAGGAAGCAGCGTTCGTTGGAACCATTTGCGCCAAACTTGGCGTTGCTCATTCAATATTGACCCTCGGAGCGCCTGACAAAGGCAACTTGTCTGACTGGGCGCGCGATGCCCGTTATGGCGCTCTCGCGCAGTGGATGGACCGTGGGGACTTTGCCTATCTGCTCACTGCCCACCATGCCGATGATCAATTAGAAACAATGATCATGCGTCTGAACCGGGGATCGGGCGTTGCTGGGCTATCAGGCATCCGGGCGAAGCGCGGAAATGTGGCGCGGCCTCTGCTTGGGTGGCGCAAGACTGAGCTGATGGCTCTGGTAGCCGCTTGTGGTGTGGACGCCGTCGACGACGCCACCAACCGCGACGATCGATTTGACCGCGCGCGACTGCGCAAGGAACTGGCCGGAGCAGATTGGCTGGATCCCGTTGCCGCCACCCACAGTGCTTCTGCCTTGGCTGAGGCAGAGGAAGCGCTGATCTGGACCGCTAAAGCCTATGAAAATCGTCGGGTGGGCGAACAAGGAGGCACGATTTCTTTTGATCCAAAAGGGCTACCACGCGAATTGATTCGTCGCGTCACACTCAGTTGTCTGCGCCGAATCATCCCGGGCGTCGACCCGCGTGGTGAAGCAATCGACCGCCTCATATCCGCTTTAGAGCGTGGTCAAACGGTGACACTGGCAGGCGTGAAATGCACAGGGGGCGCTTTTTGGCTCTTTTCGCTCGCCCCTCTGCGGAAAACCTTCTGACCCATTATCCTTATTCCGCCATTGTCATTCGACAATTTCGTCTTATCTTGGTCGAAGACTCAAAGGATTAAAGCCATGAACGACGACGACAACAAGCCTCAGCAGAATCCGTGGATGCGCAGCCTGATGATTTGGGCGGGTATTCTGTTGGCGTTGGCACTGGTCGTTTCGCTTATCGAAGGCCGCTCCACTGCGACTGCGGGAGACGGGATTAGCTATTCTGAATTCCTGAAAAAAGTTGATGAAGGCAGCGTGAAAGAGGTTGTCACATCTGGCGATGTCATTTCTGGCACGATGACCAATAATGACAAATTTCGCACCTATGCCGTGGAAGACCCCGCCCTGACTGATCGTCTCACCCGTGCTGGTGTAAAATTTAGCGGCAAACCTGAAGAAGGCCCCGGTTTCTGGCAGATCATGCTGTATCAATCGCTGCCGTTCCTGCTGATCCTAGGTGTTGGCTTTTTCATCATGCGCCAAATGCAAAAGGGCGGTGGTGCCGGGGGCGCGATGGGCTTTGGCAAGTCGCGCGCGAAATTGCTGACTGAAAAGCATGGCCGCGTGACGTTTCAGGACGTTGCAGGGATCGACGAAGCCCGTGAGGAGCTGGAAGAAATCGTTGAGTTTCTAAAAGACCCCACCAAATTCTCTCGCCTTGGCGGCAAGATCCCCAAGGGCGCGCTGCTGGTCGGTTCACCCGGCACTGGTAAGACATTGCTCGCCCGCGCGATTGCAGGTGAAGCGAATGTGCCATTCTTCACAATCTCCGGCTCCGACTTTGTTGAAATGTTCGTTGGCGTTGGCGCAAGCCGCGTGCGTGATATGTTTGAACAAGCCAAAAAGAACGCGCCGTGCATTGTCTTTATCGATGAAATCGACGCGGTCGGCCGTCACCGGGGCGCGGGCCTTGGCAATGGCAATGACGAACGCGAACAGACTTTGAATCAGCTGCTGGTTGAAATGGACGGATTTGAAGCCAACGAGGGCATCATCATCGTCGCGGCCACCAACCGGCCCGATGTGCTTGATCCGGCCCTGCTCCGTCCCGGCCGGTTTGACCGTCAGGTTGTCGTGCCGCGGCCCGACATTGAAGGCCGTGAGAAGATCCTCGGCGTTCACATGAAAAAAGTGCCGCTGGCCCCTGATGTTGACCCCCGCGTCATTGCACGAGGAACCCCCGGTTTCTCTGGCGCCGACTTAGCCAACCTCGTCAACGAAGCTGCACTCAATGCCGCGCGCAAGAATAAGCGTCTGGTTGCGATGCAGGAATTTGAAGAGGCCAAGGACAAGGTCATGATGGGCGCAGAGCGCAAATCGATGGTCATGACCGAAGACGAAAAGAAAATGACGGCCTATCATGAGGCTGGCCATGCGATTGTCTCGATTCACGAAGCGGCGTCGGACCCGATCCACAAGGCAACGATCATTCCGCGTGGTCGTGCGCTGGGTATGGTTATGCGCCTGCCGGAACGTGACAATTACAGCTACCACCGCGACAAAATGTACGCCAACCTCTCGGTCTCCATGGGTGGTCGCGTCGCTGAGGAATTGATCTTTGGTTATGACAAAGTGTCATCCGGCGCATCGTCTGACATCAGCTATGCCTCTGGTCTGGCCCGCGATATGGTCACCAAATGGGGCATGTCTGATGCTCTGGGGCCGCTCGAATATTCTGAACCTGACGGTGAAACTTACCTCGGCTACTCGTCTGCCCGCCCCATTCGCATGTCGAATGAAACAGCGCAGCTGATCGATTCCGAAGTGCGCCGCATCGTCGAAGGCGGTCATACTCAGGCCAAGAAGCTGCTGAAGAAGCATATTAAGGAGCTTCACGCGTTGGCCGGTGCCCTGCTGGAATATGAAACTTTGTCTGGTGATGAGATCAAGGCTTTGCTGGCCGATGGCACACCGCCAGACCGGAGCGGCGTGATCAAGGGCCAGCCCAAGGCACTGACCACGGGCGGCTCGTCCATCCCCAAGTCACGCAAGCCGAACATCGGCGGGGCGGCACCGCAGGGGGCTTAGAACCCCGCGTGAACATATACTGCGACGAATCTGGTGGGGTCGGCCGGGGTGTAATGACCCTTGCCGCCCTTTCCATTTCAGCCGAAGATGCCGACTCGGTTCTACTCAAGTTCCGGGGTCTGACTCGCCTTCGCGGCGAACTTAAGGGCAGCCGGATTGATCTGGAAGAGCGGGCGACGTTGCTAAACTTGCTCGGCCAAA
Organism: Sphingomonadales bacterium; assembly: GCA_031376385.1. Lineage (GTDB taxonomy): Bacteria > Pseudomonadota > Alphaproteobacteria > Sphingomonadales > Sphingomonadaceae > Aquisediminimonas. The sequence continues at coordinate 508,066 of JANMDQ010000023.1, forward strand.
CCCAATTCAAAGCCGCCATCAGCGTCGCCATTTCCGCGATCAAGCCTGACCCGGGCGAGGATCGCGGAGATCATGACATTGAGGTGTACGGCGCTCTGCTGAATGACGCGATCGGGCAACTTCTCCCCAATAGCGGCGGATGCGCGCAAGTGGTGATTGATGATGGCCGCTATGGCCCCAAAACGCTGGCACTTGTGCGCGAAGATATTGCAGAAATGGTTGGGCCGTTCGGCGCGGTCGGACTTGCAGTCAGCCATAGTCTGGCAGGCCTGCAACTGGCTGATGTCATTGCCAACAGCTTCTTTAATCGCGCGCTCGTCACTGAACGGCAAGCTGCATTCGCTGGATTACTTACGCCGTTCATGGATGATGGCCGAATGGCGCTACACGTTATCGCCCCACTTCCCGGACACACTACCCTGTCAGCCCTAATGTAAACACCAGCATCGCAAACAGAATAAGCGCGAACAAGGCAAAGCCGATCAACGCCGCCAATCGCCAAAGCGTGCCAGTCCGCGACAGGCCGTAGGCTTGCTTCAATTGCCGGTACATATGAATTGGCGGCGCAAAGGCAATGATCAGGCCACCAACCGCTTCAAACGTCCCCGAGGCGATCAATACTGCTGCCAGCGAAAGCGCCGCCATCATGAAGGTCAGGGAATAAGTGACGAATACTGCATGATCGAAAAGCTTGAACTGCCGCCGCCAAAAAAACAGCAGCCACACAAAAGGCACCGAGATCGGAATGAGTGCCCACGAAAATTTATAGGCGTTAGATTGCACTTTGTAGAACAAAAGCTGCGGGTTTTCCGTGGCATGTTTAGCCGCTGAATTCAGACGCGCGGCTCCCGGAAAATCAAGATCAGTGAAATTCCATTCCGCCTTGATACTATCTTCGCTATCAACCGCACCCGATGCGGCCAGCAGGAGTTTCAGGGACAGACGTTCGCTTTCAAGGTCTTCGGCTATTTTTGCTGTGGGTTGTCCAGCTGCTTTCGCCCGAGCCAAAGCAGCCACCTGACGGGCAATTGCGCTTTCGTTGCGACGTTTGAGAAGGAAGAACCGCCGCGCGCTGACAGCGCTAGCGCGCCTTTCTGTCTCCATGTCCTTTAGCACCTTGCGGCTTCGATCAATCTCTTGGTCTATCCACGCGCTATCTTCTCCTTCGGCCAGTGCCGTCTGTTTTTCCGATATCAATTCGTCAATGTCGCCGGTGATATCCTTTCGGTCTGTCTCAAGCCGCTTCGAAGCTTCTGCGGGCGTCAGCGGCTCTGCTGTAGTGTCAACTTTGGGGATGACTGTGTTGAAAAGCGCAAAGGTCAGGAAAACCGTGAACAGAAACAGCGCGAGCGGCGATACGAATTTGGCCCGTTCCCCGTGAATATAGCGGCGAGTCAGATGGCCCGGATTCCAGGCGAGCATCGGCAGGGTCCGCCAAATTTTGCCGTCAAAATGAAACACGCTGTGAAGAAGGTCATGCCCGAACGCCGCAAGCGTCCGGTGCGTCTTCGCCTTCTGACCGCAGACATGGCAGTGAACACCGATGAGGATCGCGCCGCAATTGAGGCATTCGGATTGATCCGAAGCCGCGCCGCCGCCTGCGCTCGGCTCTACAGCAGATGCAATTACTGCGCCTGTCGCAATGTCTGCTGCTGCTGTAATGTCCCCATCCATGGCAACCTGCTAACAAAGCCGCGCAAGCTTGGCGAGACGCAATCTTGACATTTAACGGCGCGCCCATTGACACGCCCGCCCGGTGAGGCACTTTGGTGGCCATGAGCGGGGTGTATGATGAGATTCGGGGATTTGCTGGCGGAGACGCCGCGCGCCCGGAATTTGCGGCTCTTGCCCGTTGGCTCGCCGATACCCCGCCCGCTGAACTCAGCCGCCGCCAACAGGCCGCTGAAACCATGTTTCGGCAATTGGGCATTACCTTTGCCGTCTACGGTGAGGAAGCAGCAGCAGAGCGGATCATTCCGTTCGATATCGTCCCGCGCATATTGACAGCACCCGAATGGAAGCGGCTTTCCGCAGGCTTGGCTCAGAGAGTGGAGGCGATCAACGCCTTCCTCGATGACATATACGGCGCGCGTAAGATTTTAGACGCAGGCATCATTCCCGCTGAACTGATCATGGGCAATCCGCAATTTCGCCCTGAAATTGTCGGGTCAAAGCCCCCGCATGACATTTGGGCCCATATCAGCGGAATTGATCTGGTCCGCACGGGGCCAGATGATTTCTGGGTGCTGGAGGATAATGCGCGCACCCCCTCCGGCGTGTCCTACATGCTCGAAAACCGGGAAGCGATGATCCGCCTTTGCCCGGAATTGTTTCAAATGTTTCCGGTACAGCCTGTCGATAGCTATACTGACCTGCTGCATGAAACAATGAAATCAGTCGCGCCAATTGGCTGCGGGTCCGATCCTGTCTGCGTCATTCTGACCCCAGGTCATTATAATTCGGCCTATTATGAACATAGCTTTCTTGCTGATACGATTGGCGTGGAACTGGTCGAAGCCGCCGATTTGGAAGTGGATGATGACAAGGTGTGGATGCGCACCATCACGGGGCGCTTGCAGGTCAATGTCATTTACCGGCGCATCGACGATGACTATCTTGACCCTTTGGTGTTCCGCGCGGATTCAATGCTCGGCGTTCCAGGGTTAATTGCGGCTTACCGGGCGGGCAATGTGACCATCGTCAATGCGCCGGGCACGGGCATTGCCGATGACAAAGCCATCTATAGCTACATGCCCGAAATCGTCCGCTTCTATTCCGGCGGAGAGGCGCTGCTGCCTAATGTGGAAACGTGGCGATGCCGTGAGCCCCAGGCGCTGCGTTACACGCTCGATAATCTGGAAAAACTGGTTGTGAAACTGGTCGACGGGTCGGGCGGATACGGAATGCTGGTTGGCCCGACGGCTAGCAAAGCGGAGCTGGAAGCGTTCCGCGCCGCCCTCACCGCTCAACCCGAACGCTATATTGCGCAGCCCACCCTAGCGCTTTCCACTGTCCCGACCTTCACGGACAAAGGCATTGCCCCGCGCCATGTTGATTTCCGGCCCTATGTGCTGAGCCAGCCGGGCGCGGTAAAGCTGGTCCCCGGTGGCCTTACTCGTGTGGCCCTGCGCGAAGGATCTCTGGTGGTGAACAGCAGCCAAGGCGGCGGCACCAAAGACAGCTTCATTCTGGCCGACATAGGGGGCGTTGCCTGATGCTGTCCCGCGCGGCTTCTTCCCTCTATTGGCTTGGCCGTTATATTGAGCGCGCTGAATTTACGTCACGCTTGGTGGAAGCGACACTAAGGCTGGATGCGGTGTCTTCGCCTGAAACCGGCAAGCGTGCCTGGGCAGATGCGCTGGAGGTCCTCGGCCAGGAGGAGACATTCGCCGCGACGGGCGCAGAGATCGGGCAGAAGGCAGTGACGCATTTCCTGACCGTTGATGGCAGCCACCCCGGCTCCGTGCTCTGTTGCCTCGATGCCGCGCGCGATAATGCCAAGGCTGTGCGCATTGCGCTCTCTCGCGATGCGTGGAGCGCGATCAACCGGGCGTGGCTGCTGTTTCGCGGCGCGGGGACGCCAGGCAACAATCGCTCTGTGCTGGAATTGGTTGAGCGTGCCGAGATTGAAACACGCGCGTTTGAAGGTGCCATTGGCCGCATGCTCAAAAATCCGTCGTCGCTGTTCGTGCGGCTGGGCGCAGCCATAGAACGCGCCGACGGCAGTGCGCGACTGTTAGACACCAAACGCCATTTGTTACCCGATGACTGCTACGCCGTTGCCAGCATCGCTGAACGGGATCAGTGGCAAATGGTGTTACAGGCCGTTTCAGCGGTTAACGCTTACCGCTGGGTGACGCGCGAAGGATTGAAGCCCGCCGCTGTGATTGATTTGCTGGCCCTGCGGCGCGAACTGCCCCGATCAATCAATGCCTGCGCTGAAGAAGCTGTGCTCTATCTCAATTCACTGGGAAAATTCACTGGCCTCCAAGGCGAGGCAGACCGGGCCGCCCGGTTGCGCAGCGTAGCGATCAACGAAACCAAGATCGACAATTTGATGGACGGCGAACTGGAGAGTTTCCTAAGTGATTTCATCGCCAGCAATAGTGCGCTGGACAAGTCCATCGCGCGTCAATTTAAGTTCCACTGATGCGCCTGAACATCGATCACCGCACCCGCTATAGCTTTTCCGAACCGCAAAATCGGGTTGTCCAGCTGTTACGCATGACGCCGCAAGATTTCGGGGCGCAAACCGTGATCGACTGGACAGTCAGCGTCAATTGCGATGCCCGAATGCGCGAAGGGCGCGATGGTTATGGCAATGTTACGACCATGCTTTATGTTGATGGCCCAATCGACGCCGTTGAAATCATCGTGCGCGGGGAAGTGCTCACCGATGATCGCGGGGGGTTAGTAGTAGGCGTGCCAGAGACGCTGCCTGAGATTTTTTATCTGCGCAGCACCGCGCTGACTGAGGCGGACGACGCCATCACAGCACTTGCCCGAAACTTTGGCGACGCTGACCCGGCCCGCCGGGCAAGCCAGATTGCCATTGATGCTTATGGCCGGATCGCGATGCAGCCCGGTCGGACGCCCAAATCACGGACAGCGGCACAAACGCTTGATCAAAAATCGGGCGGGGTGCGTGATAAGGCGCATTTGCTTTTATCGGTCGCGCGCGCTGCGGGTCTGCCTGCGCGGTTCGTTTCGGGCCACTGCCTCGACGGGGTCGCCGCCCTAGGCCATAAAAGCGCGCATTGCTGGGTGGAGATTTTTGTCGATGGCACAGGTTGGGTGGCCTTTGATCCAACGACTGGGCTGCATATCGGCGAATCCTATGTCCGCGTCGCAATTGGGCTGGACGCGAGCGACGCTACGCCTCTGTCAGGAACGCGTCGGGGCGGTGGAATTGAAGAACTTGACGTTGACGTGCGCGTGGCGCTCAGCCAATCCGCTGAACAATGAAAAAAGGGCGGGAAAAAAGGGTGGGGATAAGATGACATATTGTGTAGGTATGCAATTGCACGAAGGCATGGTGATGATCGCGGACACGCGCACCAATGCCGGGATCGACAATATCTCTACCTATAAAAAGCTGCACACCCTGATCGATGACGGGAAAAGCTTCATCGTCGCGGCATCGGCGGGTAGCCTCTCTGTCACTCAAGCCATGATCTCTCTACTTGCCGAAGGATTGGAGCCTGAGGAGCATGATCAACCCCGCCGTTTTATCACTGACGCGTCGTCGATGTTCCGCGCCGCCGAAATGGTGGGCGAAGCTCTTGCCATCGCACGCAAAGAAGTAGGGCGCACGTTGGAAGGCACGAAAATCAACGCTGATGTCTCGCTGCTGCTTGGCGGGCGGATGGCAGATGAGCCACTGACGCTGTATCTGATCTACAGCGAAGGCAATTTCATCCAGTGCCAGCCCGATTGCCCTTACGCGCAAATTGGCGAGTTTAAATATGGCAAACCGATCCTAGACCGTGCGCTTGAATGGGATACGCCGCTGGATGAAGCTGTAAAAGTGGGCCTTATCTCGTTCGATTCCACCATGCGGTCCAACCTATCCGTCGGCTTGCCGTTTGACATGATGATCATACCCGCAGACCGCACCCGCCCGATTGTGCGGCGGCGGATTGAACAAGGCGACCCCTATTTCATGCAACTCTCCTCCAGCTGGGGGCGCTTGCTCACCGAGGCGCGGCAGCAGGTGCCTGATCCACCTTTCCTGAAGATCGGCGGATTCGGAAAATAAGCCGCAGCAGAGCGCAGTTGGTTAACAGGATGTTTACTCGCAGATTCTAAGCCGGTCCCACTTGTTTCTAACTTTTTGGGGGATTGGCGTGGAAACGCTTTCACTGCGTGACTTTGCAGCCACCGACTACAGGCCGCTTCAGCTCGCCGTGATTATTCCTGTTCTCAATGAGCGCGACAATGTCGTGCCGCTGCTCAGTAAACTCGCCCTCACACTTGTTGATGTTGAATGGGAGGCAATCTTCGTTGACGATGGGTCAACCGACGGCACGCCTGCGCTAGTGGAGGCTATCGCGCTGGATGACCGACGCATCCGCCTGATCCGCCGTGTTGGTCGCCGTGGTCTTTCGTCAGCTGTTGTCGAAGGATTTATGAGCAGTATCGCTCCAGTATTGGCCGTCATTGACGGAGATATGCAGCATGATGAGGCGGCCTTGCCCAAGCTCCACAGTGCTATTGCCAATGAAGGCGCAGATATCGCAGTCGGCACGCGCTATTCCGGAGGCGGTTCCGTGGGGGACTGGTCCAAAGGCCGCACCACAATCAGTCAATTGGCCACGCGACTGGCGGCACCGATCACCAAAGGCCGGTTGAGCGACCCGATGAGCGGCTTGTTCGCCATCCGGCGCGACCGCTTTATTGAGACAGCACCTCGTCTTTCGACTGCTGGTTTCAAAATTCTTCTTGATGTGATGGCCTCTGCCACAGCTCCTTTGAAAGTGGCCGAAATTCCCTACACCTTCCGCACGCGGATAGCCGGAGACAGCAAGCTGGACAGCGCAGTCGCATTGGCTTTTGCCGAATTGTTGCTGGAGAAGACTCTGGGCCGCTGGGTGCCAGTGAAACTCATCATGTTCGGTGGGATTGGGGCGTTGGGCTCCACCGTTCATTTGAGCATATTATGGGTGGCCCTCAACCCATTCGGACAGTCTTTTGCGTTGGCGCAATCACTCGGCGTGGCGACTGCAATGTTGTTCAACTTCACACTGAACAATGTGCTGACTTACCGGGATCGCCGTTTGGTGGGCAAGCGTTGGATACTAGGATTTCTGAGCTTCTCCCTCGTCTGTAGCGTTGGGGCCGTCGCCAATGTCGGTATAGGATCGATTCTTCACGGCCAGTCAACAGTCTGGTGGCTTGCAGGGCTGGCGGGGGCCGCAGTTGGTTCGATCTGGAATTATGCAGCGACCTCTTGGTTTACCTGGACACGGCGATGACTGAAGTAAAAAGATACCCGTCAAGATTATTGCTCTGTGCCATCATTCTTGTGGCCTCTTCACCTGCCCTGTTTGCGGCTGTGACATTCACATATGCGAATGATATGTCCCTCTCCCATCGGTTAATGCTTGTTTTCTCCCTTCCAGTCGCAGCGATTGAAATCTGCGTTATCGCTCTTGCGTTCGCCGGACGAATTAGTCTTTTTGGGATTGTGGTCGGTTGGCCTGTTTGGGCGCGACTGGCTCTAGCCACTTTAGTGATGATTGCGATCTTGACAGCAGCGACTGCGACCGCCGATCCAGTATCAGCAGTTATTCGGACAACTATCTGGATCATCCATATTGGCTTTGGCCTGTCACTGTTTGGGCTCGTTCGGCAGGCTTGTGGTCAGATTTCAGTAACAGTCATATGGGCACTGCTTCTGGCCGGCCTAACAGCATTCGCGGCTGGCATTGCCATTTTCGTTGCCTTTATCCCTAACCCTGAAACTTTCAAATGGGTGGACTTCAATTTTGGTGTCACGAATGTTCGGCAATTGGGGTTTTATATTGTTGCAGCTTACTCAATTGCTTTTGGCCTCTTTTTAACCACTCAGAATAAGCGGGTGAAAACTGTAGCTATGCTCGCCGCGCCCGTATTTATCGCCATAATCTTGTGGTCAGGAACACGGAGCGGCATATTAGGCATAGTATTTAGCTTGGTCCTTGTGTGCCTTACCCTGCGATTGGCCCGCACGCGTGCGGGCCTGATTTTCGTGCCTCTGACCATGCTCATCGCGTTGCCGCTTTCACAGATTCATGTCGCACCAGAACCGCAAATGGGCATCGGTCGTATGTGGTCAGACACCAATCGAGAAAGCCTTGTCGCAAAATCAGGAAACCGAGTGGCTTTGTGGAAAGGGGCTCTGAAGATGATGCCAGCCCGACTTCTCACGGGGTATGGAGAAAGTCAGTTTAGGTTGCTGGTTCCTGAAAATAAGGGCGTCGTCAACCACCCCCATAACAGCATCATCCAAATCATATTTCAGTGGGGCTTGGTCGGGGCGTCCTGCTTCTTTGCTCTATTTGGATTCGCTTGGTTTCAGCTATGGCGCGTTGCAAAACAAATGCCTGAGGCAGGCGTTCCTGCCTATTTGGTTGTATCAAGCTTGTTTGGATTTTCGCTTGTCGAAGGCAGCCTTTATCATACTTGGCCAGTGATGATTATGGCTGGTGTGACGGCAATTGCGTTGGGCGCGCGCTCCGCCGCCCTTAAGCCAGCAGCACCAATGGGCTAGACCCGTGCCAATGCAGCGTCACTTGATCGTCCCACGTAAAATCCTCTTGGTCTGTGCGCGATAGGTTGGGGCGCGACACTTGCATCATCCGGCCATTGTCGAGTTTGACCGCGTAGAGCGTGATATCACCAAGATAAGACATGCTTTTGATCATGCCGTGGGCGATATTATGGCCTGCGGGCACATCTTTGCGGCCCTTGTAACTTCCGGGCTTGGCCATGCCGATTTTTTCAGGGCGGATTGCGACCCAGATGAGCGCATCGTGCGGGCCGCTCACGCCGTGATCAATGAAGATACGCCCCGCCTCTGGGCAATCAGCCACGGCATGATCTGGCTCGTCGATCACCAATTGCCCTTCGAACAGGTTCACCGTGCCAATGAAATCCGCGACAAAGCGGCTGGCGGGGAATTCATAAAGGTCTGACGGCGTTGCAAGTTGCGCAACTTCCCCTTTGTTCATGACGCCGATCCGGCAGGCCATGGATAAGGCCTCATCCTGGTCATGAGTGACCGTGACGAATGTGATGCCAACCTCATCCTGCAAATCGGATAGCTCAAACTGCATTTGCGCACGCAGTTTTGCGTCGAGCGCAGACAGCGGCTCATCAAGCAGCAGCACTTTGGGCCGCATGACGAGGCTGCGGGCAAGCGCCACCCGCTGACGCTGACCGCCCGAAAGCTGGTCCGGCATCCGCGCATTAAGGCCGCCAAGTGACACCAATTGCAGCGCTTCATTCACTCTGTCCGGTATCTCTGACTTATCTGTGCGCGCGATTTTGAGGCCGTAAGCAACATTATCCGCCACCGTCATATGCGGAAAAATGGCATAGGATTGGAACACCATATTCACGGGGCGCTTGTTCGGCGGTACCCTTGCCATATCCTGACCGTCGATCAGGATGCGACCTTCATCGGGCAATTCAAACCCGGCGAGCATCCGCAGCAACGTCGTCTTTCCGCAGCCTGATGGACCCAGCAGCACGAAGAATTCGCCCGCAAGAATATCTAGCGAAACGCGGTCAACAGCGGTCATCGGGCCAAACCGCTTCGTCACATTCTGGATTTGAATGATCGCAGGCTTTTCGGTCATTTGCTTGTCTCTCCAAAGGCCGCAGCCCCCTGTAACTTCATGGCAATGGCGGTGAGGATAATCGTCAATAAGATGAGTAGCGCGGAAACTGCGTTGACCTCTGGCGTCACCGAAAAGCGCACCATGGCGTAAACTTTTACGGGAAACGTGACTGTCTCCGGGCCGGATGTGAAAAAGGTGATCACAAAGTCATCAAGGCTGAGTGTGAAGGCCAATAGTGCGCCAGCGATCAGGGCGGGCTTGATATGGGGGAGGAGGACGTCACGAAACGCCTGCAATTCTGTCGCGCCAAGATCCTTCGCCGCCTCTTCCTGCTGCCGGTTGAACGACGCCAACCTCGCTCGCACCACCATCGCTACAAAGGGAAAGCAAAAGGTTGTGTGCGCAATGGTAATCGCACTGAGGCTCAGCGGCCAGGGTAAGCTCAAAGGCCATCCAATGCGATTAAAGAAGATCAGCATCGCCACGCCCATACAAATTTCAGGTACGACGATAGGCAGCGTGGCTGTACCCTCCAGCCCTGCCTTGCCCGGAAAGCAGAATCGCCAGAACAAAATTGCAATTAGCGCACCGAGGATGAGGCTGAGAATCGTAGCAAACAGAGCGATGGTCAGCGAATTGAGCAAAGCCTCCATCAAGCTTTCGTTCGCGAACGCCTTCTCATAATATTTGAAGGTGAAACCCTTCCACGTGATGTTGCGTTTGGAATCGTTAAAGCTGAACGCGATGAGCGCAATCAGGGGAACGTAGAGGAACGCAAGCACGGCCCCGACCCAAAGCCGCATCCACAATCGCCGCGTATATTCCAGCGGCGCAATCGGGCGGCGAGCCATCAGGACGGGGCCGGGGGGCGGGTTCTCATCGACTGGATGGCGATTGAGATGAACATGGCGTACATGAGGATGAAGGACAGCGCCGCGCCGAACGGCCAATCATTGGCGCGTTTGAACTGGCGCTCGATGACATTGGCGATCATCTGACTGTCCGTCCCCCCCAGAAGATCCGGCGTCAGATAAGCGCCAAGAGCGGGAATGAAGGTAATCACAATGCCTGACCATATCCCCGCCGCGGCCAGCGGCACGACAATCTGGTTGATCGTCCGCCAATGCCCAGCGCCCAGATCAAGGCTCGCCTCAATGAGCGACTTATCCATCCGGTCAAGTGCGGCATAAATCGGCAAGACCATGAAGGGCAAATGCACATAAACCAGCCCCACAATCACCGCGAAATTATTGTAAAGCAGCTCAAACGGCTCCCACGCCGACAAAGGCTCCAGCCCCACCAGCACCTTCAAGCCACTCGCCCCGCCCCACAGCCAGCCCATCGCGCTGTTCGCATAACCCTCCGTTCGCAGCACAGCGATAAGCGCATAAGTGCGAATAAGAAGATTCGTCCAGAAAGGCAGCATGACAAGCACCAGCATCACTGGCCGCCACCGTTCCGGAGCGAACACAATCGCAAGCGCAACAGGAAACCCAATGATCAGGCACAGCACCGTTGTGAGCGCCGCAACCAACACCGATTTGCCAAATATCTGCAAATAAAGCGGCTCAACCGCGCGCAAATAATTCGAAAATGTCCCACTAAATTCAACAGACGTCAGGCCCGTGTTGCGCCCAAAACTATAGAGCCAAACGATGCCAAGCGGCACCACAAAAAAGAACAACAGCCAGAAAACCGGGGCCGCCGCGACCCCGGCGAAAAGCCGTTTATGCAGTCTCCAACTTTCCACCCCGCAAAGGCCCGCCTAAGCCGCGCGCACGCGAGTGAAAGCCTCTTCATACAGCGGCTGGAGGGTTTCATTAAACGTCCCATATTCACACCGCGCCAGCACATCCTTGGGCGGAAAAATCACAGGATTGTCGCGGTATTCCTTCGGCATCAGCGCCTTGGCCGCATCATTGGGCGTGGGATAAAGGATCGTTTCAGTGATATGTTTGCCGGCCTCTGCACTCAGCAGATAATTGATGAAGGCATGCGCATTTTTGGGGTGCTTTGCGCCTTTGGGAATGGCCAGATTATCGGCGTTCAACTGGCTGCCTTCCTTGGGGATGATAAAGCCCAGATCATCATCCTCCTTCATCGCCTGCGCCATATCGCCATTATATTCGAGGACCAGGTCAACCTCTTTGCTCAGCAATAAGTCCTGGCCATTATCTTCATGAAACGCCTTGATATTGGGCTTTTGTTTCAGGAGCATAGGCTCAATCTGCTTGATCAGGTCCGGGGTCAGATCATTCACAGATTTGCCCAGATAGCGCGCATAGAGCCGGAACAAATCGCCTGCTTCACTCACAAGCGCGATGCGGCCTTTATATTGATCACTGTCGAAAATGACTTTCCAACTGTCCGGCGCGGGTTTCACCTTTGATTTCCGATATCCAATCCCCATCACCAGCCATGTATAGGGCATGGAATAGACGCGCTTGGGATCGAACGGCACATCTCGAAATTCCGGCGCGATATTCTTGAAATTGGGAATGAGGGACTGGTCGAGAGGTTCCAGCAGCCCCGATTTGGAAAGCCGCACCACGGCGTCGTCAGAGGGAACAATCACATCATAACCGGGGTTCCCGCCGCGCAGTTTGGCAAAAAGCTCATCATTATTGGCAAAGAAACTCATCTGCACTGCCGTGCCGCTCGCCGCCTTGAAATCAGCCAGCGTGGTATCGCCGATATATGTATCCCAATTGTAGAAATTAAGGTTCGGCTCTTCGCCCGTAGACGCAATTTTTACGGCCTCCTCGGGCGTTTCGCCACATGCGGAAAGCGCGCCGCCAAAACTAATCCCAATCGCCGCCGCGCCAAAGCGCTGCAACAGCGAACGCCGGTCCGTCGCGAGATCGCGGATGTCGAAAGTCTCTGTCATGGCCTGACCCCTTAGCCTGAAAATCGATCCCGAAGGATAAGCGATCACCATGCCGAGAAGGGGGCCATTTGCAAAGACTTTTCGTCTGAGCCTTGGCTGCTTGAGCCTTTGGCAGCAGGTAACGGGCGGGCCATTACCATCGACGCTGCGTCATTGGAATGGTTGGGTCGGGTATGTTGGAGGGAGCTGACAGGCGGATTTTGGGGCGAAATTGAGCTAAGCGGTCCCTTCTCAGTCGCCAAGTGAAAGGCGTTTCCGTCCGCCAAGTGTCTCGCCAAGTTCAGGTTTCGGCGGATTGGGGATAGGTGTTACTTCCAATGGCAGCTCTTCCTCTTTGACACGCAACATGTCCGGATCAAAATTGCTAAGCGACGCGATCCAGTCGCGTGTTTCAGAGCAGCACCAGCCCGCAATTTCTAATATGGTTTGGTGATTGGCCCGCAAGTCGCGGTGCAAGATTTTCTCGTGGTGGGCAATCCGGTTCCGCAGCCTGCGGATTGAGTCAAGCGCATTGTGGACTATCTTGCGCTCGGTCCCTTTGGGTCGATTTCTGAACGCTTTGTACAGAGCTTTGCGCCAAATCTCATTTTCATTCTTCGGCCCGAGCAAGCCTACCCAGAACGCAAAGGGCAGTTCAGCGACAATTGCGCCGTTGGTCGGTTCGGCCTGATCAATACCATTGATTGTCTTTTGGACATCCGCAATCTGGGTTTGCTGTAACCGGATAGTTGAAAGGTCGTGCCAGTTACCGCCAAATGCAGCTTGCAATTGCAGATTCATGTCATTGCGTACAAGGATTTCCAAGCCTTGCAACGGGCCGTAAAATGCAGCAGAAATGCGCATGTTGAGTTCATACATGCGGAGTGCCGGTTCAAGGTCATCGCCGCATTCGCCGAGATAGTAGGATAGCCTTTCGCGCGTTATCGAACGTTCGAGTGAGGCCAGTCGCTCAGGGGTGTAGGTGAAATTCACTTGCTATTAATCTCCCTGTACGTATATCGCACGTTGTCTGCCCCGGTACCGCCTCTCCATGGAAGCGGCCGGGGCCAATCGTTTCTGACATCGGTGTATTTCGCGCGACGTGTGTCGGCGCAACCCCTTTTTCATGAAGCAACTCGCTACAATCGCTGCTCGCGCTTCTTGAAAAGCCGGACGCCGCGATATTCGATTTCGCCGCGCGGCAACATATTTCGCGTGCTTAATTCCGTGCAACCTGTCTCCGCCAGCAAGCGAGGCCAATCGCCTCGTTCGACAACTAAAAAGTCGTTTTCTGAGTGGCGACCATTTTCAATGAGCGCATCAAACTTGTCCTTTGTTGGAGTGAAGCTCGTTCCGCGTTCGTGGTAGGCCTTGAGTGCTTTCGGGATAGCATCATCAGAAGCGTCGCCTATCCTAATCAGGGCTGGGGTTGCATCGGCTATAACCGGTAGGCCTTTGACTCCTCTCATCTCAACATACCTCATTGCCTGAGCGCGCGTTTCGGGGTGGAATGCCCACTTGCCGGTTTCGTCTTTGAAGTATTTTTCCGTGTACTTACCACTCCAATCTTCCCAAGGTTTCATGCGTTTGACTCGGCCATCCATATCAATTCGCCACATGGGCGTCCGTTCGCGCGAGAACAGAATCTCGTAGTCGTCAAAATACCTGACGACGTAGGGAACGTAGTGTGAGTAAGGCACAAAAGGGGTGACACCAGATGGTGCAATCGAGGTTTCTGTGGTTGCACGGAGCTTTTCACCGTCCGGGAACATAATTCTGTTAGCACCGCCGTCGTTGACAAGGAATCCGGCCTCATGTTCGCGCCCGGAGTCGGTGACACCTACAAGTGAACCAATTGGCGAATTGGGTACAAACAAAAGATCCAGTCGAAGCCACGACATCCAGCGTATCGCCAGATGATCATCAAGCGTCCACTTCCGGTCCCCAGTCAACCGGGTTCCAGAAAGCAGATACTGGATCAACTCATCCCGGACGTCCAGCTCGGTTGAAATGCGGCAAATCAGATCAACTTGCCGTTCCCGAAACGCGGCTTCGCTAAGTTCTTGATCAAGGGGCGACGGTTGCTCGTCAAAAAAGCATTTGGAAAAATCGAACCAATCGAGATATCCAAGGCCAAACGCCAAGCCATCCAGTATCTTGCTATGGCAAATATGTGAAACGCCGCAAGAAACGACCTTTGCAGCTTTCTTGACCCGAGAATCATTCTTTTGAAAAATACGCACGTCAGTCTCCCTTCAACAGCTGCCCAATCAAACTTGTCCACTGCGCTCAGGGCTCTGTGAAAGAACCTGAACAATCACCAACTACTTGCCTCGATGAGCTTTGCCATTGTGGACGGCGCGGGAGAGACTCCGTACGGTGAAAATCAACGCGCGCAGCTGCAAAGTCAATAGTGGAATGAATGTGGGGCGCAGAAGCTGTGGACAACTCTGCCACGACATGCGCCCATTCAAATCGTCTTTTCGGATTCGCAACCCAAACTGCACGTCCGCTTTGGGGCAACGCCATTCAATCCTTAAACGACCGAAAAGTTACCGGAATCGGCAGCGGGAGTTCAGCCGAACGATGCCCAATCTCTTTCTTGCAATGTAGGAGTTTCCCTGTCAGCCCTGCCCGATGATCGCGTCGGACCACCCTATTGTTGATGGCGCTTGCAATTACAGAATGCTGCTACCGCGACGCGCGATTTCAGGGTTCGAAGATTCCGGTTCAGGTGTCAACCTAGTGTCAACTTTGGCGGAAAACCGAGACGAAATCAATGGCTTAGCTGCTAACGTCCAGCCTTTTCGTCGCTGTGCCTCAATTCCATCCCCCGGGCATGCCGCCGCTGGAATCCCTTCCACAAACTCACACCAAAGCCGCCCGGACTATAGGTTCCCCACGGCGTTCCGGCAGGGGCGTTCCACACCCCCTCATCTGAATTCTCCACCGGCACATTCAGATATGCCGCTCGGCTCCCCTCCCTGCGCAGATGAACACTGAGAAACGCGGTGATGAAGTGCAGGTTGATCGCATTGATGCGGTCTTGCCGCCAGATCGGGTCTTCAAACCAGTCCATATCCCAAAGGCTTCCGCGCATCTCTGGCGGGGCCGGGTTGAGGGCCACGGAATGCCCTGCTTGCTTATAGGTCAGCAAATAACGGTCTGAATTTATGGCCCCTGCAAACACCGCGAGCGCGCCGGTTTTATAGTCGACCACCGGATCGGCATCGCCCTGAATCAGCAGCAGCGGCGCGGTGATTGCGGAGAGCCCTTCGGCCCCCCACGCGCTTTTAGGGAACCCACCGCCCGGTGCCAGCGCGACAATGGCCTTGACGCTGGGGACCGTGATGTCGCGCGCACCCGCCGCCCCGCGCGCATATCTCTTCAACCAGCCACCAGCAACCAGAGCCATATTTGGGCCTTCTGGATCAAGGCTCGCCCCACCGGCAGTCAGCACGCCGTACCCGCCTTGGGAATATCCGATCAGGGCCACTTGCGCCGGATCAATCTGCGCGCCCAAAGTCGCGCGCAACTCCGCTGTCACAAAGGCAATGTCTTGCGGTCGATCATAATTGGGGGCCGCGCGCTTGTCGGCTGAAACGACATAAGGGTTCGGATCTTCGTGATGGATCGCGGCCACGACATAGCCTTTGGACGCGAGATTTTCGGTCAGCCACGTCATTGATGTAGGCGCATTGCTATAGCCATGCGACAATATGACCAGCGGATGGGCTGTGCCAGTTGGCATTGCGTTCAAGACCGCCAATCCTGGAACCGTGAACGCCACGGGAGGCCTAGGCGGTTCGCCCCAGAACGCCGCGCGGTAGGTCATGCGCTTGGCGCGTTTACTGACGGCGGCGGGATACCAGATATCGACGACGAGCTTGCGGTCATGCATCGGCACCATATCGGTCTTGTCCGCGACTGCCTGAAAATCGGGCTGGGCGCGGTGAATATATGTGACAGTTCTGAATCCAACACCGTCCGGACCCAGTGCTGCCAATTCGGGCGCGTCTACCCCCGGAATGCTTGGCGGATTTGCATCAGCCTGTAGTGGCGTGACCAACGAAAGCGTCGTAGCCGCCACCAAAAGCTTCAACATGCAATCAGTTCCGCTCTATCTGCGCCTGAGGCGTTGGGCCAAACGAGTTGCTGTTCCATCCAAGGATATTCAGAGATGAGTGGCGGGAAGATCTTTTCGCGCAAGACATCTTGGCACAGCGTGGCGGTTAGGCCCGGGATATCGCCCAATTCGCCCGCGCGCGCTACCACCTGAACAGAGCGCGAAAACCGACCGCGTGTCATCGGCGCCGCCCGTAAGTGCGGCAAAATCTCTTGCACAGCAGCAAGGCACACAGGCGTGGTAATCGTCCAACCCAGACCCGCTGCGACCAATGCCAACTGCTGATGGGCAGATTCCACTTCAACCATTTGCGGCAGTTTCAACTTCATCCGCACCACCTGGCGCTCAATTTGCTGGCCCATACCCGTCAACAGCGAAAACCGGATGAACGGCAATGAAGACGGCACACCGACCTGATCGAGCGGCTCCCGAAAACCTTTTGGAAAGACGAGAATGAAACTTTCTTCGAACACGGGGTGAAGTTCAACCGTGTCACGGTGTTCAAGGTTGAAACTGCCTGTCACCATCATGTCGATATCACGGGCCAAGAATTCGCCCTGATGCTCAAGCGAAATACCGGACCGGATGTTCCAACGATCAGCGCGCGATCCCAAGCTGCGCAAAATGGGTGCAGTCAAGTGATTGGCAAGGCTGAATGACATGGCAACGGTAACGCTAGAAATGGGTAAGTTCGCCCCTTCGCGCACTTCGTCATAAGCGAGCCGCGCATGGGCAATCAGTTTCTGCCCGCGTGCGAACAGTGATTTGCCGCTTGCCGTCAACCCCAAAGGCCGCATCGTCCGGTCAAAGAGCGGCGCGCCGATGCCGATTTCGAGCTTTGCGATGGTTTGGGATACTGCCGACTGGGTCACTTGCATATGCGCGGCGCACTGAGACATGCCGCCCAATTCAACGGTCATGGCAAACACCTCTAACGCGTGGAGATCAAATTCCTGCGGCAGTTTCATCCAGCATGCCCTCCCAAGCGCGTCATATCAGCCACCTGCTGACATAACCGACGCTAATGGCTAGCTCATGTTTATGGTAATGATATCATGCATTTTCGATATGGCTGGCAGCAGTTGTTAGTGCCGCCCAGAGCCAGGGGGCAAAGCTGCGCCAGACCTCGACATGAAATCGGTCTGCGGCTTCACGGATAAGGATAATTTCAACGGTTTCGTAAATCGTCCGCGTGGCGCGCCCAACCGCAAATCTATCGAGATCTAGCGGGCAGCCCGACATCAGCGTCTCTGCCGCACGGGGGCCTTCGACCGTCAGGCAGATGGAACGCTCACTTATGTCAGTCACAGCCACGGGGAGGCCTTCGCCCAACGGGATGGCTGTTCCATCAGCCGCGCGCATCAACCATTCATCGGGACCAAGGCACATAACCCCGCCCAACATTTCGCCGATTTTCTTTGGTATCTTGATCTTCAGCACAGTCTCAAGCGCCTGAGGCTGACGCGCGCGGAGTGAATAGCGAGCCATCGGCGGGGCAAGGCTGATCGTCACACCTGCCGCGACATAGGGCGTCATTGAAACGGGTTCGCTGCGGACAAGGGCGTCAGACATGAAGCTGCACTCCCTCGGGATCATAGAACACCGTGCCGCTGACCTTGGCTGTGTGCGTCTTGCCGACCATCGGGATGTAAAGTGTCTCGCCCATCATCTCCTGCCCGCCCGCGACCAAGGCCATTGCAATCGAACGGCCCAGCGTCTCGCTCCAATAGGATGAAGTCACATGACCAATCATCTTCATCGGGATGGGTTGATTGGGGTCAGCCACAATCTGTGCCCCTTCTTCCAGTACGACACCCGGATCATCGGTGAGCAGTCCCACCAATTGCTTGCGACCCGGCGCGATGATGTCGGGCCGCGCCAATGAACGCTTGCCTACGAAATCTGCCTTCTTCTTGCCGACCGCCCAATCGAGCGCAGCGTCATAAGGCGTCACTGTGCCATCGGTATCTTGCCCCACAATGATAAAGCCCTTTTCGGCGCGAAGGACGTGCATTGTTTCGGTTCCGTAAGGCGTGATGTCATATTGCGCGCCCTCAGCCATGATCCGTTCCCACAGCGCGCGGCCATAAGCGGTCGGCACGTTAATTTCGAAGCCAAGCTCGCCAGTGAAGCTCACGCGGAATAGACGTGTTGGTATGCCGCAAATCGTGCCTTCACGGATCGCCATATGCGGGAAGGCTTCAGCCGACAGATCAAGGCCTTCAACCAGCGGCTCCAGCACTTTGCGGGCATTGGGGCCTTGCAGGGCGATGACGGCATAGTGCTCGGTCGTGCTGGTCAGCCATACATTCAGGTCGGGCCATTCAGTCTGGAGATAATCCTCCATCATGTTGAGAACGCGCGCTGCACCACCAGTGGTGGTGGTTAGGTGAAAACGATCCGGCGCAAGCCGCGCCGACACCCCGTCATCTGTAATGAAGCCGTCTTCTTTGAGTAGCAGCCCATAACGGCACCGTCCCGGCTCCAGCGCTTTCCAAGGGTTGGTGTACATGCGGTTCAGGAACTCCGCCGCATCAGGGCCAACGACCTCGATTTTGCCGAGCGTGGACGCATCGAAAATGCCCAGCGATTTACGCACGGCAACACATTCGCGGTTGACCGCTGCGTGCATATCCTCTCCCGCTTTTGGGAAATATCGCGCGCGCCGCCACTGCGCCACCAGTTCAAAGGCTGCGCCGTTTTCTTCGGCCCAACCATCGATATTGGTCTTGCGGGTTGCCTGGAACAACGCGCCCTTGGCATGGCCTGCAAGCGCGCCAAATGTTTGCGGCGTATAGGGCGGACGGAAGGTCGTCAGGCCAATGTCAGTTACAGGTTTTGAGAGCGCCGTCGACGCAATTTGCAGGCCGTTCAGGTTCGAAGTCTTGCCCTGATCCGTTGCCATCCCGTTGGTCGTGTAACGCTTGATATGTTCGATAGACCGAAAGCCTTCGCGCACCGCGAGCTTGATGTCCTTGGCCGTCACATCATTCTGGAAATCGACGAACGCCTTGATGCGGGTCTGATCCTTAGGCGTCGGCAGCATATCGATCACGGCACCTTGGCCAAAATCCCAATTGCCCGAACAGCAGCCGACACAGCGGGCGTTTTCATTCGCCTGATCCGGCACATAGGCCCCCAGATCATCGCGCCATTTCAGGCTGCCCTTACTATGCGACCACAGATGCACGCTCGGCGTCCAACCACCCGCCATCAGCAATGCGTCACAAGCGATGGTCCGGGTGCCGGTGCCATCATTATTCGCTATCTTGATCGCCTTAACACCGTGCCGACCCGATACGCCAATCGCGCTGTGGCTCAGCTTTACAGCGATGCCCAATTCGGCCGCTTGTTTGAGCAGCCCTGCATCAACCACATCACGCACATCGATAATGGCCGCGATACCGATTCCCGCCTTCGCCAGCGTAAAGACATCGTGCCAGCCGCTGTCATGTGAGCTCATCAGCGCAACCGATTTACCAACGGCGACGCCGTAGCGATTGGCGTAGGTCTTAGCCGCTGACGACAGCATCACGCCCGGCGTGTCATTGCCTTCAAATACCAGCGGGCGCTCAATTGCCCCTTGTGCCAAGATGACTTCGCCCGCCCTGATCCGCCACAATTTCTCCCGAGGCGCGTCGCCGCCATCGGGCAGATGATCGGTCAACCGCTCCACCGCTCCGACGAAGTTGTCGTGATAATATCCAAACGCAGTCGTCCGGTTCAGGATCTTAACATTGACCGCATCGTTCAGCGCCTTCGTGCTGCGTTCGAGCCACGGCCAGAGTGTTGGATCAGCCAGTGCGCCGCCACCCAGTTCATCCTGCTCGTCAATTAGAATCACGCGCTTGTTTGTCGCGCTTGCCTCTAGCGCGGCGTCAATTCCTGCTGGCCCCCCGCCGACGATCAGCAGATCACAATGCGCATAGGTGGACGCGTAAGTGTCAGGGTCTTCCTCGGTCGGCGCGTCGCCGAGACCGGCCAGCCGCCGGATGACGGGCTCATAGAGTTTGTCCCAAAATGAACGCGGCCACATGAAGGTCTTGTTGTAAAAGCCAGCCGGAAAAAACATCCCCAGCCGATCGTTGATCGCCACCACATCATGTTTGAGCGAGGGCCAGCGGTTCTGGCTGACTGCGTTCAGCCCCTCATGCACCTCGACACCCGTCGCGCGCAGATTGGGAGTAAAGCGACCCGGACCGCAATCGACCGAAACAAGCGCATTGGGCTCTTCGCTCCCCGCTGAGAGCAAGCCACGGGGTCGATGATATTTGAACGACCGCCCAAACAGCATCACGCCGTTCGCGAGCAAGGCCGAGGCGAGTGTGTCGCCAGCAAGTCCTTGATACTGCTTGCCATCGAAACTGAAAGTGACAGAGCGGCTGCGGTCAACGCGCCCGCCAGTGTCTAGGCGGTAACCGCTCATCGACGCGGCTCCCCGGCTTTGTAAGTGGTTTCAAATTTGTCCGTCACAGTATCGCGCACCGCGTTGAAAAAGCGGCCGCAGCCATGAATATGCCGCCAGCGTTCATGATGCCGCCCCTTTGGGTTAGCGCGGATGAAGAGATAGCCCTCCCACTCCGCATCGCTTTGGGTGGACGGATCAACCGGACGGGCAACATGCGCCTGTCCGGCATTGGCAAATTCGATCTCGGGGCGGCGCTCGTCGCAGTAAGGGCAATGGATCAGGATCATGTCAGTGTGCCACCGCCGCCGCCGCTGCCTCATCGATCAGCCGCCCATGACGGAAGCGATCCAGATTATAGGGCGCATTGATCGGGTGCGGCTCATCCTTCGCCATTGTATAGGCCAGCAGATCGCCTGCGCCCGGTGTCGCTTTGAAGCCACCCGTGCCCCATCCGCAATTGACATAGAGGCCCTGAACCGGCGTCTTCCCCAATATCGGTGAGCGGTCAGGCGTGACATCGACAATCCCACCCCATGTGCGCAGCATCCGCATGCGGCGATAGATGGGGAAGATTTCGCAGATCGCCGCCAGTGTATGTTCCACAATGTGCAGCGCACCGCGTTGCGAATAGCTCACATATTGGTCGGTGCCCGCGCCAATCACCAATTCGCCTTTGTCCGACTGGCTCATATAGGCATGCACTGTGTTCGACATGACAACGCACGGGAAGGTCGGCTTGATCGGTTCAGACACCAAGGCTTGGAGCGGATAACTTTCCAGCGGAAAATCCAGCCCGGCCATGTTCATCACGACGGAACTATTGCCAGCCGCCGACACGCCGACACGCTTGCTGGCGATATATCCGCGCGTCGTCTCCACACCCTCAACTGCACCGTCAACGCCGCGCCTGATACCAGTGACGGCGCAGTTCTGGATGATGTCTACGCCGAGTGCCGCTGCTGCGCGGGCATAGCCCCATGCGACCGAGTCATGCCGCGCGGTCCCGCCCCGCCGCTGCAACGCTGCGCCCAGCACTGGGTGGCGCGCATGCGGCGATATGTTCAGCGGCGGGCAGTAGGCCTTGGCCTCTTCCGGTGTCAGCCATTCATTATCAACGCCGTTCAGCCGATTGGCGTGAATGTGCCGCTTGAAACTTTGCACATCATGGACATTATGGGCGAGCATCATCACGCCGCGTTTGGAATACATGATGTTGTAATTCAGCTCCTGGCTCAGCCCATCCCACAGCTTCACCGCATGATCATAAAGATGCGCGCTTTCATCATAGAGATAGTTTGAGCGAATGATCGTTGTATTGCGCCCAGTGTTGCCGCCACCAATCCAGCCCTTTTCGAGCACCGCGACATTGGTGATCCCGTATTTCTTCGCGAGATAATAAGCCGCACCAAGGCCGTGCCCGCCACCGCCCACGATAATCGCGTCATAGGCTGGCTTTGGCGCCGCATCGGGCCATTGTTCGGGCCAGCTTTGATGTCCGCCCAAGGCTTTGGCAAATAGGCTGAAGGCGCTGAAACGAGTCATGTGCGGGTCTGGACCAATGGGGCGTAAACAATCATCATCGCGCAACCATTTTCGCTGCCCGCACGGTGCATTGTGCCGGGCATCCTCAGCACGAAATCGCCGGGGCCATAGCATGCATCATCATCGAAAAAATCGCCTTCGATCACATAGATTTGCTCAATGGCAGCATGCGCATGCATCTCTCCCAAGGGGCCAGGGCCAACCTTGGTGATCATCGTGCGATAGCCGCGCGGGTCATCAATCAGCGATAGGTTTGTCTCGCCGGGCCGTTTTCCCGGCTGCCAGTTACCGCCCGTGATCTTAAGTGACCCAGATTTAGGAAGGGGTATCATGACAACGCTTCCTTCAACGCCGCTTTGGCACGGTCCACATAGAAATCCTTGAAATCCTCGACCAGATTTTCCTCCACCGCATAGGGGCCTTGCGCATAGCCGTCGTTGCTGATCCCCTGATGGTTGATCATAGAGAAATGACCATCCTGCGCGTTGGTCGCTCGCCATAGGGCGGTCAGATGGTCTGGGTCGTAATCCACGCCTTCAACCGCATCTTCATGCACAAGCCAGCTTGTCCGCAGCAGTGTTTTGCCCGCCGCAATCGGGGTCAGCGAGAATGTGACAACATGATCGCAACAGAAATGATGCCAGTTATTGGGCTGGGTCCAGACGGACAGGCCCGATGTTTCAGGTTCTTTGAACGGCCCAATCAGCTTCTGGCAGGCGAGCTTGCCATCAATCGAATGCGTCACTGCGCCATTCGCCAGCGCCAGCCGCGCGACGCGGTGCCACCAGCCGTCCGGAAATTCGATCAGGTCATGATCAAGACCCAGCGCCTTCCACTCGGCGCGCTTTGCGGCAAGCGCATCATCAACGGGCGCATCCTTGCCAAAGCCAGTCGTTCCTAGCACGCTGATCAGTTCGGGATGGCCGACATCGCAGTGATAGCATTCGCGGTTATTCTCCATCACCAGTTTCCAGTTGGCGTCTTCGATATAATCGTCTTGCACAGCGACCTTGAGCTTTTCGATGTCATAGGGAGTGATTTGTTCGGCGATGTCGGCCTTCACCCGGTCAATCGGCGGCGGGTTGTCGCTCATGCAGATGAAGATCAGCCCACCGACATTTTCCAGTGCAACCGGATTGAGACCATGATCCGCCTTATCAAAATCCTCCGCCATACTGCGCGCGGCGAGGAGCTTGCCATCAAGGCCATAGGTCCATTGATGATAGGGACACATCAAGCGCGGCGCGCGGCCTTTTTGTTCGAGACAAATACGCGCACCCCGGTGGCGGCAGCTGTTCCAGAAAGCGCGAACCTCATTGTCGCGACCGCGCACAATGATGATCGAGTTGTTCGCAAGTTCGAAGACAAAATAGTCACCCGGATCTTTCACATGCGCAACAGTGCAGGCATAGAGCCAGACTGACTTGAGCATCACCTGCGTGTCAAACTGAAAAGCATCTTCACCGACATAAAGCTCACGCGGCAGAGTGTGGCCCTTGCGATCTTTTTCCAGCAATTTGGCAATGGGCTCGAAGCGTGACATGGCCTAGCTCCTCAGCGCTTCATTGCCCGGATCATAAGGCGAATCCGCGATGATTGTCGCTCTGTGGCGGACGCCCAGAATCGCAATTTCAAACTCAGCACCAAGAACCGCCAAATCAGGCCGGATCATTGCCAGCGCAAGCGACTTGCCGACGCGCCAGCCATATCCGCCCGAAGTTACACGCCCGACAATTTCGTCGCCCTGATAGATGGCCTCGGAACCGCGCGCATCGGCATCGGTTACGCCGTGCACTTCCATGGTGACCAGCGCGTTAGCGAACCCGTTATCCTTCCACGCGAGCAGCGCATCGCGGCCGTGGAAGCTCTGCTTCTTCAAACTG
This sequence comes from Sphingomonadales bacterium, assembly GCA_031376385.1. Classification (GTDB taxonomy): domain Bacteria; phylum Pseudomonadota; class Alphaproteobacteria; order Sphingomonadales; family Sphingomonadaceae; genus Aquisediminimonas. The sequence continues at coordinate 532,214 of JANMDQ010000023.1, forward strand.
ACAAACCGGTCCAGCCCACTTTCAAACGCGCTATATTCAACAGACAGTTCACGCGGGATGAGTTTGTAGCTTTTCTCCAGCGCCATCGATGTCATTGCACGGATACCGAACGGCTTGATGTCAAATTCGGCCCCCGTCTCCATCAGTCTGTCGAAGATATAGTTCTGCATCTCGATGGGGTGATGGATCTCCCAACCCAGCTCTCCGATGAAGTTGACCCGCAGCGCATCAACCTGCGCCAGACCAATGCTCATCTTCTTGCCCGTCAGCCAAGGGAAAGCTTCGCTCGACAAATCAGCATCCGTCAGCTTGGCCAGCACATCGCGCGAACGCGGCCCAGCGAGCACAAGCACACCCATTGCCGTCGTCAACCGTTCGAAACTGACCGAACCATCCTTTGGCATCGCTTTCTTCAAATAGTCATGATCATGCCGTTCATAGGCACCCGCCGAGACCAGATAATAACGCTGCGGCGCGATTTTATAGACCGTGAATTCGCTGCGCACCCCACCCTTGGCTGTCAGCAGATAAGACAGCGTCACTCGCCCAACCTTCTTCGGCACGGCGTTTGTGAGTAATTGATCAAGCCAGCCTTCCGCGCCCGGCCCGGAAATCTCGCACTTGGCAAAGGCGCTCATATCCTGAAGGCCAACATGCTTTGTAACATGCAGGCATTCATTACCGACATGTTCGAAATAGTTTGAGCGGCGGAACGACCATTTCTCGCGGATGGGTTCGCTCGGCATATCGGGGTGGTTGTGGTTCAACAGCACATCGGGCTTGTCGAGATCGGCCTCACCGAGCGCATAGCCCAGAGGCGCAAACCAGTTGGGTCGCTCCCAACCGAACACACTGCCAAACACCGCGCCCAGTGCCTTCATCCGGTCATAGCATGGCGTACGGCGCAGCGCCCGGCCTGCTTCGCGCTCCTCATCAGGATAATGAACAGTAAAGACCTTGGCATAGGCTTCTTCGTTCTTCTCGATCAGGAAGCCCCGTCCGGCGTAATCGCCAAAGCGGCGCGGGTCGACACCCATCATGTCGATGGTCGGTTCACCATCAACAATCCAATGGGCCAATTGCCAACCCGCGCCCCCTGCGGCGGTGACCCCAAAACTATGGCCTTCGTTGAGCCAGAAGTTTTTGAGGCCCCATGCCGGACCCACGATAGGCGACCCGTCGGGAGTGTAAGCGATTGCGCCGTTATAGACTTTCTTGATCCCCACTTCGCCAAAGGCGGGCACACGGTTCATGGCGGCGAGGATATAAGGCTCTAGCCGGTCGAGCGCGTCGGGGAACAGTTCATATTCGCTGTTCGCGGCAGGCCCATCGACATAGCAAGCCGGTGCGCCAAGCTCGTAAGGCCCGAGCAGCAAGCCACCCGCTTCCTCGCGCATGTAATAGCTCGCATCGGATTCGCGCAGCACGCCCATTTCGGGCAGCCCCGCCTTTTTGCGTGCCATGATTGCGGGATGCTGTTCAGTGACGATATACTGATGCTCAACTGGGATCACGGGGATATCGAGACCAACCATCGCGCCGGTTTGCCGCGCGAAATTGCCCGAGCAGCTGATGACATGTTCGCAAGTGATATCGCCCTGATCAGTTGACACCAGCCACTCACCATTTGGGAGCTGCGTGATTGCAGTCACGGTCGTGTTGCGATGAATGGTCGCCCCGCGCAGCCGCGCTCCCTTCGCCAGCGCCTGAGTCAGATCGGCGGGCTGAATATAGCCGTCGTCGGGATGCTGGATCGCCCCAATCACCCCGTCCATATTGGCGAGCGGCCAGATGGCCTTGACTTGATCGGGCGTTAGAAAGTTTACATCCACCCCAATCGTCTGCGCGACACCGGCATAATAATGATATTCATCCATCCGGTCCTTGGTTGTCGCCAGCCGGATATTGGTGACTTGCGAAAAACCGGCGTGCAGCCCCGTTTCTGCCTCAAGTGATGGATAGAGCCCTACCGAATATTGATGCAGCTTGCCCACCGAGTAGCTGAGATTGAACAATGGCAACAAACCTGCGGCATGCCAAGTGGACCCCGATGTCAGCTCCTTGCGTTCGAGCAAAACGACATCGCTCCACCCCATTTTGGCAAGGTGATAGAGAGTGCTGACGCCCACCACGCCGCCACCTATAACCACCGCCCTTGCCGCTGTTTTCATGCCCTCTTACCCAAACAAATGACCTTGTCCGTCGCCTGTCACGCAAAGGCAGCAATCCAGCAATCGGATTAACGTCTTTCGTCTTCATATTCGATATTCTAATATGATCTATAAGGATAATTGAGACGCGTTCCGGGAATAGGTGAGGCATTACAACCTTGGCGCGTTGGTTGGAGTGCGCTTTATGCTCAACTTACGAAACCAGCTGAACCCTAAAATCAAAGGGACAGCTAACCTGAGCTGACTTCTCTTACCAACCCGTGTGGTTGCTAGAACCGCAAAGGCTGTGAGGTAAATTCACCTAAGTCATCGAAACCTTGGTGAGCCCTGCTGGATTCGAACCAGCGACCTACTGATTAAAAGTCAGTTGCTCTACCGACTGAGCTAAGGGCCCTCACAACGGTCGCTTCCCCTAGGCAAGGCGCGCGCTGCGGTCAAGGCGTGCTTTGCAGTGCTTTACCCTTAATCCCGTAATCGGATCGCGCCAGTTGGCCGCAATTGCTGTGGCCGGCCGCAAAACAAAATCCCGCTCGCGAAAGGCGGGGTGGGGGATAGCAAGTTCAGCGGTGCTCCAAATGCCGTCCGACCATAGGATGATATCGAGGTCCAGCACCCGCGCGCGCCATCGCCTGCCCCCCTGACGGCGACCGAAACTGGCTTCAATTGCTTTTAGATGGTCTAGCACCTCCGGCGGTTCCATCTGAGTCTCAATGATCGCTGCGGCGTTTGCGTACGTCCGTTTGGAAGGGCCCAGGGGCTTACTTGAGACGATCCTGGACTGCGCAACCAACCTCACACCCAAAACGTCCATAGCCTGTTTCAGAACGGCCACTGGAATCCCGTAACGGCTATGGCGCTGGTTAGACCCAAGAGCAATGAGGTAACGGTGGTGATGCACCTTGTTCCCTTAACCGCTGACTCCGGGCTTCGACAAGCTCAGCCTGAGCGGTTAGGGGTTGGGTTGTGAACATAAACAGCCCCCTGCCCAATACCGAACCTCCCCATGACTGCGCGCTCTGCCCGCGCCTTGTCGAAACGCGCATGGCCTGCCGCGCTGAACAGCCCGACTGGTGGAACGCGCCGGTGCCTGCTTACGGCGATCCAGAGGCGTGGCTGGCCATCGTAGGCCTCGCGCCGGGCAAACAAGGCGCGAACCGCACTGGGCGGGCGTTTACGGGGGACACTTCAGGCGCGCTGCTTTGGGCAACGCTCGCTAAATTCGGGCTGGTTGAGGATCAGCCTTTACCCGCTCACCCTGAGCCCTTCGGGGCTGCTCAGGAGAGCCTTGTCGAAGGGTTGTCGCCGGATGAGGCTCTCAATGACCTTCCAAATATGACGCTCAACGGGACCATCATCTTCAACGCTGTCAAATGCTTGCCACCGGGCAACAAGCCCACGCCAGAGGAAATCCGCACCTGCCGACCCTATTTGCGTAGCGGCTTCGATGCTCTGCCGAACCTGCGCACCATAATTGCGCTGGGCGAAATTGCCCATCAATCAGCCGTGAAGGCCAATGGCGAAAAACTACCGAAACGCCGCTTCGCGCACGGGGCAGTGCACCAGTTGCTCAACGGGAGAGTGTTGATCGACAGTTATCATCCGTCTCAACTCAATCAGAATACGGGGCGGTTAACGGTTGAGATGATGGAGGATGTGTTTGCGTTGGCTAAAGCACAATGACTTTTTATCAATCGTCATTGCGAGCGAAGCGCGGCAATCCAGAGCCGGGGGCTGCCTGTCTGGATTGCCGCGCTTCGCTCGCAATGACGACGAAAAATGGCTAAGGACGTTCGATGAACGAAAATATCCCACCCAGTTTTTATCCAGTCTTGCTGCTGCAAGACCGTTACGGCGGGGTGTACAGCGGTGGCCAGTGGATCGCCATTCACGAAGCGAACAGGCTAGTTACGCTGGAAACACGCGCAGCATGGGTGGTTGTGCATGGACCAAGCGGTAATGATTTCGACGCCGCATCGTTTTGGAGTGAACCGCCGGACTGGATTGCAGTTGGAGCGTCTCCGGATGAGGCGATTAAGGCATTGCTTGGCAGCCAAACTTAGACAACTTACAGGGATCAAACATGACTGAAGCTAAGCAGGTTTTCGAAAATGCTCTTGTCGATGCGGAAAACTTAATGTGGTTTCATGAGGAGTTTGGTGGCGCAGACCCGGGGAAGCGGGCTGCTTATTTTCAGTCACTTAGTAAGTCGGCAATTATCCTTTTGTGCTCTGCTTGGGAATCTTATGTAGAGACAATCATACTGGAGATTGTTGACTTGCAGATTTCTCTCGCAAAGGAGGCGTTACACCTTCCTCTGAACCTGCAATCTATTTCGACTGTCCACATCAAAGCAATGAAAGATGACCGCGCATGGCTGAAAGTTGCCGGAGAAGGTTGGCGCAAGATTGCGCGAGAAGCGTGCCTTGCAAATCTAGGTCGTTTGCATTCACCACATACGAAAGCGGTATCTGATCAATTTAACACTATACTTGGTGTCGAAAAAATCTCCGAAGCTTGGAGCTGGAAAGCTGCAAGGAATATTGGCGGTAGAATTGACAATTTGGTCAAACTAAGAGGCGATTTAGCTCACGCAAAATCCAGCCAAATGTCGGTACAAAAACTAATTGTCACCCAGAATATAAACTTAATTCGACGGGTTGTTGACTGCACGGACGCGTATTTGGTGGCCGAGGGGTTTTTCACAAATCCTCCACCAACCGCCCGTAGAGCTCTGGCCGCCGGTCCCGGAAGAAGCCGAATGCGGCCCGGTGTTTCCTGATCACATCCAAATCGAACTCCACGACCAGCACGCCGCTTTCCTCCGCGCCATATTCCACTAGCATATCGCCGCGTTCATTCGTGATGAAGCTATGGCCGTAAAAGGTCATGGCCCCCTCCGCGCCGATGCGGTTGCTCGCGATCACAGGCACAACGTTCGAGACCGCATGACCGACCATCGCGCGTCGCCACAGCCGTGACGTGTCCAGTTCCTCCGCCGCCGGTTCATCGCCGATAGCAGTGGGAAACATCAGCACATCCGCCCCCATCAGCATCATCGCGCGGGCAGTCTCAGGATACCATTGATCCCAGCATATACCCACGCCGATGCGGCCATATTTGGTGTCCCACACTTTGAAACCCGTGTTGCCGGGGCGGAAATAAAATTTCTCGGTATAGCCGGGGCCGTCTGGGATATGGCTTTTGCGGTAGATGCCCATCACTGCGCCCGCATCATCAATCATGGCGAGGCTGTTGTAATAATGCTGCCCATCACGTTCGAAGAAGCTGCACGGGATATAGATTTGCAATTCCGCAGCAAGGGCCTGCATCGCGAGCACGCTAGGATGCTCCCCCACAGGCTTGGCGCTCGCGAAATAGCGCTCATGCTGTTCCTGACAGAAATAGGGGCCTTCAAATAATTCAGGTGGCAGGATGATGCGCGCGCCGTGCTGCGCAGCCTCGCGCACTTGCGCTTCGACAGCGGCGATATTGGCCTCTAGCGGACCCGGCAAAGCAAGTTGAAGAGCAGCTACTTTCATCTTTGTCATCTCGGCTCCTTACAGGATTAGGCCCACCACTGCACAGCCGTTGCGATTGCGGCCCCCGCCACTGCTGCAAAGATCAGTTTCAATCCGCCGCCTGTGCGGTCGCCCTTGTCCCACATCAGTTTGATCGGCGGCAATGGCGGTGCTTCTGGGGCAGCGCCCTTTTTGGGAATTTGCTGATCCAGCCGCCGGATGAGGTCTGGGATGAGCGCGAGCGTATCAGCCTGTTTCTTGATGCCATCCGCGATCAGAGCCTCTGGCCCCAATTCGCCTCTGATCCAGTCACGCACATAGGGCGCCGCGACATCCCACATGTTGATCGATGGGTTCAGAGACGTCGCAATCCCTTCCACCATCACCATGGTTTTTTGAAGGAGCAGCAGGTGCGGCTGCGTTTGCATGTCGAAATCACGCGTGATCGCGAATAGGCTGTCGAGCATCTGGCCAATCGAAAGCTCAGACACTGACTTGCCCCGGGTTGGCTCCCCCACCGCGCGCAGAGCCGTCGCGAATTCATCGACATTATGATAGCTTGGCACATACTGCGCCTCAAAATGGATCTGCGCGACGCGTTTGTAATTGCCAGTGGTCAGGCCGTAGAGAATCTCCGCCAGCCAGAAACGCGCTTGTTTGTTGATGCGGCCCATGATGCCAAAATCAATCGCCACAATCGTGCCGTCTGCGCGAACGAACAAATTGCCCTGATGCATGTCCGCGTGAAAGAAACCTTCCGCAATCGCTTGATGCAGGAAGGTCAAAACGAGCCGCTCGGCGAGTTTTGGCAGATCGTGCCCAGCGTCGCGCAGCGCATCCAGATTGGAAATCTTGATGCCGTCAATCCATTCCAGCGTCATGACCCGGCCTGACGTGCGGTCCCAATCAATCGACGGAATATCATAGCCGGGCACGGAGGCCGTCGCTTCCTTCAGTTCAGATGCACTGGCCGCTTCACGCCGCAAATCCAGTTCGCGCAGGGTCCAGCGTTTGAGGTTGGCAATGACCAATTGCGGGCGCAGACGCGCAGCCTCTCCGCCCAAAGCTTCCAAATGCGCGGCGGCCCATTCGTAGGTTTCAATATCGCGGGCAAATTGTTCACGGATGCCGGGGCGAAGGACTTTCACCGCCACGTCCTTGCCGTCCGTCGTCCGGGCCTTGTGCACTTGCGCGATGGATGCCGCACCCACGGGAACAGGATCAATATAATCAAACAACTCTGCCGCGGGACGGTTCAGGCTGAGATCAATTTCAGCATAGATTTTCTCAAACGGGGCTGCCGGCAGCTGATCCTGCAGCATCAGTAAGTTGAGCGCCGCTTCGCCGCCAATCACATCGGGCCGAGTGGCCAGCGTCTGCCCCAGTTTGATTGCGGCCGGGCCAATCTCCCGGAAAGCTCCGGCATAATCGGGTTCCTTGGGCATGAACAGGCCAAAGCGTGCCACGCGGCACAGGCGCCGCACAGGCAATGGCAAGTTGCGGTTCGTTTCCAAAGCCGTGAGCGCGCCGTGCCGAGCCAGCGTGCGTCCCCAACGAAGCAGCCGCCATAAATGGGTGGTGTTGGAGGTCAAATTTTCCAGCCGCTATGGATTGCCACAAGTCCGCCGAGCAGCGGTTCCACTTTGGCCTGCACGAAACCAGCCGCGCCGACCATGCGTTCAAAAGACGGCATGTCAGGAAAACGGCGAATCGATTCAATCAAATAGCGATAGCTATCCTCATCCTTGGCAACGATCTGACCAATTTTGGGGACGATCTTATGGCTATAGGCATCGTAGATTTCAGCAAAGCCGGGCCAAAGCGTAGTCGAGAATTCCAGACAATAGAACCGCCCGCCGCGTTTGAGAACACGGTGGGCCTCCGCCAAGGCCTTGTCGATATGGGTGACATTCCGGATGCCGAACGCAATTGTATAAGCATCAAAGCTGCGATCATCGAAGGTCAGAACTTCTGCGTTCTGTTCCGACCAAGTCAGCCCGCCGCCTTCCTGCGACGTGGCGCGCTTCATCGCCCGTTCCATACCTACCAGCAGCATATCTGTGTTGATATCAGCGACAGTGATCATTGCCCCGCTGGGCTGCATCCGGAACGCAATGTCTCCCGTGCCGCCAGCCATATCGAGGATCATTTCACCTTCGCGCGGTTTCACGCGCCGCACGAAGCGATCTTTCCACAGCCGGTGCATGCCCACTGACATCGCATCGTTCATCCGGTCATAACTGCGCGCGACATTTGAAAAGACATCGCCAACGCGACCGACTTTTTCATCCGCTGGGATATCTTCATATCCAAAGGAAGCTGTTTCGTTCATGCCGCCGCTCTAGCCAAGTGGTTGCCCGCCCGCTAGCGGATTCAACGTGCCAGAGCTTCCTGAAGTCGAAACAACTGTGCGCGGGTTGATGCCTGTGCTGCGCGGCCAGCGTCTGGCGCGCGTTGAAACGCGCCGCGCTGATCTGCGCCGCCCGTTTCCGATTGATTTGCGCCAGCGGATGACCGGGGCAGTGATCATAGGCCTGTCCCGCCGCGCCAAATACGGCCTCATTGAAACGGACCGGGGTGATACGATGGTTTTCCATCTTGGCATGTCAGGCCGGTGGCGCGTCGATCCTCAGGACGTGCTGACCCATGATCATCTGATATTGGAAACTGAGGGCGGTCGCGTGGTGGCCCTGAATGATCCCCGCCGATTCGGATCAGTCGATTTGGTGGAGACTGCCGCCTTAGCCGAATTTTCAGCCTTTGCCGCGATGGGGCCCGAGCCGCTGGGCGATGAATTTGGCGCAGCCTATTTGGCCAAAGTGCTTGAAGGCCGCGCGGCACCGATCAAAAGCCTGCTGCTGGATCAACGCGTCGTGGCAGGCCTTGGCAATATTTACGTCTGCGAGGCGCTGCATATTTCCGGCATCGCGCCTTGGACACCAAGCGGCCACATCACCAAAACACGCCTGAGTCGGCTGGTTATCGCGATTAAGGACGTGCTGGCTGCGGCCATCGAAGCGGGCGGATCGACACTGCGTGATTATGCACGGCCGAACGGAGAGCTTGGCTATTTCTTCAAACAATGGCGCGTTTACGGGCGAGAAGGTCAAGACTGCGCTTGCGGAAAGCCCGTGTTGCGCCGCGTTGATGCAGGCAGATCCACCTTCTACTGTGGCAAATGTCAGCGTTAGCGGTTGACCTGCGGACTTGGCTTGGCTAATACGGAAACATCGGTGGTGCGGGTGATTCCGCGCCGCTTTTCTTTTTGCACTATTAGTCGAAGGTTTTTGATCTATGGCGAACACGCCCCAGGCCCGCAAGCGCATCCGTCGCAATGACCGTCGTGCCGAAATCAATCACAACCGGATCAGCCGCATTCGCACGTTCGTAAAGCGCGTAGAAGCTGCGATTGGCGCTGGCGACAAAGCTGCAGCGTCAGAAGCTCTGCTCGCCGCTCAGCCAGAAATGGCAAAGGGCGTTGCCAAGGGCGTCCTTCACAAGAACACTGTTTCGCGGAAATTCTCGCGCCTGACGAAAGCCGTTTCAGCCATCGCCTAATCTCAATTTGAGACAATGGTTAACAAGGCCCGCTGATCACATGATTGGCGGGCCTTTTTGTTTGTGATGAGAAAATGACAAGAACCACCGAGTCCCCGCGATTCGCATCCTGTCTAAAATGACCCCCGTCTTATTTATTGTGATAAATCATATGGTTATTCTGTTTTTACAGATTCCCGTGCTTCTTGCCGTCAATCCGATTTATTTCAATTTTGTGAAATTGATTCGTTGATTGGGCGTGCCCCATCTCCCACAAATTGATCATCGGCTCCGCGCGAATCAGCGAAGAGCTTGGGGTCAGATCAGCTTTGTACCGGAGCGCCATATATTTGACGCGGCGGAGACGATGTGACTGGATTTGGGGGGACTGCTTCGGGGTGAGGCGGGACTGATGTGATAGGTAGGGAGTGTTCGTGACTGAGTTTGACGCGTCTTCCGCAGTGTCGGAAGCAATATTGCCAGAAATGGAATGGCAACAAGTGCGTCAGGCTCTCCGGCAGAGCCTTGGTGCGCGGAGTTTTGACCATTGGTTGAAACCTGTTGCGCTGACAGGTCATGTCGCGGCGTCTGGCACGATCATCCTCAGCGTTTCTTCGAGCTTTATGGCCAATTGGCTGCGCACACATCATGCCGACCGGTTGTTGCAGGCGTGGCGCGCGATCAGCCCGTCTGTTCAGACAGTGGAAATCGCCTGCACATCAGATGCCGCTTTGCTCAAACGCGCAGCAGATGTTCCCGTTGCGGAGGCTCCGATCGAGGCGGAGGCTTCCGTTGCAGCGAAGCCCAGCCCGTTTGATCCGCGCTATACTTTTGACACTTATGTCAGCGGATCGACCAATATGGTCGCGGCGGGTGCGGCGCGTGCCCTTGCCGAAGGGCGCAATGCGCTGTGCAACCCCCTTTTCATTCATGCGCAAACGGGGCAGGGCAAAACCCATATTCTGCAAGCCATTGGCCATGCGTGGCACGCCGCCAACCCTGGCAAGATCGCGCTGTATATGTCGGCAGAACGGTTCATGCTCGACTTCGTCAGTGCTGTGCGCGCGCGCGATACATTCAGTTTCAAGGCGCGGCTGCGGGCGGCAGATTTGTTGATGATTGACGATGTGCAGTTCATCGCGGGCAAAGAAACCACGCAAGAAGAATTCCTCCATACCGTCGATGATATCCTCAGCCATGGCGGTAAGCTTGTCATCAGTGCTGACCGCGCGCCTCAAATGCTGGACGGTGTGGAAGGGCGCATATTGTCACGCCTCACGCAGGGGCTGGTGGTTGATGTGAAGCCTGCGGATTTCGGTCTACGCCGCGCGATTATGGCCAAGAAGGCCAATGCAATGGCAGGCGTCACGATCACTGACGATGTGCTTGATATGCTGGCTGGGCGGATCGTTTCAAACGTCCGCGAACTCGAAGGAGCGCTCAACCGGCTGGTGGCTTATGCGTCTTTGAGTGACACAGCCATCACGCCAGAATTTGCCGAGGAAGTGCTCGCCGATATGTTCCGCGCCAGCCAGCGCCGGATCACAATAGATGAAATTCAAAAGCGCGTGTCGGACCATTTCCGGATCCGCCAAGCCGAAATGGTCTCCGCCCGCCGCGCCCGCGAAGTCGCTCGGCCCCGCCAAATTGCGATGTACTTGGCCAAGCAGCTCACTCCGCGCTCGCTTCCTGAAATCGGGCGGCGCTTTGGCGGGCGTGATCACACGACAGTCATCCACGCCGTGCGTCAGATTGAACGGCTGCGCGGGATTGATACTGATATCGACAATGATGTCCGTTCGCTGATGCGGGCGTTGGAGGGGTAGGGTCGCTGCGTGCTCCGGGCTTGACCCGGAGCCTAGAAGTCCCAAACGGTGAACCATCCCAACTGGACTCCGGGTCAAGCCCGGAGCACTGCTTCGGTGACTACCCCTTCTTCGGCGGTGCCACCGTAATCTTCACCGTCTCCCCCGAATTCCCGGGAAAACCAGTGAACATGGCGTCGATCAGGTTGGGCACCAGATAGGTCAGATTGTCATTGAGAGACATGGCCTTGGCATTGCCTTCAAACACGCGTTCACCTGATCCAGACTTTTCGATTTTCATCGTCAAGTCGCTGGTAAAGACCGTGTAGCTTTCCACTTCATCGCGAAATCCGGAGCCGAAGAGGAAAGGGTCATTGAATCCGTAAGCATAGAAGCCGCCGCGCCAGCGGTAAGCGCTGGGGTAATAGCCACCAAAGCCGCCACGGCACCACGGATCATAAAAGCTGTTACAATTGTTGAAGCTTGGTACTGTCCGCAGCTTTTCCTTACCTTGATCAACGCCGTAAGCCACTTTCACCACCAACGCGGCTTGGCCGGGGGAAGACGCAGGCTGATAGCCAACGGCGGCCAGACGCTGGCTGACCTGATTAGCGTAGGTCGCAAATTCCAGACCGCCCTCTAACCGGGGATCATCAGACTTGATCACAAATGTCTGGCCCTGCGGCACTGGCATCGCTTGAAAGCGGTTGACCTTGGCATTGAAATTTTGCGCGCACCCCGCCACGGCCAACAGGGCCAGCGGGGCAGCAATACGGGCAATCTTATGCAGAGCAGACATGGTGTTCAGCCTTTCCTCAAAACGCGACTCGGTGCTGGGCCTTTACGGCTCCTTAATTGAATATAGGATCGCCCAACCGGGCTGAACAGGGGTTGAATAGAGAGGGGCTGAGCGTGCGGTTTAGCGCGCGAGGCCAAGCGCCTCATAAGTCCGCTCTAAAGTGGGAATGGCCAGAGCCGACGCCCGGGATGCGCCCGCGACCAAAACGGCATCAAGTGCGGCATGATCATCTTTCAGGGCCGTGAACCGTGCTGAGATGGGCGCGAGTTTTTCAACCATCAATTCACCCAGTGCGGGCTTGAACGCCCCGAATCCTTGCCCGCCAAATCGGGCTAGCACCGCGTCAACGCTCTCATCGCCAAGAGCTGCGTAAATGCCCACCAGGTTCAGCGCCTCTGCTCGCCCTTCCAACCCCGCCGCTTCCGACGGCAGGCCGTCGGGATCGGTCTTGGCCTTCCGCACCTTGGTCATGATCGTGTCAGCATCATCGGTCAGGTTGATCCGGCTTGCGTCGCTGGGGTCAGACTTTGACATTTTGGCGGACCCATCACGCAAAGACATGATCCGCGCGGCGGCCTTGGGGATGATCGGATTGGGCAGCGTAAACACCTCCCCAAATTCTTGATTGAAGCTTTGCGCAATATCGCGGGCCAGCTCCAGATGCTGTTTCTGATCCTCCCCCACCGGCACATGCGTCGCCTGATAAAGCAGCACGTCTGCGGCCTGAAGGATGGGATAGGTATAAAGCGCAATTGACGCGCTTTCGCGGTTCTTTCCCGATTTATCCTTGAACTGCGTCATCCGGTTGAGCCAGCCCATCCGCGCGGTGCCCGTCAGCAGCCATTGCAGCTGTGCATGTTCAGGCACGCGGGCTTGGTTGAACAATATGACTTTATCCGTATCCAGCCCGCAAGCGATCAGCGCCGCTGCCATTTCGCGTGTGCCGGCCCGCAATTCGGCGGGCACGTGTGGCATCGAAATAGCATGAAGATCAGCCAGAAAATACAAGCACTCCCCATCATGCTGCATCTGCACCCAATTGCGGATCGCACCCAGATAGTTGCCCAGATGCAAATTGCCTGTTGGCTGAATACCGGAAACCACACGCATCAGATGTCACTCGCTTTTTTCCGGCGCAGCAGGACGAGGACATCATCCTTGTTGATCGCGCCAATCGTCCAGCCAAGGCCGAAATAGACGATGCCGCCGGTGCCGAGCAGAGCCATAAGCGCCGCCATCCGCTCAATGGTGGACCCATCAAAATAACTACCGAGCATCCGGTTAAGCAGCATGATCGCAGCCCCCATCGCGAGCGCGGCAACCAGCTGGCGCAGCACGCGAAAGCCGACCTTTGGATCAATCGCGAAATGCCCGCGCCGCCGCAAGATGATGAACAAGGCCGCGCAGTTGATCCACGCCGTCAGCATCAGCGCGATGGCCAGCCCGTAAAGCCCGAAGAAGGGTATAAGCGCAAAGTTAAGCGCGATATTGGCCGCCAGCACCCACATCGCAATCTTGAGCGGAGTCTTGGTATCTTCGCGCGCGAAAAACCCGGGCGTCAGCACCTTGACCAACACATAGGCAGGCAGGCCTAGCGCCACAATCGCCAGTGTATTTCCCGTGATAATCGCATCTTCAGCGGTAAATTGCCCGCCCCGGAACAGCGCGTTGACCAACGGCACACCAGCGGCGGCAAAGGCTACAGCGGCAGGCAGCGTCAGCAGCATGGCCAAATCAAGCGCTTGGTTCTGTATCTTATTGGCTTCCTCAGGCTTACCCTGATCGACAAATTTGCTGATCGACGGCAGGATCGCCGTGCCAAGGGCTGTGCCAATAATGCCCAAGGGTAGCTGATTGAGCCGGTCCGCATAATTCAGATGCGCCATTGATCCTTCACGCAAATAGCTGACGAACTGAGTGTCGATCAGGATGCTGACTTGATAGACACCAGCGGCAAAGGTGGCTGGGATAACAACGCGGAAAAACTGCCGTACGCCCGGCGTGATTTTGGGTTTGCGCAATTTGAGCGTAATGCCTGCCTTGCGCGCGGTCCACCAAACAAGGCCAAGCTGCACAACCCCGCCCACGACAACAGCAATGGCGAGCGCGTGGGCACTGGCAGCACCTCCGTCCTGCACCAGCAGCAACGCCACCAGCATCGCCATATTGAGGAGGGCCGGGGCAAAAGCTGCACTGGCAAACTTATCCATCGAATTGAGGATGCCCGAAAACAGCGAAACCAGACTGATCAACATCAGATAGGGAAAAGTGATCCGCGACAGATCAACCGTCAGGTCAAATTTCGCCGCGTCCCCGGCATAACCAGAGGCGAGCAGCCAGACCATGGCAGGCATGGCGATCTGGCCAATCAGCGTGAACAGCGCGAGGATGGGAAGGAAAACCGCCAGCACTTCTTCAGAAAAGCGCTTGGCCTCTTCTAGCCCGCCTTCGCCGTGGAACCGCTGGCTGAACAGCGGCACGAAGCCTGCCGAAAACGCACCTTCGCCGAAAAAACGTCGGAACGTGTTGGGCAGGCGAAAGGCCACCAGAAACGCATCGGCAAACATATTTGCGCCCAGCAAGCGGGCCATCACCATTTCACGGGCGAAGCCCAGCACCCGGCTGACCATAGTGAGGCCGCCGATGGTTCCGACTGCTTTTCCCAGTTTCATGACCGGTTACGCGTTGCCTTCGACTTGACCGAGGGCTTCACCAGCCTGAGCTTCGGCCTGCGCCATATAGAGCGCGCCGAAATCAATCGGATCGAGCATCAGAGGGGGGAAGCCGCCATCACGGACCACGTCCGCCACGACGCGGCGGGCAAAGGGGAAGAGCAGACGCGGTGCTTCGGCCAGCAAAAACGGCTGCACTTGATCGTCAGGGATGTTGCGCAATCCGAACAGGCCGGCATATTGCAACTCCACCTGAAACGCGACTTTGTCTGCGGCGGCGGCGCGAATATCGATTTTCAGGACGACTTCATGAACATCATCGCCGGCTTCGCTGGACCCGATGTTAAACTGGACATCAATCTGCGGCTGGCCCTGCCATTGAAACACAGCAGGTGCGTTGGGATTTTCGAACGACAAATCCTTGATATATTGCATGATGAGGCCCGCAGAAGGCGATGTATCTTCACCATTTGGCATGGGTGTGGTCATCGGTGCGTCGGTGTCGTCGGCCATGAAATCTCGTTCCTAATGTGATTGGCAAGCAAGCCCGCGCGCCTAGCAGGGGTGGAGGAAGAGGGCAATGGTGTTGGAGTTGGAGGGTGACGGTCAGACAAATGTGCCTGTGCATGTGTCTTGCATTAGCCCGCCGTCTCCGCCCCCTGAGGCCCGCCAGCGATAGAGCCGTGGACGAGGATCGTATGGCCCCAGAAAAGGTCGCCATCATTGAAATAGGCTGAAAATCACTCATCTCCATCCATCACGATGCTTTCTAACGTCAGCCGTGATAGGAAATTTTCGCGGTCAATCGGCACGGCGTCATCGTCGTCATTCCACTCATTTGCGATTTCCAGCAGATCGTCAGCAGCTTTGTCTTTCATCCGCGCCAGCCACCCCGCTTCATCGGTCCAAAACGCGCGTGCTTGGTCTAAAATGGGGGCAGCCTCATCTTCGGTCATTCGGACACTCCTTGCTAAAACGCGAGTTAGATTCGTTCCGCGATGTGGATAACGATGCACCGCCGCCGCAATATCGTCACCGAAATTTTTGACGGCCCATAGGTTCGCAACCAGAGTGGACACGTTTTATTGGTGTTGACAAAATAAGAGTGTTCATCTAATGTTCCATCTGCTCTTTGAAACCCTGCCGCAGCGCGCAGCAGATTGTGAATGACTGATCCGTGCCACCGCGCGCGGGATCTTGCGCCTGATCAGTGCGAACAGCCGTTAATGCGGCGATATTGTGTCTACTTTCTCACCTCCCAGATTAAGCTTTTTGATGGGGTAAGGCGTTGTGTGTAACGAGTGAAAGGGCGCGGTTGGCTCCCGCTGTGCCACGTCCAAAAAAGAACCCTTCCATAAGCGTTTCAGGTGTCAACCATGTGTCAACTTTGGTGATAAGGTGCTCGGGGTAAATGCACTGGGTACACCGTTCAAAGGGAGATTTTTCTTCTAAATCCAAAGCTGTTTCAAACGTGCGACTGGCACAACTTTACTAAACTTTGGGCCTTGTGTTAAAAGTTTCGAAAGCCTGTCAGCCGCGTCAAAGCGGCACTGAAGTGACAGAAACACCCTATTTGGCTGGGAAGATTACGACCAGAAGGGAGGCTTGAGGCAAATTTGCTTCGTCATCGCCTCAATTCTGATCGCGCCGTAAACAGCATAATAATCTTCGCACTCGCACAAGTGCCTATTTGAAACTCGGCGCATCTGTGCCTATATCAATGCCAACACCCCATTAGGAGGCGCGCGGGATCATTGTGACCGGCATTATAATCTTCGCGCTTGTGGCGCTTTTTCTGGGCCTTCGGCTCTATTCCGTGCTTGGCAAACGCACGGGGCATGAACAGACGTTCGGTAAGCCCGAAGGCACCATCGCTCCCCCTATTTCAGGCCGCACTTCGCCTGATGAGGCCAAAGACCGTGCTCCTGTGGGCGAGCTTTCGGCTCCTGTTGCCGAATTGGGTGCAAGCGAAGGCCTGCGCGCGATATCGGCGGCAGACCGCAGCTTTTCCCCCGAAGGCTTTGTTGACGGCGCGGGCCAGGCCTACCGCCTGATCCTTGAAGCCTATTGGAAGGGCGACATGGCCGATGTTCGCGGTTTCATTGCTGACGATGTCCATGAAGCTTTCGAAGGTGCCATCACGGCGCGTAACGAAGCCGGAGAAGTCCTCGACAATCGGTTGATCAGCATCGAACGCGCGATGATCAGCACAGCTTCGCTTGACGCGGGTATTGCGACCATCACCGTGCGCTTTGACGCTGATATTGCCGCTGTGACTCGCGATAAGGCTGGAACGGTGATTGCCGGTTCTCTTTCTGACGCTGTGCCAACCCATGACGCATGGACATTCAGCCGCACCTTGCGGGCCAGTGATCCAAACTGGATTTTGACGGATACTGACGAAGCGTCGTAAGGCGGTAGTCATGATCATTAAGTCTTTCGCGCTGGTTGCTGCGGCGCTTGTTCTTTCCGCCTGTAGCGGGCGGATCATCCCTCCGTCTGCTTCGGCACCAGCCCCTCGTCCGCAAGCGCCGAAGCCCGCCGTAAGTCCAACAGTCTCCGCGCAAACTGCCTTTCCAGCATCCGACACCGCCGAGATCGCAGGCGCAACGCGGATCATCCCTGCGACGCCTGTGGTGCCTTTGCCCGTTGTCGCGAATAAAGGGCTGACCGGTTTGGCCGTGGGTGCAGCCCGCGCGCCCACCTATGACGTTCCGCTGTTCACCGCTGCCGCCGCCACGCGTGCGTTAAAGGCGTTCCGCCTCAGCTGCCCCGGCGTTCAGCGGCGCAAAGACATGTCTGGTCTGACGCTGCCCGATGATTGGAAAGCGCCCTGCGCTGCAGCCGCGACTTGGGCTGACAGCGACGCAGCGCGCTTCTTTACCGAACAGTTTGAAGTTGCCCAGATTGGCGACGGTAAAGCCTTTGCGACGGGTTATTACGAACCTGAAATCAAAGGATCGCGTGATAAGCGCCCCGGTTATGAAACACCTGTATACCGCCGCCCGCCTGACCTTGCCGAAATCTATCTCGGCGATTTTTCCAGCCGATTTGAAGGCAAGTCCATTCGCGGGCGGATCATTGGGACTAAGTTCGTCCCTTATTCTGATCGCACCCAGATTGAAGACGGCGCGCTTTCCGGTCGCGGACTGGAAATAGCTTGGG
Source organism: Sphingomonadales bacterium (assembly GCA_031376385.1). GTDB lineage: Bacteria > Pseudomonadota > Alphaproteobacteria > Sphingomonadales > Sphingomonadaceae > Aquisediminimonas. Next base: position 549,881 of record JANMDQ010000023.1, read on the forward strand.
TGGCGGACCCCATCGATTTCTTTTTCTTGCAAGTGCAAGGCTCCGGTCGCCTGCGCTTGCCCGATGGCGGCATGATGCGGATCGGCTATGACAGCCAGAACGGTCACGACTATACCGGCATCGGCAAACTGATGCGCGAACGCGGGCTGGTGGGGCCCGGGCAGGCCAATATCCAAGGGCTGACCGCGTGGCTGCGCGCGAACCCCGAACAAGGCCGCAAGGTGATGCAAGAAAATAAAAGCTTCGTCTTCTTCCGCGAAATCATTGGCCCTGGCCCACTGGGCGCGATGAATGTGCCGGTGTCTGACCGGGCCTCAGTCGCGACGGATCCAGCCTTCATACCATTAGGCGCGCCGGTCATCCTCTCGATGGATCGGGCCGAACCGAACGGCATCTGGGTGGCGCAGGATACCGGCGGGGCGATCAAAGGATCGAACCGGTTCGACACGTATTGGGGCGGCGGCGCAGAGGCTTACCGGATCGCAGGCGGCATGGCTGCACGCGGCACATCCTTCCTCCTCCTCCCCACCGGCGTGATTGACCGCCTGCTGGCAGACCCGCGCAATGGCAAAGCGACCCCTTAACCCGACTGAACAGGCGGTATGGGGGCGCGTGGCAGAAACTGTGCGGCCTCTGCTGGGGCGTGAAAAGTCGAAGGACGCCGCACTCTTGCGCTTCTCAGAACTCGACGGGGGCCCGTCCTCGCTATCGGGGCCGTCGCGTCAGATCAAAGTGCGGCCCCCTTCGGCTGGCTTGCAGCCGCTCAGGACAGGCTTCGACAAGCTTAGGGAAGGGAAGCCCGAACCACGGCGCATCAAGGCCCCACCCGAACAGAATACACTAGACGCCAACTGGGATAAGCGCATTGCCACAGGCAAAGCCTCTCCAGACCGGACGATAGACCTCCACGGCCATACCGCGTCAAGCGCCCATGCGGTCCTCAACCATCTGCTCAGTGATGCCATCCGCTCTGGCGCTCGAGTGATCCTGCTGATCACTGGCCGCCCCGCGCGTGATAACCCCCGGATGCCGCCAACAGGGCGCGGCGTAATCCGTGCGTCCGTAGAGGATTGGCTGCTCGCCGGGCCCTATTCCAGCCAGATTGCCGCCATTCGCGGCGCGCATCCCCGGCACGGCGGTGCAGGCGCGCTTTACCTGATCATCCGCAGAGACAGGACCTTCTGACGCGCGATTAACCCTCTATCGCCCTCGACTTTTCACGCGGCTTCGCTTTAGCACACGACAACAGTTCAAGGATTCCTCCCGATGAAACGCCTTCTCCTTCCGCTTCTCGCCATTGCCGCCACGACGCCGCTGATGGCACAAAACGAACGCGCTCCATTTGTGATTGAAGAAACCGGCCGCACCTTCTGGCGGCTGGACGACGCGGTCAAATCCATTGGTGAAGGCCAAGGGACAATCGTCATTGGGCCGGGTCAGTTTAAGGAATGCGCCGTTCAATCGGCAGGTTCTGTCACTTACCGAGCGGCTCAGCCCGGCAGTGTGATTTTTGACGGCGTGGCCTGTGACGGCAAAGCGGCACTGGTTCTTCGCGGTATCTTTGCCCGCGTGGAAGGAATAGTCTTTCAGAACATCCGCGTTCCCGATCGCAACGGATCAGGCATTCGTTTGGAAAAGGGCGATTTGGAAGTGGACAACTCCATCTTCCGCAATTCAGAACAAGGCATTCTCACCAACGAAGGCCCGACAATGAATGTGAAAGTGGACCGCAGCACATTCTCTGGCCTTGGTGGCTGCCCAGATGGGATGTGTTCCCACTCGCTTTACATCGGCAATAACGCAACGCTTAGCGTCACCAACAGTCGGTTCGAAAAAGGCACGGGTGGTCATTATCTCAAAAGCCGCGCAGCGATGGCCCAGATTTCAGGCAATAGCTTTGATGACACACGCGGGCGCACAACAAATTATCATATCGATCTGCCCGCCGGATCAGGGGGCTCCATCACCAAGAATGTCTTCGTGCAGGGCCGTGATAAGGAGAATTACTCCGCCATAATTGCGCTGGGGGCCGAGGAACGCATTCACCGCTCAGTAGGGCTTGTGATTGCAGGCAATGACGTGTCGATTGCGCCGGGTATTGACCGCGAAACCACATTCATCGGCGATTGGACTCATGAGCCTCTGAGGATCGGGCAGAATAAAATTGGCCCCGGCGTGAAAATCTCAGATCAGCGTTAAAGACGGGCTCTACGGCGCACCCGCGAAGGGAAATTATAAATCCTGCGTTATGCAGTCATTGATCACCCAATTCAGGGAATGAGACGTGTCAGCATTCAGCTTTTCCGATCACCGTTTCGGCTATGGCCCCCGCGCGTCTGCGTCTGCTGCGCTGACTGATCAGTTTAAGCGGTACGACCCCCGCCCCGCCCTCATCGCGGCGCTTGCTCCAAGATCTGCTGTCGCCGCTGAGCTTGCGGAATATCGGGCGCAGACGCGGGAAATGCGAGCTGAAATAAAGGGTGGCGCGGACGCGGCCCAAGGCAAAGAACAGCAACAGGCTGCGCGCAAAATGGTCGCGCGTGCGGGCCGGGATCATTATGCGACTGCGGTCGAGGCGCGTTTCGCCACAGCCGTTGCCAGCGAAGCGCCATTCGTTGAGCGACTGGTGCACTTCTGGGCCAATCACTTTGCCGTGTCGGCTGACAAGTTGGGCGTGACGGGCTTTGCTGGATTGCTGGAGATGGAGGCGGTACGGTCGCACGTGCTGGGCCGGTTCGAAGATATGCTGGTCGCTGTCGAACAGCATCCCGCCATGCTCCTTTACCTTGATCAAGCCCAATCCATCGGGCCGGACAGCCCAATCGGCGCGCGCATAGCATCACGAGGGCTGCGAAAAGTGGGTCTCAACGAGAATCTTGCGCGGGAGATATTGGAGCTGCACACTTTGGGTGTTCGAACCGGGGGAGCGCGAACTGGCTATAGCCAAACCGATGTGACTGAATTTGCCCGAGCTCTAACGGGGTGGACAGTCGCTGGGTTGGCGGCTGGTCCGACTGCGCGCGCGAGGGGCGATGTCGGTAATCCGGGTGATTTCGCCTTTGCACCCCCAGTGCATCAACCCGGCAACCGGACAATCATGGGAAAGAACTATGCACAGCCAGGCCTTGCCCAGGGCCGTGCGATCCTGAGTGATCTAGCCCGCCACCCTTCCACTGCCCGCCATATCGCGACAAAGCTGGCCCGGCATTTTGAAGGGGATGAGCCCAGTGCGGCACTCATTTCCCGCTTGGAAGGCACGTTTTTAAAGAGTGAAGGCAACTTGAAGGCCGTTTATACGGTCTTGGCCGAGGCACCCGAAATACAGGCGGCCAAGCAGGTCAAGTTCAAAACTCCATGGGATTGGCTCGTTTCCTCCCACCGCGCGCTGGATTTGGGCGCTGGAACCAACGGACGCCTCGTTCAGGTCTTCACACAATTAGGGCAACCCATTTGGCGGCCCGGATCGCCAGCGGGCTACGATGATGTCGCGGCCAGTTGGGCGGGGCCAGATGCGCTGTTCAGGCGGGCCGAAGTGGCCGAACAGATCACCCGCCGCGTTGCCGCCAATGCCGATCCCCGTGCTTTGGCAGAACGAGTGCTGGCCGGGCGCCTGACGCCTGCCACAGCCCAAGCCATTGCGCGCGCGGAAAGCCCCATGCAAGGTGCGGCCCTAATGCTGGTCAGCCCTGAATTTTTGCGGAGATAGTCCGATGCTCAACCGACGCAGTCTTATCCAGCTTGGCAGTCTTGGCCTATCCGCTGGCTTGATCCCCGGCCTAGCGTTTGCGCGCGCGGCGACCGACAAGCGGCTGATCTTCATCATCCAGCGCGGCGCGGCGGATGGGCTTGGCACGATCATCCCGACGGGCGATACACAGCTGATGGCACAGCGCGGAACATTGGCGGTGGACGGCGGCACCAAGCTCAACGGCTTTTTCACGCTCCACCCCTCCATGGTGGAAACCGCAAAACTCTATTCAGCGGGCGAAGCGGCATTCATTCACGCCGTCGCTTCCCCCTACCGGGACAGATCGCATTTTGATGCTCAGAATGTCCTCGAAAGCGGAGGGACGCTGCCTTACAGTATCAAGACAGGATGGATGAACCGGCTGGTCAGTCTCCTTCCCGAAGGCGGTAAAGGGGCCATTGCGCTGTCCCCCACGATCCCCATGGCACTGCGCGGTCCCGCCAACGCAGCTTCTTATGCGCCGTCTGCCCTGCCCGATGCGTCGCCCGACTTCATTGCGCGGATCAGCCAGATGTATTCAGGGGACCCGCAACTGCACGGGCTTTGGGATCAGGCGCTGGTCACGCGGTCGATGGCGGGAGACGCAGGCAATGCGCGCGATGCAGCTGCCCTTGGCACGCTGGCTGCCAAAGTCATGGCGGGCCCCAATGGCGCGAGGATCGCGATGATGGAAACCACGGGCTGGGATACGCACAGCGGTCAAAAGGCGCGCCTCGCCAACCAACTCAAAAATATGGATGCGCTGATTGCGGCTCTGAAAACGGGGCTAGCGGCGGATTGGGCCAACACGCTTGTCATCGTCGCGACGGAATTTGGCCGCACTGTGGCGGCCAATGGCACCGGCGGCACCGATCACGGCACCGCCTCTGCTGCGATGCTGCTGGGCGGCGCGGTGAAAGGCGGACAAGTCATTGCGGATTGGCCGGGGCTTGGGACGCCTGCACTCTATGAGGGCCGCGATTTGAAGCCGACGCTGGGCCTGGACCAGTTGATCGCAAACAGTGCCGCAGCGCATTTCGGGATTGATCCAGCGCAGGCAAACCGGGTTTTGTTTCCCGAAATGGTCGCGGGCAAGCGCATAGAGGGTCTGGTGCGGGGATAAGTTGCAAATATCCCCTGTTCGTCCAATACCGCTCAGCCTGAGCGGAGGTGAACATGGGACTGATTTTACTTGCAGGGGCGACGGGCTTGATCGGTGGCCATGTTGCGGAGCTCATTTCCGCAGATCAGCTCCACATCGTCACCCGCCGCGCGATTGAGACCAACGCCAGCCAAAGCGTCGATGCTCCGGAAACCTGGGCGACATACATCGTCGATGCCAAACCTGAAATGGCCGTATCCACGCTTGGCACAACGATAAAGCAGGCAGGCTCAAAATCGGCATTCCGCGCAGTGGACTATGATCTTGTGCTGAGCGTCGCGACGGCGGCAAAGGCAGCAGGAGCGCGGCGGTTCATCATGGTATCCTCGGTCGGCGCGTCGGCACAGGCGAGCAATTTCTATCTGAAAACCAAAGGTGAGGCAGAGGATGCGGCAAGGACACTTGGGTTTGACCGGATCGATATTTTGCGTCCAGGCTTGTTAAAAGGCGTGCGACAAGGACCAGCACGCCCGGTTGAAGCTGCGCTCATTGCCTTGACGCCGATCACCGATTTCCTGACGCCAGCGGTGCTGGGCCAGTATCGTTCGATCGAGGCGCGGTCGGTGGCCAAGGCCATTGCGGCGCTTGTCGGCAAGGCAGAAAGCGGCGTTCATGTCCACCACAATGCCGAGATGCTGGCACTGGCGCGCGGTATCGGTTAGGGGCCTGCCTTCGACAGAAGGACAAGATGTGAGTACCCTCTACAAAAGTTTCTCCGCGCAGCTTGATGCAATCCTGAGCTCCATTGACGCTGTGCAGGGATTGGACCGCCGCAATGTGACGGTGGAGCCGCCCCGCGACGCGAACCACGGCGATCTGGCGACCAATGCCGCGATGGTGCTGGCCAAAGGCGCTGGCATGAACCCGCGCGCGCTGGCCGAATTGCTGGTGCCAAAGCTGAGTGCACTTGACGAAGTGGCTAGCGCCGAAATCGCGGGGCCGGGATTTATCAACCTTCGGATGACGGATGCGTGCTGGCGCACTGAACTGTGCCAGATTGCGGCAATGGCAGACGGCTATGGTCGCTCTGACATGGGCAGCGGCAAAACGGTCAACGTCGAGTATGTCTCTGCGAACCCCACCGGCCCGATGCATATGGGGCATTGCCGGGGGGCCGTGGTTGGCGACGCGCTGGCTACTTTGCTCCAGTATGTTGGCCACCAAGTGACCCGCGAATATTATGTGAACGATGCAGGGGGGCAAGTGGATACACTCGCCCGGTCGGTCCATTTGCGCTACCGAGAAGCACTGGGCGAAGCGATTGGCGATATCCCGGAAGGGCTTTATCCCGGTGATTATCTGATCCCCGTCGCACAAGCGTTGGCGGCTGAACATGGCAATGCCTTCGTCGGCAAGCCAGAATCAGACTGGCTGATCCTATTCCGGCAAATCGCAGTCGCCGCCATGCTTGTGATGATAAAGGATGACCTTGCATTGCTCGGCATTCATCATGATGTCTTCGCATCCGAAGCCGTCGTGCAAGCCGAGAAAAAACCTGAAGCCGCAGAAGCGTTCCTTCGCGCGCGCGATTTGGTTTATGACGGCCAGCTGGAAGCCCCCAAGGGTGAAGTCGATCCTGATTGGGAGCCTGTCACGCTGCCGCTGTTCCGGTCCACCCAGTTCGGCGATGATCAAGACCGGCCCATCAAAAAGAGCGACGGCAGCTGGACCTATTTTGGCGCCGACATGGCCTATCATTTCCAAAAGGCGGAAAAGGCCGATGCTCTGATTGATATCTGGGGCGCTGATCATGCCGGAACGGTCAAGCGCATCCGCGCGGCTGTTGCGGCGCTGACCGAAGGCAAAAAGCCATTTGACGTGAAGCTCGTCCAGATGGTCCGGCTGCTGCGCGGCGGCGAACCGGTCAAAATGTCGAAACGCTCAGGCAATTTCGTCACGCTTGCCGATGTGGTGAATGAAGTCGGCAAGGATGTCGTCCGCTTTACGATGCTCAGCCGCAAGGCCGATGCGCAGATGGATTTTGATTTTGCCAAAGTCGTCGAAGCGTCAAAGGACAATCCCGTCTTCTACGTGCAATATGCCCATGCCCGGATCGAAAGCCTGAAGCGTAAGATCGCGGTCGAAGGGATATCGGGCGCGGGCGACACCGCTTTGCTTGACAATGAAGATTTGGAACTGGTCAAATTGGCTGCACAATTCCCGCGCATCGTGGAAAGTGCAGCTGCTGCTTATGAGCCGCATCGGATCGCATTTTACCTTTATGATCTCGCCGCCGCGTTCCACGCTTACTATAATGTTGGCAATGATCGGCCAGACCGACGCATATTGGTGGTTAATGAAGCTTCATTAACCCTCTCACGGCTTTTCTTGGCCGCTGCAATCGGGCAAGTTATCGCTAACGGATTGTCAATCATGGGCGTTGAGCCCGCCGGGGAGATGTAAGAGTATGACCGATATGGACCGCGACAGCGCTCGCGAACTGGGGCTTCAGGACGAAGACCGGCTGCCATGGCTGGAGGCTGTGGAAAGCGATGATGACGAAGAAGGCTTGTCTGCACAGAAGCTGTTCGGCTTTCTGATCGCGGCGCTGATTGCCCTTGGCCTCGTTATCGGCGGCATCTGGTGGCTGCGTAGTCAGGATGGGCCAAGCGGCGACGGCACACTGATCGCGGCGCAAGAAGGCGATTATAAAGTCAAGCCCGACGAAACTGGCGGGATGAAAGTGGAAGGCCAAGGGGACTCAGCCTTCGCGACTTCCGAAGGCGCGGAAGCGAATGGCAAGATGGATGTGAATGCCAAGCCCGAGGCCCCCATTGCAACGACCAAAGCGACTCCTGTTGCAGCAGCCAAGCCCGTTGCCGCCGCGACCAAGGCTGTCACGACTACCGTGCCAACAGCCAGCACCAAAATGCCGGCACCAGCTGTTCCTATCGCAGCCGCACCCGCTGCTGGTGGCGGATCAGGCCTCGTCCAACTCGGCGCCTACGGTTCGCAAGTGAGCGCTGATCAAGCGTGGGCGACGCTGTCAGGGAAAGTCACGAGCCTTTCTGGCGTCACCAAATCAGTTCTTCCAGCCGCAGTGGGCGGAAATACCGTTTACCGCTTGCGTGCAAACGCGGGGTCAGCGGCTGGCGCGGCGGCGCTTTGTGCCAAAGTAAAGGCAGCCAGCAGCCCATGTATGGTGGTGAGGTAAACACGCTTTAAGAAGACCCGCTCAGGCTGAGCTTGACGAAGCCTTGGTGGGCGTTTCCAACCGGGGCTTCGTCAAGTTCAGCCTGAGCGGAGAATTCACCAATGCCCTCGCTCCTCATATTCGGCCTTGGCTACACCGCCGAGCGAATTGCTGCTGCCGCCATAGCCATGGGCTGGGAAGTCCATGCCACTGGATCGGCTGGCAATATCGCCTTCGATGATGCAGGAAGCCTCCGGATCGCACTCGCTCAGGCGGATTACATTCTCTCGTCAGTGCCGCCCGTCGCAGACGGTGATCCTGTTTTGAACGTTTATGGCGAGGCCATTCGCATCAGTCAGGCGCGACTGGCTTATCTTTCCTCAACAGGGGTCTACGGCGATGCGGATGGGGCGTGGGTCGACGAAAGCGCTCCCATCCAAGGCCGTCGCTTGAGCCGCAACGAGGCCGACCAGAATTGGCTAACACTTGGTGCGCGTGTCTTTCGCTTGCCGGGCATTTACGGCCCCGGCCGTTCCGCACTGGACCGCGTGGCTGAGGGCAAGGCGCACCGGATTGACCTTCCCGATCAGATTTTCAGCCGCGTTCATGTCGACGATATTGCAACTGGTGTGATGGCCGGGTGGAACGCGCCGCCGGGAGCTTATGACCTCGCCGATGATTTACCATGTAGCCAGAACCGCGTGATTGAGACCGCGTGCGATTTGCTCGGGGTTCCCCACCCGCCGCTGCAATCGCTAGCGGAAGCCAATCTGTCTGCGATGGCGCTGGCCTTTTATGCAGAGAACCGCCGCGTCGCGAATGGGAAAGCGAAACGCGTGCTCGGCTGGCAGCCACGATACCCGACTTATGTTGACGGCTTGCGCGCGCTTAAGGCCACAACCAATCCTGCGAGCGCCAACGCGCAGCCTGCGACCGATAGCATCGTCCAGACATAACCCTCTGCCACAGTCGAAATCAACATCGCAATGATAGGGATGATCACACTGGAATAAGCGGCCTTCGCAGGCCCAATCTGCCGAATGACACCGAAATAGAGGGTGAAGGCAATGGCGCTGGCAATAATGCCCAAATAAGCGACGCCGCCGAAATAGGCCCAGCGCATATCCAGAACAGGCGCGCCCGTTGTCACCAGCGCAATGATCGCATTGATCCCTGCGCCCCACAGCATTCCCCAACCGAGTACACTGGCCATGGGGTAAAGCTTGGCTCGCTCTGTCGCTTGCATGACGTTGGAGGCCGAGGCCGAAAGCACCCCTAGCAGAGTGAGGCCAACCCCAATCAGCGTTGCGCCCTGGCTGCCCGGGTCCGCACGCACTTCATTGAGGAACAGAAGTGCAAGACCCCCAAAAGCGATTGCGGAGCCGACCACGAATTTGCGCGTTACTGCCTGACCAAGGAAGATTTTACCAAAGATGGCGTTAGGCACTACGAGCAGCGCAAAAACCACGGCGACCAGGCCGGACGTGATGTAAATCTCTGCGCGGTAGACGAAGTTGAAATTCAGAACGAACTGCGCGATGCCAAAGGGAATGGCAAACATATGCCCGCTGCGCCCGATGTTGAGATTTGCGCCGCTGACCTTCGCATAGATGAGCATCGCCACGCCGCCGACGAGGAAACGATAACAGACTGACCAACTCGGTGGCACGACGCCCAGTTGATCTCGGATCACAATCCATGTGGTCCCCCAGATCATCGTCAGTGCGATGAACGGGATCAGGATTCTGGGGGATAAGATGGAGGGTTCGGTGGTGGGCGACTGCATAAGGAAGGCCCTAGACCGCATGAGCGATCTTACAAAAGCGAAATCGCCTGTGCAAAATCTGCAACTTCTTTTTCAGGCTGATCCCAACTGACCACAAAGCGCACTTCGCCGGCGGCCCAGTCGTAGAAATCGAAGCCCTGCGCGCGCAAGGAAGCCGCTTCGTCTGGGGTCATGCGCGCGAAAACCTCGTTTGCCTCAACCGGATACATCAGCCGCTCACCCAGTGCCGATCCGAGACGCTTCGCTCCTTTATTTGCCACCCGCGCGTTCGCCAGCCAGCGGTCGTCTTCAAGCAAAGCCAAAATCTGCGCGGCCTGATAACGGCCTTTGGACAGCAAATGCCCCGCCCGTTTGCGCCGTTCGATGAAACCATCGGCGAGGTTAGACTTGAAAAAGACAATCGCCTCACTCGACAAACCGCCATTTTTGACAAAGCCGAATGACAATATGTCCACTCCCGCCCGCCAAGTGACGTCTGCCGGGCTGCACCCTAAATGCGCGACCGCATTGGCGAAGCGTGCGCCGTCCATGTGAAAGCCAAGATTACGGTCGCGGCAGATGTGGCTGAGGGATGCAACTTCGGCAGGCGTGTAGACGCAACCATATTCGGTGGCGTTGGTAATCGAAACAGCATGAGGCTGAGCCCAATGTACTCCGGGCGGCGTCGCGGCGAGCTTTGCAGTCAGTGCTTCGGGTTTTACTTTTGCGCCTTCCCCTTCGATCAACGCGAGCTTGGCCCCGTGTGTGTAGAACTCCGGCGCGCCGCACTCATCATTCTGAATATGCGCGTCTTTATGACAGAGGATTGATCCGTAAGGGGGGCAGAGAGCTGCCAGCGCCAGCGAATTGGCGGCTGTTCCCGTGCCAATCCAAAAGGCGCGAACGTCAGTTTCAAAAAGCACCGAAAACGCTGCGTCCAAAGATTGGCTGATCGTATCGCCATCATAGGCCGTGTCCACTTGATTGGCGCGGGCCATAGCGTCAAGCACAGCAGGATGAGCAGAGGCGGCATTGTCTGAGAAAAATCGCATGGGCAGGCCTTACCCAGAGCCACTGTGGTTTGAAAGCAAGTTTCGGGATGTGGCGTCACTGCGCATGGGCTACAGTCAACTCATGATTGATCGAGACAAAGCCTTCGCTGCCTTTGACGCGCGAGACCGTTCGCAGGACGGGCTGTTCGTCGGCGCTGTAAAAACCACCGGCATTTACTGCAAACCAAGCTGTCCCGCGCGGCGGCCCCTCCGCGAGAATGTGACCTTTTACGATACGCCTGCCGAAGCACGCGCTGCTGGTTATCGCGCCTGCAAACGCTGCCTGCCCGATGATGTGGGCCGTGATGCTGACGGAGTTGCAAAGGCGCTGGCGTTGATCGGGGCAGGCGGTGAACGTGTGTCACTCGCTGAACTGGCACAAGCCGCAGGATATGCGCCGCATCATTTTCACCGCATTTTCAAGCGTGCAACAGGCGTTACTCCTGCTGCTTATATCAGGGCCAATCGCGCCGAACGGGCGGCCACAGCGCTGAACGAAGATGCCAGTGTGACTGATGCCATTTACGCCGCAGGTTATTCCGGCCCCAGCCGCTTTTACGCGCAGAGCAAAGGGAGATTGGGGATGACGCCAAGTGCGTGGAAAAATGGCGGAGCGGGCGTCACTATCCGATGGACCGTTGCAGACACCGCGCTTGGTTCCATGCTCCTTGCCGCGACTGACAAAGGCATTTGCCGCCTCTCCTTTGATGAAGATGAGAGTGAACTTTACCGCCGCTTTCCCAAAGCCACCATTGAAGCGGGCGGCGCGGCGCTCAATCATTTAGTTGCCGGAGCCATTGCCGCTGTCGAACGCCCCGCCCAAATGCCAAGCCTTCCCCTCGATATTCAGGGAACCGGATTTCAACAGGCCGTCTGGGCAGAGCTGATGAAAATCCCGGCAGGGGAAACCCGCACTTATGCCCAAATCGCAGCAGCTGTCGGCAGCCCCGCCGCCGTTCGTGCCGCAGGTTCAGCCAATGGGGCCAATAACGTCGCTGTCCTCATCCCGTGCCACCGCGTCATTCGCAGCGACGGCACGATGGGCGGCTATGCCTACGGGTTGGATCGCAAAGAGAAATTGCTCGAGTTAGAAAGAGAAACGTCATGACCAAAACAGACGCGTTTGCGGCCCTTCATGTGAGTGGCACGCCCTTAATCCTGTTTAACATTTGGGACGCGGGAAGTGCTGTCGCCGTCGCTAAAGCTGGAGCTGCGGCATTGGCCACAGGCAGCTGGGGCGTGGCCGGTGCGCACGGCGCAGGCGACGGTGAGGCTTTGCCGTTTGATCTGGTGATCGCCAATGCGCGGCGAATCGTCAGCGTTACCGAATTGCCCGTCAGCGTCGATTTGGAAACAGGATATGGCCCAAGCGTGGATCATGTTCGCGCGTCGGCTCAAGCCATTGTTGATGCAGGAGCAGTGGGAATCAATTTGGAAGACCGGATCATTGGCGGCGAAGGTCTTTATCCGGTTGCGGAACAATCGGCCCGGATCGCTGCTGCGGCATCAACCGGCGTGTTCGTAAACGCGCGGACGGATTTGTTCATAAAAGCCCCTTTGGATAGCCATAATGTGGAATTGATCGGGCAGGCAGTGGAGCGCGCCAAAGCTTATGCCGACGCCGGAGCACGCTGCTTCTTTGCGCCGTTCCTCATCAACCCAGACTTGATTGCGGCGCTTTGTGACGCGTCGCCTTTGCCGGTCAACATTCTTGTCCGACCGGGCTGTCCTGGCCACGCTGAGATGGCGAAGTTGGGCGTTGCGCGGATCAGCCACGGTCACGGCCCTTGGGCAGCGGCAATGGACTGGCTGGAGCAACAGGCGCGTGCTGTTCTTGGGTAGCGGAATTCGATCGACCAAAGCCTTGATCCTGTCCGGTTAAGCGCCCACATAGCGTTCATGCTGATAGAAACCGAAACGACTCCGAACCCCGCAACGCTTAAATTCCTGCCCGGTCGGGTGGTGATGGAAGCGGGCACACGCGACTTTGCTTCTTACGAAGAGGCTGAGGCTTCGCCACTTGCGGAAGCTTTGTTTAACTTAGGCGATATCGAAGGCGTGTTCTTCGGGCGTGATTTCGTATCCGTTACAGCAGCACCTTCCGTGCCTTGGCTCAACCTGAAACCTGACGTGCTGTCCATCATGATGGATCATTTCGTAGGCAATATGCCGCTGTTCAAGCCAGCAACGGCTGGTTTTTCTGTGCCAATGGAAAGCGAAGGGGACTATGATCCTGCGGACGAAGAAATTGTCGTCCAGATCAAGGAGCTGATCGAAACGCGGGTCCGCCCTGCTGTTGCGAATGACGGCGGGGATATTATTTTCAAAGGCTATGATCAGGGTCGGGTCTGGCTGAAAATGCAGGGTGCTTGCGCCGGATGTCCGTCCTCTACTGCGACGCTGAAGCAGGGGATCGAATCCCTCCTCAAACATTATGTGCCTGAAGTAACAGAAGTCCTCGCGGCTTAACGAAAGAACACCCTCCCATGTCCGAACCTTTGAACGCGGCTGCGCTTGACCAACTGTTTCGCACATCGCGCACGGCCAATGGCTATATCGATAAGCCCGTCACTGCGGATCAACGCGATGCGATTTGGGAGCTCATGAAAATGGGGCCGACGTCGGCCAACTGCCTGCCTGCGCGGCTGGTCTGGTGCGTGAGTGATGAGGCGAAGGAAAAACTCGCCGCGTGCGCCATGGAGTCGAACGCCGATAAGATCCGCGCCGCGCCAGTGACTGTGATCATTGGCATGGACATGGAATTTTATGAACAGCTACCAGACTTGTTCCCCCATGCTGACGCACGCAGCTGGTTTGTCGGCAATAAGCCGCTCGCCGATGCCACCGCGTTTCGCAATTCATCGTTGCAAGGCGCTTATTTCATAATGGCGGCGCGTGCATTGGGGCTCGATACCGGGCCAATGTCAGGTTTTAATCCAGACGCCGTTGAAGCGGCTTTCTTTGCTGGAACCACAGTGAAGGCTAATTTCATTTCAACTTTGGGATATGGTGGCCCTGAGGGCATATTTCCGAGGTCGCCGCGCCCCGGCTTTGACCGGTTCAATACAGTCGTCTGACCGCGCTGATGCGATTGCTGGCCATTGATACATCCGGGCCAGCCTGTTCACTAGCCTTGTTTGAAAATGGAACCGTGATTGCGCGGCGGCATGAAGTAATTGGCCGTGGTCATGCTGAATGGATCGTTCCGTGGATTGCGGAACTGCCAGACGGCGGCCGGTCTGACGCCATCCTCGTCGGGTGCGGCCCCGGCAGTTTTACTGGTGTCCGTGTCGGCATTGCTGCGGGCCGTGCGCTTGCACTGGGTTGGGGTGCGTCAATATCAGGCATGAATTCCCTGGCCTTGATCGCGGCGGCGGCACCCACTGTCGAAATACTAGTCGTCGCCATTGAGGGAGGGCACGGCGAACTGTTTGTGCAGAGTTTTGACGGGCGCAACGGCTTGATCCCTGGCCCACTGGCTTCCTACAAACCAGAAGAAGCGGCAGAGCATTATGATTGCAGCATGGTGTTGGGCAGTGGCGCTGAAAAACTGTTGGCTGCCCGCGGCTTTGGTGAGGCCGTCGCACTTGATCCTGATGCAGCTTTCGCCCTGCACCTGTCAGAGACTTTGCGGTCTCTGCCCCCAAGCCCAGTTTATGGCCGCGCGCCAGATGCAAAGCCATCTGCAACATGACCAACATCTCAATGGGAACCGTTGCTGATATTGGCGCCATAATGCCTGTGATGGCGTCCGCATTCGATCCTGCGTTCGGGGAGGCTTGGTCGGCTGATCAAGTGCGCGGGGCCCTGTCTATGCCGGGATGTTCGTTGCTGATCATGCGCGGCGACGCTGACGTTGAAGGCTTTGCGCTTATTCGGATCGTTTTGGATGAAGCGGAGCTCCTTCTGATTGCTATTGATCAGGCCGCGCAACAGCGTGGTCGAGGTAAAAGCCTTTTCCACCAGACTGCAGATTTTGCAAAAGAGGAACGCGTCAAGCGGCTGCATGTCGAAGTGCGCGAGGATAATCCTGCGACCAAATTTTACGTAAATTTAGGATTTGTCAAAGTTGGTGAACGCCTTAATTATTATCGCAGAACCGATGGTGGCCCGACAAGGGCAGTTACTTTTGTCTACGGGATAAGTTGAGCCAAGTGATGACACTTGTTGTTTCATGAATAAATCAATATAGCTTCGCGTAGCTTGATCCTCAAAATAAGGGCAAGTCATAAATAACGGGTCTAACAGAGAGTTTATAATCATGTCGGAAATGTCTAATATCGACGAAACACTGATCACGCTGACAGCTGACGTTGTCGCCGCTCACGTCAGTAACAACAGCGTTGCTGTGTCAGATATCTCAACGCTTATCCATAATGTTCATGCAGCACTGAAGGGCCTTGGCGGACCAGCGCCCGTCGAGGCCGTTAAGCTTGAGCCAGCAGTGTCCATTCGCGCTTCTATTAAACCAGACTATATCATCTGCCTTGATGATGGCAAAAAGCTGAAAATGCTGAAGCGTCACCTGATGACACATTATGGCATGACGCCGGATGACTATCGCGCCAAATGGGGTCTGCCTGCCGATTATCCGATGGTGGCCCCTAATTATTCGGAGCGCCGCCGCACATTGGCAAAGACCATTGGGCTTGGTCGTAAGCCCGGATCGCGAAACAAACCAAAGTAAGCTGCTTGGCGTGACGGGCGGGCAATTGATTTGCCCGCCCGTCACGCTATGGTGATTTTATGGGACGTTCAATTGATATTGAGGCGCTGTGCCACGAAAAAGGCCTGCGCATAACTGAGCAACGCCGCGTTATCGCGCGCGTTTTATCAGACGCCGATGATCATCCTGATGTGGAGGCGCTGCACATCCGCTCCTCCGCGATTGATCCTGGAATTTCTATCGCGACCGTTTATCGCACCGTTCGCTTATTTGAGGAGGCTGGCATATTAGACCGCCATGATTTTGGCGATGGTCGGTCTCGTTATGAAGCGGCTCCCGAAGCGCACCATGACCATCTCATCAATGTGGAAACGGGCCAAGTCATTGAATTTGTCGATCCTGAATTAGAAGCGCTGCAAAAACAGATCGCTGAAAAATTGGGTTTCCGCCTCGTCGATCATCGCATGGAACTTTACGGCGTTGCCCTTGACCGCAAAGACTGAGCCGGTTCACCCACGCGCTTGGCTGCGGGTTTTTGCCATTGTCACTGCCCTTATCCTCTGCGTTATTCCGCACGGACTTTGGCGGTTGTTCGGGCTACGATCGCCGTGGTCACGGCTTTTCTTGTCTTTTAGCGCTCGCGCATCAGGCGCACGTGTGTCCGTGCGCGGGACACCGGTGAAACGCGACGTGCTCTACATCGCCAATCATGTCAGCTGGCTGGATATCCTGACACTTTCGGGGCATACGGGCTGCGCTTTTGTGGCGAAGGCAGACATGATCGACTGGCCTATTCTCGGCTGGATGGCGAGCCTGAACAACTCCGTCTATGTCGCACGCGATAACCGGTTGGATGTTGGCGCGCAAAAGGTGGCGATCCAAACGGCACTGCTGACCAGTCAACCCATTGCCCTTTTCCCTGAAGGCACAACGGCCAATGGCAGGGAGCTTTTGCCCTTTCGCTCCTCGCTTCTGGCCACCGTCGCACCGCCGCCATCAGGCATCACAATCCAGCCTGTCGCAATTGATTATGGCGCGACTGCGCCTGACATCGCATGGACAGACGACGAATCTGTCGGCGTCAATGCCCTGCGCATCATGGGCCGCAAGGGTCGGCTGGACGTGACGCTGCACTTTCTTGCGCCGCTGGACCACGCCGACTTCACTGACCGCAAGGCTATGGCCAAGCATAGTCGCGATGAAATTGCCGCTGCGCTCTTTCCCGCCTATAGCCCTGCATCATGATCCACCCCAACCCCAAAACCTATCACGTCAAATCCTTTGGCTGTCAGATGAATGTCTATGACGGCGAACGCATGTCAGAACTTTTGGGTGCGCAGGGCATGGAGGCCGCCGCAGAGCGTGAGGCTGATCTGATCGTCCTCAACACATGCCACATTCGCGAAAAGGCGGTTGAACGCGTTTATTCAGACATTGGCCGCCAGCGCCGGGAGGACGGAACCCGTCCTATGATCGCTGTCGCAGGCTGTGTCGCTCAGGCTGAAGGCGCGGAGGTTCAACGGCGCACGAAGGACGTCGATATCGTTGTGGGTCCGCAAACTTATCATAACCTGCCCGCATTGGTCGCGCGCGCGGCAGCTGGAGAGCGAGTGGTTGACCTTGATCTGCCTGGCCTCGACAAATTCTCCATCCTTCCGGCCCGCCGCAAAAGCGGACCTAGCGCGTTCCTGACCGTTCAAGAAGGCTGCGATAAATTCTGCACTTACTGCGTGGTCCCTTACACACGCGGCGGCGAAGTTTCCCGCCGATTTGGCGCTTTGGTGGATGAGGCCAAGGCTCTGGTGGACGCAGGCGCAGTTGAAATCACGCTGCTCGGCCAGAATGTGAATGCTTGGACTGACGGCGAACAGGGGCTGGAGCATTTAATTGCGGCGCTTGACCGTCTGCCAGGTTTGCGGCGCATCCGCTATACGACCAGCCACCCCAACGATATGACCGAAGGCTTGATCCGCGCGCACGCGGAGGTCGAAAAGTTGATGCCGTTCCTCCATTTGCCAGTGCAGGCCGGCAATGACCGAATTCTCAAAGCCATGAACCGCAGCCACACTGTCGAATCTTACTGCGCAATCATTGAACGCGCGCGGGCGGCACGGGCTGACCTTGCCATCTCGGGCGATTTCATTGTGGGGTTTCCTGGCGAAACGGACGCAGAATTCGAAGACACGCTGCGCCTGATTGAACGCGTCAATTATGCGCTGGCGTTCAGCTTCAAATATTCCTCCCGCCCCGGCACGCCAGCCGCTGATATGGGTGGGCATATCGCGCCATCGATAATGGATGAGCGGCTGCAACGCTTGCAGGCTTTGCTCAATACGCAGCAACATGCGTTTAACAGCGCAAGTGTTGGGAAAAAGACATCAATTCTGCTTGAACGGCGGGGCAAATTGCCGGGGCAGATGCTTGGCAAAACGCCTTGGTTGCAATCAGTCCACCTAATCACCGATGCACCTATTGGTACTATCTTGGACGTGGACCTTATTTCTGGTGGACCCAACTCGCTGGCCGGGGCAGACTCAGCACTCAACCCCTAAACCCGGAGTCGTCCATGTCGCGTAAACAAGTCCAAGCCGCTGCCGGAGATCGCGGCCGGATTGAACTGATGTTTGATAAACCGCAATTGCTCGGTGCGCTCTTTGGGCAATATGATCAGCATTTGGTCACAATCGAAAATGCTCTGAGCGTCACCATCGCGGCGCGGGGCAATCGCTTGCAGATTGAGGGCGAAGCAACAACGACTGCACGGGCGCGCGATGTGCTATACTCGCTCTACAATCTGCTCGTCCGTGGTCAAAATATCGATGGCGGTGATGTTTCAGCGGCGCTTGCCATGTCCGCTGAGCCGACACTGGAAGGCATCGTGCGCCATGAAATTGATGGCGGTTCGCCGATCATGATCCGCACGCGTAAGAAAGTCATATTTCCCCGCACTCCCATGCAAATCCGTTACATGGAAGCACTCGTCAAAAATGACATTATTTTTGCCCTTGGCCCGGCAGGCACTGGCAAAACCTATCTTGCGGTTGCCCAAGCGGTCGCCCAATTGATCACAGGCAGCGTTGATCGGCTGATCCTGTCGCGCCCCGCCGTTGAGGCAGGAGAACGATTGGGTTTTCTGCCGGGCGATATGAAGGAGAAAGTCGATCCTTATCTCCGCCCGCTTTATGATGCGCTGTATGACACTCTGCCCGCCGAACAAGTGGAGCGGCGCATCGCCAGCGGAGAGATTGAAATTGCCCCTATTGCCTTCATGCGGGGGCGGACGTTGGCCGATAGTTTTATCATTTTGGACGAGGCCCAGAACACCACACCAGCTCAGATGAAAATGTTCCTCACTCGGTTCGGCATGAACAGCCGGATGGTCGTCTGCGGTGACCCCAACCAAGTTGATTTGCCCAATCCCGCTGCGTCTGGCCTGGCAGATGCAGTCAACCGTCTGGAGGGCGTCGAATCAATTGCAACCATACGCTTCACCTCCGCTGATGTCGTTCGCCATCCCATCGTCGGGCGGATTGTGGATGCCTATGAAGGAACTGGTTAACGATAGATGAGTCTTTGAACTGCAACATATAATCGAGTATAATTTCGGAGTCGAACGGAGAGGTCAACGATACTCTGCGGCGCAGGTCGCGGAACTACTCGAGGTGACTTATGCTGGGATTATTATTTGAAAGCCGTGAACAGCGCGATCGGGACCGTTTGGAATTGCGCAAACTCGTTATGAAATACGGCGATGACGCAAAGGATGTCGTTAAGGAACGCGCCGCTGATCCAAAACTGTCTGACCGCGACCGCACTCATTGGCGCCGTATCGCGCGCAAAATTTAAACTGCGCCTTTTTAACCACAGTAACATCCATTGTTAAGACATGTGGTTAGGGACGAGTCTTGCGTGTGGCCCAATACTCTTGATAAATCTGGCGGCATCAGCCATTTGGCGGCAATGATTTCGAACATGCGCGAATGTTAGACTGTGCCGTCATCAATGAAGGTTGGAACGCCGCAGTCGATTGGGAAATCGTATCTGAGACTGCCTTGGCAGGGGCAATCGCTTCAACATCCTATGCCCATTTTGCCTCTATCCCCGTCAGTGTTGAAATTTCGATTCGGCTGACGTCTGACACAGAGGTGCAGCTGCTGAATGCTGCATATCGGGGCAAGGATAAGCCGACCAATGTCCTTTCCTTTCCGATGTTCGACCTCGAAGAGCTTGAGGACATCGCAAGCCTGCCCGGCGAAGTGATGCTTGGCGATATTGTGCTCGCCCAAGGCATCTGCACCACCGAAGCCGCTGATAAAGGCATCACGGTTCAGGCCCACGCTACACATCTTATTGTTCACGGCCTGCTTCATCTGTTAGGCTATGACCATATGGGGGATGAAGAGGCCCTTGTGATGGAAGCAATTGAGCGGCGCGTGCTGGCCCAGCTGGGCTTGCATGATCCGTATGGGGATGAATAACAGGGTTATGCCAGACGACAGCAGTAGCAGTGGAGGCCGAATATGGGGCCGGCTCAAATCCCTTATGTTCGGGGATCATGAGCCGACCCTGCGCGACCAGATTGAAGATGCAATTGACGAAGCGGAGGAAGTAAGCCCCGCCGAAGATGCTGGCGGCTTGTCCAGCGTCGAGCGGCAAATGCTTCGTAACTTGCTTAACTTTGGTGATCGTACCGCAGGTGATGTTGCCGTGCCCCGCAGCGATATCATTGCCGTGCCGCAGACGATATCCTTCCCTGATCTGGTCGCCGCGTTCGCCGAAGCCGGGCACAGTCGCCTTCCCGTTTATAAAGATAGTCTGGATGAAGTCGTGGGCATGATCCACATCAAGGACGTGTTTGCGATACTGGCCGCAAAGGCCGAACATCCAGCTGATATCAGCGCGCTGATGCGAGAGCCGCGTTATGTACCGCAGTCGATGGGTGTGCTTGATCTGCTTGCCGATATGCGCAGCACGCGGACCCATCTGGCCGTTGTTCTGGATGAATATTCTGGAACCGACGGCATCATCACCATCGAAGACTTGGTCGAAGAAATTGTCGGTGAAATCGAAGATGAACATGATGACGCACCAGTTGCATCTCTCATCGCCCTCGACGATGGTCTATGGGAAGCTGATGCCCGCGCTTCATTGGAGGAAGCCGCACGAGACATTGACCCCCGCCTTGCCGATGTGGATGAGGATGTTGACACGCTTGGCGGTCTTGCCTTCGTGCTCGCAGGCCATGTGCCCCAAATTGGCGAAATCCTAGAACATAGCAGCGGCTGGCGCATCCAAGTGACGCAAGGAGATGCACGGCGCGCGACACGGTTGAAACTATTCCCGCCACGCAAGCCAGAGGCTGAGGATTTGATTTGAGAGTCGCTTTGACGACTTGGACCCTTCCGCACTATTATAGGTTGTAACTAAACCAAACCAAGGCCCGTTCATGACCCGCAAGCAACATATCCGAAATATTCTCATTATCCTTGTGATCGCGCTCATTGGCGGCACTTGGTACATGTTCACGCCCAACAAAGCTCAGTTGGATGTTGCAAAGCTCCAAGGGATTGATCCGAACCTCAGCAAGCTGAAGGTGGAGGGCTTTCCGTCTGTAGCAATCGCTGACGTTAAAGGATGGGCGAAGGGCGCTGCGCCAACGCCTAACACGGGCATGGCTGTGACGGAATTTGCAGGCGGCCTTGATCATCCGCGCTGGCTATACACTTTGCCCAACGGCGATGTTCTAGTGGCGGAAAGCACGCAGCCTTCACGCGAAACCGAAGGATTTCAGGATTGGGTGGCGCGCAACCTGATCATGAAGGCCAATGCGTCGACAGTCTCTGCCAACCGGATCAGCTTGCTCCGCGACGCGAACGGCGACGGGGTGGCGGAAATGAAGACGGCTCTCTTGGAAGGGCTCAACTCCCCTTTCGGCATGGCGTTGATTGGTGGTGAACTGTTCATAGCCAATACCGATAGCGTGATGGCATTCCCCTTCACACCTGGAGAAACCAAAATCACCGCGAAGGGCCGCAAGATCATGGACCTCCCTTCAGGCGTGCCCAATAATCACTGGACCCGCAATCTTGCCTATGATCCTAAAGAAAATATGCTCTACGTCACCATTGGATCAAACAGCAACATCGGCGAAAATGGAATGGAGAGCGAGAAGGATCGCGCTCAGATTAAACAGCACAACCTGAAAACGGGCGAGACTTTGCTTTACGCATATGGCCTGCGCAATCCAACCGGTCTGGCGTTTAACCCCATATCGCAAACGCTGTGGACGACGGTTAATGAACGCGACATGCTGGGGCCAGACGGTCCACCGGATTATCTGACCACAGTCGATTTTGGGACCTTTTACGGCTGGCCTTATTATTTCTGGGGGCAGAATGAGGATGGCCGGGTGAAACAAACACGCATGGATTTGAAACAATATAGCAAGCGTCCTGATTATGCTTTGGGGCCGCATGTGGCTGCCCTTGGTCTCGCCTTCAGTCGCGATGCCGCACTGGGTGCATCTTTTGCCAATGGCGCGTTCGTGGCCATGCATGGGTCTTGGAACCGCTCACCCAAGTCTGGGTATAAGGTCGTCTACATTCCGTTCAACGAACGCGGTTTTCCAGTGCGCGGTGCCAAGCCAGTGGAAGTGCTGACTGGCTTCCTCTCAAAGGATGAGGATATGGCTTATGGCCGCCCAGCGGGCCTCGCGATGGACAAGAGCGGGGCTTTGCTCGTTGCAGATGATAGCGGGAACAAGGTCTGGCGGGTGACTGCCAAGGGCGGATAGGGCAATCGTGCTCCGGGCCTGACCCGGAGCCTAGGAG
>JANMDQ010000016.1:0-36620 GCA_031376385.1 Sphingomonadales bacterium
TTACCGCACCGTTTCGCCCTTACCATGCCAAAACATGGCGGTTTATTTTCTGTGGCACTTTCCCTCAGGTCACCCTGGCCGGGCGTTACCCGGCACCGTTCCTCGCTGGAGCCCGGACTTTCCTCCCGCATGCAGATACCCACATACCGGCGGCCGCCCAACCCTCTGGCGCGGGCAGCCTTAGCCGTCTCCGGTCGGTTTGGGAAGGAGAAGTGCAAGCAGGATCGCCCGGCATTCGCCGTCGATTACGCCGTCAAGCAATTCCGGTCGAAACCGCCGCTGAAACGCGCGGACAGCCGCCACTGGATCGGTAATGCTATAGCCAAAGCGTTCAAGGGCCAGCAAGAAGCCTGCGTCAGTCCACAGCGGGTCCATCAGATTCTTGGTCGGGCGCGGCAAAGCGAGGCGGTGGCGGGCGAGCAGGCCCCAAGGAAATAGCTCGCCGGGATCTTCCTTCCGCGCAGGGGCAATGTCGCTATGCCCCACCACATTGCCGCGCGTGATCCTGTGCCGCGTGACAATCCTTTTGGTCAGTTGCAGCACGGATTCAATCTGCGAATCGGGGAAATTGCGGTACCCATGGGCATGGCCGGGGTTCACGATTTCAATACCAATGCTGGCGCTGTTAATATCGGTCACGCCGCGCCAGAATGACTTACCCGCATGCCACGCGCGCTTATCCTCATGCACCATCCGCACAATCTGGCCATCCTCTGCCACGACATAATGGGCGGAGACTTTGGCCTCTGGATCCGCCAACCGCTGGATCGCGGACGCGCCGTCAAGCATTCCGGTGTAGTGCATCACCAGCATCGTCACAGGCAAAGCGCGCTCATCTTGGTTGGGCGACGGTGTTTCGATAAAATCGAGGCTCATTGGGCTTCGGCTTCCCGGGCGTTTGCAGTTCTGATCGTGACAATGGCAATGCCCGCCATCACAATCAAGCCGCCGACAATCATCACCGGCGTCAGTTTGTTGCCAAACCACCATGCTGCCGCAACCACGGAGATGACCGGCGTTGCCAGTGTCATCGGCACAACGGTGCTGACCGGGTGACGCTGGATCAAATAGCTCATTGCGCCTTGGCCTATGACGGTGGAGCCGAGCGCGGAAAAGAGGATCCAGCCGAAGGCCGATAGCGGCAAGGCATGCACACGGCCAAAAGCTTCTGGCTCTGTTATCCACGCAATTGGCAACAGTATGGTCGCGCCAACGAGGCCCACCCAGGCATAGATGGTCAGCACTTTGACGCCCTGCAATCGCCGCTGAATGAGCGAGCAGATCGCCCAGATCAGGCTCGCAACAACTGTCAGCGCGATGCCCATTTGCTCATCGATTGCCGCTGGATCAAACACGAGCACAACAACGCCAATGAAGGACAAAGCCATGCCAATGACGCGGTAACGCGCGATTTTTTCCTTAAGCACAATAACAGCAAGGATCAGGGAAAAGGGAGCGCCCAACTGCCCTGCAATCGCCAGTGCGCCAATGTTATCGGACACCGCCAATGAAATGTTGACGATAATGTAGAACAGCCCGCCAGACAAAATACCTAGAACCAATAATTCCCTCATCTTTCCGTCAACAATTTTGAGGAAAGGTAGGCAAATGATCAACACCATCAACTGCCGCAACCAAGCGGCCGTCATAGGGGACACAAGATCAACGCCCATTTTGACCGCGATAAGGTTCAATCCCCACATCAGATTCATCGCAATCACTGCGACAAAGTCAGTCGCCGTGAAGGAATGAGGATGTTGAGCGGTGGTGCTCACCCGCCAATCGTCGCGCCGAATAGCAGAACTGGCTCTCCAACATCCGATGCGCGGATGGTGCCGCCATGCTTGCGCACCAGTTGCTGGGCCAGCCACGCCCCTGCCCCGCGCGATGCGACTTCGGTATCGGCGACTTCGCCAAGCAGCGCCTTGCGGATTTCCGGGTCAAGGATAACGCGCGGCCCTTCGGCACGGACGACCATTTCAGTGATGCCGTCCAGCGTCTCCGCCCCCACCGTCAATTCGCCTCCGCGCACCAAACCTTCACCTGCGATCAGCGCCAAATTGAGCAAGACTTTAATGGCAGGCTTAGCCAAAGTTGGCGGCGTGACCATCCAGTTGAGCGTGATTTTGCCCTTCGCACAAAACACACCTTCGATGGCAGTCTTGGCTTCATTCGCGTCTATTTCAGAATCGAAGCCTCCCGCTGCCCCAAACGCGAGCCGGAAAAACTTCAGCTTGTTAGCCGACGATGACGCACTATCGGCCAGCAGATCCATCACCTGTGTGCGCATTTCAGGATCATGCTCATCGGCGAGCAGTTCCAAGCCATTGTTCATCGCGCCGACAGGGCTGAGCAGATCATGGCACAACCGCGAACAGAGCAAACTCGCAAAATCCACTGCATCCATCGTCATGAAAATCCCCGTAAAACCGCACACCACCTTTAGGCGAAGGGCATCGCGGGTTGCAAGGCTCGCCGCGACATCAACTCAGCTTTTGTAAATTCGTCGCTCGACGGCGCCAATTGACCTTTACGTGGACGGAAACTAAACTCAAACCTATGAAGCCTGATAGCCACGCAACAGTCCATATTGCTGATCCGCGCGATAAGCATCAATATAGCATTTCTGATCTGTCAGAAGAGTTTGAAATCACCCCGCGTGCGCTTCGCTTCTACGAGGATGAAGGGCTGATCAACCCTATCCGTCGGGGTCTATCGCGTATTTATACCAAGCGTGATCGCGCGCGGCTTGCATGGATTTTGCGGGCCAAGCGCGTCGGGTTCAGCTTGTCTGAAATCGGTGAGCTTATTGATCTTTATGACATTGGCGACGGCCGCAAGCAGCAGCGCCAGTTCACGATCACCAAATGTCAGGAGCGGATTGACCTGCTTAAGCGCCAGCGCACTGATATTGATGCCCATATTGATGAGCTATCGCGGTTTATTGGTGTCGTAAAACAGGCAGATCCTGCACTGGTCGCTTGAAGATATAAAGTGGAGTAAAATATGCCGAGTTATACCGCGCCTGTGCGCGACACCAAATTCGTGCTTGATCATGTCATTGGGTTGGATCGCTATGCCAATTTGCCGGGTTTTGAGAATGCAGGCGCCGATATGGTTGACGCCATACTGACCGAAGGCGGCAAGTTCATGGGCGAAGTCTTGGCTCCGCTCAACCAAGTGGGAGACAAAGAAGGCTGCATTCGCCATCCCGATGGCAGCGTGACCACGCCCACAGGATTCAAAGACGCGTATAAAGCCTATATCGAAGGCGGCTGGACGACCCTAGGTGCGCCGGAAGCATATGGTGGGCAGGCTTTGCCGCATATCCTATCAAGCGCGCTGGAAGAGTATCAGATGGCGGCAAACCAAGCTTTTGCAATGTATCCGGGGCTGACACAGGCCGCAGTTTCGGCCATTTTAGTCGCCGGTTCAGACGAGCAAAAGGCACTTTACGTGCCCAAAATGGTGTCTGGCGAATGGGGCGGGACCATGAACCTGACGGAGCCACACTGCGGCACTGATCTCGGCATGTTACGCACAAAGGCAGAGCCGCAAGCCGATGGTAGCTACAGCATTACTGGTACGAAAATCTTCATATCCTCTGGCGAACATGATCTGACCGAGAACATCATCCATTTGGTGCTCGCCAAAACACCTGGCGCGCCGGATAGCACCAAAGGCATTTCCCTATTCATTGTACCGAAGTTTCTGGTGAATGCTGACGGAACGCTCGGCGCGCGCAACGGCGTGAGCTGCGGATCAATCGAACATAAAATGGGCATTCACGGCAATTCAACCTGCGTGATAAACCATGACGCGGCCACGGGTTATCTGGTTGGCGAAGAATTTAAGGGCCTTGCCGGCATGTTCGTCATGATGAATGCTGCGCGTATTGGCGTGGGGATTCAAGGGTTGGCCCAAGCCGATGTCGCCTATCAGAACGCTGTTGCATACGCCAAAGACCGCCGCCAGGGCCGTGCGCTCACCGGCGCGAAAGAACCTGAGAAAGCAGCAGATACCCTGTTCGTTCACCCCGACATTCGGCGTATGTTGCTGGAGGCGAAGGCCTTTACTGAAGCGATGCGAGCTTTCTGTTTGTGGACGGCGCTTCAGGCCGACCTCGCCCACAAAGCGCAAACGGAGGAAGAACGTCAAACAGCAGATGATCTGCTTGGCCTGCTGACGCCTGTGCTCAAAGGCTATGGCACCGACAAAGGCTACGAAATCGCGACCAATATGCAGCAAGTCTTTGGCGGGCATGGCTATATCGATGAGTGGGGCATGGGGCAGTTCGTGCGCGATGCCCGGATCAACATGATTTATGAAGGCGCAAACGGTGTTCAGGCGCTCGATCTGGTTGGGCGCAAATTACCTTCGAAAGGTGGCCGCGCCGTCATGTTGTTTTTCACCACGGTTACAATGGAAATCACAGCGGCAAAGCTGGTCCCTGCCCTCACCGACTATGCGACTGCGCTCGAAAAGGCGCTGGCCGATATGCAGGCAGGTACGATGTGGCTGATGCAAAATGGCATGGTGAACCCTGATAATGCTGGTGCCGGGTCCATGCCCTTCATGCATATGACCGGAATTGTTACACTTGGCCTGATGTGGTTGCGCATGGCAACAGCAGCGCAGGTGGCGCTGGATGCGGGAACGGATGATAAGGCATTCATGGAAGCCAAGCTCATGACTGCGCGTTTCTACGCCGAACGGATCATGCCAGATACATCTGCGATGCTGCGCAAAATGCAGGGCGGGGCGGACGTGATTATGGCGATGCCAGTGGAGGCGTTTTGAACTGCAGATGAAGACTATTCTCCTCATCATTGCTGGCCTTGCCCTGTCACTATTCCTCTTTACACGGATGGTGGCGGCACCCAATCAGTTGGATATAATCAACGGGTTCTGGCCCGGCGACAGTGGGGTGGAACGGGTGGGCGATGGTATCGCTTTCAGCCAGAAGACGGGCCTGAAACTTGATGTCTGGGCAAAGCCGAGTACCGAAAAAGCCCCTAAACCCGTCATCATATTCTACTACGGCGGCGGATGGGCGAATGGCGAGCGGGACCATTACGGCTGGGCTGGAAAGGCATTCGCCGCCAAAGACTTTATCGCCGTTGTTCCCGACTATCGCAAAGTGCCGCAAGTGCGCTTTCCCGCTTTTGTCGAGGACGGGGCAGAAGCGGTAAAATGGGTGCGCGACAATATTGCGAAATATGGTGGTGACCCGAACCGCATCACAGTCGCAGGCCATTCCGCAGGCGCGCATATCGCAATGATGCTAACGCTGGATCAGCATTATCTGAATGATATTGGCGTCGACCCCAAGATTATCCGCGCCACTGTCGGCTTGTCTGGGCCGTATGATTTCTTGCCGCTGGATAGCAGGCGTTCGATCAATGCGATGTCCGCTTGGCCCCAGCTCGAGGAGACACAGCCCATCCACTTCGCCCGGGCCGATGCGCCGCCGATCATGGTGGTGACGAGCACTGAGGATGACACGGTGAAGCCGCGCAATGCAATTTTGCTGTCTGAGAAACTCAATTCATTGGGCGCCTATGTCATCTTTAAGGTTTACCAAGGTTTGAACCATGAGGCTGTTGCGATGGCCCTGTCCAAGCCCTTTCGCTGCAGCGCGCCTGTGCTGGATGATATGACCAAGTTTCTGAAAGAGCGATTGGCAGAGCAGGAGAGCGACAATGCTGACAAAGGCCGACGAGTATCCGATTCACCAAACCCCTGAACCCATAGCGTTTTCTGGCACAGACCGGAATTTCTACGACCGCTATTTCTTCAGTGGATATCGCCCCGATGGCGGCGGATATTTCGCGGCGGCTTTTGGTGTTTATCCTCACTTGAATGTCGCGGATGCGCATTTTTCGGTGTTGAGGGACGGCACGCAGCACTGCCTCCACGCATCGCGGCTACTCGGCATGGAACGGATGGATTTGGCAGTCGGACCCATCCGCATCGAAGTGATTGAACCGCTGCAAAAGATCCGCCTGATTATCGAAGAAAAAGACAGCATCTCCGCCGATCTGACCTTCGAAGGCCGCAGCGCGCCGGTGCAGGAACCCCGCTTCACGCGCCGCCAAGGGCCGCGCCTGTTCATGGATGTGACGCGCTTCACCCAGAATTGCCGCGTCACTGGCTGGGTGGAAATTGACGGCAAGCGAGAGACTTATGACAGCGGCCTTGGCACGCGGGATCGCAGCTGGGGCATCCGGCCCATCGGCGCGGCGGACCCGCAACCGGCGGTGCCGCTTACCATGCCGCAATTTTATTGGCTGTGGGCACCCACGAACTTCCCGACGCTTTCTCTTTATGCGCATGTGAATGAAGATGAGGCCGGCAAACCTTGGAACCGGCGCGCCAGCATCGTGATGGACGGTGCGGCACAGGGGGAAGCGATGCATTTGGAGGGGGATCAGTTCCACATTAACTGGACCCCCGGCACCCGCCACGCCGCATCCGCGCGGCTTACCGGAAAAGACGGGTCAGGCCGCGAACACCTGATCACATGGAAACCGATGGCGACGTTCCAGATGAAAGGCATCGGCTACGGTCACCCCGAATGGACCCATGGGGGTTGGAAAGGCGATATTGTCAGCGCGCGCGAAGATTTTCGTCCTGACGAACTAGACCCCATTGCCCTGCCCCACCTTCATATCCAAGCCATCGCGAAAGTCCGCCACGAAGGCGGCGGCGCGGCTTCGGATGGGATTGGGATATTGGAGCAATTGGTGATTGGCCCGCACATACCGAGCGGATTTGCAGGGTTGAATGACGGCGCGGCGCATCCTTAGCTGCCCCATAAAAAGGCCCGCATCGCGGCGGGCCTTTTTGTATAGGGATAGAGCGGATCAGGCGAAGCTGACGTTAACCCTGCGCCGACGCATTGCGCCACCGACAAGCCCGAAACCAACGATCATCATCATCCATGTTGCCGCCTCTGGAACGGCGGTCACAGAAACGCCGTCGAGCAGCAGACCCGCGTTATTGGTCCCAGATCGTGTCCCAAACGCTACTGTTGACTGTGAACTGGCTGCGACGAAAGAAAAGGTCCGTGTCCGCCAATCCAGATTCGATGCTGTCCCTGTGCTATGCGTAACAGTTTGTATCGGTGCGAGACCGCCTGAGAATATTCCATTATAGAGCGCGAAACTGGCAGATTGGCTCGGGCTGCCGCCAAATAAGTTGTGCGAGTAAGAAAAATTAAGTGAGTAAGCCTGCCCTGCGATAGTGCTGAACGTCTGATAGATTGAGCCAACTGCGCCAAACCCTACAAGATCAAGGAACTGCGATCCTTCCGCTGCTGGGCTTGGTCCGCCCGGAGTAAAGGCGCCGTCTACGATATCAACATTGCCGCCGCTGCCACCAGAGGGCGTGAATGCGTCAACTGTCCAACCGGGTATGGCCGTGGAGCCAGAGGCAAAATTCTGAAAGAAGGTGCCAATAGCAGGCGCTTCAAAGCCGCCATTGACCAGCAAGTTGGCCGCCTGAGCCGGAACGGCTGAAAAGGCCGCAGTGGAAAGAGCCGTTAATATGATGTGAGTTGTCTTCATGTCGCGAAATCCCCTGAATTCATAAGTGAACGATTCGAGAATCATTCTAACCGGTGCGACCCTTCACTTTTTGTTAAGGCTATTCCGTTCTGCGTCAATAGCTTGTTTGATCGATTGTCTCATTCTGGAACGGCCCAATAGGGTTGATCACGAACGACCCCTTTTTGCCAAAGTTGACACATGGTTCACACCTGAAATGTAGTGGCTAACATTCGCTTGCGGTGGCTGGATCGATGGTGTGGCGTGATACCGTGTAATCAAGTGCACTTTCATCGTAACTCACTCCGCCCCGCGACCCGCCGCGACATCGCTTTTCAAAAAATGGTGGATTCCTCAACAAGTGGAGTGTGTTTGAGGTCTTTTGCAAACACCATTTGCCCGCGATCAAGGACCAATCCGTAGGTTCTGCTCCCTTCACCGAAATTCCAAAGTTGAGTAAAGTTGTGCCAGTCGCACGTTTGAAACAGGGGTGGATATCGGAGGCACTATCTCCGCTTACATGACATCCCCAGCGCGCTTCACGCTAAGCAGTTTGTTTCCAAAGTTGACACATGGTTGACACCTGAAACGCTTTTGGAAGGGGTTCGCTTCCCCGCAACAATCAGGCGCGAAACCCCCTCGCGCGCAGCAGCGCATATCAATCATTCACAATCTGCTGCGCAAGGCAGCACGTTTTCAAAGAGCGATCAGAACATTAAGTGAACATGACCATAATGTCAAGACCGACAGTATGCATCCGTTCGCTGCCCTTACTTGCGGGTCTTCGTATCAGGGTTGGGTGGCTCGACTGTGCAAGCCACCCAAACATCATCCGTTCAAATTTAGAATTTTACTGACGCACCCGCGTAAAAGAAGCGGCCAATAGCGGAAATGGGATAGCTGAGGCTGTCAAACGCGGGTTTTGAATCCAGTAGGTTATTCACGCCGCTATAAAATGAGAACCGGTCGTTAATGTCGTAGGCCACGCGGATATCATGTTCCCAAAGCTCCTTAAAGAAAAAGAAGCTTGGATCCACAATATCTGGATTACCAGCGAGTGTTTCGGTGCGAAAACGCCGCGTTTTTTCGAACCAATTCGCCGTGTAATTGACGCTAAGGCCATTCAGTTTCCAACCGATATCCAGCGTCCCGCGCCAGCGCGGATTATAGGATTCGCGCAGATCATCATCGGCATCAGCGCCAATTGAGGGCACAAATGAAATCTCATCAAGATATCCCCCAGTCAGGCCAATGTTGAACGATCCAATATCGGCCTTGGGCGTGAAGCGATAATTCATCGAGAAATCAGCACCCGCCGTCCGGAATGCCGCGACGTTTTGAGGCAGTACAGCAAAGCCAATCCGCCGTGCGGGATCATTGCCATCACCGAGCACTAACCCGGTGCCTGTCGCGCGGAAGATATTGGCACAGAATTGGTTGCTGGTGGTTGGTTGATCAACACAAAGTTCGGCAAGTTCAGTTGCTGACGGCGTGTTAACGGCCCCTGCGATGCGGACATTATACCAGTCAAACGTGGCCGAAAACCCCTTCAAGAAACTAGGCCGTAAAACCACACCTGCGGTCCATGTGCGTGCTGTTTCTTCAGACAACAAAGGATTGCCACCTGAAGTGCCGCGTCGCGATGTCGTGTTCTGGGCATCTGTCGATGGACTAAACGCCGCGATTTGAGCTGCATTGAGCCCTAGGCCTGACAAGATCGAAGTACAGTTTGCCGCGCGGAACGATGTGCCTTCACCAAGGCGACGAAAATCGCACGGATCAGTAACAAATCCGAATGTGCCACTTGATGGCTGGAACAATTCGCCAATATTTGGCGCACGAACCGCTTGGGAGTAAGTCGCCCTAAACCGGATGTCCGGTATCGGCGCATAGATACCCTCAAACTTCCAGGTCGTTGTCTTACCAATAGTAGAGTAGTCGGAGAGACGAATAGCGGCGGACACTGATAGCGCATGGGCAAATGGGACTTCGCTAAGCAAGGGAGCGTTCAATTCCGCGAAGACTTCCTTCACGTTAAAACGACCAGAGCTAGTGCCGAATTGCGCAAGATCACGAAATTCACCATTGGCTATCAATTCGTCCGGAACATCAAGGCTGGTTTCGCGGCGATACTCCGCGCCAACTGCAAATCCAATGGAGCCTCCGGGTAGCTTGAAGAATGCGTCAAAATCACCTGAAATGGACCCTGAAACTACCTGCTGCGTGATTTTAGACGTGTTCAGATTATCAGCCAGCACAAAGTTCAAGGCCTCTTGCGACGCGACATTTGACCCAAGTACATTGAGCGGACGGCAGATGCTGCCAGCGCCCGGCGTGAAGGTTGACGCCGGTCGTCCGTAATTATCAGGGTTAATATCCGCTGTTGGATCAAGCGTCGAACGGCAAACAATTTGCCCTGTGCCTGGATCTCGAACGGCATCAAGTGCTGCGAAATATCGGTCACCAATCAAGTTGCTGGTCTGATTGCTTTTTGTTTTGGTCTGACCATAAACATAAGATACCTCATATTTGGCATCGTCGGAAATATCCCCTTCAGCGCCAACGACAAAGCGCATGGTTTTGCGGTTAATTGTTTCACCGCGTCCCCCGAAATCGAGATTATCCCGGGTAAGAAGCGCACCATCAGGAGCGCGCGCACCGAAACGATCATTGAGGAATGCATTGTCGGGCGCCAGAGTTGTGAAGAAATCAAAACTCGGCTGACCCACCGAGAATGATTGCGTGTCGACATATTTGCCTTCTGCAAACAACTTGAAGGCAGGGGCGAGTTCAAAACTTGTCAACAGATTGACCGAATGACGACGAGTGGCCGGTGCAAGATCCCCGAAATAGCCCGCTGTTGGCGTGTTCGACCCGCCAATGGCGCGGCCACCGGTTGATGGCAGCGGCGTCCCGCGGTCATAAATACCACCGCTGCCGGTAAATTCGGGGATGCCATCGAAATCAATATCGATGGCACCATCCGGGGCACTGTCTGCCCAAGTGATATTGTTAAACAATTTCCTGTCAGGAACGCTAGGATTGTCGACAGCAAAGTCAGCCGGATCTTGCAGAAGTGCAAAAGTCTTCAGTGGATTGCCCGTAAACGAACGCGCGAAGCT
The DNA here is from genome assembly GCA_031376385.1 of Sphingomonadales bacterium. Taxonomy (GTDB): domain Bacteria; phylum Pseudomonadota; class Alphaproteobacteria; order Sphingomonadales; family Sphingomonadaceae; genus Aquisediminimonas. Next base: position 10,670 of record JANMDQ010000016.1, read on the forward strand.
GGTTAAACGGTCGGTTTCGTTGAATTCATAAGCCAATGCGATATTGCCGCGGTCTCCGGCAAAGTTGGTGCCTGCTAAGATGGAGCCGAAACGGGTTCCGGCGTCGCCCTTTTCCGAAATACCAATTTGTCCGCGGGCAGAGACACCCTCAAATTTGCGCTTCAAGATGAAATTGACCACCCCTGATACGCCGTCCGCGCCGTAAATCGCTGATGCGCCGCCGGTGAGTACGTCCACACGCTCAATCAAGTCTTGCGGGATCGAATTGATATCAACGGCAGCTGTATTTGAAATGCCTGCCACATGGCGCCGACCATTTACCAGCACCAGCGTGCGGTTTGTCCCCAGACCACGGAGATCAAGATAATTGCCGCCCGTTTCCCCGAAATTTGCATCAGCGCCGCCAGCCAATGTGCTACCCGTTGATGATGTCAATGCTGGGTTCCGGGTCAGAAAGTCCACCAGATTGACTTTGCCCGATGCGACAATCGTTTCCGCTGTGATGGACACGATGGGGCTGGCAACTTCAAGTTCGGGACGGGCAATGCGCGACCCCGTTACAACGATTTCAGCTTCTTCCTCGGCAGGGACTTCGGCATCTTGGGCAAAAGCCGGTGTGAAAATACCTGAAAGCGACAAGATCAAAAGTGCTGCTGTTGAGGAGAGGAGAGCGGACCGTGTCATTGAATTACAATTTGTCATTATATCCCTTTCAAAGGTGCAAACGACTGTTGCGGCACTCAATATGCTTCGCAACAACCAAACGTCTGCCAGTGTTGCCCCCTGACGCGATTGGACTTCTGCTGCGAATGATGATGGGCTGCATGAATTCTGTAAATGCTGTTGTTACTATATTATGACGGTTTTCGCTGCGCTGTATCCGAAATACCACAACGCAACGCAATCCTCGCCCCAGATTGTCCCACCCCGGACTTCTGAGGACACGCGAGCTTTGGGTACACAATGCTAATCAGAGTGCCCCCTTAGTTAAAGCCAGGTCATCCTGCGGCGAGCCCGCAATTGAACCAAGGGGTTATTAGCGGTTCACCAAAAATACGTGAGGTGTGAACCATGTGTCAACTTTGACGTACGCTCGCCCCGCTGTGCGCATCGTCACACCGCTTCCCGAACCAAAGCATTAAGCCCAGACCAGATCGGGGCTTCTCATTCGTCCCGAATTCATCTAGCTTTATACCCGGTCGTACGTGATTCATTCGAAATCGTTAAGGCAAGAGCCTGACATTTCTTCCATCCCGGAGGTGGGCGTGCGTTCTTTTTTTGGTTCCTTATTGGTCGGTTTGTTGGGGGCAGCGTCTGTCGCCTCGCCTGCTCTGGCTCAGTCTCAGCGGCCGTTGCTGGCCGATAGCTTTCGGCTTGGCCAAGGCGGCGGCGTGCTGTGTCAGGTGCAGACGCGTGGACGTGACCCCGCGATTGCAGGCATTTTTGATCGCGCGTGGTCAATTGTCTGTCGCGACTCAGCGCGGCCAGTTGGGAAACTCTATGCGCTGCGCGGGGATGCAGCGAGTGTCGGCGCGCGCTTGTCTGCACTGCGCAAAGACGAAGCTGGATGTACCGATCAATCAAGCGAAGCCATTGAAGGATTAGGATCCGCCAGCGCATCGGCATGCCGTTTGAACGATGCCGCAGTTGGCTATAAAGTTCTTTCGATCACACGGGGCGGGATCATTTGGGTTGCCGAAGGTCTGTCTGCCTATGACAGCGCCTTGAAACTTGGCCTGCGCACTGTGATTGCGGATAAGATCGTGCCGGGCAAAGTCGAAGTGGCGACCTCCGCAACGGATGACCCCGTGGCCTTTGCCCGGGTTCAGGCCGGAACGCTTGACCCGGATCAGGCCCTTGCCGAAGGATATCGCCGCAACAACAGCGGCAATTATGCCGAGGCCGCAGAGTTTTTCGATACTTTGCAGCAGCGGATGGCTGGCAACACGTCCGAAAAGGGGCGGCTGGGTGAATATCTGATCAATCGAGCCTTGCAAAAATCCAATCTCGGCGATGTGGCAGAGGCAGATGCGCTATTTGCCGAAGCCCGGGCTTATCCTTTGAATGACCGCGTTCAAAGCCGGTTGCGGCGCAATTTTGAAGCTGTGCATCTGCTCAATCAGCAACGCTATGATGAGGCTCTGGTGCGGCTCGACCAACCTGTGGCCCCTAACGCCGCGATTGCGCGTCTGCCCGGAAGTGCCATCGAAATTGGCGCTCAAGTCGCTGCTGAAATCAATTCCGGCATTCCGATCAATCAACGGTTGGGGGCGACAGAATCGACTTCGCTCACACCAGAAGAGCGCGCGCAATTGCTTGACGCGCAAGCGATGCAATTGCGCGGCACTTTGTATCGTTTGCAAGGCAAGCCAGCGCAAAGCGCACCTTTGTTTGACAAGGCCATGTCTGACATTGTGACTGTGCGCGATGGCCGGGTGGTTTCGGTCGTTCGGCTTCGCTCCCAAATCCTCGCCGAATCTGGCCTGGCTTTTGAAGAGCAGCGTGATCTTAGTTCGGCTGAAGCGCGGATGCGGGAATCTGTTTCGGTGCTTGAAACGCGCTATCCTCAGTCAGCAGCCCTGAATGGCGCGCGCGCCAGGCTCGCGGCGTTTCTGGCTCGTAATGGACGCACTGACGCGGCACTGAGTGAATATCGACAAGTGATGACAAGCTTGTCGGCTTCGCAAAGCTATGCCGCAGGTCTTGGCAATTTGCTGGCCCCCTATATGGATTTGCTGACTAGCAGCGCTCAAACTCTGCCAACGGCGTCGGCTGATTTGTTTCTTGCCGGGCAATTGCTCGTTCGGCCCGGTATTGCTGACACACAAGCGATCCTGGCCCGTGAATTGAGCGAAGGGAGCGACGAAGGCTCCCGCCTGTTCCGCCAAGCGCGCACTTTGGAACGCGACATCGAACGCAGCCGGATCGAGATTGCCAATCTGCTGATCGCCCCCAACCAAACAACCGATATCCGCATGGCCTTATCGGCATCACAGATCGATATTGCCGAGTTAGAAAAGCAGCAGACAGAAACTCAAGCCTCACTTTCCGCTTACCCCCAGTTCCGGGCTGTATCGGCGCGGGCCATCAGCTTGGCCGATCTTAAAGCATCCCTGAAACCCGGCGAAGCTTATTTCAAATTAACGGTTGCGGGGCGATCAGTTTATGCCCTGTTTGTCGATGCAGCGGGGGAACAATCCTATAAAGTGCCGCTGAGCGCAGATGCACTGGAGCAGACGGTGGACAATATTCGCGATTCCATCGCCAAGGATGAAGACGGCAAAACCACCACCTACGCGTTTGATGTTCCCTTGGCCCGGAAGCTTTACTTGGATTTGTTAGGTCCCGTTGACGCACGCGCGATAGCGGCCAGGCATGTTATATTTGATCCTGATGGCGGAATGCTGCGCCTGCCGCTCTCGCTCCTCGTTGCCAGCCAAGCTGGGGCGGATGCTTATGCGCAGCGGATCATTGATCCAGGCGCCGATCAATTTGACTTCAGCGGCATTGACTGGTTCGGCAGGGGCAGAGCGATCAGCACAACAGTTTCGGCCAAAGCGCTTCGGGACGCCCGCACTGTCAAACGGTCAACTGCGCCCAAGCAATATCTGGGCTTGGGGCAAAATGCGCCAGTCGGCCCAACAATCAGGGCATCGGCCACACGCTCCGTGCGGGGCAGCGGTGCGATTGATTGTGATTGGCCAGCGGCCGAATGGAACAAGCCCATTTCCGCCGATGAACTTCGCCAGGCTCAATCGATTGTTGGTCGCGGCACATCGGCACTGATTACCGGTGCAGACTTTAGCGATACCAGCGTGAAGGCCCGGACCGACCTGGCAGATTACCGCATTCTTCATTTCGCAACACACGGCCTGGTTACCGCTCCGCGCCCGGAATGCCCGGCCCGCCCTGCCCTGCTGACATCTTTCGGTGAAGGCGATTCTGACGGACTGCTGACCTTTCGTGAAATTTTTGATCTGAAGATCAACGCTGATATCGTCATCCTTTCGGCCTGCGATACCGCAGGCAAAGCCACCGTGGCAGCAACGCGTGAGGCGGGGCTGACGTCTGGCGGCGGCAATGCGTTGGACGGATTGGTCCGCGCATTCATCGGGGCTGGAGGTCGCACTGTTCTTGCCAGTCATTGGCCTGCGCCTGATGATTTTGACGCGACCAAGCGGCTGATTGGCGGCCTGTTCAGTGCGGGTGACACGGCGTCGCTCGGTGATGCTCTGGATAACGCGCAAATCGCACTTATGAATGATCCGCAAACGTCTCACCCCTATTACTGGGCAGGGTTTTCGATCATTGGCGATGGTGCCCAACCACTCTTGCCCGCGTCACAATAAGGGCAGCTGCGTGTTGAGTAGAATGAAGGGCAATTTCACGTCACCCCTGCTGCGAAGAACCAAAATTGGCTTGCGCCAGATGGGCTTGCTTCGGGCGGTGATGAGCTTGATTGCTCTTTCCTTGGCGATATTGATACCGCTCAACAGTTGGCAACTTCCCCTTTTTCACGATGCGGAGACAGCGCTATTTGACGCCCGTCAGATTGTCACAGCCCCAACTGTGGCTCAGGATGATCGTATCGTCCTCATCCCCTACACTGATCAGACTTTGATCAACACAGGGAAGCGATCTCCGCTTGACCGGGCCATTTTGGCAAAGGCGCTGAGGCGCATTGATGCCATGGGGGCAAAGGCAATTGGGATCGATATCCTGATCGACCAACCTCAGCCTGAAGACCCCCAAATTATCTCAGCTTTTCAAGCGATGAAGACGCCCACGTTTCTGGCCTATGCCAACTCGGCAGAAGCACGCGACAAGATACTCTATGAGCAGCAGGAGTTTTTGAATGAGTTCCAATCAAAAATCGCAAAAGCAGAAGTCAAACCAGCTAGCATCCTAATTCATGCCGATGATGACAATGTGTTGCGCCGCTGGGCCGAGATTATTCCCGGGGATCCTCTTCGTATTCCTAATGCCCTTATCCCCGAAGCTACAGCGTTCAAAAATTACACGGGCAGTGTTGTTTATCGTCAACCAGCGACCAAAGAACAGCCGATTTTTGCATCCATACCCATCGATACATTTGCTGACGACAGCTTGTTTAACGGCCCATCGGCAGATATATTTGAACAGCAGATCGCCGGTAAATACGTCCTGATTGGTGGCAACATCCTTGATATCGATATTTTTGAAACTCCGCTCAGTCGCAGCCGCGCCGCAGATGAAACTAAGTCGATGTGGGGCATGGAAATTTTCGCCCATATGCTTGCCCAAATGCTCGACAATCGACTGTTGACGCCCATTCCGCATTCTACGCTTACAATTGCGGCGCTCTTTGTGGTTTTAGTGGGCGGGCTCTCCGCTGGGTCGTCATTCAGCCCTTTTGTCACGGGGCTTACGGTGGCGGCTCAAATTGCGGCCATTATTGGCCTTCCCTTTATCTTTGCGGCACAAGGTCGTGACACATATGGCGTGCCAGCCTTTGGCTGGATGATTGCATGGTTGTTTGCCTTTGCGACAGTCAGTGCAGCGGCGCGCGCCCTGGGATCTGAACAACGCAAATTCGCGCAATCAGCCCTTGGCAAATATCTCCCCCGCGACATTGCTGCGGAAATTTTGAAGGATCCCGACAGCCTAAAGTTGCGCGGAGAAAAGCGAGAGATTTTCGTCGTCTTCACAGATTTAGAAGGCTTCACCAAACTTTCCCACGCCATCGAACCGGAAATGGTGGCAACGCTGCTGAACCAATATCTCGAATCGCTTAGCAATGTCGTCCTGAGCCATGGCGGCACGATTGATAAATTCGTGGGAGACGCTGTCGTGGCTTTTTGGGGGGCACCAATCAGCCGCCCCGATGACGGCGAACGGGCAGTCAAAGCTGCTATGGCGATGTTTCAAGCTGGCGAGGATTTCCGCAAATCTGTTCCAAAAGGAGTCCCTGCAATTGGCAAGACCCGTGTGGGACTTCATCACGGTGACGCCATCATTGGTAATTTTGGGGGCGAAGGCCGCATTCAATATACCGCGCTTGGTGATAGCATGAACACAGCGTCACGTCTGGAATCCGCTAATAAGCAGATGGGCAGCAGCATTTTGATCAGTGAAGAGGCCGTCGAATTGTCTGGCCTTGATATCTTCCGACCCCTTGGCCGGATTGTATTGCGGGGTCGCTCGACACCAATTTCCGTTTTTGAACCTGTGCCAAGTTGGACAGCGGAAGAGCGTTCAAGCTTTGCTGATCTTGTGAAACGTGCTTATTGTGGTGATGTGTCGGCGCTCACACTGCTCAGCGAGCGTTCGTCTATGGAACGTGAAGATCAAGCGTTGGCGAAATTGGTTCACCGTTTGAAACATCAAGAAGAAGGAGGATATTTTGTTCTCGACTAAAATGGCTCTTGCCCTCTCGCTTGGCTTGATGGTGACCTTTGGTGCCACTCATGCTTTGGCTAATAGTGTTGTGGTCCGCTCAACTGGCCCGTCTGCAAAAACCTATCCGCCCGGCAAATCTCTCGCTGCGAACAGTGCGTTGGCCTTAAAGGCTGGCGATATGATCACGATATTGGACAACCGTGGTACCCGTGTTTTGAAAGGCCCCGGCACCATTTCAACTGGAGCAGCAGCAACGACAACGGGTTCCGCCTTTAACCAGCTGCTTCGCAACACAGGTGTGCGCCAGGCTCGCACGGGGGCGACGCGCGGAACAGGCACAATTGCTGCAACGCGCAACGTCGGCCCACCGCGCAGCCCCAATCTGTGGTTTGTCGATTATGCCAAATCAGGAACGATGTGCGTCACCAATCCAGCAGCAGTGTCAATTTGGCGGCCAAGTGGAACAGCGATGCAGTCTGTTACTTTGACCCGTGTCAGCGACGGAAAATCAGCAGTTGTGGCTTTCCGTGCAGGTCAGACCGTCCAAGCTTGGCCTTCAACCGCTTTACCAGTGGTGGACGGCGCTGAATACCGGGTCTCAACTGCCGGTGCAGCAAATCAATCAATAAAAATGAATATGATTTCAGCCGCCAGCGCAGAACCGGGGCAAATTGCAACGACACTGATTGAAAAAGGCTGCACTGCTCAGTTGGATTTGATGGTCGAAGCAGGCGGCACCAGCGGATAGAGTGGGGTCGTTTGCCAAGGCTGCGGCTTGTGAAACGCAGTTTTGGGTGATACTGAATAATTCTGGTTCAAACAGGCGCAGTAAAGCCGTTGGCCACATCCCTCTTGGGTCGCGAGAGGAAGCGTTGGAACTTTGTGAATCGGTCGTTTCGTTGGTGCGAAGCATGTCCCGATTCTGAGTTCACTCACTTCTATAACGCAGACACCCATAGGGGGAATAATGGCGCAATTTTCGCGTTCACTTTTGACAGCATCTTTTTCCGCGCTGACGCTGGCGGCTCCTTTTGCAGCCGATGCCCAGACCCGGGAGGAAATCACACGCAAGCCCGTTACATCTTTACCCGATGGCGCGGCCCAAACAATTTCAGTGAATGACGGAATAGAGCGCGCGCCCTGCCCGCTTGCCGCTGCTGAATTTGCAGGGCTTACGCTTACTCTCACAGGTGCTGAATTTCGCAACTTGACAGGCGTGTCGGCTGATCTTCTACGTCCGGCTTATCAGGGCTATATCGGCCAAACGATTTCGCTGGCCACAGTCTGCGAAATTCGCGATTCCGCAGCGACGATATTGCGTAAGGCAGGCTATCTGGCCGCCGTACAGGTTCCGCCGCAAAAGATTGATAATGGCACCGTTCAATTTGACGTTCTTGTTGCCAAAATCGTCGATTTTCAAGTGCGCGGCAATGCGGGCAAAGCCGAAGGGCTGATTTCTGGTTATCTCTCTGCAATTAAAGATCAGCCTGTATTCAACATTGTTGAGGCAGAACGCTATCTGCTGCTGGCCCGCGATATTCCAGGATATGATGTGCGGCTGACGCTGCGGCCCGCAGGCACGGCTCCAGGCGAAGTCATTGGCGAAGTGCTGGTCACATACACGCCAATTGAAGCTGAGCTTAACATCCAGAACTATGGCTCCAAAGAAACCGGGCGCTTCGGCGGGCTGGCGCAGGTGCATTATAATGGCCTGCTTGGGGCGGGCGACCGCACCTCGATTGGCTATTTCGCGACGGCTGATTTCAAGGAACAGCATGTTGCCCAGTTGAATCAGCAAATCCGCGTCGGGCGCGAAGGCCTGATATTCGCGGGCGATTTCTATTACGCGTGGACGTCGCCGAGCATTGGCGCAGGAATTGATCTCAAATCCCGCACTTGGGTGGCTTCGCTTGAAGCACGATATCCAGTGATCCGCCGCCAAACCCGAAACCTTGTTGTTGCAGGAGGGCTTGACGCAATTGAACAGCGCGTTCGCGTTGGCGGCATTCCGCTGACTATCGACAAGCTCCGCGTTGCTTTCGCGCGGCTGGAGTATGAGGCATTGGACCTTTCCAGCATCGGCAGTGTCAATGGGTATTCGGGTTTTGAGCCTAGATGGCGATTGAGCGGAAGCGTCGAAGTGCGACAGGGCCTCGGCATATTCGGCAATAGCAAGGGTTGTGGGCCAACGCTGGCACGCTGTTCAATTGCCGGGGTGGTTCCAATAAGTCGGCTGGAAGCTGACACCACAGCATTCGTGGCGCGCGGCTCCCTTAGCGCGGAATATCGCCCCCTGCCCGTGGTGGCGCTGGTCGCGACTGCACGCGCTCAATATGCCCCTAACCCTCTGCTCAGCTTTGAAGAATTTTCCGCCGGTAACTTCACAATCGGGCGCGGCTATGATCCCGGCGTGCTGACTGGCGATCGTGGCTTTGGTCTATCCGGTGAGCTGCGCCTCGGCAGCCTTGCACCTGCAAATGCCAAATCCTTCGCCTTTCAAGCCTATGCTTTTACAGACGCAGCCTGGGTTTGGAACCGAGACATTTCCGCCGTCGCCAATGATCCGCAGCGCCTTGTTTCGGCCGGTGGCGGCATCCGCATGACATACGGCGACCGAGCGAACCTCGACATTGGCGGCGCGTTTCCGCTCAAAAAAGCAGGGCTGCAAACAGAACGCTCCGACGCTCGTGTGCTTATCAATCTCACCATCAAATTGCTCCCCTGGAAGCGCCGTTGACATGAACAAGGCCAAGATCATGACCATTTCCAATCAAAAACGCAGTCGTCGGTTCTGGCTATCAACCGCTGCCTTAAGTGCGGCCCTCGCTGCCAACGCAGTTGTTATCGACACAGCCTCAGCACAAGCTGCGCCTCCGCCGCCGCCACCGACAGCGTTTAAGGGCGTTTTTGCGCCTGTAGCGGGCAGTGCATCGATCACGACCGCGTCAACACCCTCAGGTCTTCAAGATACAATCAGAATCAATCAACCAACGGCGGTTATCAACTGGACACCGACAGAAACGACCGGCGGCGCGACCGCCATCGATTTCCTTCCTGCCGGTAACAGCGCCCTTTTTATCAGCACCACCAACTTCACGGTTCTGAACCGGGTTATTCCAGTGGGAGCAGCCGCTGCGCGCCGCATTGCGATCAATGGCCAGGTGACAGGCCGTGTTGGACCCGTCGGTGCGGGCCTTCCGCCGGTTGGCGGGAATATCTGGTTCTACACGCCAAACGGTTTCCTGATTGGCAGCAGTGCCAGTTTCAACATGGGGGGATTGACCCTTTCGACGCTTGATCACCCCTTCAATGCATCCACAGGCGCGCTGACTTTTAATGGAGCTGGCGGATCGAACTGGGGCGGCCCGGGAACAGTCGGCACATCCAGCATTGACGTGGCAGGTGGCGCAACATTTACGCTGACGAACGCGAACAGTTACCTTGCCATGATTGCGCCGCGCGTGGTTCAGGGCGGCAGTGCCAACGTCAACGGGTCAGTGGCCTATATTGCGGCTGAGGCCGTTTCCCTGCGATTGAACGCAGGCCTATTTGATATCGACATTACTCAAGGTTCAAGCGACGCCAACGGCATTGTCCATACCGGATCAACAATTGGTGCTGGATCAACAGGTTTCCCTGATCAACGGGCCATTGCCATGGTCGCCATTCCCAAAAACACGGCCATGACCATGCTGATCGGCGGCACGGTTGGCTACCAACCCGCTGCCAGCGCGTTCATCGAAAACGGCTCCGTAATTCTCAGCGCAGGCTATGATCGGGCGTTGCTGCCGAATAATACGGTTTCCAACGTCGCAGAAGGCAACGCAGCAGCTGGTATCAGGCTCACAGGGGGAACATTCACGTCCTCAGTCAACGCCAAAGCCAGTGACAGCGCCACAATCGACATCACGGGCGCGAATATTTCCATGCCCGGATATTCCGTATTGGGGACAGCAGTTGGCCATAATTTGAAACTGGCTGGCGACGGCGGGTCTAGTGTCACGGTTGGAGCGGGCGCGGCCCTGAACGTGAGCGGCGAACTCATCCTCGATGGATCACGGCAAGATACCGTGCGCCCCAATATCGTTGGCCGAGATGTAGGCCTGACAATCCAGAATGGCGGAACGGCAACGCTGGGCGCGCTCACGCTGGATAGCAGTGTGCTTGGTAGCGAAGCCAGCCAACTCAACCGCGTATCAAGAGGCGGCGTCGTTGAATTGACGGTGGCGGGTGCGGGATCAAGCCTTACTGTAGCTGGCAACGCGGCATTGAGAGCATCTGGCACGGGCGGCGACGGCACGGACGGCGGTCAAGGGACAACCGGCGGGGCCGGGCAAGGCGGCAGTATCGCGATCAATTTGACCGGCGCTGCCGTTGCCAATTTCAGCAACCTAACCGTCACGACAGACGCATTTGGCGGCACCGGTGGCAACGGCAGCGAAGACATTGGAGGCGGCGGTGGGCGAGCCAATGCTGGGTCCGTTTCCGTGTCGGTGTCCGGTGCGGCAACCGCACTCAATGTCAGCAGCCTCGAACTGAATGCCAGTGCGCAAGGTGGAGCTGCGGGCAGCGCGACGTCTTCGAATAATGTGCCGGGCCCACTCGCTGGAAACGCATCAGGAGGCACGGTCAATTTGAACGCTGTGACTGGCGGGACTGTAAACATTGTCGGTCAGACGACTTTGCGAGCCAGTGCCTTTGGCGGAATTGGTGGCAATGTCTCGACTGCATTCGCGACCAAAGTTGCTGGCGATGGTGGCTCCGCCAATGCCGGAACAATCGGGATCGGCAATGCGGCTAATGCAGGGGCCATCAACATCAACAGTCTTTCAGTTGATGGCAGCGCGGCTGGCGGCAATGGCGGCGGCGCGTCTGATTTTAGCGGCACTCCACTTGGCAGGGGTGGCAATGGCGGCGCGGCGAATTCAGGCGCAGCGACGATGTTCATCAACCTTCCCGGCAGTGGGGGGAACCTCACTGTGGAAATGTCTGCCGCTGGTGGTTCGGGAGGAGCTGGTCGTTTTGGCGGCAATGGCGGGACGGCTGGCGCTTTGAGTGGATCGACCGCTCTGTCAATCACATCTGGAACGACAGCATTGCTCAACAGCATCACCATCAATGGCAGCGCAGTTGGGGGATCAGGCGGATCAGCCCTTGGCCAAGGTGTAGGATCAGGCGGAAGTGCCCAAGGGGCAAATGCAAGTCTGAACCTCGTTTCTGGCAGCCTGTCACTTTCTGACATCGCGCTGACGTCATCCGGTAATGGTGGCGTAGGTTCTGCTGGAGGATCGGGACAAGGTGGCCTGACCACGTTTAACGTTACAGCAGGGGACCTCTCAGCGCAAAATATCATCCTAGACGCTACTGGAACGGGCGGCAGCACAGTTGACGATTCAAGCGATGGCGCAGGCAACGGCACTGGCGGATTGGCTCGGCTATTTGTTAGTTTAGCGGCGCGGGTGGGCCTAATTCCTATCGTCGCCACGGCTGTCATACAGGGACGGATAAGTGGCAGTGCTGCTGGCATCGGCGGACAGGGCGGTTCATCTGTTCAATTCCCAGCTAGCGGCAGCACTGGAGGCATCGGGCGAGGCGGAACAGTGTCGGTTGAGATCGGCAATTTATTTGCACCTGATCCAGCCAATCCAGGCGACATCAACATTAGCGTGTCCGCGACGGGCGGTCGTGGCGGCAATGCGTTCAGCGACACAACTGGTGCCTCTGGTGGGGCATCAATCGGCGGTTCGGCAGACCTAAAAATAACCGGCGGCGTCCCGAACCTGAACCAAGTCACTGTATCGTCAGATTCTGTCGGCGGCGCAGGTGGGAATGAACTTACCGGAGCTCAAAATGGCGGCATAGGCGGCGAAGCCATAGGCGGGCGATCAACGGTGTTGCTGGCAACAGACCCGACATGGACTGGGCTTGCGATTTCGGCCATCACGACCGGCGGCGCGGGCGGCACGGGAGTAGTGGGCGGCGCAGGCGGCAATGCGATCAACACACAGACGAGTGGCTTCACGCTTACCACAGGCGCGTTAACGGTTGGCACAGTCAACATTGATACGCGCTCCACGGGCGGCGTAGGGGCTGACGGCACTGTCCGCGGCGGCAACGGCGGCAGTGCGCAGTCTGGTGCAATATCACTGGGCGCAGTGGGCGCAGGATCGGATTTGCTGGTCACATCAACGCTGGATCTCAATACCACAGCCCAAAGCGGATCGGCAGGTGCTACACTGGCCGATGAGGGTTCAGGCATCACCGCTGCCAGTTCTGGCTCAGCCATAGGCGGCACGATTACGGGTTTCACGGATGCGGGCGGCACGATCCAAGTGAACAGCGGCACCACGCTGACCAGTTCTGGCAGAAGCGCGTTCGGGGCCAGCGGTCCTGGCGGCGTTACGCAAGATAATGGCGGCAACAGCGGCAACGCGACGTCGGGGTCCATCACATTCGCGCCAAGAGCAACTGGCGGCCTGATCACAAACCAAGGCGCGCTAACCGCTAACGCCACTTCACGAGCTTCAGACGCGGGTTCGGGTGGCGTCGCTGTTGTGGCGACTGACACGACCAGTTTTGGCGGCAATGCGGGAACGGCCACATCAGGGGATATCATCGTCTCTATCACAGGTGTCACTGGCACGGATGCGATCATCAATCTCATTAGCGCGGCCGGCGGCGGGCTTGGCGGCGAGGGCGGCACAGGCGGCAACGGCGGCCTTTCGCGCGGCGGAAACGCAACCCTCAATTTTTCAGGGGCCAACAGCGGTAACATTATTCGCATTGACACGACTGCGGGATCGTTGGTGGACGGCTTAGCCATCAATTCCGGCGGTTTTGGCGCAAGCGGCGCGGGCGGTGCGGGCGGCACGTCTATTGCAGGCAACGCCTCTGTTACGTTGAGCGAAGTTGATGGCAGCGCCAGTGTTCTCTTTGGCAGTTTGACTATTGATGCCTCTGCTTTGGGCGGAACTGGCGCACAGGGACGGCCTTCTGGAGCAGGCGGGGCTGCGACGGGCGGGCAAGCATCGCTGACCGTGACCGGAAACGGAATCGTAACATCGCCGTCTTCGTTCACTATTCGGAACACGGCCACCATCGTCGCCGACGCGCGGGGCGGCCTTGGTGGAACTGGGCTCAACGGACAGAATATCGGCCCCAAAGACGGCGGCGATGGGGCTGCAGGCGGGGCTGCAACGGCAGGGGCGGCGCGGGTCACAGTGACTGGCAGCGACGCCAGCGTGACTTTCGACAATGTGGCCGCATTCCGCGCCATTAGCACGGGTGGCCAAGGCGGGTCTGGCGGCAACGGCTTTAACGATTCCGGTGGCGGTGTGGGTGGCAACGGCGGGCTTGGCGGTGTTGCCAATGCAGGCGGAGTTGCGGCGATTTCGGTGACGGGCGGCAGCTTCACTGTAACCAATGGTGCTATTTCTGGTCCGCCACTCACATTATCCGCCGATAGCCAAGGCGGCGCTGGCGGCGCAGCTGGACAAGGCGGCGATGGTCAAGGGCCGGGCCGACCCGGCGCTAGCGCATCAGGAACAGGCGGCACGGCCTCAATCGCAATCTCAGGCGGGCGTGTCACATTGCCAAGCTTCATTCTGTCAGCGCGCGGCTTTGGCGGATCGACTGCTGTTGGGTCAGTTGGTGCAGGGGGCAACGGTTTTGGTGGAACCGCGCGCCTGACGTTGAGCGATTTTGCCAGCCTCGATGCGCCAACCATTTCGGTGCTGTCGAGCGGACTTGGCGGCGATTCCGGTCGGTCCACAGCTGCGTCAAATAACGGCGCGGCAGGTGGAAACGGCGCAGGCGGCACGACAGAGTTCCTGATCACCGGCGTGAACAACAGCCTGACCACGACGGCCGTGACGCTTAGTGCGTCCGGCAGCGGCGGCAGAGGCGGCACAGGCATCGGCGCGTCTGGCATCGGCGGCACCGGCGGCGATGGCAGCGGTGGAACAGTATCGCTGGATTTCGGCAATCTTACCGCAATCACAGGTTTTTCTGTTGATACCAGCGGCTTTGGCGGGGCGGGTGGCAACGGGATCAGCGGCGGCGCTGGCGGCGTTGGCAGTGGCGGCGGGGGCAGTGGCGGCGGAGCAGGTGAAACAACGGGCAGAGGAATTGCGCTTTTGATTGGGGCGGACAGCGCGGCCCTCTCTTCAACCCAATTCAACAACCGGGGCCTTGGCGGCATCGGGGGCGCTGGCACTACAGGCCCAAGCGGCATCGGGGGCGCTGGCTTTGGCGGGGCCATGGCCTTCAGCTCGACCGTTGGCGGCACGCTCAGCATATCTCAAACCCTGATCAACATTTCCGGCCAAGGCGGGATCGGCGGACCCGGCGGCGCAGGCGGACTGGGCCAGGGTGGAGAGATCAACTTTCTGGCTTCGAACGGATCAACGCTCAACATCGATTCTGGCCAAGGCCTGTTTGCGATCGGCACAGGCGGCAACGGCGGCGTCGCAGCGGCGAATGGCGATGGCAGCACAGGCGGTGCCGGGCGCGGCGGCATCATCAGCTTTACCGCCACGAATGGCGGCACCATCAACACGGGCGCTATCCTGAATGCGACAGCATCTGGATTTGGTGGCATTGGATCTAACGGTGTTGCAGGCGCGAATGGTGCCAATGCGACGGGGACCGCAGCATCTGGCGGCACTGGCGGAAATGCCACAACCATTGGTGGAACAGGCTTTGCTGGGGGCAACGGCACGAATGGTTTGAACGGCGGCAACGGCGGCAATGGCGGGCAAGGCGGCACTGGCGGCGAAGGACGCGGCGGGACCATATCGTTTAGCGCTCAAACGAACGGCGCCATCACATCAAACATAGTGAACCTGACGACAGCTGGCCAAGGCGGTAATGGCGGCACAGGCGGTAATGGCGGATCAGGCGGATCAGGCCAAAATGGCGGCAATGGCGGCGTCGGTGGCGTGGGAGGGCCAGGCGCAATTTTCAGCGCCACACCAGGGCCAGGGCGCGGTGGAACAGGCGGTAACGCTGGCAGAGGGGGTCGCGGCGGCGATAGTGGCAACGGCGGCGTCGGAGGCAATGCTGGCGCGGGCTTCGGTGGCACCATTCAGTTCATTGCCAATGATGCTTCTATTGTCACCGGCGGGATCTCTGCGGCAGCCTCTGGCACTGGCGGACTTGCAGGGCTTGGCGGAACCGCGACAGCGGGCGGCATTGGCGGCGCATCTGGCGTTGCAGGCCTCGGCGGCGCAGGCGGAACGTCTTTCGCGTCCGGACCCCTCGGTCCCAATGGCGCGTCCGGCAGCAGACCATCCTCTCTTGGCGACGGATTTGACGGAATTTCCGGCGGCCAAGGCTCCATTCAATCCGGATCAGGCGGCGCGCTTATACTTCGGACAGAAACATCAAACAACGAAACCGGCGGAACGATTTCCACAGGGGCCGTTGGTGCAACGGCTTCCGGCCTTGCCAGCGGAGGCTTCACTGTCAGTGGATCTGCCGGCGATATCCGTATCGAAAATCTCAACGGTTTCGAAGGCGCGCCAACGATCAGGATGGCGTCGCTCACAGCAAATGCGCTGGGTTCGACGCTGACTGGTGTCGGCGGGATTACTCTGGATGCTGGCGCGGTCCCGCTTTTGATCAACGGTCCGGTATCCCTTAACACGAGCGAAAATATCACGATTCAGGCGAGAAACGGCGGGCAGATCGTCTCTGACGGTGCCTTCACCGCGAATGCGGGCGGGTTTGTGCGGATGGATCATTTCAATGCTGTGGCTGGCCTCGACCTGGTCAAGGCGCCATCGATTTCGATCTCAGGCGATCAGGGTATATTGAGCCAGCTGGGTTCCATATTGCGATCTGACAGCACGCTTGCGCTGACTTCGCTCTTCGGTTCCGTCACCGTTGATCAACTGTTCAGCGTGGATAGTATATCAGTAGACGCAGGCTCCAACATCACCCTCAACACCGCAACGGTCACCGGGCTTGTCACCCCCGGCTTTTTCTCGCCTCCCTCAGGGGGCAGCATAACGTTGCGCGCCGGGCTTGATCCGTTCGGGTCCATCGGCAGCTTTTTCTTCGGATCAGCCCGCATCAATGGGGCAGTGACGGCAACAGGCAGCATTGATATTTCCGCTGGTGACCAGATCATCCTCTCACCCACTGCGCGGCTGCGGTCCGATAACACCGTCCGGCTGGCGTCGGGTGGAGACATTCAAATTGCATCGGGTTCAGTTCTGACGTCGGCGCTGGGTGTGGCCGGTTCGCTCACGCAAAGCTCGATTGATATCAGCGCCGGGTCAATCACTCGTCCGTTCGATTTTGGAGGCGACCCCGCATCGATTGTCATTGGCAACGCATCGCTGACGGCGGCAGGCAGCGATATCAACTTGTCCGCAGGTGGTGGGCAGTTCAACCGCGCCGGTGCCATCGATGCGCAAACTGCAACATTCACAGCGTCGCGATTCAGCGCCAGTGTCTTGTCGGCGAATGGAGAGGGATCCTCGCTAAACGATTCTGGCTTGCTCAGCGCCAATTGCCTAGGCGGCAGCATTTGTCTTGGCGGATTGAATGCAACAAGCATCCGGATCGGCAACGCCGGCACGCCAATTAACGTGCGGATTCTGGCCGGGCCTTCTGGCCTAACAGCGGAAAATATCTCGATCATAGCGCAAAATGACATCCGGTTTGTCGCGCCGAATTTCCAGAATACGACCATCCGGGCCACGCGAAATTTCTCACTAGATGCTGGAAATGCAGTCATTCTGGACGCTGGCCTGATTGAAGCGGCTGGCCCGCAAAACGGCGGCACTGAACGGTTCGGCACTATGACGCTGGCAGGTGGTGAGCGAAATTTTGCAATCACCGCGAACGCATTGACGAGCCTGCTGACAACGCAGGACGGGCGCACAGACCGTGGTTCGGCACTGTCAATTGAGCCCGGCAGCGACGGCACGCGCAGCATTGGTGCCATCGAAGCCGCAGGGAATCTTGGGTTGAATGTGAGCGATATCAACCTCGGCCGGATCAGTGTTACCGGACAATTGGGAACAACAAATTCAGACGGGCTCTTCCTGTCAGACCTGCCACTTTCATTCGGCGACGTATCGCTTGATCAACTGACAGTGGCAGGTGGTGCCATTCAAATGAACGCGGCATCGGTTCAGATTGGTGACGCAACGGCGTTCGAAGGATCAGACCTGTTCATTGAAGCCGGAAGCATCTTCCTGGGCAGTGCGCAAGGTGTTGATGGCGCGCTGGGTAATGTAGATTTGCAGGCGAGCGGCAGTGCAACGGCAAACAGGATTTCAGCAGGCGGGGTCATTACGATGACCGGCGATTCAGTTGGCCTGTTTGGTGCCAGTTCAGGCGGCGGCGTAACGCTCAACGGCTCATCTTTCGTGACCGGGCGCAACATCGATACGAATGGAACCTTCGTTGCGACGGGCGGCGCTGTTGACCTCGACACCACGACATCAACATCATCAATCAATGTCAGCGGTACGTCAGTGGCGTTTAGTGGTTTGGCGGCCAGAGATGGCATCACGATTGCTTCAACAGGCAACATTACGGCGCTGAACGGTGGCCCGACCGTTGCTGGCGGCCTTGTCTCGCTCACAGCACTCGCCGGGTCAATTAACGTCGGCATCATCAGTGGCGGCCAAGGAGTGACCGTGACTGCGGGCCAAGATCTGATTGCGGGCCGTGTCAGCGCAGTTGCAGCAGATATCAGCCTGACATCTGGCGGATTGATCACGACCGGCGATATCAATGCGGCCGCAGGCAGTGCGACCATCACAAACGCGGGCGGTGCAATCACCACCGGCCTCATCACAGTTCGCAACGATTTTACGCTGACCACGCAGAGCCGCCTGAACCTGGGCGGTGTGATGGCGGGCGACGATGTGCGGATCACCACCACGTCTGACGCCACATTTGGCACGCTGGGCGCGATGGGTGCTGGATCTGACGGTGACGGAGATGGCAGCAACATCGTGCTGAATATTTCAGGCCGCTTGTTCGTTGATCACGCCGAAGCCACTGGTGATTTTACCGCAACGGCAAACCGGTTTGAAACCGGGCCAAACACGATCATCACTGGCGGCGATATTGATCTTGATATGGCAGGGCCAATCTTGCTCGGCAATTCGCAGGCCGGTGGCTTCATCAAAGTGAAATCAGGCACTGACATCGGTTTCGGCACGATCACATCGGGCGGCGCGCTTGACCTGACGGCAGATGGGCAAGTGACGGGAGTATCTGCAACAGCTGTCGGTGCAATTGCAATTACCGGCGCTACTGGTGTGTCAGTTGATTCTCTGGGTGGCGGAGGCAATGTTGTTACACTTGCGCAATCCGGAAACTTGCAACTGGGAACGGTTACATCTGGCCGCATTTTCGGCGGGGCAAATTTTGGTGCCGGTGATATTTCAATCGGTAGCGTCACTGCCCAAGCTGATGTGATTGTGCTGGGCAAAAATAACATCACGATTGGGACCGCAAATGCGCGCGGCGTTGCGCCGATCATTCGATTGGGCGGCGGAACTTTTACCGACATCAATAATAGTAACGGGGCACAAATTTTTGCGGGCGATGTTTATATTTCTGGGGGCAACACAGTGAGCGTCGCAAATGCACAGGCGCGCCGGTTGCTGGGAATCCGCGGCAATAGCATCACGTCCACTGGCCAGTTGACCGCTGGCGAAGACATCAGAATAACATCCAGCACCACAGCCGCGATCAACCAGATCACAGCGGGCGATGACATATTAGTGGAAGGCACTGGCCTGATCAGCATCCAGAATGGCAGCACGACAGGCACCGGCACCGGCACACTTGATATCGCGCTGGTCCCAGTTAATGGTTTTGACGGATTTTTGGATTTCTTTGATGATGTTCCGACTGTGCTTGGAACAGCTGGTTCGGATTTTAATATCGTCGCGACGTCCGCCACTGGGCGGGTCGCGGTGGGCACAGTGTCGGCCAATGATGATCTGTTTATCTCATCTTCCAACGACATCAGTTACGGCGTAGCGTCCGCTGGCGACGCGCTGACGGCTCTGGCGCTTTCCCCCACTGCACCATCAGCAACCATCACCGGCGGAACGGCAACGTCTGGCGGCGCGCTGTTCATGGTTTCAAACGACGCATTTTCGTCCGGCGCCCTTACCAACACGGGCGGAAATATAGCCGCTGGATCGACAACTGGCGCCGCAACTTACGGTGGGGCCGTATCGGCCACAGGTTCTGTGTCGCTTGGCGGCACGACAATAGCTGCACAAAATGTCAGTGGTGGTCAGTTGGTCCGGCTGGACGCCGCACAATCAGTCAGTGCGGGCAACATCATTTCCAGTGGTGATAATGTTCAGATCACGTCAGCAACAGGCATGACGACAGGCTCACTCACCGCAACAACAGGCAGCGTCGTGCTGACCAATCCTGTCGGCACCATCTCCACGGGCCTGATAACATCAGCAAATCCCTTTGTTCTGAATACGCCGAGCACGTTGGCGCTGGTCGGAGTGACGAGCACGAATGGCAGCATCAACATTGTCACATCGGCTGCGGCATCGCTGGGCACGCTGACAGCAACAGCTTCAGGTGCCACAATCTCCGCCAACGCAGCCGGCCTGACAACCGGCAATGCAACGGCCAGTGGAGCAATCTCTCTCACCTCTGGCTCCACGCTGAACGCAGGCAATGTTATTTCCAGTGCTGGCGACATCGGCATTGCAACCGTTGGCGCGATTACGACTGGAAACTTGTCCGCCCTGCGCGGCAGTGTCAGCATTTCGAACACTCTGGGGCTGATCACAACAGGCCTGATCAATGTCGGCAATGACTTTTCCCTGACAACGGGCAGCGACCTGATCTTTGCCGGGGTTTCCGTGGGCGATGACATTCGAATCACCACCACTGGGGGCGCGCAAGTGGGCGATCTCCGTTCGCTTGGCACTGGCACTGATAATGAAGGTGACGGCAGTAATATCGTGCTGACCATCACGAACAACCTGACAGTCACGCATGCTGAGGCCAGCCGGAATTTCACCGCGACGGCCAATCGTTTTGAAACTGGCATCAATACCATTATCACTGGCGGCAATATTGATATCACGACGGTCGCCGACGCAGTCCTTGGCAATTCGCGAGCCGGTGGGTTCATTCGCGTCGGCGCAGGCGGGTTGATTGATTTCAACACAATCCAGTCTGGCAGCTTCACTCAACTTTCAGCGACGGCGCCCATTACAGGAACCTCATCAACAGCGGGCGGCACTTTTGATGCAAGCTCTAATAGTGGCATGACGATTGGAACCATCGGTGCTGTAGGCCTCGCCAATCTTTCCGTCGCTACGGGCAACCTGACGGTGGGCACAGTGACCAGCACTGGCGACGTCGCTATCCAGAATTTGGATTTCGCAGGCGCGACTAATATCACCAACAATGCCAGCGCAGGCGGCGACATTCTTGTGCGTTCAAACGGCCTAGCGACCATTGCCGCAGCCCAAGCCGCTGGCACGTTCATTGACGCCAATGGCGGCACCCGGAATGGTAATATCTTCATCACCACAAATCGCGCAGCGACACTGGGTACTGCCTCTGCCCGCCGTTATCTTGGCATCGCAGGAAGCAGCGTGGCAGGCACCGGCGCGTGGACGGCAGGCGGAGACATTTTGGTGCAAACTCAGGGCACCGCAAATCTCACATCCGTCTCGGCAGGGGATGACCTGACGATAAATGCGCTGGGCGGCATTACCGTTACAAATGGCGCAGCACGCGGCACGGGCGGAGACGTTGATAATCTTGCACTGCGCAATTCTCCAACGTTGCGCTTCGATGTTCTTGACGGCGACAGCGCGGGATCGAGCATTTTGCTGGGCGCGCAGAATGGCGCGATTACAGCAGGCTCGCTTTCAGCCGCTAATAACATTTCAGCCAGCGCGGCGGTTTCGTCGAATGGTGCCGTATTGGTCAGCACTGATCTACGCGCAGGCGGGACCGTGACGGCGACGGGCACGTCCATTGATCTGACTTCGCTGGGTAGCGTGAACTTCGGCGCGCTCACTGCGACGAGCGGCAATCTATCGGTCGGTCTTGCGGGCACGTTCGGGCTTCAAGGCGTGGCGACGGGCAATGCAGTCGCGATCCGCTCGGCTGATCTGGTCATCAACCCCAGCACCGCGCGGATTGGCACGACGGGAACGACTGGAACCGTGACGCTTACCAACACTGGCACGCGCCAAACCTTTATCGGTGGCACTGGCGGCAGCATTACGGGCAATTACGGGCTTTCCAATGCAGAGGCGCAGCGGATATTTGCGAATAACATCGCGGTCATCGCGCCGGTCATCGGCGGCCCAGCCTCGACGGCGTTCAACTCTGCCCGCGCACCCGACGTGATCATTGATGCGCTCAGCATCGTGGGTGGCACGAACATCAACGCATCGGGCCGCTTCTCAGTCACCAGTGACGGCAAGGTGCGTGTGATTGGGGCCGCAGCCTTCACGGGGCTGACGGATAGCAACACCATCGCCATTCGCGGTGACGAAGCGGTGGAAATCCTTGACGCTGGGTCCATCACACTCAACGGGGCCAGCGGATTGGCAGGCACGTTGGACCTCACCAGCCGCAACATCGTCGCCTCATCCAGCGCGGCGCTGGCGGACTTTACCGCAGCGCTTGATCTCAAGGCGATCAGTGACCGGGCGGGCCGGAATGACGGTGCAGTGAATGATGGCGGCTATCTGCAAGCAGGCGGCATCCGCGCGACGTTGCTCAATTCGACGTTGATCATCCAGAATACGGGGGTCAATTCGATCAACCCTGTGAACAAGTTCGATGCCCGGCGCGGCTTCACCGTCGGCGCGGGCGGGTTCAGCGTCATTCAGGGCGGAACCAATCCGATGCAAGTCGCGGTCAATGGACGGTTCGTCAACCCGGTTGGCGGCTTCATCACTGGCCTGAAAGCCCTGCCGCTCGTTGGCTTTACTGGTCTGTTCGGTTCGGCCTCCACCATCAACGGCTGCGCGATCCTGAACCCCGCAAGCTGCGCCGTCAGCTTCGATCAAATTGGCATCACGCGCGATACGATCAATCGCAATACCGTGACCGAAAGCGGCGGCGGCGGCGGAGTTGTTCTCCCCCTCGCCCTCATCCAGCTGAAGGATGTTGAGGCGCTTGGGTATCAGCCCATCATTGACGATCCGGTGACCGGCGCTGGCAATGATGACCTCTGGGCCATTGATGATGACCGCGAGGAGGAAGAGGCCGCCCCTGCCCCGCAGTGATTAAACCGTTCTCCGGCGAAGGCCGGAGCTTTAATCGGATAACGCTCCGGCCTTCGCCGAAGAACGGTTGAGTTCTGATGTTGACCAAATCCTTCAACCAAGCGATTGGGGCGCGATGCAAGACAGCTCCCCCCTTCGCCTGTTCAACAGCCTGACCCGCCAACTGGAGGAGTTCAAACCCCAGCATGACGGCAAAGCCAGCGTGTACAGCTGCGGGCCAACGGTCTATAATTATCAGCATATCGGCAACATGCGCGCCTATGTTTTTGCCGACACGCTGGGCCGGGTGCTCAGTTACAAGGGCTATCAGCTGAACCATGTCATCAACATTACCGACGTTGGCCATTTGACGAGTGATGCCGACGCTGGCGATGACAAGATGGAGAAAGCCGCCGCAGCCCAAGGCAAAACCGCGTGGGACATCGCCGCATTCTATCAAGCGGATTTTGAGGCTGATCTGGCGCGGCTGAACATCCGCAAGCCTCAGCATCCCAAAGCGACAGATTATGTGCCCGCGATGATCGATTGGGCCAAGGCCATTGCCGACAAGCATTGTTACGAACTGGAAAGCGGCCTGTATTTCGATATGTCGACTGTTCCGGATTATGGGCGGCTGGCTCGCGCGGCAACGGAGGACGGCGAAGGCCGGATCGACGCTGTGGATGGCAAACGCCACGCAGCAGATTTTGCCATCTGGCGCAAAACGCCGCCGGGCGAAACGCGGCAGATGGAATGGGACTCTCCCTGGGGCCGCGGCGCGCCGGGCTGGCATCTGGAATGCAGCGTGATGAGCCAGCAGCTGCTGGGCCATCCGTTCGATATTCACACTGGCGGCATTGACCACCGGGAAATTCACCATCCCAACGAAATTGCGCAGAACCAGGCCCACGGCGGTTGCGATCACAGCGGCGCGACCATCTGGATGCACAATAATTTCCTGATCGACCGGCGCGGGAAGATGAGCAAGTCATCAGGCGAATTTCTGCGCCTGCAAACGCTGATCGATCGCGGGTTCCATCCACTGGCGTATCGCCTGATGTGCCTTCAGGCGCATTACCGGAGCGAAATGGAGTTTACGTGGGAAGGGCTCCTTGCAGCTCAGGTGAGGTTAAAAAGAATTCTGTCCGCGACTCAAAGTCTTAAGGATAACTTTTTAGCGAATTCGACTTCTGGGCGCATACCTAGCACGAGAACTTTTGCTCGCAGCGCACAACATCTGCTAGGCAGTCCAGACTTCTTTGCAATGCTTGAGAGGTTTGACTTGGCGTTATCAGAAAATCTGAACACACCCTTGGCGCTGACGGTTCTTGAACAAGCCTTATCTCAAAAAGGTATGGACGTCGAACTTCAGTTCACTGCAATTCGCGCAATGCTTTGGCCTCTTGGATTACGAATGGAACAGAGGAAACGGCTGCGGAAGCGACCTGCCAATTACGAAATTACTCCATCACAAGTATCCCGCCGAATTGCTAAACGTGATGCAGCCCGCGCCGCCAAGGACTTCGTCACATCAGACCGAATCCGCGATGACCTGATTGCAGCGGGTGTCGAGGTGATGGACGGCGATCCGCTGGGCTGGGATTGGCGGATTAGCGTTGAGTGAAACTGGTCCCTCCGTCAGCGGCCCCTCCGTCACCGCTTCGCGGTGCCACCTCCCCAATGCAAGTCATTGGGGAGGAGCTGTTTCGGAAAATCCTCCCCATCGTCTTGCGATGGGGAGGGGGACCGCTCGCGTGGCGAGTGGTGGAGCGGCACTTCGATGAGACCACGCAAAACAGCTCAATCCGTCAAACGCGCAAAAGCTCTTCGCCAGGATATGAGCTTGCCTGAGGTCCTCCTCTGGCAAATCCTGCGCGCATCTCCGGGTGGTCATAAATTTCGTCGCCAGCATCCCTTCCCGCCGTACACGCTCGATTTTTACTGCGCGCGCGCCAATCTCGCGATTGAAATTGACGGAAGATCGCATGACTTTGGCGATCAGCCGCAACGTGATGAAAAGCGCGATGGGTGGTGGAAGCTGCACCGGGTTGATACTCTGCGGATTTCAGCTCAGGATGTTTTGCGCGATGTGGTGGCTGTTGCTGAAGGGATTGTTGGTGTTGTTGAGGAGCGATTGGTTGTGATTGGTAAAGTGGCCCCGGCCCCTCCGTCAGCGGCCCCTCCGTCAGTCCTTCGGACTGCCACCTCCCCATCGCCCTTCGACAAGCTCAGGGTCGATGGGGAGGAACTCTCAGGTAAATCCTTCCCAATGACTTGCATTGGGGAGGTGGCACCGCGAAGCGGTGACGGAGGGGCCACTTACGGAGAAACATCATGACCAAAACCATCGCGATCCTCCCCGGCATGGCGCAAGCTCTGCTCGCCCCGCATCTGCCGGACTGGGTCGTGCCACGTTGGTTTTTCTCCCGCAGTGACGCCATGGCGATGGGGCCGGGCGCTGAAATTGCTTGGCTGGATATGACGGATAAGGCCGCAATGGCCGCCGCCATTGCCAATGCGACGGACCTTAAATGGCTGAGCAGCATCTATGCCGGTGTCGACGGCCTGCCGCTCGCCCAGCTTAAGGCGCAGGGCACAGTCGTGACCAATGGCGCGGGCATAAACGCCATTACCATCGCTGAATATGTCATCATGGGGATGCTGACCATCGCGAAGGGCTACCGCGATGTCGTCCGCGCGCAGGATGCCCGCGAATGGCTGATGGACTCACCGGGCAAAGTCGAACTTGCCCAATCAAAGGCGCTGCTGCTGGGTTACGGCGCGATCGGGAAATTGGTGGACGAGCGGTTGCGCGGCTTTGGCGTGGACGTTTCCATCGTCCGCCGCACGCCCGGCCCTGCCACACTTGCCCCCGACGAATGGCGTGCAAAACTGGGGGAGTTCGACTGGATCATCCTCGCGGTGCCTGCCACGCCTGAAACCGATAAGATGATCGGTGCGGATGAGCTGAACGCGATGAAGGCGACTGCTACACTTATCAATATCGCTCGCGGGACAGTCGTGGATCAGGATGAACTTGTCGCGGCTCTCACTGCAAGGACCATCGGCGCTGCATTCCTCGACGTGACCGATCCGGAACCGCTACCCGCTGACCATCCGCTCTGGTCGCTGGATAATGCCCATATCACCATGCATCTGTCAGGCCGTGCACAGGACAAAATGTATCAGCGGTCCGCTGCGCGCTTCCTTGAAAATCTGGCTCGATACCGGAAGGGCGAGGCATTGGAACCACTGGTGAATCTGGATTTGGGTTACTAAGCAAAACTCTGATGTCCAGGCCCCGCTCACCCTGAGCTTGACGAAGGGTT
>JANMDQ010000026.1:0-94424 GCA_031376385.1 Sphingomonadales bacterium
CCACCCGATCCCATCCCGAACTCGGCCGTGAAACCGGTCAGCGCCGATGGTACTGTTGCTTAAGTAACGGAAGAGTAGGACGTTGCCAGGCTTTGTAGCAGGCGCGCGTGGGGTGTTGAAAAACCCATTTACAATTTGAAAGCCCTGCTGCGCTTGACGCGGCGGGGTAACTCACCCGACAGGGTGAGGCGGCCGTTCGGCCTTGCGAGAGCTATCCGCCTTCGCTCCTCCGTACAGCCGCAAATTTGGTGGCGCGGGATGGAGCAGCCCGGTAGCTCGTCAGGCTCATAACCTGAAGGTCGTAGGTTCAAATCCTACTCCCGCAACCAATAAAACCTAACAAAAACAAAAACATAACGAATAGCCTCGGTCTAAAGATCGGGGCTTTTGTTCGTTCTGAAGCTAACACAAAGCTAACACAAATTGACGGTTCTATAGAAACCTGATGGCCAAAGGTCAGTATCAGCGGCGTTTAGGAGACGACCCGTGGAAACGCATCAGATTTTGAACGACAAGGTTCAGCTTTACCGGCGCGGTGACGGCCGGATTTGGCGGTGTGCCGCGTCAACCGAGGGTAAGCAGAAACGCGCAACAACGAAGTGCGATAGTCTCTCATTGGCAACGGAGATCTCCGAGGACTACTATCTCGAACTTCGAGGCAAGGCTAAAACGCGGCCCCTGCTGTCCGAGAGGAGCTTCCCCCAGACAGCGGCTTAATTTTTGCACGAATATGAAATCATTACAAAAGGCGAACGTAGCAAGAAGCCGACCGATGGACACGACATCCGATTGCGGGTTCACTTGCTGCCGTTTTTCGGCGAGCTAGATGCTTCGAAGGTGACGGCAGGCAAGGTGCAGGACTACCGCATTCACCGGATGCCCTCGCGGCTTCAAACCAATCCTGACTCGCGCAGCAATCGCCCCTTGGTCGATAAGCCACCACCACGCAGCAGTTTGCACAACGAGATCGTGACGCTGCGGCAGGTTCTGAAAACCGCCATTTGTCAAGGCTGGCTCGATCATCTTCCCGGTCTATCTGCCACCTACCGAGCGCAAGGCAAGATCGTCCATCGGCCCTGGTTCAGTCCGGCTGAATATAAGCAGCTTTATGAGGCCACACGCGCTTCTGCGCGTGAGCCCTTACATGCCGGTCACAAATGAAGTATAAAGCAGACGTATCACTATGTGCTGTTCCTCAACAACACCGGCCTACGGCCAATTGAGGCGAAGAACCTCCAGCACCGCGACGTCGCGATTGTCTAGGATGCAACTACCGGCGAGACGACTTTAGAGATCGAAGTTCCCGGAAAGCGCGGCGTTGGTCATTGCAAGTCGGTGCGCTGCGCAGTGCGGCCCTATCAGCTGCTACCTGGTCGCGCCAAGCCCATGCAGGCCGAGAGTCGCAGGGAGAAGCAGCGTCGTCGTCGAGAAGAATTGCCGGATTACGCCACTGAACCTCCACTGCTTGAATACCCCCAACTCACTGACCCTGTCTTCCCCGGCAAGGGGTTGCAACTCGCCGAGGTATCATTTGCTCCTCGGCGCAACCTCACTGCCCAGCCATTTGTCCAGCGTCTGGTAAAAATGACGCAGCTTGCTTTCCTGATAGCTGGCGAAGATGATTTCTCCCTTGGGATGGTTGTGCAGCCCTTTCTGAACCATCGCGTGATTGAGGCCGTCCTGGTTGAAGATTTTGTTCAAATAACTACCAAATTCTGTCGCTTTGGTATAATCATCATCCAGATCAAGGAATGTGCATTTGGCAGGCGCAGGGCGCTTAGCCCCATCAGGCAGAGGGACCATGAACATTACTTCGTGCAGGCATTGTTCGGGATTACTGCCGTCCGGCCGGAACCGGTAAAAGATGGGATTATAATCGGCCCAAGGGCTAATATTAGGGAAGACGCTGTAGAAAATTGCATCTACGAGGTCAGCTTCGCTAATGCTGTCAACGGCATCGCCAAATTGTGGGCGCAGCAAATCGCGCCTGCCGTTTGCATAGGCTTGCCGGTAAGCCTGCGGCGAGTCCGTGGCGAAGCTTGCAGGCATTTCTTCGTCCCCCGCCGCAATCTTGCCACCGATCCAGTTGCACATATGCGGGTCCGCTGATTGCACATCGCCTTCGATATGATTGGCCGTCATGTCGAATACGCCAGTTTTGCCGTTCGGCAATGTCACTTCGACGCGGTTTTCCTCAATCCGGCGGAACACATGCTTGCTGATCGGATGGACGAAGCTTAAAAATAGTTTGCCGTCGGGAAAGGCTGTGATGTCCGGGTTGATCAAGTCTGTGTGCGGGCTGGGCGGTCCAGATGGAGACATTGCGCGGGATATGTTAGGCCAGACATCATATTTGGAATTTGCGTCCGAAAATGTCGGCAACAGCTCAGGATGCGTTCCGATGACATGGTAGGATTCCATGAAAGCATCCTGCGCCACTTTCCAGTTGCACGGCAGCCGCTTGACCATGTGCGCGGCCTTATACCGCTGAGAAAAGGGGCGTTGAAAATGGCGGTCAATATCGCCGAGGTAGTCGGCCAGCGGCTCACAATTCGGATCGGGATTGATGAATATCCAGCCACCCCAATGCCCGACTTTGACTGGAGGCAATGAATATTCTTCTTTAGTTACAGTTGGGAAATCCCATTGCGCCGGAACTTCCTTCAATTCGCCATCAAGCTGCCATGACCAGCCGTGGAACGGACAGCGCAGCACTTTTAATCCCTTGCGGTGCGTATCGCACAGCGCACGGCCACGGTGGAGGCAGGCATTCGGAAAGGCTTTGACTTCGGTTTCAGATATGCGGACGATCAGGAAAGAAAGCTCTGCAATGTCATAGACATGAGTATCACCAACATTGGGGATGTCGTCTTCGTGACAGGCCATTTGCCACACGCGTTTCCACAGCCGCTCTACTTCCAGATCATGCTCCGCCTTTGACCAGAAACGGCTGACTTCCACAGTGGTAACCCCGGGCGGGATCGGTGAGTCTTCAAAGTAAACGGCTGGCGCTTTGACGGTATCGAGCGCCAGCAAATCATTATAAGATATGCCGTTGGACCTGTTGTGGCCTGTAATCGTTTCAACCATTTACCGACTCTCCAATCGAACCTCGAAAAGCATATCACAGGTCAGATCGACGGCCATTGGTCTTTTGGAGGGGGGGGGGGGGTTGCGTCAGTCTTGTTTGATCGCCGCAGCCGTCCACACATAATAGAACGAGCCCGGAACGCCAAAGACGATACAGATAGAAATGACAGCATAGTTGAGCGACATGTTGCCATAAGCCGGTGCCAATGCATCGCTGAGTGATCCCACCAGAAAGGCACCAATGGCCTGACCGATCAGATTGTTGAGCAGCATTGCAATGGCCAAGGCGGACGCGCGCTGCCCCGGCCGGACTGACAACTGCATCAGCGCCAATGTTGACGGCGTGGCGAACAGGAATATGAAGTATCCGAGGCAAAACAGCGCGATGAACGGCAGAAAACTGGTCGTCATGATCACACAGATAAAATAGATAGGCAGGCATATCAGCCCCGCGATGGCAGGCAGCCATGCCCGCCATTTGGGATTCTTCTTCGCCAATATGTCACCAACATATCCGCCCAAGATCGGCCCGGGTATCCCGCCGACAATGAAGGCCAGGCCGAGATAAAATCCTACTTGTGATGTGGCGAGGCCAAAGTTGCGGATCATGATCGCGGCAAGCCAGAGGGCCATGGCATAGCCGATCACATTCAAAAACGCATAGCTGATCGTAACGCGTAGATAGATGGTGTTACGCGCCAGTGAGGCCATGGTCTGACGCCAAGTGTCTTTAGTGGAGCTGTTTGGCTTCGGTTCAGAATAGCGACCACGCTCCGGCTCTTTAACCGTGAAATATAACACGGCAGCAAGCACCATGCCGGGAACGCCGAGCACAACAAAAGCCATCCGCCAGCCCCATAGGTCGGCGATGAAGCCGCCTGTCATCAGCCCGAGCCCCGTGCCTGCGGTTGCACCCAATGTAAGGATTCCGAAAGCTTTGGCCAGTTCATGCTTTTGAAAATAATCCGAAATCATCGAGGTTGAGGCTGGACCGCTTCCTGCCTCGCCAATGCCCACACCGATCCGGCAAAGAAACAGCGTCCAGAAACCGATGGCGGCCCCGTGAAACGCGGTCATGGCGCTCCACGCCGCAAGCGAGACTGCAATGATGGTCTTGCGGTTTTTCCGGTCAGCAATCCAGCCAAGTGGGATCGAAAATATGACATAAAAGAGCGTAAATGCCAGACCCGTGATTAAGCCGATTTGCGTATCGGTGAACGCAAATTCTGTTTTAATATCTTGGAGCAGGATCGATAGAATGAGTCGATCCACAATGCTGAACATTGACGTCAACGTCAGCATCGCCAGCACATAATAGCGGTAACTGGGCCCGTCGGCCGCCGTTATTGCTCTTGTCTCCATGCACCTTGGCTATCTGAGGCCACATCTGAACAACACTAGCAGAATGACGTGGCTTTTATGGCCATAATGCCACCCTAGCATTTTCAAGCGTCGCGCGGGCCTACTGATCACGGCTATGTCTTACGAAAGTGAGGGAGAAATACCAATGAGCCTAGCTCTAAAACCGATCGCAGCGAATCTGTGGACCGATGAAGCCGACCCGCGTCTCATCGGCGGTCGGCTGCCAAGCGGCAAGATCATATTTCCCTATCCCCAAGGTGATGCCGCGCGCGACGTTGACCTTTACCCCCTGTCACGGGCAGGCACCTTATGGTCATGGACGCGTCAGGACTTCCAGCCAAAAGAACCCTATACCGGCCCCGAAATGTTCGAGCCCTATCTGATCGGCTTCGTTGAGCTGGCCGGTGAAACCATTGTTGAGACGCGGATCGTTGACGCCAAACTGGAAGATTTGAAGCTTGGCATGGCGATGGAATTTGTCGTCGCGCCATTTGATGATCACCGTTCGACCTATGCTTTCCGCCCGGAGAAAAAATCATGAGAGACGTCTATATCATCGGGGCCGGCATTCATCCCTTTGGCCGGACAGAAGGCCGTTCGGGTCGTGATCAAGGCGTTTTCGCCGTCCGCGAAGCGATGGCCGATGCAGGGCTTGAATGGGGCGATGTCGAATGCGCTTACGGCGGTTCGGCAGCAGCGGGCAATGCCGACATCATGGTCAATGAATTGGGGCTCACTGGCCTTCCCTTTATCAATGTCGCCAATGGCTGCGCTACGGGTGGCAGCGCGCTGTCATCGGCGCGCAATGCCATTGCGGCGGGTGAGTTTGATGTTGCGCTTGCGGTCGGCTTTGACAAGCATCCACGCGGTGCCTTCAATGCCAAACCCGCCGATTGGGGCTTGCCCGATTGGTATGGCGAAACCGGGATGATGCTCACGACGCAATTCTTCGCGCTCAAAATTCAGCGCTATATGCATTTGCACGGGATCAGCCGCACCACATTGGGCCGCGTCGCAGAAAAGGCGTTTCGCAATGGGGAAAGGGCAGACCACGCTTGGCGGCGTTCGCCGGTCGACCTTGATACGATTTTGAATTCGCCCATGATCAATGATCCTTTGACGAAATATATGTTTTGTTCGCCCGCTGAAGGCGCAGTAGCGCTTATTTTGGCGAGCGAAAAGAAGGTCAGGGAATTGGGTGCCGACGCTGTAAAACTGGCCAGCGTTGCCGTGCGAACACGCCCCCCCGGATCCTTTGAAGTGTTTGCGCCTTCTGTGGACATCGACAATGGCGGCAAACCGACTGTTCTGGCATCCAACGCTGCGTATAAAATGGCGGGGATCGGCCCAGAGGATATTGATGTGGCGCAGCTTCAGGATACAGAGTCAGGGGCTGAAATCATGCACATGTCGGAAAACGGTTTCTGCAAAGACGGCGATCAGGAACAATGGCTTGCCGAGGGTCGCACTGAGATTGCCGGTACTTTGCCCGTGAATACTGATGGCGGCTGCCTCGCGTGCGGTGAACCGATAGGTGCGTCCGGGTTGCGGCAGGTTTACGAAAATACGGTGCAGTTGCGCGGTCGCGGCGGCGCGCGGCAGGTTCCGAATTCGCCAAAGACGGCCTACAGCCATGTTTATGGTGCGCCCGGCCTGTCCGGTGTCGCGATATTGGAGCGATAATATGGGGCGGATGCAGGGCAAGGTCGCGCTAATTTCTGGCGGAGCAGAAGGAATCGGGGCCGAAGTCGGCCGCATGATGATTGCCGAGGGCGG
Source organism: Sphingomonadales bacterium (assembly GCA_031376385.1). Classification (GTDB taxonomy): domain Bacteria; phylum Pseudomonadota; class Alphaproteobacteria; order Sphingomonadales; family Sphingomonadaceae; genus Aquisediminimonas. Next base: position 6,229 of record JANMDQ010000026.1, read on the forward strand.
CAGCGTGATGCTGGGTGATCTTCAACTGGATAAAGCTCAGGTGCTGGCCGCAGAACTTGGCCCCAATGCCGAGGCGACTCTGCTCAACGTTTGCGATCTAGTCGCTTGGGAGGCCGCTGTTGCTGCAACAGTCACGCGCTTTGGCAAGATCACTACACTCTGCAATGTCGCAGGCATCTCAGAACCCGGAAACACAGTTGACGTTGATCTGGATAGCTGGCGTCGCCACATCGACATCAATTTGAACGGCACATTCTATGGCTGCCGTGCTGCGATTCCAGTTTTAGCGGCGGCGGGTGAGCCTGCCACTATCGTCAATGTGGGGTCCATGCTGGCGCACCGCGCGAACCCGAATATGGCTGCTTACTGCGCCTCAAAGGCAGGGGTCACTCATTTGACACGATCAGTGGCGCTCGATTGCGCGGCACGTGGGCTTAACATCCGTGCGAACACTGTGCATCCCGGGGCCATCCGCACACCCATGTATGATCGCTATCTGAACGCAGGCGGAGCGACCCCTGAAGAAATTGAGTCCGTCATGGCCTCTGCCCACCCGATGGGCCGCGTTGGCACATCCCAAGAAGTGGCCTTGGCCATCATATTTCTGTCCTGCGATGAGTCGAGCTTCACCAGCGGCACTGATCTCAACGTGGACGGTGGCAGCGCGATTAGGAGTTAGACAATGACAAAACGCATCGACGCCCATTTTGTCGCTGTCGGCAAATATCACGATATCGATTTTGCACGCCTCGAAATTTTGAAACTACTGGCGGAACATCCGGAAATACGCACAACGGTTGCCTGCGATTATGCTGATATTGAGCGGCTGAACGCGTGCACGATGCTGATCACTTATACGTGTGATTTCCTGCCCACTCACGAAGAGGCGGCCTCCATTCGCAAATGGGTGGACGCCGGTGGCAAATGGCTAGCGCTCCATGGCACCAACTCCATCCTGAAATTTACTGATACAGGCGTCGATACGCCCAATGATCGCCCCGATGTGATGGACATGCTCGGCACACAGTTCAAGGCGCACCCTCCGATAGGTAATTTCACCGTGGAAGTCGCCAATCATGACCATGAACTGACGCGCGGCATCGTCGATTTCGTGACGAATGACGAACTTTACCTGTCGCATACCACTGCTGATATCGATACACTTCTTCAAACTCGATTTGAGGGCAAGGCCGAGGGTTTCGTCGATCATAGTTGGCCCGAAACTGTAGTGCCGATCCTTTACACCCGTGACATCGGGAAGGGGCGCGTCGTTTATAACGCGCTCGGCCATTGCCGCGGCCATTACGACCTGCCGGGTATGCAGGATTTCTATCCAGTGCCCGAACGCTGCTCATGGAATTATCCGGTTTATTATGAGCTTCTCCGCCGCGGGATAACATGGGCAATGCGGGCAGGCGCTTGAGGGCGCGCTGCTTTAATTGATCGCTCTGCTCTTGCTCTCCCAATAAGGCGCGCGCAGTTCGCGGCGCAGGATTTTGCCCGACGGGTTGCGGGGGAGTGCTGCGATGAAGTCGACAGATTTCGGGCATTTATACCCTGCGATGCTTTGGCGGGCATGGGCAATGACATCCGCTTCTGAGACGTCTGCGCCATTCTTAAGGACGACGCAGGCCTTGACGGCTTCGCCCCATTTCTCATCCGGAATGCCTATGACAGCGACGTCTGCAACGCTTGGATGGTTGTAGATCGCGTTTTCGACTTCAGCCGGGTAAACATTTTCGCCACCTGAAATGATCATATCTTTCACGCGGTCGTGAATGTAAAGATAGCCATCTTCATCCAAATAGCCTGCGTCGCCGGTGCGCAGCCAGCCGCCTGAATCAATGGTGGTCGCTGTTGCATCGGGCAGGTTCCAATATCCCTTCATATTCTGTGCCGAACGCGTTGCGATTTCGCCCACTTGCCCCGTGGCCACGCTATTGCCGCCCTCATCAATGATCTTGATTTCGACGCCAGTCAGCGACTGTCCTACTGATCGCATGCGCGCATTTCCATTCACGTCATGATCCTGCGGGTTCAATGCGACGATTGTTCCCGATGTTTCCGTCATGCCGTACATTTGCACAAAGCCGCAGCCAAATACCTCCATGCTCCGCTTCATGAGTTCGAGCGGGATGGGCGACGCGCCGTAAGTGATATATTTCAGCTTTGAAAAATCAATCTCCGCAACGCGGGGATGGTTCAGCATGATCTGGATGGCGGCAGGCACCATGAAGACCTTTGAAATGCCAAATTTTTCGATGAAATCCAGCGCTTGGCTTGGATCATATTCGCGCACAACAATGGCCGTTGCGCCGTTACGGATCGTTGACATGCCGTAAAGCGTGCCACTGACGTGAAAGCAGGGCATGGCAAGCAAGCTGGTTTCACCGGGCACAGTGCGTTGCCAATCCTGCAAGGCTGCCTCTTGTTCGGCGGTGCGTTTGATCAGAATAGACTCATGGGTCATGATCGCGCCCTTGGGATGACCCGTTGTGCCTGAGGTGTAAAGCTGGATCGCATCATCATTCGATCTGCACGGCACGCCGGGATCGGTGTCGCTATAGCGGTTGCGCCACTGCCCATAGTCTGGAATATCCCCGTCCGCGCCCTCGATCCCGAAGATCGTTTGAACGAAGTTGAGCTGCGGTTTGATCTCGCGGACCAAGTCGGCAAATTCCGCGCCGACGAAGAGTATCCGCGCGGTGCAGTCATTAACAATATAGGCCACTTCTGGCGCGGCCAAACGCCAATTGATCGGGGTCATCACGGCGCCGATTTTTGCGGCGCCGGCCAATATTTCAAAATAGGTCGCGGTGTTTTTCCCCAGATAGGAAATGCGATCACCAGCCCTTACACCGAGGGAAGCAAGACCGTTGGCGGCTTGGCTGCTCCGTCGGTGCAATTCGCCGTAACTGGTTTCGCTCCCTTCAAATACAAATACGGCCTGATCGGCGCGCTCCTGTGCTTGGAACCGAATGAGGTCGTTGATCGAGACGACGTCTGAAATTTCCATGCAATCCTCTAAGCCTCATGTTGGTCGATTGTTCGCATTCATAGGTGCCACTGGCCATAGCTCTTCCTACCATAATCATTAGCTGAATGGCGACGCGTCGAGGGGTAGCCTGTCCACCGGGAATGAGGAGAAAGAGCATGGCATTGGTTTCAGTCATCGGCGCAACCGGCAGGCAGGGGCTGGCGCAAATACGGCAATTGGTTGCTGCGGGGCACCAAGTGCGGGCCTTGTCACGCAGCGAAAAGCCTGACCTTGGCCCAACCAATGCTGACATTGAAACGCGGCAAATTGATCTGAGCGATCCAGCCACTTTTGTGCCTGCGCTCGAAGGGTCCGACGCCGTCTTTTTCACTCACCCGCTCCAAATGCGTGCGACGCGCGCCGAGCTGGCCGGATTGCTCGGGGCGGCGAGCCAGCAAGTTGGAGCTAAGCGGTTCGTCTGGAACACCTCAGCCTGGATTCCCGACAAGCCCGGCGATGCTTTCACCTATGCCAACAACACGACTGCCATCAACGCGCTGTGGCGATCAGGCGTGCCCGCCACCGTCTTTGGGTCAGTGTTGTTCATGGACAATCTGCTGACCAATTGGGCGCGGCCCTTCATCATGCACGAAGACCGCTATGTTTATCCGCATAAGCCGCATCTGGAATCGAACTGGATCAGCTTGGATGATGTCGGAAAGGTCATGGTGCTGGCGCTTGATCGCCCCGATCTGGAAGGTGCCTGGATGAACATTGGCGGACCGGAGCGGCTGCGTTCCCCGCAAGTGGCGGAGATCCTTTCTGACGTGCTTGGCCGGTCAATCAAATATGATCCCTGCACCCCCGAAGAATTTGGTGACTATCTCGTCGCGGCCTTGGGCGAAAGTATGCCCGAAGAGCAACGCGCGCCCTATTCGGCAGGTATCGCTGCCTTTTACCATTTCAATAATGATTCGCCCAACCAGCCGTTCAAGGTCAACACTGACTATATGCAGGAACGTCTGCCCGAGATGGAATTTGAAACCCTGCGCGATTGGGCGAAGCGTCAGGATTGGTCGGATGAGGCTCACCGGCCTTCGGGTGGATAGTGCGCCTTAAGGTGCCGAAATATGCCAAGAACCGCAGTTTCGGGCACTGCGAAACGTTCAACCGTGATTTTCCGGCCGGGCACCTGTAACAAGTCCCAGTTAGCAAAGGTCAAATAGTCTTCCATATCCACGCTCAGAAACAGAACACTAAGCAGGTCTGCGCCAACGCAAGGTCAGATCAAAGTGGGGAGGATGCTATGAACGTCAATTTTGTAAAACGCAGCTTGCTGGTCGCACTCGGTACCAGCAGTCTGATCGGCCTTGCGCCTGCAGCCTTTGCTCAGGATGCCGTTGAAGCTGAAGTCGCTGACCCCAATGAAATCATCGTTTCGGCCCGTCGCCGGTCAGAATCGCTGCAGGATACGCCCATTGCCATTACCGCGATCAATGCAGCGCAACTTGAGGCCAAGGGATCAGTTAATATCGGAGACCTGATGGGTGCCGCCCCCAATTTGCTGATCACCAATCAGAACTCTGGCGGCGCTGCGGCTAACCTTGCCATTCGCGGGCTGACTTATGCCGATGTTGAAAAATCGCAGGAGCCGACGGTCGGCGTGGTTGTCGACGGCGTCTTCATCGGCACGAGCACCGGCCAGTTTTTTGACTTTTTCGATATTGACCAGATTGAAGTGCTGCGCGGGCCCCAAGGAACCTTGTTTGGCCGCAACACCATTGGCGGCGTGATTAACATTAAACGCACGCGGCCTACCGGAGAATTTGGGGTGAAGGCTGAGGCCAGCTATGGTTCTTTCGGGTCTCTTGCCGGACGCGCCGTCGTGAACGTGCCCATTATCGGGTCCGCCTTTGCCGCCAAGTTCTTTTATTTCCACAATGAAACCGACGGTTTCTATAGCAACGGGATTACGGGAAAGCGGGCCGGGGGCAGCAATAACGAAAATTTCGGCGTATCCTTCCTTGTGCAACCTGAAGGCAGCGGATTTGACGCTGTGTTCACGGTTGAAAAGCAGATCCAGCGTTTTGACGTGACCAATGCCAACATCACAAACTCAACGGAATTATTCTGCGGGTTCATTCCGGCGGTGCAGTGCAACCGTAACACCACCAATGATCTTTACACCGCCTTCACCAGCCTTGGCGTGTCCAACTATTCAGCGCCAGCCCTGACGCTGGAGATGAATTATGATCTGGGTGGGGTAAAGCTGACGTCGGTATCCGGATATCGGCGGTCAAGGGAAAACCAGACGCAGGATTTCGATGCGTCTTCAACAGACCTTTATTACACGCGCCGCCAGCAAAGCTACAGGCAACTCAGCCAAGAGTTGCGTGCAGCGGGTAAGTTCTCGGATAGCTTTGACTATGTCGTTGGGGCCTATCTCTTTTCATCCAAATATGAACTGCTCCAGCATACCCGCTTGTTTGCGTTCAACACGGCGATTGACCCCATTCAAGCTGATCCCAACTCGCAGCTGGTCAACGGCAACACCAAATCCTACGCCTTCTTCGGGGACTTTAACTGGGAATTTGCGGAACGGCTCCGTCTGTCATTTGGCGGGCGCTATACGCGGGACAAGAAGCAGCTCCGCAATGCCTTCGCAACGACTGGTCTTGTCGGCCAAGGGTCCGGCACGTTTAGCAAGTTCACGCCTAAGGTCGGCGTGGATTACCGCCCCAACGATGATGTGATGCTCTATGCCTCATGGTCACGCGGATACAGGTCCGGCGGCTTTTCTCCGCGCGCGGCCACAGCAATCACTGCCAATGTCGCCTATCAGCCTGAAGTGGTGGACTCCTATGAGATTGGCACCAAGCTTGATTTGATGGACCGGCGCGTTCAGCTTAACCTTGCCGCTTTCTATTCTAAATATAACAATTTGCAGCAAAACACGACGATCCCGGGCGGCCCAACGGGCAACCAGACCATTACATCCAACGCCGGTTCAGCCATCATCAAAGGTATTGAAGCGGACTTTACGGCCCGGCCTGCCGATGGTTTCCGCATCACAGGCTCGATTGGCTATCTTGACTCTGGCTTTAAGGGTTTCATCGTTGGCAACACGCTGGCTGGAGCCATCCGGAATTTTGATTATTCCGCCAACAACCTGATCTACAGCCCGAAAATCACAGCGGCTCTGGGCGCAGATTATACCATCGACACTAGCTTCGGCTCCGTTATGGCCAATATCGGATACCGCTATATTGACCGTTATGATCAGCAGATTTCGCTGGGTATCCTGACGGTTCCGGTGTCCCCGACAGGCACGGTGATCGTGAATGGCAATGATCCGCGCGTGAAATCGGATCGCCAAGGGCTGCTGGATGCTAGCTTGTCTGCCAAGTTTGACATTGGCGGCACGAAGGCAAAGGTCACCGTCTATGGCCGCAATCTGGCCGATGATCGCGGCACGACAGCGGCGTTTACAGTCGCTGGCCTCTGGTCCTTTGCCTCGGCACGCGAACCCCGCAGCTTTGGAGCTTCGCTCGGGTTTGAATTTTAGGAAAATGCTTAGTAGTGCTCCGGGCGTAGCCCCGGAGCACTACGGGGCTACTCGCCCGAAATCTCCTGCCGGTGGATATTCTGGAACGACCGCGACTGAAATAGCCAGCGGCCATCCACTTTCACGCAAACGTCTTCATACCGACCCCGATCGCGGTGGACCTTGCCGTCCTTATCATAGACTTCGGACGTCCATGATCGCACCTTCGCGCGGTCACCGTCGACTTTGATTGATCCGGGCCAGGCTTGGAACATGATACCGGGATAGTTGGACATGGCACCGATCCACATTTCAACAATTGCGGCCTTGCCTTTCGTGTCAGGAAATTCGGGATAGTCGGGTAGGCTCCAGACGCTGTCTTCTGCCCATAAGTCGCCCCAATCGTTCGCGTCGCAGCGCGATACCGCATCAGCATAGGCCTCCAACAGTTCGCGAATGGCGATACGGTCTTCCAAAGGGCCTTCAAACAACATCGCGTCTCTCCTTTATTTCAGGCAATCTTCACCGGCGTGTCGGCCATGCCGGGCGGAGTATTGGGAACAGCAACTTCGATCATGCCATCTCGTATACGCAGTGGAAATTTGCGTAAGGGCTCATAGGGACCGCCGACACAAGCCCCGCTCATCAAATCAAACCGCGCGCCGTGCAGGGGGCACATCACTGCCCCTCGCCGGATGCGCCCAGTGGACAGCGGGGACGCTGCGTGGGGGCAGCGGTCATTCACCGCGTGATAGTCGTCCTCCACTTTCGCAATCAGCACATGCCAGCCTTCAATTTGCGCTGCATATTTGCCGTCCTCCGGAAAGTCGCTTTCAGCAATGACCGCGTGATAATCCTCTGTCATCAGATCGAACTGCCGCCATCAATTCGGAACTCTGCGCCCGTGGTAAAACCCGATTCGTCCGAACCGAGATAGACTGCAATCGCCGCAATTTCTTCTGGCGTGCCAAGCCGCCCAATTGGGTGGGACGCGACCCAACCGTCGTAAAGCGCCTGACCGTCCTCCACTTGGGCCATCACCTTTTCAAGGATCGGTGTGTGGATGGCCCCGGGGTGGACGGAATTGCACCGCATGCCGTGACCCTTACTGGCATAATGAAGCGCGACGGATTTGGTCAAATGCGTAACCGCTGCTTTCGCCGCATTATAGGCCGCCAAATCCGCCTGCGCGCGCACGCCGCACATCGACGACATATTCAGGACGGAGCCTCCAGCCCCTCTCATAAGCGGAATTACATGTTTGCAGCCAAGGAAGACCCCCACCACGTCCACATCAAATTCATGGCGGAACTCGGCAAGAGTTAAATCCTCAATCGAACCATGAGTGGTGATACCGGCGTTGTTTACAAGAATATCGAGACGGTCGAGCGCCGCAAAGGCATCCAGCCAGTCCTGTTCCTCAGACACGTTAAGCTTCACAAAGCGCGCCCCAATTTCTGTGGCCAAGCCTTCTCCGCCTGGCACGTCAATGTCGGCAATGGTGACTATAGCCCCTTCGGCGACATAGCGGCGGACGATCGCCTCACCCAATCCCGACGCGCCGCCTGTGACGAATGCCCTTTTGCCCTGCAACCTCATTCCACTCTCCTCAGATTGTTACGAGTGTTTTGCCTGTGGTGCGGCCGGACATCAAATCGATAAATGCTAGGGGGATTTGTTCAAAACCGTGGCGGATATTGGTGAGGGGTTTCAGCTGTCCGTTTGTCACCCAGCCTTCCAGATCAGCTTGCGCCTGCGCAAGGATATCGGGATAATCGTAAGTTAAAAAGCCCTTCATTGTGATCCGATTTACCACCAACTGCCAGAGCGTTTTGACGCCGTAGGGGCTGTCTTGGTCATTGTAGTCACTGATCATGCCACACACAGCGATCCTACCAAATATACGCATGAGGGGGAGGGCTGCCTCTAACGTCGCGCCGCCGACATTGTCGAAATATACATCTACGCCGTCCGGCGCGGCAGCGCGGATCGTATTGCTTAGATCTGCCACAGTGCGGTAATTGATCGCCTCATCAAATCCGAGATCGCGGATAGCAGCGGCTTTCGTTTCTGATCCAACCAGCCCAATAACGCGGCAGCCTTTGATCTTGGCAATCTGGCCAACGGCACTGCCCGTGGCTCCCGCCGCCGCACTGATCAACACCGTCTCACCCGCCTTGGCTTTGGCGACATGCAACAGTCCAACCCAAGCCGTTAGGCCGACTGGCCCCAGCGCGCCCATATAATGGCCCAGATCAATGCCGGGTTTAGGATGAACTTGCTCAAGCCCCAGCGCGTCCGCCGTAAAAACGCAATGTTCTGACCACGTGCCCAGCGCGCGCACGAAGGCTCCGACGGGATAAGCCGGGTTATTGCTTTCGATCACTTCGCCGAGTGACATCCCGTTCACGGGCGCACCGACCGCAACGGGCGGCAAATAGCTCAGCCGATCATCAAGGAACCCGCGGATGGCGGGGTCCATCGAAAACACGTGGGGCTTCACCAGCATTTCGCCTTCGCCTATGACGGGCTTTGGCCCTTCCTTGATCGCGAAAGTGGCGGATGTCGGCGCGCCGTTTGGACGCGCGGTGAGAATGATGTGGCGGGTCATAGTGAGACTATCCCCGTTGAGGCGGCAAAGAGGCACTGGCCTAAGCAATAGGTGCGCGTGCCAAAATCATCGCGCTGCTTCTGTTTTTTAGGCCGGCAGCGTAATGTACCCCAGCTGCGCGGCCTTAAACACCGTCTGGCTGCGGTTGACGGCGTCGAGCTTGACTGAGGCATTGTGAATATGGAACCTCACCGTGGCACGGCTGCGAGCCATGATCATGCTGATTTCCAGATCAGTTTTCCCAATTGAGGCCCAGCGCAGGCATTCGACTTCTCGTTTTGACAAACGCGATCCTGATGGCAGGCGCTGCGCCTCGCCCATGGCATGAACATAGCTGCCAATGAAGGTGTGGGACAGCATACCGAAATAATCACTATGCTGTTCAAACTCGTCTGACAGATCAGTCTTGGTTAGATCAATTGGATTGAAACTAACCGCTCCGATTTGGCCAAATGGCAAATGCACTGGCACCACAATCGCGGATTTTGTCATCGCGCGGTTCTCAAAATTGCTGAGGTCAATAGGGGCCAGATAATGGTTGGGCTGACGCGTGCGAAAGCCGTCGGCATTGACCCAAAAGGGCTCGCTTTCGTAGCGACATCCCGCTGTGAGAGGGGAGTTAAGCGCGATGCGCGTGTTTTTCCACCACGCTTGGGCCTTGTCCTCCCACCCGAATACATCATGCGCAAGGATCGTTCCGTCCACATCAACCGGCGTTACTTTGTCGGCAATATTGTGGGACGGCGCGGCGCGCATATTGGCGGTGTTAATCGCAAGGCTGTGCAGTGCCTCTGCTGCACGGCGGACATCGTTAGGACCAGACACTCTCACCGCATTGATATCTTCGCGCCATGACATGGGCCGCGGGACCTCGCTCTCCTGAACCGCAAATATGATGCGCGTTTCAGAAGGGTTTAAGGGCGTCTCATTAAAACGCAACGTGGCGAGCGTTATGCTTCTCCGGCCAGATATTTATCCAGCGTTTGGTGAAAATGGCGGATGCGGATTTCTTGGTAATTAGCGAGCTGGATTTTGCCAGTCTTAGACGCATGCATGCCCTGCTGAACGAAGGGCAGGTTTTCCATATCCTGTTCAAACACATCGCCGAGGATGCCCAGCTCGTCCGCTGCCGTCCATTTATCATCAGGGCCAAGCAGCTTCATCGGCACACCGTGCGGCATGGGATCGCCCTTTTTGACGCGCGCCAGAATGCGGACTTCCATCAGGCACGTGTCAGGCGTCCGGCCGGGGCGGAAGCGGTAGACAATATTGGGCATGAACCCACCCCAAGGCGCGAAATTCGGGAAGACGTTATAGACCAGCCCGTCCAGCAATTCGGCGTCCGTCGCGTGGTCATGATCATATCCAGATGATGCGGTGTAAGCTGCGCGCATTGCCGCGCCCAGGGCTTCGCGTGCTGTCATCCCGTCCGGCACAGTGACCGCCATCGGGTTGTCTGCGTCATAATTATCCGCTGAACGGCCGTTATATTTGATGAATTCATCGACAATCCATTGTTCGTCCTTGCCACTCACATCCAGATGCGAAGAGGGTACGCCAAAGGGCGTGTGATTGACGTTCACATTGTCGCCCCAAGTCCAGTAAGCCCCAATGCAATCGCCCGTGAAGGGCAGGATTTGAGGGTGCGTGATGACGGTGTGCCACGCCTCCATGAAGCCCTCCATCGTCGCTTTCCAATTGGCCTTCACTTCCTTGCCGACCCAAATCACCGTAGTGCATTCCTCATGCCGCCACCGTTTGAAATGATCGGGCAGCGGGGCGAGATAGTCCTCAAGACTTGGCCCTCCTTTCTCTTCGCGAATGAAGATGTAGCCAGCCCAGCGCGCAACCTCGGCTTCTGGAAGGCTCATTTCTTGCGCGTCGAGATGTTCAAAATCCCAGCCGCAGGGATTTCCCTCATAAGTGCCGTTCTTGTTCCATGAAAAGCCGTGGAAAGGGCAAGTGAATTTGTCCGCGACGCCGTCTTCCAACCGCAACTTGCGCGCGCGGTGGAGGCAGACATTGTGCATGGCCTTGACCGATCCGTCGTCCTGCCGCGAAATAAGGTAAGAACGCCCGGCATTGTCATAAACCGCGAAGTCGCCGCTTTCGGGAATGTCCTCCTCACGTGCCGCAAACTGCCAGACGTGTGGCCACATTTTTTCGCGTTCGGCGCGGGCGAAGTCTTCGCTGGTATAGCGATCCACTTTGACAGGTTCGGACCCTCGATACTGGTAAGATTCAGTCGTCAGGAAATCAGGTGCCGGCCGCGAATCTGTGGCTAGCAACTTGGCCCAATGCGTCCGTTCAGGACGGCCATTGCCGATATCAATTCTGGGGTCTGCGTCAGCCATAATGCGTCCTCTCAAATGCGCGCGTAAACATGATCGTCGAGCAATTCATGAAACCGCTGCACCCGCTTTTCCTGATGCGCCAGCGTGCAGCCCACGAACCCGCGCGAGTTTAGCCCCAGTTGCTGGCTAGTGCCAATGCTCAAATCCTGATCCGCGACTGCGCCCAGCGACTGTCCGTCACCGTGAACAGAATGGACATGCTCGGCCCATTTGAATGGCAGCGTGCCAATCGGCGTTTCCACCTGTTTCATGCCTTCAATCGGGGGCATGATATACCAATGTTGAAACACGCATTTTTCTGGATCGGTCGGGTGCGGTTCCGTGCGCAGCATCTGGCAGGCCTCAGGCGCCATGGTCAGCGTCAAGTTGGGAAAGAGCGTAATATGATAATAATCGACCAGTTCCTGATCGCTCATCATTGCGTAATGGTGATAGCCGCGCTCCGGGCCAAGCTTCCGCTTCGCCGCGATAATGTCGGCTCGAATGTCATTGCTGCGGCCTTTATAGTCTGCGGGGTCAAGACCCCACGCCTGCGCAATCATATCAAGCGGGGTTGGCACTTCGCCGCTATTATACGCTTCTACTCGGCCTGTTGCCTGATGCCCCTTCATCCACATCCCGTTGTGGCCGCTGTCATACATTTCGAAAACCGTATCGGGCAAACCGTCATTGATGAAGGTGCCCAGTTCGGGATGGATGGTCGGTAAATGATAGCTTTCGTTGAAATTATCGCGGATGATTTTCCAATTGAACCGGCAATCTGCGGATAGATGCATCACCCGCACCCAATTTTCCATGCTGTAATTGGCCAAGCGTTCGGGGATGGGGGACAGCCATTCGAGCAGCGGCTTTGTCGCGTCATCCATCGTGTAAAAAATGAACGGACCCCAGGTTTCGCAACGCACCTCAATCAGCTTGAGCTTTCCGCACGGGTTGCCCCCGACCATATCGTCCGCGTCCTGAGCATGGCGGAGAACACCGTCCGCGCTATATTTCCAGCCGTGATAAGAACAAGTGATATGGTCCGCCCCGCCGACTTCAGTAAAGACCAGCCGGTTCCCCCGGTGGCGGCATGAATTGTAAAAGGCTCTGATGCCGCCGCCCGCTTGTTTGACCATGATCACCGACTCTTTGCCAAAATTGTGGCAGACGAAATCGCCTTCCTCCTCCAGCTCCGCTGTCATCCCGCCAAGATGCCAAACGCGCGGCCACAGGTTCTTTGTCTCCAGCGCCATATAATCCGCCGACGTATAGCGATCCCCCGTAATCACGTCACCGCGCACTGGCGGGTCAAAGCCTTCGGAATAACGAGACATCAGGCTTTGCGCGGTCATGGCATCCTCTCGAGATCGATTCTTATGCGTATCAGAATGGCTGAATACATATTGCACGTCACCTTGTGTAAAGCATAGGTTTCATCCCAAGATAAATATGCAAGTTAATGAGCAGGAGAGACATTATGAGCGGACGTTTGGAAGGAAAAGTAGCGCTGATTACTGGCGGAACGTCGGGCATTGGTGCGGGGGCTGTGCGCCGCTTGACCAGCGAAGGCGCACAGGTGGTTTTCACCGGATCGAACGCCGAGGCCGCTGCTACTATCAGCGCTGAAACCGGAGCCACATTCCGCGCGCACCGCGTGCAAGCGGCGGATAGTTGGGCGGCAGTCATGGACGAGATCAGGACGACCCATGGCAGGCTGGACATCGCCTTCGCCAATGCCGGGGTTGAAAGCGGCGACGGCAGCATAGAGTCGATCAGCGTTGAGGGCTGGTCATCTATCCTCGATGTAAACCTGACCGGTGTCATGCTAACTGCAAAGGCTGCCGTTGCCATGATGAAGGATAATCCTAGCGGGGCGACGGGGTCCATCATTATCAACAGTTCGATGAACGCCCACCGCGCAATGGGCAATTTCATGGCCTATTCGGTAACCAAAGCAGCCGTTGTTGCACTCACCAAATCCATTGCAGTTCATTGCGGCAACCAAGGGTATAAGATCCGCTGCAATGCGATCCTGCCCGGCGTCGTCGAAACGGATATGATACGTGGCGTCATCAACCGCGCGCCTGATCCAGCCGCCGCACGCGCGCAGTTTGAAGGCATGGCACCGCTCAAGCGCATGGCGCAAGTCGACGAAATCGCAGGCCTCGTCGCCTATCTCGCATCCGACGAAGCCGCGTTCATTTCCGGCAGCGAATATGTGATCGATGGCGCAACAACCGCAGGGATGATGGGTGTATGACGAGACTTTCAGGCAGAGTGGCTCTGGTCACGGGAAGCCTTCGCGGAATTGGGTTGGCGGTGGCGCAGCGGTATTTGGCGGAAGGGGCGAACGTGGTCTTGTCTGACATGGCAGAGGCGGGGCACGCCGATGTGGTTGCTGTACTGAAAGACCTTGGGACGGATGCGTCCTACATCTCACTAAATGTGACGCAAGAGGACGCTTGGCAGGCAGCGGAAAAAGCCATCCGCGCATCGCACGGGCGGCTTGATATATTGGTCAATAATGCCGGGATCGATGGCACTGGGCCAGTTGAAGACATGGACTTCGTGCTGTGGCGCAAAGTGATGGCAGTCAATGTCGACGGCGTGTTTCTCGGCATCAAGACCTTCACCCCACTGATGAGCGAGACTGGCAAGACGACGCCGTTCGGATCATCGATCATCAACATGGCATCGATCATGGGGTTGGTCGGTTATGCTGACACTGCGCCCTATAACGCCAGCAAAGGTGCTGTGCGTCTGTTGACGAAGGCCGTAGCAATAGAGTTTGCGATCAAGCGGACGCCGATCCGCGTCAACAGCCTTCACCCTGGTTTTGTCCATACGCCGTTATTGCAAATCGGCTTTCAGAACTGGGTCAATCTGGGCATGGCCGAAAAGGTGCAGGATCTCGTCGATATGACAGCTGAGGCAACGCCAGTTGGCCGCTTGGCCGAGCCTTCCGAAATTGCAGGCGCGGCCTTTTTCCTTGCGTCGGATGACAGCAGCTATTGCACGGGGTCTGAACTTGTTATCGATGGCGGCTGGACTGCGCGTTAGGAGGATCCCATGACCATATCCTTGCCCGAAACAATTACCCTTGTTACCGGAGCCACTGGCGGCATTGGCCGTGAGATATGCAAAGCCCTGAAAGCCGCCCACGCGACAGTCATTGCGACTGATCTGGGACCAGACGGGGGCGGGGTGGAGTGCAACCTTTACCTGCAACATGATGTCACCAGCGAGGCCAATTGGGCGGAGGTCGAGGCCACCATCCGCGCGGCTTATGGACGGCTTGATGGGTTGGTTCATAATGCCGGCGTTTCGATCGTGACCAAGTTTGAAGAGACGCCTCTGGCCGATTGGCACCACGTCAATGCCGTCAATGTCGATGCCGTCATCATCGGCACACAAGCTATGCTACCCTTGCTCAAAGAAGGCGGGAAGCGGCGCAAAGGCGGGGCGTCTATCGTCAATTTCTCCTCCGTCGGGGGGCTGCGCGGGGCGGCGTTTAATGCGGCCTATTGCACCAGCAAAGCAGCGGTTGGGATGCTTTCCAAATGCCTTGGTACGGAGTTTGCCGCCCTTGGCTACAACATCCGCGTCAACAGCGTGCACCCCGGCGGAATCGACACCGCGATGCTCAGCGGCATCATCGACCGCTATGTCGAGATCGGAGCGGTCCCGTCGCGCGAAGTGGCGATGGCTGGCATTCGCGCGAACCACCCGATTGGCCGTATGGGCCGCCCTGACGAGTTGGGCGGCGGCGTTGTCTATCTGCTATCCGAAGCGGCGAG
Source organism: Sphingomonadales bacterium (assembly GCA_031376385.1). Lineage (GTDB taxonomy): Bacteria > Pseudomonadota > Alphaproteobacteria > Sphingomonadales > Sphingomonadaceae > Aquisediminimonas. Next base: position 21,494 of record JANMDQ010000026.1, read on the forward strand.
TTTTGTGACTTGCTCGGAATTTCTGATCGATGGCGGGTTTTCGCAGGTTTAGCTCCCCTGCGCTCCAACAGTGCTCCGGGCTTGACCCGGAGCCCAGAAGTCCCAAACAAAGACGCGTCCTCCTTGGGCTCAGGGTCAAGCCCGGAGCACTTTGGTGTTTTGGAGTGTATAAGAGGCCAGCCACCGCCGCGTTGCATCAGCCACCACCTTCGCCCGTTCGCGTGCGTCCGGATAGCCCTCCCGCAGCGCTTTTGACCGCAATTCGATGCTGAGTGGCACGCCCACTGGCAGCGCGTCCAGAATCTCGGAGAGCGGCAAGACCCCCTCCCCGCAGTTTAGCCGCAGATCAATCGCATCTGTGATGATCGCGCCAAAATCTGACCTGTCAGGCCGCTCCCCCGGCGCGTCGCAGAATTGCGCATAGGGCAACAGTTCGCGCGGAACCGCTTCGATCTGCGCCGCAGTCGTGCCTGACCGGTCAACATGGATCGGATCAATCAATAGCGCCCGTAAAGGATGCGCCACTGCGTCCAGAACGGCCATGGCCATAGTCAAATCCCTCACTTCCGTGAAAATCCCGAACTCCAGTGCGACGCGCATGCCCGACGGTGCGGCATGGTCGCAAAGCTCTGCCAACTGCGCCGCCGTTGCCCCCATGTCCGGGTCCGAAGAGACACATAGAACATGCTTCGCGCCCAGTTCCGCGCCGATATCGATAGTCCGTTTGTGCATGGCCACATCGCTGTCTGGCTTGATCCAGATCACCTCGACATCGAGCAATTCCAACCCGCTATCGGCGAGCGCAGTCTTCGTTTCGCGCAGCGTTACGGCGGTCCAAGCCTCTGGCTCCACCCACAACCCCACTGCGTCAAAGCCGCCCGCTACTGCCGCACGGGTGGTTTCAACAGGTCCAAATTCAGGGACAACGCCTGAGGCAAGAGCGATACGGTTCATAAACGAGGACATTTCATAACAGTGAGTGTGGCAGGTCAGCATCATCGTGCAAATACCAATTGACCCATTTGTGGAAATATTGATTGTCTCGTCCATTGCGGCCAAACATCAAATCCGGTCAGCTCAAAGCCAACAACCATAGACTATAACTGTCAAATCATTTCGCTAACTTCAATTTCTCCTACTCTAACCTTTCTGTTACCAGCGCGATATAGCATTAGTCGGAGGCCGTATGACATCTGGTTTTGATTTCGCACTTGGAGAAATGGCGGATACCATCCGCGAAACAACAGCGCGCTTTGCAAGCGACAGAATAGCGCCGCTTGCTGCCAAGATTGATGCGGAAGATTGGTTCCCGCGTGACTTGTGGCCCGAAATGGGGGCGCTCGGGTTGCACGGGATTACTGTGGCGGAGGGGGATGGCGGGCTAGGCCTGGGCTATCTCGAACATGTCGTAGCTCAGGAAGAAGTGGCGCGGGCATCGGCGAGCGTTGGCTTGTCGTACGGCGCGCATTCGAACCTGTGCGTCAACCAGATCGCGCGCTGGGCATCGCCTGAGCAGAAAGCAAAATATCTGCCAAAGCTCATTTCGGGCGAACATGTTGGCAGTCTTGCAATGTCTGAGGCAGGTGCCGGATCCGACGTCGTTTCGATGAAGCTGAAGGCGGACAAGGTCCAAGGCGGTTTTGTTCTGAACGGTACCAAATTCTGGATCACCAACGCGGCCTATGCCGATACGCTGGTCGTCTATGCCAAGACCGGTGAGGGATCAGGCGGAATCACCACCTTCCTGATCGAAAAGGGTATGCCCGGTTTCAGCATCGGCCAGAAGATCGACAAAATGGGCATGCGCGGGTCGCCCACTGCTGAACTGGTATTCACCGATTGCGAAGTGCCGGATGAGAATGTGATGGGCGCTGTTCACGGCGGCGTCGGTATCCTGATGTCGGGCCTTGATTATGAACGCACTGTTCTGGCGGGTATTCAGCTCGGCATCATGCAGGCCTGCCTTGATGTCGTGCTGCCCTATATCCGGGAACGTAAGCAGTTTGGGAAGGCGATTGGCAGTTTCCAGCTGATGCAGGGCAAGGTGGCCGACATGTATGTCGCGCTCAATTCAGCACGGGCTTATGTCTATGCAGTTGCCAAGAATTGCGACGCGGGCCGGACGACGCGGTTCGACGCGGCAGGTGCGATCCTGTTGGCATCCGAAAGCGCAGTGAAGGTTGCGAACGAGGCAATCCAGGCGCTGGGTGGTGCGGGCTACACCAAGGACTGGCCCGTGGAACGCTTTTACCGCGATGCTAAGCTGCTGGACATCGGCGCGGGGACCAACGAAATACGCCGGATGCTGATCGGGCGGGAGTTGATTGGGGCATGAGGGTCTATCGTCACCCTGAACTTTTTTCAGGGTCCGTGCCTCAATGCTCACCCAATTCTGGTTGCATCGAGTCTGGTTCAAGCTGTGAGGCATGGATGCTGAAACAAGTTCAGCATGACGGGGGAAGATAATGTCAGCGCCAGTGTTACAGACCAACCTCAACCATGACGACGAGGAAACGCGCGCCAACGCCGCGCACAACATCGCGCTGAAGAACGAACTCTGGGCCAAGGTCGCGGCAACCGCGCTGGGCGGAAATGAGAAGTCGCGGGAGCGGCACGTGTCGCGTGGGAAGCTGCTGCCGCGTGAACGGGTGGAACGCCTGCTCGATCCCGGTTCGCCCTTCCTCGAAATCGGCCAGCTTGCGGCGAACGGCCTCTATGACGATGAAGTCCCCGGTGCGGGGATCATCACCGGCATTGGCCGCGTCTCGGGTCGTCAGTGCATGATCGTCTGTAATGACGCGACGGTGAAGGGCGGCACATATTATCCGATGACCGTCAAAAAGCATCTCCGCGCGCAGGAGATTGCCGAGGCCAACCGCTTGCCGTGTATCTATCTGATCGATAGCGGCGGCGCAAACCTGCCGCATCAGGATGAGGTGTTCCCCGACCGTGATCATTTCGGGCGGATATTCTTCAATCAGGCGAACATGAGCGCGCTGCAGATCCCGCAGATTGCCTGCGTCATGGGCAGCTGCACCGCGGGCGGGGCCTATGTGCCTGCGATGTCAGACGAAAGCGTGATCGTGCGAGGGCAGGGCACGATCTTCCTCGCTGGGCCCCCGTTGGTGAAAGCTGCAACGGGTGAGGAGATTAGTGCCGAGGATTTGGGCGGTGGTGATCTTCACGCCCGCAAATCGGGCGTGGTCGATCATTTGGCGGAAAATGACGAACATGCGCTAACCATCGTGCGCGATATCGTCAGCCACCTTGGAGGAGCATGTGCTCCGGCGAAGGCCGGAGCTGGGGCCACCACTCCGGCCTTCGCCGGAGTACGCGATCCGCGCCCGCCCAAATATGACGCGGAAGAGCTCTATAGCATCATCCCGCAAGACGTCCGCGCGCCTTATGATGTGCATGAAGTGATCGCGCGGCTGGTCGACGGCAGTGAGTTTCACGAGTTCAAGGCACTCTATGGCAGCACGCTCGTCTGTGGCTTTGCGCATATCTGGGGGATGCCGGTTGCCATCCTTGCCAATAACGGCGTGCTGTTCAGCGAAAGCGCGGTCAAAGGCGCACACTTCATCCAGCTCGCGCAGCAACGCGGCACACCTCTGCTGTTCCTCCAGAACATCAGTGGCTTCATGGTCGGCGGCAAATATGAGGCGGAGGGGATCGCCAAGCACGGCGCAAAACTCGTCACCGCCGTCGCCACCGCGAGCGTGCCGAAGATCACCGTGCTGATCGGTGGCAGCTTCGGGGCCGGGAACTATGGCATGTGCGGGCGGGCCTATTCCCCGCGCTTCCTGTTCACCTGGCCCAATGCACGGATTTCGGTGATGGGCGGCGAACAGGCGGCAAGCGTGCTCGCAACTGTCCACCGCGATGCGGAGAAATGGACGCCCGAGGAAGCCGAAGCCTTCAAGGCCCCGATCCGCCAGAAATATGAAGACGAAGGCAACCCCTACCACGCCACCGCGCGGCTTTGGGACGACGGGATTATCGATCCGGCACAGACTAGGGATGTATTGGGGCTGGCATTGGCGGCAGCGCTAAACGCGCCGGTTGAGGAGGCACCCCGGTTTGGGGTGTTCCGGATGTGATCGGTATCTTTCTGAGGCTCTTTGGCATAATTTGCATCGTGGCAGGTCTGTCTCACGTTTTGCTGGGCTTAAACGCTGAAAACCTATTAGGAGCAAATCTTCCGTCGGACATCGTTTCAAATGCATCGCTAGATAGCCAGAATCGCTTCTATGGGGCGGCGTTCATGCTGTTTGGCGCGGTATCATGGTTATCCGCCGTTGATTTGAGAAAGAACGCCGTCCTGTTTCGTCTGATGATGCTTGTGTTCTTCGTCGGAGGGATCACGCGGCTGATCTCGTTCGTGCAACATGGACTTCCTGCTCCACTGATTCAGCTTCTTGGGCTTACCGAACTACTTATCCCGCCCATAATGCTATGGTGGCATTTCGTTTGGCTGCACAAACGCGAGCGTATCGCCGAAGCAAGTTTGGCGGAAGAAACCGAATGATCACCTCCCTCCTCATCGCCAATCGCGGCGAGATCGCCTGCCGCATCATCCGCACTGCGCGGGCCATGGGTATTCGCACGGTCGCGGTTTATTCGGATGCCGATGCCAAGGCGCTGCATGTGCGGCAGGCGGATGAGGCGGTTCATATCGGGGCGTCTCCGGCGCGTGAGAGCTATCTGGTGGGGGAGAAGATCATCGCCGCCGCGCTCGCCACCAAGGCGGAGGCGATCCATCCGGGCTATGGCTTCCTGTCCGAGAATGCGGAGTTTGCGCAGGCCGTAATCGACGCGGGGCTGATCTGGGTCGGCCCGCGCCCTGCCAGCATCACCGCGATGGGGCTTAAGGATGCGGCCAAGACGTTGATGGCAGCAGCAGGCGTGCCGGTGACCCCCGGCTATATGGGCGAGAACCAAGACCCGGCGTTTCTGGCCGAACGTGCCGCGGAGATCGGCTATCCGGTGCTCATCAAGGCTGTCGCGGGCGGCGGCGGTAAGGGGATGCGGAAGGTTGAGGACGTAGCCGAGTTCGCCGACGCGCTCGCCTCATGCCAGCGTGAGGCCACCGCGTCGTTCGGCAACGCGCACGTCTTGATCGAGAAATACATCCAGCGCCCGCGCCATATCGAGGTGCAGGTGTTCGGCGACACCCACGGCAACATCGTCCACCTGTTCGAACGCGATTGCAGCTTGCAACGCCGTCACCAGAAAGTGATCGAGGAAGCCCCCGCGCCGGGGATGGACGAAGCGACGCGTGAGCAACTCTGCGCGGCGGCGGTCAAGGCGGCCAAGGCGGTCGATTATGTCGGCGCAGGCACGATCGAGTTCATCGCCGATGCGTCAGAGGGATTACGCGCCGACCGCATCTGGTTCATGGAAATGAACACGCGGCTGCAAGTCGAACATCCGGTGACCGAAGAGATCACCGGTGTCGATCTGGTCGAGTGGCAGCTCCGCGTGGCGTCGGGCGAACCGCTCCCCAAGCGGCAGGACGAGCTGAGCATCAATGGGCACGCTATCGAGGCGAGGCTCTATGCGGAGGATCCGCGCAATGGCTTCCTTCCCAGCGTTGGTACGCTTGATGAATTCTTTCTGACGACCCCGTTTGAGGGCTATGAGCAGCCGCGTTATGACATGGGTTATGAATGCGGCGATGAGGTAAGCCCCTATTATGATCCCATGCTGGGCAAGACTATTTGTCATGCGGAAGACCGGTCAATGGCAGCTGAGTATTTGGCCAATACCTGCAGCATGACGACTCTTTGGCCGGTCAAGTCGAACCTCGGATTTCTGGCGCGCTGTCTGCGTAATGATGAGTTTCTGAGCGGTGATATCGATACCGGATTCATTGACCGACATTCGGGCGATCTTGCAGCACCAGAACTGCCGCTTGAAGACATGGCTGCCTACGCCGCTGAAGAGCTGGTCTGGCAAGATACCAATTCTCGTGCAGTTTGGGAGAGTCCTTTAGGACTGCGCCTAAATGCGCCAGTTCGGGCGCAAGCGCGGGTAATCGACAGCAACGGGAATGTTCATTGCGTTGACCTGACTCAACCAACACGCGTGTTCGGGGGAAGCAGCGGCGGTGATACGACGGTCGTTTCAATTGATGGAGAACGCATAGGATTCCGAATATACGAGCCTCGCGGCTCGGCAGAGGGGATCGCAGGAGACGGCACCATCCTCTCCCCCATGCCGGGCCGGATCATCGCAGTCGACGTCACCCAAGGCCAAACCGTCACCAAGGGCCAGAAACTCCTCACGCTGGAAGCGATGAAGATGGAGCACAGCCTGACCGCGCCGTTCGACGGGGTGGTGGCGGAGCTGAATGCGGAAACCGGCGCGCAGGTTCAGGTGGAGGCGCTGCTGGTGCGGATTGAGAAGGGGGAAGCTTAGCCCATGCGCGCGCTTGGTCGTGTTGCCTTCCATTCCTTCCTTTCAACGCGGATTTGATGCTTTGATTTATCACGTGCGGCCCTATTTGAAGGCTTTTCGAGCATTACGGTCTTGACGCAGTCGGAAACGCTCGCACAACCTTAGATGCGCCCCGAAACCCGCAGAATAGCGTCAAAGTTGACACTAGGTTGACACCTGAAACGGAACTGACGAGGATTGGATTTGTGCTTTGCGGCGGTCGCCACCTTAATTGCAAGCCCGGACGGCGATCTGCCTCGCCACGGTATTCAGATGGCAGGAAAAATCCTACATTGCAAGCTATTTTGGCAAATTGTCTGGCTCCTAACGAGACCTCGATTAACGACATGGTTACCCTTGCGCCTGTAAGCATCAGCGTTGGGGCCGAATATAAGCAGGGGTGCGTATGAAATCTTGTCTGGCAATGGTGGGGATGGCGTTCCTTCTGCTGCTCGGCACATGCTCTTATATGGGATGGAGCGGGTATAAGGGTTTGCAATCCTTCGCCAACGGTCGGGATCAATTCACCTATCATTCCGGTGAATCCAAGCGCGCGGTCTATAACCGGCTTAGCGATTATTTTGCGGGCACAGTTTATGAACGGTTCGACGGGATGATGGCCGATGACAGTCGCCCGCGTGTGGCGCTTGGCAAATATCCTTACAGCGGGTTTCGCATCGCAATGTCCGCGCCGTCACGAATTTACATGATCCTCAATGTCACGATTGAAGAATCGGGCGACAGCTCATCCAAGGTCATGGTCAAGATCGATGCAGATACGCTTGCCAGCACGCTGATTGGCCGTGTCAGCAACCGCGATCTTGAGGCGCAAATCGCAGACGATGTCGAAGGCGCGCTGCAGGCCATTGATGCACGCCAAGTCCCCCATCACGGGTTTCAGATCAAGCGTATCATTGGGCAGGCGCGAAAATGAGCACGCGTCGTTCCACTCGCCATCATTTAGTTGGAGTCATTGTATGAAAACGTCAATGTTACTCGCTGCTTTGTCAGCGCTTGCCCTTGCGGCCTGTTCGGCGGGCACCGCGGGAACCGTTTACGACATGCCGGTCAGCCATGTTTATGAAACCATTGCGCGCACCAACGTGCCGGAGTCGCTGCGCAAATCCATGCGGGGCACGCCCGGCTCTGACATCCGCATCAGCCGTGTGACGAACCAATCCGTGACGTGGAAACTGACTGAATATGGGCATGAACTGGCGCGGTTCGTCGCGCGGGTTGAACCAGAGGGTGAAAACGGCACACGCGTGACCGTTGACTTTGTTGGCAATGAAGATGGCAAATTCAAAAAAACTGGTATGAAATTGAACGACAGTGCGCTGCTGACGCGTATGGTTCGCGCAACGATGGAAGAACAAATCGCCTGCAAACTCGAAGGGCGCGGATATGATGAAACTCAAGTCGCCGCCAAAATGGCCGCCTACGCGATTACGCATATTGATGCCCTTGAAAAGGAAGTGAAAGATTTCGACAATGCAGCCGAATTGGCTGCGGAAGACATGCGCAATAACGAAAATGAGAGAATTTCTGGCACACCGTCGGACGTCCGCATTTCCAGCAACCGGCCCATGACGTCCAACACCCCCATGGTATCGGCCCGCCCAACCGTCTCAACACGGCCAATGGTTGATAACCGTCGCTACCAGAATTAGGTCCTGACCCTAGGGTCATCTGTGGACGCCCCTAGCCAGACGAAGCAAAATCACACGCTAAGGTGACAAAGTTCCACATCAAACGGGCATATTCTGTCACCTTATGTCACCTTAGCGGCCAGTAACGGCGATATCACATGCGCCGGGGACAAATAAGGAGAAAGAAGAGAGGGTTTGATCATCCGTGCTGAGCGTAGATCAAAGTAAATCCTACATTTCAAGGGTAATTCGTGCTCCGCGCGCGAACCACTGATATAAGCTGTGCGTATCACCGCACCCCAAACACCATAAGCGCTGCCTTTGCTACTGGTTCACCCCATTCTTGCACGAAATGGCCCGCTTCTTCGATAATCAACGGTTCCGGGCACCCATGAATATTGGCGCGCAGGCTCTGCATGACAACAGGAGTGATCACCGGGTCAGCGCCGCCAATGGCCATGAAGCTTTCGCCTGCCCAGTGATCGCGGAACCAGTCTCGACCAGCGCGGCCATGCTCCGATCCGGGCGAGTCAGTTGAATTTGGGACGAGTTCAGGAAAGCGTCTGACGCCCGCTTTGTAATGGACGTCGGGAAACGGCGCACCATAGGCTGCCGCCTCTGCATCGGAAAGGATCGGCGTGCCGCGCCTAAATAGCTCTGCGACATCCATGTCGGGTTGGGAGCGGTTGAACGCCTTCCACGCTTCGAAGCCAGCGCCCAGCGATTGCTCTCCAGTTGGGAAGGCCGTGTTCATGACGATCAGCCGTTTAAAGCGCTCTGGCATTTGATAAGGGATGGTAAGCCCAATAAGGCCTCCCCAATCCTGACAAACCAAAGTGACATTTTGCAGGTTGAGCGTCTCAATAAATTCAATCAGGGCGTTGCGGTGAAACTCAATGGTGTAGATTTCATCATCGACTGGTTTGTCCGATCGGCCAAAGCCAAATAAATCAGGCGCAAGGACACGGCCGTGCGGTGCGAAAATGGGGATCATTTTACGGTAGAGGTACGACCAACTTGGCTGGCCATGAAGACACAGAAATACTGGCGTATCAGCACCGCGTAACCCTTCATCCAAATAATGCATCCGCAGGCCGTTCTCATGCTGCCGATAATGCGGCGCGAAAGGATAGCCCGGTAAATCGCTAAAATACTCGTCAGGGGTGCGCAGCGCCTTAATCATGTCTTCCTCCTGTTCTCAGTCTTAATCGTCAAGAACAGGTTTGTTCGTTTGCCGGCGCAAGTCAATCACATCCGCTTATGTTGAGCGGGCTGTCACAGGGTTCGATCAAGCATCAACAGTTTGCTTGATGCTCTCAAGCAACGCCTTGATCGCAGGGCGACAAGATCCGCAGTTGGTGCCAGCATTAAGCGCGTCTCCAATGGATTCGACGGTGGATAGACTGTGGTCCGCGGCTGCCCTCAAAATAGTTTTTGTGCCAACGTCGAAACAGACGCAGACGATAGGCCCACGATCTGGTTGAGCTATCATGGGTCGTCCTGCAAGAAGTTCGGGCGTGGCGGCGTCGCCTTCGCCAAGCTGCGCAGCGATCCAATCACGGTTAGGCAGCTGCCCAGACCGGGTGATGAAAAGCGCAGCTTCCAAGCCCCCTTCCGCGTTCCGCACCGCAATCCGACGTGTGCCACGCGCGGCGTCAAAAGCCTCCATCTGTGCACCACCGGGCAACATTGATGCGGCGTCAATGCTCCCGTTTCCAGCCAGCTCCGTCAGCCATCCGCCGGGAACGCGTGCAGAAATCCAAATCAGGGACGTCGCAAAAACAGGTTTATGTCGAGTCACGAGGAAGCCGCGCCAATCGCTTTCAACAGGGGCAACATGAACAGGCGAGTTTTTCAATCCCGGCTGCCCAGAGATTGGATCAGGCAAGCCGATCACCGCTCGGTTGGCGCGACCAGCATTTGTCAGCTGATCTGTCCAGTGCATTGGCACATAAACATCACCCAAACGCTGAATCTGCGTCACATGAACCCGGAAAATTGCCTCTCCTTTTTCCGAGGTCACACAAGCGAGACCCTTGTCACTGAGACCATAAGCCAATGCGTCTTCTGGGTGCACTTCCAACAAGGGCTCACGCCGATGTTGGGAGAGACGCGGTGATAAGCCAGTGCGCGTCATCGTGTGCCATTGGTCCCGGTACCGCCCCGTGTTGAGAGTGAGCCGGTAAGCGGGGTCATGGCCGTTTAGCAGCGGATCAACGGCGATTAGTTTAGCGCGACCGCTGGGATGGCTGAAACGCCCCTTTGCAAACGGAGACGTGCCGCCCCATTGGTGCGGCGTCATCGTTTCATAGTCACTTGGTGTGGGAAGAGAGAGCGCTCGCTTACCCTCATTGCGGAACTGCGTCATCGCCGCGAATTCGGCAAAGACATCGGCGTTGGATTGCCAATCAAATCCGGCAAATCCCATCCGCCGTGCCACGTCGGCGATGATTGCCCAGTCAGCGCGTGCCTCGCCTGGGGCCTCAAACAGAGCGCGCTGCCGGCTGATGACGCGTTCGCTGTTGGTGACCGTCCCATCCTTTTCCCCCCAGCCCAAAGCAGGCAGACGGATATGGGCGAGCTTTGCCGTGTCAGTATCGGCAATCATATCAGAGACGATCACCAACGGGCATTTCGCGATCGCGGCGTGGACGAAACCAGCGTCAGGCATGGAGACCGCCGGATTGGTCGCCATGATCCACAGGACCTGTATCTTGCCTTCATCAACCGCGCGAAACAGGTCAATCGCCTTCAGGCCGGGCTGCTCTGCAATGCGGGGGCTGTTCCAATAGGCTTGAACCGTCGCGCGGTCTTCATCGGAAAAGCCCATATGGGCGGCCAGTGTATTGGCAAGCCCGCCAACTTCCCGCCCGCCCATGGCATTGGGCTGCCCCGTGATGCTAAACGGCCCCGCCCCTGGCTTGCCTATCCGGCCAGTGGCGAGGTGGAGGTTGATAATCGCATTGCCCTTGTCCACGCCGCCAACAGACTGGTTGGCACCCATGCTGAACAGGGTCAGCGTTTTTGGAAAAGCCGCAACAAGATCAAAAAAACAGCACATATCTGCAAGCGAAAGGCCAGTTTGTTCAGAGAGTGCCTCCTGAGTGGGAGGTGGAGCAAGCTGCTCCCAAAATCCATCTGGCGTATCGACATGGTCTGACAAATAGGCCTCATCAATAAGCCCGTGTGCGCGCATCTCAGCCAGCAAGCCGTTAAACAAAGCGGTGTCAGCATCGGGCCGGATCGCCAGATGCAAGTCAGCGCTCGCTGCTGTCTCTGTCCGGCGAGGATCAATGACCACAAGCTTCGTGCCAGAGGCGGCGCGCGCGGCCTCAATCCGTTGCCAGATGATCGGGTGGCACCATGCCGTGTTGGAACCCACCAGAACGATCAGTTCTGCTGCATCGATATCGTCATAGCTGCATGGCACCACATCTTCGCCAAAAGCACGAATATGGGCAGCGACTGCGCTGGCCATGCAGAGCCGAGAGTTGGTATCCATATTGGCAGAGCCGATATAGCCTTTCATCAACTTGTTGGCGGCGTAATAATCTTCAGTGAGCAGCTGGCCTGAACCGTAGATGGCAACGCTGTCTGGGCCGTAAGTGTCGATGGCCGCGCGCAGCCCGCCCGCCACTGTGGCCAAGGCCTCATCCCAGTTAACCCGAGCGTCGCCAATCATGGGGAAAAGCAAGCGCCCTTCAAGGCCGACAGTTTCCCCCAAATGGGTGCCTTTGGAACAGAGCTTACCGCGGTTGGCGGGGTGATCAGGGTCGCCTTTGACGGTGACGGTGCGATCACTGGATTTTGTGGCAATGACCCCGCACCCAACGCCGCAATAAGGGCATGTGGTTTTAACCGACACTGGCCAGCGCCTCAGCGCGTTTGATCAAAATCCGCCCACCATCAATCTTCACAGGGATGACAGGCACACAACCTTCATCCCCGCCCAGTGCCTTGCCAGTGATCAGCGAGATGCGCCAATTGTGCAAGGGGCAAGTGACAGTTGTATCGTGCACAATCCCTTGGCTGAGCGGCCCTTGCTTGTGCGGGCATTTGTTGACGAGCGCGTAGACCTGCCCGTTGGCAGTATGAAAAATCGCGATTTCTTCCCCGCCGCGCACGGGGAGCGTGCGCGCGCCCAAAGCTGGGAGCTGATCGACAGGGCCAATGTCGAGCCAGTCTCCGTGCAGGCTCACGCTGCCACCAATGGTCGGATTTCGGCCAAATGCTGATGCAGTTTATAGTCCTCACCCGCGGCGCGCTTTTCCCAAGGGTCATCCTGCATGAAGCTTTGGGAATAGAGGAAGCGCACGCGGAGGGCTTCCCGGCCCGCTTCGTCCTCAACAATCCGCGATTTGATATACTCCATACCAACCCGCTCCACCCAAGGCGCAGTACGATCAAGATAGCGGGCTTCTTCGCGGTAAAGCTGAATGAAGGCCGCACAGTAATCAAGGGCTTCCTGTTCAGTATCAACTCTGCACAAGGCATCGGTACCGCGCAGATGGATGCCGCCATTGCCGCCGACCGAAAGTTCGTAGCCACTGTCCACACAGATGATCCCAAAATCCTTGATCGTGGCTTCAGCGCAGTTGCGCGGACAGCCCGAGACTGCAATTTTGAATTTGTGGGGCATGAAGCTGCCCCAAGTCATCCGCTCCGTCTTGATGCCCAGCCCCGTTGAGTCCTGCGTGCCGAAGCGGCACCATTCAGACCCAACGCAAGTTTTCACGGTGCGGAGCGCCTTTGCATAGGCATGGCCACTGACCATTCCGGCGGCATTAAGGTCTGCCCAGACGGCGGGCAAATCCTCTTTCTTGATCCCGAAGATGTCGATCCGCTGGCCGCCTGTGACTTTGATCAGCCGCGCCTCATATTTCTCAGATACATCGGCAATCGCGCGCAGTTCAGTGGGGTTAGTCACCCCGCCCCACATGCGCGGGACGACTGAATAGGTGCCATCCTTCTGGATGTTGGCGTGCATCCGTTCGTTCACAAAGCGCGACTGGTTATCGTCGACAAACTCGCCCGGCCAAGCGCTGAGCAGATAATAATTCAGCGCGGGGCGGCAGGAGGCGCATCCGTCAGGCGTGGTCCAATGGAGTTCCTGCATAACCTGCGGGATTGCCTTCAGGCTCTTTCCAATGATGTTTCGCCGCGCATCTTCATGCGTGAAGCTGGTGCATTTGCACATCGGCTTATTGTCGCGTTCACCGGCATAATCATCGCCGATCGTCAGCGCGAGGAGATTTTCGACGAGACCCGTGCACGATCCGCAACTCGCGGATGCCTTGCAAGTAGACCGCACCGCATCAAGGCTGGCAGCACCGCCTGCGATGCACGCCATTACTTGGCCCTTGGATACGCCATTGCAGGGGCGTTGCGTGCTGCTAGGAGAGGCGCAAACAAATCGGCAATCAATGAACCGGGGGTGACGGTAAGTGAAGCCATAAGAGGATACCGATTCTGGCTACTCAAACTTTGCTTTTTTCTGCTCGGATTTGCGATATCGGGTATCGTTCCGAACCGGGTTCCAATGATGGTGGGGCAAGGGTTCACCATCACTGCTGCCACCAGTTTGGCGGGCTTGCTGGGCCTCCCTGTCTTTTGTGGCCGTCTCATGACAGGAATTGCTCTCGACCATGAGTGGAAATATCACCGACACAGTCGTCCTCAACTATTTGAACAACCATGTCGAAACGCCATTAGGCTTCAGCCCCTCGCCATGAACCTACCGGCGTCAGCCGGTCTGTCATTCAGTCGACCTGAAGGTCGACAGGGTTTCGCAATGTGCCAATGCCTTCAATCTCCACAGCGACTGGCCCGCCCAGCCGGGATATGTCGAGATCCCAGGTCGTCGCATATTTCTCCGGCATGGCAGGCACGGCAGCCATGCCGAAATGAATGATGTCGCCGGGTTCCAGTGTCATGAACCGCGACGCCTGAGCGACCACTTGCTGTACGTTGAAAGACAGGTTTGACGTTGAGTCATTCGTAACAAGGTCATCGCCCAGCCAGCCTTTGATTGCCAGATTATTAGGGTCACCGATGGCGTCTGTGGTGGTGATATAGGGGCCCATCGGCGCGAATGTGTCGCAGCCTTTTGATCGAGCGTGGTAAGTCAGATATATCGTGCTGTCATTTTCGTCACGCAGTTTGCGCCAGGTAATTTCGGGGCCCTTCAACCCGGGCATATTGATTTCAATGCTATCCTCTTCTTTGAGCTTAGGAGAGGTAATGTCGTTGATGATGGTAAAACCAAAAATATGGTCCAGCACTTGATCTTCGCTAATGTTTCGCGCGCGCTTTCCGATGACAGCAGCCAGTTCCGGCTCAGGGTGGGTGAGGCCATAGTCCTCGCGGATTACGATGGCGTCGCCGTGACCGATCAGCGCGGATGGTGGTTTCATGAAAAGGCCCGGCGCTTTCCACGCGCGGTGCCCCCATTTGTTAATCGAACTATTATTGATTGGCACGCCGAGGATCTTTGACGGTCGCCGGATCGGTGCCCGGAAATGCACATCACTCAGCGAATGGCTAATAGCCTTGAGGCCACCATCTGCCACTTGCGCCGCGATGTCATTGGCCGCAGCCTGCTCGCTTTCGCCGGCTTCAACAAATTCCAGCAACGTGCGCGGCTGCGAACCCTGACCATTCGCCGTTGCCGCCGCCGCGTAATCCACAACCCTGTCGTCATCTGTCAGAAAGCCAAAGCATTCCCGGCCTTGCACAGCAAAACTAAGCCATTTCATAATATCATTCCCAGTTCGGAGAGTGCGAGATCAAAGCAGTTTTGCGTCCATCGGCATGCCGATCAAATGCCGCCCAAGAATTTGCGCGACAACATCATAATCGGAATAGGCATGGGCTGCGGTGGCCTGAGCGTCACGGAACAATCGTTGCAGAGGACTGTTCGAATAGATTGCCCCACCGCCGCTGGCGCCAAACACAAGATTGACGGCCTGAACGGACAGCTTGGTGGCAAAGGCTTGGGTTGTGCGCCAACCAATGAACACATCCATATCTGGCACCATGCCGTTGGTGGCGTAAATATCGAAATTCAGCCATTCCTTTTCAAGCAAAGCTTGCGCTGCCATCACGATATGATGAGCTTCTGCCAGTTTCATGTAGGACGGCGCTGACTCAGATACTTTGGCGCCGGTGTAGGCGCGGTGGCGATCCGAAAGCCGGATGCGATATTTCTCAAGCGCGGCTTTTGCGATCCCCAGGGCCACTGCTGAGAAGCCACCACCAAAAATGGGCTGGAACGGCAAACGAAACAAGGCGCCGTCATGCAAGCCGACGCCGCGTGCCGTCCCGAAGTTCAGCGCGGCAAATGTCTCAATCCGGTAATCAGGAACGAACACATCCTTGACGACCAGGTCTTTGCTACCCGTGCCCTTCATCGCGCCGGCAAACCAGGTGTCGACAATCTCATAATCTGACCGTGGCAGGATGGCGAGGGCATGTTCCTTCTCACCGGTTTCGGTATTATCCTGCAAAAATCCAACCATCGCCCAGCTGGCATGATCGCATCCGCTTGACCATGAATAGTTGCCCGACAAGCGGATGCCGCCTTGCGCCGGGGTGGTTTTTCCAAACGGAGCCACAGACGATGAGACCATTGCCGTTGGATCAGCACCCCAGATTTCGTCTTGCAGCTTTTTGTCATAATAAGCGACGGCATGAGAATGGGCGATGAGCAATTGCATGGCCCATGCGGTTGACGGACACGCGCCTGCAATCGCCACCGTAACGGGGTAAAGCTGACTGGGGAGAACTTCCAGTCCGCCGTACGCCCTCGGCTTGAACGCATCGAGATAGCCAACAGCACGAAGAGCCGCGACATTTTCATCAAGCACCTGGCGGGCATCCTCACACGCCTGAGCACGAGCCTCAAGTTCGGGAAGCAAAGGCGTGATGCGGTTGAGCAGATCATTCTGAATATGCATGGTTCGTCCTCAAATAAATTCGGTAAAGCGCGATTAGGAGGTTTTGACGGTCGCTACGGCGATGCCAAGAAGGACCACAAACGTGCCAAAGACGGTAACATTCAAATCAACGGAAAGCGGCCCGACCTTGATCGGCAAATAGCCATTGTCGTCAAACGCGCGCCCGCCGTAGAGCGGCATGGCGAAGAATGTGACGAAGAATGCCCCGTAAGCCGACGCTGCAAACCCCATCACCAGATAAAGCTGCTGGAGGTAGAAGCCATAATCATTCCAGAGCAGGATCAGGCCGATGATCCCGATGCCAAGCGCAGTCAGGCACTGCCAGACAACGTGGAACCTTGCGTGGGGTGTCCATAACGGGTTGGTCGCATGGGTTTTGTTAAAGTCAGCACCAATCGGAACAATCGAAAATCCGATCGTAACAATCGTTAGCAGGATGCGGGCAAGGCCATTGTCTTCATAAAGTGCCACGGTTCATTCTCCCCTTGATTGTTGCGCGGCGACAAGCTGCGGCATCCGCCCAAACAAAGGCGTCACCCAGCGCCGAGCATAGAGATAGGTGCCGCCCGTGCAGATGATTTGGTCATGATAATCCATGATGGCAGTGACGGTGGCCGGATAAGGCGGATCGCCATCGGCGGCAAAAAGTGTAAGCGTCGACCATGCCAATATGCCGCCACCTTCGGCGCGGGCAAGGCGGGCGGGAGAGAATATATGGCGGGAAAGGCGTTTGCCCCGCTCGCGTCGTTCGCGGTAAAAGGCGTCAATTGCTGCTGTGCCGGGCATCTCGAACTGGTCATACCCATAGACGCCATCGGCCGTGAAAAGCGACGAAACGCCGTCGCCTGCCTGATGGTCAATCCGCCAGGAAAATTCGGCCGCAAGGTCGGCGACGGCTAGCCTTTCATGGGCCGTAAAATCAGCCAATTGCCCTTCTCCACTCATGCTACAAACATGGTCGAGATTCAAGCGTGTCTCTATAAGTGTTCACTCATATTCTGGGCGTTCTTATTCTGGGTAGTCGCTTACAAGATGAAGGAAATATCCGTCTGCGCCTCATCAGCGTTGATGAGCGTGACGGTCTTTCGCACCATGAGCGGCGCTGGCCCCGCGAGATCGAAAACATGTTCGACATCCGCCGCCATCATCCTTTGCACGGATCGGCGAGACGCTAAGAGCAGGAGCGATGAAGACAGATGGTAAAGGCTGTCATCCGAGTTTAGCTGCACAAAGCGCGATAAGCTGCGGACGGTATGCGTCGAGGGCGTGGTGACCAATGCTGTCCCGCTTTGCAGACGGCGGACCCGGCGATGGCGCATATCTTCGTCATCATAAATATAGTTGAGGCTGTTGAACGGATCCGCTGCGGCGTCCCGCGTCGCCGGCACGATGTAGAGACCGTCGCCCCGCCAAAGCGATAGCCAGGCACTATAATCCTGCCGATCCAGGATAAGCGCTTCGTTCATCAGGAACGCGACGCAGCGATCAAAATCGTTCATGCTTGTAGATGGTGCGCGGGTATCAGTAAGCATCGGTCATCACCTTTTTCCAGCGCACATAAAGCTCCCTCATGCCTGTTTCATCCGTCGCGTGGGACACGAGCCTGCCATCAATTAAGTGCTCGCGGTTCAACCCGCGGTTGAGCATGACCCAGGCATCACGGCCACTTTTTGCGCCGCGTGCGACGCGCTCCCACGCTTCCCTGTCATCGCTGCTGCCAAGGCCCGCTGGACCTTGAAACTGTTCGTGGATGCGCATGCGCGCGCGATTGGCAGAGGCTGGGCCGCCTTTCATGCCCAGCGCAACGTGGCGCACTTCGGTCTTATCCACAGCGATAGGCCGAAGCTCACGAAAAAATGCCCCGGACAGCGCGATATTGGGGAAAAGGTTGAGATTAAACCCAACGCCACCAACCCCGCGCAGCACCCTTGCAACGACATCAGGCGGCATTGTTTGCAGCAACTCTGCCTCAAGTTCCTTGTAGTGAGACGGCGTCTCGCCAGAATGTGCTGCGCTCAGATCGACAGCGGACGTGTCAAAAACGCCAACGCTATGGCCATTGCCAAGCGCGCGGCAATAAATGGACTCGTCTCGCATGACTTGACCCAGCCGGTCAGCTGTTTCGGATTCCATGAACCGCAGATAACTGTTGTGAACAACGGGCAAATGGTAGCCGTCTGTCGTGTTCTCAAATGGCACCTTCCAATTGCCGTCAAATTCAAACTTGTGCGAACCGATGACTTCCAGTGGCCAATCAACCGATTGCTTCATGAACAAGTCGATCCAGGGGGCCGCCTCCCCCAGAAAATCGATCAGAGGTTCGACATCGGGATTGAGGCTGGCAAACCACAGCCCCGCATAGCTTTCCGCGCGAACGGGATAGAGAGGGAAGTCTTCCTTTTTTAAATTGTCGCCGTAGCCTTCGTCATAGGGCACGGCGAGCAAGCGCCCATCCAACCCGTACGTCCAACCATGATAAGGGCACATGAACCGCGCGGCTTTGCCCGTCTCCAGTTCGCACACCGCAGCGGCACGGTGTCGGCAACGGTTGAGCATGACGTTTACCTCTCCCGCCTGATTGCGCGTCACAATGACCGGCTGCCTTCCAATCACGGTCGTTTTGAAGGAACCGTTGCCCGGTAACTCGCTATCATGCGCCACCCACACCCAGCCATTTTCGAAGATGCGGGCGATCTCCGCCTCAAATATCTTCGCATCAGTGTAGAGCGACGTGTGAAAGCGATCATGCAGGACTTTTTCTGTGACTGTCATTCTGGTTCCATCTTCATTTACGGTGTTGATGCGCCCGCTTCGGCGATCATTTTCGGGATGATATCGGCAACGAAATCGATAGAGCGGATGTTTCCAATTCCCGACCCGGCCAGCAACATCATGTCTGCGACATCACCTTGCACGTCACGCGTCGGGACGATTGAATCAAGTTGGCGAATGGGCAACGATCCGCTGGATGTTAGAACCTCACCAATCGCCGGAAAACTGGTGCCCGGCGGTGGCAATTCCATTTCCCGACCTTGCCACGCCCGGACGATGTCATTGGCGATTACGCGGACTGGATTAAAGAAGGGCATCTCACGCCCGAACGCCGACGTCAGTACAGTGTCACCGCCGTCGCTTGCGACTAATGCTGCCTTATAGTCATCATGGGCATTGGCCTCATGGCTGGCGACCAACCGGCTGCCGAGCATCACGCCGTCTGCACCAAGCTCCATGAAACGCGCTATGTCGACACCAGTAGAGATTCCCCCCGCAGCGATGAGCACGGGTCCTGCACCTAGGGATTTGCGAACATCTGCAATTGCACGGTCAAGCGGCAGTTCAGCATAATTATGTCCGCCAGCTTCTGTTCCTTGGACAATAATGAGATCAACACCATCAAGTACCGCAATTTGAGCCGATTGAACCGATCCAACCTGTTCCCAAACCCTTATCCCGGCGCCGTGAAGCGCATCAATCCAGGCTTTTTCGGGGTGCCCCCAATGAAAAGAAACAATTTCAGGCCGAAGCGCACAGCACAAGGCAAGTGTTTCAGCATCGAAGGCAAAAGTAAGAAAGCTAACGTTCACCGGCGCGGTTGCAGCATTTCGATAGGAACCGATACAGCTCTCCAATCGTTTCGCTGACATCATGCCCGCTCCGATGGCTGGCAAACCGCCTGCCTTGGCGACGGCAATTGCCAGTTCTGGAATTGACGCGACAAAGGCCATGCCCGCGCAAGCAACAGGATGTCGGACGCCGTACTCCTCGCAAAAACGACTTTTCATGTCAGCGGATCTCACGGCGTGACTCTCGCTTGAAAAGCCAGCGGCAGGCCGGGAACTGGCCAGCGGGCCTTGATCAAGCGCCCGCTGGACCCCAGCGTGATGTAAGCGTCGCGCATATCTGGGCCGCCAAAGGCAATATTGGTTGTTATAAAGTCAGGTGTATCGAAATGGACAGCCACGCCAGTTGCCGGGTCGATGGATGCTATGCTGGACCGGTCAGCCATGGTGGCCACGCAAATATGGCCGTTGGCATCGATCGCCATCGAATCGAGCATGATGCGCCCGGCGAAGCTGCACACGACTGCGCCCGGCAAGGCCGCGACGGCGGGCGGTGCCACGACGCCTTCTCGGATGATGGAAAAGGACAGGATGATCCGCTCCAGCGTCATCGAAACATAGAGGGTTTTTTCATCGCGGGATAGGCCAATCCCATTAGGACCGCCGTAAAGAGAGGGTATCGCTTGAGTGATGAACGATCCATCCGCCCGCGCGTAATAGACGCTACCATTGTCGCGGTCATGGACCCGCGCTTTGCCTGTGTCCGTAAACCAGAAGCCGCCACTGTGGTCGAACACAAGATCATTGGGGGCTGATAAAAGGCGACCATCCACTTCGCGATACAAACAATCGACTGCGCCCGTGGAGATGTCGACACGTTCGATACGACCTCCGCTGTAGTCAACGGGTTGATCGCCGGGCAGCAATAATCCATCCTGTTCGATCCATTGCGCCCCTCCATTGTTGCAAACATAAAGCGCACCATCCGGGCCAATCGCTGCGCCATTAGGGCCACCGCCCGGTATGGCGACAATTTCCTTATGACCATCGGAATAAATTCGCGTGATCTGGCCTGCCGCGATTTCAACGACGATCACGCTCCCGTCCGGCAGGCACACAGGGCCTTCTGGAAACTTCAGATCATCGGCTATTACGGAGAAGTCCATCATTTCGAACGCTATGGCCGACGGTCAGGCAAGATGATCTCTGTTGAGACGCCGTAATGGATGCTCCCTCCTTCGAAGGTCGGAAATTGCTCGTAATGCTCTTGCATCACATGCCTTATCGGCGATTGCAACGCGGCCCCAAGCACTGCCTTATTCTCAAACACACCGCGATTGCGCTGCATATGATGAACTCGCTGCCACGGCATCGCATCAACCCAATCGATCCGCGTCAAAATTTCGATCTCTTGCACACTCGGTATTTGCTTCATCACGGGCGGATGATGATCCAGATAATGGCTCAACCATTCATTCAGGTCTGATGCCGGGCCGGGATAATAGACCAGGAAACTGCACAGACCCGTTGCTGCACTCACTTTGTCCCGGCTCAAAATGGCCCGGCGCAGCATGGCTTGCTGGGTGATATACGCGCCCGAAAGGCTGGGCAATGCGGAAGGATCAGCAATCGCCTGAAGCGCGCCATTAACGCCAATCGCCGCTTCAAGAGCTGCCAGCTCCTCAAAGTAAAGTTGGAAACCAAAGCCGCGCAGGCCACCGTCATCGGTGTAAATATCCTCGACCTGCTCGGGGCAGTAGAGGTCTGCCCGGGCGATGCCCGGAATCGACGCCACAAGGCTGCGGACGATCTGCATATCCGTTGCAGAAACTGCACCAGCAGCCCTGTCTGCAAATTCAAACATCACACTGTAGGAAAATCGCACTGGCAAGCTCCTGCGGCGAAAGGGAGGCGGCTATCACGATTGCCCTTAACGCAGCCGGGGCTGACAGGAAGCAGCTTACGAACGATTTTTGCAGTCGGCTGCGAACACAAGATAGTCGTTGCGCTCAACAGTAAGAGACACCCGCTTGCGCCTCTCGCCAAGCTTTTCCCAGTTGCACCATTGGAGCAGCGGTTGCGGCGATAGGCTAGATGGAACTGATCATTCTGCTAAACAAAATGGAGACAAACGTCTTGGGCCAGAACCCAAGCATGGTGGAGCGGTTTACCTTGCAACAGCTTTCTTATATCGGTCTCGGCGTCGACGATTTTGATGCTTGGCTCAATTTTGCCGTCGAAACTCTGGGACTCATGCCCGAAGACGCGGCGGGCGCGCTGTTCTTGCGGCTCGACAGCCAAGCATACCGCATTGCGCTGCACGCCAGTTCTGAAAATGACTTGCTCTATGTGGGCATCAAATATGACGACGCGTTGGAAGTCTATGCGGTGCGGCGCGTTCTTGAAGATCATGGTCACACCGTCACTGAACTTACTCCCGCCGGATGTGCCGAGCGTTTGGTCGCTGGTGGGTGCTGGGCCACGGATCCCGATGGTCTCAGGGTTGAGCTGGTGTGGTCTGTCTCTGCGGCAGAAACGGCGTTCCATTCTGGTCTGAATATCGGGTTTGTTACCGGCGATGGCGGGCTTGGCCATGTTGTGCTGGCCGCCAGCAATACGGACCGGAGCATCGCCTTTTATGAAAAGCTTGGTTTCAAAATGAGCGATTTCATCAATGCCACGTTGGCGCCTGAGTTTGTTCTGCGGATTGCTTTCATGCACTGCAACCCGCGGCATCATTCGTTGGCGATGGCGCAACTGCCCGGTGGCAAGCGGCTCAATCATATCATGGTGGAGGTTGACCGGGTGGATGATGTGTTGCTCGCTCATCAGCGCTGCACGCAAAAAGGCTATCAGCCCGGCACCATCGGGCGGCACACCAATGATGAAATGCTATCCTTCTATGTGCGCACGCCATCGGGCTTCGATGTTGAATATGGCTGGGGCGGGGCGCAGATTGGTGACGATTGGGACGTGCGCGAATATGATAAAATGAGCCATTGGGGCCATGAAAGGGTTTGATTTGACAATGACCAATGCTCCTCCAAAATCCCATTTTGCCGCAGTTGATGGCGTCAATCTTCATTACCATAATATTGGCAGCGGCCCGCCGTTGATCCTGATTCATGGTGGTGGCCCCGGTGCCAGTGGCCTGAGCAATTACAGCCGCAACATTGATGCGCTGGCGGCTGAGTATCGGCTGATCATTCCGGATCTTGTTGGCTATGGCCAATCCGATAAGCCAGAGCTTTCCGGGCCTCGTTTTGCCATTTATGCCAAGGGCATATTGGGCTTGATGACGGCCATTGGCATCGAGAAAGCCCATGTCGTTGGCAATTCATTGGGCGGCGGCACAGCCATCAAGATGGCGCTAGAGGCTCCCGAACGGATTGGCCGTCTCGTGCTGATGGGGCCGGCAGGGCTGCTCGCTCCATCCACTCCCGTGCCGACAATCGGCATTCGTCAGATTATGGAATTTTACGGTGGCAATGGCCCCAGCCGCGATAAGATGAAGGCGTTCCTTCAAACCATGATTTACGATCCGTCGTTCCTGAATGATGAATTGATTGATGAACGATTTGCCGCTGCTACTCATCCAGACCTCATCGCAAACCCGCCGCTTGGCAAAGGCGGACCGCCGCCGGTTGAAGCACTATGGAAAGACAATCTTGCCGGCATCACGCATGACACGCTGATCCTTTGGGGCCGGGAAGACCGGATCAATCCGCAAGACATGCACCTGACCTTATTGTCTCAATTGCCCAATGCGCAATTCACGGTGTTCACGCGGTGCGGCCATTGGGTGCAGTGGGAAAAGGCCAAGGCATTTAACGCACTTGTTGCGTCGTTTGTGCGAGGCGATCTGACTTGAGCGGACTTGAAGATCGCGTGGCGCGGCTGGAGGCAGCAGGCGACATACGTCGCCTCGCTGCAAGGTACATGCGTTTGTGTGATGAGCCGGAGCCCGATGAGACAGGCGCGAACTTCGCTGAACTCTTTACCGAAGATGCGATCTGGGAAGGCCTTGGTGCAAAAGCCGGGCAGGAATTTAATCGCGTTGAGGGACGGGGAAAATTGCTGAACTGGTTCGCCACCTTGCGCATTCCGGGCCAGCATCTGCACCTGTTCAACGTCCATTTTCTGACATCAGAGTCAATTCTTGTCGATGACGATTGCAACGGCGCAGAGGGTCGCTGGGTCATGTTTCAAACCACCTTATTGGCAAACGGACAGGCTGAACTCAGAATAGCGCGGATTGTGATCCGGTTTCGGGTCGAGCAGGCCGAGTGGCGAATTGCCCATTTCACCACGCGCAGTCTTTTGAAAACCCGACTCAGTGACGAAGCCGCACTCACTATCGCCGCAGCAATTTCAACTGCGTAGCCCCGAAGGAAAAACACGCCGTGCCAAACTTCATTGCTAAGCGTCCGAATAAATTTGGCGTCTTTTTGTGAGTATGCCCAGCAAAGAGCGTCGCCGGGTCGCGCTGGTGACGGGAGGGGCGCAAGGCCTTGGTGAGGTGATCGCTCGCACGCTTCACCGCGAAGGCTTTTGTGTTGCCATTGGCGACATCGCTGCTGAGGGCGCGGTCGCAGTCGCGCAGTCGCTCGACGCAAGCGGCGCAACCGCCTGCGCGCTTTCCCTCGACGTTCGAAACAAAAGCCATTTTGCAGAAGCGCTCCATCAGCTGTCTGATTGGGGCGGGGTTGATGTGTTGGTGAACAACGCAGCGTTGACGCTCACAACACCGGTGATGGAGATTGAGCCAGATGAGTTTGACGCCGTGATGGCGGTAAACCTGCGCGGTCCTTTTTTCGGATGTCAGGTCATCGGTGCTCATATGATCGCTAGGGGGTCGGGCCGCATCATCAACATGAGTTCACAAGCAGGACAAATGGGGGGCACTGTATCTGGCGCTCATTACGCGGCTTCGAAAGCGGGCATCATCCTTTTGACCAAATATTTCGCACGGGAATTT
Source organism: Sphingomonadales bacterium (assembly GCA_031376385.1). Lineage (GTDB taxonomy): Bacteria > Pseudomonadota > Alphaproteobacteria > Sphingomonadales > Sphingomonadaceae > Aquisediminimonas. Next base: position 46,074 of record JANMDQ010000026.1, read on the forward strand.
GGCGCATCGGGTGTCACTGTGAATGCAGTCGCTCCGGGTGCCCTTGATTTTCCAGCAGTACGAGCCGCATTCCCGCCTGAGCGGGTCGCAGCGTTAGAGGCGATGATCCCAGTCAAACATCTAGGCAATCCGGATGAAGTCGCCGCTGCTGTTGCCCTGCTTGCACGCGCAGATATGGCTTATGTTACCGGAGCGACTTGGGACATCAATGGCGGAATGTTCATGCGATGATCGCGCTCAGTGCTTCAACACAGTTGCCATCTGTCGGAGCCTATGATTAACTTGGGTAGTATGATTTCCCTGATCACCCCTGAGGACATTTTTCGATCAGGTGCCGGAACACGCCGTTACCGGACGGAAAGCTTGCTTGATGGGTCTGACTATATCCGCCAGCAATATAAGGGGTTAGAGCTGAGATCATTCAGGATGGCGCCGCAGTTTTCATTGATGCATGAGGGCATGCAAATCGGGCGGGTTAGGATTGAAATTGTAAAGATTGATTGCGGACACCCGTTTGAAATCTGCCATCCCGACGGATTTGACTATTATACCATCAAATTGCCCCTAGAAGGGGAGTGTGAATATAGCCGCGACGGGGAGAGCTTTGTAGCATCGGTTGATCAGGCCTTTGCCAACAACCCAGGGGAACCAAGCAAGAAGCGATACAACGGCTCCTATGTGCAGATCATCATCTGTGTGAGCCCGGATACTCTAGCGGAGACTGTCGCGGCAGAATTGGGACATCCGCTTGTCGACCCGGTGCGTTTCCATGGGCACCCACAATCTGGCTCAAACGTGCAATTGCTGAAGCGTATCATAGAGTTCAGCCTTCTGGATTTGGGCGCGCGTGAAGCCGCCGGGCATTGGCGCATCTCCCGGCAATTTGAACGGACTTTACTCGTCACTTTATTACGAGCGGTTCCCAGTAACTACTCGCTGGAGATTGACCGGCAACGTCAGGAAGTGGCCCCGTTTTACATCCGCCGCGTCGAAACATTCATCAGTGAACGACTTTCAGAGCAACTTTCAATGGCAGACATTGTCGCCGCGTCCGGTGTCAGCAGTCGTTCGCTCTTTTATGGGTTCCAGCGTTGGCGGGCTACGACGCCGATGGCTTTTCTAAAAGCCGTGCGGTTAGATCGCGCCAGGGAAAGCCTGCGCCGCGCGGCGTTGGAAGGCGGGGTTGTTACCGATATCGCACTTAGCGTTGGATACAGCCATTTGAGCCGTTTCTCATCAGATTACCGCCTAAGGTTTGGGGAACGTCCATCGGACACGTTGATCGGTGAAAGCAGGATGCGGCCTGTGCCAGATATGTTTGATACTATCGCGACAGACTGAAATCTGCGCTACCGATATAAGTGGTGCGGGATGACGCTAGTATTTACTTCAACCTGCCCTTCTATGACTGGATGGACGGAAATTACTTGAGACAAGCGATGGGCGTAACGTGAAGGTCGCCATTGTCGGTGCAGGAGCCATCGGCTCTCTTTTTGCGGCGCGGCTAGCGCGTTCAGGCTGCGATACCGCGTTGCTCGTGCGGGACACGACGTCATTGCCGGCCCAAGGCAATCTCGTTCAGTTATCCGATGAATCCGGCGATCATAGGGTTGCTGTGCGGTTTGAAAGTGATTCAGCCACGCTCGGCGTGCAAGGTCTCGTGATTCTTGCGGTAAAAGCGCATTCAATTGCTGGGACAGTGCATCAGATTGAGCCGTTATTGGGCGCAAACACAATTATACTGACCGCTGTTAATGGGTTGCCGTGGTGGTTTTTTGAGGGCCTTCATTCGGCCCCGCCGACAGGCGCGCTAATGGGCGTGGATGCCGGTGGAAAGATCGCAAGCGCGCTAAAGCACCAACCGCTTGTCGGATGCGTTCTGTTTCCAGCAGCCCATATGGTAGAACCTGGCGTGGTGCGCCATTTGAGCGGCAATCGCATTGTGTTTGGGAATCCGCGGCTGGATGACGATCGAGCAGAAGCGGTTGCAAATCTGTTCGCAACTGCTGGATTTGAAACCCCGGTTACGCCCGATATTCGCGCAGCCTTGTGGGCGAAGCTCGTGGGCAACGCCACCGTTAACCCGTTGAGCGTTATCACGGGTGCTACGATCCAGAACATGGCAGAACATCCAAACTTGTCCGTGATTTTGACGAGCGCAATGGCAGAAATTGATGACGTCGGATCATCGATCGGAATTGCCCCAATGATGTCCCAGCCAGACCGGCTGAAACTTGCGGCCTCAGTCGGCCATCACAAGACGTCAATGCTTCAGGATTTTGAAGCAGGGCGGCCGTTGGAACTCGCACCGCTCTTAGGCGCAGTGCGCGAAATTGCTGAGTGGAAAGGCGTTTCAACGCCCGTTCTCGATACATTTCACCATTTGATTGCGGCGAAACTCTCTGCCGCTGCCAACGCCAACGCGACTTGAGGACCAAAGCTGTGGATCGTTCCGATACAATCGTTACATTCGATATTGCGCAATCGGCTGCGATTGAAACCGAAGATGAACTGCGGGCGGCATTGGCAGACGCCTACCATCTGTTTGCGAAATGGGGCTGGACTGAGCTGATTTTCAATCACATCACCGTGCGCGTCCCAGGGCCTGACCATCATTTTCTGATCAATCCTTTCGGGCTTTTATTTGAGGAAGTGACGCCTGAGAATTTGGTGAAAATCAATTTGCAAGGCGATCCGGTTTCACCCACGCCTTACGCCGTCAATCCCGCAGGCTTTATCATTCATGCCGCGATCCACGCCAATCGACCCGATGCGCTCTGCGTCATGCATACGCACACAATTGCCGGGATGGCGGTATCGCAGCTGGAAGAAGGGATAGTCCCGAATAATTTTCAAGCCATGCAATTGCAGGGACGGGTCGGCTATCACCCGTTTGAGGGCATTACGACAGATGCAGACGAACAAGTACGGATTGTAGCTGCGCTCGGCAGTAATTCAGTGCTGGTTCTGCAAAATCACGGGCTGCTGAGCGTAGGCCGAACTATTGGCGAGGCGCTGGCATGGATGTTTGCGGCGCAAAAAGCCTGCGAAATTCAAATTGCGGCTGCGTCAACTGGACGCCCTCAGATACTGCCCGATCCCAAAGTCCTCGCTAACGTTAAAGCCCAAGTGGATGGGTTGATGGCCGGCGGGCCTAAGCTTTTCGACACAATTTTTGCGGCACTGCGCCGCACTCTTTGACCCTTATGAACCAAGGCATATCCATGACTCACGAAGCGAATACAGCACCGCAATCAAAGCCTTGGTTGGCTCACGTGCCGGTTTATACCCCCGGTCGATCCGACGCTGATGGCGCGGAACCAGTTGCCAAACTATCGTCAAACGAAAACCCGACAGGTCCCAGCCCAGCCGCGGAGGCCGCTTATCGACAGGCGGTGACCGATTTGAACCGCTACCCGGATGGCAGTGCATTGGCACTGCGTACCAAGCTTGCGGCACTCCACGGTCTCTCCGCTGACGCCATCGTCTGCGGGAACGGATCTGAGGAGCTGGTTGGCCTGACAATTCAGGCTTTTGCAGGGCCCGGTGATGAGGTAGTCTATTGCGCAAAGGGCTTTATTGGATATCCGATTGGTGCGCTTCGCAATGGCGCAAAACCAGTTGCTGCTCCGCCGCAAGGCGACGCTACAGATATTGATGCGATCTTGGCGGCGGTCTCAGAACGAACCCGCGTTGTTTGCATAGCCAATCCTAACAACCCTACCGGCAGTTGGATATCAGGCGATGAAATTGAACGGTTACACGCCGGTCTGCCCCAAAACGTCGTATTGATGCTGGATGAAGCCTATGCCGAATATGCGCCGCCAGAAAGCTACCGCACGGCATTGCCGCTGGCCGCGAGATCGGCGAACATCATCGTCACGCGGACATTTTCAAAGGCCTATGCGCTGGCCTCCCTGCGGATCGGTTGGGCAACGGCCAGTCCTGCTATCCTTTCGGCCATCCAGCGCTTGATGCCTGCCTTCAGTGTGTCGCATCCGGCACAAGCGGCGGCCTGTGCAGCACTTGACGATCCATCTTGGCTTGAACAGGCCGTCGCGCATAACGCCGTGGCAAGAGATAATTTGGCCGCGCAGCTAACCAAATATGGCTTTAAGGTATCCCCAAGTGGCGCTAATTTTGTGCTGGTCCGATTTGATAATGAAGACATCGCTCGCGACTTTGATATCCATTTGACTGCAAAGGGCATTTTGGTTCGCGCCCTGCCCATCCCAGGGCTAAGGGACTGTTTGCGGATGACCATTGGGCGCGACGAAGAAAATGACGCGCTCATCAGCGCAATGGTTGACATACAGAAGCAAACAAGTGGCTGTTAAATGCCAACGTCTATTGCCTCACCAGTCATGCCTCTGTCTCTGGCAACTTGTGGTATGATCGAGCGGTAAGGAAGGCGATCGGGGATGATGAGGACAAATACCAACACAGCATTGGACAAACTGCGTGCCGGGCAGCAGGTAGCTTGTGTCTGGCTTAGTCTTGGATCGGAAGCGTTTGCGGAAATCGCAGCTGAGGCTGCTCCCGAAGCTGTCGTCCTTGATGCGCAGCATGGGCTTTGGGATGTGCGGTCAACACACGCCGCTTTGGGGATGATCGCACAGAGCTCCACTCCCCTTGTCCGCGTTGCAGATAACAGCGTGACATCAATTGGCGTTGCGCTGGATGCTGGTGCTCAGGGAATCATAGTTCCGCTTGTCGAAAGTGCGGAGCAGGCGGCCATGGCTGTATCAGCGGCGCACTATCCGCCAAAAGGAGAGCGATCAGGAGGAGGTGTCCGTCCCCTTGCTGATTTCCCCACCTATTGGAAAGGCAGCAGCAATAATACCCTTGTTTCGGTGATGATCGAAACAAGATTGGGGTTTGAAAATGTGGCAGCCATCGCAGCCGTTCCCGGCATTGATATGATCTTCATCGGGACCGGAGACCTTACATTATCGCTGGGTTTTGATGCTGATATTGAAGCCGCAATTCAGACAATTTTCACGACCTCTCGCGCGGCCAACGTCCCTTGCGGAATCTTTACAGTCAACGCATCTGCCGCCCGCACTCGACTGGCCCAAGGATTTGCTTTTGTCGTTGCTGAAACTGACCTTCGGTTGGCACGCGAAGGCATCGCGGCTTCGCTAGAACTTACACGATCTGGAGATACATTATGACTGCTGCTCGTTTCACCGGCGACTCAGTGCAGGACATTCGCGGGCAGATTGGCCGCATTCCGCTCGAAAATATCTCGAACCTCGCCAAACATGCACTAGATAAGACCAGCGGGATCATTCCGCTCTGGTTTGGCGAAGGCGATCTTGCGACCCCGGCTTTCGTTGGCGAAGCAACGCATCAGGCAATCCGCGATGGATATACATTTTATTCCTACCAGAACGGAATTCCCGAACTGCGCGAAGGCCTTGCCAAATATCATACAGGCTTATTGAATACGCCCATTGAACATGACCGGATCACAGTAACGTCTGGCGGAATGCCCGCCATCATGCTGGCCGTTGAAATGCTGGTTGATCAGGGCGATAATGTCATTGTTATTGATCCCGTATGGCCCAATATCGGCGGCATCGTGCAGGTTGTTGGCGGCGAAGTTCGTTCGGTGCGCATGGATTTAGGCGAAAGCGGTTGGACACTGGACGTCGATAAGGTCCGCGCGGCCTGCGACGCCAGAACCAAAGCGATCTTCTTTGCGTCACCCGGCAATCCAACTGGTGCTATCGTGGATACTGATACCCAGCGCGCCTTGATCGCTCTTGGACGCGACCTCGGCATCTGGTTGATTGCCGATGAAGTATATCACCGGCTCGTTTACGGGCAACGCGTTGGCCCATCGATACTCAGCCTCATCGAACCAGAAGACCGGGTGCTGGTCATCAACAGCTTTTCCAAATCTTGGGCAATGACCGGATGGCGGCTGGGTTGGTTGGTGCACCCGCCCTCAGTCGGGCCGATATTGGGAATGCTGACCCAGTTCACGTCAAGTGGGACGACAACATTCCTGCAACACGGGGCACTGGCGGCGATTGAACAAGGTGAGCCGTTTGTCGCGCAGATGAACAGCTACTGCGAAGCGGGAATGGAGCTGGTCTGCTCGGAACTTGAAACCATGTCTCGCGTGCGCCTGACCAACAGGCCGAACGCTGCAATGTATGTCTTCTTTGAGATTGACGGCCTCACGGATTCTCGCGCAGCCTGCATTGAGGTGCTGGAAAAAACCCGCGTTGGTCTGGCCCCCGGCTATTTCTTCGGCAAAGGGTCTGAGAGTTTTATGCGGATATGCTATTGCCGATCCCCCGGTGCGCTGGGCGACGCGATGGACCGACTGAGGCCCTTTTTAAGTTGAACCGCGACGACATGATCCCAGTTGATGCTGTAGTCGCTCGTGAAGGCGGATTGAACCGTGCGCTAACCAAATCACAAATCGTGATGATTGGTCTGGGCGGCGCGATTGGCACCGGCTTGTTCATGGGGTCTGGCATCGCCATTGGTTATGCCGGGCCTGCCGTGTTGATCAGCTATTTGATTGCCGCCGCTATCGTGCTGGTGATTGTCCTTAGCCTCTCTGAGATGGCGGTCGCCCATCCCACAGCCGGGTCGTTTGGCGTGTATGCCGAGATCTACATAGGCAAATGGGCCGGATTCATGGTGCGCTATACCTACTGGTTTGCGCAGATCATCGCCACGGGAGGGGAAGCCGTCGCGGCGGGGCTCTACATGGGATTTTGGTTTCCAGAAGTCCCGCTGTTTCTATGGTCTGTTGGCTTTGCCGCAGCTCTGGTGTGGATTAACGCACGGTCCGTCGCGAATTTTGGCAGCATCGAATATTGGTTTGCGCTTATCAAGGTCGTCGCGATCATTGCATTCATTATCTTCGGCCTCACCTATGTGTTCGGCCTCGGGGTAGAGCCAATCGGTCTGCGCAATCTGACCGAATTACCTGGAGGTTTCATGCCCAATGGGTGGGGCGGAGTATGGTTCGGTTTACTGATAGCACTATTTTCATTCTTCGGCGTTGAACTGATTGCCGTCACTTCGGGGGAATCTGAAAATCCTGAGGAAGCCATTCCCGCAGCTTTGCGGTCCTTAGCACTGCGGCTCTTCCTGTTTTACTTTCTGGCGATTGGCATCATGGTTGCCATCACGCCTTGGACGCAAGCAGGTGCAGCGATAGTCACGCAAAGCCCGTTTGTGAAATTGTTTGAATATAGTGGCATTCGCCATGTCGCCGGGATGATGAACTTCGTCGTGATCACGGCGGCGCTGTCCAGCATGAACACCAATCTCTATCTGGCGTCGCGCATGCTCTTTTCGCTGGGTCGCGGAGGCTATGCCCCAGAATTTACAGGACGGCTTAATGCGCAAGGCACGCCACTTCGGGCGACATTGATCACAGGCGTGGCTTTGCTGCCGATTGCTTTGACCTCATATCTTACCAAAGCGGCCTACAACTATCTGATTGGTCTTGCTGTTTTTGCTGGGATTTTGATCTGGATCGTCATCCTCGTGTGCCATATTCAGTTTCGCAAATTGACAGACCCAGCGTCATTCACAACACGCATTCCGTTGTTTCCGGTGCCGCAAATCATCGCGATTGGCCTGCTTTCAGCGCTGCTTGTTACTATGGCCTTTGATACGCAGTTCTGGAATATCTCTTGGATATTTGGCGTGCCTTGGTTGATCCTTATTTTCATCGCATTTTTGGTGTGGCGGAAATTTAATCCGGAACGCTAAATCCGAATGCCGCCATCCACGTTGATGATTTGCCCATTCACCCACGCCGCATTGTCTGACGCCAGGAAAGCGACGACCTTGGCAATATCAATAGGCAGGCCGGCTCGGCCCAGCGGGGTCCGTGAGTTGATGTAATCACGCAGATAGGCGTCATCTGGCAACAGATCTGTCTCAGTTGGCCCCGGGGCTACCGCATTCACGCGTATATTCTTAGGACCAAGCTCTTGCGCCATGACGCGCGTTAATGCGTCAACGGCTGCTTTGCTGGCAGCGTATAGCCCTTGTCCAGCCGATGGCTGACTGGCTAGCACCGAACTCATATTGATAATGGCACCTCCCGTCGCCGGGAATAGCGGCACTGCATTTGCCGAACAAAAGAGTACGGACTTAAAGTTCACATCCCACACATGGCTGGCCGTATCCCAATCAATCTCAGTCAGGCTGCCAAGGCCAGAGATGCCAGCATTATTCACCAGCGCATCGATCCGCCCATATGTGCCCGCAATTTTGGCAAACAGGGCGTCAATTTGATCCTTCTTGCCGATATCCGCCTGCAAGAATGTCGCTTTGCCACCCTTTGCGATCACGTCAGCCACGACTGCCTCTGCCCCTGCAACATCTTTTGAACAGACCACTATTACCAGGAAGCCAAGGCTCGACAATTCCATCGTTATGGCGGCGCCGATGCCACGACTGCCGCCGGTTACAATTGCGATTTTCTGATCAGTCATAGTGTCTGTGCCTCCCTGTGCCGACATACTATGGCAGGGCCCTGAGAGGGCGAGCATCCCCGACACTGCACAGTCTGGTGCCAAGCTGCAAAATTGTGCGGAGAGACAAGCGGCGTGTCGATCTGTTTCAGGTCAGCGCAATCCATTTGCGATCCGTGCAGAGAAGTGGCGACAGTCCCTGTGGTTCACGCCGTTAACGGCTAACCCCTATTGCCAAATGCGGCGGCTTGCTCCTTTATTTGCGCGACCAGACACATGAAGGATCGCAGTATGACCAACGTGACAGCGATGCGCGAGACACAAACGCCGCCGAGCATTTTGAAGCGTGCCGACTTCCCCGCACTATTGCAGGAAATCCGCGACCGTGCCCCTGAGTTTGAGGCACAAGGATTTGTCTCGCGCGACATTATCGAATCGTTGAAACGCGTGGGCGTTTACCGCGCTGCAGTTTTGCGCCGATTTGGCGGTGATGAGCGTGAGCCTGTCGACATCCTAGAGACGATTGAAGCCCTGTCTGCGGCGGATGGTTCTGTAGGCTGGGTGGCCAGTTTTGCGCCTCAAGCCTCTGTCTATTGCGCGATTCTGCCGGATCACTGCTTGAAGACGATGTATGCCAAGACACCAGACATTGTCGCGGCTGGCGCTTTGTTTCCTCCGCATCAAGCGAAACTGGTCGGCGATAAGCTCGTTATCAATGGTCGATGGTCCTTTGCCAGCGGCTGCACATCGGCGGACTGGATCTGCGTCGGCATCACCGTGGAAGGGTCGCCCATTGTCGGCGTGCAGATGGTCATGCTTCCGGCTGATCAGGTTGAAATTGTCAAAAACTGGGACGTGCTTGGCCTGCGTGCGACGGGTAGCAATGATATCGTCGCAAAGGACGTTACGGTCTCTAAGGATTGGGCGGCACAGCGCGGTGGACCCGTTCAATATACCGACGCGCTTTACCAATATCCGGCGCTTTGCTTTGCGGCGCTCAATCATGCTGTCGTAAATCTTGGCATTGCACGTGCGGCGATTGACGACATGGTTGAGATTGCAAAAGCCAAAGCCTCCATCACAGGCGCGCCTCGCCCGGCGGACCGCGCTTATGTGCATCTTGCACTGTCAAAAGCCGACGCCAATTTGCGCGGTGCCCGGGCGTTCTTTTACGAACAGGCCGAGGCGATGTGGCAAATTGTCAAAGCCAGCAAAGTTCCAACGATAGAAGAAAAGGCGCTTGTGCGATTGGCGGCGTCCAATGCGGCACGTGTTGGCGCTCAAGTGGTGCAGGAAATGTATACGCTTGCGGGCACAACCGCGACCAAAATGTCACATGCGATGCAGCGCCGCGTGCGGGACTCCATGATGGTCACACAGCATGCCTTTGTCAGCGAAGGCAATTTGGAAAATGCCGGGCGCGTTATGGTTGAGATGGCCCCGACGCCCGGCTTTCCGTAAAGCATAGAGGAACACCAGCATGAGCATTTCCGCCAAGCCACTCCGCACGATGTTCTTCATTGGCATCAATCAGAATTTTCACGACCTCGCGTTGCCAGATGCAGGTGCGATTATCAAAACCTTCATTGCCGCTCTTGATGATTTGAAGGGCCGGTTCGGCATTGAAGTACTGGGCACATTTGATGATGACCAAATGATGGTTGGCTCGTCAGAAGGATGGCCGTGGACAGCCTATATATTGGCTGACGTGCCTGACCTGGATACGGTTGTCGCCGTTTGCAACATCTTCCGGGAAACCCTTGCTGGTGACGGCCAGCTCTGGAAATATGCCCGCATTCAGGCACGGGTCGGACGGATTTTGATGAGTGGGAATAGTTGAGGCGGTGGCTGATCTGGTGACCTACGACAACGCTGGGTTCATTCACCAGTTCAAACGCGGCGGCGATGGGCCATCGGTTGTTATCAAGGACTCTATCGACGTGGCTGGCTACGCTACTGGTATGGGTTCCCCAGCCTATGCCGATGCGAAAATCGCAAGCAAGGACGCCGCCTGCGTTGCGGCATTGATTGAAGCGGGCTTTTCCATTGTTGGCAAGTCGGTCCTCCACGAACTAGCTCTTGGTGCAACAGGCATCAATGAATGGCAAGGCACAGCCTATAATAGCCGCTATCCAAACTATGTGCCCGGCGGTTCATCAAGCGGTTCGGCAACGCTGGTCGGCGCAGGCCTTGTCGATATCGGCGTGGGCACGGACACGGGAGGTTCGGTTCGCGTACCTGCGGGATGTTGCGGTGTTGTCGGGCTGAAGACAACTTTCGGCCTCATCGATCACGCGGGCGTATATCCCGCAACAACTACACTTGATTGTGTTGGGTTTTTTGCGCGAGACCCCGCTCTCATCGATCAATGCGTTGTGGCGTGTGCGCCGGAGGCTCCCCCGCCAAGGACGGATATCGGCTCAATCGGCCTACTTTCATTGCCTGGTGATGAAGACGCAAAGGCCGCTCTGGCCCAGTTTGGCACTGCGAGCGGCTGTGCGATCACCCCAGTCATCTTGAGTGAACTTGAAGAGGCGTTTGACGCAGGATTCACGATCTTAGCGGCAGAGGCGTGGGCAGGCGCGGGCCATTTGACGGGTAAAGGCCTGCTCAATCCCGACCTGGAGGCACGGATGCTGGCATCTTCAACGATCACATCCGATCAGATCAACATAGCCGAGGCGCAACGTGTTCGCTTTCGCAGCGCCGTCGATCAGCTTTTGGACCAAGTTGACGTTATCGCCCTGCCAACTTTTTCGCAGTGCCCACCCACATTAGCGGAAGGCGCAATCGCGACTTCCGGCGTTCCGCTGACGCGCTATGTCAGGCCGTTCAACCTCTCTGGCCATCCTGCGATCGCGATACCGCTGACCAACACCGCCGGAACACCGTCCAGTTTGCAGATCGTCGGCCGATACGGCGATGACCGCACGCTGTGTCACATCGCGCAGGCCATCATGCAATCGCTCCTAGAGCGCCCGAACTAGACCTCGCCGCGCGCCAGCTGCTCTGCATATTCTTCCATCGTGATCTTGCCGCCGCGCTCCTCGGCACGGCCTTGTTGGTGTGCGGGCAGCGCATCCTGCACTTGGTCAATTCGTTTCCATCCTGGAATCGGCGTTTCAACATCAGGCGCGGGCACAAATTTGGATTTCGCGACCCGTTGATATTTGTGAACATAGCGCGGGCAATTGGGATAGATTTCGCTGATGTTCACCTGAACTAGAAATTGAGCCTCGTGATAGCTTTCAAGCAACGGACCTTCAAAAATCAGTTCGGCGGTACCGTGAACGCGCAGCCGGTTGGGGCGTTCAAAATCGATAAACAACAGGCCGATCTTCTGCACCTCAGCGACATTGCCGGTGGTGTAGAATGTGCCATTGCCGTCATAAATTGGTATGGCCAGCGTGGCGTTATCGATGACCGTAACAAAGCCAATATCGCCGCCCTTGTAAGACACTGTCGGCTGACCAGCTGCATTCACGGTCGACACGAAAACCATGTCGCTGTTGGCGATCATCTGAACCTCTTGCGGTTGCAATTCTGGATGCATGACCTGCCCGGCGATCAGATCGGCAAGTCGGCGCGTGTCGAACCGTTCCTGCAAATCGCGTTGTGATGGGGAATAATAATCTGACATGTCCGCTGCCTCCGATTTCAACTGCGACTATTCGGTAATATAGCCGACAGCCTGCCTTGGACGGCGGTCAACTTCAAGTTTGAAAACGCTGAAATCATTATAGTGGCCTGTGATTTCATGGATCAGGCGGTGGGGCACAACCGCTGCCAGATCGCAATCTGCATAGGCAATGCCGGCCTTGCTCCGCAGGGGCTCACTGACCCACTTTCCGTCCGGTCCCATCACGCCCGAAATACAGTTCAAACTGTTTTCGGGGAAAGCTATGCCTAGTTTCTGTGCAACTTCGGGAACGCCAAATTCAGACACGCCGATTGAGAATAACTTCCCTTCATAAGCATGGGGGGCAACAGACAAGGTAAACTCCGTCTCGTCATTAAATTCACCACCGAGCAACGCCACTGAAGGAAAGTTTGCCACATGAATGCGCTCTCCCATGTCAAGCAGCGCGAACCGGGCGAGCGTGTTGATATTCTCGCCACAGCATAAAGTGCCTAGCCCGCCAAAAGGCGTATCAAACACACTGAGCGTCGATCCATCGCCGCCTGCCCAGGCCTGCTTTTCGCTGACGGTTGGAATGAGCTTGCGGTGTTTGCCCAACACCTGACCCTTGGGTCCGAAGACAACATTAGTGTTGTAAAGAGTGCCAATCCGTCCGGCATCGCGCTCTGTAATGCCAACCACAGCGGTAACGCCCAATTCGCCGCAGACTTTGGCAATGGCGGCAACTTCTGGTCCGTCCATCGATACGGCCTGATCTTGCAGTGTCATTTGCCAGCCCATGGACTGGTTGAACGGAAGGGAGAAGACCCAATAAGGAAAGCCGGGTATGAAACTCTCTGGGAATGCGATGATGTCAGCGCCGCCCGCCGCTGCCGTGCGGAGCAACGCAATCACCTTGTCAGTGGTTGCCGCCCGGTCCATCCAGACCGGGCTTTCTTGCACTGCGGCGGCGCGAAATTTCGTTTCAGTCATTCAGGGGCCTGGTTCTAAAGTCGGGCTTCAGCAAGTGTGACGGACGGCTTTTGCCCAAAGCGCATCTTGTACAGTTTGGAGAATTGACTGAAGTTGGCGAACCCAACCGCAAGAGCGGCTTCGCTCACTGATCTTGGCTTTACGCCTCGCTTTGCAAGATTTCGCCGCGCCGCATCAAGGCGCATGTCACGCAGATAGCTCATCGGGCTGGTTCCGCGCCACCGCTGGAACCCATAGAATACGGTGCGAACACTCACGCCCGATGCATTCACGATGTCATCCATTGAGATTTCATTCTCAAAATTCGCGCGGAACATGTCCTCAACCCGTTTCACATAATAGGGCGCGGGGTTGCTATTGTGCTGCGCCATTTCAGAAGAACAGCTATGTTCAACCTCAGTCAGCAACATCATGATTAGGCTCTGTTCGAGATGATAAGCCACGTGCTGATTGGCAAAAACACTCAATCCCGAAGACGGCGGGTTTTGCGGCAACTGCGCGAGATTACGGATCCAGTCGCTAATGCCAGGGTCCGCTGACAGGGCGTTAAAAATGACATCGGTCGCGGGCTTGCGGCCCAATATTCTGCAAATCGCTTCGTCGATTTCCTTTTGCCCGATTCTGACGATGAACTGTTGGCAGCCACCCGTCCAATGCTCGGTGGCCTCTTGTTCGGGTTGCAGAATGAACACGCTTCCGGGATGCGCCGTGAAACTCTGCCGCCCACTGGTGACTTGGCAGGTGCCATCGACAACAAAGTGAAACGAGTGAAGAGCCGCCTTTTCAACCTTTCGAACTTTGAACGTATCTTTGTAATCGAGCTGGATCGAATGGATGATCAGACCGCCAACGTTTGAAATCTGGTGATCGAATGAGCAAAATCCTGGCCGGATATCAATTTCAAACTTTTGCGTTCCCGGGTCACTGAGGATGTGATCGCAGCACAGTGACAGGTCCGTCGTGTGGAATGCCTGAGTGGAAAATGCCATTGGTCTTGCCCGCCTCCTCTCGCCTCTATTCTCCAGAGTTTATCGAAGCGGCCCGACCCGCTCTATAAGTGGAGACCGATAGACCAAAGCATCATGCATTCTGTTCAACTGAGGGCAAGCGACATTTTACGAGGCTTGCGCTTTCTCAGGGTGAAATGGATGGACGTGGAATCGCCGATCTTTGACTCCGCCCATATTTCGCCGCCGTGCCCCGTGATAATCGATTTCGATAAGATCAGGCCGATCCCGAAGTTTTCTGTTTTCGTCGATGCTCGCGCTTGAAACAAGGTTTCGATCTGGCCCTTGTCCATCCCGATGCCACGGTCGGAGACGGTAAACTGGATCAGATTGGCCCCATATTCCTTCACGAGAATGCTGACCTTTCTGCGTTCGGGCTCAACCGCTTCCATGGACTGTACGGCATTGAGGATGAGGTTCAGGATCACTTGGCCAATGAGTGTCTTGTCGCACCAGACAGACTGGTCCGTGGCTTTGATGTCGATTTCAATGATCGCGTTCCACTCTTTTGCCTGAAAAGTAATGAGGGATTCGATTTCGGCTAAAAGCTCTTCAACCTTCAGGATATGGCGGTTGACGGTTCCTCGCGAGGTAAAATCGCGTGTGCTTTTCATGATGCGTGACGCGCGCTCGGCCTCAGCCCCAATCTGCCCTAACGCCCATTTGAGGTCAGCATTCCCCGCCATTGCGTCCAATGTTCTGGCACAGCCCGCCGCATAATTCCGGATGGCTGCCACAGGTTGACCGAGCTCATGGGCAATAGCCGACCCCAATTCGGCAACGGTGCGATACCGCGCTAGATATTGCATCTCTTCCAGCCTCTGTTGCGCATCCCGCTGTGCCTCAACCCGTGCTGTTACATCGCGGAAGTTGATCAGATATCCGCCCACATCATCGTGATGCCTTAGATCTTTCATGCTCGCCTCATGATGGCGATAATGGCCGTCTGCGTGACGAATGCGATATTCGATAGTGACTGTCGTATCGCTTTTCAGGGACAAGGTGCGAATATATTTCCGGAGCCGCTTAACGTCGTCAGGATGAATGAACAGATCAACCTTTTTGCCGCAAAACTCGTCCTCCGAATACCCCAATATGGAAAATATCGACGGCGCGGCATAGAGAACCAACCCATCAGAATCCGCAATTAGAGTGCCGCCAAATGAGTCTGTCAGCAGCCGACGGAGTTGCTCTTCGCGCCGCTGTGCAATCAATTCAGGCCCAATGTCTCTTATTTGTACGACGACCAGCTTACGCCCGTTCCAATCCGGCAACGGAAAAGCCGTGGCTTCAATCGGCAACTCTTCATCATTGCGGTTGCGAATGCGCCATTTTGCGGTTTCACGCCCCTGCCTTACGGCGGCCAGCATTTTTTCAATGGCACGGTCGCTGCCATATTCGATTGACCGCGACATCAGGTCGGCGAGTGTCAGCGAAGGCATTTCATCTTGAGCATAGCCGTGAAGGGCTGCCGCAGCTTCATTAGCCCAGATCACGTCGCCGGTATTGGCATCATGAATGATGGCACATTGTTCGGAGTTGTTGAAAATAGTCTCGAAATTTAGGCCGTGCGGCATGGCTTCAGGCGCTGAATGCCGTATGGGCACGGTTATGTGCGCCAGCTTGGCATGTGGTTCAAAACATCTTTCACCAAGGCAGCAACAGATGGCGTTCTGAATTTCCGCTTTATGCTTGTGCGGTGAACATCCACCGTTTTTTCGCTGATCCCCAGTTCATAGGCGATGATTTTGCTTTGCTTGCCGCGCACGACTTCGTGCAGCACCTCCACCTCTCGCCTCGATAGCGATTGAAAGCGCGCTTCGAAACCGCCGCCTTCCAGCTTGCGGGCATAGTCTTGCTCGGCGATGGCAAGGGCACGCTTGATCAGCACCATCATATCCGAAGGATCATAGGGCTTTTCAATAAAATCAAACGCGCCGGCCTTAACCGCATTGACAGCCATGCTGAGCGTGCCGTTCGCGGTGACGAAAACGACCGGCCAAGCAATTTTGCGTTCCAAAATAATCTCATAGAGATCAAGCCCTGAGATTAGCGGCATCCTGACATCGATTACGATGCAGCAAGGAAGTTCCGGATTAAAAGAGGCCAGAAAGGCCTCTGCTGATTGAAAGCATCGGGACTCGATATTGGAACCACTAAGCAACCACGCAAGCGATGTTAAAATGCCCTCATCATCGTCAATCGCATAGACAATGGGTGTCACGCTGTGAGGGGTCGCTCCCTTGGAAAGCTGAGGCTGATTGAATGGGTTGAGGCTTGTCACTGCGCTTCATCACGAGCGCGGGCGAGATCAAGGGCCACATCTACGATCATATCTTCCTGTCCGCCTACCATTTTTCGTTTGCCAACTTCCACCAGGATTGACCGGGTGTCGAGACCATAATCGGAAGCCGCCTTTTCAGCATGGCGCAGGAAACTGGAATAGACCCCGGCATATCCCAGTGTGAGCGTTTCGCGATCAACGCGGACGGGCCTGTCTTGCAATGGACGCACCAGATCCTCGGCCGCATCCATCAGAGCAAACAAATCACAGCCATGGTTCCAACCGTAAATATCAGCTGTGGCTATAAACACTTCAAGCGGGGCGTTGCCTGCCCCGGCCCCCATCCCTGCAAGCGACGCGTCCACCCGGCAAATCCCGTTCTGCACGGCGATGACGGAATTGGCGACGCCGAGACTGAGGTTATGGTGGGCGTGAACGCCGCGTTGTGTTTCTGGCTTCAAAACTCTGTCATACGCTTGGCAGCGGGCAGCATAATCATCCATCGTCATCGCGCCGCCACTATCAGTTACATAAACACAATGAGCTCCGTAACTTTCCATCAGCACCGCCTGCTGTGCCAGGGCGTCGGGCGGCGACATATGGCTCATCATTAGAAAGCCTGAGACGTCCATGCCCAGAGTGCGCGCTGCTTCGATATGCTGCTTACTCACGTCCGCCTCGGTGCAATGCGTTGCGATGCGGACGGAGCGCACGCCCATTTCATAGGCGTGTTTGAGATCGTGGATCGTGCCGATCCCGGGCAGCAGCAGCGTTGTCAGGATGCTGTGTTCCAGCACCTCAGCCACGGCCCCTATCCAATCCCAATCGGTATGCGCCCCAAACCCGTAGTTGAAGCTGGAGCCTTGCAGACCGTCCCCGTGCGCCACTTCAATCGCATCGACCCCTGCCTTATCAAGCGCGGCTGCAATGGCGCGCACATGATCGAGGCCATATTGATGGCGGATCGCGTGCATCCCGTCACGCAGGGTTACGTCCTGGATGTAGAGTTTCTGGGTGGCGGGATCAAAGCTCATGCGGCGGCTTGCTCGCGCATCCGCAGCGCGATTTTTTCCGCTGTTTTCATTGCAGCAGATGTCATGATGTCGAGGTTTCCCGCATAGGCAGGCAGATAATGCGCGGCACCCTCAACTTCGATGAAAATAGTAACCTTCAGACCCGTGAAGCTTTCGCTCATCTCGGGAATGTGGAGCGGTTGATTGCCGCCAACCCGTTCGAACTGCACGGCTTGTTTTAATCGGTATCCGGGAACGTAGCTTTGCACCTGCGCGATCATGGCTTCAATCGACGTTCGGATCGCATCCCGGTCAGCGTCGTCAGTCAGGCAGTAAACAGTGTCGCGCATAATAAGAGGCGGCTCTGCCGGGTTCAGCACAATGATCGCTTTACCGCGCCGTGCGCCACCCACTGTCACAATGGCCGCGCTTGTCGTTTCGGTAAATTCATCAATGTTGGCACGGGTGCCTAGCCCGGCAGATTTCGATGCGATTGAGGCAACAATCTCTCCGTAATGCACGGGCGTCACGCGGTTTACAGCGGCAACGATCGGGATTGTCGCTTGCCCGCCGCAGGTTACCATGTTGAGGTTGGGGGCATCAAGATACGCGTCGCCGTTGATCGGGGGAATGCAGTAGGGACCAATGGCCGCCGGGGTCAGATCGATAACGCGCTTCTGGTGGTGTTGGAGCACAGCATCATGATGTTTGTGTGCAGCGGCGGACGTCGCATCGAACACGATCTGTATGTCGCCGAAATCTGGCAGCGCAATCAACCCATCAATGCCGCCCGCCGTGATCGGCACACCCATGGCTGCTGCGCGTTTGAGTCCATCTGAGTCTCGATCAATCCCCACAAAAGCTGCCATTTCAAGATCATCAGAAAGCCGCATCACCTTGATCATCAAGTCAGTGCCGATGTTGCCAGAGCCAATGATCGCGACTTTTACTTTGGGCATATCAGGCCGCTTCATAAGTGAATGATGCCGAACCCAACCCACCAATCGTTGCGCGGACATGATCACCGGGCTGGATCGCATACATCGGGCCCAGCGCGCCGCTCAACACGACATCGCCTTTACGCAAACCGTCGCCGCGTTTGGCCAGCGTCTGCGCAAGCCAAGTCAAGGCGTTGAGCGGATGGCCCATACACGCGGCCCCCGCGCCAATTGTCACAGTTTCGCCGTTCACCTCCAGCGCCATCCCGCACGTCCAAAGGTCCAGACCGTCCAGAGGCTTAGGGTCACTGCCCAGCACGAAAAAGGCTGATGATCCATTGTCAGCAACAGTATCGGCAAAAGTAATTTTCCAATCCTCAATCCGGCTGTCGACGATCTCGATTGCCGTCACGACTGATCCAACCGCTGCAGCAACCTGTTCGCGCGTAACCGCAGGATCATTCACATCGGCGGCCATGACGAACGCAACTTCGCCTTCGGCTTTGGGCTGCAACACGCGAGAAGGTAACAAACGACCACCATCCGCAATGGCCATATCGTGAAACAAGACGCCAAAATCGGGCTGATCGACCCCCAATTGAAGCTGCACCGCCTTTGCCGTGAGCCCCACTTTACGGCCGACGATCCTGCGTCCATCGCCCACCCACTGGCGCGTGTTAATCTGTTGAATAGCGTAGGCATTATCAACGTCTCGCGGATCAAGGGTATCCCGCATCGGCGGGACTGCGCCGGCCTGATAGGCGTTTCTCAACCGTTCAGCAGCAATTACATGGGCAGTCATAGAGTATCTTTCGGTTCAAGTTGGATGTTGATCGCGCGAAGCCTTTCCAGTGCAGCTTCCTCGCCTGTTTTGCTTGCATCAGACATGCCATGTTCCAGTTCGACGAGGCCAGTATATCCCTTGGCCTGCAAATGCCGCAGCACGTTGACGAAGTTGATTTCGCCCGACCCAGGCTCGCTGCGGTGCGGACTATCGGCAATCTGGACCATGCCCACAACATCATAGGTGAGGTCAAGGTTACGCAACAGGTTGCCGTTCATGGCCTGCACATGAAACACATCAAACATCAGCCGAACTGCCGGGTGGTTGACCGCTTTGACAACCGCATAGGCGTCGTGGAAATCATTGATGAGCATCGCGGGATAATCCCATCCACTCAACGGTTCGATCAGAAATGTTATGCCATGCTTGTGGGCATCATCGGCGAGCAAGCGCAGATTGGCGACCATGCCCTGCAACTGGATCGCGAGTGGCATCAAGGGATCACGACCTGTCAACACAGTGACGAAGCGGCCATTGACGCGGGAAACGGCATCGGCAGCGCGCGTGAGTTCCCCCTTCAAATGCGCCCGCGTTGGTTCGTCATCCTTGGTCCAGAGCGGCTCAATCCAATGTTCAGGGTCAAACGCAATGCACCCCATTTCAAGGCCGTGCCGACCCAGCGCCTGACCGATCAGGGTCTGGCTGGCAGGATCGCGCAACAGAAGCGCATTATCTTCAATCCCTGAAAAACCGTGGCTGGCGATGAAATCGACATGAGCAACGGGATCCAGCGAGCCGACGCTGTGCAAAAACATCGGCGTATCGAGGGAGTATAGCCCGATGTGCGGTGCAAAGCGCATATTCCACTTGGTGGTCATCACTGAATCTCCTGATTGTTTGAGTCGAGTTTGGGCAAGCGGCGGTCCCCGATATGAGCCTCAACCAGAGCACCAGCGGCCAGCACCGCGTCATCATCTCCCCACCGCGCATAAAGCGTCACACCGAACGGGGTGCCTTTCGCCGATAACCCCACCGGAATGGCAAGCGTCGGCGCACCCGCCTTCCCCGTGCATTTGGCCGCTGCACCCATCGGGGCGATCAGCACGTCGACATTTCCAGCGCTCATTGCCGCGTCAATGCCCTGAGTTCGGCTGAGTTCAAGATCGCGGCGTTTGTCACTAATATAGCTTATATGCCTTATCCCGTGAGTAGCCTCAGCGGCGATCAGCAGCGATTGCCCGTAAGGAATGACCTCAGCATGGACGGAGTTCCAGGCAATGAGATCAGCGAGCGAGTGAATATCCTCCGAAGGGTGATGGTCCGCCAAAAAGCAATTCAGCGCCTCCTTGAACTCTGTCGCGAAAACCGTTGACCTTACGTCTTGCAGCGCTTCCGCACTGGGCAAGTCGCACGGATCAACGATGGTGGCCCCAGCCATGGCCAGAAAAGCGAGCGCGGCGTTGAATTGGGGCATCACATCAGCAAACTGATCACGGTCAGCCATTGCGCGTCTGGGAACGCCAATCGTCAATTGAGATATGTCCGTAACGCGGGAGAGCGCACCTTCCCTTCGCTCAATCGACCAGAGCATTGAGGCCGCATCGCGCACATCAGCACCGGCAACCGCCGCCGTGGCAATGGCAACATCGTTGACTGTACGCCCGATAAATCCAGCTGCATCTTGTGATGGCACAAGCGGCATGATCCCCGCGCGCGTGATCGCGCCAAGGCTTGGCTTATATCCTACAACAGATGAGTAACTTGCAGGCGTTTGAATCGAGTTTTGCGTTTCACCGCCAACGGCCAGTGGTGCAAAGCCAGCAGCAACAGATGAGGCAGACCCAACGCTTGACCCCTGCCCCCGCCCGTAAGTTATGCCGTGCGGGTTGAGCACCATGCCTTCGGCACCACTGAATCCTGCTGGCATCACATCAGCAACATAATCGGCAAACTCTGTCATATTGGTTTGCCCAAGGATGATGGCTCCGGCTGCGCGAAGGCGTGTCACCAACGTCGCGGTGATCGTGGGGCGAAAATCCCGCAACGCAGCAACCCCGGCGTGCACTGTATAATCTGGCCCCATCATGACATTGGCTTTAATCAAGATCGGAATACCGTGCAGCGGGCCGCGATCATGTCCAGTCGCCAGTTCTTCATCCAACCGCGCCGCTTCCTCGATGGCGTTTGTTGCCACGGTTTTGACAGCGTTCAACTTTGGCCCGGCTTGATTGAGCGCTTCGATCCGGGCCAGATACCATTTCACCGCGTCTTCGATGGACAGGAGGCCGTCGCGGTAAGCTTGGCCGATAGCGGACGCTGACCCTGAGATCAGGAGTCTTTCCAATTCTTCATTCAACGGCATAGATCGGCATCCAATCGGCAATGACTGGGGCGTGATACACCGGTTTGCACGTTGCGAATGCGGCAAGACTGCGATCATTTGCAGTATACCGCAAGAAGGTGAGGCGAGCCGTATGATTGTGCCGTTTGTGCAATTCCAACCGCGCAAACATTTGGTATTCCGCATTATCGCACGGTCGTCATGTCACGGACCGTGCCAACCAGAAGCGAGATGACCCGATGAATGACATGTCTAAAATGCCGTTTCATACGCAGAACCCGCAGTTTGATACCGGGCCAATCGCGGTGGAGCCTTATCTCTCACAGGACCATTTTGACGCGGAGATTTCGAAAATCTTCAAGAAGGATTGGCTTTGGGTCGCACGCGATGAGGAGCTGCCAAACGCAGGCGATTACAAGGTCAAACGGCTTGGCTTTGCGGAAACATCGATCATCATCATGCGTGGCAAAGACGGAGTTGTGCGCGGTTTCCATAATGTATGCCGTCACCGCGGCAACAAAGTCGTCACCGAAACTGGCGAGGAGACCTTTGGATCGAGCCGCGCCGCAGTGGTTAGCTGCCGTTTCCATGGATGGGTTTACGGCGCAGATGGCGCGCTTGTCGATGTGCCTGAAGAGAATAAATTTCCGCCTTGCTTTGATAAGGCTGACAATGGCTTGGTCGCGGTGGCCACAGAGGTCTGGAACGGTTTCATCTTCATCAATCTGGATAAAAACCCCGCTAAAAATTTGGTGGAGTCGTTGGGCAGTGTTCACCCGCATCTGGATATTTTTCCGTTCGACACGATGGTGCACACGCACACATATCGCGCGGAGATTAAGTGCAACTGGAAAGTGGGCGTGGACGCTTTTGCAGAAGCCTATCATGTGCCCACCATTCACAGCGGATCTTTTCCCGGCCTGACCGAATATTGGATGGATGACATTACATTCCACGGTGATCATCGGTCGCAAGGGTTCTACGCCAATGGCGTCAATCCTGATACTCCGGTTGGCTCAGCGGCCAATGAGATATTTGCCGGATCGATTGCTTTAAAGCGGACGGAGCCTTTTGTTCTGCCTGCCACAATCAATCCAGGTGCAAGCGATTATTTCGGTTTTGATCAAACGATCATCTTCCCCAACACCATGTTCCATGTCGGTGTGGGGCTATGGTTCACACACCAATTCTGGCCAGTGACGCAGGATACGTGTCTTTGGGAGGGCAAGTATTTCCTGAAGGCCCCAGTCACCAATTCGCAGATCTGGGCACAGCGTTATGCCGTCGTGTTGCAGCGCAATGCTTGGCTTGAAGACACGGCAACCATGGAAGACACGCAAGCTGCCCTCAAATCCGGTGCGGTTGAGCAGATGAATTTGCAAGACGATGAAATCCTGATCCGTCA
Source organism: Sphingomonadales bacterium (assembly GCA_031376385.1). Classification (GTDB taxonomy): domain Bacteria; phylum Pseudomonadota; class Alphaproteobacteria; order Sphingomonadales; family Sphingomonadaceae; genus Aquisediminimonas. Next base: position 68,914 of record JANMDQ010000026.1, read on the forward strand.
CGCCTTTGATGTGATCAAGCGGCGCGTTGAGACGGCAGACAGTGAGGCGATGACATAATGGCAAATTTCGAAATTCTAACGCCCTATTTCGATAAATGGGCACAACCGACAGAATATGGCCGCTCAGATGCTCGTCGCGCGTCAACGCCGGATGAGCTCAGGGCCTTTTACGATGCATCGGTGCCGCATTTGCCGGCCATCCTGAAAAAGGTGGATGAATATCCAGTGGGTCAACTGCCCGACGATGTGAAACCGCTATTTTATATTGCGCTTTCCATTGCCGAAATTGCGCCCAATGTTGAATTTTATGACAATAGCCCGGGCGTTCCGTTTGCCTTTGAAGAAAGCCGGTTGATTGGTGATCACTGCGCGATTGCGGATTGATGAGGACGGTTGAACAGCGCCTCGCTCGGCTTGAAGCACGCGATGATATCCGGCGCTGCATCTATGCCTATGCTGAGGCGGGGGACAGACACAACGCGCCAGAAGTCATGTCGACCTTGTTCACGCGTGACGCCGTTTACAAGGTCGAAGGGTTCAATGACTTCGCTGGCTGCGATGCGATCACGCAGGGACTCGCTGACATTGGGCGTGATCAGGTGGCGTGGTCGTTCCATTTGCCGGGTCGTATTCTTTTGTCCTTCGACGATGATGATCAGCAAGCGACGGCAAACTGGGTTGTTTGGGAACCTGCGAACATGGTGATGGATGGGGAAGAAAAGCCCCATTGGCTGGCCGGTGCCTATGCTGCCACTCTGAGCAATTCGGAGGGGCCGTGGAAATTTGCTGACATGATGCTCAAAGTAAAGTTCTTTACGCCCTTTGCTGGACCATGGACGCCAATTAAAGGCGATTTTGTCTTTCCAGACTAAAGAAGGTTGCGGCGGGATATGAGTGATCAGAATATGATAAAACTGTGCGACGTCGCTGATGTTGGCTGTGACCGCGGCCATAAGGTTGATGTGGAGGGCGTTGGAACGCTCGCAATATTCCGTTTCGAAAACCAGCATTTCATCGTTGACGACAAATGCACGCACGGCCTGGGGACTTTATCCGATGGCAAAATTTCCGGTGATCAGGTCATCTGCCCCTTCCACCGCGGCGCTTTCAGTTTCGTGACAGGGCTGCCAACAAAAGCGCCTTGCACGATCGCGGTCAAAACTTACCAGGCCCATGTGGTTGGAACGACCATCTTCATAGCTGAGCCTGAAAATACGCAGTGAATGTGCAGCCAGAATCCTCGCGACCATCTAGGCGCAACGCCGCACCCTTCAATTTTGCGCTAAACCACTAATCCTTGCGCCCGTTTGGTTGCCGCCAGCGACGCACTTGATCATGCCAAATGCACAATAAACAGTGGTCAACACTTATCGCGATTGGCGGCGGAGCGACATATGCATCCGCTAAATCAAATTCTGGACAAAGGGGATGACGAACGTGACACATATTCAAATCAGGAAAATCGCAACGACTTCCACAGCAATTCTCATGATGGCCTCGGCAAGCTGGACGGCAAGCGCACAGGCGCAAGCCGCGCCAGATACCACAGATGGTGAAGAGAGTTCTGGCGTACAGGAAATCATCGTCACCGCGCAAAAGCGTAATGAATCGCTTCAAGACGTCCCCATTTCGATTGTGGCATTCAACGGGGAAACATTGGCCCAGCGCGGGGTCACAAATACCAATGACCTGCCCCTTGCCGTGCCGGGGTTCCAAATCGCGGGCTCCGCGCAGAATAATCTTTATTTTATCCGTGGCATTGGGTCGCAACAAGTTGGCACGGGCACCTTCGCCGCCGTCTCTACCTTTGTCGACGGTGTTTATGCGCCGTTTACCAGTTCTGCCCTGAAGGGTTTGAGCAACATTGCTAGCATCGAAGTGGACAAAGGTCCGCAGGGCACTTTGTTCGGGCGTAACTCAACTGGCGGCGTCGTCCAGATTACCACCAAAGACCCGACGCAGGAATTAAGCGGGGATTTCAGCGCAACTTACGGCAATTATGATCATTATGCGGTGACCGGCTATATTTCAGGCGGCCTGACAGACAAGGTTGCGGCGGACCTCTCCTTGATCGCCGATAATCAGCAGGGTGGCTATGGCCGCAACATCACAACCGGAGCGGATGTTTTCAAACGTCGCCTCTTCGCGATGCGCAGCAAACTCGTCTATAATGTCTCCGATGCGACAACAGTTAGGATTATCGGTGAATATTCCGATCTGAAGAGCGATTTTGGCGCGATCATCAGCGTGCCAACAGGCTTGAATGAGCTTTTCAATCTTGTCACTGGCGGTAAACTTCTTCCCAAAACTGGTCCGGGCAGCGTTCCCGGTAGATTTAACGTCGCGGGCGAAAGCCCCAACGGCTACAGAGTAAAAAGCTGGGGGGGCAGCCTGAAAATCGCCTCAGATTTTGGTTGGGCCGATTTCAGCAGCATCACGTCCTATACGGGATATGAAGGCCGCACCGACGTCGACTTTGACGGAACGCCGCAACGGTTTGCGCCAACGGCAACCGACGCGCGTGAACATGTCATCACGCAGGAACTGCAGCTGTCTTCGCCCAAAGAGTCCAAGCTGATCTGGACGGTTGGTGCCTTCTTTCTCAAGCAACGCGGATACACAGATCCCTTCACTTTCTCTTCGCCAATCTCGACCATTGTGTTCGGGGCCCCTCCGGGAACAGACTATCTCCTTTTTGCAAAGACCGGCACGACATCAATCGCGGGTTATGCGCAAGCAACGGCAGAGATTTTCGCAGACACCCGTCTGACCGTAGGTGCGCGTTACACCCATGATAAGCGCACGATCTCTGGCTTCACAACTGCAGGCGGCGTTGTCCGACCGGGAACCGTTGGCAGTGACAGCGCCACATTTGGCAAACCTACTTTCCGCGTTGCGCTTGACCATGATTTCTCAAAAGACTTCAAAGTCTACGCATCGTGGAACCGCGGTTTCCAGTCAGGCACGTATAATTCAAATAGCGCCGCTGGATATAGCCCGCTCGTCAACAAGGTGCTGAAGCCAGAGAATATCGATGCTTATGAAATTGGATTCAAAAGCGAAGTCTTTGACCGTCGCGTGCGGTTCAATATGGCGGCATTCCTGTATAATTACACGAACCTTCAGCAGCAGACCTATGACAACAACGTGCTTGTTTCTTTGAACGCGGGCGCGGCGCGGACGAAGGGCATCGATTTTGAGTTGTTGTTCCAACCGTCAAGCAATTTCAGCATGGGCGTATCAGGCGCTTATCTGGATGCGAAATATACCGACTATAAAAACGCGCCAGGTTTTTTCACGGTGCGGACACCCGCAGGTGGCCTGGCTTATGTCGCGCAGCCGATCCCGAATGCTAAGGGTAAGCGCTTAGCCTTTTCGCCCGAGTTCACCGCCACTGCTTTTATCAGCCACACACTGGATACCTCGGCAGGCAAGTTTGAAACCAATGCTTCAGTATCGACCAACTCCGGCTATTTTGCTGAGCCCTCAAATGGTTACAAAGAGCCAAGCTTCTACGTCATCAATTTGCGGGAAACATGGTCACCAACTGAGAATCTGAGCGTGTCGCTTTGGGTGAAGAACCTCAACAACCGCACATATTATCAGGGCCTGATCACAGCGTTGCCGACAGGCGTGACCGGAAACACGCCGGGCGCACCGCGTGAATATGGCATCACGGCGCGATACAAATTCTGATCATCGCTAGGTGTAGATTCTGATCGTGGGCGGGGATTGCTGGAGAGCGATCCCCGTTTATTTTGGAAACCGACTGAAAATGGTCGATATGGTCACCGACGCCCGTGAAGGCCCCGCCTAGCCTCGTTTACGACGACAGCAATGCGACATTCAACTCGCACGTTCTTCATTTTCAACTTTTGCCGTTGTGATAGCTGCGTCGTCTGCTGTTCCATTATCAGTATAGCTGATGTGACGGCGGGGTTGGCGGTTAACCCGCAGTGACAACACATCGCCGCGCGCATAATGGCCCACGGGATCAACCATCGCTTTGGTCATCATAATATATCCCAGATCAATATCGGCGTAGACAATTCCTTCCTGATCATGGGGAATGGGCGCGCTCAACTGGCGGCCATCAGGACCAAAGATTGCGGCGCTGCCCCCACCGGATTGACCCGTCTGCGGATCTACGATTGGGCCGAGGTCTGGGGCTCCAGCAAGAGACTCCAACGTTGCCGCGTCAATAACGCTTGTGGCAGCAAGGACAAAACACTGCCCCTCAATTGCGTACGATCGCGAAGCCGCCAGACAAGGCTCTGCGCTCAACGCATAATAATGATCGGTATTGACCGTAAACGCGGGCCACCCGGCAACATGGATTTGTTCGTGCTGGGCGTGCATCGCAAATTTCAACAGCGGTTGGATATGTTCATAGCAATTAAGCGCGCCTACACGGACGCCGTCTGCGTTGGTGGTAACGATAATGTCTGACCCATCGCCTTCGCCGAACAACGCGCGCTCGACATGGGTTGGTTTGAGTTTGCGGCGCGTGAAATGGATGCTGCCATCGCGCGAGATAAAGCTTTGACCCATGTAGAGACTGCCATGATCACGCTCACTAAAGCCCATCACCACATCGATCCCGGCACGCTGGGCCGCAACAGCGATCGCCTTCAACTCAGGTCCATCCCGTTCGATACTGTTGGCATTGTACCGCGGCACAAATTGCATCGACCATCCTGGAGGGCCGAGCCACAGGAAATTGGGATATCCCGGCAACCATGTTTCAGGAAAGGCAATGAGGGTGGCGCCCTGACCGGCAGCCTCATCTATCAGACTGATCGCTTTGGCGACTGAGCCCGACACGTCAAACGGAATCGGTGCTGCTTGAACAGCGGCAACCTTAAAGCATGGGGGGGCAGCAGGCACGTCGGTCATGTTACACATTCCTTTTGGAAACTTTGCACCTGTGCTGCGTATGAACCCCAGCGAAGAATGCCAAGCACAGACTTTGCGAGCGGCGCAGCCACTTCCATTTTACCGCAATATACGCGCCGTGGCAGGACCCTCGTTTCGCGGCTGACCTATCGGAAAGCGGGTGGCACGCCATAGTCTGATAGAGAAAGTGAGGCTGTAATGGACATCGCGATTATCGGCGGTAGCGGCAAACTCGGATCAGCGACCGCTAGGAAGCTCCGCTCAGCTGGGCATAGAGTTCGTGTTATTTGCCGGACGCAAGCGGCAGTGCCCGACGATCTTTCGGACTGTTTCTATCTGGGCAACTTGTCGGAAGCCGCCAGCCTTTTAGAGCCCCTGACCGGTGTTGACGCGCTGATGCTCATCACGCCATCGGTGGAACAGGAAACGCAAATGGGTTTGGCGGCTTTGGAGGTGGCGCAGACGGCAGGCATCAGAAAGCTTGTCTATATGGCGACGATGCACCCCGAGCTCATGCAAGCCGTGCCTCATTTCGCCAATAAACTGCCGATCAAGCAAGCCGTAATTGACGGTTGGCAAAATCACGTCATCCTTCAGCCTAATTATTTCTTCCAGAATGATGATATGGTTATCCAAGCCATGATGCACGGCGGCGTGTTTCCGCTGCCGCTGGGGACGGCGGGCGTGGACGCGGTTAATGTTGACGATATTGCGGCAGTTGCAGCGATCGCATTAGGCAGCAATCAGATCGACGGACGGATTATACCGATCAGCGGCCGGGACCGGCTGACGGGACCCTCTATCGCCCAGACCTACTCCGAGATTTTAGGGCAACCTGTGACTTATTGCGGTGATGATCTGACCGGCTTTGGCCGTTTGCTCAATCAGATCATGCCTGACGCATCGCCGTGGATGATTGCGGATATGACCATGATGTTTAGAGAATTCCAGCGTCTAGGCGGACATGCGGAACCTGGCGACGTTGATATGTTGGAGGCCATCCTTGGCCGTCCAACGCGACGCCACGCAGATTATGTGGCGGAGGTTGTTCGGCGTCATATTTGATGATCGATGCGTTGCTCTCATCAGGCTAGCGCTCAATAATGCAGGCCAAAGCGACCGGTTGATCCGCCGTTATCACGGATCCCAATTTATTGACTTGCTTGACTGCTCTGCCCCTTCGACGCTTGGCGCATTTCCAGCCCAAGTGCCCAGCGGCGTTGAAAACCGCGCCAATATTTTGGTTGTTTGTCACCCGCCAATGTTCCCCCCACACTTTCGCCAAATCCTGTTGGCCAATCCCCATCACCCGCAACTTCAGTGGGCAGGTTGAGATAGGCAGCCTTGGACTTGTCCCCCTTGAGGTGGAGATCGAGGAACGCCCGGATGAAATGCTGATTGATCATGTTGATCCGTTCCTGCCGCCAGACCGGCTCATTCATGAATTCGATGACAGGAAAAGCAGTTTTCGACGTGGACGGGACTGGATTACCGATAATGTTATGACGAGCATCGCGAAAGACCAGCATATGGCGATCTGTGCCGGTCAGCTGATCGAAAATCCATGAAACACCTTGTTTGAAATTCACGATATCGTCCTGATCACCATCGATGACGAGGGTTGGCGCCGTGATGCGCGACAGGCTTTGCGCCGTCCATACGCGACTATCGGGCTGGCCACCCCAAGGTGCCAAGACGATCAGTGCGTCAATTTTCGCTGCTATATCTGGCGCTGCTGTAGTGAGGATTTTCTGCGCAGAGCCAGGCAATTGGCCAATGGTTTTGCTGGTAGGATCATAGCTGGCCCCCGCCGTCGACAGCGCGCCATAGCCGCCCATGGAATAGCCCAGCATGGCCACTTTATCCGGGTCAATGTTCAGATTGTCTGCGTCTTGCAGCAAGCGCGTGAGCACTTGACGCTGATCCTGCGTGCGGTTGAGAAGGACATTGGCAAATGACAGAAGAAAGTCACTTTTGGATGCAATCGCCTGATCAGCATGGTCAATCGACGCCACAATATATCCGTGCGTGGCCAGCATTTCCCCCAAGTTACTAAATTGCGTATTCCAGCCGCCAAAGCCGTGGGACATAAGCACTAAGGGAAATCGCTTTGCAGCGAGTGGCTTTGCACCCGACGCAGCAATTCCAGGCATTGTGATTTCAAAAGGCGGTTGCCCCGGGCCGTTGAAGCTATGCGTGTAACGCGTTGGCGCCGCGGATGCCGCCCCTCTTGCCGGATACCAAATCCGAACTTTCAAAAGGCGGTCTTCAACAGGCAGAGCGCCCGTCACGGCTCCGAACGTTGAAATGCGCGTGCGGTTGGGGAAGACATAATCCTGTTCGGTCGTGCCAATCGCGTAATCGCCCATGCGGCCAAGTTCTGGGGCTTCGCCGGTTGGCCCGGGTGCGTCTGGAATATGATCAGCCGCCGCCAGTGTGACCGCACCGACGGTGAGGAGGCCAATTAGGCCGTAAGCAACATAGCGTTTTTTCATCAGGCTGAAACTGTCATTTATTATACTCTTCGTCAATAATATTGTGATCGAGGCAGAGCTGCGCTAAAGACCCTATAATGAGGGAGAGTAAAGTGAAATTGCCCACCACCATGCTGCTGGCCTATGCCAGCTTGCAATTTCCGTTGGCGATGATCGGCCTTCCGCTGGCCATCTATCTGGCACCCTTTTATGCAGGTGAACTCGGGCTGCCGCTGGGTGCGCTGGGTCTGGCCATGGTGCTGGCGCGCATGTCTGATCTTGTGACGGATCCGATCATCGGCACGCTAACTGACCGGTGGCAGCCCGCGATTGGCCGCCGCAAGGTATGGGTGCCGATAGGAGTGACTGCCCTTGGGTCTGGTGTCTGGCTTTTACTCAATCCACCGCCGGGCATTGGCATGGCATATTTCTTGGCGACATTGGCGCTGACCTATTTGGGCTTCACTATGACCCGCCTACCCTATCATGCGTGGGGCGGGGAGTTATCGGACAGCTATGCTGAACGGACGCGCATTACATCATTTCGCCAAACCGCCAGTTTGGGGGGATTGATCCTCGCAACGCTGGTGCCTGCGTGGGTACTCACCCGTCCTGGCGCGACAGCAGCGGATGTGCTGTTCGCCATGAGCATCTCGATGATCACCGTTCTGCCAATTTGTGCGGCCTTCCTGTATGTCTGCGTTCCGGATCGGCCCGCTGCAGTTCATGCGGACCGGGTCGACTGGAAACGCACTATGCGGCAGCTGCGGCGCAACGGACCGTTTGTCAGGCTGGCGATCATCCTGCTCCTCGGCTTCATCGCAGAGACATTTCGTGTCACTATCACGCTATTTTTTGCGCGGGATGTGATCGGTGTCAGCAATGTTGGCATCATCTATGTTTATTATTTTGTCATGGGGCTGATCGCTGTTCCATTTTGGTGGTGGGTCAGCAACAGGTGGGGTAAGCACCGCGCGCTTGCAGGCGCGTTCGGCATCGTCATCGCCACAAATGCGAGTATTTTCTTTCTCCACCACGGACAGGTTGGACTGTTTACAGCTCTGTTTGTATCGAAGGGATTTTGCTTTGGCGCGCTGGAACTGGTGCCAGCCGCCATGATGGCTGATGCAGCTGATGTAGACACGGTGCACAGCCGCGAACGGCGTCAGGGCTTGCTGTTCGCTGTCATGGGCATGGTGGTCAATTTCGGGCAGGCCGTGGGCCAGGGCCTCTCGCTCGGCTTGCTGGACTTGATTGGTTATCAGGCGAAGGGCGGCAATGACGGCGATCACCTGCTCTGGTTGCAGAGCCTTTACGCGTTATTTCCGCTGCTCTTCCTGATTCCTGCGTTATGGTTGATCCTGGGATATCCGCTCACGGCCAAACGGCACGCCCGGATCCGTGCGCATCTTGATCAAAGGTTGATCCGATCAAGCCTCACCTGATGTGCCAAGTGCGCGACCCGCGCCGATGATCATCTTCACCGTGATATCGACGATATGGTCATGGTCAGATGCATCTTGCTGCAACATTCGGGCGGCGGCACCAGTAATCCCCATCAATATGTCTGCTGCCACTGGCCCCACATCGAAAGGCACGCCGAACGCAGCACTCATCTTATTACCAAAATAGGTCGCGGTCGCTTTGCGGTTTTCCTTTTGCAAATCAGCCACATTTTCGGCGACTTGCGGCTCATGCAGAAGCCGCTGGATCAGCAGGCCCTTGGCAATGTAGCGATCAATAAAGTCGAGCGTGGTGCGGCGGACAAGCGCTTCGACGCTTTCATCGTCATCAAAGCTAATATCAACTGGCTGGAAGGCTGGAAACTCTCTGATCAAAAGCTGCGCCAGCAAATTCGCACGATTGTCAAAATAGGCATAGACCAAAGGCTTGGATACGCCTGCCTCTCGGCCAACCCGTTCCATGCTGACCGCCGACACGCCTTCTTCAACAATAACCCGTGCCGTCGCATCAAGGATCAGTTGAGCCCTGTCTTGCGGAGACATGCGCCGCCGGATCGTTTCTGTGGTGGAGGCGGCTAATGCAACATCATTCATGACAACGCGTCTAGCACGGCCATTTTTTCTTTCCAACGCCCGGAAGATGGCCAATCATTAGAAATTGGCCGTCTTGAGAGCACCACCGTCGATCCTGAAATTTGCCCCCGTGACATAGCTGGCCGCCGGACTGGCGAGGAACACCGTGACTTTCGCCACTTCTTCATCCGTGCCAAGCCGTCCCATCGCAGGAAGTTGCGCTGCCCGTTCCAGCATTGCTGGGTTGGCTTGTCCGACTTGATCCCAAAAGCCACCGGGAAATAAAATCGGCCCAGGCGACACCGCGTTAACGCGGATATTGCTCTTGGCCAATTGCGCCGCCCATTGACCAACCAGATTGACAAGCCCTGCTTTCATCGCGCCATAAGCCTCCTCCATCGGCGGCAAGGTGGTGAGCGAGGCCGCGATAGAAGCGATAAAAACAGCACTTCCGCCGCCGCCAGTTTTGAAATGGGGCTTCGCCAGTTGCATTAGTGTGACGTGTTGCATGAAGTCTGCTGCAAATGTATCTTCCCACCAAGTCGGGCTTTCTGGCGACAGGCGCGTCGACACGTTGCTGATGACAATATCAACGCCGCCCATCGCACTTGCCATGGCATTGAACCAATCGGTCAAGGCATCCTTGTCACGCACATCCAAGGCAGAACCGTGGGCGTCGACGCCGAGAGCGCGAAATTCTGCCAAAGCCTCACCCAGAGTATCTTCGCCCCGCGCGCAAGTTGCAACGATCGCGCCTTCGCGCGCGAAGTGACCGCAGATCGCGCGACCAATCCCACGGCTACCGCCGGTGACGATGACGCGTTTACCGTTGAGATTGAGGTCCATGATGCTCTCCTTATTCTGATTTGCCGCAGTGCCGATTTGGGTGTTGCTAATGACGAATTATATAATAAAGATATGTAGAACGATTGCAACGCTGCACGCAGAGGGAAAAATAAGGGAATGCAAGACACTGGGCCTCTTTTTGGCAAAGTCGCGTTGGTAACCGGGGCGACGAAAGGAATTGGCCTTGCGATTTCGGAACGCTTGGCCAGGGGCGGCGCAGATATTGTGGCATTTGATTTACCTACGGCTGATTTCCAGCAGCTGACTGACAGGATTGCGGCGCTCGGTTGCCGGTTAGCGATCATCAACGGTGATGTGGCCAGCACTCAATCATGGATGGAATCCTGTTCGACAGTCTCAGCGAAGTTTGGCCGACTTGACATGCTCATCAATAACGCGGGCATTTCCGGCTATCTGGGATCTCTTATCGACTATCCTGACGATGATTTCGATGCGGTCATGGCCGTCAACACACGCGGCGTTTTTCTGGGCATGAAATATTGCATTCCGCTTCTCAAAATTCAGGGCGGGAGCATCGTAAATATCTCTTCAGTGTCCGGTTTGGGCGGCGGCCCCGGCCTTATCGGATATACTGCAAGCAAACATGCCGTGATTGGCCTGACCAAATCTGCGGCATCAGAATTTGCCAGCGCAGGAATCCGTATCAACGCTGTCTGCCCTGCCCCAATCCAGACCGACATGATGGATGCATTAGCACGGGAAAAAATGCCAGACGATCCTGAGGCCTTCGCGCGAAGTTTCAAGAAGGGCCTGCCAATGGGTCGCTACGGCGAACCGGATGAAGTGGCCAATGCGGTCGCTTTCCTCGTTGGCCCAGAGGCAAGCTTTATCACAGGCGCCATCATTCCGGTTGATGGTGGTGACTCAGCACGCTGACGCCTTTGCCTCTGCATATCAATTTGTGCAGAATGGCCCCGTTCGATTGGCCGTTGAGACGCTGGGCCCGCCCGACGCGCCGCCTATCCTCTTTTTGCACGGCTTTCCTGAACACCGCGGCGCTTGGCGTGCGATCGCCAGACGCCTCGCAAAAGAATTTTATTGCATCCTTCCTGACCTGCGCGGCTACGGTGCGTCGGATAAGCCGGAAGACGTGTCGGACTATGCCGTGGCAGCGTTATTGACCGACGTAGAGGCGCTGGTCAATTTTGCAGGGACCGGTCGCATTGCTGTTGCCGGCCATGATTGGGGTGGCATCCTGGCATGGTGGTTTGCGGCGCGCTTTCCTGAACGGGTTGAGCGGCTGATCATTGCCAATGCGCCGCATCCCGAACTATTCCAACGCCGTATCGTCGACGATCCGGCCCAGCGTGTTGCGTCACAATATCTCACTAAGTTCCGCAAAGCAGGCGCATGTGATGAGCTTCTAAAGGATGGCGCACCCGCGCTTTGGGATCGGCTGTTTGCCAGCAATGCCGCCTATACTGCAGATCAGCGCACCGAATATATTGCAGCGTGGGAAATTCCGGGCGCCATGGCAGCGATGCTAAAATGGTATCAGGCATCTCCCATAGTGGTGCCAAATACAACAATCTCAGCAGAAATACAGGGTTGGGCCGGCGCCGACAGTCTCATTGTTCATGTGCCTGCACTCATTTTTTGGGGTCTCAAAGACAGTGTTTTTATGCCGATATGCCTAAACGAACTTCAGACCATCGCACCAGATCACAAAGTGCATTCGTTTGAAGATGGCAGTCATGCGATCATTCATGAAAAACCATTGGAACTCGCGCAGGCGATCAGGAGTTTTCTGAACCCATGACCCTTTCGATCCATCATATCGCCATTAACAGCGCGCAACCCGCTGCTCTGGCCGCGCTTTATGCCAAAGGGGCGGGGTTCATCACAGTCAAAGAAGAAGATGGCATAAGGTGGATAGCCGCGCCGAACTGCTTTGTGTCGCTTCACACCGTTGCAAGTGCTGGGAAATGCAAGCGTCACGAAGTCTATGATCCCGGCATCGGTCATTTCTGTATTCAATCAGGCGGCGCCGATAGCGCATGGGACCAGCTGAATGATGCTGGCGTTACGTTTAATTCCCGCCCCGCGCCGCTCGGCACCGGGGTGCTTTATGCTTATGGCCGAGACAGTGAAGACAATCTGATCGAACTGGAAGGCGTTCCCGATGAAGACCCGGCCACCTCCCCGTGGATTGCCCATGTCGCGTTGGTTTCCGAGGATTTGGACTGTCTCGCTAATTTCTACGCGCGTTTGATCGGTCGTGCTGTCCACCGTGAGGGGAGTTTTTCGCATCCATCATTCAGGCAGATTACGGGATTCGATGATGTGAGCGTCAGCGCCAAATGGATCATGGCCGATAACATGGTGTTTGAGATGTGGCGTTATCACAATCCGCCGACGTGCGGCGTTCGAACCGCTGGTGATCACACTCCCGGATACCGGCATGTCGGCTTCGTCTGTGATGATCTAATGGCTGAAAGGGATCGGCTTCAGTCGGCGGGAATAGAGATGACGCCCGTCGCGGACGGTGACGGATTAACCTGCCTGTCAGGCACTGACCCTGATGGAAATCGCTTCACCCTGCATGAGGCGCCAGCGGACGATCATCTCTTGGCATTGGCGGGATTAAAGGATCCCAGCATTGTTACGAGACGGATGAACGGTTGATCGGCCCCCGTCACGCCCAACGTGACAGGAGCCGATCATTCAAAAGCGAAACGTTGTCGAAACGCCGTAAGTCCTTGGCTCCAGGATGCGGGCATTACGGTAGCTGCCGACAAGATCGCTCTCGATGATAGAGTTGGTGATATTGTCATTATTGCCGATATTTTTGACATAAGCCTCAACACCGATGGTCTTATCTTCGTTGGTGAAGCGCAGCAGCGCGTTCGCAATGCTCCACGCCTTGATCCGGTCATTCGCCGTGTTGAATTCCCGCGCGAAATAGCTGCTTTGGCGGCTGTAATCTCCACGCAGTGTCGCGCTCCATCCCGATGCCCCGAAGGGCACGCTATATTCAGCGCCAGCAGAGAATTTGAATTTTGGTGAATAGGGCAAATCATTGCCAGCAATGTTTATCGGCACCGCAGGCCCCCGTGTGGGCGCACCGCGAGACGGGTTCCACTGTGCCGGGTTGGCGGGATCAATGGTCAGGAGGCTTCCAATGCTCGTATGAAGGTAGGATGCGTTTGCATTGATGAGCAACCGGTCAACGGGTGCCCATAAAAATTCGCTTTCGAGGCCCCAAATCTTGGCATTGGCATTGACCGTCGATACCGACGTTCCCAGCCGTTGGCCGAGCTGAAGATTTTTGTAATCATAATAAAAGGCTGACAGGTTTGCCTGCAGTGTATTGTCAAACAGGCTGTTTTTCGACCCGATTTCAAACGCATTGATATATTCCGGCGAAAATGTCGGCGAAATGGCGTTGGCGACGTTGAGCCCGCCGCCCTTGAACCCGCGCGAGAAGGATGCATAAAGCAGGTTATCGTCACTCAATTTATGATCAAGCACAACGCGCCCGCTGAACGCATCATAATCGCCCGCAGCCACTGCAAAAGGCGGAGGCGCGCCAAGGAAAATGGTGCGTGTGCGGATTGATTTCTTATCCTTTGTATAGCGCAATCCAACGGTCAGCTTGGTCGCGTCGGAGAGATTGTAATAGGCTTCTCCGAATGCCGCGAATGATTTGGTCCGTGCCTCAGGCGTGTCAGAATTGAAAATCCACGCCTCTGGCGGCAGGCGGAAGATATTGGCGGCCAGCAACTCGATCGCCGGATGATAAATCTGGAAGGAAGCGCTTCCTTTGGCGTTAAAGAAGTTCACACCAGCCGTGAAATTGAACGGCCCCTTAAAGTCCGATACCGCACGAAATTCCTGATAGAAGGTCCGCCCGGTAGCTACGAAACTGTCGGTTGTGCGGAGTTCATTGGTCGTGATCCGCGTATTGCGGTCCAGATTATATGTCACCGGGACATTGAACCGGAACGGCAGGATCGCATTGTCATAGTCCGTATTCGCTTCCGAAGCGCCGCTGGTATAGCCTGTAAGGGAGATCAGCGTGATGCCGCCAACCTTCTGGCTGATCTCACCGGTCAAGCTGTTCTGATAGCCTTTGAACGTTGACCCATAATCGGTCGCCACCGTACGCAGGTCTGTGGGGTTTTGAGCACCCGCATAAATGTTGAAGCCTGCAGGCACGAGGGTGCCTGTAAATGGGGAGAGCAGGCGCTGAAAAATCACTCCGAATGCGACTTGTCCGGTGCCGGGATCAATCCCGGGCAGAGGATTTGGCGAATCAAACCCCAATTCTACGGGCGAACAGCCAAGAATCGCGGTTGCCTTGCAAAGGCGCTTATTCTCACGGCTGCGGCTGCTGTTTTCCTTTGATCTGTTGAAGACAATATCGATGAGCGTGTCTTCACTGGGAATGAGGCGCAGGGATGCCCGCCAGCTATACTGATCGCGTCCGTCAATATCGCCGCCCGTGCCCACATTCTTAGTGTAGCCATCGCGCTTGAGATAAAAGCCCGCAACGCGGAACTGAACGGCATCATCGCCGAGATTGACCGCGCCGTGAGTGCGGATCGTGTCATAGCTGCCATATTGCGCCGTGATATAGCCACTGAAGCCCTTTTCAGGCTTGCGGGTGATCAGGTTGATCGTGCCGCCGGTTGTGTTGCGACCGTAGAGGGTTCCTTGCGGTCCGCGCAGCACCTCAACGCGCTCAACATCAAAAAATTCATCCTGAGGCCGGACACCAATTGGCGCGAAGTTCAAAAGGACGCCAGTTCCGTTGTCAGCGGTGGGAGAAATAGCGTTGTTGCCGACGCCGCGGATCGTTGGGCGATCATTGCCGACAATCATGAGGTTTGGCACCTGCAGTTGCAAATCCAGCGCGTCATCCAGCCCCTGCCTTGCGATTGTTTCCGCTGTGAAGGCAGAGACAGCGATCGGCACATCCTGACTATTTTCTTCGCGCTTTTGCGCAGTGACAACAATTTCCTGGATGCCCTGCGTATCATCGGCTGCCTGAGCATAAGCGCTGCCAGACCAGCAGACGCCAGTCCCGACTGCGGTGGCCAGCAAATAGAGTTTCGCAATTGCCTTCATGATAGCTCTTCCCAACGATCTTAATTATATGATACGTCAATACTATTGAATTATTATATGAATCGTCAAGAGGAAAAATGAGCCGAGGCGTGGAACTTGAGATCGTTACGGCATCGGGATGAAATGTGGCTCCGAAAGTAAAGGCGAAAGCCGGAACTGACTTCAGCCTGAATTCCTAGGGCGACTATCTTACCCTGTTTGAAGCGTCGCTGGTGGGCGTTACATTTTTGCAAGGCGAAGCGCACACGCGAGTGCTGGCGTGAGTAGAAAAAGGAGTTGGTGACTGTGACCGGCGTCGGGCGACTACGGAAGAAATGTCTCGGTTTTGTTAAGGTGTTGTCAATCCCACCGGACGGGGGAGAACCTCTACGGAAGGGGCTTTGGCGGAGACGGCGAGATTCGAACTCGCGGTGGCGATTACTCGCCACGACGGTTTAGCAAACCGTTGGTTTCAGCCACTCACCCACGTCTCCAAACGCGCTGGCATGCCAAGCCTATAACGAGGGTCTGGGTCGGGATCAACTGCTGACGCTATTGTCCGCCTGACGCAGCTGCATATTTTATCGCGCGATTGGTCAAGATCCTGTCAAACCGGGTTACCGTCCCGATCAATGAGTACTTCGCGGCGTCCCACATGGTCTGGGCGACTCACGATTCCTTGCACTTCCATGCGTTCGATAAGGCGCGCCGCACTGTTGTAGCCGATGCGAAGTTGCCGCTGGATATAGCTGGTTGACGCTTTCTGGCTTTCCGCAACGACTTGCACGGCGCGGCGGTAGCTTTGGTCTTCGGCGCTGTCTTCGCCGTCGGGCGCTCCGTCCATCGCCCATCCGCCTTCTTCGGGTTCCTCGGTCACAGCTTGGATATAGTCGGGCTTGCCCTGTGATCGCCAATGATCAGCTACAGCGCGCACTTCGTCGTCGCTAACAAAAGGACCGTGGACGCGGGCGATTTGTTTGCCGCCGGGCATGTAAAGCATGTCGCCTTTGCCCAGTAGCTGCTCCGCGCCCTGTTCGCCAAGGATCGTGCGGCTATCGATTTTCGATGTGACGGAAAAACTGATCCGCGTCGGCAAGTTCGCTTTGATCACGCCGGTAATCACATCAACCGAAGGCCGCTGTGTCGCCATGATCAAATGAATACCTGCCGCCCGCGCCTTTTGCGCAAGACGCTGGATGAGGAATTCCACTTCCTTGCCCGCCGTCATCATCAGATCGGCAAGTTCATCGACGATCACCACAATCTGCGGGAGCGGACGAAAATCAAGCTGCTCTTCTTCATACATCGGCTGGCCGGTGTCGGCATCATAACCCGTCTGCACTCTACGGCCCAGCGGCTCTCCCTTGGCAATCGCGGCACGCACTTTTTCGTTGTAGCCGCCCAGCCCACGCACCCCGATGGAAGCCATCATCCGGTAGCGGTCCTCCATCTGCTCCACAGCCCATTTGAGCGCGCGGATCGCCTTGGCAGGTTCGGTTACCACCGGGGACAGCAGATGCGGGATATCGTCATAAATGCTGAGTTCCAGCATCTTGGGATCAATCATGATCATCCGGCACTGTTCAGGCGTCAGGCGGTACAGCAGCGAACAGATCATCGCGTTGAGACCAACCGACTTGCCTGACCCCGTGGTGCCCGCGACGAGGAGATGCGGCATGGGTGCCAGATCAGCAATCACAGGGTCACCAGCGATGTTTTTTCCCAAGATGATCGGCAATTGCGCAGTTTGATCTGCAAAGGCCGCACTACCGATCAGTTCATGGAGGACAACGGATTCCCGTTTATTGTTGGGCAGTTCGATGCCAATCACGGTGCGGCCCGGAATGGTGGCAACACGGGCGGATAGGGCGGACATGTTGCGCGCAATGTCATCGGCAAGCTGGATCACGCGGCTGGCCTTGATGCCTGATGCAGGCTCCAACTCATACATTGTCACAACAGGGCCGGGACGAACTTCGACGATTGAGCCCTTCACATGGAAATCGGCAAGCACGGTTTCCAAGAGCCGCGCGTTGCGTTCCAATGCTGCCTTATCGATCATAACCTTCTGCGATTGCGGGGCAGGGCTAAGTAGATCGAGGCTCGGCAGTACGTAGCGATCTTTTAAGTCAAACGAGGTCTGCTGAGGTTTTTTGCGCACTGGGGCAGGCGCAGGTTTGGGGTCGACGATCAAAGTCTCTCGACGCGGCGTATTTTCAGGTATCGCGCGCGGCGAAGGCCGTTCGGGGGCTAACGGGGCTTCGTCAAATTGGTCAGACTCTAATTCGTTCAGTCGCCCGCTGGAGAAGCCCCAGTTCCGCCGCTTGCGGAGCAACCAGGCCCGTTCGCCTGCGTCCAAACCTAGACTACGCGCCCAGACAATGACTCCAGCGCCGCTAAATAGCGCGATTAGCCCGATATGTATGGCACGAGCAAATTCTGGAAAGGGGAGCATCTCTGACGCCCAACGCACGCTGCTGGCAAAGGAAAAACCAATGGCTCCGCCGAGCCCGCCAGGCAGCTTCGCAAATACGTCGGGCTCGACCAGTGCGAGTGCTGTGCCAATCAGGATGATCCCGATCATGGTTCCTATCAGGAGCCGCACCCACCCCGCCATCGAAGCGTTACGCCACAACCGCGTCGTCGCAACGATCATGAGTGGCAAGATAAAGCCAATCGCTGGACCAAAAGCAGACAGAAGAATGTCAGACGTCCATGCTCCAACGCCGCCGATCAGGTTGCGCGCAGGGCCACCAGCGGCTGTGTTCATTGCAGGGTCGCTATATTCATAGCTGATAAGTGCGAGTGCGAGCAAAAGTGTAGAGAAGCCGAGGGCAAGCGACCCCACCAAGGCACTGCCACGCATCGCCCCACGTTTTACTGAATCCCTCCATGCCGGAGCTCGACTGGCCATGCTGCGCCTTCCCGCTTGATCGCACCCAAAACTACACTAGCCTCATGCGCTTAAGGGCGACTCGCCGTCAAGAGTCCGCGGGTTTCCGGCCTTAGATGAGGGACAAATCAGATAGCTCGCTGATAAGTTCGGCCGGCAGCACGTCCCCACCCATTGAACCATCTAGCAGATCTGCTGGGGCATCAGATTCTTCCAAGTATCGCCAACCTTGATGTGCGCGGCGGGGTATCGGGCGCACCGGGATGACGCGCGGCTCCAGCATGATATCCATCCGCCCTTCGGCATTCTGGGTAAAGTTCATGATCACCGCGCGCGCTACCAAATGGTGTTTGATGATCCAGAACAGCGAACCACCGCCCAATATCTCCGCATGCCGTTTGGGCAAATACCGTGTGGTCATGAACATCTGCCCTTCAACCGCCGCCCGACGTGCTACGCGTTCGCTCAAGTCGGCAAGGCTCGTGCAGCCGTAAGCCACTTTGGTCAGATGCAGCACTGGCTTAGCCTGTCAGGCCGACGGCGGAAGCCAGCCCTAGAAACAGCAGAAAACCCATTGAGTCTGTCGTCATCGTGACGAAGATTGAGGAAGAGACAGCAGGGTCTTGGTCATAGCGGTCAAGAATGATCGGAACCAGCACGCCTGCCAACCCGGCAATAATGACGTTGATGAGCATCGCGACTGCAATAACACCCCCTAATTGAGGATTGCTGAGGATGATGCTCACGCCAATGCCCACGACGGCGGCCACAGTGACACCGTTAAGCACCGCGACACGGATTTCGCGCCTGATCTGCCGCCACGTGTTTGACTGGGTGACTTGATTAGTCGCCAAGGCCCGCACCGTCACGGCTAGGGTCTGTGTGCCCGCGTTTCCGCCAACGCCTGCGACGATTGGCATCAAAGCAGCCAGCGCCACCATATGTTCGATGGCCCCGCCAAAGGCCGCGATGATCGAGGACGCCAGCATGGCCGTGAACAAGTTAGCGATCAGCCAGCGGACGCGGCTTTTGTAGCTTTCCAGGATCGGCTCGTTAATATCGCCGTCGCCCGCACCGGACAGTTTGAGGATATCCTCATCGGCTTCCTCCTGAATGATATGGACAATATCGTCGACCGTGATCATCCCGACCAGACGCCCGCCGCTATCCACGACAGCGGCTGAAATCAGGGCGTATTTCTGAAAGCGAAGTGCTGCCTCTTCCTGATCCATGTCGACGGTGATCAGCGTCTGTTCGCGCTTCATCACGTCAGCAATCGCCACACTGCGCGGGGTGCGGAGGAGCCAAGAGAGTTGGCATGTACCCACGGGCTTATGCGCAGGGTCAACCACGAACACTTCCCAGAAATCTGTCGTCAGGTCCTGATTTTCACGCAAATAATCAATGACTTGGCCTACCGTCCAATGCTCTGGCGCGGCGATCAATTCCCGCTGCATCAGGCGACCAGCGGATTCCTCCGGGTATGACAGCGCTTCTTCAATCGCGGCGCGGTCATCGGGAGCCATTTGGCGCAGAACGGCGCGCTGTTCATCCTCTTCAAGGTCTTCGATAATCGCAACTGCATCATCGGTATCGAGTTCCGCTGCCAGATCAGCGACTTGACGCGCGTCAAGCAGATCGATCAAATCCTCACGGACATAATCGTTCATTTCCGCGATCACATCGGCGTCGACCAAATCGGCCAGCGCGCGGGCGAGCATCGGCCTTGTATCGGCAGGCGCAACTTCGAACAGATCGGCAATATCGGCTGGGTGCAGCGGCGCGACAAGGCCGCGGGCCGCCTCATAACGCCCCTCCTCAACCGCAAGCAAAACATCGCGGACAAAGTCAGATTTCAGATGATCGTCATCATTCAGCTGATTTTCGACGACGGGCACCTCTAGGGGTATCAAGTCTGGGGGGATCAAGTCGGTTTCGCTCATCTCGATCTCCCTTCAATTTGGCACGCGTGAGACCCGTCGGGCGTTAGGCGGTGGGCTCCGCTGTGGCAAGCCGCTTACCCAGCGCCAGCTTGAACAGGATGAAGCAAAGCGCCGATGCGCCAGCAAACCCGGCATGGAGCAGCCAGAATTGCACTGTTGGCATCGTCTCGTAATATCCCCCGACCCACCCGACCATGGCATTGGCGGAAAAGAAGGCGAGATAATAAAGCCCGATTACAGTCGCGTTCACGGCCTTAGGCGCGACTTTGGAAAAGAGCGCAAGGCTGACTGGCAGCATATGGGCAAAGCCAATGCTGTTGATGATGTGAAACATGACCGGCCAAAACAGGCCGATTTTTTCACCCGGAGCTTGAGTGGCAGCTGCTATGACAAGGCACAGCATCCCCGCAATCGAAAAAAAGGCCCCAATGATAATTTTGGTGATTTCATCAGGTTCCTGCCGCTTTTTCCCATACCAACGGTAAAAGAGTGCGACGCCTGCGAGAAAGCCAACGCTGACAATGGCATCCAGTGTCACCAGCCACGTGGTCGGGAGTTTGCGGCCCATGAAATTCAGATCAAATTGTTCATCGCCCCAGATGAGATAAGCGTTGAAAATCTGATTATTCGGCACAATCGCGATGGCGAGCACAGGGATAAGGATGATAAGCGCAATGAGTGCGGGCCAATCCCCCCGCTGCAACTTGGGCGGTTTGACCGCGCCTGCTGCTTGCGGTTCAAAATGCTCTGCCGGCAAATGTTTTTGCCCGGCAACGTAAATGCCAAGCCCAATCAGCATCCCCACGCCCGCCGCGCCGAAACCGTAATGCCAGCCGACCATTTCCCCCAGCGTGCCGACAATCAGCGGCGATGCAATGACGCCTGCGTTGATGCCAAGGTAGAAAATCTGAAACGCATCTGCCCGGCGCAAATCGCTGGCGCTGTAAAGTGCGCCCACTTGACTAGCGATATTGCCTTTGAACATGCCGCACCCCAGCACCAGACACAGAAGCGCAAACAGGAAGCTCACCTCAAACGCCATCAGAAAATGACCAAGCGCCATGGTGATCGCGCCAAGCAAAACCGTGCGGCGCTTGCCAAGGAACCGGTCTGCCAGCAAGCCGCCAAAGATCGGCGTCAGATAGACGGTGGCTGCGTAAGTGCCAAAAATGGCGGACGCAAGCGCCTGCCCCTCCAGATTGCCATAGAGCTTTCGGAAACTGTCAAAGAAGGCGACATTTTCGATATGGCCGGGCAGGAGCAATTCCTTGACCATATAGAGCACCAGCAGCGCCTGCATCCCGTAATAGGAAAACCGCTCCCATGCTTCGGTAAAGGCCAAATAGCCAAGGCCAATGGGATGACCCAGAAAGCGGCGGTCTTCGGTCATATGCGCCGCTTGGGCTTCTGCATTTTCTGCGATTGTCATCTTGCGCATCCCCTTTAATGTCGGGGTTAAGGCAACCATATGAAATTGACCAGTGCGAAGGACCGCCAATATGCCCTCCCCCTATCTCCTCTCTGTCCTCGATCAGACGCCGATTTCGGCAGGCGCAACAGCGGCAGATGCGCTTCGCAACACAATCGATCTGGCACGCACTTGCGATGCTCTGGGCTATCACCGTTATTGGCTGGCCGAACATCATGCGTCCCCCGGACTGGCAGGATGCGCGCCAGAGGCATTGATTGGGCCCGTGGCGCTGGCAACGCATTCGATCCGCGTCGGGTCAGGCGGGATCATGCTGCCCCATTATTCGCCGTTCAAAGTGGCAGAGACATTCAAAATGATCGCAGCGCTTGCGCCGGGGCGGATCGATCTGGGCCTGGGCCGCGCGCCGGGAACTGACGGGATCACATCCTACGCGTTGCAGCGTGACCGCAGCAAGCAAATGCCGCACCATGACTTCCCCAATAATCTGGCCGAATTGCTCGCTTATCTAGGCGACGGCTTGCCAGAGGATCATCCGTTCGTGGGCCTGCGGGATACTCTGCCCACCGGCGGCGGCGCGATTGAGCCTTGGCTGCTTGGCTCCTCCACTGACAGCGCGGCCTGGGCAGCGGAGACAGGCCTGCCTTATTGCATCGCTGATTTCATCAATTCCGACGGGCTGGCGCAGGCGGAGCTTTACAAGCGCAATTTTCGCCCGTCACGTTGGCTCGATAAGCCCTATCTGATGATGGCAACATGGACGATTGCAGCGGCAACGCGCGCAGAGGCAGAACGGCAGGCAATCCCAGCACGGATGATGTTTGCCCATTTGCTCAAAGGCGATCTCATCCCCGTGCCATCGGTTGAAACAGCCGAGGCCTGGGCAGCGGAGCAAGCACCGCCGCCGCGCAACCGCCGCACAGTGCTCGGTTCGCCGTCTGAAGTTCGCGCAGAGTTGGACGCTGTGGCTGCGCAATTTGGCGCGGATGAAATGATGCTCGTCAATATCATGTCCGATCACGCGGCCAGACTGCGCAGTTATGAACTTATTGCCCACGAATATGGGCTGGCCAGTCTGGCCAAAGCCGCCTAAGGCGCGCAGCGAATTCACTAAAAGAAAGACGATCACTATGGCCGAAACACTGACCCTCACCCTCGATTCCGGTGGCGATGTCGTCATCAAATTGCGCGCTGATGTCGCGCCAAAGCATGTCGCGCAAATTACCGAGCTGGCCGCAGAAGGCTTTTACGACGGCGTGGTGTTCCACCGCGTGATCGATGGCTTCATGGCGCAAGGCGGCGATCCAACGGGCACGGGTATGGGCGGATCATCGCGTTCTGATATTCCTGCCGAATTTAACGCCGTGCATCACGGACGTGGCATATGTTCCATGGCGCGCTCATCGAGCCCCAACAGCGCAAACAGCCAATTCTTTATCTGCCTTGATGATGCAGGCTTTCTCGACAAGCAATATACGGTTTGGGGTGAAGTGACCTCCGGCATGGAATTTGTCGACGCCCTGCCAAAGGGTGAGCCGCCGCGCACACCGGGCAAGATTGTGAAGGCGACTGTGGCCTAACCACTGGTTAATGATCTGCCGGCTATGGGGGGAGCATGATGAAGAAAATCCGCAAAGCCGTGTTCCCCGTCGGCGGTCTTGGCACGCGGTTCTTGCCCGCGACAAAGGCCATGCCTAAAGAAATGCTTCCCGTGGTGGACCGCCCGCTCATCCAATATGCCGTGGATGAAGCGCGGGAGGCCGGGATTGAGCAGATGATTTTCGTCACTGGTCGCGGCAAATCTGCGATCGAAGACCATTTTGATATCAGTTACGAACTGGAATCAACACTCTCAGATCGCGGTAAATCCCTTGATGCCATTGCAGGTACGCGGTTCAAACCCGGTGAAATCATTTATGTCCGCCAGCAGGATCCCATTGGCCTGGGTCATGCGATCTGGTGCGCGCGCCATATCATTGGCGATGAACCGTTTGCGATTTTCCTGCCGGATGAATTGATGGTCGGGGAACCCGGCTGCATGAAACAGATGGTCGATGCTTATGACCGCGTCGGAGGCAACATCGTCTGCGGTTATGAAGTGCCCGATACTGAAACCCATAAATATGGCATCATCACACCGGGCAAAGTGGATGGCGCGCTTGTTGAAGTGGCCAGTCTTATCGAAAAGCCCGCCCAAGGCACAGCGCCCTCTAATCTGATGATCCCCGGTCGCTATATCCTGCAACCCGAAGTTATGCGGATATTGGAAACGCAAGCACGCGGCGCGGGAAACGAGATCCAGCTGACCGATGCCATGGCCCAAATGATCGGCCAGCAGCCTTTCCACGCCTATGCCTTTGACGGGCGGCGCTTTGATTGCGGGGACAAGGCTGGATTCATCACGGCGAATATTGCTCTCGCATTAGACCGCGAAGATATCGGACCTACCGTGCGGGAGTTTCTGCGCGGGGTTTAGTCGCGAACATCAGTGCTTCGGGTTTAACCCGGAGCCCAAGGGTCCAACTCTCTGCCGTGTTCTATCAGGCTCCGGGTCAGGCCCGGAGCACTGGTCTAACTCTAACCAGCATCCACGCGCATCACTTCTTCATAGCGCGGCCCGTCCCGGCCAATATGGCTTTCAAACAAAGCCATATGATCCAATATAAAAGGTGCGGTCGCAAAATCTGCGTGCGCCAACAGCCAAGGCGTTACATCCTCTTTCACTCGGCCAAAACGCGCTAGCGTGATGTGGGGGATGTAAGCCCGTCCTTCAGGCGGAAAGCCGGAGCTGACCAGCGCATGATCAATTTTCTTATGCAAATCATGGAGAAGTGGAGCCGGCGCGACACCTGCCCAGATTGGGCGAGACTGGTTCTTATGGTCAAAGCTGCCTACGCCGGATATCGCCACCGATAAGGGACGGACAAGAACCCCCTGCAAAGCCGCTGCGACATCCTCAGCTTGATGCCGGTCGACATCCCCAATATAGCGTAACGTCAGATGCAGTTGCTCTTCTGACTGCCACCGAGCGCCAAGCATGTATTCTGTTAACGATAAAAGCTGGCCGAGAATGGCCGGTGGAGGACGAAAAGCGACAAATAAACGATGCATTTGTCTTGTTTCGCTTGAAATTAATCTCATTTCTACCGATATTATGATCATCCGGCTATTGCGCCGGGCAATTGGAGACTGAAATCATGGCCAACTGGTCTGACCCCCGCACAATTGGTGCCGTTCCTGGCGTCGATGTCGGCATTCAGGGCGCCGCCTACGACGCGGGTCTACGCTCCTATATGCTGTCTGTTTATAACTATATGGCGTCTGGTGTTCTGCTCACTGGCCTCGTCGCGTACGGATTTGCCGCAAGCGGCATGGCAGCCCAAATTATGGGCGGCCCCGGCCTGATGAAATATGTCATCATGTTCGCCCCTTTGGCGTTCGTTCTGGTGATGAATTTCGGCCTGAACAAGCTGTCCACCTTTGCAACACAAGCTTGTTTCTGGGCGTTTGCCACAGTCATGGGCCTTAGCATGTCGACCATTTTCTTGGTCTACACCGGTGCGTCGATAGCCCAGACATTCTTTGCAACAGCGGCGGCCTTCGGTGGCCTTAGCCTTTATGGCTATACCACGAAGAAGGATCTGTCGGGCATGGGCACATTCCTGATCATGGGCGTGGTAGGTTTGTTGGTGGCTTCAGTCATCAACATCTTCCTGCAATCTGGTGTCATGAACTTGGTCATCAGCTTCGTCGGCGTGCTGATCTTCGCAGGTCTAACGGCCTACGACACACAGCGCATCAAATCGATGTATCAGTATGTCGCTGGCACGGACATGGTTGGTAAGACTGTTGTGATGGGCGCGCTGTCGCTCTACCTCGACTTCATCAACATGTTCCAGTTCCTGCTGAGCTTCCTCGGCAGCC
>JANMDQ010000027.1:0-115798 GCA_031376385.1 Sphingomonadales bacterium
ACCCTTTGCGGCTGGCAGGCGGCTTGGCATGTTTCACTGTCGTAAAATTGGCCTTAAGCGTCGCGATCAGATCGGTATCCGATCCGCCCGCCAACGACTTGGCGACGAAAGCCCCGCCGGGCCGCAGCACTTGAACCGCGAAATCAACTGCGGCCTCAACTAAACCCATGGTCCGCAAATGGTCGGTCTGTTGATGCCCTACGGTGTTGGCTGCCATGTCAGATAGAACAAGGTCAGCTGCACCTTCCAACTGCTCCATCAGCCATTCCGGCGCGTCATCGGCCATGAAATCCATCTCTGCTATGATCACGCCTTCAATCGGATCGGTCGGCAATAAATCAATGCCCACGATGCGCGCCTTGGGGCAGACTTTGCCCACCACTTGGGACCACCCACCCGGCGCGATGCCCAAATCGACGACGCGCTTCACGCCTTTTAGAAAGTTAAACCGTTCGTCGAGTTCGATCAGCTTATAGGCCGCGCGGCTGCGGTATCCGTCAGCTTTGGCGCGCTTGACATAAGGATCGTTCAACTGCCGTTCGAGCCAGCGGACCGATTGCGTCGTGCGGCCTTTGGCGGTTTTGACGCGTGTATGGCCTTTTGATCCGCCTCTGCTCATGTTCTGGCATCCAATTTCATCAACTGGCGAAGAATGCCTTCGCGAATGCCCCGGTCTGCCACGCCAACTGTCTCCGACGGCCACGCGTCAAAAATCGCATCCAGAATAGCGCAGCCAGCCACCACCAGATCGGCGCGCTCCGGCCCAATGCAAGCCACCTCCGCGCGGCCCGCAATTGAACGGCGCGCCAAATCGAGGCTGATCGCTCGTAGTGCGTCTACCGGCGCTTGAATGCCGTCAACCTGCTTGCGGTCATAAGAAGGCAGGCACAGAAAAACACTAGCCAGCGTAGTCACGGTACCGCTGGTGCCCAGCAGCCGGTTGCTGACAAGTCCCAAATCAAGGTCGCTGACAAAGGTGCCGATCGCTTCGGAAACTTGGGCTTTCATCGCCTCATAGGCCGTCAGGCGTGCTGCCTCATCTACGCCGTCTTGATCGACAGCCTCTGATAATGAGACAACCCCCCAAGGAATACTAAGCCAACTGAGCGTGCGCGGGTCGCCTTCGCCAGTTTCGATAATGGCGAGTTCGGTCGATCCGCCGCCAATATCAAAGATGAGGGCAGGGCCATCGCCAAGCGGCAGCATGCGGTAACATCCCATCACCGCCAATCGCGCTTCTTCCTCGGGATGGATGATATCAAGCAATATGCCTGTTTCGCGGGCGACGCGGTCGACAAATTCCGGGCCATTGTCGGCTCGCCGGCAGGCCTCAGTCGCCACCGCGCGGGACAAGTGGACATTACGGCGGGCTAGCTTGGACGCACAGATGGAAAGAGCTGATACTGCGCGATCCATCGCCGCATCACTTAGGCGTCCGCTGGCAGCGAGACCTTCGCCCAACCGCACAATACGCGAAAAGGCGTCGACTATGGAAAAGCCATCCCCATCAGGCCTGGCGATCAACATTCGACAATTGTTGGTGCCCAAGTCTAAGGCGGCATAAGATTTCCGGGCCGGATATTGACCACGCCCTGCCTGCACGAATGGAGACGAGCCTGCCCTAGCGCGCGCAGTTGGCGGCGGCTTTGCCGGGCTATCTCCCCGGCCCCGGCTGACGCCGTCAGGGCCTTGGAACTCTGTCATCACACTGCCAATTCTATTCTACGGCATCTTCATAGATGCCGACACTTGGCCACTGTTTAGGGTCAAGGCGCTGCATCCGCAAGGCGGCGCGATTGACAAAACGGGCAAATCAAGGCTAACGAGCATCTGCGGCGCTGCCCCGTCATCTAATGGTAAGATACCGGATTCTGATTCCGTTTATCGAGGTTCGAATCCTCGCGGGGCATCCAGCCGTTTTTCCATGCACGGTTTTTTGCCCTCGGCTATGACGGCCACATGGCAAAATGGCTGTTCAGATTTGGTGGCATCGTCGTGGGTTTGGCTACCTCTTACATGCTTGCGGCACTCGCGGGCAGCCTCATTCCCGGCAATCGAAACTGGGCTGAACCTGCGGATGGCATCACTCTGTATGTTGTGACCAATGGCTATCACACCGGCCTGCTCCTCCCGGCGTCAGCGGACGGCGTTGATCTTTCACTCACATTTCGACCCACTGATCTGTCTGATCCCAACAGTGCCGGAGACTATCTGTTGTTCGGGTGGGGGGATCGGAATTTCTATCTGAACACGCCAACTTGGGCTGATGTGCGGCCCAAGACACTGCTTGTTGCGTTCATAGGCAGTGGCGGCTCTCTGTTGCATGTTGACCATATTCAGTCGCCAACCGAAATTGCCGATGCGCGTGCGGTCCAGCTGACGTCAGCGGAATATCTAGTGCTGGTGGCGGAGATTAAGGGTTTTGCGAAGCTGGGAAGTGATGGCTATCCCATTGCCTTGCCCGGGTATGGGCCCCGCGATGTGTTCTATGAAGCCGTGGGGGGATACTCCGCTTTCACCACCTGCAATGTTTGGACGGCCGACCGGTTACAGGCTGCTGGTGTGAAAGTGGGGACGTGGACCCCGCTTAGTGGCGGCGTGATGCGCTGGTTCTCGCGCTAAGCCCTTGCCATTTTGCACTGCACAATCTAAGCGCGCGGCCAATCCTAAACCCTTTGTCACATGGAGACGACCTGTCATGGCCGCCACACGCACTTTTTCGATCATCAAACCAGATGCCACACGCCGCAACCTTACAGGTGCCGTCACCAAAATGCTCGAAGACGGCGGACTTCGTGTTGTCGCGTCCAAGCGCATCCATATGACCAAGGATCAGGCCGAGGGCTTTTACGGCGTCCACCGCGAACGTCCCTTTTTCAACGACCTCGTCTCTTTCATGATCTCCGGCCCGGTGGTTGTGCAGGTTCTTGAAGGCGAAAACGCGATGCAGCGCAATCGCGACATCATGGGCGCGACGAACCCTGAAAACGCCGACGCAGGCACGATCCGCAAGGAAATTGCTGAATCCATCGAAGCCAATTCCGTGCACGGTTCGGATTCGGACGAAAATGCCGCGATTGAGATCGCCCATTTCTTCAAGCCCGAAGAAATCGTTGGCTGATCAAGAGCCACTTGATCCCCAAACCCTGCTGCGTGCCTATGCAGCAGGTATTTTCCCAATGTCTGATGCGCGCGATGCGCCAGACATTTATTGGGTGGAACCCAAGCGACGCGGCGTGTTGCCGCTTGGCGATTTCCATATCTCCAAATCGCTGTCGAAAACTCTGAAATCAGGGCGGTTTCGCACCAGCCGCAATGAAGCGTTTGCCGATGTTGTGCGGCTGTGCGCTGCCGAGGCTGACGACCGCCCATCGACCTGGATCAATCGGCCCATTGAACAGGCCGTCGCCATGCTTCATGAGATGGGGTGCGCGCATTCAGTGGAGGTTTGGCAGGGCGATGCACTGGTCGGTGGCCTTTATGGGATCAGCCTTGGCCGCGCCTTTTTCGGCGAATCCATGTTCAGCCGCGCGACCGACGCGTCAAAGGTCGCGCTGGTTCATCTTGTCGAATGGATGAAGGCGCAGGGCTATATCTTGCTCGATTGCCAGTTCATCACGCCGCATCTGGCTTCGATGGGGGCCGTGGAAGTGTCGCGGGCAAAATATCTGGCACTGCTCGGTGATGCGCTGGAGTAGGAGCTGCTCCAAGCTTCCAGCCGCGCCGTGCTGTCACTCCGCTCACCCTGAGCTTGACGAAGGGTTGATTCAGGAGGAGCCGAAGTGGCTTGAGCGAACGCCCATCTAACCCTTCGTCAAGCTCAGGGTGAACGGGTCGATCCAAACTAAGTTGAAAAACCCTAAGTTTCGTCGTCTGTATCGCCGCTTCGGGCCTTGGGTTCTTCCGTGCCCCGAATGACGCTGGTATCCGGGCCAATATCAGCATGCTTCATCCGACATTCCTTGGTCCACACATCATAGGCGGGATGTTCTACAACATTCAGCGACGGCGACTCTTTGAACAGCCAGCCTGAGAAATAACGCCGCCATTTCTTGTCCGTGTCATTGACCAGCAATTGCACGAACGCCCCCGTCAATTGCTCCGGCTCCCAAGGCGCAGTCGTTTCGCAGGCGCGCAGGCGGACAACGACATCGCCAATGCGAACGGCTTGACCCGGTTTCAAGGTCAAGTCCCGCCACAATCCATTCCGCTTGTTGAGTAAGCCCACAATTGCGACGCGATCTGCCATCGGCGTCACTTTGGATGACGGTGTGAAGGCTGCGGGCTTGGGCGCGGCCGGTTTTGCAGCGGTTGGCACTGCTGTGGGCGGGGTTGTTTCGCTGGTCACAGCGCCGCTGTTACCCATCACTGCGTTGCGGACTGCAGGTGCTGCTTGCAGCGCTGCGATTCCGATCACGCTCAGTGCGCCCGCAACAATAAGGCTGCGTTTTAGATCAAATCTCATCACGGCGCGTCCGGGCTCCACGCCTCATAATCGCCTGAAACGCGCGCTCTGGCGTCGCCATTGCCGTAAGCACCGGCTGGGCGGTAAGCCCCGTCAGTGCCCGTCATATTAGGTGTAGGCAGGGCTTCCCATTTGCGCTGAGGCGGCAAGGATTTATCAGGCACATCGTCAATTTGGTGGTGCAGCCAGCTATACCATTCGGGCGGAATACGACTGCTGTCATTCACGCCTGCATACATAACCCAGCGGCGGTTACGGCCCTGTTCTGCCTTGCGCGCCTGATAATAGACATTGCCCTGCACATCCTGCCCCACCTCAGCGCCTGTGCGCTGCGTATTGAGCCAAGTGCCGAAGGTTGCTCCCTCCCACCAGGTGAAGATATTTTTAAATGCGCCCATGCTTGGCCATCTACGCAATCACGGCTCAGCGTGCAAGCGGCACTCAGCGCGCTACTTACCCTGCGGATCGCGCCAGATCACGCGGTCCCCTTCGCCAATGCCTTGCTTGGCCGCTTGACCACCAGCAATCTCAAGAACCGCCGCAATAGGCTCTCCAGATGAGACGGGTTCAAGAGATTGGGGAACAGTATCCGGTGCAACGCGCGCAATCGTGCCGTCGCTGCGGACAAATATCATATCTAGCGGAATAAGAGTATTCTTCATCCAGAAACTCGCCATCCGCGGCGGTTCCATTGGAAAGATCATTCCAGCATTTGCCGCCATAGTCTCACGGAACATCATGCCGCGCTGTTGTTCTTCGCCCGAACGGGCAATTTCAACCGTAAAGCTTCGGTCGCCGGTCGCGGTGCGGATCGTCAGCGGCACTTTAGCCAATGACTCCGTGGTCATCGCCGCAAAAGGCCCGGACGTACATCCGGCACCAGCTGCAATTAAAATAAAGGCGGAAAACGCAACACGCCACTTCATCACTTTGGCTCCACATCAATCGCCATCAGGCCGCGCTCCGTCGTTGCGACGCGGGCCGACATTTCATCACCCGGCATAGCATCAATAATGCCAGCCTTACGAAGCGTCTCCATATGCACGAAAATATCGGCGTCGTCATCAATTCGGTTGAGGAAGCCAAAGCCTTTTAAACGATTGAACCATTTGACGATAACGGCCTCAAAGGGCTCTCCATCTGCTGACACCTGTCGCCTCTCTGCATGTGCAGGGCGAGCATTCGTCCGGCTGTCAAGATCCGGGCCAGTCGCCGTGCTAAGATCAAAGCGAATCACACGGTGCGCCTGAAGGCCGCGCGCGCCCTGAACAACTTCACAATCAACAAGGGCGCCCTCGGGCAACATGCGCCTCCCATGATCCCGCAACACGGAAAAATGCAGCAAAACATCGCCGCCCTCATCGTCAGTGACAATGAAGCCAAAACCTCTGGTGGCGTCAAACCATTTTACTTGGCCACTTTTTACAGTTGGCAAGGGCTCGTCGTGGACGCCCTGCTCATCAATTTTATGCATACGCCCCGCCTGTGACACGTCATGATCAACACTCGACCCGAGGAGCGCATGAGTCTGTGCACCTTCGATTGGCATAACTGCCTTGCTGTTTTATATTATGACGATCCTGCCCTTAAATTTCAACTGTTTACCAACAAAGATCAGTCAAATTCGCTCAAGGCTTCCTGCGCGTCTTTCAGATCGGGGAAATTGATTATTCGGTAGGCAATTTGTGGGGGATGCCCTGCGCGCAAAAATGCCCCTACCCAACGATTGCGTGCGCGATCATCGGGGGGTGAAAGGCAATAGGGGCCAATTCGTTTCCGCTCGGCAAATTTGAGCGCCCGTTCAAAGTCCTCCGACGCATTGGGTTCGCACAGCGGCTGCGCTATTTCCTCTGCAATGCCAGCGGCACGAAGCGTGGATTTTACGCGCAGCTTGCCCATCCCTTTGCGGCCCAAGGCCGCCGCTTTTCCTTCAGCAAACAGCTGATCATTCACATAGCCGAGCGATGTGAATTCGGCGGCAAGCATTTCTGGCTGAGGCGGTGCATCGTCGGCCCATCCCCTTTCGCGCAGTTTTCGCCGGAGATAGACGGCCAACTTTGCCTCGGTTGTCGCAAAGCGCGCTGCATAAGTGAGTGCCAAATCGCGCATTTTCGGGGCCGTTAGCGGCTGAGGCTTGATAGATCCGCGTGCCATGGCACAACTTAGCAATGCAAGGGCTTCGATTCAAATGCCAGATTACATAGTTGCTGTCATAATGGCGGGTGGATCTCACGCTAACCCGTTTTCATCACTTTATTATGTGGATCGAAGCAGGAATTTAACAACATTGCAGGTATCGACGCTGCAGAACGAGAGTAGGAGCGCCTCATGAACCCGAACAGCAGTACGCCAAAGCCCACCATTTGGTCTCGTGCTCGGGAAATGGCAATGAAAGCGCCAGTTGAGCGCAACCGCTATGTCGATTTTCTGCGTGCCTTTTCGATTTTGGCCGTGGTGGTCGGCCATTGGCTGGTGGCTGCCCCGTCGATGAAAGATGGCGCTGTTGAAGGCGGGCATTTGCTCGGCATAGTGCCGTGGACGCAGTGGTTGACCTGGGGGTTCCAAGTGATGCCGATTTTCTTTCTGGTCGGTGGATTTTCCAATGCTCTGTCATGGTCCGCCACGCAGCGCGCGGGAGGGAGCTACTCCGCCTGGTTCTCGGCGCGAGTGCAGCGGCTGATCAATCCGGTATTGCCACTGTTTGTCATTTGGACTCTCTTCGCTCTATTTGGCACGGCGCTGGGCGTTGATCGCAAAATCGTGTCGCTGGCGACGCAGCTGGCACTCATTCCGGTTTGGTTTTTGGCTGTTTACCTTTTGGTTTCAGCCCTTGTTCCGGTCACTCACGCAGCATGGAAACGGTTTGGAATGGGTTCATTCTGGGGCCTTGTTGCAGGGGCCATCGCTGTTGATGCCGCGACTTTGGTGTTCAAAGTGCCGATGATCAACTTTGCGAACTTTGCGTTTGTGTGGCTCGCCGTTCACCAGTTGGGCTATGCGTGGAGTGAAGGCTATTTCGCAGATCGTGGCCGTGCGCTGACATGGGGTGTCGGCGGCATTAGTTTGCTCGGCTTGCTCGTCGGCTTTGGTCCCTATCCCGTGGCGATGATTGGCGTGCCGGGCGCGGAGATGACCAATTCGATGCCGCCTACACTGGCCTTGCTGGCGTTGGGCATTGGGCAAACGGGGCTCGCGTTAGCGCTGGAACCAGCTGGACGACGGATGCTGGATAATTTGCGCATCTGGACTGGCGTTGTTCTGGTCAATGGGATGATTATGACAATTTACCTTTGGCACTTAACAGCGTTTGTGCTCGTGCTTGTGGGCGCTTGGCTGTTGGGTGGGGTGGGCTTGGATGTGGCACCGGGCAGCAGCACGTGGTGGACGGCGCGCCCGCTGTGGTTTGCACTTTACATTATCACTCTCTTCCCGCTGATCCTGATATTTTCGCGCTATGAACGCATGGGCAGTGCAGCAGGGAAGGCTGGCGCGAAACATGTGCCGCACTGGCGCCTCATCACGGGATTGTTGCTGGTGTGTGCTGGGCTCGCGGCGACTGCGGCGATCAGCATTGCAAGCCCGCTGGGTGTGACAGGTGTCAGGCTCTGGGTGGTCGCGCTTCCTTTTGTGGGTGCGGCCCTCGTTGGATTTGGACCGGCCTATGATTTTGCCAAGCGGTTTCGCAAGGCTGCGGGCTAGACTTGGGGCCAGCCGCTGCCTATCGGCTGGTCATGACACTCCAGCCTTCTGATTCCATCCTCATCGTCGATTTCGGCAGCCAAGTGACGCAGCTGATCGCCCGCCGAGTGCGGGAGGCTGGCGTCTATAGTGAAATCACCCCCTTCAATTCCGCTGCTGCTGCATTTGAGCGGATGAAGCCGAAAGGCGTAATCTTTTCCGGCGGTCCTGCCTCGGTGATCGAAGAGAACAGCCCGCGCGCACCCGATGTGATCCTTGAATCAGGATTGCCAATCCTTGCCATCTGCTATGGCCAACAGACGCTATGCACGCAATTGGGCGGCACAGTGGAAGGCGGCCACGCGGCCGAATTTGGCCGGGCGGATGTGGAAATCCTGAAATCCAGCCCACTGTTTGACGGCTTCTGGGAAGTCGGCGAAAGCTATCCCGTGTGGATGAGCCACGGTGACCGGGTGACGCAAGCGCCCGAAGGGTTTGAGATTATCGGCACATCGCCCAACGCGCCCTTTGCAATTTGTGTGAATGAGGCGCGGCAATACTATACCACCATGTTTCACCCCGAAGTAGTGCATACGCCCGACGGCGCAAAGCTGATTGGTAACTTCGTGCACCAGATTTGCGGCCTTGCCGGTGATTGGACAATGTCCGAGTTTCGGGCGACCAAAATTGCTGAGATCCGGGCGCAGGTTGGCACGGGTCGTGTGATCTGTGGATTATCCGGCGGGGTTGATTCCGCCGTGGCGGCGGTGCTGATCCACGAAGCGGTTGGATCGCAATTGACGTGCGTGTTTGTTGATCACGGGCTGCTGCGGATGAACGAGCGGGAGCAAGTGGAAACGCTATTCCGCGACCATTACAACATCCCGCTGGTCGTCGTGGACGCTGAGGCGCGGTTCTTGGGCGGCCTTGCAGGCGTCACTGACCCCGAGGCAAAGCGCAAATTCATCGGCGGCGAATTCATCACGGTGTTTGAAGAAGAAGCCAAAAAGATCGGCGGCGCAGATTTCCTCGCACAAGGGACGCTCTATCCTGACGTAATCGAGTCTGTGTCTTTCACCGGCGGGCCGTCAGTTACGATTAAGTCGCACCATAATGTCGGCGGCTTGCCTGAACGCATGAATATGAAACTGGTGGAGCCGCTGCGCGAACTGTTCAAAGACGAAGTCCGCGTGCTGGGCCGCGAATTGGGGCTGCCTGAAATTTTCGTAGGACGCCACCCGTTTCCCGGCCCCGGCCTTGCCATCCGCATCCCCGGTGAAGTCACCAAGGACCGCTGCGATATTCTGCGTCAGGCCGATGCTGTCTACCTCGATGAGATTCGCAACGCCGGATTATACGACGAAATCTGGCAAGCCTTCGCTGTGCTCCTGCCGGTCCGCACCGTCGGCGTGATGGGCGATCACCGCACCTACGACTATGTCTGCGCCGTCCGCGCCGTAACCAGCACTGATGGGATGACAGCTGATATCTATCCGTTTGAGTCAGCGTTTTTGAGCCGAGTGGCGACGCGAATTATCAATGAGGTGAAGGGGATTAACCGAGTGGTCTATGACTATACCAGCAAGCCGCCCGGGACGATTGAGTGGGAATGACGACGCTACTTCACCCGCGCTCTGAACTTGATCGAAAAGCTGGTCGCACCGCTCAGCGCTGCGGCCATGCTGCCAGTGGGCGTCACTCTGATCCGTCGGACGTTGGCATCATATCCAGCAGTGGGAATATAGGTGAAATCGGTTCCAGTGGTGAATAGGGAATACGCAACTGTCGCCCCGCCGCAACAGGCGACGCCGCTGGATGGGGAGCCATCTGCAAACAGCACCGTTTGAATGCCCGCAATACCGGGATCAATGTCGCCATTGAAGAAATCGATCTGCGCTGGCAGAGGATCAGATATAACGAGCGAGCCGCTATCGATTGGGCCAGCAGGGTTGGTCACTTGGATCGTGTAGAATAATTCTGCACCGGGGATCACGAAGCGCGTGTCACCGACGGTGTCGATCATCTGAGATGATTTCAGCACTGTCGGGGGCACATTCGGCACGAAACAAAACGGCAGCTGGGCCTGTGTTGGGGCTGTCGCACTTGGCTGTCCTGTTGCGCCGCGTGTTGCGCCGTTTGGCAAAAATTCAGTAAGTGACGACGATGTTGTCGTGCCGTTCAGGCCTCCGCCAGCCACAGCAGAAATTGGCGTGCTGGAAACTGCAATGACGCCGCCGCCGCCACCACCACCCGGGCCTTCGTTTTCGGTGCCGGTGATCGGTTGAGTGCCGCCGCCGCCGCCGTTCGCTTGGAACGCCACACTGCCTGCTGATCCTGTCCGCATGATGATTGTGCCGCCGCCGCCGCCGCCGCCCGGCGCATCGTTAAAGCCTCCTGTGCTGTTGCCGCCAGCCGCCCCGTTCGCGCTTACTTGGCCAGAACCCGTCATTGTATTGGCTAGGATGATCACAAATCCGCCGCCGCGCCCGCCCGGGCCGCCAGCATTATTATTGGCGTCTCCTGCGCCACCACCGCCGCCAAAATAAGCACGCTGCGCCGCAACAAATGTCAACGGGCGTCCGCCGCGCCCGCCAGCTTCCTGGCGATTATCGCCGCCCCAACCGGTATTTCCCGGTGCTACGGTCAGCGCGTTTAGATTATTGGCGCCATAGGTATAACCACCGCGTCCGCCGCCAGAATTGGTTGTTGTGGATGTTAGACTTGGATCCAAATTCCACGCATTTGCCCAGTTTGCAGTGGCCAGGCTGGGGTTGCCAAGCCCCGCCCAAGCGACACCATTGTCGCCGTTGGATCCGCCACCACCACCTGCGTTATGACCGTTACCTCCGCCGCCACCATTTGCCGGTGCCCCGCGTCCGTAACGGCCTGCGGCATCATAATCCGCCTGAAATCCCGCAATGCTCTCTCCTTTTTCAGCACCGTTTGCATCCGATGTGGACCGGTAACCAAAATAGGTTGATCCGGTGGCAGTTGTGTTATTGTCGAGCACCCCACCCCGAAATCCTGCGCCTGATGCGCTGATCGCTCCGTTGTTGGACAGTGTGCCGCTGACGTTCACGGCCACAATGCCGCCGCGCGCTCCGTCCCAAGGGAGTGCAGAGATGGATCCGCCGCTTGTAATGCTGAGGTCGCGATACTGGGGTACGCGGATCACTTGAGTGCGTCCCGTCGCATCATAGCTGTTTTTCAACCCCGTGCAGCCGCCGCCATAATTAGCCAGAGTGATGGTGTTGGTCGAAATTGAGGCCACCGTCTGATATTCCCAGCGACCGGCATTGTTGAGCGCTGTAATCGCGCCATATGCCGCTGTGTCTGCGGTTGAGATGGTTGCGCCTTGGGCTTGATATATCAGAATCAAGTCTCCGGGCGCGAGGGCGGGAAGGTTCGCGGCCAGGCTCGTCACTGAAACACTCGGCGCACCAATGGATGCCGACGTCGAAAGGGCCGCATATTGGTTGACGGTGACTGCCGTTGAAATGGTAACGTCGCCGTCCTTGCCCGGCGTTTCAGCAAAAGCGAGACCTGCGCAAACCGTCGCTGCGAGCAGTGCCCCGCCAATGCGGACATGGGCTCTGGCTAAAATGCGGACGATATATGACGGTAAATGCATTGCGACTGTTACTCTTCAGCGGTGGTCTTCGCGTTTAGCGAGAATAATCTTAACGAGCTGTCTCTTGGTAAAGAATTTACATTTGCTCTGGCGCACGGCCTTTCACGTGAAAAGAGTGACAATTCTCCGTTTGTCCGCAATGGCTGAACCACTAAAAGCAAAAAATAGGAGAGAGTCGATGAAAGCCATTCACCTAAACGCACCCGCATCCCTTGATAATTTGACGCTGGTTGACTTGCCCGATCCCGCAGCACCCGGCCCTGGAGAAATTGTGGTTCGTATCCGCGCTAGCTCTCTCAACTTTCATGACTATGCGGTGGTGAAGGGCATGCTGCCAACGGCGGATAAACGCATTCCGATGTCAGATGGGGCAGGGGAGGTGACCGCAATAGGTGCGGGCGTGACAGACTATGCAGTTGGCGACGCGGTTGTCTCCACCTTCTTCCCGACGTGGTTGGACGGCCTTCCGCCTGTGAGCGGCTTTAAGCTCGTGCCCGGGGATGGCATTGATGGCTATGCGCGTGAGATGGTGGTGGCACCAACCACTTGGTTCACCAAAACACCCAAAGGTTATAGCCATGCCGAGTCAGCGACGCTCACTTGCGCAGCGCTTACCGCGTGGCGCGCTCTGGTGGTGGATGGGCAGTTGAAGGCAGGGTCGACTGTGCTGGTGCAAGGCACAGGCGGCGTTTCCATATTCGCACTCCAGCTCGCCAAGGCGATGGGAGCCACAGTGATTGCGACTTCATCATCAAATGAAAAGCTGGACCGGTTGAAGGCCCTCGGCGCAGATCATCTGATCAATTACAAAGAAGTTCCAGCTTGGGGGGCAGCGGTGCTTGGCCTGACCGGCGGTGTGGGCGTGGACCATGTTGTTGAAGTTGGCGGGGCAGGGACCCTAGACCAGTCGATGATTGCGACGCGCATTGGCGGCCATGTGGCGATGATCGGCGTGCTTGCAGGTTTCCAAGGGCCAGTCGCAACAGCGATGCTCATGTCAAAAAACCTCCGCGTGCAGGGGCTGACCGTGGGCAGCCGTCAGCAGCAGCTTGATATGGTGGCCGCAATTAACGCGACGGGGATTAAGCCAGTTCTGGACAAGCATTTCCCGCTGGCCAATCTGGGCGACGCATTCCGCTATCAGGAAACAGGCGCGCATTTTGGCAAGATCATTGTGGATATCTAATGCTCCTTACCCTATGTAAGGCGTCTGATTGGAGCATCCCGATGACCACAATTACAATGACCACCAAAGGCCAAGTCACTTTGCCCGCCGCCACGCGGGCGAAATTGCGGTTGGTCGCAGGCACGCAACTGACCGTCACTGAGAATGAGCGGGGCGAGATTGTCCTTCGGCCAAAAACAGGGGATATCCGGCGGTTGAAGGGCATCGTTAAATATGATGGCCCGCCGGTTTCCATCGAAGACATGAACCGTGGTATTGGAGAAGCTGTTGTTGAGAGCTTTAAGCGATCTGTCTTGTGATCGCGCTGGATACCAATGTCTTAATTCGATATCTGGTTCAGGATGATGAGGGGCAGGTGCATCGTGCTACGGCGGTTATTGAGTCCGAACTTTCGCAGCAAGTACCCGGATTTATAAGTCTAGTTTCGATGACTGAATTGATTTGGGTTCTCACTCGCCAATACGGCCTGTCCTTGGCGTTCGTTAAAGTCGCGATATCTGAACTCTTGAACGCGCCCAACATTGTAATAGAAGAGGCCGAATTGGTGGAAAAAGCCTTGGCCATCCCACACAATGACATTTCTGACATTTTCATCCACCTTGTTGGCCAATCAAAAGGCTGCACCAAAACCGTCACTTTTGACAAGAAATTTGCCCGTGTTCCGGGCGTGGAGCTTCTCACTGCATGACCATCACACTCTACGGCATTCCCAATTGCGACACGGTGAAAAAGGCGCGCGTCTGGCTTGATGGGCAGGGCATCGCGTATGCTTTTCATGACTATAAAAAAGCAGGGGCAGATCCGGCTAAGCTGGCAGAGTGGTGCGATACAGCGGGGTGGGAAACTATTCTCAACCGTTCTGGAACGACGTTCAAGAAACTGCCCGATGCTGACAAGGCGGATTTAACTCAGGCCAAAGCAATTGCGCTGATGGTGGCTCAACCCTCTGTGATTAAGCGCCCGGTGGTCGAACATCCCGGCGGGCTGTTGGTGGGTTTTAAGCCAGATGACTGGGCGGCCGTACTGGGCTGATGCCAACGGTGATGACCCATACGCTGGTGCCGTTGGCCGCTGGTCTGATGCTCGGCAACGGGCGCGTGCCACCGCGTATCATTGTGGCTGGAATGGTTCTGGCTATGCTGCCAGATGCTGATGTGATTGGCTTCCGTCTGGGCATAGAATATGGCGATGCTTGGGGTCACCGGGGGGCAAGCCATAGTTTGGTTTCAGCGGCTTTCGTGGGGGCGTTGGTTGCTGTGTTGTTGAGGCCAAAGCGAATGGTCTGGGCTACCATTTTTCTCTGTTGCGCCATGGCGTCGCACGGGTTGCTTGACACGCTGACTAATGGTGGACTTGGCGCGGCTTTACTTTGGCCCTTTTCTGAGGCCCGCATCCACGCGCCGTTCACACCCATTGCGGTGTCGCCGATTGGGATTAGCAATTTCATCAGTGCGCGGGGCCTTTCTGTTTTGGCGTCGGAGGCACGCTGGGTTTGGCTGCCTTGCCTGTTGGGCGTTGGCTTGGCATTTTCCATCCGACGCTTAACATCTTCACCCGCGAAAGGATCATCATGACACGCACTCTCATTTCCTCAGGTTCCCCCTTTGAAACTCAAGTGGGGTATAGCCGCGCTGTGGTGCAGGGGGATTGGTGCTTCGTTGCGGGCACGACTGGGCCCGCCCCTGATGGATCAGGCTTTCCCAGCAGCGTGGCTGAACAAGTCACGAATGCTCTGGCGATTGTGGGTAAGGCGTTGAACGATGCCGGATTTTCATTCGCCGATGTGGTCCGCGCGACTTATTACATTACCGATCCTTCCTATTGGGATTTGATTGGCCCACCGCTTGGTGCTGTTTTCGGCGATATACGGCCTGCGGCGACTTGCGTTGTGTGCAGCCTGATCAAGCCGGAAATGAAATTTGAAGTTGAAGTGACTGCGCTGCGGCGGACGGCTTAGCTGCGCGGTGTCACGCGACTGTCACGGGTTCGGGTCAAGGATATGACATGCAAGTTCATACACTCGTCTTGGCGGCACTCTTGGTAATGACCGTCGCGCCGGCCGCTGCTGCCCCGATCTTGATTGCCCACCGCGGCGCATCAGGAGATCAGCCGGAACATACGATTGCGGCCTACACGCTCGCGATTGAGCAAGGCGCGGATTTTATCGAGCCTGATTTAGTGCTGACCAAGGACGGCGTTCTCGTCGCGCGGCATGAGAATGAGATTTCGGAAACGACTGACATCGCCGCCCGGCCCGAATTTGCCGACCGCAAAGCCACAAAGGTCATTGACGGCCAGACCATGACTGGCTGGTTCACCGAAGACCTGACACTGGCTGAGCTGAAAACGCTGCGCACCAAGGAACGGCTGCCGCAACTCCGCCCTGCCAATATGGCCTATGACGGCCAATTTGAAGTGCCGACTTTTGACGAGATATTAGTCTTGGCACGGGATGCTTCAAAGCGCGCGGGGCGTGTGATTGGCGTCTATCCTGAAACCAAACACCCCAGCTATTTTGCTTCAATAGGCCTTTCCCACGACGCCCCGTTGCTGAAAAGCTTAGCGGCCTTTGGGCATAGGGATGCCGCGTCACCAGTCTATATTCAGTCGTTTGAGGTCGACAATTTGAAGGGCCTGAGGTCAAAGACCAAGCTGCGGTTGATCCAACTGATCGACGCGGAGGGCGGCCCTGCGGATCAACCCAAAACGCGTTATGCTGATATGGTGACTGCCAAAGGGTTAAAGGCAGTTGCGCGTTATGCGAACGGAATTGGCCCAAACAAAGGCCTGATCATTCCGCGCATCGCGGACGGAACGCTGGGTCAGCCAACGGGCCTTGTTGTCGCCGCGCACCAGGTGGGGCTGAAGGTTCATCCGTGGACGTTCCGGGCGGAAAATTACTTCCTGCCTACCAACCTGAAATCAGGGGCAGACCCACGAACGCGCGGTGATTTGGCGGCTGAAATCAAAGCGTTTGTCGCTGCGGGCGTTGACGGAATTTTTAGCGATCATCCTGCTTTGGCGCGGGCTGCACTATCCGCCAAACCTTGACATTCTACTTGGCCAAGCTAACTTGGCCAAGTCATGGGAATTCAGGTCAACATTGGTGAAGCCAAAACGCGCTTATCGGAACTTGTCGCCGCTTCGTTAAAGGGCGAAGAGGTGACGCTGTCCAAAGCAGGGAAGCCCGTCGCGCGGATTGTGGCGTTGGAAGATGCGATTGTTGACGAACAAGCTCGGATTGTCGCCGAGCGAGCGGCTCAAATGCGGGCTTATTATGGCAGTTTCAAAGGCAAGCTCGGACCCAATGCGGGTGATCTTTTCCTTGAGCCCGCGTTTGCCGATGAAGAAATAGACAGTTTCAGCCAAGGCTTAGGCGACTGAAATTTGGCTTATCTGCTGGATACAAACGTGATCATCTGGTTTGCCGAAGCCAGTCCGCAATTGTCCGGTCGCGTTTTAGATTTGTTGCAATCTGGCAGGGACGATCTTTTCATCTCCGTGGTTTCTGCTTGGGAATATGAGCAGAAACGCAAATTAAAGCCTCACCAACTCCAATTTTCTTTTCTGGAACTTACTGCGTCGATTTCGCACATAAAACTCGATCTTGCATTTGATGTCCATACCTACGCCCAATCGCTTCCCCCGATCCACAAAGACCCCTTTGATCGCATGTTGATTGCGCAAGCCATCCACCATGATCTTGAATTTGTGGCTTCAGATGCTGCGATTCATCGATACCCTGTCCGCTATTTCTGGTAAGGCCAGCCTATGTCCACAACCTTCACACTCGACACCTCCACCAGCCGCGCCAATCCGATGCCGACGCCGATGAAGCGGCTGACGGTGCCGCGGATTCGCCAAAGCAAAGGCGGTAAGCCACTTGTTATGCTCACCGCTTACACCGTTCGTATGGCGCAATTGCTTGATCCTCATTGTGACATGTTGCTGGTTGGCGATTCGCTGGGGCAGGTGATTTACGGTCTGCCGCATACTGTCGCTGTCACAATGGAGATGATGGCGGCGCACGGCGCGGCTGTGGTCAGGGGCAGCTATCATGCTGCTGTCATCGTCGATATGCCCTTTGGCAGCTATGAAGCCTCTCCAGAACTTGCGTTTACCAACGCCGCCCGTCTGCTCAAGGAGACTGGGGCTGCGGCGGTCAAGATGGAAGGGGGTAAGGTTATTGCCCCGACGATTGAATTCCTGACGCAAAGGGGCATTCCAGTGATGGGCCATATTGGCCTGACGCCTCAAGCGGTCAATATCCTCGGCGGCTACGGCGTGCGCGGGAAAAGCCCCGAGGAGGCTCAATCTATCGTCGAAGATGCGATTGCAGTGGCTGATGCCGGCGCGTTCTCCATGGTCATCGAAGGGGTGATGGAGCCAATTGCCATTGAGATTACGAAACGCGTGGCATGCCCAACGATTGGCATTGGCGCTTCAAATCAATGTGATGGGCAGGTGCTTGTCACGGAAGATATGCTCGGGCTGTTCGAACGGACCCCGAAATTCGTAAAGCGCTTTGCCAACATGTCTAAATTTGTGGCCGATGCTGTGGAAGGCTATGCGGCCGAAGTGCTGACACGCGAATTCCCGACGCCTGATCAAACCTATCAGCCCAAGCTCTAACTCTTTGGGCAACAGACGGCTTCCCCTTGGGGTCTGCCCTCGCTAAGGGGTTTGCCAGATTGGATTTCGCAGGAGAAGAGTTTTGGCGCTTCCGCCGATGAATGTGACAGAGGAAGTTTTTGTTCGCGAGGTGGAGGAGGAACTCCAGCGTGATCAGATGCTTTCGCTTTGGGACCGTTTTGGCAAGCCTGTGGTCGCTGGCTTGGTTGTGATCCTGCTATGCTGGGCCGCCTACATCTATTGGGGGCACCGCGTTGATGCAGCGGCTGGCTTGCAAGGCGAAAAGCTGACTGAAGTGGTCGATGGTCTTAGTGCCAATGGCGGTCTTGATGCTGATAAAAAGCTGGCTGAGATTATTAAGTCCGATGCAAACGGTTTTCACGGTCCTGCTGGTTTAATTTCGGCAAGCGTCGCTCTTCAAAGTGCTGATGCTAAAAAGGCATCCACTGCTTTCGCGGCTGTTGCAGCGAATGAAGAGAATGCACAGGCGTGGCGCGACTTGGCGTTAATCCGCCAGACAGCTGCGACGTTCGATAGCGCGAAACCGGAAACGGTGGTGGCTCAGTTAAAGCCACTCGCGATTTCCGGAAAGCCCTGGTTTGGCAGCGCGGGGGAAATGACGGCGATTGCCTATCTCCGCATGGGTAAGCCGGAAATGGCAGGTAAAATGTTTGCAGATTTGGCAAAGGATGAAGCTGTGCCGGAAACAATACGGAGCCGCAGCAGTGAAATGGCCAATGCGCTAGGCGTTGATTCAATTCGGCCAGCGCCAAAGGGAGCCCAATAATGAAAACAGCCCGTATTTTGACCGCAGCTGTCATCGCTGCGATCGCTCTTTCTGGATGCAGCCGCCTTGGCATTGGTGGCGGTGGTAAAGATAAAAAGCGCACCCCGACAGTTGGGCAGCGGATTGCTGTTCTCACGGCGGAATCGGGCGCGGAGGCCGACCCGTCACTCGCTGATGTGGCAGTTCTTTTGCCGCCTGCTGCCGTGAATGACAGCTGGACACAATCGGGCGGCAGTGCTTCTAAATCCATGGAGCATCTGGCGCTTGGCACGGCCATTGGTCGGGCTTGGGATGTCAGCATCACAGGCAGCAATAAGTTCCGCCGATTGGCTGCGTCGCCAGTGGTTGCGGACGGAAAGCTGTTCATCATGGATAGTTTTGCAGTCCTCGCAGCCTATGACGCGACCAGCGGCGCAAAGCTCTGGTCTCAGCAAATTGGCGATGAAAAAGATGCTAAGGGCAGTGTCGGCCTGATGTCTGGCACGATGTCCGGTAATCGAGGATCCTTGTTTGGCGGCGGGGCAAGCTATGAAAATGGCATTGTCTACGCGACCAATGGGTTGGGCGATGTTGAGGCGTTGCAAGCCACCGACGGCAAGCGTGTGTGGAAAGTGCGCCCGTCTGGCCCGCTGCGCGGCGCACCGGGCATTGGTAACGGCAATGTCTATGTGATGACGTCTGACAACCAACTGTTCGCGCTCAATCAAGGCGACGGCACTGTTGCCTGGACCACGTCCGCCGCCGTTGAACTGGCGGGCATCTTCGGCACGGCGTCCCCAGCCAGTGCGCAAGGGACAGTTGTTGTTGGCTTTTCATCGGGCGAACTGAACGCCTACCGCTATGAGAATGGCCGTCCGCTTTGGGGCGATGTTCTTTCCAAGACGAGCATTTCCACCTCAGTTTCCAGCCTTTCGGATATTGATGCGAATCCCGTCATTGATCGGGGCCGTGTGTTTGCCGTTGGCCAAGGTGGTCGGATGGTCAGCATGGATCTGGTCACGGGTCAGCGGATCTGGGAAATCAACCTCGCAGGGATTT
This sequence comes from Sphingomonadales bacterium, assembly GCA_031376385.1. Taxonomy (GTDB): domain Bacteria; phylum Pseudomonadota; class Alphaproteobacteria; order Sphingomonadales; family Sphingomonadaceae; genus Aquisediminimonas. Next base: position 19,418 of record JANMDQ010000027.1, read on the forward strand.
CGACCCCTTGGGTTTCTGGCGAATGGGTGTTTGTCGTTGATGATAAGGCCCGCCTGCATTGCATCGCGCGGTCCACCGGAAAAGTCCGCTGGATTTCCCAACTGCGCGGCTACCGCAAGGAAAAGAAGGATAAGAAAAAGGATCAGATCACGTGGGTCGGTCCCGTCCTCGCAGGGGACCGCCTGATCGTCGCGAACAGCCTTGGCGAACTGGTGAATGTGTCGCCTGCGGATGGCGCAGTCCAGAGCACCACCAAGCTGGGTAAGGGCGTCAGTTTGCCGCTGGTGGTCGCAAACTCAACGCTTTACGTTCTGGATGACAGCGGCCGCATCACGGCGTGGCGATGACATATTCCCTCTCCCCCATTGGGAAGAGGGGGTAGTGGCCATGCTCCCTGTCGTCGCGATAATCGGGCGGCCCAATGTTGGCAAATCGACTTTGTTTAACCGTTTGGTTGGCAAGAAAATCGCGCTTGTCGATGATCGCCCCGGCGTGACGCGGGATCGTCGCGAAGGCGACGGCGATATCCTTGGCATGGAATTCCGTGTTGTCGATACGGCGGGCTATGAGGATGAGGATGCCGCGACTTTGCCGGGGCGGATGCGTCAGCAAACCGAAGCTGCAGTGGCAGGCGCAGACGTTGCGCTGTTCGTAATGGACAGCCGCGCAGGCGTTGTGCCGCTGGATGAAGAAATTGGCCGCTGGCTGCGCGCCACGGATACGCCCGTTGTCCTCCTTGCGAACAAAGCCGAAGGCCGCGCGCAGGATGGCGGCGTTTATGAAGCATTTAATCTGGGCTTTGGTGATCCCATTCCGTTCAGTGCCGAACACGGGCTTGGTATGGATGATCTGTTCCACGCCCTTCGCCTGCATGTAGAGCGCGAACCCAGCGAAGAGCCCGAGGAGGATGAGGATGACCTGAGTGGGCCATTAAAGCTGACCATCGTCGGCCGCCCAAACGCGGGCAAATCCACGCTGGTCAACAAGATGCTGGGCGAAGACCGGATGATCACGGGGCCAGAGGCGGGGATCACGCGCGATTCCATTACCATTGATTGGAAATGGCAGGATCGCGACGTCCGCCTGATCGACACGGCGGGATTGCGGCGTAAGGCCAAGGTGGATGACAAGCTTGAAAAACTCTCTGCTGCCGACACCCGCCGCGCGATAGACTTTTCCGAGGTGGTGGTTTTGCTGCTTGATGCAACGCGCGGGCTTGAGGCGCAGGACTTGCGCATTGCTGATCAGATTTTCGAAGAAGGCCGGGCCATGGTGATTGCGCTCAATAAGTGGGATATCGCCGAAAACGGCTCCAGCCTGTATCAGGGCGTGCGCGGCGCACTGGAGGAGGGTTTCGCCCAAGTCAAAGGCGTGCCCCTTCTCACCATTTCGGCGGAAACAGGGCGCGGCATTGATCAATTGCTGCAAGCGGCTTTTGATGTGAGAGAAGCGTGGAGCCAGCGCGTGCCAACGGGCATTCTCAATCGCTGGTTTGAAGAAGCCGTTGAAAAGAACCCGCCTCCAGCGCCCGGTGGGCGGCGGATCAAGCTGCGCTATATTACGCAGATCAAGACGCGGCCGCCCAGTTTCGTCATTTTCGGGACGCGGGTGGACCAATTGCCCGAGAGCTATCGCCGTTATCTGGTGAATGGCATCCGCCGCGAACTCGGCTTTGGTGCCGTGCCAGTCCGCCTCACTCTGCGTGCGCCCAAAAACCCATTCGCGCCTGTGGGTAAAGGTTAGCTACCTCAGTTTGGCCCGAAATGGCTTAAAGCCGAGCGTCATCAACCCCCTGTTAACCTGCCGAGCCCTACGCATTGGTCATCAGAGCTTAACATGGTGACACATGACACAACCGGTACCTGCGATCATTGATTGGGAACGCTTCTCCCAAACCCGCACTCAGCTGGGCGGCAGGTTTGTTCGCGTGCTCGATTATTTCCGCGAAGACGGGGCGAAATCCGTGGCGGCAATTGAAGACGCCATCCGCACCCGCAATGCGATTGCAGTCATTGGCCCGGCTGACATGCTGAAAAATGATGCCATTCAAATCGGGGCATTGTCCGTTGCAGAATTGGCCGAAGATATTGAATTTGCCGCCCGCGACTGTGTTGAATGGCACGAAGCGCCCGATGCCCTGCTGGAACAAGTACTGCAATTGCGGGATCAGTTTATGGATACGGTCGTTCAGTTGGACGGGGAAACCAAACCGCTCCTGATGAAGCGCGCCCGTTAGAGCGGATTGCGTAGAATCTGCACCACAGTCATGCCAAAGTTGATACATCCAGTCTTGCATACAAATTGAGGCATGGACCCTGAATCAAGTTCAGGGTGACGAGTTCAGGGTGACAGGCGTGATTCACTTTTCGAGCAATCCGCTCTAAATCCCGCCCATCACAGGCTCTTGACCGAGAGCGCGAAGCGCATCTGCCAACGACGCCGCGCAAACATCAAGCATCTCTTGCTCCGTTGACCGTATCACGAAATTAGATCCCACTCGGCCTTCGCGAAAGAAGGGATAGCTGCCGATCTGCGTGCCGTCATGCGCGCGTTCCGTCGCGGCAAGCAGTTCGGAGATTTCGCTTTCTGCTACCCAGCAACCAACGGACGTCGACAGCAACGGCTTCCCGCCCTCTAACGTCCCTGTCAGCGCTTCAAGCATGCCCGCAGCAATGTGAGGGACGCCAGCCATGATGAAGATATTATCGTGGCGGATGCCCGGTGCTCCAGACATTTTATTGATGATCAGGTCGGCCCCGTCCGGCACGCGCGCCATGCGCAGCCTCGCCTCATTCACGCCGCCGCGCGTCTCGTAATAGCGGTTAAGAAGTGCCGCAGCGTCTGGGTGGATGACCACGTCCACGCCTAGTGCCTTGGCAATCGCGTCCACGGTAATATCATCATGCGTCGGCCCAATGCCGCCAGTTGTGAAGAGATAATCATATCGGGTGCGCAGCGTGTTGACTGCGTCCACAATCTCATCCTGCACATCGGCCACGACGCGGACCTCGCGCAGGCGAATGCCTTGCACGTTCAGCCACAGGGCCACTTGCGCGATATTCTTATCCTGCGTGCGGCCGGAAAGGATTTCATCCCCAATCACACATAGCGCGGCGGTCCAGATACGGTCGGTTGTCATGCCGCCCGTCTATGCGGGACAGAGGAAAGAGGGAAGGGGGGAATTAGCCCTTGCGTCCATCACTGTATTATGGGAGCAATACAGGAAATGACTTGTGGAGATTTTCATGCGGTTTGGCTCTTTCATCATCAGTTTGACCGCTTTAGCCGTTAGCGCGCCATCATGGGGACAGACCCCTGCGTTTGACCCGCGTAGCTGGAAAGGCCAGCATGCAGGCCCGCCCACGCAAGTGCTGACGCTGGGCAGCGCGCATTTAAGGCAGTTAGAAAAGCCGGTAACGCCGGCCATGCTCTTGCCGTTGCTCAATAAATTGGCGGCGTTCAAGCCCGATATCATTACGCATGAAGGCTTAAGTGGGGAGCAATGCGACACTGTCAATCGTTACGCCGCCCGCTATCCCGGGATTTACCGTGACTATTGCTGGGGCACTGCCGAAGGGGAAAAGGCCACAGGATTGAGCGTGCCTGCCGCAATGGAGCAGGTGGAAAAGACCCTTGCGGCGTGGCCCGCTCAGCCAAGCGCGGCGCGGCGCAGGCAATTGGCCGCGACCTTCCTTGCGGCGGGGGATCGCCCGTCGGCGCAGGTCCAATGGTTGCAACTGCCACAAGCTGAACGGCGGGTTGGTGACGGAATTGATGCGGCGCTGGCCGAAATACTGACGCGGGACGGCGTAAAAGAAAATGAGACCTATGCCATAGCCGTCGCATTGGCCGCGCGGCTGGGCCTGAACCGCGTCTTTGCCGTCGATGATCATACAGCGGATAGTATCCAGGGTCTCGCCGGGCCGGGCTTTGAGGATGCCATTCAAAAACTGTGGAACGCCCCGAATAATCCCGCGATGGCCACCTATAAAGCAGCGGAAAAACAAGCAGCTGAAAGCGGCGATACGCTGGCTTTTTATCGGTTGCTCAACACGCCGGAAACGCAGCGATTGTTCGTTTCATTTGATTTTGGAGAAGCGCTAAAACAGGCAACGCCGCAACTTTATGGCCGTCAATATGTCGCCTGGTATGAAGCCCGCAACCTCCGCATGGTCGCGAACATCCGCGCCGCATTCGGCAACACCCCCGGCGCGCGCGTGCTGAACGTGGTCGGCGCGTCGCATAAGGCCTATTATGATGCCTATCTGGATATGATGCATGAAGTGAAGCTGGTGGATGTGGAGGCGGTTCTGCGATGATGGGCGCTACTACTGAAAATATTTGTGGTTACTAAGTAGCATAGCCCTAGAGCTATCCTATTGCGTAAGCTCTGTAACCAACATCCGAGTACATCATTTAAGGAACAGTATATTCTGAACAATCAGGGCCGGGTCGATCAAATTCATATTGTTTTGTTGTCGGATTGAATGCTACGATCCGTTGATACGTACACTTGGCATTGGTGCGCGGTAGAATATCTGCCGCGGAAAGTTTCCGGTTCCTGCTGTTGTCGGTTAAACGGCGGCTGGAACCCGGCACCGTCACGGTTTTGGCTCGATAAACCAATCGTGCTAAACCTAGTCTGTCTTGCTTCGGTGAAAGCGTGATTGTCGCATTATAGTCATATTGATCGTGGCAGGCACCGCGCCGGTTCTCATAATCCTTGTCGCTGAAACATGCCCGTATCAACAAGCTAGTGTTTAGCGGCAACGAAAGCAGTTCGACTAACGGCGGCGTTCCTTCGGTTCTAATGGGGACGCGATAAATTGCGACCACCTCTGCTTGCCCGCCGCCGCCTGAATACATTGTGCTGATAGAACTGATGATTCCAATGCTCAGCGTTTCAGAAGGCTCCGCGCCGTCGCCGCCAACCATCATCTGCCTGATAGCATAGGGCCACAGCTTTCGGTGAAATTCCTCACCATCATCCACGACTACGCCTGTATCAAAAATCCAAGTTTCCGCTGCTCTTCGGGCATCGCGCGTGCCACTGTCTCTCCCGTTAAACAGAGTGAGTTGCAGAGAATCTGTCTCCTCCTGTCTGGATAAGGCGAAACACCAATCGCTGTCCGCTGTGCACAGTGTGTCGCCATCGACATGTCCCTCCATTTTGGTGGCCTCCATTGTTTTTACAGAAGGCTGGGGGGTTAAGGGGTCAATCCTTGGCAAGGCTGGCAGAGCCGCTGTTGAGGCGAGTAAAATTAACTCAGTGATCATCGCTATCTTCTAACCCACAATGGTAACAAATAACAGCTGCGGGAATTTTTGCAAAGCTCCGGTTCGTTGCGCTTTATTAAAGCCAACCATTTTCAAATGACAAACATGTTTCCATAATGTTCTTGCAAAGTAGGGCATATTTTGATGTAGTTATGAGATGACTCACCCGCTTCCTCTCAACTCACCTACCGCTTCAAATAGTCCGCGTTCGTGCGCGGCGGCGATGGGTGCTTATGGGGTTAATCCGCGCGCGTTTCGGTGTCTTTCAGGTGTCAACCATGTGTCAACTTTGGCCGATGCGACCATGGTTCAGGCGCGTGGCGTATATCCGGCGCTGCCTGTGAACTGGTGTAGGGAAAAGGCATCAAACAGGCTCCACTTGTTGAAGATTCCGCCGTTTTTTGAACTTGGGCTGCGCGTTATCGCGGCGTGCCACTGCCCCTCGCAAATTGATCCGCGCAGTGCTACATACTCCCGATGACAGACTATCAAACCGTAACCGCCGAAACTCGCCACGCCCGTGATGGGGCGATAAAGCTTCACGGGCCGGACGGCTTTGCCGGAATGCGCAAGGCGGGGGCGTTGTCGGCGCAGATCCTTGATGCGCTGACGTCCTTCATTTTACCCGGCATTACGACCGAGGAAATTGACAATCTGGTGTTGCGGATGACGCTGGAGGCAGGGGCTTTGCCCGCGACGCTGGGGTATCGCGGCTATACCCATAGCTGCTGCACGTCGATCAACCATGTCGTGTGCCACGGCATACCGGGGCCTAAACGGCTGCAATCGGGCGATATCGTCAATGTGGATGTCACCAGTATCATTGACGGCTGGCACGGCGATACCAACCGCACCTATCTGGTCGGTGATGTGCCGATCAAAGCGCGGCGATTGGTGGAAGTCACTTACGAAGCCATGATGATGGGCATTGAGCAAGCCCGCCCCGGCAATACACTGGGCGATGTGGCGAGTGCGATCCAGCGTCACGCGGAAAAGCACCGTTACGGCGTCGTCCGCGATTTCTGCGGCCACGGCATCGGGCGGTTGTTCCATGACGCCCCTGAAGTTGTCCACGCGGGCCGGGCGGGCACGGGGCCAGAGCTTCGCCCCGGCATGTTCTTCACCATTGAACCCATGGTCAACATTGGCCGGGCCGATACCAAAGTGCTGGATGATGGCTGGACGGCGGTAACGCGGGATCGGTCTCTATCGGCGCAATTTGAACATAGCATTGGCATCACCGACGGCGCGCCAGAGATTTTCACCAAGAGCCTTAACGGGCTGGACTGCCCCTCTTGAATTGGGCTGCCGCTGCTGTGCTGGCTGTCGTGGCCCTCCACGCACCTGCGCATGCGGCTGACCATCCGCGAAAATGATTTGATGATCGCTGGTGGGCGCGGCGCTGATAGTCGCAATGGCTAGCGACAAGATCGTCGGTGGAACGCCTGATGTCTATGATTGACAAACGCAGGTTCGATGAGGGAAAGGGAGAATAGGGAAGGCACAGCAGAAAGTGCATCGTGACCGTGCGTCCTCCTTCCCCGCAATCCTCCCGCCAACGCGGTTTTCTTGGCTTTGTTGAACGGGCCGGAAATGTGTTGCCGGAACCGGCGATGATTTTCGTTTGGTTGATTCTGTTCCTCATGCTCTTGTCGACCGTTGGAGCTGCGCTTGGCTGGTCTGCGTCTGTGAATTATTCCGGAGACAAAGCCCCTGATTTCGCAACGCTTGAAGGTGGCGTCCTCACCTACGGCGCGCAAAGCCTTTTCAATGAAGCCAACATTGGCAAATTGTTGACAGAAATGCCCAAGACACTGACGGGCTTTGCGCCGCTCGGTCTTGTGCTGGTGATGGTCTTTGGGGCCGCAGTGGCAGAGCGGGCGGGGCTGTTTTCAGCCCTAATCCGGGCGTCGCTCCGCAATGCGCCCAAGGCGGCGTTGACGCCGATTGTGGCGTTGATCGGGATGGTCTCCCACCATGCGTCTGATGCGGCTTATGTGGTGTTCATACCGCTGGCCGCGCTCATTTTCGCAGCGGTTGGGAGACATCCTCTCGCTGGGTTGGCAACGGCTTTTGCTGCTGTATCTGGCGGTTTTGCAGGCAACATCACCCCGGGGCAGTTTGATGTGCTGCTGTTCGGCTTCACGCAGGAAGCCGCACGGATTATTCAGCCGGACTGGACAATGAACCCGCTTGGCAATTGGTGGTTCATTCTTTCAATCGTCATTTTGTTCGTACCGATCATTTGGTTCATCACCGACAAAGTGATTGAGCCGCGCCTTGGCAAATGGGGGAGCGAGCCTGATGATGAGATGAAGGCGGAGCTCGCCAAATCGGCTGTGACCGATGAGGAGCGTAAGGGCCTGCGCCGCGCCGGCCTCGCAGTGTTGGCCATTGTGGCTGTCTTTGCGGCCTTCACACTGATCCCCGGCTATACCCCGTTAATTGATGAGACAAAGACGGGCGGCGCGCAGTTGCAACCTTTTTACAGTGCGCTTGTCGGTGGCTTCTTTGCGATGTTCCTCGCCACTGGCATTGCGTTTGGGACTGGCACCGGAACGATTAAATCTTACCGAGACGTCCTGACCATGATGACCGAAGGCGCGCGTACGATGGCCCCTTATATCATCTTTGCCTTTTTTGCTGCGCATTTTGTGGCGATGTTTAACTGGTCTCGGTTGGGGCCAATTGCGGCGATCAATGGTGCAGAAATGCTGAAATCAATGGATCTTCCCGCGCCGCTTCTGCTGGTCAGTGTGCAGGGATTTTCGTCATTGCTCGATCTGTTCATTGGCTCAGCCTCAGCGAAATGGAGCGCAATGGCACCCGTTGTCGTGCCTATGTTCATGCTCCTTGGCATCAGCCCGGAAATGACGACAGCGGCGTACCGAATGGGGGATAGCTATACCAACATCATGACGCCGCTGATGAGCTATTTTCCCCTGATCCTTGGATTTGCGCGGCGGTGGGATTCGTCGGTGGGCGTGGGGTCACTGCTCGCCTTGATGTTGCCGTTCGCGTTGTGCTTCATGGCATCCGGATTGGCGCTTACGGCGACATGGGTGGCCATGGATTGGCCACTGGGGCCCGGAGCACAGGTATTTTACAAAGTTCCCGGCGAAGCGTTGAGAAAGTAAGGGAGCGAGTCGCTTTATGATCGATAGGCTCCTTGGAAGAACTGCCTTAATTTAGGGCAACATAAACGACAGATGCCAACTATTTGTGCAACTGTGCGAGCCTCGCCTCGCGAAAACGACCGCAACCTTGCGTTAGGGCACTTGGCACGCTTATTGTAGCTGCAGCATCATAACAGGGGGCCGTTCTCGCCATGAAAAAGATCGAAGCGATCATCAAGCCGTTCAAGCTGGACGATGTGAAGGAGGCTCTTCACGAAGTCGGCGTCAGCGGCATTACAGTGACAGAGGCGAAGGGCTTTGGCCGTCAAAAGGGTCATACGGAACTGTACCGCGGTGCAGAATATGTCGTCGATTTTCTGCCCAAGGTGAAGCTTGAAATCTTCGTCGAAGATTCGATGGCCGCCCGCGTGGTGGAGGCGATTGCTGCCGCTGCGCAAACTGGCCGGATCGGCGATGGCAAGATTTTCGTCATGCCTGTGGAAAGCGCGCTGCGCATCCGCACCGGCGAAAAAGACAACGACGCGATTTAATCTCACGCGTCACACAACAACCAACACACAACAACCCAAAGAAGGAAGACGATATAATGGCCAATAAGCCTGCTGATATTTTGAAAATGATCAAGGACCAGGAAATCGAATGGGTCGATGTCCGTTTTACTGACCCAAAGGGCAAGTGGCAGCATCTGACCATGTGTTCCGGCGTGATTGGCGAAGATGAATTGACAGACGGCCTGATGTTTGACGGGTCATCCATCGAGGGCTGGAAAGCCATCAACGAAAGCGACATGATCCTGAAGCCTGATCTGGATGCGGTTTATATCGATCCGTTCTCAGCGACCCCGATGATGATCTTGTTCTGCGACATTGTAGAGCCTTCGACCGGTGAGCTTTACAGCCGCGACCCTAGGTCGACTGCCAAACGCGCAGAGGCTTATCTGAAAACCACTGGCATTGGCGACACTGTCTACGTTGGCCCCGAAGCTGAATTTTTCATGTTCGATGATGTGCGGTTCGAAAATAGCTACAACACATCCTATTACAAAATCGACGATATCGAACTGCCGACCAATACCGGCACCAAATATGAAGGCGGCAATCTGGGCCACCGTCCGCGTGCCAAGGGTGGTTACTTCCCAGTTGCGCCTGTCGACTCAGCCGTTGATATTCGCGGTGAAATGGTGTCGACCATGCTCGAAATGGGTCTTCCCATGGACAAGCATCACCACGAAGTTGCCGCCGCTCAGCATGAGCTTGGCCTGACGTTCGGGACGCTGACCACAACGGCAGACCGGATGCAGATCTACAAATATGTCGTGCATCAAGTGGCAGCTGCCTACGGCAAGACCGCAACCTTCATGCCAAAGCCAATCAAGGAAGATAATGGCAGCGGCATGCACACCCATTTGTCGATCTGGAATGGCAGTGAGCCTTTGTTTGCAGGTAATGGCTATGCTGGTCTGTCTGACATGTGCCTCTATTTCATTGGTGGCATCATCAAGCACGCAAAGTCGATCAACGCATTCTCCAACCCATCAACCAACAGCTACAAGCGTCTGGTGCCGGGCTATGAAGCGCCTGTGTTGCTCGCCTACTCCGCGCGTAACCGCTCCGCCTCGTGCCGCATTCCCTACGGCGCAGGCACAAAGGCCAAGCGCGTTGAAGTCCGCTTCCCCGATGCGATGGCCAACCCGTATCTCTGCTATGCTGCCCTGTTCATGGCGGGCCTCGATGGGATCGAAAACAAGATCCATCCCGGCGAGGCGATGGACAAGAACCTTTATGACTTGCCACCAGAAGAGCTAGCCCAAGTGCCCACCGTCTGCGGATCGCTCCGCGAAGCACTGGAATCGCTTGAGTCCGATCACGCCTATTTGCTGAAAGGTGATGTGTTCACCAAGGATCAGATCGACAGCTATATCGACCTGAAGATGGAAGATGTCGCTCGTTGGGAAATGACACCAAGCCCTGTTGAATTTGACATGTATTACAGCGCGTAAGCTAGGGGCAGTCCCTACTTTTATCGGAAAGGCCCGGAAGGAAACTTCCGGGCCTTTTCTTTTGGCGGCGAGCGCGGCAAAGTTCAGCGATAATAAAGGAGCTTTCCATGTCCCTCTTCCTCCGCGCCGCTTTCCTCTCAACGGCACTTGCTATTGCAACTCCGGCACTCGCCCAACTGTCCACCGCGGAGCAAAAAATGGCGGCCACAGTGGACGCCGAATATGAACGCCATGTCGCTCTGCTGGAAAAAATGGTGAACCAGAACAGCGGCACAATGAATTTTGCGGGCGTAGAAGCCGTCAGCCAGATGATGCGGGCAGAGCTGGAGCCGCTGGGCTTCACGGTCGTTTGGAAGCCGATGCCACAGGCGAAGCGCGCCGGGCATCTGATCGCGACGAAAAAAGGCAAGGCTGGCACCAAGCGGCTGTTGCTGATCGCGCATCTTGATACTGTGTTTGAACTTGATAGCCCGTTTCAGAAATTTGTCCGCACTGGTGAAATGGGGGAGGGGCCGGGCGCGGGCGATGACAAAGGCGGCATGGTCGTCATGCTGTCTGCCCTGCGTGCGATGAAAGCGGCGGGCACCCTGAAGAACGCGAATATCGAAATTCATATGACCGGGGATGAGGAAGACGCAGGCGAGCCGATTGAGGCCGCGCGGGCGGACCTTATCGCTGCGGGCAAACGCAGTGATGCGGCCCTCGATTTTGAAGGGCTGTCGGTTCAGGATGGTAAGGATATGGGCAGCATCGCGCGCCGTTCCTCCAACACATGGACGCTAAGGACGGAGGGGAAAACGGGGCATAGTTCGGGTATTTTCAACCCTTCATCAGGCGATGGCGCGATTTATGAACTCACCCGGATCATCAGCCGCTTTCGCACAGAGCTTCCCGAAACCAACTTGACCTTCAACGTCGGCCTGATCGCGGGCGGGCAGGAATTGGAGGTTGACGCGCAGGGCATCCGCGCGACGGCAAAGGGCAAATCCAACATCATCCCCGGTCTCGCCTATGCCAAAGGCGATTTCCGCACCTTATCAGAGGATCAATCCGCCCGGGTGCGCGCCAAGATGAAAGCCATTGTCGCGGCCAACGCGCCCCTGACCAGTGCCACTATCGCCTTCGACCCCGGCAGCTATCCAGCGATGGCCCCAACCGACGGCAACCGCGCGCTGCTCGCCAAACTGAACGGAGTGAATGCTGACCTCGGCCTGCCCCAAATGGAGCCGCTCGATCCCCTGCGGCGCGGCGCAGGCGACATCAGCTTCGTCGCGACGGATGTTGATGGCCTCGTCGGCCTGGGCCCCAACAGCCGAGGCGACCACGCGCCGGGCGAGACAGTTGATCTGAACAGCATGAAACGTCAGGCCAAGCGGGCGGCAGTGCTAATGACGCGGTTGAGTGCGGAGCGGCGGTGAGGGGGGGGCGATTGCTTATATTGCCAAATACGTAAGTTTTCTAAAGCATTGTTCCTAGACAAAAATCACGATGCAAAGGCATGCATCCAAGGCTAGTATTTTCAACGGCCTTGCTGGTTTGTGACAACGCGGGTCTTATATTTGCCGCTCATTTGTCATGCTCCCGCCACTCCCCCGTCACAACCAACGTTTAGCGGCAAGGCTCCACAAATGGGGTTTATCATGCGCTTTGCACCTTCCTTCGTCGTTCTTCTTGCTGCCTCCGTCAGCGTTCCCGCCACTGCCCAAACCACACCTGAAGAGGCTGACGCAAATAGCGGCGACATCATTGTGACAGCGCAGAAACGTGAAGAACGGCAAGTTGATGTGCCGATTACGCTGAGCGCAGTGAGTGGAGAGCGAATGAAGGAGTTGGGCGTTTCAGATCTCGATGAGCTTGCCTTTTACGTGCCTGGCCTGAACATACAGGAACAAAGCGCCAATAACCCGGGAATCGTAATACGCGGAATTACATCGGACTCTGGCTCCGCTCAGCAAGCTGCGCGTGTCACGCTCTATTACAACGGCGTTGATATTTCTCGGTCCCGCGGATCGTATCAGGATATTTATGATGTGGAGCGGATCGAAGTGGTCAAAGGCCCGCAAGCCACTCTGTTCGGCACTGCATCGGCGGTCGGCGCAATCAGCATCATTTCCGCGCGACCGAAGGAGGGCTTTTCCGCCTCTGCAACAGCGGGCCTTGGCAATTTTGATCAGCGATTATTTGCAGGGCACCTGAATTTGGGGTCTAGCGCCGTCGCAGGTCGCTTTGCCTTCGCGTATAAAAAGCGCGATGGTTATGTGAATAATCTGGCACCAAGCCAAGATGATTTGAATGGCCAAGATCAGTTTGGCGGGCGGGGGTCACTACGGTTCAAGCCAAGCGATAATGTTACTGCCGACTTGATCCTCACTTATGATCGTCAACGCAATCCCGGCACGGCGTTTGTGTCAAAGGCATTGCCCACTGCATCTGGCCCCGGCAATCCTTTTGGTGACGCATTTCTGGGCGGATCGCCGCTGTCCGCTGCTACGCTTGGCGCGGCCAAGCTGGGGCTTAAGCGCGATGTTTATGATGGCAATTTGACGTTCAACTGGGAATTCTCAGACGATTGGGCGCTTACTATGGTCAACGGATACCGCAAGTTCAATTCCCGCGAAGTGTTTGACGCTGATGGGTCTGCCGCCTGGTATCTGGAATTTGCCGAATTTGCGAAGGGTGATCAATTTAATCATGAAACCCGCTTTGCCTACACCAGCGATCGGTTTCGCGGATCATTCGGGTGGAATTTCTTCCGCGAAGACAGCATCCAGAATGTGCCCTTTTCAACTGAAGAAGGCACTTACTTGCAATGCGCTGCACGGCTGGTTCCGGGGCTTGCCTGTGTTGCGCCCAATGGCAGTGTGGCCGCATCTGGCGCTACGGCGATCCTGACCGGCGGCAGAGCGACCGTCATCCCCTACACATCTGTTTTTGAAAATAGTGGCAAGAATGACAGCTATTCGATGTTTGGGGACGCGACGTGGGTTCCGACGCCGAAATTGGAAATAACGGCGGGTGTGCGCTTTCTGATTGAGAAGCGCCGGTCTGGGTTCTTTGCGCGACTACCGCGCTCTATCATAACGGGCGGTGCGTCCCTCATTCCGGGGCAAGTTGATACGGGCGGGCAGACGTTCCGCACTGAAGATAGCTTTCAGGCCGTCCTACCGCGGTTCAACTTGCTCTACCGGTTGAGCGACAGCGTGAACGCCTATGCCACGGTTTCGAAGGGCAGGCGGTCTGCCACGGTTCAACTTGGCGCACGCTCTACAGTTGGCGGGCCTGTGGCGAACTTCACGCCTGTTCTGGCAGAAAATGTATGGAATTATGAAATTGGTCTGAAAGGATCATCCGGCATAGTGTCCGGCTCTATTGGTGCCTATTACCTGACCTATGATAATTTTCAGGTGAGCATCGTCCTCCCCACGGGCGTTACGCAAACTCAAAGCGCAGGCTCCGCCACCAACAAGGGTGTCGAGGCTGAAATCAGTATCCGTCCAGCCAAGTGGATTAGCGCCTTTGCCAATATCGGTTACATCGACGGCGGCATTGATGATAAACCAACAATCGCACCCAATTTTCGGGGCGCAAAGTTCCGTCTGCAACCTGGCGTACAGGCGTCGGGAGGCTTCACGGTTGATGCCGATGTAGGGGGTGGCATCCGCTTCTTTGCAACTCCAACAGTGACATATCGCAGTCGGTTCTTCTTCGAAGTGCCTAACAATGTCGCCGTCTCGCAAGGGCCAGTGACACTGGTGAATGTTCGGGCGGGGATCAGTTTTGCCGATGAGCGATTTGAAATTGCGGCGTTCGCGCGGAACTTGTTCAATAAGGACTATCTGCTTGATGCAGGCAACACAGGCGGCGCGTTTGGGATCCCAACCTTCATCCCGGCGGAGCCACGCCTATTCGGCGTTCAAATTTCAGGAAAGTTCTAGCAGAATTGTTAGGTTCGCGCTGACAAGTCGCTTCAGAATATTTGACCGTCGGCGCGGAGGAAGGAACGGCGAGGGCCGCTATTGACATATCATAATGTTCTTCTATTGTTCCCACGTTCTTTAAAATTCTGTCACCATGTGTGGCAGGTGGTAAATGATTTTGGTGTCGCCGTGCGCACACCCGATTTTTTGGTGCGGAGGGTGAAAGTTGGGAGTGCGAGAGGGGGGAAATCCGGCTCGTTAAATATGTGCGACTGGCACAACTTTCCTAAACTTTGGATCTGATGCTTAGGGAGAGTGTGTAGGGTTCAGGTGTGAACCAACTGTCAACTTATTCAGGGTGCGAGGGCCGGAGCAGCATGTAACTGGAAAACCGCTCCCCCGCGAATTGCACAGGTTGACGTTCGCGTAAAAAGCCCCACATCAATCCTCACACGTTTCACACGACTCATAGGAGAGAGATCATGGACAGCTATCTGAAACATTATATCAATGGCGCTTGGGTTGAGAGCATTGGTGGCACGCGGCATGAAGTGATTTCGCCCTCCACCGAAGAAGCCTGCACAGAGATTACTCTGGGCACCAGCGCCGACGTTGATGCCGCCGTCGCCGCTGCAAAAGAAGCGTTTAAGACATTCAGCCAGACAACGCGGGAGGAGCGTCTTGCGCTGCTCGGTCGCATTGTTGAAGAATATAAAAAGCGCATTCCCGATCTCGCCAAATCAATGGCCGCAGAAATGGGTGCACCTGTAAGTTTCGCCGCAGCCGCTCAGGCACCTGCTGGCATCGGCGCTTTCATGGGCACCATCTCTGCTCTGGAAAATTTCACCTTTAGCGAACGCCAAGGCGCGAACACGATTGTGTATGAGGCGATTGGCGTGGTTGGCATGATCACGCCTTGGAACTGGCCGCTCAATCAAATCGCACTGAAGGTCGCGCCATCGCTCGCCGCTGGCAACACGATGGTGTTGAAGCCATCAGAAGAATGCCCCGGCAACGCAGCGATCTTTGCTGAAATCCTCCATGCGGCGGGCGTGCCTGCAGGCGTGTTCAATCTGGTGCAGGGCGATGGCCCCGGCGTCGGCGCAGCAATCTCGGCGCATAAAGACATTGAAATGGTCAGCTTCACGGGCTCCACCCGCGCTGGCATCCTCGTGGCTAAGTCCGCCGCCGATACCGTGAAGCGCGTACATCAGGAATTGGGTGGCAAATCCCCCAACGTCGTGCTGCCCGGTGCCGACCTTGCTACTGTATTGCCGCCAACTGTCATGGGCGTGCTGATTAACACAGGACAAAGCTGCATCGCGCCAACGCGGATCTTGGTGCAGAAGGATCAGACGACAGCCGCTGTTGGCGTCATCAAGGCGATGTTTGATGGCACAGCCGTCGGTGATCCACTGGCCGAGGGCGGCCACATCGGCCCCGTCGTCAACAAGACGCAATATGACAAAATCCAGGGCCTGATCCAATCCGCCATTGATGAAGGCGCGACGCTGGAAACTGGCGGCACGGGTCTGCCCACCAACGTCAACCGCGGCTACTTCATCAAACCAACCGTCTTTTCCGGTGTCACGCCTGATATGCGGATTGCGAAGGAAGAAGTGTTCGGCCCTGTCGCAACAGTCATGTCCTACGGCACGCTGGAGGAGGCCATCGCGATTGCCAATGACACTGACTACGGCCTGTCCGCCGTGATCTCTGGCGATCCAGCCGAAGCCGCCAAGGTCGCGCCAAAGCTGCGGGCCGGCATGGTTGCGGTCAACAATTGGGGCCCCGCGATGGGCGCGCCTTTTGGCGGCTACAAGCAATCCGGCAATGGCCGCGAAGGCGGTTTGTTTGGCCTGAAGGACTTTATGGAAGTGAAGGCAATCAGCGGCATTCCTGCCTAATCTGGCCCGCCGGATATAGTGATGACGCCAACTGCGACGATATTGCTATTGGGCTCAGGTGAGCTTGGCCGGGAATTTACCATCTCGGCCAAGCGTCTGGGCGCGCGGGTGATTGCGTGTGACAGCTATGACGATGCCCCTGCCATGCAAGTGGCCGATGAGCGCGAAGTGTTTTCCATGCTTGACGGGGATGCCTTGCGCGCCGCCATTGCCAAGCATGACCCTGATCTGATCGTTCCAGAAATTGAAGCGATCCGCACCGAGGTACTTGAGGAAGTGGAGGCGCAGGGCCGCACAATTGTGCCGTCCGCCCGGGCCACAGCGCTGACCATGAACCGTGACCGCATCCGCGATATGGCTGCGCAGGAATTGGGCGTGCGGACATCGCGCTATCTTTATGCGGAAAGCCAAGCGGAGGCCGAAGCGGCAGGCGCGGAGATCGGCTATCCGTGCGTGGTGAAGCCGGTCATGTCCTCATCGGGCAAAGGCCAATCGAAAGTTGAACAGCCGCAAGCCATGGGCGCGGCATGGGACTATGCGGTGAGTTCGATGCGCGGCGACCGGAAACGGATCATCGTGGAGGAGTTTATCCCCTTCGATTATGAAATCACGCTGCTGACGGTGCGAACGCGCGAAGGCGTGATTTTCTGCCCGCCGATTGGCCACCGGCAGGAACGCGGCGATTATCAGGAAAGCTGGCAACCCGCACCAATGCGGCCTGAGCATTTGGCTGCCGCACAGGATATGGCGACGCGCGTTGTTGATGATCTTGGCGGATACGGCCTGTTCGGTGTTGAATTCTTTGTGACGCGAGATGAAGTGATTTTCTCCGAACTCTCCCCGCGGCCGCATGACACAGGCATGGTGACGCTGATTGGGCAAGACCTGACGGAGTTTGATCTGCATGCCCGCGCCGTACTGGGTCTGCCCATTCCGGCAGTATGTTTGACTGCGCCTGCTTGCGCGTCAGCCGTGGTGTTGGCGGACCGCAACGCGGGTGCCTTTACGATCACTGGACTGGCAGACGCCTTAGCACTGGGCAGTGTTGACGCGCGTGTTGATGTGCGGGTGTTTGGAAAGCCGGTCACGCGGCCTTATCGGCGGATGGCTGTGGCGCTGGCAACTGGGGCGGATTGCGATGCTGCCCGCGTCTTGGCGCGCAGGGCCGCTGGGTTGGTGAGGGTGGAGTATCTCTAACCTGCCTTGCGCGCCTCAGCCACGGCGGCTTTCAAATCATCATAGCCCACAGCGCCGCCGATCAGTTGATCACCAATCACCCAGCTGGGCGTGCCGGATAGGCCAAGGCTTTGTTGGAGGGTAAGGTTGGCCTTAATCTCGGCGCTAATGTCATCGGATGATGCCAGCGCGCGGGCGGCCTTCACATCAACACCCGCGGATTTTAGCGCGGCGTTGATCGTATCCGGCGAAGGTCGACCAGCCCCAAAGAGGGCGCGGTGATAGGCCCCATAGTTTCCGCCCATTTTTGCAACCGCCAAACTCACCCGCGCAGCCTCTTCGCTCTGCGGACCAAGTATTGGGAGTTCGCGGTAAACAATCCGCACTTTCTTGTCGCCCGCCAGCAGTTTTTCGATATCCGGCAACGCTTGACGGCAATATCCGCAGGCATAGTCAAAAAACTCAACGACCGTCACATCGGCGTCGGCAGCCCCTTCCCAAGCGCCGGCAAAGGGTTGTTCGATCTTGCCGCCTTGCTGCTTGACGCGGTTGGTCGCTTCTTTCCGCTCCAAATTCTGCATTGCTTCTGGCAGGATTTCGGGGTTAGCGAGAATATATTCACGCACAATCTTCTCAATTGCGGCGCGGTCTGTGGTGTTCACAGTTTCCGATTTTCCGGGAACAGCTCCTGTTGCCAACACAGCACCTGCGGCCCCAGCGAGCACCCCTAATCCCCCAATCATGATCGACTTCATCCCCATCTCACCTTGTCTGGCTCATCTCTTCTTGCGTTTCTTATCGCCAACGGCGCTTTCTGAAATCATGGCGATATCTTGTGCGCGGATCCAGTCTGCCGATCCCTTTGGAATGCCCGCCATGGCCGAACGCGCGCTGGCCAGTGCCTGTTGCGGGCGGTTTTGCAGATAAAATCCTTCAGCTGCGGCCAGCGAAGCACGCGGCGCATCGCCTGCATTTTCGTATATAACGCCCAGCTGGTACCAAGCGAAAGGGTTCTCTGCATCACGGCCAACGGAGGCCTTAAGCACTCGCTCTGCTTCTGGATAATTTGCCTTATCTTCCGTCGCGATTAACGCGTGGCCGAATGTCGTCGCGATCAAAGGCTGCGCATTGGTCTGCGAGAATGCTTCTCGGAGCAATGGAAGCGCTTCTTGCGGTCGACCAGACTCGAGCAAAATTTGCCCCTTGAGTTCCTTGAAATAAGGGTCGCGCGGTAGGATCTTTAGCAGGGTGTCGGCCTCTGCGAGCGCTTGATCGGGATAGGCCGTGCGGTGCCACGCATAGGCGCGGGCGTAGCGGGCCGGGATGGTCAGGTCAGTGGTGGGATACAGCACCAGCGCGCGTTTCGGGTCGATGAAACCCTGCAGCTTTGCCTTCACGCGCTGGAAACGCGCTTCCAAATTCGGGTCAGTCAGCTTTGAATACGCAGGGTCGCGGTCATAGACTTCCTGCAATACTGCTATGCGTTCGCCGGACAGCGGGTGTGTGCGCTCATAGCTGTCCGTCTGCGGAATGCCGTAACGAAATTCCAGATTTTGCAGGCGTTTGAAAAAGGCAATTGACCCGCGCCCGCTGATCCCCGCTTTGGAAAGGTAGCTCGCCCCTGCCAGATCAGCGCTTGATTCTTGCGACCGGCTGAACGCCAGATATTTGCCCATAGCCGCCTGTTGGCCAGCCGCCATAATGCCCGCGCCGACATCGCCTGCTCCTGCCGCCATGGCTGCCGCGCCGAGGATAAGGCTTAGGATCGTGATGCCTGTGGCGGTCTTGATCCCTTCAGCACTACGAATAACATGCCCACCGGCGACATGGCCCAATTCGTGGGCAATCACACCCTGTACCTCATTGGCGTTGGCAGCAGCAGTAATGAGACCAGAATGGACGTAGACGATCTGCCCGCCCGCCACGAACGCGTTGATGCTATTGTCGCCAATCATCACCACTTTAACGTTGCGCGGATCAAGCCCAGCGGCTGCAATCAATGGCGCCGACATATCGTCAAATAGCGCCTCAGTTTCTGCATCGCGCAGGATCGATTGGGCGAGAGCGGGTTGGACCGTAAGGCAGGCAAGCAGAATGAGAGCAATGATCTGACGCCAGAGCGGGCCAGAGGCGGAACGGGGGAGAAGTCTGGCCATTGCGACATCCTTCTCCCCCACTGCCTTAACGCTTGCTGAAGCGATTGGGATTACTCCTCAGTCGCGCCAAATGTGCGCTGCCACCAACCACGGCGAGGTGAACCTTCCTCAGGTTCAGCCTCGGCCACGACTGTTTCGGCAGCTTTGGGCTTGGCTTTTGTCTCTACAGCCGCAATTGCCGTTTCCGGTGCCGCCACCACTTCAACTTTCTTGGCCCGTGTACGCTTTGGCTTTTCAGCTGGTGCTTCTTCAGTGACAACCGCTTCGACTACAGGTTCGGCAACCGACTCAGCCGCGACTTTGGGTTTACGCCCTCGTTTTGGCTTTTCTGGCGCAGCTTCCTCAACAACGATTGGAGCTGCTTCGGCTTCAATCGTGGGTTCGGCTTTCTTGCGGCGGCCACGCGTTGGCTTGGCTGGGGCAGGCTCTGTACCGTCTTCGATCACAGGTTCAGCCGCAGCTTCCGGAGCTACTTCTGCACCAGCGTCTGCTTCACTCTGCTCATCACCACCCCGGCGGCGACCACCGCGACGTCCGCGACGACTGCGCTTGCGGCGCGCTTCGCCTTCCGCAGCCGTTTCGTTGGCAGTGTTCTGGGCTTCATCACCGCGTTCTTGGCCGCTGGTTTCGCCTTCAACAGAAGGGGTGGCGTCGCCTTCGACGGCGTTGTCTGTTCCACTTTCGCTGCCTCCTTCAGCACCACCGCGACGTCCGCGACGGCGACGCGTGCGCTTGCGCTTGGCTCCATCACCCCGGTCGCCACCTCGGTCTACGCGATCACCACTTCGGTCGTTACGCTCTCCTTGGCGGCTGCGGGCTTCCGCGTCGGCGATTTCATCTTCTTCATCATCGATATCGTCTTCGATGATGTCGTCATCCTCGTCATCATAGATGATCGGCGCGAGGGGTTGATAGACGATCTGCGGTGGTGGGCCACTGGCCTCAACGGACATGCGTCCGCCTTCAACTTCACCGTCGGGCATGATGTCGATAGTGACGCCGTAGCGCAACTCCACTTCGCCCAGTTCGGCGCGCTTGCGGTTGAGGACGTAGAACGCTGCTTCTTGGCTGGCCCGCAGCGTGAGCCGCGATGCTTTGCCCCGTGCGGCTTCGTCTTCCAACATGCGGAGTGCAGACAATGCTGCCGACGATGCCGTGCGGACTAGGCCGGTTCCTTCGCAGTGCGGGCAACCGCGTGTTGACGCTTCGAGAACGCCGGTGCGCAGGCGCTGACGGCTCATTTCCATCAGACCGAACGAACTGATCCGTCCCACCTGAATACGGGCGCGATCATCAGCGAGTGCAGCCTTCATCGTCCGTTCGACCTTACGGACGTTGTTATTATGCTCCATGTCGATGAAGTCGATCACGACAAGCCCAGCCATATCGCGCAACCGCAATTGGCGGGCGATTTCCTGCGCGGCCTCCAAATTGGTGGCAGTCGCTGTTTGCTCAATCCCATGTTCGCGGGTTGAACGACCGGAGTTGATATCGATGGACACCAGCGCTTCGGTTGGGTTGATGACCAGATAGCCGCCGGACTTCAGCTGAACCACAGGCTGATACAGCGCATTCAACTGGTCCTCAACGCCGTATCGCTGATAGAGCGGCACCGCATCGGCATAGGGCTTCACACGCTTAGCGTGGCTCGGCATCAGCAGCTTCATATAGTCGCGTGCCGCGCGGTAGCCATGTTCGCCTTCGACCAGAACCTCTTCGATATCGCGGTTATAGATATCGCGGATGGCCCGTTTGATCAGGTCGCTGTCATTGTGGATCAGGGCAGGGGCGCTGGATTTCAGCGTGAGTTCACGAATATCATCCCAGAGCCGCGCGAGATAATCGAAATCGCGTTTGATCTCTGTCTTGGTGCGCGCCAGGCCCGCAGTGCGGACGATGCAGCCCATTGATGTCGGCAGGTTGAGGTCTGACATGATCGACTTCAGACGCTTACGGTCTGCGCCGTTCGAAATCTTGCGGCTGATGCCGCCGCCGTGAGTGCTGTTGGGCATGAGCACGCAATAACGACCGGCAAGGCTGAGATAGCTTGTCAGCGCCGCGCCCTTGTTGCCGCGTTCTTCTTTCACGACCTGGATCAGCAGAACCTGACGCCTGTGGATTACATCCTGAATTTTATAGCGTTTGCGGAATGACATGCGGTGCGCGCGCGCATCACTTTCATCGCCGTGTTCCGCATCATCATCTGCGCCAGCAGATTCCGCCGGAGGAACATCTTGTTCTTCCTCATCCGAATCCGGGCGATCATCATCGCGGCCGTCATCGTCATGATGCGCGTCTAACGGCTCATCATCATCGTCTTCGGCGTCGCGGCGGCGTGCTTCTTCCTCGGCATGCGCGGCTTCTTCCTGTAAAAGAGCCTCACGGTCTTCTTTGGGTATTTGATAATAGTCTGGGTGAATTTCACTGAAGGCCAGAAAGCCGTGGCGGTTGCCGCCATATTCAACGAACGCCGCCTGAAGCGACGGTTCAACCCGTGTTACTTTTGCAAGATAGATATTGCCTTTAAGCTGTTTATGTTCAGCCGATTCAAAATCTAATTCTTCAATTCGGTTTCCCTTGACGACGGCTACGCGGGTCTCTTCCGCGTGGCGGGCGTCGATCAACATCCGCAATGACATTTAATTTTCTCCGTTGGCGTCCTGTGGCAGCCAGAAACGGCGCCGACGCAATATGATTCCACCCGCTTTGCCGCCGACCAGATGGGCCGGTGCGTGAATTGGATGGGGATGGTTTGAAATATGCCGCTGCCAAGGAGGCACGCGCTGCACGATTGGCAAGCGCAACGCCCGAAATGATCGTATCTGCAAATGGCAGCTTTCGATCAATAGGGGGCGTCAGATACATCATTTGGCTTCAACCTGAAGGATTACGCCACAAAAAGCGGGCAATCACACTGACGATTTTCGAAATTTGAACCCCGTCACGACAGTGCTAGCAGCGCCGCGCACCGGGGGCAAGCGCCGCACGTCATCTAACTGCAACAGGGGCCGGGCGAAGATATAGCAAATTTCCCGTTTACCTTTTCGCTTCACCGCGACTTTGGAAGCCAGTGCGTATTCGTCGGCCATCAGATGCCTAAGATACGAGAAACCAATTGACCACAAATTCCCTCTGGACGCGCGGACGTCATTCACGGCATTACCGCCAAATGCAGTCCGCAGCTCTTCTCATGGCCATCGCGTCACCGATCAATGCTGCTGAGGCCGGCACCGTGACTGGCGTTCAAGTGGAACAGCGTCAGATTGTGATCAACTTTGACGATGTGGTGGAAAAGGCATCGTCCTTCGTCCTTGCCGGGCCAGACCGGATTGCCATTGATGTGGCGGGTGGCAATCCCGGAGGCAATGAACAGGCATCGGGTCTGGTATCCTCCGTGCGTCAGGGGCGGCTAAACCCTAATACGGCGCGGATCGTGTTTGATTTAGCGACACCGGCAATTGTGACCGGCGGCGTTTTTTCCGCCAATGGCCGGTCGCTGACATTGCAGATTTCCCCGGCTGAGGCAGACCAGTTTGGCAACAGTGTGGCTGCTGCGCGCAAACAATATCTGCCGCCAGAGGCGCACCGTGCCGCCCCGCCGCGCAGCCGCTATAACATTACAGTGCCGCTTGACGCGCCGACCAACGGCCTGCCGCGCCCCAAGATTTACGGCCCCAAAGGCCGTCCGCTGGTGGTGATTGATGCAGGACACGGCGGCCATGATCCCGGCGCGATATCGCCCCACGGTGGCAAGCGGGAAAAGGATGTGACGCTCGCCATTGCCCGCGCGGTGCGTGATGAACTGATCGCTGCTGGCCGCGTGCGGGTGGCGCTGACCCGCGATGATGATCGCTATCTGGTGCTGCGGGAACGATCCGCGATTGCCCGCAATTTGAAGGCTGATCTGTTCGTCTCCGTCCACGCCGATAGCGCCGGATCATCGGACGCGACCGGCGCCACCATCTACACTCTGTCCGAAGTCGCGTCGGACAAAGAAGCCGCAGCTTTCGCGAACCGCGAAAATAAGGCCGACATCATCAACGGCGTGAACTTGGGCCGCGAAAATGCGGAAATTGCGTCTATCTTGGTCGACCTTGCTCAACGGGAGTCGATGAATTCATCCGCCAATTTCGCCAAACTGATGAAGCGGGAGGCCAGCCGCGAAATCCGCTTCCGCCCCGACTTTCTGAAAAATGCCGGGTTCGCGGTGCTGAAATCCCCCGACATGGCGTCGATCCTGCTGGAGGTCGGCTACCTGACCAACGCTGGCGACACATCGCGCTTGGTCAGCGGCGAAGGCCAACGGCAGATTGCGGTCGGGATGCGCAAGGCAATTGATATCCATTTTGCGCAGCGGACGGCTTCGCGGTGAGGATGGGCCTGATGCGGTTGGGCGTAAAGGACAGAATTGCAGTGGTTCGATGGTAATTAGTATAGTGTCCCCGGAACTCTCAGGATGTCCCCGGAACTCTCGAGTATAGTGTCCCCGGAACTCTCGCACCTATAAAGGAATTCGTCTATTAATTCTAACCGTGGTCACTCCTTAATTGAGTTGAATTCAATATCTAATCCTTCAAAAGGCACACCAGTGTTACGCATCGCTAATGCCTCGCGCCCTGCATAAAATCCTTGCTCAACTCTGGTCAGCGATTTTTTTACCAACTTGTACAGATGGTCTGCCCAATCGACAAACTGTGGTGACTTGCTCACCAGCTGATTGTTGGCGTCCCAAAACTTATCTACACGATACAGACGCCCAGCACGGATGAAGGTTTTGAAGCCAACCATGCGATCATATTCGATGATCCGCTGGTCGAGCACCTTGCATGCAAAATCGTTATCAGTTGAGTAGGTGGGAGTGAACCGGATTATAGGAAAGTCTGCGCGCCTCGCGATCAAAACAAGTGGCCATTCATTTTCAATATCCATGAGGATCGAGGACGCCTGTTCTTCGCCTCTTGCGGAACTCGAACGTCGACCAAGAAATAAAACATCACCGGATGCCCTAATGGCTTCCTCAAGCGCGATTTGGTCTGTTAGCCCCAGATAGAAGCTGAACTGTTTACCTGTCATACTATCTGTCTATCCGGTTATAGGGAACGCAAATTCCGGGGACATTGCGTAATTGATGTAGCCACTCTCCAACTTAGCGCGGAGTCGCCGTGTTGGCGCTCCAAAGGAGGAGAGTGACCGATGACTATTTATGCAGGATTGGACGTATCTGACAAGACTACGCATGTGTGTGTGGTTGATGTCGAGGGCACGGTGCTGCGCCGCGATGTGGTGGCGACCGACCCGGATGTTTTGTCAAAGTGGCTGGGCAAGCATTGTCCGGAGCAGTTCCGGGGACACTAGAAGTTCCGGGGACACTATAGAAGTTCCGGGGAGAAGTTCCGGGGACACTATACTAATTAGACAAGTTCATCCTTCCCCGCTATGGCTACAGCATGGCTCGTCTGTCGCGTATCGTCATCCCGCAGGTTCCGCATCATGTTACGCAGCGGGGCAATCGGCGGCTGCCCATTTTCTTCGGGGATGATGACCGGCGCGATTATCTGGCGCTCGTGGCGGAGGCGTGTGCGGCGCATGGCACAACTTGTCTGGCGTGGTGCCTCATGGACAATCACATCCACCTGATCCTTGTGCCCGCAAACGAGGACGGGTTACGTGCAACACTCGCAGAGGCGCATCGGCGCTATTCGCGCGACATCAATTTCCGCGAGGGTTGGCGCGGCTATTTGTTTCAGGGGCGATTTGCCAGCTATCCCATGGATGACGGCCATTTGATGGCGGCGGTCCGCTATGTTGAGAATAATCCGGTGGCCGCTCAGATGGTGGCGGAGGCGGCGGAGTGGGCATGGTCGAGCGCACGGTCACATCAGGCGGGCAAGCGCGCGACGGGCGACCCGTTGACCGACGTAAAGGCGTTGGGGCGGTTCGTGCGAAATTGGCGCGCGTTCCTCAAAATTGGGGCGGAGGCTATGGATGATATGGCGACGATTGATCAGATCGAAGCGCGCATGCGCACTGGCCGCCCGCTGGCATCACCCGATTGGATTGCCGACGCAGAGGCAGCGATTGGCCGAATGCTCGGACCGGCCAAGCGCGGACCTAAATCAAAACGCAAATGAGCAGTGGATAATTAGTATAGTGTCCCCGGAATTGCATATAGTGTCCCCGGAATTGCATAGTGTCCCCGGAATTGCAGCGATCGATATCCACTTCGCCCAGTGCACGGCTTCGCGCTGACTTAGCCCACCTTGGATCTCAGCTCCGCAAGCGCGCGCAGTTTGGGCGTGACGACCGGGATGGTAAGCATTGTGCTCATCACCGCCATCAGCAGCAACGCTGTGAAGGTTTCATTGGTGATGATCTGTTTGTCGAGCAGGATATTGGCGAAGATGATCATGATGAGGGCCTTGGTCTGCAGGAGCCAGCCGATCAGTGAGGCCTCACCGGCCTGCCAGTTCAAGATACGCCCCGCAATCTGAAGCCCGACCAGCTTGCCTGCGACTGAGACGAAAAGAAGCAGCAGGGCCGCAGCGAAGACCGTCACCCCGCCCATATCAAAATTCGTGCGCAGGCCTGTGCTGAGGAAAAACACAGGCATCACGGCCAGCAAGATCGTCTGGCGAAACCGGTCCATACGGTCCTGGTCAAACCAGCGCGCCTCAGTAACAGCCCCTGCCAGAAACGCGCCGACCATATAATGGAGCCCGGCCCAATCGGCGAGCAGCCCGCAACTGATCAGCCAGATTAAGCTGACAAACCAGCGGTCATTCTCTGCGAGGCGCGGCATGGCCTTTCGGTAGAGAGCGGCTGCCACACCAAACACGATCAGAAACGCGCCCTGGCGGCCGATGCGCTCCCAATCCAGCAGGATGAGCGCAAGGACGCCCCAGATCGCGATGTCATCCAGACTGGCATAGCGAAGGATCCGTTGACCAAGGGGTTGGCGTAAAATCTCAAGCTTTTCGAGCAGGAGAACTAGGATGGGTAGAGCCGTGACGGCGCAGGCCATGCCGATGCCGACAACGAATTGCCACTGCGCGCCCTTGGCACCAATCCAATTGCCCCCGAACATAAGGAGGAGAATGGCTGCTGCACTGCCAAACGCCAGCGGCACGATCAGCGCCATGCCAGACGTCACCCCGGTTTCGCGCCGCCGCAACCATGCTTCACTCACATCCAGTTCAATGCCAGCCACCCACACGAAAATCATGACTGCCCACCAAGCGATAGCATTCAGGCCTGTGATCGTCTGCGCATTGAACACAAAGCTGTAATAATCGGGGAAGGCCGCACCCATGACACCGGGGCCAAGCAGGATGCCGCAAATGATCTGAACCACGACCAGCGGCGCATAAAACTCCGTCTGGCCCAGCCTCCAGATGAAATAAGGCACCGTGAAAATCAGCAGCATTGCGATGAGGAAAATTTCGGTCTGGGTCACGTCATGCTCGGCTGTAATCGATTGCTGTCGCTCGATATCCGCTGACGCAGTTGAATGATAGCCTCTGCCTCAAATCTGATGGGGTCTGGAATGAATGTGAGGTGCGCATGAAGGCATCTGGTGAGTTGACAAAACGTATTTGTTCATCTAATGTTCACAAAGCTCTTTGAAAACCCTGCCGCCCTGTGTAGCAGACTGTGAATGATTGATCCGCGCCACAGCGCGCGGAATATCGCGTCTGATGAACGGATCCATATCCGCCCGAAAGGCGCGCCGTGCTGTAACCTTGTTCAGGTTGGAGAAGGGAAGTCGTGTTGAAGCGTTTCAGGTGTCAACCATGTGTCAACTTTGGAAAATTTCGGTGTAGGGAAATGATGGCAAACAGGCTCCACTTGTTGAGAGTTCTGCCGTTTTTCCGCGTCGTCGTGGCCAACCATGATTTGGACCCTCGCAAGCGACAGAACTGGCAGCGCCTTCGCTCTTAAGGAGGACAGGCGGCGGTGCAGGGTTCAACTTCTCAATCCAGCTTACGCCCTCTGGCAATGCGGGCCAAAGCTGGCTAGACGCGGTCGCAGTATGGAAGACGCGTCAGAACCAACAAGTATGAAACTCAGCCTGCGCCGCCGCACCAGTGGTGTTCGCGCGTGGTTTGATGAAAATTGGCACCGCAAATGGGTGCGCTTGCTGACCTATGCCATCGGTTTGGCGCTGTTTGCCTGGTTCATGCTGTGGTTGCTTGTCGCGCGTAATTTGCCTTCGGTGGATCAGCTGAAGACGTATCAGCCGCTGTTGCCCAGCTATGTGCGGTCCATTGATGGCACGCCTGTGCAAAGTTTCGCCCGCGAACGGCGGGTGCAATTGCGATTCGAGGAATATCCAACTCTGCTCGTCCGTGCGTTTCTGGCCGCAGAGGATAAGACCTTTTTTGAACATGGCGGGTTGGATTATCCCGGCCTTGCAGGCGCGGTGTTTGACTATGTGCTCAAGCTTGGATCGGGCGAACGCGCCAAGGGTGGGTCCACCATCACGCAGCAAGTGGCAAAGAATCTGCTGCTCGGCGATGAATATTCGGTCACGCGTAAGCTGAAAGAAGCGATCCTCGCGCGGCGGATTGAGTCTGTTTTGACTAAGCAGCAGATTATTGAAATCTACTTGAATGAAATTGCGCTGGGCCGGAACAGCTTTGGCGTGCAGGCCGCGTCGCGCGCTTATTTCAACAAGGATGTGAACGAGCTGAGCCTCAACGAAATGGCGTATATCGCGATCCTGCCCAAAGGCCCATCCAATTATCGCCCCGAGCGCTTTTATGACCGAGCGATTGGTCGGCGCAATTGGGTGCTTCAAGGCATGGCGGACAATGAATTTGTAACGGAGAATGAGGCGAATGCCGCCAAGGCGCTTCCGCTGGGCACTGTGCCGCGTGTCAGCGTCGCTCAGGATGATGTCGGCGGCTATTTCGTCGAGGAAGTGCGCCGCGAATTGATCCAGCGCTTTGGCGAAAACCCTGATAATGGGCGCAATCCTTACAGTGTGTACGGCGGTGGCCTATGGGTGCGCACGTCGCTCGACACGACGCTGCAAGATCATACTGCCAAAGCGCTGCGTGACGGCCTGATGCGCTATGATGGCGGACGCGGGTGGACGGGGCCTATCGCCACGATTGAAGCAGGCGAAGGCTGGCAACCGCGCTTGGCCGCGAAGAACCTTGGCGGCGGTTATCCTGATTGGCGCGCCGCAGTTGTACTGTCTAAATCGACCACCGCAGCGGTTATTGGGTTTGCGGACGGCAAAACGGCGGGCATGCCCGCGTGGGGCGCGACGATGCCAAAGCGGCGGACCAATCAATCTGCCTTTTCCGCGATGGCACCCGGCGACATCATTGTTGTGAAGAATGAGGGCGGCAATTGGCTGTTGCGCTCCGTTCCTGAAATTTCCGGCGGGATGGTCGTGCAGAACCCGCACACGGGCCGCGTGCTCGCTATGCAAGGCGGGTTTGATGCGCGCATTCAAAGCTATAATCGCGCAACACAGGCTTGGCGGCAGCCGGGGTCAAGCTTCAAACCGTTCGTCTATGCTTCGGCCCTTAATCACGGGATGACCCCCGCGTCTATCATCGTCGATGGTCCGTTTTGCGTTTATCAATCCGCCAAACTGGGCCGCAAATGCTTCAAGAATTTCGGGGGCGGTGGCTCTGGCCCGCAAACAATGCGTTGGGGTCTGGAACAATCTCGTAACTTGATGACGGTACGTGCGGCTTCGGAAACGGGCATGGATAATGTCGTGAAGCTGGCGAATGCTGCGGGGATCAACAAGCCAAATGAGCTCTATTCACCTGTTCTCGCCATCTCCCTTGGCGCTGGTGACACCACAGTGATGAAGATGGTCAACGCCTATTCGATATTGTCGCGTAACGGCCGTGATGTGACGCCGACACTCATTGATTTCGTGCAGGATCGGCGCGGGAAGGTGCGTTACAAGGCGGACAATCGGAAATGCGTGACGTGCAACGCGCCCGATTGGGATGGAAAACTGATGCCGCGCCCCGTGCAAATCACGAAGCAGGCAATTGACGCGCAGTCATCCTACCAGACCGTCCATATGCTTGAAGGCGTGATCCAGCGCGGCACGGCAACGTCGCTCCTCAAACTCGGACGGCCTATCTTTGGAAAGACCGGCACCACAACTGGCCCGACAAACGTCTGGTTCGTCGGGGGATCAGCGGATATGACCGCAGGCGTCTATCTGGGTTTTGATCAGCCGCGTCCCATGGGTGGCTATGCACAGGGCGGCACGCTTGCCGTGCCGATCTTCTATGATTTCGCGTCCAAAGCGATGAAAGATATGCCCGTCATTCCGTTCAAAGCACCCGACGGCATGCGCATGGTGCGGATTGAGCGTAAGTCAGGCAAGCGTGTGTTTGGTGCGTGGCCAGGCAGAGACCCAAAATCAGCGATCATTTGGGAAGCGTTCAAGGCTGAAAGCGAACCGCGCCGCACCATCCGGCAGGATGAAATCCCTGCTGCAAAGGCGAAGACTGCGGCCAAACCTGTGGCGGCGCAGAAAAAGGCCGTGAACCAAGCGCGTGATAATGAATTCTTGCAAAGGGAAGGCGGAATTTACTAACCGCCTGATGAAACACCAGAAATTGGAGACTTACTATGCGCGCTGAAGCGCAGGCCCATGTTGATCAGATCAACCAGGCGCTCGATTTGGTTCGGCGTTTTCTGGATTGGGACCGTGCGCTCCGCCGTTTGGATGAACTGAACGCGCGGGTGGAGGATCAGGCGCTCTGGAATGACCCCAAAGCCGCGCAGGAAGTGATGCGTGAGCGCCGTCGTCTCGACGATGCGATCAATGCTACCCGTGCGATTGAGCGGGACTGCAAGGACACAGTTGAGCTGATGGAACTCGCCGATATGGAAGGCGATACTGCACTGGGTGATGAGGCGCTGGCCAGCCTTGGTGCGCTTGCGGCCAAGGCCGAAGTGG
This sequence comes from Sphingomonadales bacterium, assembly GCA_031376385.1. GTDB lineage: Bacteria > Pseudomonadota > Alphaproteobacteria > Sphingomonadales > Sphingomonadaceae > Aquisediminimonas. The sequence continues at coordinate 49,929 of JANMDQ010000027.1, forward strand.
ATAAGGTTGCAGCGCTTCTGGCTGGTGAAGCAGACGGCAATGATACTTATATCGAAATCAACGCCGGCGCTGGCGGCACGGAAAGCCAGGATTGGGCCGAAATGCTTCAACGCATGTATACCCGTTGGGCCGAACGACGGGGCATGAAAGTTGAGATCATTGACTATCACGCGGGTGAGCAAGCTGGGATTAAATCCGCCACATTGCTGATTAAAGGCGAAAATGCTTATGGTTATGCCAAGACCGAAAGCGGCGTTCACCGGCTCGTTCGCATCAGCCCCTATGATAGTAATGCGCGGCGGCACACCAGCTTTTCCAGCGTTTGGGTTTACCCCGTGGTCGATGATAACATCGATATTGAAGTGAATGATGCGGAACTGCGCATCGATACCTACCGTGCATCCGGCGCCGGGGGGCAGCACATCAACACGACCGACAGCGCAGTGCGGATCACGCATATCCCGTCAGGCATTGTCGTGGCCTGTCAGAATCAGCGATCTCAGCATAAGAATAAAGCTGAAGCGATGAGCCAGTTGAAGGCGCGTCTGTATGAAGCTGAACTGCAACGTCGTGAAGTGGAGGCGAACGCTGTGAACGCCACCAAGTCTGACATTGGCTGGGGCCATCAAATCCGGTCCTATGTGTTGCAGCCCTATCAGTTGGTGAAGGATCTGCGCACGGGAACCATCTCAACGGCCCCGTCGGACGTGCTTGACGGCGCTCTTGATCCTTTCATGGCGGCTGCGCTATCACAGCGCGTAAGCGGGGAGTCGGTTGTCGTTGAGGATATTGACTAAATGAAGCTTGCCGCTGTTTTCCTTGCGCTGAGTGTCGGGGCTTGCGACGCGATCCCAGCGGGTTCCCCTGCGCCCAAAGATGGAGAAGTGCGCAGCACGGATTTCCCAAAAGCTGCTCGGCCCATAGCATCGATTGTCTCTGATCGCTGGTCCACTGAAGAAGCGCGAGACCGTGTGAATGAAGCTGATGTGGTCATGGCCATTGCAGGCATCACGCCGGGCATGACAGTGGCGGATATTGGGGCAGGGGAGGGCTACTATACCATTCGCCTTTCCGAACGCGTTGGCCCCACTGGCCGCGTGCTGGCGCAGGATATTTTTCCAGCAGTGCGTGACAAGCTGGCGGAACGGGTGACACGGTATAATCTGGACAATGTGAGCGTGAAGCTCGGGCTTCCTGCCGACCCTAAGCTGCCGGGCAACAGTTTTGACCGCATCTTCCTTGTCCATATGTATCACGAAGTCAGTGATCCATTCGAGTTTTTGTGGAGGTTGCGGCCCGCTCTTCGCGTAGGTGGCCGCGTGATCATTGTTGACGCAAAACGGCCAACATCATCGCACGGCACGCCGCCGAAGCTGTTGGATTGTGAGATGAAGGCCGTCGGTTATCGCCGCGTTGATTTTCAGGATATGCCTAAGATTGGCGGATATCTCGCGGCGTTTGAGGCTTCGGGGAAAAGGCCAGAGCCCGCAAGAATTAAGCCGTGTGAGCAGGACCGGTAACGCGCGCTTAGATCACCCTTAAGCCCCGCATACTCTCCACACCGCCGCGCGTGACAACAAGATGGTCCTCCAGCTCAATACCCAGCGGTCTGAGAATATCGCACAGGGCCCGCGTCTGGTTGATATCGCTGCGGCTCGGCGTGGCATCTCCGCTGGGATGATTATGGGCAAGGAGGATCGAGAGGCTGCCTAGATTTAGGGCATCGCATACCAATTGTCTGAACGGCAAGATGATAGACGCTACGGCCCCGCCAGATGAAATGCGCCGCGCTATCATCTCGCCACGCGCCCCCAAATGAATAATGGCTAAAAGTTCCGCGTCAGCCTTCACCAACCGCGGGAGATAATCACCGAGCCGGTGTCGGCAGTCGGCGAAGGACGTCGTGAGTATCGGATCAAATTGCATATTGCCCCCAAGAACACAGATACGCGACTATTTGTTCCCCTGCCCGCTCTTGTTGAGAAGAATGGCAGACTTGAGGAAGCAAGCTGCCGCCCCTGCGACTCTCTGTCGAGGCCGACTTGATCCAAAATTGTGTCACTCCTCTCCATTTCGCTTGCGAACAGGCATAGCGCGGTTAGGAGAAGGCGTTACAGGAGTCCCATGCGCGCTTATCTCGATTTGATGCAGACCATCCTTGACCACGGGGTTGAACAACAGGACCGCACCGGCGTTGGCACCCGGTCTGTTTTTGGGCATCAAATGCGCTTTGATTTGTCGAACGGGTTCCCTCTTGTGACAACAAAGAAACTCCATTTGCGTTCGATTATCTATGAACTTCTTTGGTTTCTGAACGGAGACACCAACACAAAGTGGCTGACCCAGAATAAGGTCAGCATTTGGGATGATTGGGCCGACGAAAACGGAGATTTGGGGCCTGTTTACGGTAAACAGTGGCGCCATTGGGAAACTGCCGATGGCCGCAGCATCGATCAGATCAAGTCGCTGGTTGACGGACTTAAGACCAACCCCGCGTCGCGCCGCCAGATTGTGACAGCATGGAACCCAGGCGAAGTGGACCGGATGGCTCTCGCCCCGTGCCACTGTCTGTTTCAAACATGGGTCGGCAATGGGAAATTGTCGCTGCAACTTTATCAGCGCAGTGCAGATGTATTTCTTGGCGTGCCGTTCAATATCGCGTCTTATGCTCTGCTCACCCACATGCTGGCGCAGCAGGCTGGGTTGGAGGTAGGTGACTTCATTTGGACCGGTGGCGATTGCCATCTTTATTCCAACCATATGGATCAGGCACGCTTGCAACTATCGCGCGATCCCAAACCGTTGCCGCAGTTGACCCTCGCGCGTAAACCCGACGCGATTGATGGCTATGCTTATGAGGATTTCGTGATCACTGGCTATGAGAGCCACCCCCATATTGCCGCGCCGGTGGCGGTATGAACCACCCCGAAATATCTCTGATCGTCGCGCGGGCAGACAATGGCGTGATTGGCAGCGAAGGAACAATTCCTTGGCATTTACCTGCGGACCTGCGTCGCTTCAAACAGCTCACGATGGGTGCACCGATGATCATGGGGCGCAAGACTTTTGACAGTCTGCCGGGGCTCCTTCCCGGTCGTCGGCATATCGTCATCACCCGCAATGCCAATTGGGAAGAGGAAGGCGCAGAGGTTGTGGGGGGCGCCGATGCTGCTCTGAAGGCGGCCAATGCGCCGCATGTCTGGGTGATTGGCGGCGCAGAGGTTTATGCCTTGTTCCTGCCCCGCGCTGACCGGATCGAACTGACGGAAGTGCATCTTTCGCCGGGCGGTGACGCGTGGATGGCGGCCTTTGGTGCGGATTGGGCAGAGGTGCACCGCGAAGCTCATCCCGCAGAGGGCACAGCTCCAGCCTATGACTGGGTAACACTGAAACGACATGGGTAGCGGCGTGGTGCGATTGGATGGAAATCAGCCGCTGCCGCCTGAATTTCGTGGCGGCATTGTGGCGTTGGGGAATTTTGACGGGTTTCACAGCGGGCATCAAGCCGTGGTTGGCCGGGCGATTGCCTTGGCGAAAGAACGCGGCGTTCCTGCCCTCGTCGCGACCTTTGACCCTCACCCAATCAGGCATTTTAAGCCGGGGAGCCCTCCTTTTCGGCTGACATCACTGGATCAGCGCCAACGTCTGTTTGGTGCTGCGGGGGCGGACGCGATGGTGGTCTTTTCCTTTGGCGCAGAACTGGCGAACGTCACGGCGGAGGAATTTATCACTCGCTGGCTAATCGGCCATTTAGGCGCAGCGGGCGTCGTGACGGGCGAAGATTTCACGTTTGGCAAAGCACGCGGTGGCACTGTGGATGTGCTGCGCGAACTCGGGCATGTGCATGGTCTGATCTGTGAAGCTGTGTCGCCCGTGACTGACGGGGATATCATCTCTTCCAGCCGCATCCGCGACGCCCTGAAATCCGGCGACTGCACCACCGCAACGTCGTTGCTCACTCGGCCTTTCGCGGTTGAAGGCGTTGTGCAACACGGCGATAAGAATGGACGCAAACTCGGCTTTCCTACCGCTAATATCGACATGGGAAACTATTTGCGCCCGCGTTACGGCATTTATGCGGTCAAAGGCCGATTGTCGGACGGCCGCGTGCTGAACGGTGCGGCCAACATTGGCATCCGCCCGCAATTTGACCCGCCCAAGGAACTGCTAGAGCCTCACTTCTTTGATTTTGGCGAAGACCTTTACGGCCAGACCATCGAAGTCGAATTCCATGCCTTCCTGCGCGGAGAGGCCAAATATGAGAGCATGGAGGCTCTGATGAAGCAGATTGCGGCAGATTGTGAGGCCGCGCGAGACAGGCTTGAGGGACAGGGGTTTGTCGCCTAAGGCCGCTCTCAACATGACTGAACAGCAAGACTCCCCCGTAAAAGACTGGCGCCACACCGTCTTCCTGCCGAAGACTGATTTCCCCATGAAAGCTGGCCTTCCTGCGAAGGAACCGGGCATTCTTGCGAAGTGGCAGGCCGCTGATCAGTACCGGACCTTGCGCAACCGGCGTAAGGGCCGCGAAAAATTCATCCTGCATGATGGTCCGCCTTATGCAAACGGCGATATGCATATCGGCCATGCGCTCAACCATATCCTCAAAGACATGGTCGTCCGCACGCAGACTCTGCTGGGCAAAGACGCGCCTTATGTGCCGGGTTGGGATTGCCACGGGCTGCCGATTGAATGGAAAGTCGAAGAGCAATACCGCAAGAAAAAACTGAACAAAGACGAAGTCGACCCCGTCGAGTTCCGCGCCGAATGCCGCGCCTATGCGCAAAACTGGGTGGATATTCAGCGCGAACAATTGAAACGGCTGGGCATCGGCGGCGATTGGGATAACCCCTACCTCACCATGGACGCCGCCGCCGAAGGCACCATCGTTGCGGAGCTGATGAAGTTTGCCGAGTCCGGCCAGCTCTATCGCGGGGCCAAGCCCGTGATGTGGTCCCCGGTCGAGAAGACTGCGCTGGCCGAGGCTGAGGTGGAATATGAGGATATCACCTCAACGCAGATTGATGTGGCGTTTGAGATTGTCTCGTCACCGATCCCGGAATTGGTGGGGGCCTATGCTGTCATCTGGACGACAACGCCCTGGACGATCCCGGTCAATCAGGCGATCGCTTATGGAGCGGATGTTGAGTATGTTTTGCTTATGGGCAGTCGATATGACCGCAGAGATAAGGACCAGCCCCACTCGCCAGGCAATGTTGAAAGAATCTGGTACGGGTCTGTCTTGGTTGCTGAAAATCTAGTTGATGAGTTTCGTGCTCGAAGCGTATTTCAGGCTGACTCCAGCCCTGTTAAATGGCGAGGGAAAGGCTCAGACCTAGCCGGAACAATGGCCCGCCATCCGATGGCGAAGCTGTTTGAAATTTCCTCTCCCCTTGCGGGAGAGGAGCGAGACTTGGCGAGGAACGAGCTTAGTCGCAGCGGAGAAGGGGCTCTTCTTTCAGCCGCAGACGCGGCTGGCCCCTCACCCGACCCTGCGGGCCACCCTCTCCCGCAAGGGGAGAGGGACTTTGATCCGAGCTCCCCCCTCGCCGAATTCTACCTCCGCGCCCGTCCGTTCCTCGATGGCTCCTCCTTCGTCACCACTGAACAGGGCACTGGCCTCGTCCATATGGCCCCCGACCACGGTGAAGATGACTTTGATCTGTGCAAGGCGAATGGCATTGAACCGGTGTTCGCGGTTGAGGGCGACGGGAAATACCGCGCTGACTGGGCGTGGCTCGGCGGGCAAGGCTCCGTCATCAACCCCAAGTTCAACGCACCCGACGGTCCGATCTGTTCGGACCTGCGCGACGCGGGCGGCCTGATCGCGGCGAGTGCGGATTACAAGCACAGCTATCCGCATTCTTGGCGATCCAAGGCTAAGGTCATTTATCGCTGCACGCCGCAGTGGTTTGTGCCGATGGATAAGGCGTTGGAAAATCGTCCCTGTCATGCTGAACTTGTTTCAGCATCCATGCCTCAATCTTTAACCAGCGAGACAAACGAGGCATGGACCCTGAAACAAGTTCAGGGTGACAGCGTTGGTGGGAAAACCCTGAGAGAAACCGCCCTTGCCGCCATCGCCGCCACCCGTTTCATCCCTGAAAAGGGCCGCAACCGGATCAATTCGATGGTCGAAGGGCGCCCGGATTGGGTGCTGAGCCGTCAGCGGGCGTGGGGGGTGCCGATCACGTTGTTTGTCAATCGCAAGACCGGCCAGTATCTCTGCGACCCGGCGGTCAACGCGCGGATCATCGCGGCGGTGCGGGCGGACGGCGTGGATGCGTGGAGTGATGAGCGCGCGGCGGACTATCTGGGCGCGGACTATGACATCGCCGATTATGAGCGCGTCGTCGACATCCTCGACGTGTGGTTTGACAGCGGCTGCACCCATGCGTTTGTGCTGGAAAGCGGAAAATGGCCAGACCTGATGCGCCCTGCGGACCATATCGGCCCCTGGGCTGATCTGTATTTGGAAGGCACGGATCAGCATCGCGGGTGGTTCCAATCCTCCCTCCTCGAAAGCTGCGGCACGCGGGGCCATGCGCCGTATAAGGCCGTGCTGACCCACGGCTTCACGATGGATGCGAAGGGCATGAAAATGTCCAAATCGCTTGGCAACACCATCTCACCGACGGACCTGATGCGCGATAGCGGCGCGGATATCTTGCGGCTTTGGGCGCTCAGCGTGGACTTCACTGAAGATCACCGCATCGGCAAGGAAATCCTGGCCGGGGTGTCAGATCAATATCGCAAACTCCGCAACACGTTCCGCTATCTGCTCGGCGCGCTCGACGGATTTTCGGACGCGGAAAAGGTGGATGTGGCGAACATGCCGGAGCTGGAGCGCTATATGCTCCATCTCCTGGCGGATATGGATGCGAAGCTGCGGGTTGCGGTGGATGACTTTGATTTCAACACCTATGTGCGGTTGCTGACTGATTTCGCGAACAATGATCTGTCGGCCTTCTTCTTCGATATCCGCAAGGATTCGCTTTACTGCGACGCGGCGACTTCGCCCAAGCGGCGGGCCTATCGCACCGTGCTCGACATTCTGTTCCACGCGCTGGTGCGCTACGCCGCGCCAGTGCTGGTATTTACGGCCGAGGAAGTGTGGCAGACGCGGTATCCTGATGAGACAGAGTCAGTGCATTTTCTGGATTGGCCGGTGCTGCCTGCGTCCGTTAGTGCTGAGCCATCCGCGTCCGCTCACCCTGAGCTTGACGAAGGGTCGGTGGGCACTTCCCAACAGGGCTTCGACAAGCTCAGCCTGAGCGGGGATGATCGACTGCTAGAGAAGTGGACTCGACTTCGTTTTTACCGGAGCGACGTGCTTAATGCGATTGAACGTTTACGCCGTGATAAGATCATTGGTTCGAGCCTTGAAGCTGGTGTGACGCTGTCCATTGGAGACCCGGCAGTTCTAGCAGAAATCGAGAGCGTCCCGTTCATTGAGCTATGCATCATCGGAGAGTATCTGGTTCGTCGAGAAACTCTTAACGCATCAGGTGAATGGGCGCTCCCTCCTGAAAATTTAATTTTTGGCATAGGTGCGGTTGGCGAAACCTCCCATAAAAAATGTGGCCGCTGCTGGCGTCACCTCCCTGAGGTGAGCGAAGATGGCTCGCTTTGTGGGCGGTGTGAGGAGGTGGTGAATGCTTAAATCTATTACATCCCCCACTCCGTTCGGGCTGAGCCTGTCGAAGCCTGTCCTGAGCGCCTGCAAGGCAGTCGAAGGGCCTTCCCTTCCTTGTTCCGGCACCACAAAAGTAAGGGAGGACTTCGACAGGCTCAGTCCGAACGGTTCTTTTAACTGCTCGAAACAGGGACGATTATGACCACTACCTCGAACCACCGCCGCCTCGCGCTTAGCATTGCCGCTGCCATCTACATCGTGGACCAGCTGACCAAATGGATCGTCACTGGCCCGCTGGACCTCGCTTATGAAGGCGCGGTTTATTACATATTGTCCTTCTTCCAATTCACTCTGACCCATAACGAAGGTGTCGCGCTGGGGCTATTCCCCGCCAATAGCGCGACGCAGCGGTGGGTGCTGACTGGCATTCTTGCCTGTATTACTGCCGGTGTCGCTTATTGGGTGTGGACTGAAAAAGTGCGCGGGGATGCGATGGGGCTGGCGCTGGTTTTGGGCGGGGCGCTGGGCAATCTGACGGACCGGGCGCGCTTTGGCCATGTCATTGACTTTGCTGATCTGCATTTTGGGGACTTTCGTCCCTTTTTGGTCTTCAATCTTGCCGATGCAGCGATTACGGTGGGCGTATTGATATTATTGGCGCGGGCCCTGTTGGTCCGCGATCCTCAGCCGAAAGTGGAGAGTTGAAATGCGCAAGGTCATCATAAGCGTAGCGTTGGTTGCGGCACTTGCCGGGTGCAGCCGTGGCGGCGTGTTCAACCGTGATCGTCCGGATGAATTGGCGGTTAGCCGCGCGGCTCCGCTGGTTATCCCGCCAGATTTCGCGCTGACCCCGCCGCGCCCCGGCGCGCCGCAGGCCCAAGCAGCCGATAGCAGCACACAGGCTTTGCAAGCCATGTTTGGCGGCCCCGCCGCGCGTAGCCCCGCCGAATCGGGTGCCGTATCACAGGCAGGCGGCGCACGTTCTGCCGCCGGTATCCGTTCCAACGCAGGGGACCCGGGCACTGATGTGGTCGATAAGGGTGCCGTGACCCGCGATATCATCGCCGCCCCCGAAGGCGCAGGACAGGATGCGACGGCCACCACGCCGAAGTGATCCCCCGTCATTGCGAGCGTAAGCGAAGCAATCCAGAATGCCTGCCGCTTCATGGATTGCTTCGTCGCTCCGCTCCTCGCAATGACGGCGATGTGGTCGCGGGTTTCTTATGCTGACCCTCATCCTCCGCCGCCTGCTCACAGCCATCCCAACGCTACTGGGCGTGATCCTCCTCTCTTTCCTCCTCATGCGCTTTGCCCCCGGCGGGCCGTTTGATGGGGAGCGTCCGCTGGACCCTGCGACACGAGAGGCGCTGATCGCGGCGTACGGCATGGATAAGCCGCTGATGGTGCAATTTGCGACCTATATCGGCAATGTGTTGCAGGGCGATTTCGGGCCGAGCCTGATCTACCGCGATTTTACGGTGACGGAACTGGTGGTAAAGGGCCTGCCCGTATCGCTGACGCTTGGCGCGCTGGCGATGGTGTTGGCAATGACGCTGGGCATTGGGACAGGGCTGGTCGCGGCGGCGAAACCAGCGGGGGTGGTGGACCGTGTGCTGGGTGTCGTATCAACTTTGCTCACGTCCGTGCCAAGTTTTGTAACGGCACCGCTTCTCGTGCTGCTGTTTGCGCTGACGCTCGGGTGGTTGCCTGTTTCAGGCTGGAATGACGGGGCGGTGCCGAACATGATCCTTCCCGTCATTGCGCTGGCCCTGCCTGTGGCTGGATCAATCGCGAAATTGACGCGGGCGGGATTGGCGGGCGCGCTGGCGGAGGATCATGTCCGCACGGCGCGCGCGCGGGGATTGAAACCGCTGACAATCCTGTTTCGCCACGCCCTGCGCCCTGCGCTGGTGCCAGTCGCCAGTTATGCCGCGCCAGCAGCGGCAGGATTGCTCACCGGGGCTGTGGTGATCGAAACAATCTTCGCGCTGCCGGGGTTGGGGCGTTACTTCGTGCAAGGCGCGCTTAATCGCGATTATCCGCTCGTTTTGGCAGTGGTGACGCTTTATGCGGCGCTGATCATCCTGTTCAATCTGGTCGCGGATCTGGTTTACGGGTGGTTGGACCCAAGGGTGCGGGGATGAGGATTTCTGTGTCTGGCTTCTCCCCCCGAGAGGGGGAGAAAAGACTTGGCTTAGCAGCTCGCTGCTTAGCAAGTCTTAGAGAGGGGGCGGTGCGCGCTTCAACTGGCCCTCTCCCGCTGCGACTAAGCAACAAGTTGCCAAGTCTCGCTCCCTCTCCCGTGAAGGGAGAGGGGCACCTGTGAGGCTCCCCCTTGCCCTCGTAGCGCTGGTGATTATGGCCGCGCTCATTCTGCCACCGTTCTTGCCGTGGCAATATGACATTATCGATTGGGCCGCCGTGCGCGCGGAGCCGCTGACGGGAAACCATCTGCTCGGCACGGATTCCGTCGGCCGCGATCTGCTGGCTCGTACGCTGGTCGGCACCCGAGTGACGCTTTCTGTCGCGCTGGCCGCTGCCCTTGTCGCGCTGGTCATTGGTGTGGCTTGGGGCGCAATCGCGGGCTGGGCCGGGGGGAAGACTGATGAAGTGATGATGCGGATCGTTGATGCGCTCTATGCGCTTCCCTTCATGTTTGTGGTCATCTTGCTGATGGTGGTGTTTGGCCGGTCAATCTTGCTGGTGTTCCTTGGTATTGGTGCTGTCGAATGGCTGACCATGGCTCGGGTGGTGCGCGGGCAAGTGATGCAGCTTAAAAACCGGCCGTTTGTAACGGCGGCGGAGGCAGCGGGCGCGCCTTCGCTCACTATATTGGTGCGACATGTCCTTCCCAACGTGGCGGGCGTTGCCATTGCTTATCTGCTGCTGACTGTGCCGCAGGTGGTGATGGTTGAAAGCTTTCTCTCCTTCCTGGGGCTGGGCGTGCAGGAGCCAATGACTTCGCTCGGCATCCTGGTGAAGGAAGGGGCTGATGACATGGATATGTCGCCGATGGGGCTACTCGCGCCCGGCGGGGTGCTGGTCGCGGTGTTGGTGTGCCTCACTATAGCGGGTGAAAAGCTGCGGGATCGGTTTGCGCCGTGAATGTTTATGCGGTTCAGGGGCTGGGCATCAGCATCGCGGGAGTGTCCCTCGTGCGCGACTTGTCCTTCACGATTGCGGCGGGTGAATGCGTGGCGTTGGTCGGCGAATCGGGGTCGGGCAAGAGCCTCACATGCATGACGCCCTTTGGCCTTTCGGCGGGTATCGCGACTGGGTCTGTGATCCTCGACGGAGAGGAGCTTTGCGGGCGCAGCGAGGCGGATCTGCGCAAAATGCGTGCGGCCAAGGCGGGATTTATATTTCAGCAGCCGCTCACAGCGCTTACCCCGCACCTCACCATTGGCCGGCAATTGGCTGAGGCCGCGATGCAGGCAGGCGCGGCCAAACCATCGCGCGCTGAACTCGCGGCGATGCTCGCTCGCGTTGGCTTGCCCGACCCCGACGAACGGCTAGACCAATTCCCTCACCGGCTTTCCGGAGGTCAGCGTCAGCGTGTCATGATTGCCGCAGCAATTGCACACGGCCCTAAACTGCTGATCGCAGACGAACCCACGACTGCGCTGGACGCCAGCCTGCGCAAAGGAATCATGACGTTGATTGACGATTTGCGACGCGAACAGGGCTTGGCTGTTCTCCTCGTCAGCCATGATTTGGTCAGTGTCCGGGGTCACGCCGATAAAATCATCGTCATGCGGAACGGGGAAATGGTGGAAGCTGCGGCAGCGCCTGTTCTGTTCGGCTCACCCAAGGCAGATTATACCAAAGCGCTGATTGATGCCGCCCCGCGCCTTGATGTCAAATTACTGCCTAAGCCAGAGCCAGGTGAAATATCACTGGAGGCGAAGGACATCCGTGTCAGCTTCCCACGCCCCGGTTGGCGGCGGGAGAAATTTCACGCCGTGGACGGGGCAAGCCTGACCATATGCGCTGGCGAAGCATTGGCGCTGGTGGGGGAATCGGGCTCCGGTAAATCAACGCTGGGCAGGGCGATTGCACGGTTGGGGCCTTGCGATGGCGGCCTAGTGATGTGGGCGGGAGACGCATTGCCCGAACGGACGAAGATGTCCAAAGCACACCGCCGCTTGATCCAGCCCGTGTTTCAAGATCCCTTAGCCAGCCTTGATCCGCGATGGCGGGTAGGTGACATCATTGGCGAGCCGCTAAAACATCTTGATCCCGAAGCAGATGCAGAACGCCTGATTGCAGAGGCTTTGGCAGACGTAGAGTTGCCACCTGAAATGGTGGACCGCACGCCGCGATCCTTATCCGGCGGTCAGGCGCAGCGCGTGGCGATTGCAAGGGCTCTGATCGCCAAACCCAAAATGCTTTTGCTCGATGAGGCGACTTCGGCCTTGGATGTGCTTGTGGCAGCGCAGATTGTCGCGCTGTTTCAGCGGCTACAAAAGGAGCGCGGACTTGCGCTGCTGGTCATTACCCACGATCTGGCGCTGGCGCGACTGCTATGTCACCGGATTGCAGTGCTGGATCAGGGGGAAATCGTGGAACAAGGAGAGGCGGAGGCCTTGATTTCGGCCCCCGCCCATCCGGTCACGCGCAGACTGGTCGCTGCATCTGCGGCGTGACCAGTGCAGGATCAGAATGCCACGCCGAGCGACGCGACGATTCCGCCCTTGTAAATGTCCTTACCCGATGGGCTTGGAATGCGAGGTGCACTGGTATCAACATAGCTGATGCCCAGCGTGACCGGCCCAGTCGTGTAGCTCGCGCCCAAGGACCAATCCGTGTATTTGATGCCGCCGGACAGGAAGCTGCGCGTAAATGTCCGGCCAATGGCTGCGGTCAGACTAAGCTTGGTATCAGGAATGGTGCCGGACAGGCTGAAATTGCCGTAGAAATTGTCTTCCTTTGGCGCGACAGCATAGGCCAGCGCCTTTTGCTTGGGCGCAAAGTTCACCGCAAGCTTGGCTGTGACGGGGCCGACGCCCTGCGCGACGCTGCCGTAAAATTCGAGGAAGTCTGAATTATATCCAGGGGTAATTTTCGACGAGCCCGGATAGTAATAATAGAGACCGCCGACATCAACGGTTGTGCTGCCAAATGTCTTTTTGAAGCCTGCGATGATATCAATTTCCTGATCACCGCCTGCGGCGACATAGTCGTCTACGGTTGAGCCCCAGATACTGGCGTAAAGGCCTGTTTCATGGGTGACAGTAATCGACCCCTGAACCGCGAAATCCTTGTCAGTCTGAGAAATACCGCGGAAACGGTAATCAGAGACGAGCGTGACGCCACCGGAAACAGTGACGGCCTTGGACTCTTCTTCTTGAGCCAAAGCTGGGGTTGCCATCAAGGCAAGGGAGAGGCCCAAAATGGAGCCAAAGCCCCGCACTGGGTTAAAGGACGTGCGCATAAAATTCCCCTTTTGGGTTGGTGTTGCGTCGTCCCACCTGCGTTGCCGTCCTTGACCTCATTTTCGGGCCCAATATCCAGCGAACATCAATCCATTGCCGCGAATTGGTGCATCGCACAACAAAGAAAATCTTTGTAAACTCTGTTTGATTATAAACTGTTGCGGAGATGCAACATGATGACGAGAAGGTTTGGGCCCTAACCCTAGATCGTTTGTGTGGATGTATCTGTACTCCGTCTCAACCCACCATCCTCAACCACGCGGTAAAAACAACTCACTTCCCCAGTGTGGCATGCTGGCCCGCGCGGCTTGCAGCGTAGCCAGACTGCGTCTTGATCGCAGTCGATCCGCACGTCCACGACGTCCAGCACATGACCAGAAGTTTCGCCCTTTTTCCAGAGCTGTGCGCGGGAGCGGGACCAGAAGTGAGCCTCCTTGGTTTCTAACGTCAGGCGCAGAGCCTCTGCGTCCATGTGGGCGACCATCAGCACATCGCCACTCTCTGCGTCTGTCATCACAGCCGTAATTAATCCCGAAGCATCCCATTTAGGGTTCAACTGCGTCCCTGTTTCTTGGATATTCATTCACTTTTCCTGATCGCGTGGGAGACAAAGCCGATATCCCCTTCTATAAGCCAACCTGTCTTTGAATAGAACCATCAGCGCACGACGACAATAAAGGTCCGCCATGTTCACCACTCATCCGTTCGACGATGATAAGCTGCATGAAGAATGCGGCGTTTTTGGGGTTTGGGGTTCTGACCCCGCCTCCGCCGTTGTCGCGCTGGGCCTACACGCCTTGCAACATCGGGGCCAGGAAGCAGCGGGAATAACCAGCTTTGACGGTGCTAATTTCCATTCTGTGCGAGCCATGGGCCATGTCGCGGGCAATTTTGATAGCGACGCCGCGATTAGCAGCTTGCCCGGCGCGACGGCGTGCGGCCATGTTCGTTATTCGACAACTGGCGAAGCTTCGATGCGTAACATTCAGCCGCTCTTCGCTGATCTTGCCTCTGGCGGCTTTGCAATTGCGCATAATGGCAACATATCGAACGCCATGACGATCAAGAAAGAGCTGGTCCGTAAAGGCGCAATCTTTCAATCGACCAGCGATACCGAAGTGATCATCCACTTGGTCGCGACATCGACCTACCGGACCCTGCTTGACAAGTTCATCGACGCGCTTCGCCAAGTTGAGGGCGCTTATGCGCTGATTTGTATGACGCCGGAGGGGATGATCGCTTGCCGTGATCCGCTGGGTGTGCGGCCATTGGTTATGGGCATGATTGGCGATGCGACAGTGTTTGCGTCGGAAACCGTGGCACTGGATGTGGTCGGCGCAACCTTCGTTCGTTCAGTTGAGCCCGGCGAAATCATTATTATTTCCAAAGGCGACCTCCGTTCGATCAAGCCGTTCCCCGAAGTAAACCCGCGTCCGTGCGTGTTTGAACATATCTATTTCTCTCGCCCAGACAGCATCACGGAGGGCGGCAGTGTCTATTCCATACGTAAGGCTATTGGTGCGGAGTTGGCCGTCGAAAGCCCGGTAAAGGCAGACATTGTGATTCCAGTGCCGGACTCAGGGGTTCCGGCGGCAATCGGCTATGCGCAGAAATCAGGCATTCCATTTGAACTAGGGATCATCCGATCCCATTATGTCGGGCGGACCTTCATTCAACCAAGCGACACGATCCGCAATTTGGGCGTCAAACTCAAACATAATGCCAATCGCGCGCTGATTGAGGGCAAGTCGGTCGTCTTAATTGACGACAGTATCGTGCGCGGCACGACCAGCCTGAAAATCGTGCAGATGATGCGCGATGCCGGGGCGACGGAAGTACATCTGCGCATTGCGTCTCCGCCGACGCAGCACAGCTGTTTCTACGGTGTGGACACGCCAGAGCGGAGCAAGCTGCTGGCGGCGATCCATAATGTCGCGGGAATGCAGGATTTCATTCAGGCGGATAGCCTTGCGTTCATTTCAATCGGCGGCCTTTACCGTGCGTTGGGCGAAGAACGCCGTAACGACATTCGTCCACAATATTGCGATGCCTGTTTCACAGGTGATTATCCCACCCGACTCACCGATCATGACGAGAATAGCGATCTGGATCAACTGAGCCTGCTGGCGGAGCGCGTGGTTTGATGTCGAAGCGTTTGGAGGGGCAGTTGGCCCTAGTTACGGGTGCCTCACGCGGCATTGGTGCTGCGACAGCAGAGGCACTGGCGGCAGAAGGCGTGCATGTCATCATCACGGCGCGCACTACGGACGGGCTTGAAGCTGTGGAAAACCGGATCCATCAGGCCGGAGGAAGTTCCACAATCGCACCACTTGATCTGACCGACGCGGACTCGATAGGCAAGCTCGCCCAAGCGATAGGCGGGCGCTGGGACAAGCTGGATATATTGGTTCTAAATGCGGCGATGCTGGGCACTCTTGGTCCAGTGCAGCATGTCAATGCCAAGGAATTTGCACAGATTTTCACGCTGAACGTGAGCGCGCAACAGGCGCTGATCGCAGCGTTTGATCCGTTGCTCCGACAAAGTGAAGCCGCCAAGGTGATTGGAGTCACATCCAGCGTCGGCCGCGCGCCGCGGGCCTACTGGGGGGCTTATGGCGGATCAAAGGCGGCGTTTGAAACACTGCTTGATGCTTATGCGGACGAAAATCGCGCCGGTAACCGTATACATGTCGCCATTGTTGATCCTGGGGCCACACGCACAGCAATGCGAGCGAAGGCCTATCCCGGCGAAGATCCGGGCAGCGTGAAAGATCCAGCAGTGGTTGCAGCACGAATTGTCGCACTGGCGGCGGATGGCTTTACAACCGGTGCGCGTGAACGCGTTAACCTTGTTGATTAGGGCTTAATTCATCGTTTACCGCCACTAAAATTGTCAGGAACTTGGGACCAGACCCTTTTGGCAGGATATTCACCATGTCAGTTCTTACGAGAAACAGTCTTTCATATGCCAATGCCGCTCTCGAAGATCGGTGTGCTCCGCGTACCCCAGTAAGGATCCAAGCAAAGCTTCGCCGTTCAAGTGAGGCTGCGTTCAACGTTACCGTTGGTGATTTATCCTGTGCAGGTTTTTCTTGCGATGCCGTTACCAGTATCAAACCGGGGACGATGTGCTGGCTCAATCTGCCGGGCCTAATGGGCATGCAGGCAGAGGTGATTTGGAATGACGGAATGACCGTTGGCTGCGCTTTTGCGACGTTTATGAATCAAGGCGTCGTTGATCGGATGATTGCGCTTTATCCACCACCAACTAGCCAAAGCCCGTAGAGATATTCGTCGTCACGCTGAGCGCCGACCATGAAATAAGTGTCGGCCCATTTGGTAAAGCCGTGCCGATCGTAAAAGCGCTGGCCCGCTATATTGCCGCTGTAGACGCTTAGGATGACAGCGTCGAACTGGCGCGTGCGGGCCTCGTCTAGTGCCCACGTCATAAAGGCTGATCCGACGCCCTTTCCAGTGGTTGCGCTGCGGAGATAGAGTTGTTTCAATTCCATGCCTTTGCGCCCGCCCAGATCATAGTCAAAGCCACAGTCCAGCCCCAGTTTGCAATAACCAATCATCACCCCGTCCTCCTCCGCAATACGGAACAGGCGGTTAGGATTGTTAAGGTCAGCGGTAAGGGCCTCGGCTGAATAGGCTTGATCGAGAAAACTCGCGAGATCAACCGCGCTGTAAAGTGACCCGAACGCATCGACGAACGAGGAAGCGCCGAGTTCTGCAAGTTTGTTCGCATCAGCAAGTGTCGGAGTTCGAAAGATAATCATGCGGTATTGCCCCTGGCAGTGGTTGCGCCCAATGCTTCCACTTAGCCGCTTCATAAGGACAATGGCATATGCGTATCAACTCTTCGGTCGCCCGCTCGTTCAACTTAGGAATGGTCACCGTAGCAGTTGTCACGGCCTCCCCTGCCTACGCCAGCAAGAAAAGCTGGGGCACGGCAAGCGACATTGGTGCCTATTCGCTTATTGCCATCTCAGTTGGCCTGCCTGCCATCAAGAAAGATGGCAAAGGCGTGTTGCAAGCCGCAGGTTCCTTCGGCGCGGCAAGCCTAGTGACTGAAGGGCTGAAGGAAGCATTCCCAACTCTGCGCCCTGACGGCAGCGACAATAAAAGTTTCCCGTCGGGCCACACGTCGCGCTCATTCGCAGCGGCTGCAACGCTGTGGCAGCGGCAGGGCAAATCAATTGGCATTCCTGCCTTGATTGTCGCTGGCATGGTCGGCGTGGCGCGGATGAAGGCAGATAAGCACCGGTTCGGCGAAGTGGCCGCTGGTGCCGCTATTGGCCTTGCCTCTGGCATACTTATTACCAACAAACACCCCGACTCGCAAACTGCGCTCGTTCCGTGGACGGATGGCAAAGGCGGCGGTATCAGCTTCGCAATGCGATTCTAATCCTGATGAAAGGGCATAATCGTGCGTTTCTTCTTATTGCTGATTGTGAGCCTGACCATGACATCTTCTGCCCTTGCCGCAATTGATCCGCCCGCCAAACCCAAATGGGCCATTGTCATCCACGGCGGCGCAGGCGCAATGACGCGAGCGAAAATGCCGAAGGAAAAAGATCGCGAAATCCGCATTGCGCTGACCGGTGCGTTGGACGCTGGCGCGCGCGTCCTGGAAGCAGGCGGATCATCAGTGGATGCTGTGGAGGCGGCGGTTCGCGTTTTGGAAGATGACCCCAATTTCAACGCGGGGCGCGGGGCAGTGCTGACCTATGAAGGCACCATGTCACTTGATGCTGCCATCATGGACGGCCGCAACCGGGCGGCAGGATCAATCGCTGGAACCAGCATCGCGAAAAACCCGATCTCCGCCGCGCGTAAGGTGATGGAAATAGGCCCTCACGTGATGCTTTCCGGCACCGGGGCAGATGAATTTATCCGCGAACAGGGGCTTCCAACTGAGGCTCAAGACTATTTTGAAACGCCTGAGCGCCGCCGACAATTGGAGGAACTTCGCGCCAAGAAGGTTGGCTGGTTCGATGTCGACCTGAAATATGGCACGGTGGGTGCAGTGGCGCTTGATTTGGAGGGCCATGTCGCAGCGGCCACATCCACTGGGGGCCTCACCGGCAAACGCTGGGGCCGCATTGGCGATTCCCCGCTGATTGGCGCTGGCACTTACGCTGATGATCGGTCCTGTGCTGTCTCTGCCACCGGAGCAGGTGAATTTTTTATCCGCGTTGGCGTTGCCCATGAAATCTGCGCGCGGGTAAGGATGAAGGGCGAAAAGGTTGTTCCTGCTGCCAAGGCTGTCATGGCCGAGGTCAAGGCGCTGGGCGGGGACGGCGGGGTGATTGTGCTGACGCCGGATGGGCAGATCGGCTGGAGTTTCAACACACCTGGTATGTACCGCGGCGGACGCGATTCCACAGGCCGCGAACGCGTTGCGATTTACGGCGACGAATGATCCGCTTCCTCGCGTTCCTGCTCCTCCTGATCGGCCCGACGCCTGCGAAGGCGTGGTGGGAATACGGCCATGAAACCATCGCCACCATTGCATGGGATCACGTGAAACCAGCCACGCGCGCGAAGATCCAAGCCCTTATCGCGCAGAACCCGGCCCTTGAGACGCCGACTTGCCCAATCAAATCTATTGAGGACGCGTCTGTCTGGGCGGATTGCATCAAGGGGCTTGGCGCAAGGTTCGACTATGCGTTTAGCTGGCATTATCAGAACGCGGACATCTGCCGGCCATTTGATCTAACTGCGGCCTGCAAAGACGGTCACTGCGTGTCCGGCCAGATTGACCGGCAGGTGAAGCTGCTAAAAGACAGCAACGTGCCCGACCGAGAAAAGCTGATCGCCCTTGCGTTTCTGACCCATTTCGTCGGCGATTTGCACATGCCGCTGCACGCTGGGGATCGAACTGACCGGGGCGGGAATGATGTGAAGGCCGCTTACGGGCTGGTGGAGGGCCGTGTGAATTTGCACCTGCTTTGGGATGGCCCCCTTGCTGAACGCGCCATTACCACGCCGCCCGCGGGGCCAAAGGGCATATCGGTGGGCGTGAATGCCGGGGAGCGATTTCAACTTGCCGCGGGCACTACGCTTGATTGGTCAAGGGAAAGTTGGGAAGTTGCGCGAACGATGGCCTATGCAACGGCGCTGGACGGTGAGCCATGTGGAGATGTACCCGCGCGCGCCAAGGTAAGCGATGCGGAAATTGAAGCCTTGGTTCCGGTGGTGCGTGGCCTAATGCTGCGTGGCGGGCTGCGGCTGGCCCGGCTGTTGGATGAGACGCTTTAGCTTAACCCCGCCCGCGATATCCCGGCACATCCTGATCCGGTATCCATACGCCTTTGGGAGGCTCTCCGGTTTGCCAGAACACATCAATGGGTATTCCCCCGCGCGGATACCAATATCCGCCGATGCGCAGCCAAATGGGTTTCATTTCCGCCACCAACCGCTGGGCAATCCCTATCGTGCAGTCCTCATGAAAGGCAGCGTGGTTGCGGAAGGAGCCGAGGAACAGCTTCAGCGCCTTTGATTCCACAATCGTTTCGCCCGGCACATAATCAATCACCAGATGTGCGAAATCTGGTTGCGCGGTCACAGGGCACAGCGAAGTAAATTCGGGCGCGGTAAAGCGCACTAAGTAAGGACTGCCAGGGCGCGGGTTGGCTGGATAATCCAGTACCGCCTCGTCAGGTGAAGAAGGAAGCGCGCTGGTTTTGCCAAGAAAGGTTCTGTCCATGGCTCCGCCTTTAACCCAACAGTGTTGGTTTTGCCATAGTTTCGCGGCCCGCCCTTGCGGCGGTTGGCGAGGGCTTCTAACATAGGTCAGGCCTGACAGGACGGAAGGACGCTACCCTTGATCCCGATAAAAATCACATATGAAGGTGATCTCCATTGCGCCGCCGTTCACGGACCATCCGGCGCAACGCTTGCCACAGATGCCCCCACCGACAATCAGGGCAAGGGAGATAGTTTTTCTCCAACGGACCTTGTGGCAACTGCACTTGGCACATGCATGCTCACGGTGATGGGCATTGCAGCACGCACTCATGCGATTGACATCAGCGGCACAACAGCCACGGTCGAAAAAGATATGGCCAACAGTTCACCTCGCCGCATTGCTCGCCTCGGCGTGCAAATTCATGTGCCCCATGATTTGAGCGCGGACAATAAAAGACGGCTAGAGGCAGCAGCCCATACCTGCCCCGTTCACAAATCGCTTCATCCAGATACGCTCATGCCGATCCAGTTCACTTGGGGTGATGTGTGAGCGGCAAGGATGTGAAAGACGCTACAAAAGTTGTTCAGGCCGGGCGGCGCGAGGACTGGACCGGCCCCGTCGTGAACACACCTGTCTGGCGCGTTTCCACGATCCTGTATCATGACTGTGCGGCGCTCAAAGCTGGCAACACAACTAATGAGGACGGAAAATTCTTTTATGGCCGGCGCGGCACGCCGACCCAGTGGTCACTGGCTGAAGCGATGACAGAGATGGAGCCTGGGGCAGAAGGAACGATGCTGTTTCCGTCCGGTGTGGCCGCCCTTTCGACTGCACTATTGTCCGTTCTGAAACCTGGCGATCATTTGTTGATGGTCGATAGTGCCTATGATCCAACCCGCATGTTCTGCGATGGCTTCCTGAGTAAATGGGGTGTTGAGACGACCTACTATGATCCTCTGATCGCAGGTGACATTGCAGAACTCATTCGGCCAAACACTGCCGCACTTTATATGGAAAGCCCCGGCAGCCTGACTTTTGAAGTGCAGGATGTACCTGCCATGGTGGGTGTGGCCAAAGCTCATGGTATCAGAACTTTAGTCGACAACACCTGGGCCACATCGCTTTATTTTAAGCCACTTTCACACGGCGTCGATATTTCTGTGGTTGCTGCGACCAAATATATTGTCGGCCATAGCGATGTGATGGCAGGGGCGGTGACAGCCAATGCTGCGACTTACCCGGCGCTGCGTAAAGTGAGCCAACAGCTTGGTCATTATCTTAGCCCCGATGATGCTTGGCTCGCTTCGCGGGGACTACGCACTATAGCGGTGCGCTTGCGCCAGCATCAAGAAAGCGCGTTGAAGATAGCGCATTGGCTGGAGGCGCAACCCGAAGTCGCGCGCGTCCTCCACCCCGCTCTGCCCTCTCATCCGCAACACGCCCTTTGGAAACGTGATTTTGAAGGCTCAACGGGGTTGTTTAGCTTCATGTTAAACGGCGGAACCAAGTCTGCGCGCGCCGCGCTGATTGATGGGCTTTGCCATTTTGGCATTGGGTATAGTTGGGGCGGCTATGAAAGCTTAGTCCTGCCCGTTGATCCC
Organism: Sphingomonadales bacterium; assembly: GCA_031376385.1. Taxonomy (GTDB): domain Bacteria; phylum Pseudomonadota; class Alphaproteobacteria; order Sphingomonadales; family Sphingomonadaceae; genus Aquisediminimonas. The sequence goes on from JANMDQ010000027.1 coordinate 71,298, forward strand.
GAAGATATCCGGACTGCGACACAGTGGCAGGCCGAAGGGCCGGTGGTTCGCTTGCAAATCGGGCTAGAGGATGTTGATGATCTCATTGCAGATCTACGGACTGGATTAGACCGTTTCGCGAACGGCTGGTCCGCTCATGGCGGGCGAGTCATTCAAAGAGACTCATAGGATGACAGTGAGGGGCTACTCCTCCTCCGCGTCATCAGCAACTTTAGGCGGAGTCATCTGATCCCGCAGCCGCTGTTCGGCCTTTTCCAGTTCATTCTCAAATGCAGGTGGAGGGGGTTGATCCGCAGTCTGGGCCGAACCGCCGCCACCAAGTGCTTTCGCACTCTCAATCCAGCCGCCTGATGGTCGTGTGATCTTGGGCGTCATATTGGCGATCATTCCGTCAAACCGTCCGTCCCGCCAGAGCAGTGCGGCCAGGATCGCAGCAAACGCAATCAGAAAAATGAACACAAGTGAGGCCGGTCGGGTAATGAGCGAGCTTGCATTGCCGAGCATAGCATCAGGATCAACAACCCGGCGCCCTTTGCCCAGAGCGCGCATATCATTATCGTGCCAAGTGCGCACAGTATCCTCTGGCATAGTACCAGTGGAGCGCCAAGCGGCTGACTGAATTCGCCGCGCAAGGTTCGCGTCACTCATATACAGCTGATAGTCTGCAAGGTCTCAATGATCAGTTAACGTCTCAGTTCTGACACAGTTTCTACGCCGTCTGGTCACATTCGAGAGGTATTAAATACTCTCATACAAGTGAGAGGTTCCTTGCGATGACCGTCATTTTCCAAGACAAAGTGATGCGTATATCTGACCGCGCAAAGGGTCAGATGCGTGTGCTGTTCCTTGCCAAACATGCCCTATCTGGCGGCGGTCCAGATGCACTGGATGGCACTCACGCTGTCTATCACCATGAGATGCTGACGACGCTGCAAGCGATTGGCCTTAATGTCACCCCGGCCAACAGCTATCGCGCGCTCTTTGATGCGCCAGCGGCGGATTTTGTTGTGCCACTGCTTAACCGCGGCGGCTTTCAGAATAGTGAAATGCTCGCGCCTTTGCTGCTCGAACGCCACGGTCTGCCATATCTTGGTGCAACGCCCATCTTGCGCGGCCTGTCAGATGATAAGCATCTGATGAAACTGGTTGCCCGCCAGCGGGGTGTGCCAACCATGGAATGGGAAAACTGCCGCATTGGGACGCCCGCACCAGTAACTCCGCCCTTTGCAGCGGACCGCTATGTTGTGAAACCCAATGCCTCATCCGCGTCATGGGGTGTCGCGTTGTTTGACGATTGGCAGGAGGCGCGCGGCCATGTGGAGGGTCTTCACGCGCAAAACCATGATGCCATCATTGAGGCCTGGGCACCCGAAATTGACGTGGCAGTTCCCGTCGTTGGTGGACGCGGGCCGTGGGTGTTGCCAGCTATGGCGTACCGGCCCGACGATGACCGATTGTTGCGATCCTATGAGGAAAAGCGGGGGCTGGTTGCGGTTTCCGATGATCCTCTGGTCACGGTCGATGATCCGTTGCTGGTGAAGCGGCTGGAGCGTCAGACGCGGGCTTTAATGCCGGAGCTGTGGCCGTTCGATTACGGCCGGTTCGAATTCCGCGTGAATCCAGCCACAGGCGACGTGAGATTTATGGAAGTTAACTTATCTTGTAACCTTTGGTCGAAAAAGACGATTTCCCGTTCAGCAGCGACTGTGGGGGTGGACCATGAAACACTGGTCGAAACGATTGTCGCGCATAGCCTGGCGCGGCAAGGGTTGCTTGGCAGCCGCAAAGCCTATCAACCCGCGACAATGGTGTCTGTTCCTACGATGCCCGAAGCAGCTTCAGTGACTGCGCTTGTGTTGGCGGGAAAGCGAGAAGGGCGGCTGGATCCACTGGCCGAAGCGCACGGGGTAACGCATAAATGCCTGGTGCCTGTCGCTGGTCGCCCAATGATTGCGCATGTCATCGATGCGCTGGCGGCGAACGCCACCATCGGCACCATTCGCGTGTCGCTCCATGACCTCGACCTGCTGGAAACTGTGCCTGAACTGCGCCCATTGTTGCGGACTGGCCGAGTGAAGCCTGTGCTGTCTCAGCATAATTTGGCGGATAGTATTATCGAAGGTGCGTCTGGCGCGGCTTTTCCCTTGCTCGTCACCACGGCTGATAATGTGATGCTGACACCTGAAGGTGTGGGCGCGATCATCGCAGACGCGAAAGGCTGCGATGCGGGCGTTGTGCTCACTCGCAAGGCGGACGTGCTAGCGGCCCACCCGGCAGGCCAGCGGCGCTTTTACAGTTTTAGTGACGATGCCTATTCCAATTGCAACACCTATTGGGTGACGACGGCACGCGCGATGCGGACCATTGAGGTGTTTCGCAGCGGCGGGCAGTTTGTGAAGCATCCTGACCGGATTTTCAGGTCATTGGGCTTTGTGGCGCTTATCTGCTTTGCATTTGGGATTGGCAGCATAGGACGCGCGTTTGAACGGATATCGCGGCGATTTGAACTTCATATTCGCCCCATCATCCACAGCGATGGCGCGCTGGCTATTGATGTCGATAATGAGCGGAGCCACGTCGTGGCGGAAGGGTTGCTACTGGCGCGGGATGGGGAAGTGCGGGAGGCCGCTTAACTCAGCACTCCGGGTCAAGCCCGGAGCCCAGAGAGTTAAAGCTGTTCTAGCAGATATTCCGCTGAACTTACCCGGAACTCGCCCGGTGCTTCGACGTGCAACTGTTCAACCACACCGTCATTCACCACGAGTGTAAAGCGTTGACCGCGGTGGCCCATCCCAAATTTGGTGCCGTCCATTTCAAGGCCAATTGCCTTTGGAAAATCGCCGTTGCCATCGGCCAGCATGGTGACTTTGCCTTCGACGCCGTTCACTTTGCCCCACGCGCCCATCACGAACGCGTCATTGACAGCGGTGCAGGCAATTTCGTCAAGGCCTTTGGCTTTTAGTTCATCGGCCTTTTCCACAAAACCGGGCAGATGTTTGGCCGAACAGGTGGGTGTATATGCACCGGGGACGGAGAAAATCGCAATGCGCTTGCCCGCGAAATAGGCGTCGCTTGAAATAGCGTTGGGGCCTTCAGCAGTCATTTGCACAAAGCCAACGGTAGGAATTTTGTCGCCAATTTTGATGGTCATGATTTTCGTCCTTTGTTGAAAATTAACGGGGAAGCTGCGTTTCGCCCATCAGGTGAAGGTCAACGGCGCGCGCGCACTGCCGTCCTTCACGGATCGCCCACACGACGAGCGATTGCCCGCGCCGCATATCGCCGCACGCAAAGACACCGTCTTGGCTCGTTTCATAATCATCGGTGTTCGCGGCGACATTGCCGCGCGGGTCCAGCACCACTTCGGCTTGTTCTACCAATCCTGCCTTGCGCGGGCCGGTAAAGCCCATCGCAAGGAATATCAAATCAGCTTTCAACGTGAAGTTGCTGCCCGCGACTTCTTCGATCTGACCGTTCACCCATTCAATGCGAACGCATTCCAGCCCCTCGACTTGACCGTTATGGCCCACAACCCGCTTTGTTAGGATCGACCAATCCCGGTCGCATCCTTCCTGATGGCTGGATGATGTCCGCAGTTTTAGTGGCCAATCCGGCCAACTTAGCGCCTTATCTTCCTTTTCCGGCGGCTTTGGCATGATCTCAATCTGTGTGACGGATGCTGCACCTTGCCGGTTCGACGTGCCGACGCAGTCAGAGCCTGTGTCACCACCACCAATGACAATCACATGCTTGCCGGTCGCCGTCAGCGAACCGCGCGGCGCGGCGCGCATTTCATCATCGCCTGCCACACGCTTATTCTGCTGCGTCAGAAACTCCATCGCCGGACGGACGCCCTGCAATTCAGCACCAGGAATTTCCAGTTTACGCGGCACTTCCGCGCCACCAGATAGCACGACTGCGTCAAAATTATCGCGCAATGACTGGAGGGAGACTTGAACACCCACTTCGGTGCTCGTTCGCAGTTCTACGCCCTCGGCCTCCAACTGGACAAGCCGCCGGTTGATTAAGTGCTTTTCCATTTTAAAATCAGGGATGCCATAGCGGAGCAATCCACCCATCCGGTCGCTTTTTTCAAACAAAGTGACTGAGTGTCCTGCGCGCGCCAATTGCTGCGCTGCAGTCATGCCAGCCGGACCGGAGCCGACAACTGCGATGGATTTTCCCGTTTTGCGGGATGGTGGCAACGGCGTGATCCAGCCTTCTTCCCATCCCTTATCCACAATCGCGCATTCGATCGATTTGATCGAGACAGGGGAATCATCGATGTTAAGTGTGCAGCTGGCTTCGCACGGGGCCGGGCAGATGCGGCCAGTGAATTCTGGAAAATTATTGGTTGAATGAAGGACTTCAAGCGCGTTCCTCCAATCCCCTTGATACACCAGATTATTCCAGTCTGGGATGATGTTGTTGACGGGGCAGCCATTGTGGCAAAACGGAATGCCGCAATCCATGCACCGCGATGCTTGTTCTTTCAGCTTCGGCTCTGTCAGCGGAATCGTGAATTCGCGGTAGTTGGTGATTCGCTCCTTCACATCCGCATAAGTGCGATCTTCGCGGTCGAGTTCAAGGAAGCCAGTAACTTTGCCCATCTTATGCTCCGAAAATACGAGAAGAGAAAACGGATGCGTCTTCCCCTCCGTTCGGGCTGAGCCTGTCGAAGCCTTCCCTTCCTTCTCTGCGCGAAGGCGAGGAAAGGGAGCATTTCGACAAGCTCAATGCGAACGGTGAGTGTTGATCCATATGTGCCATCATTCCGCGGCGACTGAGGTAGCGGCTATCCGCTCCCCCTCAAGCCGCTTGAGTGCCGCTGCATAATCACGCGGCATGATTTTGACGAACCGTGAACAGGTCATAGCCCAGTCATCAAGCAGCGCGCGCGCGCGTTTGCTGCCCGTGTGCAAATGATGCCGTTCAAGCAAGATGCGCAACCGTTCGGTGGAGTGATAAAGCATATCGCCCATCCCATTGTCCCACACGCTTAACGGGCGCTGTTGCGGGCGGCCTGTGCCTTCTTCACCCGTTGGATCAGGCACAATGGCTTCGATATCGACCATCGCCATGTTGCACCGTTCGCGGAACAGGCCGTCTTCGTCATAGACATAAGCCACGCCGCCCGACATGCCGGCGGCGAAATTACGCCCGGTTTTGCCGAGCACAACCACCACGCCGCCTGTCATATACTCGCAGCCATGATCGCCGGTGCCTTCAACGACAGTCAACGCGCCGGAATTGCGGACCGCAAAGCGTTCACCTGCAACACCGTTGAAATAGGCCTCACCCGCGATGGCCCCATACAGCACAGTATTGCCAACGATTATGTTCGCCAGCGGATCACGTTTCACATGGCTGGGCTGGCGCACGATGATGCGTCCGCCAGAAAGGCCTTTACCAACATAGTCATTCGCATCGCCAGTTAGATCCGCAGTAACACCATGTGCTAGAAACGCGCCAAAGCTTTGCCCCGCAACGCCAGTGAAGCGCAGCTGGATGCAATTATCAGGCAAGCCGTCATGGCCATAGAGTTTTGCAACCACACCGGACAGCATTGCACCAATGGTGCGATTGCCATTCTTAACTTCGCGTTCAATGAGCACCGCTTCGCCGCGTTCAAGCGCAGGGGCAGCAGCAGCAATTAGATCATTGTCGAGTGCGGCTTCCAGTCCGTGATTCTGTGTTTCCACTTGCATCAGCGATGCACCGGCAGGCAATTCAACCTGATGGAGGATGCGGGACAGATCAACGCCCTGCGCCTTCCAATGGTCGATCGCTGTCGACATGTTGATTTTGTCCACGCGACCAATCATTTCAGCGACGGTGCGGAACCCCATTTCCGCCATGATCAGGCGCAATTCTTCTGCAACGAAGAAGAAATAGTTGATCACATGTTCAGGCTGACCGTTGAACCGCTTGCGCAGGACTGGGTCTTGGGTGGCCACGCCCACGGGGCATGTGTTCAAATGGCATTTGCGCATCATGATGCACCCTGCCGCAATCAGCGGAGCGGTGGCAAAGCCGAACTCATCAGCGCCGAGAAGCGCACCAATCGCCACATCACGGCCGGTGCGCAGGCCGCCATCGACTTGCACTGCAATGCGTGACCGCAGGTTGTTGAGCAGCAAAGTCTGCTGCGTCTCAGCCAGACCAATTTCCCAAGGGGAGCCTGCATGGGTGAGGGAGGTAAGCGGAGACGCGCCTGTGCCGCCGTCATAACCCGAAATGGTGACATGATCGGCCCGTGCCTTTGATACGCCCGCCGCGACGGTGCCCACGCCGACTTCTGAAACGAGCTTAACCGAAATCCGTGCGCCAGTATTCACGTTCTTGAGGTCGTGGATCAGTTGGGCAAGGTCTTCAATCGAATAGATGTCATGATGCGGCGGTGGCGAGATGAGCCCGACGCCGGGCGTTGAATGGCGTAGCTTGGCAATGTCAGCATTCACCTTGTCACCCGGCAATTGCCCGCCTTCGCCAGGCTTTGCGCCTTGTGCCATTTTGATTTGGATGTCGTCTGCATTGGTCAGATATTCTGCCGTGACGCCAAAGCGTCCCGACGCGACTTGCTTGATCGCAGAGCGCATGGAATCGCCGTTTGCCATTCGCGTGTAGCGATCAGAGGATTCCCCTCCTTCGCCGGTGTTGGACCGCGCACCGATGCGGTTCATGGCAATGGCCAGCGTAGTATGCGCTTCGCGACTAATGGAGCCGAGGCTCATCGCACCTGTGGCAAAGCGTTTGACGATTTCCGTCGCAGGTTCAACTTCGCTGATATCGAGTGGAACGGGCGCTTTCGTGAGCTCCATCAGCCCGCGAATGGTCAGCAGCCGCTTGCTCTGTTCGTTGATGCTCTTGGCAAATTCAGCGTAGTTTTTCGGATCATTTCCGCGCACTGCATGTTGCAACTGAGCGACTGATTCCGGCGTCCAGGCATGTTCTTCACCGCGCTGACGATAGCCGTAGATACCACCGACATCGAGCATCGTCTTGTAGATGGGATTGTTGCCATAAGCTGTGGCGTGGCGGCGCACGGTCTCCTCCGCGACTTCAACCAAACCAATGCCTTCGATGGTGGTTGCGGTGCCTTTGAAATAGTGATCAACGAACGCGCTAGACAGGCCAATCGCATCGAAAATCTGGGCGCCGCAATAGGATTGATAGGTCGAAATGCCCATTTTGGACATGACCTTCAACACGCCTTTGCCGATGGCCTTGATGTAGTTTTTCTGCACCTCGTAAGTGGTCAGCGGAATGGCTTGGCGAACGCGGATTTCTTCGAGCGTTTCAAACGCCACATAGGGGTTGATCGCTTCCGCCCCGTAACCGGCCAGCGCACAGAAATGATGCACTTCGCGCGCTTCACCTGTTTCAACGACAAGGCCGGTCTGCATCCGCAATCCTTGGCGGACGAGATGATGATGGACAGCAGCTGTTGCCAACAGGGCAGGGATCGCAATGCGTTCCAACCCCTGCGCGCGGTCGGATAAGATCAGGATATTTTTGTCCTGCAACACAGCCTCAGTCGCGGCCCAGCACATTTCTTTCAGAGCCACTTCAAGTCCGCCTGCGCCGCTGTTCGCATCCCAAGTTATGTCAATGGTTTCTGCGCGAAACGCCGCATCCAATTGCACTTCGACCGAACGAATTTTGGCCAAGTCAGCATTGCTCAGAATCGGTTGATCGACTTCAAGGCGCTTATGCGTTCCCGCTTCGCGTCCCAGCAAGTTCGGGCGCGGGCCAATCATCGAAACGAGCGACATCACCAGTTCCTCGCGGATCGGGTCAATCGGTGGGTTGGTGACTTGCGCAAAATTCTGCTTGAAATAATCATATAGCAGCCGCGATTTGGCGGAGAGGACCGCGATGGGCGTATCTGTGCCCATTGACCCAATCGGGTCTTCACCGGCGCGCGCCATGGGTTCTAAGAAGCGGCTGATATCTTCCTGCGTGTAGCCAAAGGCCTGTTGCTTATCGAGCAGCGTCGTAGGGTCATTGGCCAGCGCAGGTTCGATTACTTCAACTTCGTCCAAGTCTTTAAGCTTATACTGAGCAGCTTTCAGCCACGCTGCGTAAGGCTTTGCCGCAGACAGTTCGGCCTTTATCTCAGCATCCTCAATGATGCGGCCTTCTTCAAGATCAATGAGAAGCATCTTGCCGGGCTGCAACCGCCATTTGCGGATGATATTGTCTTCCTTAACCGGCAAAACGCCGGACTCAGACGCCATAATAACCAGATCATCGTCGGTTACACAGAAGCGTGCAGGGCGAAGGCCGTTCCGGTCCAGCGTCGCGCCAATCTGACGCCCATCTGTGAACGCAATCGCGGCGGGGCCATCCCATGGCTCCATCAGGGCGGCATGATATTCGTAAAAGGCCTTGCGCCCCTCATCCATCAGCGGATCGGTGGACCACGCCTCTGGGATCAGCATCATAACGGCCTGTGCCAGCGGATATCCGCCAGCCAGCAGCAATTCGAGCGCGTTGTCGAGGCATGCCGTGTCCGACTGACCATGCGGAATGAGGGGCCACATTTTATCAAGGTCTGTGCCGAGCAGGTCTGACTCCATCGTGCGACGGCGCGCGTTCATCCAGTTCACGTTACCGCGCACTGTGTTGATTTCGCCATTGTGTGCGATGAACCGGTAAGGGTGGGCGAGCTTCCAGCTTGGGAAAGTATTGGTCGAAAAGCGTTGGTGCACCAGTGCAAGCGCCGACGTGCAGAGCGGATCGTGCAGGTCAGTATAAAAACTGCCGACTTGACCCGCCAGCAGAAGGCCTTTGTAAACAATCGTTCGCGTCGAAAAGCTGGGCATATACAGCTGCGACAGGCCAGACAGATCAAGCTTTTCTTCTAGTACGCGAAGAGGATTCTGTGCCTGTTTGCGGATCGAAAGCAACTTTCTTTCAAAAGCATCTTGATCCGGGGTCGATTCGCCGCGTCCGATAATGGCTTGGCGAATCACTGGCATCTGTTCGATGACTGCAACGCCAAGGCCCTCGGTGTTGGTCGGCACATCGCGCCAGCCGATCAGAGTCTGACCTTCTTTGACGATGAATTGTTCAAAATGGGCGATAGCAAAGTCACGTGCGGCGTCCTCCTGCGGCAGGAAGCACATCGCAACGGCATAATCGCCGGGTTGGGGCAGACTGAGGCCTGCGTCGCTGGCCCAATTGCGCAGTAAAGCGTCTGGAATCTGGATTAAAATTCCGGCACCATCGCCTAGCAGGGGGTCTGCGCCAACGGCGCCGCGATGATCGAGATTAAGAAGGATTTCGAGTCCCTGGCGAACAATTTTATTCGATTTGGCTCCACCAATATGCGCGACAAAGCCAACGCCGCAGGCGTCGTGTTCGTTACGAGGATCATAAAGACCCTGACGTGGTGGTTGGGTCATGCCCAATGTCCTTTTATAGTGCCGAGATACCCCTACGCGGCTTGTGCGATTGGCTATACATAGACGAAAGGCAGAGTGAAGCCCCAAAGTGCTGAGCAGAATGCTACCGCGCGGCCAGCCACGCGCGGATTATATCTCCGTCCGCCCCCGGCTTTGGGAGCGTTGCCTGTGCATGGGGCCGCTTTCCATCCATCATGATGGGTAGGGTTGGCAGATGCGTCTGCGTTCCGTCGGGCAAAGTGACGGGTTCCAATCCGCCAGACGCGGCCAAATGAGGATCATCGAACAAATCCTCCGGCTTTCCAATCGCGGCAAATGGCAAACCAGTGCCATCCAGCTTCGCGATGACCTCCGCACGGGTGAAACCGCTGATCAGCGCCCGGATTTCAGGCATAATCCTGTCGCGGGCCAATACACGGGCATTATTCTTGCGAATGGCTTCATCAGCCCAGAGCATGTCGAGGTTGAATAAAGCGCAGAATTTCTCCCACAACGCATCCGTGACCACGCCGATAAAGATCGGATCATCTTTGGTCTGGAACACATCATAAATGGCCCAAGCCGAAACGCGCGCTGGCATTGGTGCGGCTGGTTTCCTGGTAACGGCAAATTGCGCCATATGCTGGCCTACTAAATAGACCGTCGTTTCAAACAGCGATGCAATGACTTTCTGGCCAACGCCTGTCCGGTGCCGCTCCTCAAGTGCGGCCAGAATCGCGATCACGCCGAACATGCCGCCTGTAACGTCAATTACACTGGCCCCCGCGCGAAGTGGCTGCCCCGGCGGGCCGGTCATGTAAGCAAGGCCGCCCATCATCTGTGCGACTTCATCCAGCGCGGTGCGATCTTCATAAGGGCCGGGGAGGAAGCCTTTTTCGCTCGCGTAAATCAGGCGCGGATTAGCAGCCTTCAGGGTCTCATAATCCAGTCCCAACCGGTCCAGCGCACCGGGACGGAAGTTTTCGACTAGGATGTCTGCTGCCTCGCAAAGCGCCTTTGCCGTCGCGATCCCGTCTTCGGATTTCAGATCGAGGCAGATGCTTTGCTTGTGCCGATTATACATGGCGAAATAGCCCGCGCCGGACCCAAGCAAATTCCGCGTCTGGTCCCCGCCTTCGGGTTCAATGCGGATGACTTCAGCACCTAGGCTTGCTAGGATATGCCCCACAGCCGGACCCATCACCATGTGCGTAAATTCAATCACGCGAATGCCGGATAGGGGAGTGGGGCCCGTCATTGGCGAAATCCCAACGGCAAACCCGCATCTGGTGTGAACCCGTAGAGTGGCTCGCCCGGCAAGGCTGCAACAACGATATCCCTGACTTTGAGCAATTTGGGAAGATCAATGCCTGTCTTCATGCCCATCGCCTCCAGCATGTAGACCAGATCCTCTGTCACAATATTGCCGGACGCCCCCGGCGCGAAGGGGCAGCCGCCGATACCGCCGAGCGATGCGTCGAACGTCGTGATGCCTTCCTCCAATCCGGCCAGCACATTGGCAAGGCCAAGGCCGCGCGTGTTGTGCAGGTGAAGCGTGGTCAGTTTATCCGCGCCAATCGCGGCCTGCACTTTACGGACAAGGCGTTTGACTTGGGCAGGGTCGCCGTAACCAGTGGTGTCGGAGAGGCTGAATTCCTGTCCGCCTGCTTCTGCCGCAGCTTCGGCCAACCGCACGATTTGATCATCGGGGATTGGTCCTTCCATTGTGCAACCAAACGCTGTTGAAAGCCCTACCGCGAAATGGATCTTCGCGGTTTTGGCAATTTCCGCCACAGCGCGGATTTCTGCGATCATTTCCCCATGGCTTTTGCGGACATTTTTCAGGCTGTGCGTTTCCGACATGGAAAAGGGGATCGACATCGCGTGGACCCCAGCCTCAGCCGCACGCGCGGCGCCTTTCGCGTTGGGCACAAGCGCAACGACGGTTAAACCGAGGATTGTCTTGGCAAAAGCGACCACCTCTGCCGTATCGGCCAATTGAGGAAGGAGGGCAGGGGGCACAAAGCTCCCCACCTCAATTTCCCGGACCCCTGCGTCGGCTTCGGCCTTGATCCAGGCCTTTTTCGCGCCCAGCGACATGATCCGCTGGATCGATTGCAACCCGTCACGGGGGCCGACTTCTGAGATGAGGATCATCGGTCATTTCCTGATGTATGCGCCACAATATCAACCAACACCGTTCGGGCTGAGCCTGTCGAAGTCCTCCCCTTCGTTAATCTTGTCAAAGGTGAAGGGAAGGCTTCGACAGGCTCAGCCCGAACGGCATGTGGTGGTTGCAGAGGAGTCACAAATAAACCCAGGGGCGTTTTGTGCGATCCATCAGTTGCCATTCGGCAATAGCATGCTGGTGTTTCAATGTCAGATCAATCGCATCCAACCCTTCACTCAGCATGGTTTTACTGTCTGCATTGATATGAAAAAGCCTGAACCGTCCAGGAATTGACATGGTCTGTGCCGCCAGATCGATTGTCATTACTTGCCCGTGAAATAGAGGATCGACCGAGCGACCGCATTCAATCGGCAGGATACCATTGCGGATACAGTTGCCTTTGAAAATCGGCGCAAAACTCTCTGCGATGATACAGCGAAAGCTATATTCAGCCAGTGCCCAAACCGCATGTTCGCGGCTCGACCCGCAGCCGAAATTCTTGCCTGCCAACAGAATTTGTGCACCCGAATATTTTGGGTCATTCAGCACGAACGCCGGGTCGGGTGTGCGAGCATCAGCGTCAATGTAACGCCACGGCGCAAACAAACCAGCTGCTAACCCTGTTTTGCCCGTGCTTTTCATTTCTCGAGACGGGATGATCGTGTCCGTATCTACATTGTCGCGGATCAACGGGATTGCGATGCTGATGAGGGTCGTGAAAGGAGTCATGAGGCGGTTATCACCCCCGCAATCGCACTCGCCGCGACAACATCCGGGCTGGCGATATGCGTACGAATACCCGGCCCCTGACGGCCCTCAAAATTGCGGTTGGTCGATGATATGACGCGCGATCCGGCGGGAAAACTCTCCCCTCCGGCATAAAAGCAGAGCGAGCATCCACTTTCGCGCCATTCGAAGCCAGCGTCGGTGAAGATGCGATCCAGTCCTTCGGCTTCTGCGGCGCGCTTCACGCTAGATGATCCGGGAACGACAAGAGCGAGCACACCCTCTGCAACATGGTGCCCCGCAACGATGCCCGCCGCGCGGCGGAGGTCGCTCAACCGGCTGTTGGTGCAGCTGCCGATGAAGGCCACGTCAATGGGGAGGCCTGCAATCGCCTGGCCAGCCGCCAACCCCATATAGTCATTCTGAGCGGGAACGTTGGAACTCAGGGAAATACTCTGTTCAGGCGATGTGCCCCAGCTGACCATCGGGGTGATAGCGCTTGCATCGATGCTGATTTCATAAACAAAATGTGCGCCGTTGTCGCTTTTCAGATCGGACCAATCGGGCAGCGGCGCAGGGGCGTATCGGCGGCCTTTAACGTAATCGAACGTCTTGGCATCCGGCGCGATGATTCCCGTGAAGGCTGCGAATTCAGTGGCCATATTGCAGAGTGTCATCCGCCCTTCCATGTCGAGTGCTGTTACGGCGTCGCCCGCGAATTCAACGGCGCAGCCCTTGCCACCCCCCGCGCCATATTCGGCGATCAAGTGCAGGATCATGTCTTTCGCGGTCGCTCCGTCTGCCAGAATACCGTTGAACGTCACGCGCATGGTTTCGGGCTTGGTGACGCGCAGCGTGCCTGTCGCCATCGCATGTTCGGCTTCTGACGATCCGATGCCCCAGGCCAGCGCGCCGAACGCGCCTTGGGTGCAGGTGTGGCTATCTGGCGCGATCAGGGTGAGGCCGGGAAGGATGATGCCCAATTCAGGTGAAATGACGTGAGTGATTCCTTGATCGGGATCATTCACGTCGAACAATGTGATTCCGGCAGCCTGACAGGCAGCCCGCGTGTCAGTAATGAACGCATCGCCCCCCTTCATTAACGTACCTTCGCGCCCAGGGAATGTGTCGACGATATGGTCCATCACTGCGAAAATGCGCGCAGGGTCAATCACAGGCCGCCCAGCCTCTGCCATGGAATTGAGTGCAGCAGCGCCAGTGCGCTCATGCAGGAAAACCCGGTCAATCGCGATCAGCGCGCTGCCTTCGCTTAGATCTGTCACGACATGAGGAGACCAAATTTTCTCAAACAGGGTCAGCAAGGGACCTTCTCACTGCGCTTGGGGAGAGGGATAGCCGCGGGTTGTCATGATTCATTCTCCTGTTGGTTGAAAAGCGATCAGCATTTCACGTGCAGCGGTCGACCTGATAAGCGCACGGTGTTCGCGTGCCAAGGCGGCGGGGGTAATCGCGGATTGGTCGAATATGATAGCATTGGCCGCAGTCGCTTCATACCAAGGCGCGTAAAAGAGCCGCGCACGGATGATGCCCCATGCGGTGGTCAAATAGGCCCCGAACCGGTCAGGCGTCAGGGGTGGGAACAGACGGTCTGCATCGCCAGCGGGCAGGGGCGCGTAAACGACTTCGGATGCGCCAAGTGCCAGAAGCGCCGCATCAATGACAGCTTGCCAAGGCGCTCGGTCAGTGGGGGCTGCATCTGACCACGGCGATGATAGGCCATGACCTGGCAAATCGATCGCCAACGCATCACCCATCGGCACTTCGCCGCATTCTGAACCCGGCGCATGGATGTGCAGTTGGGCAGAACCCCGTGCCCCGCGCCAGTGGATCAGGCCGTCAAAATCAGGCGTCTTAATCTGCAGAAAGCCTTGATTGGCATCCTCCGGGTAAGTCGCAAGGCTTGGCCCCGGATGCGTTTTGAGGAACGCAAGGCTCGCGTCTTGATGGGTCTTTGGCGTTTCAACAGCGTAGGACTGCCACTCCGCAGGCATGATCCCCAAACGATCAAGGTGCGTTTGCAGCGGATCCCCATCATAGGCCGTAATCAACACTGGCGGCGTGATCGCATCTGGTGGTGGAATATCGCGCGGTGCCCGCAGAACAGCGCCGTAACCCAACCGGTAAGCGTCTCCAGCGTCCAGCATCTCGCGGACAACGGCGTCGGCGCGCACTGGATCGTCGTGAGCGACGGAAAGCCGAGCCTGTTCGCGGACATCAAACCAGGGAAAAAACCAGCTTTGTTCCAGCACCCGGTTCCAAAGCCAGGTGAGATGCTCTCCGTAGTGAGTGGGCAGGAAAGGCGGCAAATAAGCTTCACCAAAAATCGCCATTTCCTCTGGCGTCCAAATAGCATAGCCCCCAATGGCGAGGGCAGTGAAAAGGTCCGCGCGGCGTTTCAGGGCTGTGACAAGGATGATCCCACCGGAATGAAATCCGTATGCCGCGATTTTATTGATACCGAGAGCTGCCACAAATTCTGCAACAGCGTCGGCATAATCATTGATGTCAGGCGTGGGCAAACCAAGCGGCTCTGACTGACCAAAACCTGGCGTATCTGGAGCAATGCAGGTAAAACGCGCTCCCCAATCCAGCATCAGCGGTTCATATTCCGCCGACGACCTTGGGCTTTGGTGAATCATCAGCAGGGGCGGGCCGACCCCACACTTGCGGTAATGGACTCGCCTGCCGTTCACTGTCAGATAATGGCGCGTGATCTTCATAAATCTAAATTTGTCCGGACAAATTTCACTCGACAAGGCCTTATCGCGTGGTCAAAACAGACGCAAGGCTTGGGAACAATACCAAAGGTACGGGAGCAAGACTAAATGACTCTGATCGGCACAAAGATGGTCAGTGACGGAAAGACCGCTAGGCAGATATTTGAAGACGTGATGGCTAACCCCGCGCGCAAGAAATTCGGGTTTCGGGCTAAACTGGCAATTGTGAATGTCGATTTTCAGCAGGCTTACACCCGGACGGATTTGTTTGCCACGGCCTATGAAACTGACCCACGCCAGATTGAGTATGCCAACGCGCTATCCCAATTGGCTCGCGCAAGGGGGATGCCCGTTATTTGGTCCCGCGTCGGGTATATGGACAGTGCTGGCGACGCTGGCGTTTGGGGCGCGCGGACAGACACGGCAGACTCGCTTCAGAACATCAAATATGGGTCTGATCGCCACGCTTATGATCCGCGGTGCGACATCCAAGCCGATGACATGCAATTCACCAAACGGATGCCCAGCGCCTTTTTTGAAACTCCGCTCGCCAGTTTTCTGACGTGGCACAAGGTTGATACGGTTGTCGTAACTGGCGGCAGCACATCAGGCTGCGTGCGTGCAACGGCAGTGGACGCGTTGTCGCACGGATATCGAACGATTGTGCCGATTGAGACGACTGCGGACAAGCATGAGAGCTATCACTATGCCAACCTTACGGACTTGCAGCTGAAATATGCGGATGTGGAGCCTGTGCAGGTAGTGATTGACTGGTTGGAGGCGCGTTAGTGGAGGGCGACCCGCACCTCTACGACTATTCCCCCTATCGCGGGCGACCTAAAGTCACCTGGCCCGGCGGAAAAACTTGTGCGGTGTGGGTCGCGCCGAACCTTGAATATTACGAGATTGATCCGCCTGCGCACCCTAAACGCAAAGCATGGGGAAAGCCGCATCCCGATGTCGTCGGCTACAGTCACCGCGATCATGCCAACCGCGTATCGCACTGGCGGATGGCCGATGTGATGAGCCGCCACGGCTTCCCCGGCTCGGTCTCCCTCTCAGTGGCGCTTTGTCAGCATCACCCGGAGGTTGTGGCCGACGCCAACGCACGAGGGTGGGAGTTTTTCTCCCACGGCATTTACAACACGCGTTATGCCTATGACATGTCAGAGGATCAGGAACGGGCGATCATCGAGGATTCGATCCGCACCGTGCGCGAGGCGACGGGTCAGACGATCCGGGGCTGGCTTGCCCCCGCGCTCACTCACACCCCGCGCACGCTCGATCTGATCGCGGATTGCGGCCTCGATTATACCTGCGACCTTTATCATGACGATCAAGTGCAGCCGGTCAAGACCGCGACCGGTAACCTCGTTTCGATCCCCTATAGTCTGGAGGTCAATGATCACTACGGCTTCTTCATCTATAATATGTCAGGCCGCGAATATGCCTATACGCTGATCCGTCAGTTTGAGCGGCTGGCAACTGAGGGCGAAACGTCCGGCACTGTGATGTGCATTCCGCTCCACGCCTATCTGATTGGTCAGCCGCACCGGATTGGGCCATTCGAAGAGGCTCTTCGCCATATTGCGGCGGACGGCCGGGCTTGGATTGCGACGGCAGGTGAAATTGTGGACGTGTGGCGGGCGCAAGGGGAGGGGAGCAAGATATGATCGACCCCAGCTACCTCACCTACCCCAATCGTCGGGAAGGCTACGACCATGACCTCTACCCATGGTCTGCCATCCAAACCCGAAAGCCCATCATCTGGCCGAACCATAAACAAGTCGCCGTCTGGGTCTGCGTGTCACTCGAATGGTTTCCGATCACGCCCAGTGACACGCCGTTTCGTGCGCCGGGGCATATGCAGACGGCTTACCCTGATTACCGTCACTACACCGCGCGGGATTATGGCAATCGAGTGGGCATTTACCGGCTGCTCGATAGTTTCGCGGAAGCAGGCGTTCGCGCCAGTTTTGCCACCAACAGCACTATTGCGCAGCGCACTCCGGAACTGATCCGTGACATTGTGGCGGCGGGCCATGAGGTCATTGCCCATTCAACGGATATGAACGGCACCATCGCCAGCGGCGTTCCAGTCGACGACGAACGCGCCCTAATTGCGCAATCGCTCGACACGCTGGAGGCCGCAACCGGAACTCGGCCCAGCGGTTGGTTGAGCATTGCCCGGTCCCAAAGCTGGAACACAGCAGACCTTTTGCGCGAAGCCGGCGTTACTTATTGTTGCGATTGGGTGAATGATGAACTGCCCTACCGGTTCACCAATGGCCTGATCAATCTGCCGCTCAATCATGAACTCAGCGACCGGCAAATCATCACGGTTCAGCAGCAATCTGGGGAAAGTTATGCGCAGCAGATGATGGATGCGTTTGACTGGTTGGCGGCTGAGGCCAAAAGCTTCGGTGGGCGGATACTCCCACTGCACATCACGCCTTACATCATGGGCCTGCCCTACCGCATCGGGGCGTTTGACGAACTGATGATCAAACTTGCCGCGCGGCCAGAGACTTGGTTTGCGACTGGCGGTGACATCGTATCTGCTTGGAAGGAACAGGAATGACCATAGACGTCCGCAACCCGCGAACCGGCGAAGTGGATTATGCGATAGAAGCAGCCTCCGTAGGAGAGATCGCTTCAATTGCGGCGGGCCTGCGTAAGGCTCAGCGGGCTTGGTCGGAACGCGGGCCTCAAGGCCGGGCCGAAATCTTGTTGCGCTGGGCCGGTGCGATTGAAGCGAACAGCGCGGCGCTGGTGGAAAAGCTGAGCATAGACACGGGCCGCATCGCGATTGCGAAGATCGAAGTGTTCAGCGTTGTGGGTATCATCCGTCGCTGGGCTGAGGCGGGTCCTGCGATGATCGAAGGGCTTGACCTGAAGGATGTCCAAAGCGCCAATCCGACGGTCACGATCAGCAACCGGCATGTGCCTTTCGCTCTGCTGGGGGTGATTGCGCCTTGGAACTTCCCGATGCTGCTCGCGCTGATTGATGCGATCCCAGCGCTCATGGCGGGGTCTGCCGCGCTAATCAAACCGTCCGAGGTCACGCCGCGCTTCATTCCGGAATTGCGCAAAACCATCGAAGCCGTTCCAGAACTCGCCAAGATTTTGGCGATTGTCGAAGGCGACGCGGAAACCGGCAAAGCGATTGTCGCGAAGGTAGACTTTATCTGCTTCACTGGCTCCGTCGCGACGGGGCGCAAAGTGGCAGAGGCTGCCGCCAGCGCCTTCATTCCCGCAAATTTGGAACTGGGCGGCAAAGACCCGATGATTGTGTTGGCTTCGGCTGACCCGGTGATCGCGGCAGGCATAGCGCTCCGGTCCAGCGTGTCAGCCAATGGTCAGGCCTGCCAATCGATTGAGCGGCTTTATGTCCATCGTTCGATTGCGGATATGTTCACCGCGTCTCTGGTGGAGCAGGCGGAAAAGGTGCGTCTCACCTATCCCGATAGTGGCAAAGGCGAAGTGGGGCCTTTCATCTTCCCTTCGCAGGCCGATAAAGTGCAGTCGCAGATCGACGCCGCTGTTGCAGGCGGCGCGAAGCTTCTGACCGGCGGTACAGTTGAGACACTGGGCGGCGGCAAATATCTGCGTCCAACGGTGCTGGTGGACGTGATGCAGGATATGGCAATCGTTGCTGAGGAGACTTTTGGTCCCGTCATTCCCATCACCGTCTATGATGATGTGGAGGAAGCCATCGCGCTGGCCAATGACAGCATCTACGGGCTTTCCGCCGCCGTAATCGGGGACGTCACTGAAGCGGAAGCGGTTGCCGAGCGGCTGGAGGCTGGCGCTATATCGATCAATGATGGTTCGCTGACAGCAGCTGTCTGGGACGCTGAAAACAGCAGTTTCAAACTGTCCGGCATGGGCGCGTCGCGGATGGGTGATACCGGGCTGACCCGTTTTTTCCGCACCCGCGCGATCATCCGGCAAAACGGCCCCGCCGCTCCGATTGCGGCCTATGCGGAGGATGCAACATGGTGAGATGGAAACAGAATTCCTCCCAAAGCGAAGCTTGGGGAGGGAGTTGGCTCGAATGCTCTCCCAGAGCATTTTCAGACTGCTGGGGGCAGTCTGACGCCAACTCATGCGCAGCATGGTGGAGGGGTAGTGTTTCTATAGGCACAGATACCCCTCCACCATCGCTTCGCGCTGGTCCCCCTCCCCGAACAAGTTTGGGGAGGATCTTTGCGGTGGCCCTCTCGCTCTTCCCCACCCCTGCGCTAGCCCAAGACAAACCGGCCGTTCCAAACGCTTCCCCAGGCGTTGAAAAGCCCGCCGAGAAACTTCCCACCGATATCCGCCGCGTGACGATGATCGTGCGGAATATGGAAAACAGCCTCAAACTCTACCGCGATGTCATGGGCATGAAAGTCAATTATGACGCGGTGCTGCCGATGTCTGGTGTCGCGCTACCCGCTGGAAAACCAGGTGCAAAGGCGCGGTTGGTTTTGCTAAATGGCAATGACCCATTCATTGGCTGGATCGGCCTGATGGAGTGGCTTGACCCTCGTTTGCCCAATCCTGGGCCTTACAAGAAACGCATGGGGATTGGCGGGCACGTTATCATTACACAGACCGATGATGTGGAACGCCGCTGCCCGGAAGCGTTGAAAGTACCGGGAGTTACGGGCACTGGGCCCTTGCGCGCGCAGCAATATCCGGGGCGCAACGGGGCGCCGCCGATCAACGTGCGGGGCTGCAATTTCTTTGATCCTGACGGCACTCTCATCGAAATGAACCAGTTGATCCAATGAAGGCCGATTTCGCCGCCGCCATGCCCAACATGATCCGCCACGACGGCGAATGGGAAGGCGTTTACCGCCATATCGACCGCGACGGGGCGTTGCTGGATGAACATCATATGTGGACATGGTGTGAATTCCCCACCGCCGGTCCCTACGCTTATATTCAGCATAACAAACTGACTTGGGATGATGGCCGCACGGCACACTATGAATTTGGTGGCACCTATCGCGATGGGCGGCTCTATTGGGATACGGACCGGTTTAGCGGCTATGGCTGGGAAACCGAAGAAGGCGTGCTGATGCTGCGGCTTGACCGGCTGGACGTTCCAGGTGCTTATTACATCGAAATGATTACCATTGCGCGCGACAATCAAACCCGTGCGCGGACGTGGCAATGGTTCAAAGACGGCAAACCTTGGAAACGGACGCTGTGCGATGAATGGAGGATCACATGACCTTAGACTTGCAACACGCGATGAAAGCCAGCCCAACGCCCGATGAAGCCGCGCGCGGGCGGTTTGTTTCAGGGATGCGCAGTTTCATCTTGAACGATCTCGCCAGCGATCTGAACCATGCCTACACCACCCGCGCGGCTCCAAAGTTTCGCGCAGCGTCGGGTCATGATCCGAGGACCAGTGGCGATGCGCATAAGGCTTTGCGCGGCGATCCAGCGTTTAACATTTACTCTTCAATGCGGGTGCAGGCTCAGAAAATGGTCTGGTCGAGCGTGGCAGAAGGCGTGGCGCGTGATGCAAAGCGGCTGGAAGCCACGGCGGCTGATGTGGCAGCACAACCCGGCGGCGTGACACTGACGCCAGATTTTGTCCCGCCTCGCAACACCAGCGCGATTGATGTTCACCTCATGCCAGGCTCATACACCGGCGGAGAGGGCATGGCGGCGGGCGCAACTTATGATCGGGGGCTGGCGGTCTTCTCCATGGGTCTGATGGGGGCGAACTTGGATGACATCGGCCTGTCGATGGCGATCTATGTCCAGCGCCGCTATCCCGAATTTGAGCCGCGCCACATCCTCGATCTCGGCTGCACGATTGGGCATAATAGCTTGCCTTGGAAGTTGGCTTACCCAGACGCCAAATTGACCGCAATTGATGTGGCTGCCCCGGGCCTGCGCTATGCATCGGCGCGCGCAAAGTTGCAGCGGGTGGACGTGGATTTTGTGCAAATGGCCTCGGATAAGCTCGATCTTCCCGACGCCAGCGTTGATGTGGTCTTCTCCTCCATGTTCCTGCACGAATTGCCCAAAAAAGTGCGGGCAAAAACATTTGTAGAAGCCCACCGTGTGCTGCGCCCCGGCGGATTGATGCTGCATATGGAATTGCCACCCAATGCCCAGATGGCGCCGTTTGAGGCCTTTTATCTGGATTGGGACAGCTATTATAACAACGAACCCTATTACAAAGGCTATCGCGACGAAGATCCGCGGTCACTGTGCGTTGGTGGCGGGTTTAGCGCGGATCACTATTTTCAGTTCGTGGTCCCCAGTTTAGGAATTTACGGTGATCAAGCGGTCACGGACGCTGCGACCTGTGACGCGGCCCATGCCGTCGGCGCGGAAACCACTGGGCGGCTGGCCGACGGCGTCATGTGGTTCGGCTTTGGGGCGTGGAAACGGTGAGCGAAGAGCGCCAGCGCCCTGAGGACGCACCCAAAGGCATTTACGGCCCTGACGGTGAGCCGATTTTCTTTAGTGAACCCGGCGTCGACCGGATGATGGCCGTCATCATGAATTTGGCCAGCGAGCTTTGGATCCAGCAGGAACGCAGCCTTGAACCGGGCGTTGATCGTGACCTTGCGGCCAAGGCCTTCATCGACCGCGTGTTCGCCCCTTTGAGAGAAGAAAAACCATGAAAGCCTATGAAATCGGCCCCCAAAATGGCCTCTCCAGCCTGCGTCGTGTTGAATGCGATGAACCCAGTGCAGGCTCCGGTCAGATCAAGGTGGCGGTTACGGCAGCAGGCCTTAACTACCGCGACCTGATGGTTCTGCGGCAGACCTACGGGGCGTTGAAACCCGAGACGCGCATTCCGCTGTCAGACGGAACAGGCGTGGTTGAGGCCGTTGGCGAAGGCGTCACCGACATTAAAATCGGCGACCGCGTGATCGCGCCACACTTTGTCAATTGGACAAACGACAAGTTTGGCATGCAGCATTTCGGGGCGGATATTGGCGTGACCAGCGACGGCTGGCTGGCGGAAAAGATCGTCCTGCCTGCAGCCGCAGCAATTAAACTGCCTGACGGTGTGTCGGGTAAGACGGCTGCAACACTGGCCGTTGTAGGCGGCACAGTCTGGCACGGGCTGGTTGCTTTCGGTCAGGTAAAGCCCGGTGACCTTGTCCTGTGCCTTGGCACTGGCGGTGTTTCGATCTTTGCCCTGCAGCTTGCCAAGGCGATGGGCGCGCAGGTCGCGATAACATCATCAAGCGACGCGAAGCTTGACCAGTGCAAAGCATTGGGTGCGGATTATAGTGTGAATTACCGGAAGCGTCCGGATTGGGCCGCAGCTTTGCTGGAGGCCACGGGTGGTCGCGGCGCAGATGTGGTGATCGACACGCTTGGCTTTCCGTCGCTCAACCAGACAATCATTGCCGCTGCAGTAGAAGCGCGGATTGCAACCATCGGCGCGCTATCAGATGGGCCGGTCGGCGAAATGCCCAATCAAGGGCTCGTGATCGCCAAAAACCTGACGATCAAGGGCATTGCCTCAGGCAGCGGGGCGATGCTGGCGGCGGCTTTGGATGGGGTTGCTACGAACGGGATCAAGACCGTGATTGACCGCGAATTTGGGTTTGACGAGGCGGCAGCGGCTTATGCTTATCTGGAAAGCGGAGCGCATATGGGGAAGATTCTGGTGCGGGTTTGAATTCGGATGGCATCAGGTTGACCCAGAACCGTTCGCTCGACACGAACGGACAGGTGGGGGTCATACAAACACTAGCCCCCCGGAACGCCCAATTCCGATGCCGCAGCATTGACCTTCCCCAGCTTCTGCTGATCCTCGCCCAACGCCGTTCTCGCCGACTTCAAAGCGGCCGCTGCCTTGCCCGTTTCCCCTAGAGACATGCGGCTGCGCATCAGCATGATCCAGCCGTCGGGATTGTTGGGATTGGTTTTTAGCTTCTTTTCAAGCCCATCCACCATGCCCGCGACCATCATATCCTGCTGGCCTTTAGGCATTCCTGCTGCGTCGCGCATTTGTTGCGGCGTGGGGCCGGGTATAGCCGCAGTGGCCACAGCAGCGCCGCCAACTGGTGCCGCGAGGGCAGGCAGCTTTGCCAAGCGGCTGGCGACTTCGATCTTTTCCTCTGCCGCGACTTCAGTAATGATCCGGCGAACGTCAGCTTCCCACGGCGCGCCTGGGGGCGTTTCGTTCAAGAGCGCGAACCAATCATCGATTGCACCTTTATGATCGCCCGAGATATCCTTCGCCACGGCCAGGAAATAGCGCGCGCGGGGGTCTTTGGCATCAAGGGCAATGGCAGTATCAAAAGCGGCCTTCGCATCGGTCGGCACATCGCCTTTGCCAGCGAGTACCAGTGCTTCTCCGAGGGAAGAGAAATACTCGGCCTTCTTGGGGTCAATCTGTGTCGCACGTTTGTAGGCTCCAGCCGATTCGGCGAACTTTCCCGTTTCAAATAGTGACCAGCCGAGCATCCGCCAGCCTTCGGCATCGTTCGGATTGTCCTTCAGTTTGGCTTCAAGTGCGGCGATGGACGATCCGATTTCAGCCTGTGTCGCTGGGGCAGGGGAAGCGGCTTCGGGTGCCAAGCCCCTTTGATAAACCGCATATCCGCCTGCGCCAAGTGCAATTGCGGCGGCCCCAATCAAGGCCCACCGCGATGCGTCATTCATGCCATTCTTCTGTTTTTCGACAACTTCAGCCATTTGTGATCCTGTTCACAGCAATTTTTCCTCATTTCACCTCTAGCCTAATGGAAACTAGATGATAGATTGCAATCCGGTTCGCACCATAAATCATACGGGTCAGCAACGTGGCCCTTCCGCTATACGGCGTCTTTAGGGGTTGAACCAATTGTCTGAAACTGTGCGCATTGCAATTGTTGGGTCTGGCCCTGCTGGCCTAAGTGCAGCTGCCCGCGCGGCGCAGCTTGGTCTTTCGCATGTGCTGATTGAAAAAACTGATCACCTGTCCGACACGATCTATAAATATCAAAAGGGCAAGCATGTGATGGCGACGCCCAGCCAGCTTGTTCTTCGGTCAGACCTCGATTTTGACGCAGGGAAACGGGAAAAAGTTCTGGGCACTTGGGACGATCAGACCGCCGGCTGTAAAGTGAATGTCATTTATAACGCCGAGGTAAAGGCCATCGAAGGCTTGGGCGATCCCATTGCGGGCAGCATGATGCAAATCGTCAGCCGCGCTCGGGACGGGACGAGTACGACCAAGGAATTTCAGCGCAACGCCGCACCTTATAAATTGACGCTCAGCAATGGTCAGGTGGTGGTTGCAGAAGCCGTCATTCTAGCGATTGGCACGCAGGGCAACCCGAATCTGATGCGCTGCGAAGGGGGAGACTTGCCCCATGTTCAATATCAGCTGGATGATCCCAAAGAATATATCGACGAACATATCATCGTGATTGGCACGGGTGACGCAGGCATTGAAAACGCCATGGGCCTCGCCGAAGATCCTGAGCAGCGCAACGTTGTGACCATCGTCAACCGGGGCTCCGAATTTCCAACGGCTAAGGATGCGAACGTCAAAGGTCTTCTTGGTGCGCGCGATGCCGGGCGGCTGAACATTCAGTCTGATTCCGAGACGACCAAAGTCGAACCCGGCTATATCACGTTCAGCACCCGCGACGGTGAAGAACGCATTCGCTGTGACCGGATCATTGCGCGCATCGGTTCGGCCCCGCCTCGCGGCTTTGTGGAAGGCTGCGGTATTGAATTTACCAGCGTAGACCGGCTGGCCTTCCCCAAACTTTCGCCTGTATTCGAATCGACTGCACCGGGCATTTTCATCATTGGCGCGCTGGCGGGTTATCCCCTGATCAAGCATTGCATGAACCAGGGCCATGATGTGGTTGAGTTTGTGAATGGCAACACGTCCCTCAAACCCGCAGACGAACCAATATTGGAGGCCAAGTTTAAGGGCCTTCCCGGGCGGCGTGACGTGGCTGAGTGGCTAGAGTTCCTGCGCACTAATGTGTCGATCCTCGAAGGCATGAACCCGCTGCAGATGCGCGAATTCATGCTGGATTCTGAAGCGCGCTTTTACCGCAAAGGCGAAGTAATTTTTGAACGCAGTGCGCCGGGATCATCGCTGTTTGCCATCGCAGACGGCAGCGTGTCAGTGCAGGTAGATGCTAATGACGCGTCGCGCGTGGTGCCGATTGGCACGGGTTCGATCTTCGGAGAGGTTGGCCTGATCTCTGGCCGCAAACGCGGCGCGACGATTGTTGCTGCCGAGGATTCCATTTGTGTTGAAATTTCACGCACAGCCGCCCTTAAGCTGCAATCCTCCGTCCCCGCCGCCAAACGCGCGATTGAACGGATTTCGACTGAGCGGCAGTTGCTGCAAATGTTTGGTTCTGGGCTGACGTCGGAAGACCTAACCGAAGTGCTAGACAGCACGAAAATTGAGCAGGTTCCGGCTGGCAAAGTGGTGATTGCCGAAGGGGATGAAGGCATTGATATCTTCGTCATCCGTACCGGATCAATGGTTGTGGAGAAAAAGCTCGGCGGCAAGCAGGTGTTCCTCAATTACCTGCCCGCTGGTTCCTATGTCGGCGAAATGGCAGTGATTGCAGGCGGAAAACGCACGGCATCGGTCCGCGCCGCGATCAAATCTGAGGTCATTCGCATCGATGGCGAAGCGTTCAAACGTCTTCTGGAAAAGAAACCCGCACTGCTCGCCAAGGCCAAGAAAGATATGGCGTCGCGTCAGGATATTAATGCCTTTGTTGAGGCGAAGAAGGACAGCTTCTCAGGCGCCGTTGATATGTATTCCAACGTCGCCAATTTCCTCGTCGAAAACGGGATTGGCGAAGCAACGGACGTGCTGCTGATCGACGAAAACCTCTGCGTTGGGTGTGACAACTGTGAGAAGGCTTGTGCGGATAGCCATGACGGGCTTACGCGGCTCGACCGTGAAGCTGGCCGCACCTACGCGCATCTGCACGTTCCCACATCGTGCCGCCACTGCGAACATCCGCACTGCATGGCCGATTGCCCGCCGAACGCTATTCACCGGGGACCGGACGGTGAAGTTTTCATCGACGACACCTGTATTGGCTGCGGCAATTGTCAGCGCAATTGCCCCTACGGCGTTATCCGCATGGATGCTGTGCCGCCGAAGAAGCCCGGCCTGCTCAGCTGGCTGCTTTTCGGGGCTGGCCCAGGCCCCGGCGAGCCGAGCAAGAAATGGAGCTATGCCACCGCAGAACCCGGCGTGGAAAAGGCCAAGAAGGCCATCAAATGTGATATGTGTTCCGGCATTGAAGGCGGCCCGGCCTGTGTGCGCGCTTGCCCGACGGGAGCTGCCATCCGCGTGTCGCCTGAACAGTTTCTCTCTGTTGCCCGCCTTGAAAAGGATCCCATCTGATGGCGACGCAGGCGCCCTCAGGTAAGGCACGCCGGCAAACTGGCCGCGTCAAAAGCGACGGCTTTCATGAGGGGTTCCTGCGCCACCGGAACTTTTACTGGCTGAAATTTGCATCAATCTTCAGCCTGATCGTGATCGTGGCTTATGTGATCATTGATGTGGAGCCACGCCACAACGGTGGGAGCTGGTATGGCTATACGCTGGGCACTATCGGCGCAGGCTTGATCATCTGGCTGACGACGCTGGGCATCCGCAAACGCAATATGACGCCCAAAGCCTGGTCACTGAAAGCATGGACGTCCGCCCATGTTTATCTGGGGCTGAGCCTGATCATCGTTGCGACGCTGCATACAGGGTTTCAGTTCGGCTGGAATGTCCACACGCTGTCTTACGTTTTGATGATGATTGTCATCATATCCGGGTTGTTTGGCATCTTCGCCTATTCAACTCTCCCGCAACAATTGAGTTTCAACCGTGATGAAGTGACGGAAACGCAAATGCTGGAAAGCCTGCGCGCAATTGACCGGCAATTGCATGATGCAGCTCAACCCCTGCCTCAGAATTATGCCGCTCTTGTTCGGGAATCGTTGGAGCAAGATCCTTTCAGCGACGGCCTGCGCGCGCGGCTGTTCCGCAGCTATCCCAATTGCGCCACGCGGCGGGTGCATGCAGAGCTGCGTCAGGCCACCCGCAATCGCATAGATAATGGCCATGATCCTCTTGAACGGGTTGACGGGCTACTGGAACGTAAATCATCCATGCTCGCCCGGGTGCGGCGGCACTTACAGATTAAGGCCCTGCTCGAATTCTGGCTTTACATCCACGTCCCCATCACTTTCGCCCTGATTGCTGCGCTGATCGCGCATATCATCAGTGTGTTTTTCTACTGGTGAGCGCCTGATCATGAGCTTCATCATCCGCCAAATCTCAACCACAGCCGACGGCCGGCAAATTGTCCGCCCGACTACGCTTGCCACGAGGCAAATCTATATTGGCCGTGATTCCGCTTGCGAGATTCATCTGGCTGATCTGGGCGTGGATATGCGCCATGCCAAGGCATCGATCTTAGACGGCGGTAAGTTGCTGATTGAGGCGCAGGGGGAACTGGGCTTTGATGCCGATGGGCGTAATGTTCAGGCCGTTACGCTGGATCCTGCCATCGGCGGCGAACTTCGCTTTGGCAGTCACCGGCTGAATGTGATGCAAGAGGACGGTGCTGTGGTGATTGCCGTCGAGCGGATCGCTGCGGTGTCAGACTCAGCCGATACAAAGGACGTGTCAAAACTGTTCCAATTGCAGGGCCTCCTTCCGGGGCGGCGACCGGCAGCTTGGGCGTTGATTGCAGCCACGTTGGCTCTTTTCCTGATCTGGCCCATCTACACTTATGCTACATCGCAGGGCGTCAAGACGCGCGACGCAGGGTTTCATGCGGATACGATGTGGACTTCGGGCAGTCTCAGCCTTTCCCACAAGAGCCTCGAAAATAACTGCCAGGCTTGTCATGTGAATAAATTCGAATCGGTGACGGATAAGACATGCCTGACCTGTCACAAGGAAGATGCGCACGAACATGCCGATGCCGCGCGCCAGGGGCAGTCGATGGCCCCCAAAGGGTTCGGCGGCAAAGTGGAGCGAATGTTTGAGGCGAGCTTTGGCATTCCCGAAGGACGCTGCGTCGAATGCCATAGCGAACATGAAGGTGCAGGGCATATGGAGCCGACGGCGCAGAAATTCTGTGCCGATTGCCACGCGGACATGAAAACGCGGCTGCCCGATACGAAGCTTGGTAGTGCAGGTGATTTCGGGATTGATCATCCACAGTTTATGCCCGCGATTACGGCCGGCTTTGATGGTGACAAGCGGCTGACCAAACGAGTGGTGCTTGATGGGCCGCTGACAGAGAATAATGGGCTGAAATTCCCGCACGATGTTCATATGTCGAAAACGAACGGCATCGCACGGATGGCGCAGACGATGAAGGCGGAGCAGGGCTGGGGCAATAGCCTAGCGTGCAAGGATTGCCATACTCCGACAGCCGACGGCACCCGCTTTCTGCCCACCGAAATGGAGGCTGATTGTGCCATGTGCCACAGTCTGGCGTTTGACAAAATTGGCGGCACGATCCGAACGCTTCGCCACGGTAAGCCTGAACAAGTGATTGCTGATTTGCGCGCTTTCTACCGCTCAACAGGGCCGCAGCGCCCGATCAATCTATCCGGCATGGCGCGCCGCCGCCCCGGTGAATATGCAGCCGCCGAAACCGCATTTGATTTTGCCGCTGGCGCGCGGGCGTGGCCGGGGCAAGCGGATGAGGCCATTCGCGCGGTCTTCACGCGCGGCGGGGCCTGCTATGATTGTCATGTCGTTACGCCGACTGTGGCTGGTGGATGGAGCGTGCAAAAGGTCGTTCAGCCTGATCGATATATGAACAAGGGCTGGTTCGATCATGATGCGCACAAGCAGGAAAGCTGCGCGTCATGCCACGCCGCAGGCACATCAAAGGTTGCGACTGACCTGTTGCTCCCCAATCAGAAAAGCTGCCGCACCTGCCATGTTGGTGGCACAGGAGAAAGCCTGATAGCCGTGAAGAAGCCCGTCGAATCGACCTGCGCCATGTGCCATGATTATCATATGGATGGCAGTGCGCCTTGGGACGCAAAGTCTGGAAAACCTAAGCCTGCTGCAACCACAGCGGCGCTCTATAAGACGGTGCGGTTTGCGCAGAAGTAGCTGCGATCTGAGGGCGTCATGCTGATCGCTCAGGTCACGGACGTTCATCTCGGTTTTGATGCGGATAATCCATCGGAGTTCAACCGGAAGCGGCTGGACCAAGTCATCAAGCATTTTGCCACGATGTCTCCGCGCCCCACGATGCTGTTGGCGACTGGCGATTTGGTGGACCGCGGGGATGCTGAGTCTTACCGCCGCCTCAACAATGCGTTCAGCCTCTGCCCTTTCCCAGTCTGGCCCTGCCCCGGCAATCATGATGACCGCGCCAATTTCAGTGCTGCTTTCCCTCAAGTGACGCTCGTCGATGACTTTGTGCAATATGAAGTGGAGGCAGATGGCCTACGCCTGTTGTTCATTGATACGCTTGAGGAAGGTCGCCACGGCGGTTCCTTTTGCGACGTGCGGGCGGCTTGGCTGAGGGCGCGGTTAGCTGAAAAGACTGATCAGCCAACGGCGATCATCATGCATCATCCGCCCGTTGAAGTTGGCATAGACTGGATGAACACCCACCCCGATGAGCCTTGGGTAACACGATTTGCAGAGGCGATTGAGGGGGCGTCGCAGCTTGTCAGTATCATTTGCGGTCACCTGCACCGGCCAATCTCGGTCGGATGGCGCGGCCAGACGATCAGCATCTGCGCCTCCACCGCGCCACAAGTGGCTTTAGAACTTGCACCTATGGACCCCGAGATGCCCGATGACCGTCCCATGATTATTGCCGATCCGCCTGCCTATGCCATCCACCGCTGGAACGGGCGGGAATTGGTCACTCATTTCGACAATGCTGATGAACATGTGA
Organism: Sphingomonadales bacterium; assembly: GCA_031376385.1. Lineage (GTDB taxonomy): Bacteria > Pseudomonadota > Alphaproteobacteria > Sphingomonadales > Sphingomonadaceae > Aquisediminimonas. The sequence goes on from JANMDQ010000027.1 coordinate 101,206, forward strand.
TGCTGGCTAAGTTTGACGCCACCATGCAGCCGCTAGTGCGGAGTTTGCTGGCGGAAAGGGTTCGTGGGGCGAATTAAGGATCGGACCGTGTCATTGGGAGCGGAACGCAGCAAACCAGAGGCACTGAAAACGGGATTGCCGCGCTTCACTCGCAATGACACCTATATCTGGTTGTCAGCCAACCGTTAAAATCCAAACCTGATCGTCGCGCGAAAGTCCCGACCAGACAGAGGCGAATAGTCCTTCAAGAAACTCGCATGACGCCGCGCCTCTACGTCAAAGATATTGTTGGCTGAAAAGATTAAAGCCACATCCTTATCCGCGCCCCACGGCTTGGCTGTCAGGCTTGCGTTGACTAAAGTAAATCCACGCGTTGTCGTTTCGAACGCTGCCACACGCTTTTGCCCGCTCACTCGTTCCACTTCAGTGCGCAAGATGATTTTGTCGGTTTCGGCCTCAATGCCGCCAAGCATACGAAATGCTGGAATGCGGGGCGCGCTGGCGTCTGGCCCTGTGCGCAGGATTTTCGCGCGCGTGAAGTCAGCGACACCGTCCAGCGTCACCGTCAGATCGTCAGACTTATAAACCTCCGCCGATATATCAAGTTCGGCCCCGTAATAGCGCGCCTTGTCCTGCAAAAATTCAAACACGGGCAGGCCGTCTTCGACAGTGCCATCGGGCTGTTCGTAAATGAAGCCGTTGAACCAACTGTGGTAAAGCGAGCCTGCAATTTTGAACGGGCCGCTGTCCCCGCGCAATGTCAGTTCCAGCCCCGTGGATTTTTCTTTCTTGAAATTGGGATTGCCGATCTCAAATGCCTGAGTGCCAGCATGGGGCCCATTGGCGTAAAGCTCTTCCGCCGCTGGTGCGCGCTGGGTGTAAGAGGCGTTGAGGCCAATCCGCCAGCCGCCGGTGAATTCATAGTTGCCGCCGACCGAACCAGAAATGGCTGTGAAATTGCGGCGCAGATTGGGGTTGCCGAGTGTTGCGTCCGCATCCGCATTTGCGCGTGACTTCTCAACACGAGCGCCAACCTCGGCTCGCGCTGCCCCCAGATCGAATGATTGCACCGTGAACAGCCCAATTTGATTAGTCGTGCTACGCGGCAGGAATTTTTCCGCGCCAATGATGTTCAGGCGGCGGTTGACATATTGAGCGCCAATTGCGCCTTTCCATCCATCCCGGTCTCTCTGAACCAGCTCTAAGCGCGCTTCGCCGCCTTTGTTCAGGAACGTCGTGCCAATTTCACCCGTGTCTTCTAATTCATTATGCTTGTAATTGGCATAGCCACCGCGAAACCGGATTGCATCGAAAAAGCCGCTGGCGGGGTTAACTTCACCGCGAACATCAAAGCGCGTCTGCTTAACGTCCAGACGAACTTCCTCTGGCCCCGCTTCGCCGGGGAGGGGCGCGGTCGTGGCAAAGCGAACAGGTACACCATAGAGACTGTCATACCGACTGACAGATGCACCGAAATTTGCACTTTCGGTCACATAAGCAAAACCACCCGCCACTTCCCATGTGCGCCCGGCTGTATTCGGAATTTTCCCTTTAAGATTGGCCAGCGCCTCAATCTCGCTATCGCCGCTCAAGGCCGCTTCGGCGCGCAGTGCAGGCGTCAGTGCAAAGCCACCGCCACGCAAATTGCCGCTTTTGTTGTAAGTTCCATCAAGATGAATGACGAAACGCTCGCCCAGGCCCAGATCAACGCGACCGCCAAAGGCCCGCTCTTGTGCGGCGGTGCCGTAGGTCACAGTCCCATCAAAGTGGAAGCCGCTGTCCGGCACTGTGCGGGGAATGCGGCTGTCAATCACATTCACCACGCCGCCAATGGCGGATGATCCGAACAGCAGCGCAGACGGCCCGCGCAGCACTTCGATGCGGTCAGCGGTCAGCGGATTGATGACTACGGCATGATCAACGCTGGTGTTGGAAACGTCAAAGCTGCCAATCCCGTCGGACAGCACTCGAACCCGTTCCCCCTGAAACCCGCGCAGCACGGGCCGCGATGCATTGGGGCCGAAGGATGTCGAGGAAACCCCTGCCTGGCGCGTCAGCGTTTCGCCAATGGTAGAACGAATATCACGGGCCAATTCATCGCCAGTGACAACTGACGTGCCCGACAATATGTCTGCCTGATTACGACCAAATAGAGCAGTCACCACGATTTCGGGATCATCCAGATGATGATCATTCTTATCTGCAGGCTCGGACTGCGCATATGCAGGCGCAGCGATCAATGTGGAGGCAAGCAGCGTAATGTTGAACAGGCGAGGCATTGGGGCAGCTCCAATCGGGACGATCAGCTGCCAGTAAATATAATGTTACAACATATCAATATATTTTTAACTGATTTGTGTCAGTTACCGTTTGGCCCTAGACGCCCTTAAACTCGTTAGCATTTTCCTCTGCGTTAAACAGAGGCTTGCTCTCCCCTAAGCCTTTGCGACTCCTTGCTCTTCCATCAATTCTGCCAATTCCCCGGCTTCAAACATTTCCATCATAATGTCTGATCCGCCAATGAATTCGCCTTTCACATAAAGCTGCGGGATGGTGGGCCAATCAGAAAATTCCTTGATGCCGCCGCGAATTTCGGGGTCTTGCAGCACGTCGACGCTCGCATAGGCAACGCCGGTGTGTTCCAGAATCGAAATGGCTTTGGAAGAAAATCCGCACTGCGGAAAATAAGGCGTTCCTTTCATGAACAGCACGACATCATCCTTAGCGACAATATCGCTGATCCGTTGGTGGGTAGGGTTGGTCATGATTTAATCTCTCTTAGGAAGGAGTTGCAGTGGTCAATTGAAGCGCGTGAAGTTCGCCGCCCATGCGCCCGCCAAGCGAGGCATAGATGGCGCGGGTGCGGGCCATACGGCTCATCCCTTCAAAGCTGGCGGCGGTTACTTTGGCGGAATAATGATCGCCGTCCCCTGCCAGATCGGTGATTTCCACCACAGCATCTGGAATGGCAGCGACAATTAGGCTTTCTATTTCAGAGGCGGCCATAGGCACGAGCTATTTCGATTCCATCAATTGGCGACGCGCCTCAACGGTCATGTCGGACAAGGCCTTGCGCACTTCTTCGTCGCTGGTTTCAACGCCAGCGGCGGTCAAATCACCCATCAGCTTGCGCACGACATCTTCGTCGCCAGCTTCTTCAAAATCGGCCTGAACCACGCTTTTGGCATAGGAATCAGTTTCTTCAGATGTCAGCCCCATGCGGCCAGCGGCCCACACTCCAGTCAGCTTGTTACGGCGTGCTGTGACGCGGAATGCCATTTCTTCATCATGGGCGAACTTGGATTCAAAACCCTGTTCGCGGCCGTCAAAACTGGTCATTGCGTTCCCTCTCAATTCGTACAGCTCATATAGGTTGGCACGCCGCTGCGTTCAACCAATCCAAACTCAATCCGCAAACTCAATCCATAGTGACGACAAGTTTGCCAATCGCTTCGCGCGCCGCCATTTTGGCAATCGCTTCGCCGCCGCGCGCCAAGGGAAACGTCTCACTGACGAGTGGCTTGATCTTGCCTTCACGCCACATCGTGAACAATTGTTCGATATTCTGGCGGTTCTTTTCGGGTTCCCGCACCGTAAACGCGCCCCAGAACACGCCGCGCACGTCGCAGCTTTTGAGCAAGGTCAGATTAAGCGGCAGTTTGGGGATGCCAGCGGTAAAGCCAATCACCAGATAGCGGCCCTCCCACGCGATGCAGCGGATCGCCGGATCAGCATAATCACCGCCGATAATGTCATAGACGATATGCGCTCCGTCCGGCCCGACCGCATCTTTGAACGCCGCAGACAGAGCCTTTTGCGTATCCCGGTCCAGCGGACCACGTGGATAGATGACGGCTTCAGATGCACCAATCGCCTTCACCGCCGCTGCTTTTTCTTCGGATGACACGGCCGCCACAACGCGCAGGCCAAGCGCCACGCCCAGTTCCACCGCCGACATGCCAACGCCGCCAGCCGCACCCAGCACAAGCATTGTCTCGCCCGCTGTGATGCTGCCCCGGTCAAGCAGCGCGTGGATGGTTGTGCCGTAAGTCATCAACAGCGATGATCCTTCGGCAAAGCTGCGGTCATCGGGAAGGGCGTAAGCGCGCTCAGCAGGCATCACGCATTTTTCGGCCATCCCGCCTGCGCCGCCCGCGCTGCCAAGGATACGGTCACCCACTTTCCACTGCGTCACGCCTTCGCCCAGCGCCTCCACCACGCCAGCGACATCATTACCGGGGGAAAAGGGGCGCACAGGACGGAATTGATATTTGTCCTCAATGACCAGCACGTCAGGGAAATTGACGGAACAGGCCTTGATCGCAACCAGAATTTCACCTGGCCCTGCGACGGGATCAGCCACATCTTCCAAGACCAATGTTTCGGGGCCACCGGCGGCTTTGGATAATAGGGCTTTCACGGTGTCACTCCTGCTGCGGCCCACGGCCATGCGGCGTGGGCTCTGTTTTCGTAAGTCGTAATCTTTTCATCCATTGCCATCGTCAGGCCGATTTCATCCAGACCGTTGGATAAGCAATGTTTACGGAAAGGATCAATTTCAAAGCTGAAACGATCCTGAAACGGTGTCGTCACAGTCTGAGTGTCAAGATCAATGTGAATGGTGTCTGTTTTCGCGACTTCCATCAAGCGGTCGACAGCTTCTTGGGGAAGAACGACTGTGAGAATGCCGTTTTTGAAGGCATTGCCGGAGAAGATATCGGAAAAGCTCGGCGCGATAACCGCTGTTATGCCAAGGTCCGCCAGTGCCCAGGCCGCATGTTCGCGGCTCGACCCGCAGCCAAAATTATCGCCAGCAATCAGGATCGGCGATCCGGCATATTCGGGGCTGTCGAACAGATTATCCGGGTCTTTGCGCAGGGCCTCAAACGCCCCTTTGCCAAGGCCGGTGCGGCTGATGGTTTTTAGCCATTCCGCCGGAATGATGACGTCCGTGTCGATATTTTTGAGACCGAAAGGATAGGCTTTGCCTTCGATGATGCTGACGGGTTCCATAGGCTTAGGCTCTATGCGGCAAAATGCAGGTTGCCAATGGCAAAGATGCAGTGTTAGCCTCTGCGTTCTGACAGTGTGAAGGGCAGAATATGATCAAGAGCGGATTGCTGGCCTTCTCCTTGATCCTATCACTCTTCATGGCCGCACCGGCTCAGGCCAAGCGAGTAGCTCTGATTATCGCCAATGGCCGCTACGCCAACGCTACGAGCCTGAAAAACCCCGCCGCCGATGCCGCGCTGATCGCGAAATCGCTCCGGCAGGCTGGCTTTACGTCCGTCGATGTCAAAATTGACCTTGGCAAAACCGCAATGGACCGTGAGTTAAGCCTGTTCGGCCAGAAATCCGAAGGGGCGGATGTCGCGCTCATCTATTACGCAGGCCACGGCATTGAAGCTGGCGGACAGAATTATCTGATCCCCACCGATGCCATTCTCCAACGCGACCGGGATTTAGAAGTTGAAGCCACGCGACTAGACACTGTGATGTTGATGAGCGAGTCGGCACGGATGCGGATTGTTGTGCTTGATGCGTGCCGTAATAATCCTTTCATCGCGACGATGCAGCGGACGCTACGCAACCGGGCCGTCGGGCGCGGGTTGGCGGCAGTTGAGCCGGAGGGCGAAACTCTAGTCGTTTACGCGGCCAAGGCAGGAGCGACAGCAGCCGATGGATCCGGCGCAAACAGCCCCTTTGCCGAGGCGATGGCCCGGCGGCTCGTGCAACCGGGGCTGGAGATCAGCTTGCTCTTCCGCTCTGTCCGCGATGATGTGCTTCAGACAACCGGCCGCACGCAGGAACCTTTTACCTACGGCTCACTATCCGGGAATGCCTTCTACTTCGTGCCCGCAGCAGGCGGAGCGCTGCAAGTCGCAAGCGTTGCTCCGCCGCCGGTGAATTCGCCTTCATCGGACACCCTTTATTGGCAGGGCACAGTTACCGCGAATACGGAACGGGCCTACAAGGATTATCTCAAACGCTTCCCCGGCGGGCAATATGTCGATGTCGCGCGGGAGAATTTGCAGCGGTTCTTGGCGCCTGCAGTTCAGACGAAACTGGTGCCTCCGCCGCCTGTGTGTAAAGACTGTGGCGGCACAAGTTCAATTGGTGGGCTGTCCTTTGGCAGCTTGGCCAGTGCCTTTTCCAAAACCGGCGCTGCGCAAAATGCAGTCAGTGGCAAGTCCCTCTCCGACCGCTTCGCCTTCACGCCCAACGCGCGCCAACGCCAGCAGACGCGGGCCTCCTTCGTCAGCCAATTGGGAACCGGCAATGCAGCGGCCACCAGTGTGCTCAACATCATCATGCCGCCAGGCGCGCCGTTCAGTTTGGTGGAACCTGAGTTTTCCAGCAAATACGGCATGAGCGTCAACAATTTGGCCGATACATTCGCGATCCTCCTTGAAACTATGCGCAGCGTCGCTGTGATGGATGACCGCGACGCGACACGCCAACAAGCGTCGGCGGTGCGCAATCAATTGGCCACCGCGCTATCGGTAGATGCCAGCATTACCAGCATGCCTCCTGCACAACGCCAGCAGGTCTCCGACACGGCCCTCATGCTCGCGATTTTTATACAAACGGGTTACGAATCCGCCAAACTGAACGGAGCGAGCGCTAAGTCTGACTATAGCGTCACTGTTGGCGCAATGGCGCAGGCGACGTTTGGAATGAATATCAAGACGTTGAAACTGACTGACAGCGGGTTCAGCTTTTAGCCGCAGTCTTAGCGTTGCCTGCAAAATAGCGCCCCCGAAATGCCGCGGCGAAAGCAGCCAAATCCCCAGCGCCAATGGCATCCCTAAGTCCGGCCATCAGTTGCTGATAGAACCACAGATTATGTTCCGTCATCAACATCGCACCCAGCATTTCTTTGGATTTCACCAGGTGGTGCAAGTAAGCCTTGGTCCAACCCGCCGTGGGCGATGCGGGGTCAAGGGGCGTTTGATCCTCCGCATATTGGGCGTTGCGGATGTTGATCGGGCCATCCCAGGTGAAGGCCTGCCCGTTACGCCCGGACCGCGTGGGAAGCACACAGTCAAACATATCGACGCCGCGTTCAACGGCACCAACAATATCGTCAGGTTTGCCAACGCCCATGAGATAGCGCGGCTTATCCGCAGGCAATTGCCCCGGCGCATAGTTAAGGCAGCCGAACATCGCCTCTTGGCCTTCGCCTACGGCCAAGCCACCAATCGCATAGCCATCAAAGCCGATTTCAGTCAGCGCCTGCGCCGAGCGAAGCCGCAAATCCTGATCAAGCGAGCCTTGCTGAATGCCAAACAGCGCAGCGCGCGTCGCATGATCACCGCCGCTGTCAAATGCATCGCGGGACCGCTTGGCCCAACGCATCGAGAGCTCCATCGATTTGATTGCTTCATCCCTCGACACGCCGTTTGCCGGGCATTCGTCAAATGCCATAACGATGTCAGAGCTCAGCAGCCGTTGAATCTCCATCGAGCGTTCGGGCGATAACATATGACGCGATCCGTCAATATGGCTCGCAAACGCCACGCCTTGTTCAGTGATTTTGCGCAAGGATGCTAAGCTCATCACTTGGTACCCACCGCTATCGGTCAGGATAGGACGGTCCCATCCCATGAACTGGTGCAGCCCGCCCAGCCGGTCCATCCGCTCCGCACCCGGCCGCAGCATCAAATGATAAGTGTTGCCAAGAATGATGTCTGCGCCTGCCGCCCTTACATCAGCCGGCTTCATGGCTTTAACCGTCGCAGCTGTACCGACTGGCATGAAAGCAGGGGTGCGGATCTCACCGCGTTGCATTTGGATTGTGCCTGTACGCGCGTGGCCATCGGTCGCCGAAATGGTGAAAGAAAAGCGATGTGTCATTTGCGCGCGCTAATCCATTTCTATGGGGGGCGCTATCCCTTCACACTCAACTCAGCCACCATCTCATCAAAACCACGCGCGTCAGGGTTCGTAATTTCTTCGAGGTCCTGATTGAGAACGCGCAAGACACGTGCCACAAAATCGGCCCGGCTGGCGTCGCGTTCTGTCACTTCATCGCCAGAAAGAGACATAGCTTCTAATGCGCCGGGTTGTGTTGTCAGCCGCTCTAATAGATCGAGTCGATCCCGCGTGACGGAGAGTTCGCCTGCCAATGTAATGACCATTTGCAAAAGCTTGTCAGTCGCCGGATCAGCGAAATAGGCCGGTTTTTTGCCCTTGGGCGTGCGCGGTGAGCTCATGCTTGTCCCAACAGAAATGTCCATGCCAATTGCCGCGACGCATCATAATTGCGCACGTCCACACCGCCCGCCATCGGGATGTTGGGTTGGCTGATCGCGGCTTCGGCCCATCCGGCTGCACGGGCGACAGCCGGCAAGTCCATCTCGCGGATCAGATGAGCGAAATTCTCATTATTATTCTCCTCTTCCCAGCTGGTGAGGAAGGCCTGCAACGGCGCAAGGCCCAGCACCTGCGGCACATCTAAATGCGCCATCACTCCGCCGGGGGAGAGCAAGCGGCTGCTCTCGGCGAGGATGCGGGGCAAGGCACTGGCGGAGGTTTCGTGGAGAAGGAGGCAAGACGTGACGAGATCAAAGCTGCCGTCTTCAAATTCAGTATGTTCAGCATTGGTTTGAATAAATTCGACCCTTTGCCCAAGAGCCTCCGCGCGCGAATGGGCATAGCGGAGGGCTGTTGCAGAAACATCAATCCCGACCACTTCGGCATCAGGATAAAGCTTTTTCCAGGGCACTGTCGAATTGCCAATGGTGCAGCCCATATCAAGGATGCGCCGCGGTTTAAAAGCGGGCATCCTCGCCTTAAGCGCGGCATTCAGCATATGCGTCAGCCCATCATTCTCCGGTCCGCAATTGCCGGCGATGTAAAGATAGAGTCCACGATCATAAAGCGGCCCTTGGCGCATGTCCGATGGGTCGGTGCCAACATAGCCGCCCGGCATCAAGTGGATGTCAGCTGCTGTTACGTAAGACGGCATTGGCAAATTGGGATTTAGTTGAAGCGTTCCACCTGCCGGATTGGCGCGCGCCAAATTCGCTGCTGTAGCTTTGAAGGCTTCATGATCGCGGTCCACCGTATCGGTCACACTGTCCCAAATCGCCTGTTGCGTCACCCGCTGCAGGGCAGACCAGAATTGATAGTAAGGATCAGGCTTCATCACTGTGGCGACTTCGCGGCGGTTCGCCGGTTCGCGGCCATGTTCGTCGATAAAGGCCTGTTTCGTGCGCGCATGATAGACGGCCTGATTACCGGGCGTTAGCGACCCCTGCATATGGCCGCGTAGAGCTGTAATAAAATCCTGCCGCGCCGCTTCATCCCGGCTGGCCCGGGGAAGAAGCGCGTGTTGAAATTGACTTGCCATCATGCCTCAACTTTCCAACGGTATCGGCCAGTGATCTTGTGATCGAGCAAGGCATCTTCTTGGCGCGCCCCGCCGCCGATATTGTGCAGGATCATATACCGGCCTGACCGGCCCCGATCATAAGAGACGATCCCGATATGAGGCAGATTGCCGCCCACCAGACTTGTAAAGATGTCGCCGGGTTTCCATTGCCGTCCGTCTTCAGGGATAGGCAGCTGCGCCCGTTGGCGTTTGAGGAAAGTCTGTAAATTTGGCACGCGCCGATGATCGATATTACGGTCGGTCGTGCGAAGGCCCCAGCGTTTGGGATAAGTGGAAAAGGCCGCTTTCATATCGGCGTTGACAAGTGCCTGAAGATCAATGCCAAAAGCGTCGCGGTAAGCGCGAATGATAACGTCAGTGCACACGCCTTTGGCGCGCGGAACGTCGCCACCCGGGAACGCAAGCCGCGTATAGGCCGGATCATAACTGAGTGTGACGCCCACCTGCCGACGCGCGGCTTCGATCAACATTTCTGACGCGCGCTTTGGCGGATAAGCAGCAGCAGGAGCGGCGAGCAGCGCCAGACCGCTGGCGCAAAAAAGGCGTCTATCCATATCCATCAGAGTAATCCCATCGCTCGCATTGAACTATGCCCCGCCGCGCCGATGATAACATGATCATGCACTGAAATCCCAAGCTTTTTACCAGCATCAGCAATATCACGGGTTAGGAGGATATCAGCGCGGCTAGGTTTGGGATCGCCTGATGGATGATTATGGACCAATATGATCGCTGCACTGCCCAAATCAATTGCGCGGCGGATCACTTCGCGAACGTGGATGACGGCTTGGTCGATGGAGCCTTCGGCCATCAGCTCGTCACGGATCAGCATATTTTTGCTGTTAAGGTGCAACACACGGACACGTTCGACGGTGATATGGGCGAGATCAACGCGCAGATAATCAAGCATCGCCTGCCAACTGGCGAGGATCGGCTGTGCCTTCACTTCGCTGCGCAGCATCCGAAGGGCCGCCGCTTGCACAATCTTAAGTGCGGCCGCCGCAGATTCGCCCACCCCGCCACTGCGCATGATGGCTTCGGCATCCGCTGATAGCAGGCCTCCGATGCCGCCAAATTCGTTCAGCAGCCGTTTGGCCAAAGGTTTGGTATCAACACGGGGAATGGCCAGCATCAACAGAAATTCGATAAGCTCATGATCCATCAGCGCGTCTCCGCCGCCCTCAATCAGCCGAGAGCGCAGCCTTGCGCGGTGGCCAGTACCATCTGTGGAGTCCGCCTTCATACTCTATACGCTAACCGTTCGAACGTTTGCGCGCAATTCTTGCCGCAATTCAGCTTGAACATGGGAACTAAAGCGGCTTGGATGGGTTTATGAGTTCAGTGGCAAGTACCAAACGAAAGCGATATTGGGTTGGAGGGTCGCTTATCGCGCTGACCGTCGTTGCGCTTGTTGTCGTTTGGGTGAAACGCGACCCCATTGCCAAATCCTATATTGATGACGAACTGCGGACACGCGGCGTCACTGCCAGCTATGACATTAAGGCCATTGGGACGAAGCGTCAGCGGATCGAAAATATCGTCATAGGCAATCCCGCCAACCCAGATTTGACAGCGGACTGGGCAGAAATTGACACTTCAGTGGGCTTTGGCGGTGCAACAATCCGCGCCGTGCGCGCAGGCGGCGTCCGGCTGCGCGGGCGGCTAATGAATGGCGCTGTTACGTTTGGCGCAGTTGATAAATTGCTTCCTGCCCCAACTGGCGATGCCCTGACACTTCCTGATATTGATGTTGCGCTCAGCGATGCGATCCTCAGCCTAGGCACACCTTATGGCGGCGTTGGCGTGCACCTGCAGGGCAAAGGCAATGTGGCGAATGGCTTCAAAGGGAGAGTCGCAATTGGTGCGCCCTCGCTGGCAGACGGCAATTGCGGTGCGCGGGCAGTTCAGTTTGAGGGCAATATACTCACCAGCGGCGGCGCCCCTTTTGCTGCGGGGCCTGTTTCTGTTGCTCGGTTAGACTGTGTTGGGGTTGCAGCCAGTGCCATTTCCGGCACTGCGGCTTTCAGCAGTCTCAAAACATTTGACAGTTTTGGCGGTGATGTTGATCTTGGTGCGCGGTCGCTGATTGGGATGGGACTGTCTGCCAAGGCTGTTTCGTTAGACACTAATTTTTCGGGAAATGGCACTGCCATGACTGGAAAATATAGTATCTCTGCGCTTAGTGGATCAGCACCTAAATTTGCTTTCGCCCGAACAGGATTGTCTGGCACGTACGCCCTTAGCAACGTCCTGCGAAAAAACATGGCGCTTGAATCAGAGGGTGCCGTTTCTGCCAAAGGCGTCGTGCCAGAACGCAGCATGCTCGACCGCATTGCCGCCACACAGAAGAGTGCCTCCAGTTCTCCCATCGGTCCTATTATGGATCAGATCAACCGCGCCGTCGCGGGGCTGGCGCGGGGGAGTGATATAAGGGCCAACTACCGTCTCGATCAGCGCGGTGGTGAAGGCGGGCTGATCGTCCGCGATGTGACGGCGCAAAGCCTTAGTGGAGCCAAGCTTACGTTCAACGGAGACGCGCCGATTGATATGCGGTGGCCAAATGGCGGCGTCGAATTTGCAGGGAACGGCACTCTGACCGGAGGCGGTTTTCCGAGTAGTCGTGTCTCTGTGAACGGTCGCCAAGGAACAGCCATCATCGCACCATTGGTTGCTGGCGGGTCGCGATTGGCGCTTACGCCCGTGCGGTTCAGCTTTGGCGCGCAAGGGTTAAGCGTCGATACTGTGGCAACGTTGGATGGCCCTATTGCGGGCGGGCGCGTGACGGGGTTGAGCCTGCCTATTGCGATGCGCCCCGTCCAAGCTTTGATTGCCGGATGCCACACGCCACGCTTCGAACGGTTGAGCTTTGCGGATTTGACATTGTCTCCCGCCACAGTGCCACTCTGCATCAGTGGCAATGACGTTCGCATCTCGTCGCCGCGTTTTGCCGGTCGCATTGGTCCTTCGCCGATCAGCTTTGCGGCCAGTGCGGCTCGCTATGATATGGCACGGCGGGTGTTTGGAGTGGACAGCTTGGGTGTGCGGATGGCAGCCGACGGGCGGCCGACGCTGCTGAATGTGGCGTCACTCACCGGTTCGCTTGCGGGCAAAGGCCTCACCGGACGCTATTCGGGGGCAGCGGGCCAAATTGGGCCTGTGCCGCTGTTGATGACAGAAGGGTCGGGCGGATGGAGTTTTGATAACGGCGTGTTTTTGACCCGCGCTTCAGTCAAAGTCGCGGATGCCAACGCCGAATATCGCTTCAGCCCTCTGCTCTCCGACGATTTTAGCCTGCGCTTTGCGAACGGAGTGATCCGCGCGGGTGGAACGCTGCGCGCGCCAAAGACGGGAACCACAGTCAGCCGCGTAACGATTGATCACCGCTTCTCCGACGGCACGGGACAAGCGTTGCTTGATGTGGACGGCCTCACCTTTGGCAATGTGCTGCAACCAGAAGAACTGACACCAATCACTTTGGGTGTTATCGCAAATGTATCTGGCGCAGTCAGTGGTCAAGGGCGGATCAATTGGACCCCGCGCGGCGTTAAGTCGACTGGAGTATTCCGTACGAGCGGACTGGATATGGCAGCCGCCTTTGGGCCCATTACAGGCCTGAACGGGGAAATCCGCTTGTCTGATCTGCTGGGGCTGGTGACAGAGCCCAACCAAGTCATCAAACTCGGCGGCGTTAATCCCGGCATCGCGGTGCTGGACGGCCAAGTGACCTATCAGCTGCTCCCTAATCTTAAAGCCCAAGTAAGCGGTGGACGCTGGCCCTTTGCGGGCGGGTTCCTGATCCTTGAACCAACGCTGCTGGACCTCAATCAAAGCGCGGAACGACGATTGACCTTCCGCGTTGAGGGGCTCGATATGTCGCGCTTCATTGCTGCGATGGAATTTGAAAATGTCTCGGCAACCGGCACGTTCGATGGCACGCTGCCGATGATTTTTGACAAGGACGGTGGCCGGATCGTCGGCGGGCGCATTATCGCACGTGACGGCGGCACCCTGTCTTACGTTGGTGAAATTTCGAACGAGAATATCGGATCAATGGCGCGCTTTGCCTTTGATGCGCTGAAATCCATCAAATATAGTCGGCTTTCCATTGATTTGGACGGGGCGATTGACGGTGATGTGATCACGCGAATCAGCTTTGCCGGCATCAATCAAGCACCCATCAACGGCGTTCGGGCCAAATTCCCGATCCCGATCAAGGTCACGGGCCTGAACAAAATCCCGTTCATTTTCAACATCACCATCACGGCAAAGTTTCGTCAATTGTTTGAAATGACCCGGTCTTTCAACGATCCGTCGGTGCTGATCAACCGCATCCTGCCGCAGTTGGAACCTGTGCCGAAAGAAGATCCCAAACCCGTTCAGCCTTCTGAAAGTAGACCTGTACCATGAGTGACTTTGTGTTGACCGAAGTGCGATCCCGTGCAACGTCGGGCGTTATGAAACGCATCGCACCCTTATTTCTCGCCGCAACAGTCGCGGCTTGCGGAGGGTGCGTGCAGGTTCAGGCGCCAGATAAGCCCATTGAGATCAATCTAAACGTCAACATAAAACAAGAAGTTGTGCTGAGTTTGAAGAAGGACGCAGCAGAACTTATCACCAGTAACCCGGAGTTGTTTCCGAAATGACCGTTCAGCGTAACCGCATCATCACTGCCATTTCTGCCGCCGTCCTTGTGATTGGCATTGCTGGGGCTGCCTATGCCCAAGCAAGCGGAAGCCTTGTCTCTGCCGCACTTGCCGAAGGAACCGTTGGCGAACAGGCCGATGGCTATCTCGGGCTGCGTGGCACGGCCTCTGGCCCACTGCGGGCCGAGGTTGACGCGATCAATATCAAACGCCGCGCGGCTTACACATCGCTTGCAGCGCAGCGCGGGGTGACGGTGAAGGATGTCGCGGCAACAGTCGGTTGCGAAACCCTTGCCAGCCGCGTGGCTGCCGGGCGTGCTTATCAGTTGCCCGACGGCGTATGGCGGGTGAAGTCTGGCCCGATCACTCTGCCCGCTTACTGCGCAAGTTAGGAAAGAGCTCTCGCACCCAAGCCGTTGGTGTGGAGCCAAATACACAAAAACAAATAAACCCGGGAATTTTTTTAGCCAGGGGGCAACCCCAAAACGGGGGGGGGTTTTGCAGTTATAAATAAACAGGAGGACCAAAACCCGCCCCCCCCGCAAAAAAGGGG
>JANMDQ010000030.1:0-2045 GCA_031376385.1 Sphingomonadales bacterium
CGACCACCTGCCGTCTTTGCGAGCGACGGGCGGCAATCCAGACTCTGGTGACGGTGTTTTCCCACGCTCCGCTCGCAATGACGGGTGGTGCAGATTTACCCTAAGCCCTCACCATCAACCCCGCTAAAATCAGCGCCCCATCAACAGCGTCGCCCATTGGTTCATCCAGTTGCGCCACAATCCGCGCGCGCAACCACGGCTTGATCCGGCCCGCTATGCCGCCCATTAACACGCAGCGTTCTGCGCCCCGCGCGGTGATGGTTTCGATGAAGCGTTCCACATGCGTTGCCGCTTCTCGCACGATCGACACGGCAATTTCGTCGCCATTATCGGCATAATCGAGCACCAGCGGCGCAATGGCGGCATAGTCGGCTGGCGTAGCGTCATCCATCCACGCGATGATGCGCGGGATCGAATGATCATAGTGCTGGGTCACCGCTTGACTGAGCGGGCTGGGCCGTGTGCGACCATCAAGCGCGCGCAAAGCGTGGCGGATGGCGCTCAACCCCAACGCCGCGCCGCTGCCTTCGTCAGAAATTGGAAAGCCGTAGCCCCCGATGCTGAAACTATCTTCCCCGCGCTTGACCAGCCCGACGCTGCCCGTGCCAAGGATCAGGATCGCCCCGTCCCCACCCCGGTGCGCGCCGACATTGGCAATCACTGCATCACTGGTCAGCACGACATTGGCAAAAGAGAATTCCAGCGCCTGAATTTTGGCTTTCATGCCCATGCGGTTAATGCCTGCGATGCCAAAACAGGCGCGAATGGTGGCGGCTTGATCGGCGGTAAGTCCGGCCTCAGCAATTGCCTGCCCCGATACGTCCAACAGGGCACTGTGAAGCGCCTCTAGCCCAATACGCGTGTTGGCCGGGCCTGCTTCTCCGCTGCCCAACACCTGCCCTGTTTCATCGCCCAGCCGCGCCCGACAATGACTGCCGCCTGCATCAACGCCGAGATAATAAGTCATCCGCTTTGGCCCTGTTCGATGTCGTTCTCAGCCTCATAGCACGGCCAAAGTGAAAACATCATGTCACCCTTATTGAACCGACAAGCGCGCGAGCAATCGCTTCGCCATTTCAACATGCATTGTCTCAATCATCCGATCCCGAAATCGTTCGGCCCCGCCCGATGCAGCAGCAATTAGCGCGCGCGCCTCCTCTACCTCATGTTGCGAAGGCGACCATATCCGGTTCGCGGCCTCAATCTGCGCGGGGTGAATGAGGGTCTTGCCATCAAAGCCGTAGCGGCGCCCTTCCACACACTCAGCCTCCAATCCTGCCAGATCGGTCAGGTCATTAAACACCCCGTCAAACGCCCAGATGCCTGCTGCCCGCGCTGCAAGCACAATGGTCTGCAACGAAAGTGCCAGCCCCGACCGACCATTGCCCGGCGGGATATACAGTTCATTGGCCAAATCGTTGGTTCCGGCGATCAGGCCAACAACATCCTCTGCGCCTGCGATGGCTGCTGCGTTCAGCACGCCCTTTGGCGTTTCGATCATTGCGATAAGAGGCTTGCGCAGTGTTTCGGCCAACCGCTCTGCAACTTCGGCATCCTCGACCTTTGGCACGATGACCACATCACAGGCCGAGCCGCGCACAGCGATTACATCCGCTGCATGGGCCGCCGTTCCCGCCGCGTTAATGCGGATGGCCACGATCCTATTGCCAAAGCTTTCATGTGCAGCGGCAACGGCTGCTGCCCGCGCTTCATCTTTCATGCCCGGCTTTACGGCATCCTCCAGATCAAGAATGATCATGTCCGCCGCCAGCCCTCGCGCCTTTTCAATTGCACGCGGATTGGAGGCTGGAAGGTAGAGTGCAGAACGGGGCGGCAAGGTTTCGAACATGCTCATCCGATTATGCTTGGCGAATGATGCGCGAGACGGCAATATCCCAGATGAAAATCAGGAGGGTTTGATGGAATATTTTGTGCTGGTGCTGGTCGTGTTGGCGATATTGTTCCTGATCATGGGCGTAACTGTGGTGCGTCAGGGCTTTGTTTACACCATCGAACGCTTCGGGCGCTTCACCTACGCAGCGCAA
>JANMDQ010000002.1:0-65323 GCA_031376385.1 Sphingomonadales bacterium
CACGCCGAACGTGTGGAGATAATCATGCTTGGCCTTCATTTCCTCATATTGGAGGAACATGCCATATTCGCTTTCGGGCATGCCAATGGTGTCAAGCAGATGCGAATAGGCCGCGATGTGGACCGTTTCCATGTTGGAAAACGCGGCGAGCATCATCTTGATTTCGGTCGGCTTGAAGATGCGGCCATAATGTTCGTGGTAGCAATTCTGCACCTCCACATCAGCCTGCGTGAAAAAGCGGAAGATCTGCGTGAGCAGGTTGCGCTCATGATCAGTCAGCTTCTGCGCCCAATCACGGCAATCCTCGCCCAAAGGCACTTCTTCAGGCATCCAGTGGATCTGCTGCTGGCGTTTCCAGAAATCATAGGCCCATGGATATTCGAAGGGCTTATACTGTGTGCGGGCTTCGGTAAGGGACATAGTGGTTACTCCGAAATTATTTTATAAATTTGAAACGTAATGATAGCAAAAACGAAGATATCGAAACTAACTTTTTGAAATACACTTTGGGGCGGCTGAATTGACGGAGTATCAGGATCATAGGCCTGCAAAGTCCTCAATTCTTCAAAATAACGATCACTTCCTGCTGCAATTCGCCTATCCAACTTTTCTTGGTGCCGCTTCCGTCTAAAACTCACCCAAGGATCAGAAATTTTAACGATTAGTTTCCCTATTGTTTTGGCGAAGACATGTTTAAGTGGATTCTTGAATATAATAAAAACAGCATAAAGGGTGAGAGTCATCAGAGCTGCAATAACGAGTCGCACTGAATCATCCTCCCTCGATCAAAGTACCACTTTGATCTAAACTACTGACACGCCAAACATTCGTCGTAGTCCTTAATCTCAACCTCAATTTCCCTGAGGTCAATAGTGTTGTCCGCTTCAACTCCGCCTGCAAATCCAGCGCGCTGGATGGATTTGCTGCGGAGGTAGTAGAGCGATTTTACGCCCAATTCCCAAGCTCGGAAATGGAGCATCAGCAGGTCCCACTTTTCCACGTCGGCCGGGATGAAGAGGTTCAGTGATGTCGCCTGATCGATAGAGGGCGTACGGTCTGCGGCAAACTCTATCAGCCAACGCTGATCAATTTCAAAGCTGGTCTTAAACACGTCTTTTTCTTCGACATTCAGGAAATCGAGATGCTGAACGCTGCCGCCCTGTTCGAGGATGGAGTTCCACACCGCGTCGCTATTCTTCGACTTTTCAATCAGCAGCTTTTCGAGATGCGGATTGCGGATTGAGAAGCTGCCAGACAGGGTCTTGTGCGTGTAGATATTGGCTGGGATCGGCTCAATACAGGCGCTTGTGCCGCCGCAGATGATCGAAATCGACGCCGTCGGGGCAATGGCGGTTTTGCAAGAGAAGCGCTCCATCACGCCGCGTTCTTCTGCATCGGGGCAGGCGCCCCGTTCCGTCGCGAGCAGCATGGAGGCTTCGTTGACGCTTTGGCTGATATGTTTGAAGATCCGCATGTTCCAGCTTTTGGCCATTGCGCCTTCAAACGGGATGCTGCGCGCTTGCAAGAAACTGTGGAAGCCCATGACGCCCAAACCAACCGAGCGTTCACGGCTGGCGGAGTATTTGGCGCGGGCCATTTCAGGCGGCGCGCGGTCAATATAATCGGTCAGCACATTATCGAGGAAGCGCATGATGTCTTCAACGAACATCTTGTCGTTTTTCCAGTCATCCCATGTTTCCATGTTGAGGGATGACAGGCAGCAGACCGCCGTGCGGTCATTGCCCAGATGGTCGCGACCCGTGGGCAGGGTAATTTCTGAACAGAGATTGGATGTTGTGACTTTCAGGCCAAGTTCGCGGTGATGGCGCGGCATCGCCTTGTTCACATGATCAATGAAGATGATATAGGGCTCACCTGTGGCAAGCCGCGTTTCGACAAGCTTTTGA
Source organism: Sphingomonadales bacterium (assembly GCA_031376385.1). Taxonomy (GTDB): domain Bacteria; phylum Pseudomonadota; class Alphaproteobacteria; order Sphingomonadales; family Sphingomonadaceae; genus Aquisediminimonas. Next base: position 1,908 of record JANMDQ010000002.1, read on the forward strand.
AACAGGCTGCGCGCGTCGACCGTGGCGCGGACACTGCCATCCTTGGGGGATTTCAAGTTCCATTCGGACCCCGCGCGCACAGCCTCCATAAACGCATCGGTCAGCAGCACGCCGTGGTGCAAATTGAGCGCCTTGCGGTTGAAATCGCCTGATGGTTTGCGGATTTCGAGGAATTCTTCAATCTCAGGATGATCAATATCCAAATAGCAGGCCGCTGACCCGCGACGCAGGCTGCCCTGGCTGATCGCCAATGTAAGCGAATCCATCACGCGCACGAACGGAATGATACCGCTGGTTTTGCCGTTGAGGCCCACAGGCTCCCCAATGCCGCGCACGCTGCCCCAATAAGTGCCAATGCCGCCGCCTTTGGAGGCTAGCCAGACATTTTCGTTCCAAGTGTTGACGATGCCTTCAAGGCTATCATCGACTGAGTTCAAATAGCAGCTGATCGGCAAGCCGCGCCCAGTGCCACCGTTAGACAGCACGGGCGTTGCTGGCATGAACCAGAGCCGCGAAATGTAATCATACACCCGCTGGGCATGAGCAGCATCGTCAGCATAAGCTGACGAAACGCGGGCAAAGAGATCCTGATAGCTTTCGCCGGGCAGCAAATAGCGATCCTTCAGCGTGTCCTTGCCGAACTCCGTCAGCAATGCATCGCGGCTGTGATCAAGCGTCAACGCGAACCGCCGCGCCGACACTGTGTGCGATGTCATCGGCGCGTCCGCGGCACTTTTCACATCATCTGTCATTGCGTCACTGCTCACTGCTTGCGAATCTCTAAAGTCCATCACTCATCCCTACTCTACGTTCTTGTTCCGTTCAATCGCAGTCTGGGCATCCGTTTAGCAGAGTATCGCGACCCTGAGTGCGCTTACTTTGCTTTTTCCCCGTGTTCCACAGGCCGCAAGACCCAATGTGCGCAAATCACGTCGCACGCCTGAAACCACAAGATATCGGGTTGCCCCCCGGCCTTCACTACTAGCTATAGTGCCTCAACGGGCGCAAGACGCAAGAGGGTAAATGACAGTTTAAGGACTCGGTTCACCGCAAGACCGACTCGGTTCATGGCACTTAGCATGCGACCGTCGCAGACGACGCGCGGACTTGCCGCGCATCCGCAGAACGCAAGACGGAAAAGTCGATTTTGAAGTTTATTTTTACACGTGCGCAGCTCGCGGTGCGCAGGTCCTGCCGAAAGATCAAAAGGCCGGCCAAATTGCTTTGGCCGGCCTCAAGACACTCCGGGTAGATGAGTTAAACTGATTCGATTGACTACGCCGCGTTGAGTTGTTCCTTAGGCGACAGCTGCCAACTCCACATCGTCGGCTTCGCGCAGCACATAGCCGCGACCCCATACGGTTTCGATATAATTGTCCCCACCGCAGGCAAGCGCGAGTTTCTTGCGCAGCTTGCAGATGAAAACATCGATGATTTTAAGTTCCGGTTCGTCCATGCCGCCATACAGGTGATTGAGGAACATTTCCTTGGTCAGGGTCGTGCCTTTGCGAAGCGAAAGCAGTTCCAGCATCGCATATTCTTTGCCCGTCAGGTGAACGCGGCTGCCATCGACTTCGACCGTTTTCGCGTCAAGATTGACCGCAAGCTTGCCCGTGCGAATGACGGATTGAGAATGACCCTTTGACCGGCGCACCACAGCATGAATACGAGCGACCAATTCTTCGCGGTGGAACGGCTTAGTCACATAATCATCGGCACCAATGCCGAAGCTGCGAATTTTGCTGTCCATTTCCGACACGCCGGAAAGAACGAGAACTGGCGTCTGCACCTTGGCGACGCGGAGTTTTTTCAACACATCATAGCCATGCATGTCTGGCAAATTAAGGTCGAGCAATATGATGTCATAATCGTACAGCTTACCGAGATCGAGCCCCTCTTCGCCCAGATCAGTAGTATAAACATTGAACCCTTCGTTAGAGAGCATCAATTCTATGGCCTTGGCCGTGGCCGGTTCATCTTCAATCAGCAGTACACGCATTGACTCAAACCCCTTTGCTCTCCGTCCACTGCGGCGACCCTATCACCGGCTATCTTGTGGACCGAACTTCATTAACCAAATAATCTCTGAACTGAAAAGGTTAATTTATCATTAAGCGAGTTCAATCCACGAGTCGCTGGGTGACTGCCTTTTCAGCAGAAAATATGTCGGTTCCAAATCTTGCGAAAGCGAACACGAAACTAAATGGGCGCTGAACTGGCGGTGCCTCAACTCGCAGCCCCAACCCGAGGGCGCTAACGCAAGAACATGGGAGGCGCTGTGACACTTCACTTTCGCGGCGTGAGCAACTTATCAAGGCTGCCTTCGCCAGTGGCCCCTGCGTCTTTTTCAAGCCGGGGATAGCGTAAGCCACCATTCCACTGCACCGGCACTTCGCGCACTCGGTCTCCGGATTTCACAATCAGGCGAATGGGATCTTTACCGCCCTTGGCCGCTGTGATGGCGTCTTTCATGGCATCGTCGGAATAGACTTTACCGCCTACAGCGATGATTTCCTGACCCACAGCCAGACCCGAATTGAATAAGGGTCCATCCCAGATCACTGCTGTCAGCTTGCCCTTGGCAATCGTGCCGCCAAGTGAATAAGTGAGGCCCAGTTCTTTGGCCCGCTTCTCAGCGTCTTTTACAAACGGCGTCTGTGTGTCGGTGTAAATCAACCGATACCCGCCCAAAATAAGGCCATTAAGCGGCGCGCCGCTGGCTTTGGCAGTCAGGCGAGCATTCAAAAATCCAGCCCAATCATAAGGCGTGACCGCGTTCAGCGTGCGGACGACTTCATCAAAGTCAAAGCTTCGCGCTGAATAATCGCCTTCTTTGCCGCCAAAGAAACTCCGCGCGAAATCATCCATACCCTTCGCGCCGCCAGTAAAACTGCGGATCATCCCATCGGCTTCCAGCCAGATCAGCAGACCTTCATTATAATAATCCTCGCTCCGCTGGTAACTCACCCAGCCTTTGGGGCGGCGCGGCGTGATGATGGGATCATTGGTGGTGTCATCGACGCTGCGCCAATCGCGCCCGCGCCTGATGTCCAGCCCAGCTGCAATCGCAGCCATCGCATCAAGCGTTTCTTGCTTGCTGAATATCCCGGACCGTGCGCCCAGCACATAGCCCCAGAATTGCGTCTGCCCCTCATAAACCCACATGAGTGAGTTTTCGAGTGGACTGTGGAAGTCTGCGACCATCTGTCCTGCTGGGCGGCGGTGCTTACCCACCCAACTGTGGGTGAGTTCATGGGGCAACAGATTGCGCCTGCCGGGGCCGCTTTCCCATTCCGTGAAATATTCGGGGTTCACACCATTTTCGGATGATCGGTGATGTTCCAACCCAATGCCGCCCATCTTGTCGGTAAGGGCAAGGAGAAAGTCATAGCGATTGAACGGGCGGGTGCCGAACAGCTTGACTGCCTGATCCACCAGCCGCTTATGCGCGTCCAATTGCTCAGGCTTGATGATCAGGTTCTTGGCCTCATCCGCAACAATGTTCAGTGTCACACCCGGCGCAAGCGGATCTGCGCGGAAATGCTTGCCTGCGAATACGGGGCTGTCGATCAGAGTTTCATAATCAACCGTTTCATAGGTGATCGTATCGCCAATGGTTGACGCGGGGCGAATGGCAGTCGCGGCTTTCCACCCGGCCGGCCAAGTGACTTTGGCAGAAATCGGAATTTTGTTCGTCGCGTAGCCAGCGGGGTAGAGGGACACTGAATGCCACTGCAGGTTCATCATCGTATCAGTCACGACCACGCGGCCTTGATCGCCTTCAGTGGCGGATAGGAACTGGAACGCAATGTCCAGCTTTGCTGTGCCCTTGGGCACATCAATATGGAACGCGAAGACGTTGAACGGATCGCGCTTCCATTCCAGCGTCTTGCCGCCTGCCTTGATCACGAGGCCCGCCAGCTTTTCAATTTGTCCGCGCGGCGCATGATTGCCGGGCAGCCATTCAGGGAACAGCAGCACCATCGGCCCCGCCTGAGGGACTGGAATGGTCTGTTTCACTTTGAAAATCGCACGGGAAAGGTCTGTCGTGTCCACCTCTAGCGTCATAGTGCCCGGGAAAGGCCGATCCTGCGTGGAAGGAATGACTGGCAGCGTCGTCATGGCGGCGACAGGCGAAGTGGTGGCGAGGAAAAGTGCGACGGCTATAAAGCGCATGGAGGGCCTTTGTGATAGATAAAATTTAGGCGACGAGGAATGACGTGAAAATGCCGCGCCGTCCAGATAGGTTTTACAGCCCCAGATTATATCGCACTGCCACGCCCACATCATCGGGGGCCGCAGCGATATTGCCGGGGTCACGCCGCCAAAAAAGGTTAGTGCCGATCCATCCTCCACCCAAGCGGGCAGACCAAACGGCTTCGACGTCAATTTCCCGCCCCGTCGGTGCCAAGTTGAAGAAGCGACTGCCGGTGGTGGTGCTCAGCGACGCGTAATCATATCCAGTGGGCAAGGTGAGGTTGAAGCCACCCTGCGAAACGCGAAGGGGTTGGGAAACGCGCAGGCCGAAATGATCACCGCGCAGGGCCACATTTTGCCCGGTCAAATCAACTGACCAGCTGGTGCTACGCAGCTGATCTGCGCCGTCGCGGAGTCCGCCTGCGCGGAGGCGTGTCCAGCCTTGCCGCCAAGCCCCACCTAGTGACCAGCCGCGCCCTAACGCAAGCGCGATCCCTGCATCAGCAAATAGCGTTCGTGCACCACTAACCCCGGCAAAGCCGCCAAATCGCGCACCGAGGAGAGTATCGGACTCAGTGAGAGTCGTCACTCCAGCGTTTAATAAGAACGGTCCAAAGCGGCGATCCGCGCTGATGCCAACAGCCCCGTATCTGCTGCTCTTCTGATCTGGGCGGCTGCCGTCAAGCAACGCCCGCTGCCACATCGTTGCTTCGCCGGTTTCGCCCACGACGCTCAGCCGGGTCGCCCCGATCTGGTGGCTGATCGCAAAGGCTGACTTGGCGCGCGACTGGAACCCCCAATCCCGGCCTGCCTGTTGCCCGACGAGGAAAGCAGGACCACCTTCACCAGTTAAACTGGCTTTAAGCGAAGCGCCGCCTTGCATGATGCCAAAGGCTGCAACTGTATCACGGCTTAGCCGCGTGAACATCGCCCCGGCCAGTGCGCGGGTCTGCTGCTGTTCGTGCGCTGATAGCAAAAGACGATCAGCACGCGCAGTGGAGCCTGCGCTGGCCACTGAAAGCGACACGGCACTGTTTGCGCCGCCTGTCATTCGGCTTTGCGACCCGATGCCAAGACCCTGCGCCAATCGCGGTGCGATGGCTCCGGCCTTCACCGTCGAACCAAGATCAAGTGTGTAGGCGCGGCCATAGCCATCGAGGATGACCGCCGCAGTTCCCGTCTGTTGGGCGTCGCCGATCGGTGCGGCACTTGTTCCGCCGTTAATAAGGCTCACTGGTATAGCGGAGCCCGCAAAGTTCGCTGACCCCTGCGGCGCAAAGGCCCGCGCGATATCAAGCGCCCCGCGACCAAAGATGGTGTCTGTTCCCGGCGCGCCTAAGTCAGTGGCAGTGCGCAGCAGCAAGTCCACAATCTGCGCCGAACTGAGGTTGGGAAAAGCCTGAGCAAGCAATGCCACCGCACCGGACACTATTGGCGCAGAAAAGCTGGTGCCGCTCACGGGTACGCTATTGCCAGTTTCGTCAATCGCAGCCACCCGGCGGCCAAGGGCGCCGATGTAAGTTGCTGCACCATTGCCTGCCCGGTTTGAAAAATTTGTGAGCGCTGTATTGCTGCTGTCGAGCGCGCCAGCAATCAGGATCAGGCCACGCGCAAGTGGGTCATTCGCAATTTGAGCGAAGGGATCAGGGTTGGCGGCGACGGTTGGGTCTGTGTCGAAATCATTCCCAGCCGAAAAGACGATGATGACGCCTGCCGCTGTTGCGCGGTCGATGGCGCTGCGGAGCGTAGCATTGGCTGGGGACCCGCCGAGAGACATGTTAATCACCCGCGCGCGGTTGGCCACGGCCAAATCAACACCGCGCGCAATTGCGTTGTCGCCGTGACTACAACCGGCGTCTGGGCTGGGATCGGTGCAGCTGCCCGGTGTATCTGTCCGCGCAACGAGCAGTGTCGCTCCGAACGCAACGCCATGCGTGCCCGCGTCGTTCTTTGCGCCGAGCAATACGCTGGCCACAGACGTGCCATGCCCGCCTTCGTCAATGATCCCGCGTGAGCCCACCAAATCAGCTGATGCCGGATGAATCCGACCAGCGAATTCGGCATTAGTGGGGATGATACCACTGTCGATTACCGCGGCTAGAACACCAGCCCCTGTGGCCCCCGCATTATAAGCTGCAATTGCTCCGGCCTGCACGGGGCCATTAGACCTCTGATATTCTGGCGTGTTGAAAGTTGAAGTCGGTGGCGGGGGAGGCGGTGGCGGTGGCGGTGGCGGCGAGGGAGGGGCTGGTGGGGGTGATACTGCAACGGGCGGTGGTGTCGGGGTGGACGAAACGCCTCCTCCCCCGCCGCCGCAAGCCGAAAGCACCAAGGCCGCCGGCAATGCGGCACCAACCATCAGAATCACTTTTGCCTTCATATCGCCCTCTCAGCTCAACACTGTTGCAAGCTATCGCCCCTATCTACTTACGCAAAGCTTAACTGGTTTGCGCCGATGCGTCCTCCTGTCTAAGGGGCCATTATGCCGATCCACCACGACACTTGGGTCTTTGACCTCGACAACACGCTTTACCCTGCCAGCACCAACCTATTCGCGCATATGGACGTGAAAATGGGGGAATATGTCGCGCGCGTGGAAGGTGTGGATGCCGTGACCGCTCGGACAATTCAAAAGCGCTATTTTTATGATCATGGCACAACACTGGCTGGCTTGATGGCAAACCACAGTATCGATCCTGATCACTACTTAGATTATGTGCATGACATTGATCTGTCCGCTGTGACACCAGATGCAGAATTAATCGCTGCAATAGCCCAGCTGCCGGGGCGTAAACTGGTTTTCACTAATGCCGATGCGGTTTACGGCCAGCGCGTGCTGGACCGACTGGGGCTCGGCGCTGCGTTTGAGGCGATTTTTGATATTCGCGATGCCGGATACTTGCCCAAGCCAGACCTCGCAGCCTATCACCTTTTTTGTTCAAACCACGCCGTTGAACCGACCACGGCCATCATGGTGGAGGATATGGCCCGCAATCTGGTGCCTGCCAAACAATTGGGAATGGGCACCGTGTGGATCAACAATGGGTCTGAACAGGGGGGAGCTGCCGATTGGTCCGCCACTGTTGATCACGAAATAACCGCCTTGGCCCCGTGGCTGACGCAGCAACTGCAAAGGATTTCTGCATGACGAGCACGCTTCAACAGACCATCGAAGCCGCTTGGGAGGCGCGCGATACGATCAGCCCCGCGACAACAGGCGGCGTGCGGGATGCAGTGGTTGACGCATTGGCTTTGCTCGACGGCGGCAACGCGCGTGTCGCGGAGAAAGTTGGTGATGCATGGCAGGTCAACCAATGGCTTAAGAAAGCCGTTCTCCTGTCTTTTCGGCTGAACGACAACATCATCATGCCCGGGTTTGGTGAGTCCAACTTTTGGGACAAAGTGCCGAGCAAGTTCGCCAATTGGGACGCGGACCGGTTTCGGGGCGCTGGATTTCGCGCTGTCCCCGGCTGCGTCGTGCGCGGAGGCGCGCACATCGGGCGCAATGTTGTGCTGATGCCCAGCTTTGTAAATATCGGCGCTTATGTGGATGATGGCACCATGGTGGATACGTGGGCGACTGTTGGCAGCTGCGCGCAGATTGGCAAGAACGTCCATTTGTCCGGCGGCGTCGGCATTGGCGGCGTGCTAGAGCCATTGCAAGCCAACCCCGTAATCATTGAAGATGACTGCTTCATCGGTGCGCGTTCAGAGGTGGTCGAAGGCGTAATTGTGGAACAAGGCGCGGTGCTGGCCATGGGCGTGTTCCTATCCTCCACCACCAAAATCATTGACCGCGCAACCGGAGACATTTTCGTTGGCCGTGTGCCAAGCTATTCCGTCGTCGTCCCCGGCGCGCTCCACGGCAAAGCCTTGCCTGACGGCAGCCCCAGCCTCAGCCTTGCCTGCGCGGTCATCGTCAAGCGCGTAGACGCCCAAACGCGGAGCAAGACAGCGATCAATGAACTGCTAAGAGATTAAGCGCAGCGGCTTCGCGCTTCGGAGAGGAATGCCATGTTTGCTCGTAGAGAATTGATGGCCCTTGCCCTTGCTGCTGCTGGGTCAGCTTCACTGGCAAAGGCGGCCAGACGCCAGGGACTAAAACGAATGCCCGATTTCGAACCGACGATTGAAAGCCTTAACACCCATCAACTGCCAGCTTGGTTTGACGACGCGAAATTCGGCATTTTCATCCACTGGGGCCTCTATTCGGTTCCCGCCTTTGCTCCGTTCGGCCCCAATCCAAACCCCGGCGCACCGGATATGATGCGGGCTAACCCTTATGCCGAATGGTATGAAAACACACTGAAATTCGCGGACTCAGAAACTGCCGCGCATCACCGCAAGCTCTACGGTGATGCGCCTTATTCCAATTTTCGAACATCTTTTGAGGCTGGGGCTGCGAATTTTGCTGCGGCTGAATGGGCGAATGTCTTCCGCGATAGCGGCGCGCGCTACGTCACACTCGTCACCAAACATCATGATGGCTATCTCCTTTGGCCGAGCAAGCATAAAAACCCGCACCGGCCGGATTGGCAAAGCAAAACTGACATTGTCGGGAAAATGGCCAAAGCAACGCGCGCGGCGGGAATGCGCTTTGGCACTTATTATTCAGGTGGACTGGATTGGACGTTCAATCCCGCGCGGGTGGATAATGGGGCGGCAATGATCCGGTCGATGCCCTATAGTGGGGCCTATGATAGCTACTGCCTCAATCACTATTTTGATCTGATTGAGCGGTATAAGCCTGATTATCTGTGGAATGATATCGGCTATCCGTCAGCCCCCTCGATGCTCAAGCTAATCTCACATTTCTACAACAACATTCGAGACGGGCTCGTCAACGACCGCTGGATCACTGCGCGGGATTTCCTGTCCGGTACGGACGAGGAGCAGCTTAGGCGGCTCAAAAACTTTGCGGCTTATATGAAGCAGCACCGCCCGCCGCCGCCGGTGCATTATGATGTCATCACGCCGGAATATTCGCCTGATGCGAAGCTGCTTGAAAAGAAATGGGAAACGACACGCGGCATCGGGTTCAGCTTTGGCTATAATCAGATGGAAACAGATGCTCAATTGTTGAGCGCGAAAGATATCATCCATTTACTGATCAACTGCGTGGCAAAGGGCGGCAACCTCCTCCTAAATGTTGGGCCACGCGGCGATGGGACGCTTTGCCCTATGCAAGTTGAACGGCTTCGCGCTGTTGGGGCTTGGCTGAAGATGAACGGCGAAGCGATTTACGATACGCGGCCTTGGCGCATTGCGGAGGCCGAAACCACAGACGGTCGCCAAGTTCGCTTTACGTCAAAGGGCAACACGGTCTACGCGCTGGTGCTTGATGGGCTTGATAAGCCATTGACGCTTCGAGGTATTGATGGACTAAAAGGGCGTGTTGCAACGCCCCTCAGTCGACCGGGCGATGTTGCACAAGTGGTGCGGTTCGCAGGCTTATACGGTGGGGGCGAACGCAGCACCATGCTGCGTTCGCCCCCACCTTCAATTAAAAGCGGAAGCTTGCCGTGACTTGCGCGCCGTGCGTTACAAAGCGCGAATCCCTTGCAAAGTCCGTGCTGCCAGCCGCAGTGATCACAAAGGGGTTGGTCAAGGACGGCGGAGTGCCTTGACCCGCATTCACGCGGTAATCGCTCGATTGAAAGCGTGTGTATTTGTAAAGCACACCAATTGAGAAATTGTCTGACACTTTCTGTTCAATGCCGCCGCCGGCAACCCAGCCCCAAAGGTTTTCTTTCGTTTTGGTCTGTGTGAATGTGTTGAACGTGTTGGTTGTCGCAAAGCTATTCTTGAACTTGCCGTAAGTGCCGCCACCAGTTGCGTAGACCAATGTGCTGTCGCCAATTGCCAAGCCGAGACGAGCGCGACCCGTGCCGTTCCAGCCGAGCTGGCGCGTCATGGTATAGCTGGCAGGTGTGGAGCTGAACGCAGACGCACTGTCTGAAACATAAGCTTTTCCGCCTTCAACGACCAAACCAGCAACAATTCCGCCGAACTGTTTGTCAAAACCGGCGTGAACGTTCCAAGCTGTGCCGTCCTTATCGTTACGGCATCCGCCTGCGGCGGAATTGGATACAGCTGCACCATCGCAGAATCCGGGTTGAAAAGCATTTGCCCCCGCCGCTGTGTTCACCTGATCGCCAAAGGTGCCATCACGGTTGGTGTCAAACTGAACTGTTTCGTCGCCGTTCCGATCATTCCACGTGTAGCCGCCCGAGCCGCCGATATAGACGCCAGTCCAGCTGCGGCTTGCATTTGCTTCGTCTGTCTGTGCGAAGGCAGGCGCGCTGAGGGTGGCCAGCGCGCACAGGGTGGTGGCTGACTTGATAATTGCGTGTTTCATAAATTTCTCCATTCAAATCCGGGGTCGGAAATGGAGAAACAGCGAAGTCCGAATAATGTTGCGTGGGTTTGCGAGTTCTGGGGCCCCTGTGATAAAAACACCACAGCTGTTGTGCTGAAGCTTTTGATCAGGGAGCTGAAGTTTGCCACAGCGCTAAGACCCAAATTTCTTTCGGCTCGCGTTAGATCATCGACACTCCGATTGAGACCGTCTTGGATTGGTAAACGTCTGTTAACTGGTCGCGACGAACCATAATATTTTTGCGCTCAATTGATGGCTGTGGTCTCCGCCATTTTTTCAAGGCCGCTATAATCGTGTTGGGAGTCGCCCACCTCCGCTTGCGATCGTAACGACGGCCCCCGCAGGTAGGATAGAGTGCCTAAGGCACCATCGTTCAGGCTGTTGCAAGCTCCCCACACGGGGAAAGCACAAAGGAATGATGTTATGGCAGTACAAACTGACGCACGTATGGCGCGCATTTCAATGGGATTGAAAGGGGATGGGCGTGCCGTGCGCATTTCACACCCCGGAAAACTCACACCCGCCGAAATCGGCCAAATTGACAAGATTCTCATCAATGATGTGATCAAGGATTTGACAGGATGCGCCTGCTTGTCCGGCACAATTGATGTGATCTGGGAAAAGCAGTTCGAAAGAGTGCTTGACGTTCGACTCGGTCAGTAGCGGGCCGACGGGGATGACCGCGACAACGCCACTGGTCGGCTTACTCTACAACCCGGCCGTGCCTGCTGTGCTCGACGCTGCGGGAGAACTTGTGGATTTTGTCGAGGTCATCCCTGACCGGCTCTGGTATGATTTTGGCGCGAATACAGCTGATCGTTTCTCGCACGCCCACGGCGCAGTTGATGAACTGCGGCGCTACACTGAACGTCACGCTGTCATAGGCCATGGCATTGGTCTGTCACTGCCCAGCGCGATGCCCCTTGATGAGGCTTTGCTGGATGAAGTCGCTTCTTCGCACCGGTGCCTCGATTACCGCTGGTATAGCGAACATCTGAGCATGTTTCTCACGCCCGAAGGCAGCGTTCCCGACGCGCAGGCCGGGATGGGCCTCCCGATGGTTCATGACGACGAGATGCTCGGCCTTGTCGGCCACAAGGTCCGCCAGCTGCAGGATGCGCTTGATGTGCCGATCCTTCTTGAGAACGCGACGATTTTTTCGCCGATCCCGGATCCGGATATGTCCGAACCGGAATTCATGAACCGTTTGCACGGCGAAACGGGCTGCGGCATGTTGCTTGATCTGCACAATCTCTATGCCAACACAGTGAATCTCGGCTGGGCACCGGAGGATTATCTGCGCGCGCTCAATCCCGAAATTGTCGTTGAAATTCATCTGGCCGGTGGGGATTGGCTGCGATCACATTACACAGATTCGCATTCGAGGCGCACGCCTGACCCGATCTGGGCGTGGCTGCATGAATGGGGGCCGCGTTTGACGAACCTCGCCGCAATCACGTTCGAATATCATGAATCCTACCATAACCGGATCGGCCTTGACGGAGTGGTTGCGGAACTGGAGGCCATGCAATCCTGCGCCGCTGATATCGCGATTGCCCGCGCCGCACGATTAGAACCGGCATGACGTTGGCGTCGTTCCAGCGCGCGCTTACTGACCTCACGGCTTCGCCTGCTTTGTGCCGCGCCGTTCGCGTTGATCCGGATATCGCGCTCGATCAGTATCATCTGACTCAGAAAGAAGCGATGCGATTGGCTGGCATCGCGGGAAGCAAGGGGATGGAAGCGAATTGCATGCTTTACCGCGCTAACCGCTTGGCACCAGTTGCGCTGAACTGCCCGGCGCTGTGCGATGCTCTGGGGGACGATCTCAACCGGTTGATCTCAGCCTACTGGGACGCGGAACCCAATACGAACGTGCATTTTCTTGCCGAAACGGACCGATTTTGCTGCTTTTTGTCAAGGCGATCTGATTTGCCAGAGGGTGTTGCCCCGGTGCTGGAGCGTGAACATGCACTTGTCGTCGCGCGCCTCGCGGCAAGCCGTGCCATGGCCAGGCGCAGTGCCTTTGGCGATTGAGTCCAGCAATATACGGAATTGTCTCACCAAAAGATAATTGGTATTGTGTCGCGGGAACTTCGGTGTCCCCGAAACTCTCATGACTGAAGGCACTTTCACCGCAAGGCGAAGGTCACAAAGGTCACACGAAAACGCACTTTTGATGAACAGATGTTCATCTGCCGCGCTTGCGAAAAACGCCTCCGCACCCTTCCGCTCTGCAGAGGGCGGCAATTGGCGGGATAAAGGAAGCCATGTTCGGGTGATAAGGCATATCGCTCATGCAGCAGAAAATATCCTACTTTGCAAGAACATTATAAGAACACAGCGATGATATTTGAATCAATGACTCCTCGCGCTATCGAGGCGCAGGGCAGGATTAGAGGTTAATTGCACCGCAATTCTAGCCTCTGCAGGAATCAGCAGGGGGCTAATTAGTATAGTGTCCCCGGAATTCCTAGTGTCCCCGGAATTCCGAACCACACAGATATGCGTAGTCCCTTCGACAGGCTCAGGACATGCTTGTCACTCACATCTAATCCTGCAAATATCGTCATCGGTCATCCTCCTACTTTGGAGCGCCCTCACGGCGACTCCGTCCCAAGCAGGAGGACGGCTACATCAATTACGCAACGTCACCGGAATCACAACTTCATGACGCCCAACGAGGTCTTTGCAAGACTGGTCGCAAAGGCTCAGTTTACTGGCGCGCAGTGTTGCGCTTCAGCTTGACACCACCCTCCTTCATCCTATTAATATTTCGCATAAAGTATTCGCAGCGCATGTTAGCGAATAGGGGGGCTTCATGACCGAAAAATTTTCGACCCGACTATTAGGTGCTTGGGCACATACGCGCCAGGTCAGCGGCGATGCCGTCGCCTCGGCCTCAAAGTTCGTTTCGGCGCACAAAAACACAATCTCCGATGGCACGCATGGCGCGCTCGACAGCGTCGGACGGGTGTCGGAAAGTGCCGGGCAGGGTCTGGTGCAGCGCTGCCAGGACCTGAGGCGCGAACTGCGCGCCGCGCGTGCAGGTGAAGCAAGCGAAGGTCTGGATGTCTTCTTAGATCGGGCAGCGGATGTGTCGCTAGGGCTGGGGAGCCTGATCGGTCGTTCGCTGGGATCGGCGGGAAAGAACACGCGCAAGGCCTCGCCCGCCATAGGTGCCGCGACCGGAGGCGCGATCACAGGCACGATTGGTGCGGTTTCGGGTGCCATCAGTGCCGTTGCCATTCAGCAGTCCGACATTGATACATTAGAAAAACGGCTCGCTCGTGCTGGCGACGAGGCGCGTTTGTACTCGCAGCGTGAGCTGGTGCGTATCGAGACTGCACACCGGCAGGGGCGGCGCAGCGAACTGCTCGACCTTTTGGTGATCGGCGGTGTCTCACTGTCCAGCGTGCTTGACGATCCCGCTGGCGTTCCAAAAGTAGTGGAGCGGGCCTTTGAGTTTGCCTACCCCGGCCTCGCGGCATCGGGCGAAACCTTTGCCGATACCGCTGGGCGTGTGCCAACTGAGGATCTCGTCGGCCTCGTCAGCGGTGTGAAAGGTAAGCTGTTCGAACTCGAACTTGTCGACCAGTTTAATCAGGGTGGCCTGGCCGAGGGACTGCACGCTGAAATCGCCGCCTCGGCTACTCAGCCTGGCTATGACATCCGCATTCTTGACGCCGATGGTCATACAATGGACCTGCTACAAGCTAAGGCGACAGATTCGGTTGCTTATGTGAAGGAGGCGCTTGAGCGCTATCCTAACATCGATGTGACTACGACCTCGGAAGTGCACGGCCAGTTGCTCGCATTGGGCCTAGGTGAGCATGTTTCCGACAGCGGTATCACCGACGCCTTCCTACAGGGTAAAGTTGAGGCGGCAGCTGGTCTTGGCGCAGGGCTGGGCGCAGCCGATTTGGTGCCTTCCGCGCTTGGCCTCGCGGTGATCGCATTCTCTGCGTTCTCGGTGCGGGAGACCGACATTATTATGCGCTCCGAACAATTCGGCGAGCGTGCGGGCAAAGCCGGGATTTCAGGCGGAGCCGGTGCCGCGCTGATGTTGGCGACGGGCACCTGGCTCCTCGCTCCTGTAGGCGGCATCGGCTTTCGCATGATGGTTGCGCGAGGAGACGCCAAACGCCAGCGCTACGACGCATTGACGCGGATTGTGGACAGCCTGGAGGCGGACAATGCTCGCCGGGCTGGTTACGCTGGTGTGCTTGCACTGAGTTAACTTCAGCCAGCCCCTGTGGTTGATCTGATGCGAAAATCACAACTTTTGCATCAGGCAAAAACATGAGGACATCCGCCCCCTTTTCTGGAATTGCGGTGACACGTGCGATAAACCCTAATTAATGACCCATTCATAACTCCGCCGCCTTAATGATCGAATAACGGTGACACGTCTGATATACCCTAATTTCCCCGAACTGCCCAGCCGCTCAAGCCGTCCCGCCAACTGTCAACCCTTCGATCAGCAATGTTGGCTGTCCGACGCCAGCGGGTACAGACTGTCCGCCTTTGCCGCACACGCCAATGCCTTCGTCCAGCGCCATGTCATTGCCGATGCCAATGACTTTGGTGAGGACAGTCGGACCGTCCCCGATCAGTGTTGCGCCTTTGATTGGGGCGCCGATGCGGCCGTTTTCGACGCGGTAAGCTTCGGTGCAGCTGAACACGAATTTGCCGGACACGATATCCACTTGTCCGCCGCCAAAACTCTTTGCGAAAATGCCGTTTTTGACGCGGGATAAAAGCTCGCCCGGATCGTCATTGCCGCCTTTCATGAAGGTATTGGTCATGCGTGGCATGGGCGCGTGGGCGTACGATTCACGGCGGCCATTGCCTGTGGTCGGCACACCCATCAGGCGAGCGTTCAGCCGGTCTTGCATATAGCCTTTCAGGATGCCGTCTTCGATCAGCACAGTCTCTGACGTCGGCGTGCCTTCATCATCGATTGAAAGCGAGCCGCGCCGGTCAGCAATGCTGCCATCATCGACAATTGTGACGCCAGGAACTGCGACCCGTTCGCCAACGCGGCCAGAGAAAGCCGACGTGCCTTTGCGGTTGAAATCGCCTTCCAGCCCGTGGCCAATCGCTTCGTGAAGGATGATGCCGGGCCAGCCGGGGCCGAGCAGGACGGTGAATTCCCCGGCAGGGGCATCGACGCTCTCCAGATTGACCAGGGCCTGGGCCAAAGCCTCATCAATGGCGCGGTTCCAGGTCTTTTCTTCGAACAGGCTGTCGTAAAGATAGCGGCCACCAATGCCGAAGCTGCCCGCTTCCTTGCGGCCATTCACTTCGCAGATGATGGAGACGTTCAGGCGTACGAGCGGGCGGATGTCGGTTGCGAGAAAGCCGTCCGGGCGGATGATTTCCACGACGCTCCAACTGCCCCCGAGGCTGACGGAAACCTGGGCAACGCGTGGATCACGGGCGCGGGCAGCGGCATCGATTTTCTGGCACAGCGCCACTTTGTCGGAAAAGGGAATGAGGCTCATCGGATCGCTGGCGGTGTAAAGATGCCGGTTATTCTGGCGCGGCGCGGGGCTGGCGCTGCCTTTTGTGGGGTCAAGCAGCGTGAGCGTTTCCCCCGCGCGGCGGATCGCAGCTTCGCTCAAATCATTGGCATGGGCAAATCCGGTCATTTCGCCGGAAACGCCGCGCAGGCCAAAACCAGCATCAGTCGAATAATCGGCGGTTTTCAAACGGCCATCGTCAAAGCCAAAGGCCTCGCTGGCCCGGTATTGCAGGTAAAGTTCACCGTCATCACAGCGCGACAGCAGATCGCGGGTGACGGCCTGCGCGCGGGCAGGATCAAGCTGGCCATCGCGGTAAAGGAAAGATCGGGGGTCTGGGGTGGTGCTCATCATGCCCATATAAGCGCTCTATGGTGGAACGCTACCCGGCAATAAGGTTTCAGTGATCCGCAGGGCCGCCTTTCAAGACGAACCGGCGGTCGCAGTAACCGCAGTCGACATAACCGCGTTCGTCAATTTCCAACCAGACACGCGGGTGACCAAGCGCTGCGCCGCCGGGGATGTCCGTAGCCCCGTCACAAGACACACGGCGGCTGGTGACTATCACGGTTTCGGGGATCATTTCTCGGATGCTGTTCATGCCGCGCGGTTAGCAAGCCGCACGTGTCTGCGCAACTATTGGTAGTTAAGAATGACTGTGAAGGTGCCGTTATAATCGCCCGGCGCTTGGTTCGCGCCGACCCGCAGTGTGGCCCCCATGGCAAAGTTAAAAATGCCGTTGGACGACCCGATGGTAAAATTGGTTGGGGCGGTTGTAATGGCTGACCATGTGGGCGAACTGCCAATCATGAACGTATCAACTGTCATGGACCCGCCGCCACCTACGCGGTTGATCGTGATACTGTTCGATGCGACTGAAATTTGCACGGTCTGCCCGGGCGCGCCGTAGCCTGCAAAGCGAGATGGCCCGAAAGTACCCGGTGCCAGCGTCACGCCGCCCGTCACTGTTCGCGCGCCCGTTGGGGGCACAACAACCGTTCCCGCAGTTGTTCCGCGAATCATAGTGCCGAAATCAAGGTCTTCGTCCTTGATAAAGCTGAGCGGCGTGACAATGGTGACGTCTGCCTTTGCCGATTGCGTTGCAGCTTGCGCAACAGACGGAAGCGCAGCCGATGCAGCGCACAGCATGGCGGCGGCAATCGCGCCTGACTTATTTGATGTTCCCCTGTTCACATCTGCCCTCTGCACGCTCTGCCCTAAAGGCAGATGCAATAGATATGGTTAACATGTTCGAAACCCTTCTGCCTTTGCGCGCGTGCCCTTACCTTGTTACAGACTGCGCATGACCACATCAGCCATCAGCATCTCCCACCTCCGCAAAGTTTATGCCGGGGGCAAAGAAGCCCTTAAGGATGTGAGCCTTGAAATTCCGCAAGGCCAGATCTTCGGCCTGCTTGGCCCTAATGGAGCGGGCAAATCGACAACGATCAATATCCTTGCGGGCTTAGTGACGAAGACGAGTGGCACCGCGTCAATCTGGGGCTTTGATATTGATGATCATCCGAGGAACGCTAAAAACTCTATTGGGATTGTGCCTCAGGAAATTGTGTTTGACCCTTTTTTTACGCCGTTCGAAACTCTGGAACTGGTCGCAGGGCTTTACGGTGTGCCTAAGGGTCAGCGCAAATCGATGGAGCTGCTGCGCGCGGTGCGGCTTGAGGATAAGGCGGATGCCTATGCGCGGACGCTTTCAGGCGGCATGAAAAGGCGATTGCTCGTAGCCAAGGCGATGGTGCATTCGCCGCCTATCCTTGTGCTTGATGAACCCACAGCAGGCGTGGACGTGGAGCTTCGCCAACAACTTTGGGCCTATGTGCGCGAACTTAATGCGCGGGGCGTTACGATTGTGCTGACGACTCACTATCTGGAAGAGGCCGAAGAGCTTTGCGATCGGATCGCTATTATCAATCACGGCGAAGTGATCGCTAACAAACCGACACGTGAACTGGTCGATATGGCGCAGGAAAAAGTAGTTGAAGTGACCGTGGACGGTGATGTCAGTGCAGTGCCGGCATCGCCACTATTTCAGAAAGTCGAAGTGAAGGCGGGGCGGATATTGTCGATTACTTATAATAAGGGAAGCGCTAACGCGGGGCAGGTGTTGGCCGCTGTGCAAGCGGCTGGATACGGAATTGCTGACGTTTCAACGCGGGAAGCAGATTTGGAAGATGTGTTCCTCAACCTGACGCGGGCGGCTTAACGAGGCGAGCAATGGCGAATTTCGACATACTCATCATTGGCTCCGGCGCGGCGGGGCTAACGGCGGCGTTGCAGCTGGCGGAAACCAAGCGCGTAGCCGTGCTCGCCAAGGGTTCGCTCTCTGACGGCGCAACAGCATGGGCGCAGGGTGGGATCGCCGCTGTGCTGGAGCCCGGCGACACGTTTGAAGATCATATCCGCGATACGATGGTGGCTGGCGGCGGGCTGAACAAGCGCGAAACGGTAGAATTTGTGATTGAAAATGCCCCGCAAGCGATCCGGCGGCTGGCCGATCTGGGCGTGCCGTTCAATCCCGGCGATGACGAAGAATGGCATTTGACGCGTGAAGGCGGGCATAGCCACCGGCGGATTGTCCACGTGAATGACGCGACAGGCTGGGCCGTGCAACAGGCGCTGGAAAAGGCAGCAGCTGCCAACCCCAATATCATATTGATCCCCGACATGGTCGCGATTGATCTGATAACGGGGCGGCATCAGGAACGGTTTTCAACCAGTGGGCGCGTCCACGGCGTTTATGCACTCAACCGTAAAACCGGCAAGGTAGAGGCTCACACGGCGCGAGCCACGATCCTTGCCACAGGAGGCGCAGGTCGGACCTATCTTTATTCCACAGCACCGCGCGGGGCGACAGGGGACGGGATCGCAATGGCGTGGAGGGCTGGGTGCCGCATATCAAACATGGAATTCATGCAGTTTCACCCCACCTGCCTTTACAATCTGGAGGTCAAGAATTTCCTGATTACGGAGGCTATACGCGGAGAAGGCGGGCAGTTGAAATTGCCGACGACCGGCGAACGCTTCATGCCGCGTTTTGATGAGCGTGAAGAACTGGCCCCGCGTGATGTTGTCGCGCGCGCGATTGACCATGAAATTAAACGGCTTGGCCTCGATTTCGTCCATCTGGATATCAGCCACAAACCTCCCGAATTCGTCCGCGAACATTTCCCCAATATCTATGACAAGCTGCTGGGGCTGGGCATCGACATCACGAAGCAGCCTATCCCCGTTGTGCCTGCCCAGCATTATACCTGCGGCGGCGTGCTGGTTGATCTGGACGGACGGACGGATGCGCCGGGACTCTATGCCGCAGGCGAAGTAACGCAATCCGGCTTGCACGGCGCGAACCGCTTGGCCTCAAACTCCCTGCTGGAATGCCTCGTGTTTGGCGACGCTTGCGCGCGTGACATATCGGCAAACTGGGATGCGCTGCCCGAACCTCCGGCCATCCGCGCTTGGGATGAAAGCCGCGTGACGGACAGTGATGAGGAAGTGGTGATTGCCCAGTGCTGGCGGGAAATCCGCAATTTCATGTGGAGCTTCGTTGGTATCGTCCGCACGACCAAGCGGCTAGAACGCGCCAAACACCGCATCGACCTCCTTCGCCAAGAGGTTGGGGAATATTATAGCAATTTCCGCGTGACGCCCGACCTTATCGAATTGCGCAACTTGGTTGAAGTCGCGGACCTCATTATCCGGTCTGCCTTGTCTCGCCATGAAAGCCGAGGGCTGCACTATACGCTTGACTGGCCGGAACTGTCGGCAGGTGCTGTGGATACGGTGTTGGTGCCCTGAGGATTGGGCGTGGGCGGTATTTTTTGAAACTTGTCTCTGCCATTCTTTATCAACTGACTGTATCGCCGCTTTAATGAGTCCTCCGCCGCCCCTGAATGACCAGTTCTCCGCTCTCAAACGTGTGTTTGGCTTTGACGACTTTCGCGGGGTTCAAGATCAAGTTGTAGATCGGGTGCTGGCCGCAGAGCGCACTTTGGCGGTTATGCCAACCGGCGCTGGCAAATCGCTTTGCTATCAACTTCCCGCCACGATGATGGAGGGAACTTGCATCGTCATTTCGCCGTTGATCGCGCTGATGCATGATCAAATGCGGGCGGCGAGCGCTGTTGGGATTGCCGCGGGCACTCTGACATCGGCGGATGAAAACCGGTTTGAAACCATGGAGCGGTTCCGGCGGGGGGAGCTTGATCTACTTTACGTTGCGCCGGAACGGGCGTCGGGCATGGAGTTTCGCGGGCTGTTGCGTGAGGCGCGGATATCGCTGTTTGCCATTGATGAGGCGCATTGCGTATCCGAATGGGGCCATGATTTCCGGCCCGATTACCGCTTGCTCCGCCCGCTGATGGATGATTTTCCCGATGTGCCGCGTCTAGCGCTGACGGCGACGGCGGATGAACATACGCGCGGCGATATCCTTGCGCAGCTCGGGATTCCTGTATCCGGCATGATCGTTGCGGGCTTTGACCGTCCCAATATCCGCTACTTGATCGCCCCGCGCGCAGGGACGAGTGCGCAAGTGGCTGAAGTCATCACGAGCACACCCGGCGCGGGGATCGTCTACGCCCGGTCGCGCGATCAGACGGAAAAGCTTGCGGCCACGCTCGCTAAGACGGGCCGTCCGGTGCGCTGCTATCATGCCGGGCTGGACCCCGAAGTGCGCAAGCGCAATCAGGCCGATTTTGTTGCGTCCGAAGATATGGTGATGGTCGCCACAATCGCGTTCGGCATGGGAATTGATAAGCCCGATGTGCGGTTCGTCATCCACGCAGGCCTGCCCAAATCCATCGAGTCTTATTATCAGGAAACTGGGAGGGCAGGGCGTGACGGCGACCCGGCAGCAGCACATATGTTTTGGGGCGCAGATGATTTCGCCCGCGCGCGGCAATGGATGCGCGATGTTGAGGCCGCGCGGTTGCCGGGTGAGCAGGCGAGGCTAACCTCGCTGGGTGCGCTGGTGGAAACGGCTGGGTGCAGGCGCGCGATATTGCTCAAGCATTTTGGAGAAGCACCGCCTGAAACCTGCGGCAATTGTGATAACTGCTTGCAAGTCCCAGCCTCTTTTGATGTGACGGAGGTGGCGAGGAAATTCCTTTCCGCCGTCTTTCGCACCGGGCAAAGCTTTGGGGTGGGGCATCTGGAAACGGTTCTGACTGGTCGGGCCGATGATAAGGTCACGCGGCTCGGCCATGATCAATTGTCCGTTTTCGGTATTATCACGGGCGATGACGCGGCGCTGATCAAACCTGTTGCGCGCTCGCTGCTGCTCAAGGATGCGCTGCGTACCGGCGAACATGGCGGGCTGGAATTTGGGCCAGAAGCGCGGGCTATTCTGAAAGGCGATCAATCGGTGTCGCTGGTGATGGCCCCCAAGCGTGAACGCGCGGGCCGATCTTTCTCGACGCGCGTCCAAGCCCCGAACCCCGTTGGCAATCCGCTGTTTGACGCGCTTCGGGCCAAGCGGCGGGCCTTGGCCGCAGAGACAGGCGTGCCACCTTATGTAATTTTTCACGATGCTACGCTGCGTGACATGGCATCGATCCGGCCCAAGTCCCTCCGCGATATGGCTCTTGTTTCTGGCATAGGGTCGCGTAAGCTTGAAACCTATGGCGAAGCCTTTCTGGCTGTCATAAGGGAGTTTCAGAAAGGCCGTGCTGATGTTTCGCTCACTCACTGAGACCATGTTCGTTGCGCCGCAGATTGGGCTGGATGACGTGAAGGCTGCGCGTGACGCGGGGATCACGCTCATCATCAACAATCGACCTGACGAGGAAGAGGCAGGCCAGATTTCTGGCGCGGAGATTGAGGCTGCAGCGACGGCTCTTGGTATGGCATATGTGGCTATTCCTGTGACGCATAGTGGGTTCAGTCAGCCTCAGGTGCAGGCAATGGCTGATGCGCTGGATGCGGCGGTTGGCTCAGTGCTGGCCTACTGCCGGTCTGGCACGCGGTCTTGCCTGCTCTGGTCGCTGGCGGAGGCAAGTCAAGGCGCGGAGCCAGACGATGTGACGGCGATTGCGGCAAATGCGGGTTATGATGCGACTTCGATCCGTCCCTTGCTGGACATGCTTAAGGCGCAGGCGTGATATTGGCAGAAGTGATCAAATTTGCAGCGTCGCTTATTGCGATTTTAGCTCTGGCGGGACTGGCGCACTGGCTGCGCTTGGGCGGCGATGTCCGGATTCGTGATGAAGAGCACGCGCGGGCCATTGCGCGCGAAGCGATTTGCGACTTTGAAGCTGTGGCCGT
This sequence comes from Sphingomonadales bacterium, assembly GCA_031376385.1. Lineage (GTDB taxonomy): Bacteria > Pseudomonadota > Alphaproteobacteria > Sphingomonadales > Sphingomonadaceae > Aquisediminimonas. Next base: position 24,288 of record JANMDQ010000002.1, read on the forward strand.
GGTTCTCGACCGTGCAAGGATCGGCGCATTGCTGCGCGATGGGGATGGACGCCAGATGCTCATTCGTCGCCACGGGGTGCAATTCGTCGGGCGGTTGCTCTCGCCGGGTATCGAGGCGCGGCTGGATCAGAATTTCCTCACGCTGGGCGCGGGAGAGCGCTTCTTTGGCACAGTGACGCTCAACCTTGGTGATCAGGCACAAATCTGGGCGTCTGGCCTGCGGCACTTGCGCACATGACGACAGTGCTCCCCAATCCGGTCGACTATGCCGTGCCTGCCTTCATTGGGCTGATCTTCATTGAAATGATCTGGGCCCGGTTTCGTGCGCCTGAAAAATATGAGCCGCGCGATACGCTGACTTCACTGGCGTTCGGGCTTGGCAGTTCAGTCGCAGGGCTGCTTGTGGGCGGCATGGCCATTGGTGTGGCCTTTGCGGCCTATGAGTTCCGGCTTGTTTCAATTCCTTGGGTCTGGTGGGCGTGGGCGCTGTGTTTCATCCTTGATGACCTCGCCTATTATGCGTTCCACCGCTCCGCTCACCGCGTCCGCTGGTTTTGGGCGAGCCATGTGAACCATCATAGCAGCCAGCATTACAATCTCTCTACGGCGCTGCGCCAAAGCTGGACTAGCTTTTTTGCGTTGGGTTTTATTTTTCGGATGCCGCTGGTGCTGATCGGGTTCGAGCCTGCGATGGTGCTGTTTGTGGGGGCAATCAACCTCATCTACCAATTCTGGATCCATACGGAATCGATTGGTAAACTTCCCCGCTGGTTCGAATATATGATGAATACGCCGAGCCACCACCGCGTTCACCACGCCACGAACCCGCGCTATCTGGACCGCAATTATGCAGGCACCTTCATCGTCTGGGACCGGATGTTCGGAACGTTCGCTGGTGAGACCGATGCGGAGCCCATCCGCTACGGCATCGTCAAACAATTGGGCAGTTTCAATCTGCTGTGGAGCGTCTTCCACGAATGGGTGGGCATTGCGCAGGATATGTGGGCAGCCCCGTGGCCCTTCAAATTAAGCTATCTTTTGCGCCCGCCCGGCTGGTGCCATGACGGAAGCCGTGAAACGTCGGATCAAATCCGCGCGCGGTGGGAAAATCGCGCCTAAGGGCCGTGTAGGGAAAATCGGCGGGTCCGTTATTATTCAAACACAGATCAAACCCCAGATAAGCGGTTGAGGAGAGAGTATGAGCGAATATGATATCATCGTCATTGGCGGCGGATCAGGCGGAAGTGCCGTCGCGGGGCGTTTGTCCGAAGACCCGAGCCTTAGCGTCTGCGTGATCGAGGCAGGATCATCCAACACCAGCTGGCGGATCAGAGCGCCGGGCATGATGCCCTTCATCCCCAAAAACGCGAACTGGCGCTTCGACACTGTTCCGCAAAAGGGCCTCAACGGCCGCACTGGGTTCCAACCACGCGGCAAGGGGCTGGGCGGATCGTCGGCTATCAACGCCATGGTCTACATCCGCGGCTGCGCTTGGGATTATGACAATTGGGAAGCACTTGGCTGCGACGGTTGGGCATACAAAGACGTGCTTCCCTATTTCAGGCGCGCCGAGGGCAATGTGCGCGGCGGCAATGAATTTCATGGGGGCGACGGGCCACTGACGGTCAGCGATCAGCTGTGGCCAAATTCCGGCAGCCTAGATTTTGTGGAGGCTGGTGCGGAACTGCAAATGCCCCGCACCGATGACTTCAACGGCGCGCAGTTTGAAGGCGTCGGTATGTATCAAGTCACGCAACGCAAAGGCGAACGCTGGACATCTGCCCGGGCCTATGTCGAAGGCCCGCGCGATGCCGGACGTCTGACTGTTGAAACCGGCGCACTGGTGGAAAAGGTCATCATTGAAAACGGGCGCGCGGTTGGTGTTCAAGTCAAGCAAGGGCTGTTCGGCAGCAGCCGCGTGATCAAGGCGCGCAAAGCTGTGATCATGGCAGCGGGAGCATTTGGCACGCCGCAAACGCTGATGCTGTCTGGCATTGGCCCAGCAGAGCATTTGAAGTCGCACGGGATCACCGTGGTCCGCGACTGCCCGGCGGTGGGTTCTGATTTGCAGGACCATATCGATTATGTGGTTGCTGTTGAGACCGGCGGGACGGTGTTTAGTGGCAATAATCTGGCCACAGTGAAGAAGACCGCCGGCAATGTGTTCCGGTGGTGGAAGGACCGCACCGGCGGGCTCACAACGCCTTATGCAGAAGCTGGCGGCTTTGCCAAATCATCACCCGACAAACCAGTGGCCGATGTTCAGTTTCATTTCGTGCCAGCCATCCTGGAAGACCATGGGCGTGAGAAAGTGGCAGAAGCCGGCTATTCCATCCACGTTTGTGTGCTGCGCCCTGAAAGCCGGGGAACGGTGCGGCTGGCCAGTGCTGACCCCAAAGCAGCGCCGCTGATTGATCCGAATTTCTTGGATGATAAACGCGATCTGGAAGTGCTGAAAGCTGGAGTGCGGCTCGTCAATCAGATTATCGCTGCGCCGTCGCTTGCCAAGCACGGCGGCAAGGATCGCAACCCGACGCCTGCGGATGACGCTGCGTTGGAAACTCTGATCCGCAACCGGTCTGACACCGTATACCATCCCGTTGGCACTGCGCGGATGGGCGCGGATGCGGAGTCAGTATGCGATACGCGGCTGCGGGTACGCGGAGTCGTCGGCCTTTATATCGCAGACGCATCCGTGATGCCGCGGGTTGTATCCGGCAATACCAACGCACCGTCCATCATGATTGGGGAGCGATGCGCGGATTTTGTGAAGGCTGATCTGGCGGGGTAGGGGCGAGTGTTCCCACTCATCCCTTCTTCAAATGGCGCCGCCCCAGCAATTCAGCGATTTGCACAGCATTAAGTGCTGCCCCTTTGCGAAGGTTGTCGGATACGCACCAGAGGACCAGCCCGTTTTCAACAGTCGGGTCTTCGCGCACACGGCTGACGAAGGTCGCAAAGTCACCAACGCATTCAACAGGTGTAATATAGCCGCCGTCTTCGCGTTTATCGACCAGCATCACGCCAGGGGCTTCGCGCAACAGGCTTTGGGCCTTTTTGGCTGAGATTTCATTTTCGAACTCAATCGTCACGGCTTCGCTATGACCCACAAACACAGGCACACGCACGCAGGTGGCGGTGAGTTTGATTTTAGGATCGAGGATCTTCTTGGTCTCCACGACCATTTTCCATTCTTCCTTGGTTGATCCATCGTCAAGGAAACTGTCAATATGCGGGATCACGTTAAAGGCGATCTGCTTGGTGAACTTCTTGGGTTCCGCGCTGTCGCCGACAAAAATGTTACGCGACTGTTCAAACAGTTCATCCATGCCCGCTTTGCCAGCACCAGAAACCGACTGATAGGTGGAAACCACCACACGTTTGATCTTGGCATAATCGTGCAGCGGCTTGAGCGCGACGACGAGTTGAGCCGTTGAACAGTTGGGGTTCGCAATGATATTCTTGCGCTTATACCCGTCGATAGCGTCCGGGTTTACTTCCGGTACGATCAGCGGCACATCCGGGTCCATGCGGTAGAGCGAGCTATTGTCGATGACGACACAGCCTGCCGCTGCTGCTTTGGGTGCATAGATCGCCGTTGCTTCCGATCCGACGGCAAACAGGGCCATATCCCACCCGGCCCAATCAAAATGTTCGATATTCTGGACCTTGAACTTACGGTCAGTATCCCCGTAATCAACATGTGTGCCGGTGCTGCGCGATGACGCCAGCACAGCCAGATCGTCCATCGGAAATTCCCGCTCCGCCAATATGTTCAGCATTTCCTGGCCGACATTCCCGGTGGCCCCAGCGACAACGATACGATAACCCATGGTTCAGTCCCTATTCTTTACTTCGCGATTGAGGAAATTGAGGATCGACGTCCAGAGATGGACGCTGACCTTTGGCCCGCCGACCCGGTGTGTTTGCCCGGGATAAACCATCGTTTCAAATGGCACTGCTGCGCCCTGAAGCGCGCTCATGAGCGCCGTCGAATGGTCAAATACAACATTATCATCCGCCATCCCGTGGATCAGCAGCAGCGGATCGGCGATTTTGGCCGCATTTGGGATTACGTCTGATTTGGCATAAGCATCAGGCACGACGCGTGGGTCGCCCATGTAACGCTCCGTATAATGGGTGTCATATAGCCCCCATTTGGTGACCGGCGCGCCGGATACGCCAGCGGCAAATGTGCCGGGGGCCGCCTGAAGGAGTTTGAGCGTCATGTAGCCGCCGTAAGACCAGCCGTAGACGGCGAGTTTGTCCGGATCGACATAGGATTGCCCTTTTAGCCACGCCACACCCGCCAGCTGGTCAGCGACTTCTACACTGCCCATCGCTTGGTAGATCGGGTCTTCAAACGCTTTCCCACGGTCCGGTGTGCCGCGCCCGTCGACTGAAAAGACGATCCAGCCTTTGTCGACAAGCAACTGATGCAAAGCGCCGCCCCATGTTGCAGTGACTTGGCGCCCGGCCCCTGGCCCACCGTAGACTTGCAAAAAGACCGGGTAGCGTTTGCCGGCCTCCATCTTGGGCAGCAGCAATTTGGTCTGCAGCACAGTGCCATCGGCGGCTTTGATCGTCCCATATTGCGGTGCCGTATGGCTGGTGAGATAAGGAGCATAGGGATGCCCGGCACCAAGGGCATTTTCCTCAATCCACGCCATGCGCTTGCCATCGGCCCCAGCCAGATAGACCTGATCGGGCTGGTTGGGGGATGAGTGGGTGATGATCGCCCGGTTCGCGGCCTTGTTCATCGTGACACTGTGCCAGCCGCCGCGCGGGGTCAGCAAAATCGGTTCACCTCCTTTGATCGGTAGGCTGTAGAGATGCTGTTCAATCGGCGTTTCGCGGTTGGCCGTGAAATGGAGCGTGCCCGCCGCCTCGTCCAAGCCCGCGATGCTGCGAACCATCCAGCCACCTTTGGTCAGCTGCGTCCATTTTCCGCCGTTGATGCGGTAGATGTGGTTGTATCCGTCCTTCTCTGAGGTCCAAAGCAAGCTGCCATCTTTCAGGAAGCGCAAGTTCTCGTGCAGGTTCAGCCAAGTCCTTGACGTTTCAGAGAACAGGATTTTTGATGCACCAGTCGCTGCGGAGACGGTCAAGACATCCAGTGTCTTCTGATCGCGCGATTGGCGTTGCACCATCAGGGTCTTGCCGTCCGGTGCCCAATCGACACGAGCGAGGTAAATGTCCGGATTTTCGCCCATATCGACGCGCACCTCGCCTGACCCGTCAGACTTGATGATGTGGAGCGAAACAATCGCATTATCTGTGCCTGCAAGCGGGTAGCGCTGGTCGAACACCTTCGTGCCGTCTGCGCCGATCGCGGCGCGGCTTACGACCGCAACAGGTTCTTCATCGACGCGCGCCACGGCGATCCGGCTGTCATCGGGGGACCACCAATGGCCCCGCGTCCGGTCCATTTCTTCCTGCGCGACAAATTCAGCGACGCCCCAGCTGACCAAGCCCTTGCCCTCTGTGGTCAGTGCGCGTTCTTTGCCCGCCGCCCGATCAAGCACAAACAGGTTCTGATCGCGGATGAAGGACACGAAGCCGCCTTTGGGGCTCATCGTCGCGTCGAGTTCGCCTGCCTGTGTCGCGGTGAGCCGCGTGACTTTGCCCGCCAAGTCAGCAAGGAAAATGTCACCATCCAGCGGCACCAGGATCGACTGGCTGTCGGGCGACCAATCATAAGCGACAATGCCTTTGCTTCCTCCGATCCGGGCGCGTTCGCGCTGCATCTTTTCTGCTTCGGACAGTTCGGCACCCGTGCCGATTTTCAAACTATCGACCAGCATCCGCCATGTGCCGGTTGCCGTGTCGAGCGCCCACAAGTCAAAGCGTTCCCGATCATCAGCGCGCGGGCGCAGCGACGTGAGATATTTGCCATCGGGCGAAAGCTTGACCGCGCGCGGCGCAGGTCCATTGATCGAAGGCGAGGCGAAAACACGCTCAAGCGTCAGGGGCTTATCTTGCGCCATTGCTGTGCCTCCAAGCGAGAGGAGCGCAGCTGCATATGCTGTCCATCTTATCATGTCCTACTCCACAAACCGAAAAAGGGCCGGGACCCTGTCTTGGATCCCGGCCCTTTTGGCAACTCGCTTAACAAACGAACGGGATCAGGCGTCAGAGCCTGTTTTCTTCGCTGCGTCTGTAATTCGTGTGTCCCGGCGCTCGGCAATCCGCGCCGATTTACCGCGGCGTCCGCGCAGATAATAAAGTTTGGCACGGCGCACAGCGCCCTTGCGGACGACTTCGATGCTGTCGATGTTAGGTGAATAGAGCGGGAACACACGCTCTACACCTTCGCCGAACGAAATTTTCCGCACAGTGAAGTTGGAGCCAATGCCCTTGTTAGAGCGTGCAATGCACACGCCTTCGTAATTCTGAACGCGGGTGCGTTCTCCTTCGATCACCTTCACGCCGACTTTCAGCGTATCGCCGGGGCGAAAATCAGGGATCGTACGGCCTTCGGTCATTTTGGCGATCTGTTCCGCCTCGATTGTCTGGATGAGGTTCATGCCCCAGTTAGTCCTTATTCTTTTGTCGCGCGTCATGGGCAGGATGAACCCGAGTGCCGATATGGCGCTCCCAAAGGTCCGGCCTGCGTAACCGTGTATCGATCTCGGACTGCGACTTGCGCCACGCTTCGATCTTCGCATGATCCCCCGATCGCAACACTTGCGGGATCATCCGCCCTTCCCAATCAGCGGGTCGGGTGTATTGCGGATATTCGACGAGGCCGTTCTCAAACGACTCTTCAATACCACTACAAGACGCGCCCATTACGCCGGGAAGCAGCCGAATGCAAGCATCGAGCAGCATCAGCGCCGCAGGTTCGCCGCCCGAGAGCACAATATCCCCGACGCTGACCTGTTCGATCTGCGAGTAAGCATCAAACAGCCGTTCGTCGAACCCTTCAAAGCGCCCGCAGATCAGCGTGACGCCGGGGCCTTGGGCAAGTTGCCTGATGCGCGCTTGAGTGATGGGCGTGCCGCGCGGGGTAAGGGCAAGGATGGGTTTGTCCCTCTCCCCTTGAGGGAGAGGGGCAGCGGAGCTAAGCGACGCAGGGTGAGGGGTCGGGCGCGCCGAAATTGGATTGCCCAGCGACTCCACGCTTGCTGCGCGTCGCTCTGCGGCCCCTCTCCCTTCCGCCGCTGCGCGTCTCCTTCCCTCTCCCTCAAGGGGAGAGGGGTTTCTTTGCAACGACTGCGCCGTGCCGGGGAGGATTTGCGTTTGAGCAAACTCCACAGCACGCGCCAGAACATCAGCGCGCAACACCATCCCAGCCCCGCCCCCCGCAGGCGTATCATCCACCGTCCGGTGCTTGTCGCTCGCAAAGTCGCGCAGTTGGATGGGCGTGCAAGACCATATTCCCTCTGCCAGCGCTCTGCCTGCCAGCGAGACTCCGAGCGGGCCGGGGAACATCTCGGGGTAGAGGGTGATGATTTGGGCTTGGAAGGTCATTCCGAAGACTGCTGACGTCGAATGAAATTTAGTTGCCGTTGCGCTTCATTAACCGCTTGGTCGTCCCAGTCACACTCTCGCCTTGTCGCGGGAAAGACATGTCTTTTCTCGGAAAAGCCATAAAATATAGTTCCATGAAGTCCTTGAATTTGTTGCTTGTCCGCCGGGCGGTTCCAAACACCTTCAAATGCTATCGCCAGTTGAGCAGCAGGAAGTCTTGTTTCCAGCTCTTCGGCAAAAGCTAAATCTTGACCTTTGGTTGAAAATATTATCGAGAACTGCTGGTCTGTAAATTCAAACACGGAAAATGTGCAGTTTTCAGCACCATCGATGATCTGAACATTTTTCATCAAACCGTCCAATTCTCAACCTTTAACCCGGGCATGTCCTTAAAATCGCTCTCGTCAGTCGTAACAAGCGTCAAACCAAGTGAAATTGCGTGGGCACCGATAAAGCGATCAAGGTTGCCACGATAAAACGGGATCGCGGCGTAGGCATCTGCCGCGCTTGAATCGAACGGCAACACTTCGATCTGGGCAAACAGGGCTTCCGCCCGGTCAACTTGATCCCGCGCCTTGGCGCCCAGCATAACCTCTGCGCGGACAATTGCTGACGTTACAATCTGTTCCCGCTTGCACGATTCCATCCGGTGCCGAACCTTTTCGCCCCGACCATCCAGCAGATAAATACAAATGTTGGTATCAATTAGAAAAAGAGGCTCAGCCATTTTGACGGCCGACATCCCAGTCGCGTGGGTTCTCGTCACATGGCGGACGGCTTATGCCCGGAACAGACCCATAGATGCCTTCAAGATCGATATACTCATTCCGAGAGGCCATTGGCGCTGCGATCAGATTGCCGTGTTCTTGACGGACCCGCATCATATCACCAGCTTTAAGGCCCAACGCCTTGGGTAAACGCAAAGCAACTGAGTTACCCGATTGAAAAATTTTTGCCTCAAACTCTCGGCCCATAGCGCTCTCCGTGTTTACCGGACGTATATACTAACCCACAAACCGAGCGTCAACGATGATCCGCTCTCCCCATTCCGGCACGGCTTCCGCATTCATAGGGACCATAAACCGTTTTTTGTCAGGGCCTTCTATTTCCAGCACATCACCTGCGCCGAAATTTTCAACGGCGACACAGTTGCCCATTGCGGCTCCATCAGTCGATACGCAGGGAAGGCCGATCAGGTCGGCGTGATAATATTCACCGTCGGCCAGCGGCGGGAGGGCGTCCCGGGGCACGGTAAGTTCGGTGCCGCGCGCGGCGTCTGCGCCGTTGCGGTCCGTGATTTCGGCAAAGCGCGCGATGATGCTATTGCCGGGGCGGAGGCTGGTGAGAGTCAGCGTTCCGCCGTTGAAGCTTTTATGCGCCTTTACCGCGCCGACATCTTCGGCGAAAAGTTTCAGGCGCACCTCGCCCGCCACGCCGTGCGCGCCAATGATGACGGCCAGCGTGACGGGGCGATCACACATGGTTTAACCTTCTGCCTTTTCCTCAGCGGCGGGCTCTGCGGCCGCGGCTTCTTCAGCAGCGGCTTCAGCAGCTTCTGCTTCCACTGGCGCTGCTTCGCCGGCGGTTTCTTCAGCAACTGGAGCCTCTTCGGCTACGACTTCTGGCTCTGGCGCAGGTGCAGCGGCCGCTTCTTCGGCGGCAGCCTTGGCGGCTTCGGCGGCTTCGGCAGCAGCAACCTTGGCTGCGGCTTCTGCTTCAACCTTGGCAGCAGCTTTCTTTTCTAACTCTTCGATACGCTCAAGCGCCTTTTCGCCAGGCTTGCCCTTGTTCGGGTTGTTGCGGGCGGGGCGCTCACGCAGGCCAGCCACGTCCAAGAAGCGGGCGACGCGGTCGGTCGGCTGCGCGCCAACGCTCAACCAATGAGTCAAACGTTCGCTGTTCAGGGTAACGCGGTTGGCATCATCCTTGGCAAGCATGGGGTTGTAAGTGCCGACCTTTTCAATGAACTGGCCATCACGAGGCGAACGCGCATCCGCCACAACGATCCGGTAATAAGGGCGCTTTTTAGAACCACCGCGCGACAAACGAATTGAAACTGCCATTTTTTCTTCCTTCTTTTTAATCCAAAAACCAAAACCGTCATGCTGAACCTGTTTCAGCATCCATGCCACACTGTCTGAACGTGAGGCATGGACCCTGAAACAAGTTCAGGGTGACGAATTATTTCTTCATCAACTGATCAAACCCCGGCGGTAGTGCCTGGCCCATTGGCCCTGCCCCTGCGCCGCCACCTAATAATCCACCCAGACCTCCACCACGACCCATCATCGCGCCAAGGCCCTTCATGCCGCCCATTTTCTTGATTTTCTTCATGGCACCCGCCATTTCCTGATGCATCTTGATGAGCTTATTCACCTCTTGCACAGTGGTGCCCGATCCATTGGCAATGCGAATTTTACGCTTGGCCGCCAATAGTTCAGGCTTGGCGCGTTCTTTGGGCGTCATCGAATCGATCACAGCTTCCATACGGACCAGCACTTTGTCGTTCATGCCCGACTGCGCCATGGCCGCCTGGGCTTTCTTCATACCCGGAAGCATCCCCATCAGGGCGCCCATGCCGCCCATCCGCTTCATCTGGCCCAGCTGGCTTTTGAGGTCGTTCATGTCGAACTGACCCTTGGCCATCTTGGCCGCCATCGCTTCGGCTTCACCCGCCTCAATGGTTTCAGCCGCGCGTTCGACAAGGCTGACAACATCGCCCATGCCAAGGATGCGGCTGGCGACGCGGTCAGGGTGGAAAACATCCAGCCCGTCAAGCTTTTCGCCTGTGCCGACAAATTTGATCGGCTTGCCTGTGACGGCGCGCATTGAAAGGGCCGCCCCGCCGCGCGCGTCGCCGTCCATCCGCGTCAGGATTACGCCTGTGAGCGGCACCTGTTCGGAGAAGTTCTTGGCAACATTGACCGCGTCTTGGCCGGTGAGGGCATCGACGACGAGAAGCGTTTCCGCAGGCTGAGCCACGTCAGACACGGCCCGCATCTCATCCATCAACGCCTGATCAACATGCAGGCGGCCTGCGGTATCGAGCAGAAGAACGTCAAAGCCCTGCAGTTTTGCGGCCTGGATCGCACGCTTTGCAATCTCAACCGGCTGCTGACCCGCAACAATCGGCAAAGTCGCCACGCCGGTTTGTTCGCCCAAGATCGCCAGCTGTTCCTGTGCGGCGGGGCGGTTGACGTCGAGCGACGCCATAAGGACCTTTTTGCGGTCCTTATCGGTAAGGCGCTTAGCGATTTTTGCAGTGCTTGTGGTTTTACCAGAGCCTTGCAGGCCGACCATCATAATGATCGCAGGCGGTGTAACAGCCAGATCAAGTTCAGCTGCCTCAGACCCCAGCATCTCAACGAGAGCATCGTTCACGATTTTGACGACTTGCTGACCCGGCGTGATTGATTTCAGAACCGACTGTCCGACAGCCTTGGTCGTAACACTGTCAACAAAGGACCGCACAACCGGCAGGGCAACGTCGGCTTCTAGCAGCGCGATCCGCACTTCCCGCATCGCTTCTCGCACATCTGCTTCGTTGAGCGCGCCACGACCGCGCAAACGGTCAAAAACGCCGCCCAGCCTTTCGCTCAAACTCTCAAACATGCGCTTGCTCCACGAATTGGGGCTCCAAATAACAAAAATCGCCAGCGGACGATACTCGTCAGCCAGCGCAATAATCCTATAACGGAAGCTTTAGGCCAAGAGCCCTTCCTCGTCAATCAAAGAGAACCGTTGCCCCCTTAACCTCCTTTTCACATGTTTCTGCCAGTCTATGACTTCAATAAAGTTGGAAATGGGGGTGCCCGCGTGGGGTTCACAATTATGCAGGCGACTGCGAAGCCAACATCCAATTTGGCTAAAAAGAGCAAGGATATAGTGACGGCTGGCATTTTGATCGCTGCGATCATCTTGTTCGTCGGCAATGCCACGACCGTTGTTCGCTCAATATTCGCCACGCTCTCAGGCTTTGGCAATGAGACGGACCAAGCACTTTACGTGGCCCTCATCCTCAACATCGCGATCATTCTTTTTGGCTGGCGGCGCTATTCCGAGCTAGAAAGTGAAGTTGAAGAACGCACTGTGGCTGAAGAACGCGCCCATGGGCTAGCATTGCGGGATCCACTGACGGGATTTCACAACCGCCGCTCCATCGCCGACACAGGGGGCGATTTGCTCATTCAAACGCAAGCACGCGGCAAAGAATTGGCCGTAATCATGATCGACTTGGATCATTTCAAAACAGTCAATGATTTGCACGGCCATGCCATTGGTGATGCTCTTCTGCGCAGTGTGGCGTCGGAAATTGTCAAACTCGTTCCGCCACGTGCGCTGACCGCGCGTCTGGGCGGTGATGAATTTGCTTGTGTTTTTGCCTATGATGCCGCCAATCCAGAAATCGTTTCACGCGTGACGGAATTGTTGGTCAGTCGATTGGCGCAGCCTTTTGACGCTGACGGCATTTACGCCCATATTAGTGCATCAGCCGGAATTGCGACTTCCGACCATGAGTGCAGCTCGATCGATGCAGTCATGCGCCGCGCCGATATTGCCATGTATGTGGCCAAAGGTCAGGGCCGCAACCGGTTCATCTGGTTTGACGCGGCAATGGAGCGGGAACTTCACGCGCGGAATGAACTGGAAGGCCAAATGCGCTTTGGCATACCCAAGGGCGAATTCGTTCCCTATTTTGAACAGCAGATTGATCTCAACACTGGCAAATTGCAGGGCTTTGAGGTTCTCGCACGGTGGAACCACCCTAAAAAGGGCCTTATTCTTCCCGACGTCTTCATTCCAATTGCAGAAGAGACAGGCATGATTGGCGATCTTTCGATGTCGATCATCTATCAGTCATTGATGGAGGCGCGGGAGTGGGACCCCTCTCTGACGATATCTGTCAATATCTCTCCCACGCAGTTGCGCGATCCTTGGTTGCCGCAAAAAATAGTGAAGCTGCTTACAGAAACAGCATTTCCCGCCGCACGGCTCGAGATTGAAATTACCGAATCTGCCTTGTTTGATAACTTGGCACTCGCTCAATCTATTGTGGGAAGCCTCAAAAACCAAGGAATTCGGCTTGCTCTGGACGATTTTGGCACGGGTTACAGCTCCCTTGCCCATTTGCGCGCGCTGCCGTTTGACCGGATTAAAATCGACAAAAGCTTCATTCTATCCCTCAATGACAATGTTGAGAGCAATGCGATTGTCAACGCGATTGCGCGATTGGGCGAAAATCTCAACATGCCCGTCACAGCAGAGGGTATTGAAGACGCCGGCATTCAGGAACGACTGCGCCAGTTGGGCTGTCATAAGGGCCAAGGCTGGTTTTACGGCAAGCCCACATCCATTGCCGCAACGCGCGTTTTGCTCGCTGAACGCAATCTGCTGCCTGCTTACCGATCGCAGCAACCGGCCCCGCAGCCTGGTTTTAGCGACGCGGTACATGATACACTACCGAAAGCCGCCTCAATAGGCTAAGCGCCATACCGCAATGATGATGCGGTTTCACAAAATGCACGGGCTCGGCAATGATTTTGTCGTGATTGATGCGCGTATTGATCCTGTGGAGATGGGCTCTGCGCGCGCTGCGGCGATTGCAGATCGCAAAACCGGCATAGGCTGCGATCAGCTCATTTTGTTGGGACAATCCGACACCGCCGACGTGCAAATGCGGATATTCAATGCGGACGGGTCAGAGGTAGAGGCTTGCGGCAATGCTGCACGCGCCGTCGGGCTGCTGATTGGCGGCGCAACAACCATCGAAACCGCAGGCGGGACGATCACCGCAACCGCGCTGTCGGGCGGCGCTTCTGTCGATATGGGCGCGCCGCGTTTTGAATGGAATGCGATTCCATTGGCCTTTGCGATGGACAGCGCCGCCATGCCTGTGGCGTGGGGCGACCTCAGCAACCCGGCCGCCGTCAATGTCGGTAACCCTCACGTCATTTTTTTTGTCAACGATTGTGACGCCGTTCTTCTCAATCAAATCGGCCCAGAGATTGAGCGTGACCCGCTGTTTCCAGAACGGGTGAATGTCAATGTGGCGACGGTGCTGGCCCCATCGCATCTCAAACTCCGGGTCTGGGAACGTGGCGTTGGCCTGACCCGTGCGTGCGGAACAGGGGCGTGTGCCACGGCTGTCGCAGCGATTCGTTCCGGCAAAGTCACTTCGCCCGTTAAAGTCTCCTTGCCCGGCGGCGATCTAGAAATTGCTTGGAGCCCTGGCGAAACCATTCATATGACGGGGCCTGCGACGCATGTGTTCACTGGCGAAATCGATTGGAGCCTATTCGGGTGAGCGGCGTTGAAGTGGTGAATTTCGGCTGCCGTTTGAACATTGCCGAAGGCGAAGGAATTAGGCAGGCCGCGGCTGGCGCGAACAATCTGATCGTCTTCAACACCTGCGCAGTCACTGCCGAGGCTGAACGCCAAGCGCGCCAAGCGATCCGCAAAGCGGCGCGCGCGAACCCCGAAAGCCGCATCATCGTCACAGGCTGTGGCGCGCAGATCAACCCGGATCAGTTTGCAGCGATGCCTGAAGTCTCCGCTGTCATTGGCAACGCAGATAAGCGCATCAGTGCGGCCTATGCGCCCGCCATTACGCGGCAAGTGTCAGATATTTTCGGGGAAACGACCCTGCTGCGGCCTGTCGTCAGTGGTGATGGCCATACCCGCGCGCACATCGAAGTCCAAAACGGCTGCGATCACCGCTGCACTTTTTGCATCATTCCCTTCGGGCGCGGCAACAGCCGGTCTGTGCCTGCCGGGCTGGTGATTGAAGCTGTCGCGCGCGCGGTGGACGCGGGCCATAAGGAAGTGGTTCTAACGGGCATCGACCTGACGTCTTACGGCCCCGATTTGCCGGGCAAGCCGACGCTGGGCCAGTTGGTGGAACGCATCCTCACGCATGTGCCAGACTTGCCTCGCCTACGCCTGTCATCGCTCGACTGCATCGAAATTGATGACCGCTTGTTCGATCAGGTGACGGGGGAGCCGCGCGTGATGCCGCACCTGCATCTGTCTCTCCAATCCGGCGACGATATGATCCTCAAGCGCATGAAGCGCCGCCACAGCCGCACAGAGGCTGTTAATCTTATCGCACGCCTAAAAGCCAAACGACCAGAGATAGCGGTTGGTGCAGATATTATTGCGGGTTTCCCCACCGAGACGGAGGAGATGTTTGCGAACAGCCTGGCCTTGATCGCGGACTGCGGAATCGTCCACGGCCATATCTTTCCTTACTCGCCGCGTTCCGGCACGCCTGCCGCGCGAATGCCCCAAGTGGAGCGGGCTACAGTGAAGGACCGTGCCGCGCGCCTTCGAGGCGCGGCAGAAGCATCAAAAGCGAACTGGCTTGCATCGCTCGTCGGTTCCCGGCAACGGGTGCTTGTGGAAAAAGATGGTCGCACCGCTCACGCCGAAAACTATGCTGTCGTGCGTCTGGCGACGGACCATGAGCCCGGTACGATAGTCGATGCCCTCATCACCGGCGCGACAACCACCTCTCTGGGCGCGGTGGCGCTGTGACCGAGGCCCCTTGGCATAAAAAACTCATTGGCGGATTTAAGAGGACGTCAGAGCGGCTGACTGACAATCTCACTGGGCTCGTCACCAAAAGCAAGCTGGACAGCGATACTCTCGACGAAATCGAAGAGGCGCTGATCGCGTCTGACCTGGGCCCCGCCATGGCAGCGCGGATCCGTGCGCGGCTGGCCGACAGTCGCTATGACCGCGGGATTGATGAAGCGGGCGTGCGCGACGTCGTGGCTGATGAAATTGCAGCGGTGCTGGTGCCCGTCGCCAAACCGATTGAGATTGAAGCCTTCCCGCGCCCGCAAGTGATTCTGGTCATTGGCGTCAACGGATCGGGCAAAACGACGACTATCGCCAAACTCGCGCATTTGTTTCTCGAACAGGATTACGGCGTCATGCTCGCGGCGGGCGATACGTTCCGCGCCGCTGCCATTGGCCAATTGAAAGTCTGGGCTGACCGTCTCGGCGTGCCAATCATGGCTGGGGCCGAAGGGGGCGACGCTGCGGGAATTGTGTTCGATGCGGTCAAAGAGGCAACGGCCAAGGGCATTGACGTGCTGATCGTTGATACGGCGGGCCGCTTGCAGAATAAGCGCGAACTGATGGATGAACTGGCCAAAGTGCGGCGGGTTTTGGGAAGGCTTAACCCGGCCTCTCCTCATGACGTCGTGCTGGTGCTTGATGCGACAACAGGGCAAAATGCCTTGTCGCAGATTGAAGTGTTCAAGGAGGTGGCTGGCGTGACAGGTCTTGTGATGACAAAGCTGGACGGCACGGCGCGTGGCGGGGTGCTTGTCGCGGCGGCGGAAAGGTTTGGACTTCCCGTTCATGCCATTGGCGTGGGCGAAACAATCGAGGATCTGCGCCCCTTTGATGGCCATGAACTTGCTCGCATCATTGCTGGTGCTGCGTGAGCGAGGCTGCCCCCAAGACAGTAGCGGTCAAAACGCCTGATCACGGGCTGCTGCGGCTGGCCCTGGACTATGTCCCGCTGGTAATTTTCTTTGTCGTATACAAAATGAACGCGCCTGCCGGATCGAAGGACATGGTGGGGACGCTAGCCGCTGTGATCCAGAGCACTGGCGCGTTCATGGTCGCCATTATCGTCGCGGCTCTGATTGCGAAGTGGAAATTGGGCCGCGTTTCTCCGATGATGTGGCTGACGGCCATTCTCGTGCTCGGCTTTGGCGGGCTTACCATTTATTTCCATGATGCGCGCTTCATTCAGATCAAGCCAACGATCATTTATGTGCTTTTGTCCGCGCTGTTATTTGGCGGATTATATGTTAAAAAGCCGTTGATGAAATATGTGTTTGAGGCAGGTTATGATGGCCTCAGTGACACGGGCTGGATGAAGCTTTCGCGCAATTGGGCAGTCTTCTTCGCGGTTCTGGCAGGCTTGAATGAAATTTTCCGGAATCCAGATTGGTTCAGTTTTGATCAATGGCTGTCGATCAAGGTCTGGGGCGTTTCGGTGCTTTCTTTCCTGTTTGCAGCGGCGCAAGTGCCAATGCTCTTGAAACATGGCCTGGGTGATAACGGCACTGTGGCGAAACCAGACGGTGCCGAAATCCGGTAGATTGTGCCATTGAACAGCATCGGAGAAGCGGTTAGCTGCTCTCGGCAGTAACAAAGGCAAAAGACATGCAGCGGCAAAAGGCAATTGTAATCGGCTCCGGCTTTGGCGGCATCGCTTGCGCTATGCGCCTGCAAAGCCTTGGCTTTGATACCCAAATTGTTGAAAAGCTCGATAGCCCTGGTGGTCGCGCTTATGTGCGCCGGGCGGAGGGCTTTGTCTTTGATATGGGTCCCACTGTGCTAACGGTGCCGCATTTTATTGAAGAGCTTTTCTCGCTGGAACAAGATTGCGCGAGGTTGGGTGAGCCTGATTTTCCGGCTCATATTCTGGGCGACAATCAGCGCATCATGTCTGGCATCAGCGGCGGTCCAAACACCTCCAAATATGTGAAAATCGTTCCGATCCTGCCCTTCTATCGCATCTATTTCGATGACGGCACTTATTTTGACTATGATTCTGACCCAGTCAAAGTGCGCGAACAAATTGCTCGCCTTGCCCCAGAAGATCTCGATGGCTATGAACGCTTTCATGAGGCTGCCCGCGCGATTTTCGAACGCGGGTTTCTGGAACTGGGCTACACTTATTTCGGCAATATCGGCTCCATGCTCGGCGTCGTTCCGGATCTCGTGAAGCTGGACGCCGTTCGCCCGCTTTTCTCTCTCATCAAGAAATATTTTAAGAGTGACAAGATGCGGCAAGTGTTCAGTTTTGAACCCCTGCTCGTTGGTGGAAATCCTCTGAAGGTGCCCGCCATTTACGCAATGATCCATTTTGTCGAAAAAACATGGGGTATTCATTTTGCCAAGGGCGGCACTGGCGCGCTGGTGTCTGGATTGCTCAAGAAATTTGAAGATATGGGCGGTACGATCCGTCTGAGTGCCGAAGTTGATCGGATCAATGTCGTGAAACAAGGCCGCAAGCGCGTGGCAACTGGCATCACGCTCAAGAACGGCGATGTGCTGGACGCCGATGTCGTCGTTTCCAATGCGGACTATGCCAACACGTATTTGCGGCTGGTAGATAAGGAGCACCGCAAGATCAATCGCGATGCGCTGGTCAAGTTTCGCAAACAGTCCATGTCGCTGATGGTCATCTATTTTGGCTATAAGAAGCAGGACGATGATCCTGATCTTCAGCATCACAACATCATCCTTGGGCCGCGCTATGAAGGACTGCTTACCGATATTTTTGACCGGCTGAAGCTTTCGGATGATTTTTCGCAATATCTCCACATTCCAACGCTGACGGACCCCAGTCTTGCGCCTGACGGCCATCACGCTGCTTATACGCTGATCCCAGTGCCCAATAATTTGAGTGGCCTCGATTGGGATGCGATTGGTGATGCGTTTGCGGATAAGGTGCTGACGTTCCTTGATGAGCGGGGCTATATTCCGGGCCTCAAAGACCGGCTGGCCTACATGAGCTTTGTGACGCCAAACTATTTTGAAGAGGTGTTGGGCAGTTATGCTGGCAACGGGTTCGGGGTGGAACCGGTGCTCACCCAAACCGCCTTTTTCCGTCCGCATAACCGCAGTGAAGATGTGACGAACCTTTATCTGGTCGGCCAAGGAACGCAGCCCGGTGGCGGAACGCCGTCTGTGATGATGTCGGCCAAGATGACGGCACGGGTCATTGCGCAGGATTTCGGCGTGATTCCCGCTATCGTCAACGGCGTGCCAGCCGAAACGCTCAGTATTGCCGCTGAATAGTCACGGGCCTTAACGGCCTGTCAAACTGTTTGGACTAACACGACCCTTCCGCGAATGGGCGCGGGACTTGGGAACGGTGTCTTTGCGGCTTTTGCACTTCTTGATTCTGTTTCTGGCGTGGACGGCGGTGCCGCCTGCCCTTGCCGCGCCTGCAAATGGTGACTTGCCGCTCCAAAATCCCTGTCTGATCCTCGGCGCTACGGGCGCGGACCCTGCCGAACTGATCAAAGGTGATGCTCGCTTTGATTGCGGGCGCGATCCCCGATCTGCCGATGCCGACACGGTATGGGTGCGCTATGATTTGACGCAGGCTGAGATTGATGGCGCGCAGGGCTGGATCTATGATCATACCCTCATCCAGACGCGCAACGAACAAGTCTGGATCGCCTATGCCGATGGCCGCATTCGCAAAAGTGCCACGCTTAAAGAGAATGCGCGCCGTCCTGTTGGCGGGCAAACGCAGCGATTTGCGTTCGCACCGGAGCCTGGCCAGATTACGGCCTTGCTCGCGCGCGTGGACGGGATCGAGAACAGGCGTGGGCCCGTGCCGCGTGCTAGCTTGACCAGCCACGCCCGGACCATGGAAAACAAGGCAGGCATTCACCTTGCCTTCGGTGTTTTGGCTGGCGTTTTGCTGGGAATATTCTTTTACAACATCACGCTCTTCTTTGCCCTGCGCTACCGGGTTCTTGCGGCTTATTGCACGCTCATCGCGGCCAATCTGTTCTACGGCGCTGTGTGGTCAAACTTGATTTTGTGGCCCTTCCCAGAGATTTCGACAGCATTTCAGTTTGATCTGAGTGTCTTTTCGATTGCCCTCTGCTTTTTTGGCACGATGTTTTATGTCAGCGCCTTTCTGGAAGAAGGGATGACAAGCCCACGCCTCATGAAATTGATGCAGATCATTGCAACCGTGCTTGTCGTGACCAGTTTCCTGCGGCTGCCTAACCCGCCCATCCCATGGCAGATTGCAGACCGGTTTGATTATCTCCTTTATCTCAGCGCGCTGGCGCTCCTGTTTGCAAATTGCGTCATTGCATGGCGGCGCGGTAGCATTGCCGTGCGATTTTTTGCGCTGGCCTGGGCAGCGCCTCTGTCGGTGATCCTCATCCGGATCGCTTGGGGCCTCGGGCTGCTTCATGTCGAAAGTGCTGCGCTCGACGCCAGTGTCTTTCTCGCGATTTCGCTTGAAGGCGCGCTCAGTTCCGTTGGTCTCGCCTGGCGGCTCAGGC
Organism: Sphingomonadales bacterium; assembly: GCA_031376385.1. Lineage (GTDB taxonomy): Bacteria > Pseudomonadota > Alphaproteobacteria > Sphingomonadales > Sphingomonadaceae > Aquisediminimonas. The sequence continues at coordinate 43,820 of JANMDQ010000002.1, forward strand.
AGTTGCAGTCTGAACGCGACGAAGCTGAGGATAGGGCGCAAACGCTCCATGAACTGGCGTCAGCTGATTCGTTGACAGGCCTTGCCAACCGCCGGGCGTTCAAACAGGCTTTTGATGACGCTTTGAACGCGCCCGCCGCTGATACTGCATTCGGGATAGCGCTGATTGATCTGGACGGGTTCAAAGCGGTCAACGACCAGCTGGGCCATCTGGCGGGCGACACTTTGCTCCAGACTGTGAGCGCGCGGCTGAAGCGCCATAGTAAAGCTGGTGATCTTGTCGCACGTCTTGGAGGGGATGAATTTGCGGTTCTGTTCCGGGGAACGACGGGTGAGGATGATGTTTCGGCGCGCTCGACTGCCCTTCTTTTAAGCCTTTGCACGCCCACTGATATTGGCGGCGTTCGCGTGCCCGTTTCTGCCAGCCTTGGCTATGCGCTGTGCCCCAAGCACGGGGAAAGCGTCGCTGACCTGATGCAAGCGGCAGACGCGGCGCTCTATGCAGCAAAGAAAGAAGGCAAAGCGCGCGTAAAGGGATCTGCCTCAAATAGTGAACTTATCCCCACTATCCTGCAGCCGCTGGCCTTGCGAAACTAATCCCGCCCAGCCTAGGGTCGCGCATGGCCGAACCAATCCGACTCATCACCCCTGCCAATGACAGCGGACAAGAATTACCGTGCAACGTCGAGGCAGAAGCGGCGCTGCTCGGCGCGCTGATGATCGATAACCGGCTGGTCGAAGACGTGCAGCTGCAACTGCGCGCAGATCATTTTTTTGAAGCGCTGCATGGCCGCATCTACGACGCTGTGTTGATGCTGGCAGACCGCAATATGGTCGCCAACCCCGTTACACTCAAACCGATGTTTGAGGCTGATGAGGCCATGAAGCTGCTTGGCGGACCCGCCTATCTGGCGCAGCTGACCGGCAGTGGTGCAGCCCTGATCGGAGCGCGGGACTTCGCACGGCAAATCTATGATCTTGCCCTGCTGCGCGAACTGGTCAGCGTTGGCCGTGATATGGCGACCCGCGCTCTGGATACGAGCGAAGCCGTGCTGCCGAAGGAGCAAATCGAAACCGCCGAAATGGCGCTGTATAAGGTCGCTGAACAAGGCGGCGAATCGGGGAGCGTCAAAAGCTTTGGCCAGGCCACCCGAATGGCCGTCGAACAGGCCGAACGCGCGCTGAATTCTGGCGGGCACTTGTCAGGCATCACGACCGGGCTGGATAGTGTGAACGCCAAGATGGGCGGCCTGCACAATTCAGATTTGCTGATATTGGCGGGGCGGCCGGGCATGGGGAAGACAGCACTTGCCACCAACTTTGCTTATAACGCCGCCATGCGCTGGATGCGGGACGCAGAAGACGGCATCCCGCCGGAAAAATCTGTCGGTGCAAAGGTCGCGTTCTTCAGCCTTGAAATGTCCGCGGATCAGCTGGCAACGCGTATCCTTTCCGAGCAATCCGGCATCAGCGGCGAAAATCTGCGCATGGGTAAATTTGGCCAGACCGAGTTTCGCAATCTAGCCAAAGCGGCGGCTGATCTGGAAGCTTTGCCGTTGTTTATTGATGATACGCCCGGCCTTACCATCGCGGCTCTTCGCACGCGCGCGCGCAGGCTCAAACGGCGGCACGGCATTGGTCTGATCATCGTCGATTATCTCCAGCTTTTGCAAGGATCAGGCCGCAATGGCAGCGACAACCGCGTGCAGGAAATCTCGGAGATCAGCCGGGGCCTCAAAACGCTCGCCAAGGAATTGCAATTGCCTGTGCTGGCGCTTTCCCAGCTCAGCCGCGCCGTTGAACAGCGCGAAGATAAACGCCCGCAGCTCTCTGATTTGCGCGAGTCAGGATCGATCGAGCAGGACGCCGATATCGTTATGTTTGTGTACCGCGAAGAATATTATGTCATGGGGCGCGAACCCAAGCGGCCCAATTTTGATGCCAATGATGATGCCAAAATCATCGATGATTACGCCAAATACACCCGCGAATTAGAGGATGTGGCGGGCATGTCTGAACTCATCATCGCCAAACAGCGCCACGGCGCGACGGGCAAAGTGAAGATGCGCTTTGATGCGCGGATCACGCGGTTTAGCGATGCTATTGACGATGATCATTTGCCGACGCAGACGTATTAGCGGCTTTTCAGAAAGCGCTGGCTAATCCGCCCACGTAATTTTATTACAAGCGGCATGACACAGTCGAATCTGCCGCCCATGCAGCTCCATATTCCTGAGCCTCCCGCGCGGCCCGGTGAGGAAGCAGATTTTTCGCATATCGACGTTCTGCCTGCTGGTGTAACGCCGCGCCCTGATAGCGTGACCCCGGTGCACGAGATGCGGGATATGGCATTCGGTTTGGTGCGCGTTCTGGATGATGCCGGACAAGCAGTTGGGCCTTGGAATCCAATGCTCTCCGCAGATGCCAAGCGTAAGATACTCCGCGACATGGCACTGACCCGCGCCTTTGATGACCGGATGTTCCGTGCGCAGCGGCAGGGCAAAACCAGCTTCTACATGAAATGCCTAGGTGAAGAAGCGGTGGCCGTTGCAGCGGCGCACGCGATGGCGGACGATGACATGTGCTTCCCGTCCTATCGCCAACAAGGGCTATTGATCGCGCGCGGGTGCCCGATGGTCGATATGATGAACCAGATTTATTCCAATCGCGGTGATGCCCTTAAAGGCCGCCAGCTGCCGATCATGTACGGCTTTCCCCAATATGGTTTCTTCACGATCTCAGGCAATTTGACGACGCAATTGCCCCAAGCTGTGGGCTGGGCGATGGCCAGTGCCTCACGCGGGGATACGCGCATTGCCGCCGCCTGGTGCGGGGAAGGATCAACGGCGGAGGGCGACTTTCACGCCGCGATGACCTTTGCCACGGTCTACCGCGCGCCGTGCATTTTCAATGTAGTCAACAACCAATGGGCGATCAGCAGCTTTTCCGGCTTTGCGGGCGGCGAAGCGACCACCTTTGCCGCGCGCGCGATTGGTTACGGCATTTCTGGCTTGCGGATCGACGGCAATGATCCGCTTGCCGTCTATGCCGCAACTGCCTGGGCGGCGGAACGCGCGCGGACCAACCACGGGCCCACGCTCATTGAACATTTCACCTACCGGGCCGAGGGGCATTCGACGTCGGATGATCCCGGCGCTTATCGTTCTGCGGAAGAGGGCGTTAAATGGCCACTGGGTGATCCGATTGCGCGGTTGAAGGCGCATTTGATCGCAACTGGTGAATGGGATGACGCTGCCCACGCTGCGATGGACCTGGAGCTGGCAACAGACGTAAAGGCCGCGCAAAAAGAAGCCGAGAAAAACGGCATCCTTGGCCACGGCCTCCATCAACCGTTCGAAACCATGTTCGAGGATATTTTTGAAGAACAGCCGTGGCACCTGAAGGAACAATCTGAGCAGATGATGGCCGAAAGGATGCGCAAATGGCCATCATGAACATGATCGAAGCGATCAACAGCGCGATGGACGTCGCGATGGGCGCGGACCCGGATGTGGTCGTATTCGGCGAAGATGTTGGCTATTTCGGCGGCGTGTTTCGGGCGACGGCGGGCCTTCAGCAGAAATACGGCAAGACCCGCAGCTTTGATACGCCCATCACTGAATGCGGCATCATCGGCGTGGCTGTTGGCATGGCCGCCTACGGACTGCGCCCCGTGCCCGAGATCCAGTTTGCAGATTATATTTACCCCGCGCTCGACCAGTTGGTGAGCGAAGCGGCGCGCATCCGGTATCGTTCCGCTGGGCAGTGGCAAATGCCCATCACTGTCCGGTCCCCCTTTGGCGGCGGCATTTTCGGCGGCCAAACCCACAGCCAATCGCCCGAAGGGATTTTTACCCATGTTTGCGGGTTGAAAACGGTCATTCCCTCAACGCCGTACGACGCCAAAGGCCTGTTGCTCGCGGCCATTGAGGATAATGATCCAGTGATCTTCTTTGAGCCTAAGCGTATCTATAACGGTCCGTTTGATGGCCATTATGATCGCCCGGTTCAGCCTTGGGCTAAGCATCCGGCAAGCGAAGTCCCCGAAGGACACTACACCATCCCGCTGGGCAAAGCGGCGCTGGTCCGTGAAGGCGCTGATCTGACCGTTATCGCTTATGGCACGATGGTTCATGTTGGCCTTGCGGCGGTGGAGGAGCTTGGCGTTGATGCCGATGTAATTGACCTCCGCACACTCATCCCCCTCGATATCGAAACCATCGAAGCGTCTGTTAAAAAGACCGGCCGCTGCCTGATCATCCACGAAGCGACGCGCACGGGCGGATTTGGCGCGGAGCTCTCCGCACTCATTCAGGAACGCTGCTTCTATCATCTGGAGGCGCCGGTGGAGCGGGTGACGGGGTTTGACACACCCTATCCGCACAGCCTGGAATGGGCCTATTTTCCGGGGCCGATCCGCATTGGCATGGCGATTGAAAAAGTGATGAAGGACTGATGATGGAACACCGTAGTCATGCTGAACTCGTTTTAGCACCCATGCCTCAAACTTTGAGCCGGACTCGAACCATCCAGAATAGGAGAGGCATTGCGGCATGGACCCTGAAACAAGTTCAGGGTGACAATCGAGGAGGCAATAATGGCACGCTTTGAATTCCGCCTGCCCGATATTGGCGAAGGCATTGCCGAGGCTGAAATTGTGGCATGGCATGTAAAGGTCGGCGACCGTGTGTCGGAGGATCAGGGCGTGGCCGATATGATGACCGACAAAGCGACGGTCGAAATGGAATCGCCGGTATCAGGCGTGGTGATTGAGGTTGCCGGGGTTGAGGGGGACATGATCTCCATTGGCTCCACCTTGCTGGTGATTGAGGTTGAGGGGGAGGAAATCCTCCCAGAGCAAAGCTCGGGGAGGGGGACCGCCGACGCAGTCGGGGGTGGAGGGGTAGTGCCGAACACGGAATCCTTTACCCCTCCACCATCCGTTCCGGATGGTCCCCCTCCCCAAGCGGAGCTTGAGGAGGAAATCGCGCCGCAGCATTTCATCCCTGAGCCTCATCCAGAAGCCATCCCCATTACGGTCCCAACACCGTCTGCCCAAGCCCTAGCCAGCCCCGCCGTCCGCGCTCGGGCGATGGAACTGGGCGTTGATCTCACTCAAGTGAAGGCACGCGATGGCGGCCGCGTGCGCCACGGCGATTTGGATGCTTTCCTCACCTATAACGCGGGCCAAGGCTTTGCTCCCGCTGGACGTCCCCGCGCAGATGAAGTGATTAAAGTCATTGGTATGCGCCGCCGCATTGCCGAAAATATGGCGGCGTCCAAACGCCACATCCCGCATTTCACCTATGTCGAAGAAATTGATGTGACGCAGCTGGAGGATATGCGTGCAGATCTGAACGCGCACCGGGGGGCGCGGCCTAAACTCTCGCTTCTGCCGCTGCTTATCGTGGCGATCTGCAAGGCTATCCCGGATTTCCCGATGATCAACGCTCGTTATGATGATGAAGGCGGCGTGGTGACGCGCCACGGCAGCGTGCATTTGGGGCTGGCGACCCAGACAGAGGCAGGCCTGATGGTGCCTGTGATCCGCGACGCGCAGAGCCGCAATATCTGGCAATTGGCGGCTGAAATAGCGCGGCTCGCCGATGCCGCGCGCAGCGGCAAGGCCAAGTCGGAGGAGCTGTCCGGCTCCACGCTGACGCTCACATCGCTTGGGCCTCTCGGCGGCATCGCGACCACGCCTGTCATCAACCGGCCCGAAGTTGCGATCATCGGCCCTAATAAAATTGTCGAACGGCCCGTTATCCGGAACGGCGAAATTGTCGCGGCGAAACTGATGAACCTGTCAATCAGTTGCGATCACCGGGTGGTGGACGGATGGGACGCGGCGAGCTTTGTTCAAGCTGTCAAATCACTGCTCGAAACACCAGTTCTGCTGTTTGCGGATTAGGTTTTGGTTCTGCTGTCAGTCACTCCGGCTAGGGGGTGGGGGGTGACGAAAGCTGGTGGCGGGGGTCGACAATTTTTCTGCCGTTGAGTGGCCAGACCCGCAGCGTTAATAGCAGACATTTCTTCGCTCTTGTCATATACTCTAAGTATGGCTCGCCGACCAACTTCACCCAGTTCACCTTTCAAGTTAACTCCGAACGACGCATCCGACGTTTTCGCCCTATACGCTCGCTGTTCCGACTATTTCTTTTTACAGGACGGAGAGGCACCGACACTGGAGGACGCCGACCAGCTTTTCGCCGACGTGCCGCCCGAGAAGGAGGCTCACGATCAAACTGTGTTGGGTTGGAAAGACGCGGACGGGCTATATGCAATCGCGGCGATTTTGCGCGATTATCCAAAAAATCGTACGTGGTATCTTGGTTCCATGTTGGTGGACTCCAAGAAACGTGATCGAGGCGTCGGTCGCTTGATCTACTCCGAAATAGAGGAATGGGCTGCCAAGCAGGGCGCAGCCGAAATCCGCCTTGCCGTGCTTGAGGCAAATGTTGCGGGTGAGCGGTTCTGGCGTGCAATGGGCTTTCACGAGGTTCGGCGTTTGGGACCCGACCCCTTCAAGTTACGGAGGCATCGCCGGGTCGAACTGCAGCGCCATATTAAGGGCGACTCTAGCAATAGATCGGCATAGTACCGGCCACTCGGGACTCCCCAACGTCTAAGCCTTATGCACGTCGACCCTCCCCATGTTCGCAAAATGTTCTTGCAATGTAGGAGATTTTTTGGTGGACCTACGGGGTGACCACTGACGACTATCTCGATTCGCACCCTGCCTGTCATTGGTGCTTGCCAAGCGAGGAAATATGAACATCCGTTCATCAAAACTGCGTTTTCGTGTGACCTTTGTGACCTTCGGGTGCTTGCCGCGTGAGAAGATAGATAAGGGGTTTATGATCCCCTGCACATCGCCTCAGCCATTCCGAGGGCGCAAGGTTGGCCTCACCTGCGCTCCAGTCTCGCCCGAACCAGCAACGCAGCTCAAATATCCCCACCACCGTCATGCTGAACTTGTTTCAGCATCCATGCCTCACTGCCGACCATCGAACTGAACAAGGCATGGACCCTGAACCGAGTTCAGGGTGACGGAGGTAATTCAGATCTATTGCGGACCGTCTTAGGCATTCGTGGGGGGACGGGTTGACCACAGCTGCGATCCAGTCTTGCTCGCACCAGCAGCGCAGCCCAAAGAATGCGCCTGCGCGGACGCAAGTAGGGGGGCTTCGCGCGCCTGAATGACTCTATTTCGCCCCTCTGCCTTGGCGCGGTAAAGCGCCTGATCGGCGGCGCGGAGCAGGCTGCTGAGTGGTTCTCCGGGAGTCAGGGCGCAAACACCTGCGGAGAATGTAACTGTGCCGACGGGCTTTCCGCTGTGGCTATCGACAACCTTTCGGCTGGAAACGTCACGCCGCGCCGCGTCGGCAATTTCAAAGGCGATGTCTGCCGCTATTCCCTCAAAAACCATGGCAAATTCTTCGCCGCCGTAGCGGGATACTTCGCCCTGTTTGCCGCAAATATCGCTCATGATAGAGCCCACGAATTTAATGACCCGGTCACCTGTGTCATGCCCGTGGGCGTCATTGATCAATTTGAAATAGTCGATATCGCAAAAGGCAATGGAAAGGGGGGCATTTATGGCCTCCACACGGTCGACGGCAGCGCGCAGAGACCGTTCAAAGGCGCGGCGGTTGGCCAGGCCAGTAACAACATCAGTATCCGCCATCGTCTGCGCAGCGGACAGTTCCGTTTTCAAACTGGCCATGGCTTTTGATTGAGTGCAAAGCTCCTCTTGGGCCACGCGCGTTGTATCGATCATCGTCTTTGTCATGGTAACCAGCTCTGCAATGGCGGCGCGGGGGTCCACACTGGTCTCAATGGCCTCTGCATTGCCTTTTAAGGCTTCGCGAAAACTTGAAGTGTCGCGCCCTGCCGCCAGCAGAATGGCCTCCACTGCTTTGATGTTGGCATTAGCTTTCTCAGCAATATCCAACAATCCAGATAATGCTGCCAGATCGTCTGCACTGGCCAACGTCATTGGCCTTCTACCCAGCGCGATCAGTTCGGCGATCTCCGGCTCAAGACCTGGCTCAGCCAGAATGAGATGCCGATAGGCCAAATCATAATGATCCGGCGTGGGCGCAATATCATGTTCTGAAAGGAAAGCCGCAATTTGGGTTATGCTTGGGTGACTTGAGTGGTTCGGCCTGCAATGGTCCATGTTTGCGCCAATGATGGCGGGGCGCGGTTTCAACACAGCGCGTTTTATGGAGTGAGCTGCCGCCAATATTTTTTTGCCTACCATATCATGCGATGCCATTTTTAAGGGGTTGTACTGGATTACGGCGATGGACGCGGAATCTTTAGGCTTTGTGAACCATGATGCTTTGTGGGTTATGGTCTTGGTGACCAAGACAGGCTTTGCATTTCGTGACGTTGCCCCATAGAGGCTGGACTTATGCTCTCCTTTAAATTCCCTGCGTCAGCTGGCCCCGGCCGGACTGAATTCGTGATCCTGATTTCCACGGTGATGATGATTGTGGCGTTCGCGATTGATTCGATGCTGCCGGCTTTGCCCGCGATTGCAGCGTCGCTGGGGGTAGGGGATGAAAGCCGCTATCCGCTGATCATTTCGGCATTTCTGTTGGGCTTTGGCGTTGCTCAGTTGTTCGTCGGGACGATTTCGGATCGGTACGGCAGGCGCGGGCTGATGCTATGGTCGCTCTTTGGTTTTGCGCTGACCAGCCTCGCGGCGTCGCTGGCCCCCACGTTTGAGATTTTGCTCCTCGCTCGTGTGGCTCAGGGCTTTGCTTGTGCGGGCGCGCGGGTGCTGGTGACGTCCATGGTGCGGGACAGGTATGAAGGCCGCGACATGGCGCAGGTGATGAGTTTGGCCAGCATGATCTTCATGGCCGCACCCATCCTCGCGCCGTTCATGGGGCAGTTGATCCTAGAACTTGGGCCGTGGCGATGGATTTTCGGCGCACTGGCCGTCATCGGTGCGCTCAATTGGTTGTGGGTGCTGGTGCGCCTGCCGGAGTCTCTGGCCCGGGAAAACCAGCGTGAAATAACCCGTGCAAATGTTATCGATAGCGCGCGGACCGTAGTGAGCGACCGGTCATCGCTGGGCTATAGCATTGCGATTGCCATTATCTCCTGCGCGCTTTTCGGTTTCCTGATGTCTGTGCAGCAGATATTCGACAAGACGTTCGGCCGCGCGGAATTCCTACCCTATGGCTTTGGTATCATGGCGTCTGGCATGGCAGCGGCCTCACTGCTCAACGCCGGAATCGTCAAACGTTACGGGATGCGGATGATTGGCCATGCGGCGCTGTTCTTTTTTACCGCGATCGCAGGCATTCATTTGATCGTCGCGTGGAGTGGTGCTGAGACAATGGTCAGTTTCATCGTGCTGCAAACGATCATGATGCTTGGCTTCTCGCTCCTCATGGGCAACTTCAACGCCATGGCGATGGAGCATATGGGCAAAGTGGCTGGCATGGCGAGCTCGTTGCAGGGGTCGCTCGCTAACATTGCCGCATCAATCATCGGCGGGCTGATCGGCGCGTCCTTTGATGGCACCACGGTTCCGATGTACCTGTCGTTTTTTGTCTGCGGCCTGCTTGCCTTAATCGTGGTTTTTGTCACAGAGAATGGGCGCTTTTTTGTGGCGCGGCATGTGCAGGAAGGAGCGCGCTAATGGCCCATTGGTTGCTGAAATCCGAACCGTTCAAATATAGCTGGGATCAGATGGTGAAGGATGACCGCACCCACTGGGACAGCGTGCGCAACCATCAGGCAGCGGCAAATCTGAAAGCCATGCGCGTTGGCGACCATGCCTTTTTCTATCATAGCAATGAAGGCAAAGAAATTGTCGGCATCGTTGAGATCGTGCGGGAGGCTTATCCCGACCCCAGTGACGAAGCCGGGCGCTTTGTCATGGTTGACGTATCGCCCGTGCGCGCGGTGAAGGTGCCAGTGACGCTGGCGCAGATGAAGACAGATACAGCGCTGGCAGACTTGGCGCTGATCCGGCAATCGCGCCTGTCAGTGGTGCCCGTGAACGACGCGCATTGGGCCCATATTTTGGGGTTGGCTAGCCCAACGACTTCAACTTAAAATCCTTGTACGTCTTGCGCAGTTCCGCCTTTTGGATCTTCCCCGTGCCCGTATGCGGCAGGTCATCGACGAAATGCACTTCATCGGGCAACCACCATTTGGCGACTTTGGTTCCGAGATAAGTGATGACATCGGCTTCGCTTAAGTCCGCGCTGGCTTTCTTGATGACAAGAAGTATGGGCCGTTCGTCCCATTTTGGGTGGAGCACGCCAATCGCGGCGGCCTCCTGAACACCCGGGCAGCCAACAGCGGCATTTTCAAGCTCGACTGAGCTGATCCATTCGCCGCCAGATTTGATGACATCCTTGGCCCGGTCCGTGATTTGCATCGTGCCGTCGGGGTGGATGACTGAGACATCGCCTGTGTCAAACCATTGATCCGCGTCTGTCGCGTCGGCCTCTGCTCTGAAATAGCGTTTGATGACCCATGGCCCGCGAATCTGTAACGAACCAGAACTGACCCCGTCTCGCGGCTGAACAGTGCCATCATCGCTGACCACGCGGAGTTCGACGCCGAACGGCACTCGGCCTTGTTTGGTCACGATGTCAATCTGCGCCTCAAGATCAAGATCATCCCAGTCTGGCGTCGGCGAACCCATGGTGCCAATCGGTGATGTCTCGGTCATCCCCCACGCGTGGCCAACGCGGACGCCAGCTTTCATAAGCCGCTCAATCATCGCGCGCGGGGCCGCTGACCCGCCAATGGTGACGAGCTGAAGCTTACCCAGCCCAGCGTCTTTACCAGCGACGGCCTGCGCGTCCAGATGCTGGAACATGGCGAGCCAAACGGTTGGCACACCAGCCGAATGGGTAATGCCCTCGCTCAGCATCAGACTGTGCAGAACGGGCGCTTCGTTGGTGGTGCTAAAAACAAATTTCACGCCGGCGGCTGCCCCAGCAAAGGGAAGCCCCCAGCTGGCCGCGTGAAACATGGGCACGATCGGCAACAGAGCAGACTGACACGACAGGTTAAAGGCTCCCGGCACAATCTCGGCCATGGCATGCAGCATATGGGACCGATGCTCATAAAGCACGCCCTTGGGGTGCCCCGTCGTGCCGCTGGTATAGCAGAGCATGCAAGGGTCGCGCTCATCGCCGTCATACCACTCATAATTGCCATCCTCGGCAGCAATCAGGGCAGGGTAGCCATCGTCTTGATCAAAGCAGACATAATGTTCGACAGTCGTCAGATGCGGCTTCAACCGTTCGACCATGGGGGCGAACATCGAATCGTAAATCAGCACTTTGTCTTCGGCGTGGTTGATAATGTAGGTCAGGTCTTCGTCAAACAGGCGGACATTGACAGTGTGGATGACGCCGCCAAAACCAATCGCCCCGTACCATGTGGCCAGATGGCGGTGATGGTTCATTGCAAGTGTCGCGATCCGGTCACCGGGCTTGCAGCCCATACGCAGAAAGGCTTGGGATAAGCGGCGGGCCTCGTCTGCCACTCCGGCCCAATTGCTGCGATCAATCTGCCCGTCTGACCAGCGCGTCACAATTTCGCGATTGCCATGTTCACGCGCGGCATAGTCAATCAGATGAGTGACTCGCAATTTCCAATCCTGCATCCCACCTAGCATATTGCCTCCTTTTGATTTCCTAGCCGTTGCTTTGCCGCGAGTCGGGCGCGGATGCAATTCCTCCTTCTGCAAAGGCTAGTTGGACAACGCAGTTTCAAATGTTACCCATGACTATGACTAAAGCATCCTTGATCCTTGATGACTTCCTTCCCTATCGCCTCTCGGTCACGTCAAATTTGGTGAGTGAGAGGATCGCGCAGGTCTATGCAGCCTTGTTTGGGCTTACGATCCCAGAATGGCGGCTTATTGCTGTGATGGCGGAAGGATCCTTAATCACGCAGCAGGCAATCTGCAAGCGCACGCATATGGACAAAGTAACGGTCAGTCGTGCAGCGATTGAACTGGTCGAGCGCGGGCTCATTGTGCGATCAGATAACCAGCAGGATAAGCGTTCGCATCTCTTGTCTCTTACTCAACAGGGTCACGAACTCTATGCCAGCGTCGCACCGAAGGCATTGGAGATGGAGCGTCAGATTTTTGAGACTTTCTCCCCCAAAGAGGCGCGCCAGCTGAAGGCTTTACTCACAAAGATTGAGGGCGCTCTGCTATGATCGACGCTCTTATCGCCGATATTGCGGTGCGAATGGAGGCCACAACAGCGACCGAGCGTGGCACAGTTGCAGACTATATCCCCGCCCTTGCTCGCGTCGATCCTGCACATTTTGGCATGGCGGTCGTTCTTGCCGATGGCAGTGTGCATCTTGCAGGTGATGCGACCACAGCTTTCTCGATCCAGAGCATCTCCAAAGTCTTCACGCTCACCATGGCGCTGCAACGGCGCGGGGATAAAGTGTGGGATCGGGTCGGGCGGGAGCCTTCGGGATCGGCGTTCAATTCTATCGTCGCGCTGGAGACCGAACAGGGCATCCCGCGCAATCCGTTCATCAACGCCGGCGCTATTGTGGTGAGCGACATGGTGCTGGGCGATGAAGACCCACGTACCGTCATCGGTGATGTGCTGCGCTTCGTGCGCGATTTGGCCGGGGATAATAGCATCAGCATCAACAATGAAGTCGCCAATTCTGAGGCTGTGACGGGGTTTCGCAACACTGCGCTCGCCAATTACATGAAAAGCTTTGGCAATATGGGGGCTGGGGTTGAAGGCGCGCTAAAGCTATATTTTCACCAATGCGCCCTGTCGCTTACGTGCCAGCAGTTGGCGATGGCGGGACGTTATCTGATGCTAGAAGGCGTCCACCCTGTGACGGCGAAGGCGGTCATCGACGTGCAATTGGCACGGCGCATTAACGCGTTGATGCTTCTCTGTGGTCATTATGATGGCTCTGGCGAATTTGCCTACCGCGTCGGTATTCCTGGGAAATCGGGTGTGGGCGGCGGCATATTAGCGATTGTGCCGGGCAAAGCGTCTATCGCGGTCTGGTCGCCTGGCCTCAACGCACGCGGCAATAGCTTGCTCGGCACGCGCGCGCTTGAGATGCTGGCGCGAGAGACGGGCTGGTCGGTCTTTATGGCCGGAGCCGGGCTGTAGTCTTTGACTTGAACGCACCCCCCGTGCATGGCGACGCACATAGAGATGCAAACGGAGCCACTGATGATTGAAGCCGAATTTTGGGATTATGATGACGCGGATGAACTGGCCGACGCCGTGGCAGGCGATGTGGCCTTCATCATTGAAAGCGCCATTGACGCGCGCGGGTCTGCGGTCATCGCGGTGGCTGGCGGCAAGACGCCGGGGCCAATTTTTGCCAAACTGGCTGAGGCCAAGATCGATTGGAAAAAGGTGATCATCATCCCAACCGATGAACGGATTGTGCCACTGACGGATCCGCTGTCCAATGCAGCGGCCATCGCAAAAATCTTCCTGCCCAAAGGTGCGCGGGTCATTCCGCTGATCTCAGAAAAAGCTGCCGACTATAAATTGGCGGGCAGTGCCGCGTCAGCACGTCTCGATGATTTCCATTGGCCGCTCGATCTCGTGTGGCTCGGCGTGGGTGAGGATGGGCATACAGCTTCAATCTTCACAGGTCCGGACTATGATGACGCGCTGACGTCACCGCCCGCCCGCAAGATCGTCGGCGTGATGCCTGATCCACTGCCGCCCGAAGCTCCGGTTGCGCGCGTGACGCTGACCCGTGCGTCCATTCAATCGGCGAAGACAATCATCATCGTCGCGTCTGGCGACAATAAGAAAGCCCTGCTGGAACAAGCGATCAAGGACGGCGACAGTTCACCATTGCCGATTGGGCGCGTGCTCGCTGGCCTTGAAACGCCCATCGATATTCATTGGAGCGCATGATCCCGGATGCCGCCTAAACTGGTCACACCCGCGGGCGAAGAGGCCAACGCGTTTGCCACGCTCAGGCGGTTCATTCCTTATTTGTGGCCAGCCGACAACTGGGGACTGCGCCGCCGCGTGATCCTCGCGCTGCTGCTGGTCGTGGTGGCCAAGACGATTACGCTGATGATGCCGTTCGCCTATAAAGGCGCGATTGACCGGATGGTGCCCGGCGGCGAAGCGACCACGGGACTGGCGATTGCGCTCGTCGTTGCCTATGCGGCGGGGCGCTTTGGCGGGGTGCTGTTCGACAATCTGCGCAACACCGTATTTGAACGGGTGGGGCAGGATGCGACGCGCGAACTGGCGGTTGGTGTGTTCGCCCATCTGCACAAGCTATCCCTTCGGTTTCACCTTGCGCGGCGGACCGGCGAAATCACGAAGGTCATCGACCGGGGCACGAAAAGCATTGACACGATGCTCTATTTCATGCTTTTCAACATTGCTCCGACAGTGATTGAACTGGCCGTCGTCACCGTTATTTTCTGGAAATTGTTCGGCGTTGGTCTGGCCATGGCAACACTGCTGATGGTCGTGGTCTATATTGCTTTCACCCGGCAGGTGACGGATTGGCGCGCGGCGTTGCGGCAGGAAATGAATGATCTGGATACGGCCACGGTTTCACGCTCAGTCGACAGCTTGCTCAACTATGAAACCGTCAAGTATTTCAATGCGGAAAACCGTGAATCCAGCTATTACGCGCGTGTCGCCAAACGCTATGCCGAAGCTGCGATCAAGTCAGAAAATTCGCTGGCATGGCTCAACGTCGGGCAAAGCTTCATCACCAACCTGATGATGGCAGGCGCGATGGGTTACAGCGTTTATGGTTGGGGCAAGGGCCTATTCACCACGGGCGATGTGGTGTTGATCAACACCTATCTCGCCCAGCTGTTCAGGCCGCTTGACCTCCTCGGCATGGTCTACCGGATGATCCGACAAGGCATCAATGATATGGACGCCATGTTCGGCCTGCTCGACCGCGAGCCTGAAATCGCTGACAAGCTAGGCGCACAGCCGCTCAATGTCATCGGCGGCGAAGTGCGGTTTGAGGATGTGCGCTTTGGCTATGAGGATGACCGCACGATTTTGGACGGGGTCAGCTTCACCATTCCGCCGGGGAACATGCTGGCCGTCGTCGGCACGTCTGGTGCTGGCAAATCAACCATCGCGCGGCTTCTGTTCCGTTTTTATGATTTGCAGGGCGGGCGCATACTCATCGATGGCCAGGATATTTCCGCTGTAACGCAAAGCAGCTTGCGCGGATCTATTGGGATAGTGCCGCAGGATACGGTGCTGTTCAATGACACGATTGGCTATAACATTGGCTACGGCCGTGACGGCGCAAACCAGCGTGAGATTGAGGCGGCTGCCAAGGGCGCTGCCATCCACGACTTTATTTTAAGCCAGACCGGCGGATATGATGTCGAGGTGGGTGAGCGCGGCCTGAAACTGTCCGGCGGGGAAAAACAGCGCGTCGCGATTGCGCGCACGTTGCTGAAAGACCCGCCTGTTCTGGTGCTGGACGAAGCCACATCCGCACTCGACAGCCATACCGAAGCCGCCATTCAAGCCACGCTCAACCAGGTTGCCGCCAAGCGGACGACGCTGATCATCGCGCACCGGCTGTCCACCATCACCAATGCCGATGAAATCATTGTGCTTGATGCAGGCCGTGTGATCGAACGCGGAACGCACAGTGACTTAATCCGCAAAGGCGCGCATTATGCCGCGATGTGGACCCGCCAACAGGCTGAAAAAGAGGAAGAAGTATGACTGACTTTGCACAGATGAGTCCGTGGACGCGGCGCTTTTCCAAAACAGCCCTGACCGGCGGTGTTGGGGCGGCAATCCTGGCGCTGGTTGGCAGTTACGGGTCTGGCTTTGGCCTGTGGAATTTTCAGATCGGGTTTCTCTTTCTGGCCGTTGCGCTGGTGCTGGCGATTGCCGGTCTGATCACTGGGATCACGGCGCTCATCAAAGGCGGGGCAAAGGGCAGCACGTGGATTGGCCTTATCTGTTCAGTCGCGTTTCTCGGGATCATGGGCTATGTGATCAACATGGGGGTCAGCAACCCGCCGCTCCACGATATTTCGACAGACCTTGCCAACCCGCCTGCGTTCAAAGAACTCAAATTGCGCAGCGATAATCTTGTCGGCGTTGACACAATTGAAAATTGGCGCGCGGTTCATACCAAGGCCTTACCCGATATCACGCCGATCATATCACCACTCAGCCCCGCAGACGCCATCGACAAAGCCGAAAGCCTTGTCAAAGCGCGCGGATGGGCCGTCGCAATGGTCACAGCTGACCGGGTCGAGGCAACGGAAACTGTGTCTCCCTTCAAGTTCAAGGATGATGTGGTCATCGTTGCGACGCCTGGCCCAAGCGGGCAAGGGTCCACAATCAATATCCGTTCGGTCAGCCGCGTTGGCCTTAGCGACCTCGGCTTCAACGCAGCCCGTGTGCGGGCACTAATGGCTGATTTCGGCGCATAATAGACCCAAAAAAGATGACTGATCAAGCCCTTAGCGGCCTTCGCATCCTTGATCTCTCTCGCGTCCTCGCTGGGCCTTGGTGTACGCAGATGCTCGGTGATCTGGGCGCGGAAGTCATTAAGGTTGAACAACCTGATAGAGGTGATGACACGCGCGGTTGGGGGCCGCCTTGGCACGGCGAGGGGGCAGAGCGATTGTCAGCTTATTTCCTCGCCACCAATCGCGGCAAGCAGAGTGTCACCATTGATGTGGCCAAACCAGAAGGCCAGGCTCTGATTCGCCGCTTGGCTGGGCAGTGCGACGTCTTGGTTGAGAATTTCAAAGTTGGGGGGCTGGCCAGGTATGGACTCGATTATGATAGTCTGAAGGCTGCCAATCCGCGTCTCATTTATTGCTCAATCACCGGCTTTGGCCAGGATGGCCCGCGCAGCAGCCAGCCGGGCTATGATTTTATGATCCAGGGCCTTGCGGGCATGATGAGCGTGACGGGCGATCCGTCCAACGAGCCACAAAAGTCAGGCGTTGCCTACGCCGATGTGATGACGGGTCTTCACGCCGTGATTGGAATCCTCGCCGCCATAACACAGCGCCACTCAACCGGGCGGGGCCAGCATATTGATATGGCGCTGTTTGATGTGGGTGTTTCGACACTCGCCAATCAGGCGCTGAACTATCTCGTGTCGGGCATTCCGCCGGGACAGTCTGGCAATGCCCATATGAATGTCGTGCCCTATCAATTGTTTGCCACGCTCGATGGCCATATCATATTGGCGATTGGTAATGATGCCCAGTTCGCCCGCTTTGCGGCGCTTATTGGACATGGTGAGTGGGCCGATGATCCGCGCTTCCAAACCAATGCAGGCAGGATTGAGAATCGCGCGGCTCTTATTCCTCAAATCGCAGCAATTATGGCAGCGCGAACGAGCGCTGATTGGGTGGCAGTATTGGAGGCCGCAGGCATTCCGCAAGGTCCCGTCAATCGGATCGATCAGGCGCTGGCTGATCCGCAGGCTCTGTTTCGTGGCCTTGTAACAGAGGCCGGAGGGCGGCCCGCCATCGCGAGTCCGCTGAGGCTCTCAGAGTCGTCGCCCGCTCCTAGTTCTGCTCCTCCGCTCTTGGGGGAGCATAGTGAAGCTGTGTTGATGCAAGTACTGGGGTTGAGCCGCGAAGACGTGGCGGCGCTGCGTAAATCGGGTGTGATCTAGGATCAGGACGGCATGAACGCCGGGCGCAACGTGGAAGGACATCTCCCTGAAGGTGCAGTTCCATCCCCTTCGTCCCGGTCCAAAGTTGACACATGGTTGACACCTGAACGCACTATTTTTCAAACTGATTTCTCCGCATTTTTGCGCCCCGCAACTGCACGGCAGAGCGACTCGCATGGCCAATCGCGGCGCACTGGGTCGGCCGTTGAAGGCGTAGAGGCGAATCGAGAGAGACAACAATCAACATTATGGTAGTGCAGCAGAAAATATCTTTCATTGCAAGAACATTTTAGGAACATCGTCGATTATCTGTGCGGTGAAGTGCCTCCCTATATCTCGACTGTGCTCGACACGACCGGGAAAATGAAACCCACCGAGACTCTAAAACCGATGGCGCACTGTGAACTGCGTAGGAGTTCGCCACTGCGCCCGTTGCCAACCGCCCATTCGCGCAA
This sequence comes from Sphingomonadales bacterium, assembly GCA_031376385.1. GTDB lineage: Bacteria > Pseudomonadota > Alphaproteobacteria > Sphingomonadales > Sphingomonadaceae > Aquisediminimonas. The sequence goes on from JANMDQ010000002.1 coordinate 61,932, forward strand.
GCCTCATTCTAAAATGCATCCTAACTACTATTCTTTGCCCGATTGGTCGGGTAACTTTGCTAAATGTCTGTAACTAAGCGCCACCACTATGTTCCGCAGATGATCCTAGACGGCTTCACCGATGTGAAGGGATGGCTGCACTGGTGTAGACATCGAGAGTCACCAATTATAATTCGAAGTGCGCGCGCGCGAGCTGTTTCACAAGAAACATCTTTACAGCACTGTTTCAGAGTCTGGCATCAAAGATCCCGCAGTAGAGCACGAATTAGCATTACTCGAAAGCGATGCAGCATGGGTTGCACGGGCCATACTCGAACCCACTCGATGCGGGCAAGTTCCAGTTCTAAGCAAGGCTCAAAAGGATATTTGGTACTGGTTCTTCCTTATGCAGTGGCGTCGCACACCAGAAAATCAACGGAGCTGCACCAGCGATGCCGAAGCCAGCCGGATGATCGATGAGACTTTACATGATATGCGGCTCATTGCGCCCGATCGTGTGGATGAGATTGCCGCTTTCAGTAATCCCGAGGTAAAGGCCCGCATAATCCGCAATGTGCGCGCACAATCGCTGTTTGGGTTCCGTGCGAATGTCATAGATGTGCTCGAACGTCGTGGCATTGGCGTAATTCGCATCACTCGACCGAACAAACAGTTCATTATCGGCAGTCGCCTAGTAGTGAAGCTCACGAGTTTTGGCAGAAGCGATCTCAATGATCCCAAAGTCGAGATGTGGCTGCCAATTGCGGCTGATGTGGCTGTTGGGGTTGGTCGAGGCGATGGCGGCATCAACCTATTTCAGACTGAGAATGATGCCCTGATTCGCCAGCTCAACCTCGCGATTGCATCACAAAGTGAAACTATCGCGGCTGGTTCGGCAGCATTGGTGCGCTCAATCGCAAGTGCCCGCTAGCAGCTGGGCAAGTCACGCACGGCGCAACGCCGCGTTTCGGTTTCTAGGCGCGGTCTTCGAAAGCACTTGATCCTATCTCAACCCGTCATTCCGGGCTTGACCCGGAATCCATGCTTCACTGTTGGTTATCAACTCGATGGATTGAGACTAAGTTCAATTTTGAGGCATGGGTCCCGGACCAAGTCCGGGACGACGGCTGTGCGGGCGTTATGGGATCGCCCTGCATGTCAGGAGGCGACGCAGTACCAAGTAGTGACATTCCTGCATTGAATAATGCTTTGCCTGACATAGAAACGCCGTGTGCGCACGGCCCGTTAAGTCGCTCGTGCTAATAGGCCTGCGGCTGTCATGTTTCCGGAACTCCAAATCCCTTTATCCCGCACTGCACAACGCCCTGTTGACTTACTCACCCCCTCTCCCTAATGCGCAATTGCCTTGGCGGGGTTGCCGGGTTTTATGGCGATTTCCCTTGATGAAAGGAACGGTCGACATGGCTTCCGAAGACCCTGCGCAGGACGGTAAAGGCTCGTCAGACCCTCGGCTCGATTCGTTAGACATGCAGCTGAAAAAGGTAAGACAGGCCGAAAAAATCCGTTCCGGTGAAGCGGCGCACGGAACTGCCAAAGGAATGCGGCAGGGAAATCGCGTGCTGACGGAATTGATTGCTGGCCCTGCGGGTGGCGCTTTGGTTGGGTGGTTGTTTGACCGCTGGCTTGGCACTTCCCCCTGGATTCTGCTCACAGCCATGTTCTTGGGAATTGCGGTTGCGTTCAGAAACATCATCAGAATTTCTGCGGAGCGTCCGGAATAGTTCGGGCGCTTTGCCTGTATAATTTTGACTGTGTAAATCGCGCTCGCTTTGCGGGCGTTTTGGCATGAACGGGGTTTTTCAGCAGTGGCATCCGAAGGCGGCAAGATCGACCCGATGTATCAGTTCAAGATTGAGCCGCTCGCGCAGCTTAATCTCGGCGGCTATGACATTTCGTTCACCAACAGCTCCCTCTTCATGCTTCTCGTGCTCGGCGCGATTTGGGTGTTCATGCTCGGCGGGATGAAGCGCGAAATGGTTCCGGGCCGCTGGCAGGCCGCAGTGGAAGGCGTGACTGGGTTTATCGGAAACATGCTCACGACCAGCGTGGGTCCAGAGGGCAAGAAATATGTGCCGCTGGTTTTCTCGCTCTTCATGTTCATTCTTGTCGGCAATTTCATGGGGATGATGCCGTTCGGCCTTGTGCCCGGCGCGCATCCTTTCACAGTGACCAGCCATTTGACGGTGACGGCGATCCTTGCAGTCATCAGCTTTTCGGTCGTGCTGATCGTTGGGTTTTGGAAGCACGGCTTTCGCTTTTTCTCGCTCTTTGTGCCCCACGGAACGCCGATCTGGCTGCTGTGGCTGATCCCGCTGATTGAGCTTTTCTCATTCCTCATCCGCCCGTTCAGCCTCGCGCTGCGGTTGTTCGTTGCGATGACCGCGGGTCACGTGTTGATGAAGGTGCTGGCCGGCTTTGTGATCAATGGGCTGAATGCTGACGCCGCGTGGGTCAGTGTTGTGGTCAGCTTGCCCAGTTTCATCCTGATGATCGGTATCACACTGCTCGAACTGCTGGTGTGCGCCATACAGGCCTATGTTTTCGCCCTGTTGACTTCGCTTTACATCAATGACGCGGTCAACCTTCACTAGAGTTTTTCAACACCAATAACGATTTTTTCAAAGGAGTTTTTATCATGGACGCAGAAGCAGCAAAATTGATCGGTGCCGGTCTCGCAGCAATTGGTGCCGGTTTGGCAGCAGGCGGCGTGGGCAACGTGTTTGGCTCATTCCTTCAGGGTGCGCTTCGTAACCCAGCCGCAGCTGACGGTCAGCAAGGTCGTTTGTTCATTGGCTTTGCGGCTGCTGAACTTCTCGGTCTGTTGGCCTTCGTGGTTGCGATGATCCTGATCTTCGTCGCCTAAGTCTAAAGAACGGCCCCGCCACATGCCTCAAATTTCTCAAATCATTGAGACTTACGCGAGCCAAGCTTTTTGGCTGCTGATTGTCTTTGGCCTGATTTACTTTGTGATCGGCCAAGGCATGTTGCCAAAGATTGAGGCAACGGTGGATGCGCGGGCAGCCAAGATCGCCGGCGATCTGGCAGAGGCGGAGCGGGCCAAGGCTGCGGCACGGGATCTGGAGGCTGGTCTGACGGCCACGCTTGCGGAGACTCGTGCAGCGGCTCAAGTCGAAGCCAATGCGGCCAAGGCCAAGGCCGCGAAGGACGCTGAAAATCGTCTGGCCAAGGCGGACGGCGAAGTGATGGCCAAGGTAGCCGAAGCGGAGGCAGGGATTGCCAAGGCGCTGGCCAAGGCCATGACGAATGTTGAGGCGCTGGCCAGTGAGGCCGCGGCAGATATCGTTGCCAAAGTCTCCGGCGCGACAATCACGGCGGCTCAAACCACCGCCGCAGTGAAAGCAGTGATGGCCAATGGCTGAGTCCGCAAATTC
>JANMDQ010000005.1:0-57550 GCA_031376385.1 Sphingomonadales bacterium
CAAATTCCCCAGCCCGGACGCAATCAAAGATCATCATGCGTTTCAGCCCGATGCAGAGCGGCTTGCGAATGAGTTGATTGAGCGAGACTACATTACTCTCACGCAGATGCCCAACTATGCCAGCGAGGCAGGATGGAAGAACGAAGCCGAGCAACTGGCATTCATCGAGAAAAATAAACTTCGTTTCCTTCGCGACTATCAGAAACGGGCAGTCCATTCGGTCCAACGGGCAGCAAAGAACGGCGCGGTCCGTTTCTTGTTCGAAATGGCAACCGGCACAGGCAAAACGCTGACCTCCGCCGCCATCATCAAGCTTTTCCTCAAAACCGGCAACGCACGTCGCGTCCTTTTCCTCGTGGACCGGATTGAGCTGGAGGTGCAGGCGGACAAGGCGTTCAAGGCGTTACTGAAAAACGATTTCACGTGCGTAATTTACAAGGAGCAGCGGGACGATTGGCGCAAGGCTGACATTGTTGTCACCACGGTCCAGTCGCTGCTGTTCAACGACAAGTTTCGTCGCTTTTTTTCGCCCACCGATTTCGATCTGGTCATCTCGGACGAAGCGCACCGTTCTATCGGGGGCAATGCGCGCGCGGTGTTTGAATATTTCGTCGGTTATAAGCTGGGCCTTACCGCGACGCCCAAGGACTATCTGAAGCAATCCAAAAGCAGCACGGCAAGCCGCGATCCGCGCGATACGGAACGGCGCATGATGCTGGACACCTATCGCATTTTTGGCTGCGAAGGCGGTGAGCCAACCTTTCGCTATTCGTTACTCGATGGTGTCCGCGAAGGCTTCCTGATCAACCCCTATGTCGTCGATGCGCGGACCGAAATCACGACGCAGCTTTTGTCGGATGAAGGGTTTGTCGTCGAGACGACTGACGAAAATGGCAACGAGGTGAAGGAGGCGTTCGGCGGACGTGATTTTGAGAAGAAATTCTTCGCCGCCGCGACAAATGACCTTTTTTGCGAAACCTTCCTCAAACACGGATTGCGCGATCCCGTGTCGGGGGAGTTCGGCAAATCCATTATCTTCGCCGTCAGTCAGAACCACGCCGCCAAATTGGCGCAGATATTGAACGAAATGGCGGATATTATCTGGCCGGGCAAATATCAGTCGGACTTCGCCATGCAGGTCACAAGCGAAGTCATGAACGCGCAAACGATGACGGTGCAATTCGCCAACAACAATCTGTCCGGGCGTGGGAATTTTGATGAGAGCTATGTCACCGCCAAAGCGCGAGTCTGCGTCACTGTGGGCATGATGACGACGGGTTACGATTGCCCTGATATTCTTAATCTGGCGATGATGCGCCCGATTTTCAGCCCGTCCGATTTTGTGCAGATGAAAGGTCGCGGCACGCGCAAGCACGGCTTTGCTGAAGAAATGCGCGATCCCGAGCGGAAAGCTGAACTCGCCAATCAACAGAAGAGCGTATTTCGCCTATTCGACTTCTTCGCGAACTGTGAATATTTCGAAGAAAAATACCTGTATGACGAGGAGCTACGTCTGCCCAAACCGGCGGCCCAGCCCTACTCGACCGGCGGTGGATTTGAATCGCCGAAATCCACCTTCAAGGGTTTCGAGACATTCCAGCCCGATTCCATCGCCAGCCAAGACGAGCAGCAGATCGGCCTTGCCGGAATGCGCGTGGACCGCGAGCTGTTCCAGAAGTTTGAGGATTTGGCGCGCGCTGACGAAACACTGGCAGCAATGGTCGAACAGCAAAATTGGGAAGCCGCCGTCCGCCGCGTGGTCGAGGAATTATTCGACAAGCCAGACGAGTTCTTCACGCTGGACAAGCTCCGTCGCGCCACCGGCCTTGACCGTCGGCTAACCGTCCGTGAGATCATCGAAAAGGCTTTCGGCCACATCCCGCGCTTCAAATCAAAGGATGAGCTGATCGACGATGAATTCCAGAAATTCCTGCTCGACCAGAAACCCGAACAGGCCGAGCGAATTGCCCAGATGCGTTACTATTTCGAGGCCTACATCAAGGACGCCGAGGTGCGTAGTATCATTGATGAAGGCAAGTTTGCGGCCCTCAACGTCAAATCGGTTTTCAAGACGAAAGACTTGCTTGCTGTCCCAGATGAATGGCGCAAACGCATCCCAGAATACATCAAGGACTATGTGGCCCTTAATCCCTTCTTATGATTGAAATGACCCCATGTTAAACAGCGATACCAAACGCCGCGTCAACACCTGCCGCGACATATTGGTCGGCAAGGTGCCGGACCCGAAGAGCCAGGTCGAACAGATCACCATCGCACTCATTTACAAGTTCATGGACGACATGGATTTGCAAGCGGAGGAAATGGGAGGTGTGCGCAGCTTCTTCACCGGAGAATATGAGCGTTACGCATGGGCGAAACTGGTTGCCCCCGGCGTTGGCGGGCAAGAGATGCTCAATACCTATTCCGAAGCGCTGACCAAGATGGTCGAGAATGACCAGCTGCCAGAGCTGTTCCGCAGCATTTTTCGCAACGCCTATCTGCCCTATCGCGATCCGGAAACGCTGCGCAGCTTCCTGCGTGAGATTAACGGCTTCAGCTATGATCATAGCGAGCGGCTGGGCGATGCGTTCGAATATCTCCTGTCAGTGTTGGGCAGCCAGGGGGATGCCGGGCAGTTTAGAACGCCGCGCCACATCATCGATTTCATGGTAGAAATCATTGATCCGAAAAAGGAAGAGGTGATCCTTGATCCCGCCTGCGGCACGGCAGGCTTCCTGATTTCATCTTACAAACATATCCTAAAGGCCAATTCGACTGAGGTCGCGCCACCGGCTGGCAACGGCGAGGTGGTCGATGCAGCAGAGGCGGCGCTGGAAAGCCCATTGCGCTATGCGGGCGACTTGCTGACACCCGAAGACCGAAAGCGGCTGGCGGACAATATCAAAGGCTATGACATTTCGCCGGACATGGTGCGGCTTAGCCTCGTCAACCTTTACCTTCACGGCTTTGCTGACCCCAAGATGGAGGAATATGATACGCTGACCAGTGAGGATAAATGGGGGCAAACGGCGGACGTGATTCTCGCCAACCCGCCCTTCATGTCCCCAAAGGGCGGGATCAAGCCGCATAATCGGTTTCAGGTGCAGTCGAAGCGCAGCGAAGTGTTGTTTGTCGATTATATCGCCGAGCATCTGAATCTGAATGGCCGTGCTGCGATCATCGTGCCCGAAGGCATCATTTTCCAGAGTCAGAGCTCTTATTGCGAACTACGCAAAATGCTGGTGGACAAATTCCTTGTTGCCGTCATTTCGCTGCCCGCTGGCGTGTTCAATCCTTATTCGGGCGTGAAGACCTCGATCCTGATCCTTGACCGCGCGGCGGCCAAGGCCAGCGATAGCATTGCCTTCTTCAAGATCGAGAATGATGGTTTCGGTCTGGGCGCACAGCGGCGCGCAGTGAAGGGCGGGCAGTTGGGGCAGGTGAAGGCGGAGCTTGGAGCATGGCTGACCGCAATGCGCGGTGGCGGACAAGCAGTGCTGGCGTCTTCGCTTGGCCATTCTGTAGGCAAGGATCAAATTGGGGAAGATGGACAATACAATCTTAGCGGGGAACGGTATCGGGTGAATGAAGTTCGCACCTCAACCTTTCCAATGCTCCGCTTCGATGATGTCTGCACTCTAGAGTATGGCTCAAGCCTTCCCAAACCTGAGCGTCGTGATGGTCCATACCCAGTCATGGGATCGAATGGCGTCACTGGCTATCATGATGAATATTTAGTCGAAGGCCCCTCGATTGTTGTTGGCCGTAAAGGATCGGCCGGGGAAGTCACTTGGGTTGACGACAATTGCTACCCCATCGACACAACGTATTACGTAAAGCAGCGCGATCCCGCTGCGTCAGACCTACGATACCTATACTCGATTTTGCGGTCTCTTGACCTGCCGTCACTTCGAGGAGGTGCAGGCATTCCGGGTCTCAATCGAACAGATGTATATGAAAAACACCAGATCCCCCTGCCGCCGCTGGAGGTGCAGCGGGAGATTGTGACCGAGATTGAAGGCTGTCAAAAGATCATAGACGGCGCCCGCATAGTCCTCGAAAACTACCGCCCGCACATCCCCATCGACCCGGCTTGGGAGATTGTCGAAGTCGGCGATATTGGTGAGGTCAAAGGCGGAAAGCGCCTTCCAAAGGGTGAAGCGTTCGCAGAGCAGCCAACGCCCTATCCATACATCCGCGTTTCTGACCTCACCGGGCAAACGGTTAGAGAAGAAGGTCTGAAATTCATTACGGAGGCCATACACCGCGAAATCACCCGTTATGTTATTTCCAGCAGGGACATTTATATTTCAATTGCTGGGACAATTGGCTTGACCGGCACAGTGCCAGAAAGTCTGGACGGGGCGCATCTCACCGAAAATGCAGCCAAAATTGTTGTTGACGCAACACGGATCAGCAATTTGTATCTCGCCAAGGTTTTGGCAATGGAAAATAGCCAAGTTCAAATCCGTAAATTAACTCACGCAGTGGGCGTTCCAAAACTCGCGCTGGAGCGAATACGAACAGTTAAAATCCCTCTCCCGCCTATCGAAACTCAGCAAGCCATCGTCGCTGAAATCGAGGCGGAACAGGCGTTGGTCGCCGCCAACCGCGACCTCATCACTCGCTTCGAAAAGAAGATCGAATCCGCCATCGCCCGCGTCTGGGGTAGAGCGGAAGCAACCACGGCGGAAGTGGTTGCTGTTGATGGATGAAGCGCTTGAACTAAACGAATATTTGCCGTTCTCGCTAGCTGCCGCCAGTGAGCAAAGTTACCTTCAGTTTCTTTGGTCGGCTTTTGAAACGAACTACAATGAGGGGCGGTACGAGTTCGCAAGCTTAGCCTTCCATCTGCTCTATATGAGCTTCGTCAGCTTCTCGATCTGGCAGATCAGGCTCGCGCGTCCTGAAGCCTTTCAAATGGCGATGGTTGGCTTTCACGCGGATGATGAAGGTAAAATCACAGAATGTGACAGCCCTTTCAAATTCTACGACAAGTTAAAAGAATCGCAAATATTTCGGTTCTTAAAACTCATTGGTTGCAGCAATGCCCAAGTCGGAGAATTTTCGAAATTCGTTAAACGTCGAAATAAGATTGCCCACCCCAGCGGAACAGTCTTCTTCAATGACCAAGAATCCATTGACCAAGAGATAGCCGACATGATGCGCGAGGTGCGCAACATCGAAGTCCATATGCAACCGGTCATTGCAGAGCTGTATCGGCGCTTCCTGCTTGAAAGCGCGGCAGCGGATGAGCTTCAATATGCGACCTTGGCGGACGAATTGATGGCGAATTTTATCCACAAGGCTTATATGTCTACTGCTGACATTCGCCACTGCGCAGGCTTTGATGCTACAACGCTTGACGGCCATCCCGCGCAGGAAGTCATCACAGGGCTGCACGCTGAAACAATTGCGTTGGTTGAGAGCGACGAGGCATTGGCGGCGTGACACTCGATCCTGCTGACCTTGGCAACCGCTCGGTATGGATAACATCCTTTTGGGGGTTCGATCCCAGCAAATGGGGTGGCGTCGGGTTCACGCAGGAGCGTGACCGTGCCGCCTATTTGCGCGCATCGCCCCCCGGATCACTCCTCGCAATTTATGTCACCAAGCATCGTGGCCCAGAGGAAATGCGAGGAAAAGTGGTCGGGCTGTTAGAAGTGAATGCCAACACATTTCCTATGCAGGCTTTGACATCGCCTACTGAATGGGCGGCTTCGCAGCGTGAAGCCGGAACTAAGAATAAATGGGCTTACGGCGTGCAAGCATCAAGAGCATGGATGTTTGCGCCAGAGGAATGGCCGGACGTAGATAGTTTCCTGCCCGCCACATACGCTGCTCATAACGCGCAGCTTATCGGGTCGAAAGGCGTGCCCGTTGACCCGCAGGAGATTGAGCGGCTTTTGTCGCTGACCGCCCTTGAGATACCAGTTTACAAACAACCGGGGCAATTGGTCGATGAAATGGGGCCGGTTGGTGCACTGGCGCTGAAAACGTCGCGTGCAATCCATCCGGGCGAGGGGCCGAGGCTCATTGGGGAGGTCGACGGTCCAAAATACATCTATATCCTGAAATTGGCAGGAAATATCGCGCATTATCTTGGCCGCGAGGAAGCTGTGGTTGATGGTCTCAGCATTATCAAAGTAGGATTTTCCAAAAGCCCGATGCTTCGCGCCGCGCAATTACAATCCGCATATCCAGCAGGAGCCTTCAATTGGGAAGTGATTCACCCCTACCCGACGCCCGAAATACCGATGTTCGAGAATGCAAAAGCCGCCATCGTCGGTGAAGATGCCATGAAAAAAAGGCTCACGGAGCATGGCGCGGAGATATTGGGTGGCGAGTTTTTCCTAGCAGATGAGGGCATGATCGTTCACGCATGGAACGCGGGGCGATTTGCGAAGTAGCCGACCTCTAAAATCTAAAGGTATGTTGACAAACGTTATTATGCGGCGCCACCCGTGAGCAGTGTGCGGAGTTGTTCAGATCACTTGTTGCTTCAAGCAACAGGCTCTGTGCTTTGGACGTCATAGAGTTGGTTTGACAGGCGAGAGTCTAGCCGATGATCGAGCAGCGCTTGGAAAATGTCGCGGCACGTCTCCGGTGTTGGCACGATCCGTCCCGCAGCGTCGAACGCAATCTGAAGGTTCATGGCAACGCAGTGGTTGCGGAGGTTCTGCATGAAGCCAAGGTCTTTGTAGTGGGCTTTTTCACGAATCGCGATTGCGCGTCGCAATTGGATCTTATTGTCACCGACAAATGCAGTGATAGGCTCGACATCGGAAAATATTGCGTTGAATTCCGCTTCAACCGTCAATTCTTGAAAGGCTTCGATATGACCCGTCCGGTAAGCCAACACAGACTCAAAGCGGTTTTTATTGAACACATAGATTTCGCCATTGAAAACAAAGAAGTCGAAATACGGCTCGAGACTGAATGAGGGCCGCTCGTCGATATCCAACTGATCGTCAGCAAACACCACCCGAACCATTTTTGACGAACGCCGGGTACTCCACGTCGGATTTGTTTTGCGGACAGCGAGAAGCACACCCGCCTCCGTGGCGAAGCGCAACATATAAAAGCCGGAGTTCGCAATCTGTTTGAGCTGGCGGACTTTGCGGGCGGGAGTCGGATTGAGTGCCTGTGCATCAACCAAGGCTATGTGCGTTTCATCTGCACCTAGCGTCAGCGCGCTGGACTCATTATTCTGTGCCAGAATGTCATAATCAATAACTTCAGTTATGGCCTCCAGCGCCCCCGTCACAGATGTGCGCAGTGCCGTTGCCAAATCCTCGGTTATTCCTACCCATTTGCCATTAAAGACTGGCGCACCGTCGCGCGTGGATTTTTTGAAGACCCACACGGTGAGGTCAGCCGCTTCAAGATCGAATGCTTTTAGTCCCGCTAAATCTGGCACGCTTTATTCCCCTGTCTGTGGCCCGCGAACGATCATCACATCCTGGATGTTGCCGTGAGCATACGTCTTGTTGGGTTCAATCTCGATTCGAGATAGCACCCGTCCCGCAAATTGATCCCCGCTTTGCAAGTAGTTATACTTAACTTCAAATAGCTTCCAGCCAAATACCGCAAGGATAGGGTTCATAACGATCTGTCCAGATCGGAATGTTATCCAAAAGATAAGCACGAAGAATACTCCAAAGCCTACCATTTTCGAAGGTGATGCAAAATCGATCCCCATGAACGACACCACATAGGGAATGATATAGTTGATGAGATCGGCAGGAATATGTTTGGCCTCTGCGACGGAAACGCGATGACTTTCATCCACTACGCGGAGTGTCCATAGTGTGATCAACAAACAGGCGAGGCTAACCACGACCGCGCCTATCGACCAAAACGGATGCAGCAACGGCAGTCCGCAAGGTGCTTCAAGCCAATCGGATGGGATGCAAAAACTTGATTGTGCGGCTTGGAAGTCAATATCCTGCGCAAGCAAAACTAAGCACAGCGGGAAATATGAGCCGACATACAGGGCAAACGCCGATAGCCTTCGAAGCTGCATGACTCTCGGTTAAACGCCGAGAGCAGTTGAAGCATAAGCATTTCCACCGCGACGTCGCGCTATCGACACTTTCACCTGAACATCGCGATTGAGCCGGTCGAGAATTCGCATCAGCCGATCGATGGTGAAGCGGTCGAGCTTAACCTGACGAATACGCGAGAAGTCCGCCGCCGCAATCCCAGTGCGCGCCTCTGCGTCGCGCACTGTCAGCCGCTCGGTATCGAGCGTTTTGACGATTTCGGCGGCAAGAACGGCGCGGAATTGCCGCAGGCTGGCATCAGGTGCGCCAAAGTCGGCAAAGACATTGCCGGAACCGCGCACCAGTTCGAGATCGTCTTTTTTGTCAGCCACCCAGCATCTCCTTTAATCGTTTGATGCGATCACGCACGAGGTCGATTTCGTGACGCGGCGTTGAAATTCCCTTGGTCGATTTCTTCTGGAAAGCATGAACCACCCAGATGTCTTCTTCCAACTGGAGCGCATAAACGACACGATACGCATCGCCGCGTTCCTTGATAGCGAGTTCCCAAATGCCAGCGCCTAGCCCCGCCAGTGGTTTGGCAACGTCCGGTGTCCCGCCATCTGCCACAATGGTCAGCGCATCAAGCGCCCGGTCGATTGCGCGCACCGGAAACGCCTCAAAGTCTTTTCTCGCCGCCTTGACCCATGAAATTTTGCGGAGCGTGACGCGGGACATAGGTTTATGTAGTCAAATATGACAATAACGTCAAGTCTAAACAGGAAGGGATTGTCGCTGCCCTTCGGGCGACCCGCTCTATCCGCTGACGCGGACCGGGCCTGTAGTCCCGGCCCATCTGGGTAACGATCGGGAGCGTGGGATGATGAGCGGGAAGTTTTAGGGTCGCATTCTTTCCCGCGCTGCGCGCTCCTTAGGGTGCGGAGTCTTTGGACTGACCCGCTGGCGCTCTTGCCTCACTCCTTGCCGGACGCCCGCTGGCACACAGGCCCGTGCGCAGGGCGTCCGGCTGGCGTCGTTTTGTGCAAGGGTGCCGTTTGTCTGCCGCGCTTCGGCTGAGGGAAGGCTTATCGCCTCCGTTTCCTTGTTCAGCGGGAACGCCAAGGGCTTTGCCCTCTCGTTTCCCGAAGCAGAATAGTCGCCCCCGTGTGGCGGTCGCTGCGCGCCCGCTGGCCCGCGCCAGGGCGTCGTTTCAGCTTTCCCTCCCCCTCCCATCCTCGCCGGAAGGCAGAGCCGCATGTCGCAGCCAGTGCGGCTTTCAGCCCAAGAGGAGGCAGGAAAATGTGTGATTTGCAGTTGATGTATCGTGAGTGCGGTGCCGAGACCCGCGACGATTATTTGCGTGGTATTGCCAACGAGAACGGCTTGCCAATTGCTTGTGTGCGGCGGATCGCCGACCGGCTGGGTGAGCGCGAGGATTTCGGAGCGCTTGTCCTGATTTGCGAAACCCGCAGAGGGCGTGTGCGATGACCAGACCTGCCAGTCTAGCGCGTAAAAGTTTAATGACGTGGAAACACTTATTGTAATAAGATGTTGCGATGATTGAACAACGCTCTCCTCGTCTTGCTGTGCTTATCGACGCTGACAATGCCAACGCTCGGATTGCAGCAGGATTGTTCGAAGAGATTGCAAAAATTGGTGAAGCTAGCGTTCGACGTATCTATGGTGACTTCTCGGGAACCCGACTTAAGCAATGGGCGGACATATTATCGACGCACGCGATTATGCCGCATCAAAATTTTGCCTACACGTCCGGCAAAAACGCATCCGACATCGCGCTTGTCATCGATGCGATGGATTTGCTTCATAGCGGTCGCTTTGACGGGTTCTGTCTCGTTTCGTCTGACAGTGATTTTACCCGCTTAGCAGCGCGCATCCGTGAACATGGCGTCGATGTTTATGGGTTTGGCGAACAAAAGACGCCTGAGAGCTTCCGTCAGGCCTGTCGGCGCTTTTTTTACACCGAGAATCTATTACCGGAAGCTCCAAAGCCCGATGATGTTGCGCAGGCAGGCACCCCGTTACAAAAAGCACTCAAACCCCCAAGCGCCGCCGCGCCGTTTATCAGAAGGGCAATTGCACAATTGGCCAATGACGATGGGTGGGTGACGCTAAGCGGCGTTGGGTCCCACCTATCTAAATTGGCATCGGATTTTGATCCGCGCACTTATGGTCACGCCAAATTGAGCGATTTGGTGCAGAAAGCGGGTTCCTTCGAGACAAAGCGGCCAAGCACAGGCGGCGTTTATATTCGATCAAAACCGCCAACAAAGGCCGCTAAAAAGAAGACCTAATATTCAAACTCGGCGCTCGCGCCATCACGTCTGGCTTGCTGCCTCGAACGCCCGCCTGCCACGCCGCCGCCATAGCGTGATTGCCTGTTCGCGTTCGTCACCTTGCAACTTGTCAGCGATTGCGAGGAATGCTCCGAGCAAGACGGCGCGATCATCGTCGGTAAGTTCGACCAGCCGCGCCTTTTGCACCAGCCCGCCCAATTCAATCAGATGGCGCGTTCGTTCGCGGCGATCCGCAACCCATTGCCGCGTATCGGTGCGGCGCTGGCTGGCTTCAACGCGGTGTGTCATTGCCTTTGTCCGCTTGATTGCCGCCAGCGTTTGGCAAAGTTCCGCGATCAATCGCGCGCGATTGTCTTTGAAAGAAGGCCGCGACACTTACCCGCCACGCCTCCCGCTCTTTTGTGTCCGTGGTTTTGGTTACGCCCAGCAACGCGCCGGTGAGTGTTTCGGGATCGAGTGCATCGGCCCCGGTCGCGATAACCAGTTCGCCAAGCTGCAACACCTTGCGGCCTTTGAGTTGCTTTGCCTTCTCGGTCAGGGCTTGCAATTCCGAATCAAAATCTCTGGGTTTACGCATTTTTGACTCCATCTTTTGGTGATGAGGCCATCATAGATTGGAGCTAACCGCTTGGCTCCAATGTTGCCGGAACAAGCTGACACGCGCCGGTCCCGATCAGGATTTTATCATGAGAGGGCGCGCTTATACGTCGTGCCGACGTTGATTGTGTAGTGTAGCTGGTTTGCCATTATGGCGATCTACCATTTCTCGGCCAAAGTCATTTCCCGCGCCAACGGTTCCAGCGCGGTTGCGTCTGCGGCCTATCGTTCGGCGGAACGGCTGCACGATGACCGGCTGGACCGAAACCATGACTTCACCAACAAATCGGGTGTTGTTCATTCCGAAGTGATGTTGCCCGACGGCGCGCCCGAACGGCTCGGCGACCGCTCGACACTCTGGAACGAAGTCGAAGCTACCGAACTGCGTAAGGACGCACAGCTATCGCGAGAAGTTGAGTTCGCCATTCCCCGTGAACTGTCACAGCAGCAGGGCATCGACTTGGCCCGAGATTTCGTCCGCGAGGAGTTCGTCGAAAAGGGCATGATCGCTGACCTCAATATCCATTGGGACATCGGCGCTGACGGGCTGGCAAAGCCCCACGCCCATGTCATGCTGACGATGCGCGAGGTGGGCGAAGACGGGTTTGGGAAGAAGGTCCGCGCTTGGAACGAAACCGGGCAGCTTGAGCAATGGCGCGAGCGTTGGGCAAACCATGTCAACGAGCGGCTAGCCGAGTTGGACATTGACGCGCAGGTAGATCACCGCAGTTTCAAAGCGCAGGGTATCGACCTAGCCCCGCAGAACAAGATCGGCCCAGCTGCTTTGCGCATGGCGCAAGATGGGCTTGAACGGGAACGCATCGCCGATCACACCGCAATCGCGCATCGCAACGGTGAGCGGATCATTGCCGAACCCAACGTCGCGCTGGACGCTATCACCCGGCAGCAAGCGACCTTTACCACGCGCGATCTGGCGATGTTTGTGCATCGCTATTCGGACGGGAAGGAGCAGTTCGATTTGGCGATAGGCGCGGTGCAATCCTCGCCAGACCTAATCGCACTGGGGAAAGACGGGCGCGGAAACGACCGCTTCACATCGCGCGATATGATCGAAGTCGAGGGGCGGCTTGAACGTGCCTCGCAGATGATGGCCGAACGCGAGCGGCACCGTGTTGGCGACCGGCAAAAGGAGCGCGCTTTGACATCGGCGGTGGTGCGCGGACTCTCATTGACCGGCGAGCAGCGCGGGGCCTTCGATCATGCTACCGATGGCAAAAACTTGAGCATCGTCATCGGCTATGCCGGCACCGGCAAATCAGCGATGTTGGGCGTTGCCCGCGATGCGTGGGAAGGCGCGGGCTATGCGGTTCGTGGTGCAGCGCTTTCCGGCATCGCTGCCGAAAATCTTGAAGCAGGATCAGGCATCGCATCACGCACGATTGCCAGCCTTGAACATCAATGGGGCCAAGGCCGAGAGTTGCTGACTTCGCGCGATGTGCTGGTGATCGACGAGGCCGGGATGATCGGCTCGCGGCAGATGGAGCGGGTGCTGTCCGCTGCCAATGAGGCCGGAGCCAAAGTCGTCCTTGTTGGCGATCCGCAGCAGTTGCAGGCGATTGAAGCGGGCGCGGCGTTCCGATCGATTTCCGAGCGGCATGGCGGCGTAGAGATCACCGAGATCAGACGGCAGCAAGTGGATTGGCAGCGCGATGCGACGCGGCATCTGGCGACCGAACGCACCGCCGAGGCGCTGCAAGCCTATGCCGATCATGACATGGTGCATGTCGCTGATACGCGAGACGGCGCGCGCGCGGAACTGGTCAAGGGGTGGGAGCGCGCGCGCCACGCCTTTCCCGATCAGAGTCAGATCATTCTCACCCACACCAATGATGAAGTGCGCGGCCTGAACGAACTGGCGCGAGGCAAGTTGCGTAATGCAGGCGGGCTTGGCGAGGATGTGACGATCAGCGCCGAACGCGGCCAACGTCAGTTTGCGACCGGCGACCGCATCATGTTTCTGCGCAACGACCGCGAGCTTGGCGTCAAGAACGGTAGCCTTGGCGAGATCGAGCGGGTCAGTCCGCAACACATCGCCGTCAAGCTGGACGATGGCCGCACCATAGGCTTCGACACCAAGAGCTACGCCTATATCGATCATGGCTATGCCGCCACAATCCACAAGGCGCAGGGCGTTACCGTTGATCGAGCGCATGTGCTGGCAACGCCGGGACTGGACCGCCATGCAAGCTATGTGGCGCTATCGCGTCACCGCGAATCCGTGTCGCTGCATTATGGCAAGGACGATTTCGCCGATGCAGGCAAATTGGCGCGCACTCTTTCGCGCGAACGCGCCAAGGATATGGCGTCGGATTATGCCCGCGAAGGGATAACCGATCCGGCGCAACGCTTTGCCGAGCGACGTGGCATTACCTTCCGCCAGCGTGTGGCAGAGATCGTGCGCAAGAACGTGCCGGAAAGGGCGCGCAGCATCTTCGCGGGCTTCCGGCCAGCGCCAGAAGAGCAACGAGACATTACCGCTGAGCGAAAACTCAAAACTGGCCCGCTCGACATCGGGCGCGGGGTCGAACGCTATGCCCGTGCCGAACAGGACATCGACCGGATGCGACAGAAGGGGTTGTCTCCCATGCCGCATCAGGAAACCGCGCTTGAAAAGGCCCGCACGGCGCTAAACGAAATAAAGCCCAAATCAGGGCGCGATCTTGCAACCGCGTTCAGTCGCCAACCCGAACTTATAGCCGAAGCCGCCAGCGGGCGCACCGCCAACGCTGTCCGCGCCATGCAACTTGAGGCCGAAATCCGAAACAATCCCGCAATGCGCGCTGACCGCTTTGTTGAGAATTGGCAGCGGCTGCACCGCCAGCGCGATCAGGCTTTCCAGTCCGGCAACTACAGCCGCGCAGAAACCGCCACCGCCAGCATGGGCGCAATGGCCAAGGGGCTGGAGCGTGACCCACAGGTCGATTCCTTGCTGCGCAATCGCAAGATCGAACTTGGCCTTCACACCAGAGGATCAGGCGGCATCGGTCGCGAACTCACCGAATATCTCGGTCTTGGTCGCGGGCGTGGCCTTGGAATTGGCATGTAAAGGAGACGAGCAGTGGACAATGAAGTGGCGACACCGCGCAAGGAAGACCCGGCAACAATGGCCTTTGACGAATTGCGGAGCGAAGTGCTGACGCTTCGCCTTGCAATTCAGCGCCTTGCCGCCGCGCCGAGTGAGATCGAGATCCCCGATTACACCGAGACGCTGACGGAAATTCGCGGCGCGGCGGTGGCACTGGTCAGCAACTATAAAAAGATGCGTGACGCCCCCGCGCTTTCCATCACGCCCGATCATTTGGCGGCTCAGATCAATGCAGCCAGCATCGAGGCCCGCAAGGCCGAGCGCCAGTCACTACAAAGTGCCGAAAATAGCTTCGTCACGATCGCCCGCGAGCTGACCGGATTTGTTGAATCAGCCCGAACTGCTGACCGGCAAAACAAGTGGCTAGTCGGGGCGTTCATGCTTGGCATTGCAACTTGCGCGGCATTTGTTATACTCGTGACACGTTGGAACAGCACGGAATTGCCTGCACCTAATGAAGTGCGACCAGCCGTGCAAAAAGCACGCTAAAGAGAGTGTTGGTAAGGGTGCAGGTAGACCCAAAAACGCCTTCTAACCTTCTAATTTCATTACAAATTATTAGGTGAGAAAGCGCAATCCTGTCTCCCCGACCATCTTAGGGTTTTTGAACTGGTTCGTCCCCTTCACCCTCATCGTTTGTTGTGTCTGCCTCTATTTCTTTGATGGTGGAATTGACTGCTTCATCGGCTTTGGCCTCAATTTTGGCAGCATCGTTTTCCAACCTCTTCTCATCCGCTTCACCGACGGGGCCAGAACATGCTGAGAGCAGAAGCAAGCCTGATAAATGCACGGCAAACGCTCTCATTTCTTTTGCCCTGCCATCAAGTCTTCAGGCGCGTTGGCAACGAGGTTGAGCATCATCGACCACGCATCAACATTTTGTTGCAACTGAACAGGGTCAATCTTGTCGAGCGTATCGTCAGCGGTGTGGTGATAGTCGAAATAATGCGTGCCATCCTGTTGCAGATCGATTGCTGGAACGCCTGATCCAATTAACTGCCCTACATCCGCGCCGCCACTGGCCACGTCCCCGCTTTTCGTAATGCCCAGTGGTGCCAAGGCTACGCCAAGGCGGTCAGCCAAACTCTTCGCGGCATCAGGCAGTCTGACGTCAAATCGCCAGATGCGGCCTGCGCCGAAATCAGACTCTGAGGCCAAAGCGTGAGGTTCAGTCTTATGTGCCTCAAAATAGGCTCCACCACCAAATATGCCAACCTCCTCTGCACCCCACCACACGAGGCGAATGGTGCGTCTTGGTTTCCTGCCCGAATCGAGAATGCGTTTTGCCGCAGCTGTCGTGATGGCTACGCCTGCCGCATCATCAAGGGCGCCAGTGCCGAGATCCCAACTGTCGATATGCCCACCGACGACTACAAGACCAGCTGCGGCGTCTGTGCCCGGCACTTCTGCGATCACATTCCCTGATTTTTGGGTGCCGATGAAACGCGGGGTGAGAGTGATGTCCATCGTAACGGGCTTGCCATGGGCCAGCGCGACAATGCGTTCGACTTGATCGGCATCAGGATTGGACAAAGCGGCAGCGGGAATTGGCTTTACTCCAGCCTCCCAACTGGTGTTTCCTGTGTGGGGCGTACGATGTTCACTTGTGCCGATGGACCGGATGATGAAGGCCGCCGCGCCCTTTTTTGCGGCCAGATTCGGCCCCTGCCGTCGGAGGACCCCAAAAGCTCCATAGGATGAACCGTCCATGGTGCGATACATCGCATGGCTGACATAGACAATTTTACCTTTCACGTCCGCGTCGGGGGAAGCCTTGAACGCGTCAAAACTGGGGTAAGCCATCACTGATCCTTTGAGCCCACTCGGCGGGGTCGCGCCGCTGTTTCCAAGCGCCGTCAGGGCGAGTGTGAATGGGACAGGCGCAATAATGCTGCCACGTTCTTCGCCGCGGACCCAGACCGGCATGTCAAATGGTTCGATCCGGACATTGGAAAAGCCAAGTCCTTTAAGCCGCACCATGGCCCAATCCCTTGCCCTTGCTTCGGCCTCAGTTCCACCATGCCGTTGGCCAATTTCCGTCGTCAGGTCTTCGACAATCTTATAGGCGATGCCCTTTGATGTTTCTTGAGCATAGGTGATGGAGGGTAGGGCGGACGCGGCCAATGCCGCAAGTATGAGTCTCTTCATGCAATAAGGCTAATCCCTTCGTGCGAGTTTGCCAATGGCCGCGACCTCGTCTAATGCGCAGTTAAATTCCTGCACTTATGGTAGAGAGACTCGACCCGATGGCCGTCCAATACAGCTATGTCATGAAGGGGCTGACGAAAAGCTTCCCCGGAGCGCAAAAGCCGATCCTCAACAACATCCATCTACAATTCCTGCCCGGAACTAAGATTGCGATTATCGGTGTCAACGGCGCGGGTAAATCAACGCTGATGAAAATTATCGCGGGGATGGATACGGAATTTACAGGCGAAGCATGGGCCGCTGACGGTATTCGCGTTGGCTATCTCCAGCAGGAACCTCAGCTGGACATGACCAAGACAGTCAAAGAAAATGTGATGGACGGTGTTCGCGAAGTGGCGGACATGATGGACCGATATAACAAAATCGCCGAAATCATGGGTGATCCGCCCGAAGATGCCGATTTTGATGCTCTGATGGATGAAATGGGCACTCTGCAGGAACGAATCGACGCTGTTGACGGCTGGACGCTCGACAATCAGTTGGAAATCGCGATGGAGGCGCTGCGCTGCCCACCCGGCGATGCGGCTGTCGATAATCTTTCCGGCGGCGAACGGCGGCGCGTGGCGCTGTGTCGCCTACTCCTCGAAAAGCCGGAAATCCTGCTGCTCGATGAACCAACCAACCATCTGGACGCGGAAAGCGTGCAGTGGCTGGAAAAGCATCTGATCGACTATGCGGGCAATGTCATCCTTGTCACCCATGACCGTTATTTCCTTGATAATGTCGTCGGCTGGGTGCTGGAAATTGATCGCGGCCGCGGCATTCCGTTTGAAGGCAATTACTCATCCTGGCTGGAAGGCAAGGCCAAGCGGCTTGAGCAAGAAGATAGCGAGAATGAGAGCCGCCAGAAGGCCATTAAAGAAGAGCTCCAGTGGATCCGACAATCCCCCAAAGCCCGGCAGACCAAGTCAAAAGCGCGCATTAGAGCCTTTGACGAACTTGTTGAAAAGCAAGCCGATCGTCGTCCCGGCGGCGCGCAGATTCTGATCCAATTGCCGAAGCGTTTGGGCGGCAATGTGATTGATGCGGAGAATTTGACCAAGGCCTACGGTGACAAGCTGCTGTTTGATGATCTGGAATTCACGCTTCCGCCGGGCGGGATTGTCGGCGTTATTGGGCCGAACGGCGCGGGCAAATCGACCCTGTTCAAATTGATCACGGGTCAGGAAGTGCCAGACAGCGGGTCGATCAAAGTCGGCGAAACGGTGCAGCTTGGTTACGTCGATCAAAGCCGTGATGACCTCGACCCCAACAAGAATGTTTGGGAGGAAGTGTCCGGCGGCAACGAACGTTTTTACTTTGGCAAGCATGAAGTGAACACGCGGGCCTATGTTGGCGCGTTTAACTTTAAGGGCACGGATCAGCAGAAAAAAGTCGGGCAACTCTCCGGCGGTGAACGCAACCGCGTCCATTTGGCCAAAATGCTGGCAGCGGGTGGCAATGTTCTACTCCTCGATGAACCGACCAACGATCTCGACGTGGAGACTCTTCGCGCGCTGGAAGAGGCGCTCGAGAATTTCGCAGGCTGCGCCGTGGTCATCAGCCATGACCGCTTCTTCCTCGACCGCCTAGCCACCCATATCCTAGCGTTTGAAGGCGATAGCCACGTCGAATGGTTTGAAGGCAATTTCGCGAGCTACGAGGAAGATAAGCGCCGCAGACTGGGCGACGCTGCGGATCGGCCGACGCGCTTGGCGTATAAGAAATTGACTAGGTGATGGATGGCGCGTTTATTTCGGCAGTTGCAGCGATACTAGTTGCCGCAGTTAGCATCTTTTTAACGAAACAGAAGGAACGAGAGGCTGAATGGCGCAGCAAAAAAATGGCTTATTATGAAGAGTTTTTTGCCGCCGCGTCCGGGATCATTGGTGAGTTAGAGATAGCATCTGCTAAGGTGCGATTTGCTAATTCCGTCAATCAGCTCCATTTATTTGCATCGCAGAATGTCATTGATGCCCTGCATAAATTTCTTGCGGAAACGGCTAGCAGCAACAAAAATCGGACGCTCGGATTGCAAGATGCTTTATGGTCAAAAATTGTATGGTATGTCAGGCAAGATCTCGGTATCAAACCGACCAGACCGATTGAGCAATTTGTGTCCGTTACATGGGCATCTGGAACAGGCTCAAATGTCGTTATTGGATTAAAAGACGGCCCATTTGAAGTGCATAAACCAACGATAAAATAGTTGGTCGCAATACTGAACCCAAGTGGACTGTCTTACGCTGATATACGACGTCCCCAGTCAGTGTGTGACGTAACAATTGCGACGTTACGTGAACCTAGTTCCGAGCTCCCAGCCACGTCGAAGCATCCCAGTTTATTTCACGCGAAGGCGCGAAGGACTTTAGAGAGATGATGCTTGAGTGAGTCGCGTGAGTTGCTAAGACACTTTACCGATCCGTTTTTTGGTGACGGTCAGCAAAGCCAACTAGTGAAAGGTCGGGTTAAAAACCGACCTTCACAATTGGATCATCCTACAACACTTCACCAACAGTCTGCACCATGCTCATGCTGAACTTTTTTAAGTTTCGGTGACGCTGCACCCTTATTTCAGGGCTTATCGCAATTGTGCCCAAGGGTCACATCAACCCGCTCGTCTCGACATTCAACCCCATAATCGTGCTCGAATGCAGCGGCTCCCCAAATGGCACATCAATCTGTTCGGCATAGTCGCCGTCCACCGGCGTCATATGCAGCAGGGCGCGGTTCTCGTTAAGGTCGATGATCCAATATTCTGGCACGCCAGCCCCGGCGTAAAGCCTCAGCTTTCGACCAAGATCAATATCCAGCGTTGTGTCAGAAACCTCAATCAGCAGCTTTACCTTCGCCAGCGGCATAGGCCCCGCAGCATGGGGTTCGCATACAGCAATGTCGGGTTCCGGCAGCGAATTATCACTGAGATTGACCGAGAGCGGCGTATAAAGTTTGAGGTCTGGCCGAACAGCTTTTGCTGCAAAACCCAGGGCCATTACCAATTCCGCGGTGGCACCGGCATGGCGCGAATACACCGAATTCATAACCCAGATTTCCCCCTCGATCAGTTCACTTTTGGCATAATCCGCAAACGCTCCTGCATCGTTCAACAGCAAAAAGTCTTGCGCCCGCAGTTTGGCGGCATGGGGGATGTTAATAGGTTCAAACGCGATCATAGAGCGGAGATTATCACAAATACTGCGCTTCGCAATTCATATCAGCCCAATTGACCCGGGAAATGCGCTTCGTGATTGGCGGCGTACCAATCGGCTATTTCCTCGCGCCGCGGCCACCAGACGCCGCTGTGCTTCTGCGCATGGGCAATAAATTCACGAAGCGCGCGGATCCGGTGGGCGCGGCCTGTGACATGGGGGTGGAGGCCAATGTTCATAATCCGCGCGGTTCTGACCCCTTCGGCATAAAGAACGTCGAATTCTTCAATCAATTGATCGCGGTATTGATCCGTAGTTAGCGATTGTCGCGTCACCATGGTGAAATCATTGATAACATTGGAGTAAGGCACGCTGACGATTGGGCCATGCTGAGTGCGGATCATAAACGGCTGATCATCGGACATGATATCGCAGTAGAATTTAAAACCTTCCTGCGCCAGAATCGCCGCTGTATTCAGCGTGCCGCGCAGCGATGAGGAAAGCCAGCCGACAGGGCGACGGCCGACATGTTTTTCATACATGGCAATGGATCGCAGAATGATATCACGTTCTGCCGCTTCATCATTTGCGAAATTGGTGAGCAGTTCGCCTTGTTCATAATTATGCGCGAGCAATTCCCACCCGCGTTTACGCACAGCATCCGTCATCGCCGTGCGACGCTCAAAGGTGACTGCATTGGTGGTGCAACTAGCCGCTACGCCCATTTCGTCAAACAGATCAATCAACCGCCATATGCCCACTCGCTGGCCATATTCGCGCCACGTGTAGTTTGGATAATCGGGAGTATTGCCGGGCAAAGTGTCGGGCAGGATCGCGGGGCCGCCCGCATAGTAGGGCTTGTCTGTATCTTTCGTCAGGTCCCATGTTTCCAAGTTAAACGTGAAAAGCAGCGCGATTTTGTTGCCGCCGGGCCACTGAATGGGGTTGCGTTCTGGCAGAGGCACATAGTCATAATCGAGCATCGCAATATCCCGTTTGAAACAGGTGATATGTCACGCCTTAAATTGGTGCTGATCACCAATCGCGCGCGCGACCTATCCGTTTGGCGGATAAAGTGGGTTCAACTTTGCTGCAATGACTGCCTGATTTCTTCACTATGTTCACCGAGCTTTGGGGACACCCCAATTTCTCGATCTGGGTCGACAGAGAATCTAATGGGCGGTGCCATTTCGCGGTAGCGCCCCTCGGTAGGATGCTCTTTCATGCGGAAGAAATTGGTCGCAACCAAATGCTCGTCGTCAAAAATATCCGCCATATCCCGCGCGACCATTGCCGGAATGTCAGCTTCCGCGCAAACGACCAACCATTCTGCGGTCGTCTTGGCGGGAGTGAGTTTGGCGACTTCGCCGTAAACTTTTGTGATCTTGCGGAATCGACCGGCTGGCGTGTCAAACGGCTCAGACTTCAACACATCACCTGCTCCACACAGGTTGAAAAATTGAATAATTTTTGCGTCGGTATAAAGTACAAGCGATATCCAGCCGTCGCTTGTTGGAAATGGCTGGCGCCCTGGATCAAGCTGTCGCGGATAGCCAACGGGCCCCATAGGCGGGTCAAATGTCATTGCCTGCATGTGTTCCTCCAACATAAAATTGGTGAAACACTCAAACATGGGTACTTCCACATGCTGCCCTTCGCCTGTGCGCAGCTTGTGGATAAGCGCGGCGAGGATCGCTTGAGATCCATAAAGCCCCGCCACTTTATCGGCGATGAGGGAAGGGAAGTATCGCGGCGCTGGATTACCGTCGATGCGCGGGAGCAGGCTGGTTGTGCCAGTCGCCGCCTGAATGACATCATCATAAGCTTGCAAGTCTGCATAGGGGCCGTTCTGCCCAAAACCTGCCCCATGAACGTAGATGATATCGTCTTTGATAGCTTTAACCGCCTCAACCCCGAACCCAAGCCGCGATATCGCACTCATCCGGACGTTGTGGAAAAATACATCGGCGGTTTTGATCAGATCCGACATCACCACCTGATCGTCAGGATTCTTGAGATCAAGAATGATAGATTTTTTGCCGCGATTGACCGTCATGTGGACGCTGCCCATCCCCGGCATCTTCACCGGTTTTCCAATATAGCGCGCCATATCACCGGCTGGCGCTTCCACCTTAATCACTTCCGCACCCATATCAGCCAACATTTGCGTGGCGTAGGGGCCAAAAATCACGCTCGTCATGTCTACGATACGGATGCCTTCAAGCATTTTCATTAGCTGCTCCGTCGCGAATAGGGAGAGAAAGTGGCGGACAGGGTGGGATTCGAACCCACGGTAAGCTTGCACCTACGACGGTTTTCAAGACCGTTGCCTTAAACCACTCGGCCACCTGTCCGTTATGAGCGCCCATAGGCTGCAAGCGGCCTTTTGTGCAAGTGGTGCGACGAAATACGTTCCTCCAATCAATTGATTGTGTCAGAAGGCAGTATGAGTAAGCTCCGCTTCAAAGCCTTGGTCACATTCGCCGCCCTCAGCGTCACGCCGCTTCAAGCCCAAGATGCCAATGGATTTCAAGCATATCTCGTCACATTGGCGGCCCAAGCGCGCGATCAAGGCGTGAGCGAGCGGACTTTGGATGCCGTGATACCGACACTGTCTTACAATCAGCGTGTCGTCGATCTCGACCGTTCCCAGCCCGGCGGCGCGCCTAACACGCCCATTCCCCGATTTGCGCCATACAAGGCAAAGCATGTTGATGCGGCGCGGATCGGGCAGGGCATGGCAAAATATGCCAGCTTGAGGCGCCTTCTTTCCCGTGTGGAGCAGCAGACTGGCGTTCCGGAATCGATCATGGTCGCAATATGGGGTCATGAAACCAATTACGGCGCGGTGCGGGGCAATTTTGATCTGCCAGAATCGCTGGCGACGCTGGCCTATGAGGGGAGGCGGCGCGCGTTATTCAGCGCAGAATTTATTGCGACCCTCAAAATGATTGATCGTGGCTATTCGCGCGAACGCATCCGGGGAAGCTGGGCCGGGGCCACAGGCCACCCCCAATTTCTGCCAAGCATGTATTTGCGAGTGGCCCGTGACGGCGATGGAGATGGTCGCGCTGATATTTGGGGCAGCGAGGCAGATGGGCTCGCTTCGATCGCCAATTATTTTGCCAATGCCGGCTGGCGGCGCGGTCAATCCTGGGGAATGGCAGTGTCCGTTCCAGCTGAACTTGATCGATCTGCAATATTCTCACGCACCAAATCGCCACGCTGCCCGCGCGTTCATGATCGTCACAGCCAATGGAAAAGCGTAACGGAATGGCGCGCTTTGGGCGTTTCTGCAATAGGCAGTGAGACGCTGCGGGGGTCAGACATGGCCACATTGCTGGAGCCAGACGGCCCGGGGTCAACGGCTTATTTACTAACAGGCAACTATAGGGTGATCTTGGACTATAATTGTTCAAATTTTTATGGCTTGTCTGTGGGGTTGTTGGCCGATGCGGTGGAACGATAAAAGGCTTTTGAATGCAGCGACAATTGCGTTGGCAATTGGCGGGTGCGGAGTGGCGGAAGCCAAGAATCGCGATAAACGTATCCCGTCGGATCAGCCGGTGCTGCGCGATGAAGTGCCGGTTTTGGGCGAACCATACACCATCGGCGGTCAGCGTTTTGAACCCAAAGATGACAATGCCTTTGATGAAACTGGCTATTCGATTGTGATGACCCCGGATATGTTGGCTCGTTCCACGCAGTCGGGTGAGCCCTATAATCCCAGTGCCATGACGGGATCGCATCGGATTTTACCCATTCCCAGTTATGCCGAGGTCACGAACCTTGAAACGGGTAAGACGATCCTCATTCGCATCAACGACCGTGGGCCAATGTTGAAAGACCGCGTCGTGGCGCTTTCGCCGGCAGCAGCAGAAGCGCTGAATATTGCGAGCGGAGGCAATGCTCCGGTGCGTGTGCGCCGTGTAAACCCGCCGGGCCAGGAAAAGACAATGCTCCGCATGGGCAAGGCCGCTGCTGACCGGCTCGATACGCCCCCCGCTTTGCTCAGTGCGCTAAAGCGCCGTTTAATCGAATCCGGCGCGCCAAAGCCTAAGGACGTGGTGATGACTGCACCCGCACCGCGCCCCATTAACCCGCTTCAAAGCGAGCCTGCGGTCGCAAAGCCAGGGGCAAATTATGACACCTCGCCATCCGGGTCCGCGCAACGCCCAACGCCTAGACCAGCCCAACGTCCAGCCCCTATGGCTCAGCCACGTCCGCCAGGGAGCGACCGTTTCATTATAGAGGATGGTTCAGGCCAAACCGTTGTCACGGTTCAGACGGGCGAAAATGACGCCCCGGCACCGGTCCGCGCGTCCGGCGCTGTTTCTTATGTGCAAATTGCTGCCTTTGGCGTTGAAGCCCGCGCCGTTGCGCTTGCCCGCAAAGTCGGCGGGTCGGCACAGAAGGCAGGCTCAGTTTGGCGTGTTCGGACAGGCCCCTATGCAGATGAGGCCAGCGCCCGCTCAGCCCTTTCGGATGCAGTCAGCAAAGGCTATCGAGACGCACATATCTTAAGATGATTCGATCTTGAGATTCTGATTAGGATCGCCAAGATGAAATTGATGTTTGCGCTCGGCGCAGCAGCCGCTGTGTCGATGCCCGTGGTTGCAGCGGCGCCGCCATTTGAAACGGCTGCTCCCGTGGCCTACATGCTCGACCTTTCTTCTGGCGCGGAACTTTATGCCAAGGACGCGGATCGGCGCATTCCGCCTGCCTCAATGGCTAAAATGATGACCACCTACTTGGCCTTCAAGCTTGTGAACGAAGGCAAGTTCAAGATGACCGACACTTTTACCGTGCGACCTGAAACATGGGCAAAATGGCACGGACCAGAAGCTGGTTCGACCATGTTCCTGTCGTCGGGTGAAAAGGTCAGCATTGAGGATCTCCTTCACGGGATTGTGACACTTTCTGGCAATGATGCATGTATTGTGCTGGCCGAAGGCATGTTTGGCAGCGAAGCCGCATTTGTTGCCCAAATGAACGTAGCGGCGAAAGAACTGGGCTTAGCCAACACGCAATATGGAACGGCCAATGGCTGGCCTGACAATGGCGTTACCTACACTACGGCACGCGATTTGGCCAAGCTGGGTAAAGCCACCATTTATGATTTTCCAAAGCTTTACAAGGACTTCTACGGCAAAACTGAATTCACATGGGGAAAGACTTTGGGGGAAGGGGCTGCCATTGTTCAGCCGAACCGCAATCCCATCCTTGGCAAAATCTCTGGTGCGGATGGCATTAAGACGGGCCATACGGACGAGGCCGGATATGGCTTTACCGGTTCCGCTGAACAAAATGGCCGCAGGATCGTCATGGTCGTGGCAGGCATCGATAGCTTCAATGGTCGCATCACTGAATCGGTGAAGTTCATGGATTGGGGCTTTAAAGCATGGACGACCAAACCTGTCGTGGGCGCGAATAAGCGCGTTGGTGAAGCCCCTGTGCAAATGGGCGGCAGTGCAGAGGTAGGCCTTGTAACGCCACGCGCCGTAGCGCTGACGCTGCCCACTGGTTCTCCAGCGGATATGAAAGTCTCGATTGCCTATAATGGTCCTGTGCAGGCGCCTATTGAGAAAGGCCAGCATATCGCTGATCTTATTGTAAAAACTAGTGGCGGTATGGTGCAGTCGACGCCTTTGGTGGCTGAGGAAGCGGTTGATGAGGCAGGATTTTTCGGTCGCGCGTGGGCCGGATTGATGTCATTCTTCTAAGGGTGACAGGACGGTTCATCACTCTTGAAGGCGGGGAGGGAGTTGGAAAATCCACTCAACTTGCGCGGTTGGCGGAGGCTTTGCGCGCTCGGGGTCAGTCGGTCGTGACCACACGCGAACCCGGCGGAACGCAAGGCGCAGAAGATATCCGCGCGCTCCTGATGGCCGGCAGCGAAGACCGGTGGAATGCGCAAGCTGAAGCGCTGCTTTTCGCAGCCGCGCGCGCGGACCATGTGGCTGAGCTTATCCGCCCAGCGCTGAACTGCGGGGATATTGTCATCTGTGACCGGTTTATCGATTCGACGCGGGCTTATCAGGGCGGGGCAGGCGGCCTTGCCGATGATGACATCATGGCGCTGCACCGGGTTGGCAGTGGTGGGTTAATGCCAGATGTAACGCTGTTGCTTGAAATATCGGTGGAGGAGGGCCAACGCCGGGCGAAGGCGCGCGCCGCCAACAAAGACCGGATGGGCTCAAAGAATGACGCCTATTACACGCGAGTGGCTGAGCGATTTCGGGAGCTTGCAGAGTCAGAGCCGGCGCGTTTTCGCGTTATCGATGCGTCTGGAACGGCCGAAGATGTGACACAGCGCATAGTCGCTGCGTTAGGCGAAGTGCAGTGACCAACATGCAAGGCCATGACGCCACAATGAACGCATTCATGACCGCTATGCGCGGCCCACGCAGCCACCATGGCTGGCTGTTCGCGGGACCAGAAGGCGTAGGGAAGGCCAGTTTGGCCATGACGGCTGCACGGCGATTGCTGGCAGAATCCGCTGATTCTAAACTTGACCAGCAGGGCCTAAGCTTGCACGATGCTCATCCGACGGCGGCCCTGATGGACGCGTGGAGCCATCCTGATTTCATCCTCATAGATCGCCTGCCCAAGGATCAAAAAGTGGCGGATAAGCCGCGTATTGAATGGGCTGAGAATGAGGATTTGCGCCGCAGCATTCGTGTGGACCAGGTGCGTGACCTGCATCGCAGGTTTACAACGCATCCAACATTCTCCCCCCGCCGGATCGTGATACTCGACGGTGCAGAATATTGTGAAGTCAGCACCTCAAACGCTTTGCTCAAATTGTTGGAGGAGCCTCCGCAAGGCACAATTTTCATCCTGATCACTCATGCGTCGGGGCGTTTGCTGCCTACCATCCGGTCCCGATGCCGCACACTGCGCTTTTCCAGCCTTAGTGATGACGCCATGACGTCAGTTTTGCGGGCGCGATTGCCTAACGCGGCACCTGATGAAATCGCTACCCTCAGGGAGTTGGGACAAGGCTCGCCGGGTCGCGCGCTCAAATTGGCTGGCGTTGATGTCGGCGGCATGACAGCCGCGCTCCGCCGGATTGCAGCAACTGGTGATCCTGATAACCGGCAACGTGCGGCCTTATCGCAAAGCATGACCGCCAAATCGGCTCAGGCACGCTTTGAGGCGTTTCTGGCGCTGGTTCCCGCGTTTCTGGCTTCGGAAGTTAAATCAAGCTCCGGGCGCGCCACGGGGCCGATCCTGAAAGCGTGGGAAGCTGTGCGCAATTTGGCGTCCTACGCCGTCCCCGGGTCACTTGATCCGCAAGCCGTCACTTTTGCGCTCGCCAGCCATGTTGCGGCGCTTGCCCCCGCCGCCGGAGCCGTTAAAGCCTGACGCCATGTCAGCTGAACCTTTCTACATCACCACCGCCATTTCTTACCCGAACGGCCGCCCGCATATCGGCCACGCATATGAAGCTGTTGCCGCAGACGCGATTGCGCGGTTCCAACGGATGATGGGGCGCGACGTTTGCTTCCTTACTGGGACCGACGAACACGGCCTAAAAATGGTCCAGACTGCGCGGGCGCTAGGGCGCGACACACTTGACTTGGCTGATGAAATGTCCGGCTATTTCAAGGAGATGTATGACAAGCTGAATATTTCAATTGATTATTTCAAACGCACAACAGCGCCCGAACACCACCGCGCCAGTCAAGCGATCTGGGAACGGCTGAAGGCGAGTGATGACCTCTATCTCGACCGTTACGAAGGTTGGTACAGCGTCCGCGATGAGGCGTTCTACGAAGAGAGTGAGCTGATCGACGGGGAAGGGGGCGTCAAACTGTCGCCCCAAAATACGCCCGTGGAATGGACGACAGAAGAGACATGGTTTTTCCGCCTTTCCAAATATCAGCAGCCTTTGCTGGATTTTTACGCGGCGAACCCAAGCTTCATGCGTCCGGAAAGTCGCCGGAACGAAACGCTGCGCTTCGTTGAAGGCGGCTTGCGCGATTTATCCGTGTCGCGGACCAGTTTTGATTGGGGCGTGAAAGTTCCGGGCAGTGATGATCATGTTATGTATGTCTGGCTTGATGCGCTGACCACTTACATATCGGGCATAGGCTTTCCCGATGACACTGCGGAATGGCAGAAGTACTGGCCCGCCAGCCTACATTTGATCGGCAAAGATATTGTTCGTTTCCACACGGTTTACTGGCCAGCGTTCCTGATGTCCGCAGGTTTACCCTTGCCCAAACAAGTGTTTGGCCACGGTTTCTTGTTGGCCCGGGGCGGCGAAAAAATGTCGAAGTCGCTTGGCAATGTCGTAGACCCGATTGCGCTAGCCGATCAGTTCGGCGTCGACCAACTCCGCTACTTTTTCTTGCGCGAAGTCAGCTTCGGACAGGATGGGAGCTATTCGCCGGAAGCGATTGTTAACAGGTGCAATGCTGAGCTGGCCAATAGCTTCGGAAATTTGGTGCAGCGTGTGTTGAGTATGATCGTAAAGAATTTTGACGGCGAACTGCCGTTTGATGATCAACAGCTTTTACCAACGGCAAATCCCGATCAATTTATTCTTCAGGCTCTTTCCGAGCAAAGCGATGGGGAATTCAGTCCTTACTGCTTTATTGGGCATTTCAACCAACTTGAGATATCTCAAGCAATCGAAACGTGGATGAAAGGAGTTCAGATTGGTAATGTCGCTATGGACACACATGCTCCTTGGTCCCTTGTCAAACAAGAAGCCGAAATTGAGAACGCAAAGGCTATTCTCGCCCGATTGGTAAAGGGAATTAGGCATTTGGCGATCGCAATACAGCCGATATCGCCAGTAGCTTCAAAAAGCGTGTTAGATCAGCTCGGTATTCCGGAAATGGAACGCGGATATTCGTCACTCAATGATGAAAATTGGTATTCGAGACTGCGTCAGTCTGGTCATAAGCTTGCTCCACCAATTGCAGCCTTCCCTCGCCTCGAACTCTTGGCAGCAGAGCTAGCATGAACGCATCCCAACCCTCCCTCCGCGCCTTTGCGCCTCTGCGTGAACCCAACTTTTCTTTGTTCGCGCAGAGGTGCGAAGTCGCGGAGGTGCCGACAAGAAGGAGGGTTAATTCATGTTCGTCGATTCCCACTGCCACCTGAATTACAAGGGACTGATTGAAGATCAGGACGGCGTTATTGCGCGCGCCAGCGAGGCTGGGGTCAGTGCAATGCTCAATATCTCCACCCGCGAAAATGAGTGGGATACTGTAATCGAAACGGCAACCAAAGCACCCAATATCTGGGCGTCCGTTGGCATTCATCCGCATGAGGCTGATGGCCATCCCGACATTGATACGGAAAAGCTGGTCGCCAAGGCTGCACATGCCAAGGTTGTGGCTATCGGCGAAACGGGTCTCGACTATTATTACGACAAAAGTGATCGGGATCTGCAGCGGGCCAGTTTTCGCGCTCATATCGCCGCCGCGCGGGAAACAGGTCTGCCGATCATCGTTCACACCCGCGATGCCGACGCTGACAGCGGCTCGATATTGAGGGAAGAAATGGGGAAGGGGGCCTACACCGGCGTTATCCATTGCTTCACCGCGAGCCGCGAATTCGCCTACGTCGCGCTGAAATTGGGGCTCTATATTTCAATTTCTGGCATTGTAACGTTCAAAAATGCCAAAGACTTACAGGCCATCGCTGCAGTCATTCCAGAAAACCGTCTTTTGATTGAAACCGACTCCCCATTCCTTGCGCCTGTGCCGCACCGGGGCAAAACATGTGAGCCTGCCTTTGTCGCAAACACAGCTCAGTTCCTCGCTGATTTGCGCGGTGTGTCGGTAAAGCACCTCGCGGAAACGACAACGAATAATTTCTACCGGCTCTTTGACAAGGCGACCCCAAATGGACGCTGATCAAACTGCACGGCTCATTGCCGCTCTGCTCTGCATGACACTTGTGGCATCAAGCCTTTTCTCCCGGCAATTGCCAATGGGCCAAGTGTTCCGAATGATCTTGGCATGGGCCGGCATATTTGCAGGGGTATTTGCTTTATTCCTTTTCTTGCCTGAAATGAAACAGATCTGGGCACGCGCAAAGGCGGAGGTTTCTGGCGGCGTTGAACAGAAAGACGGCACATTACAGGTCCGGAGATCTGACGAACATTTTTATATCGACGCCTCGGTGAATGGCACATTTATCCGATTCATGATCGATAGTGGTGCTACCACCACCACGATGTCAGCCGACGCTGCGAAATCAGCTGGCGTTGACGTTGATATGGACGGGTTTCCCGTCATTGTGTCCACGGCAAACGGCATGGCGGAATCCCGGCGCGGTCGCGTCCGGCAATTGACCGTCGGTCCGATCACGCGGGAGGATTTCCCGGTGCACGTCTCAGAGACTTTAGGTGATACGAACCTGCTTGGCATGAATTTCCTCTCATCGCTCAAAGGCTGGAAGATTGAGGGGGAGACTATGATCCTCAACCCCTGAATAGATTCATATTTAACATAATACATATTATCGGACTTATATGGATGAATGACGTCATATCCCCCTCATGCGGAATTCAGCCACTTCTAGACATTATGGCACAGCTGCGGGACCCTGCAAGCGGCTGTCCTTGGGATGTGGAACAAACGTTCGTGACCATTGCGCCGTATACAATCGAAGAAGCCTATGAAGTGGCCGATGCCATAGAGCGTGATGATATGTCAGCGCTCAAAGATGAACTTGGCGATCTGCTGTTCCAGACCGTCTTTCATGCCCGCATGGCTGAGGAACTGGGCGCATTTGACTTTGGCGATGTTGTGGATGGCATCTGCGCAAAGATGCTGCGTCGTCATCCGCATGTTTTTGGTGATGCGGAAAAACCCGATTGGGAGGCTTTGAAAGCACAGGAACGCGCGACCGCTCCAGATGGAAGCGCGCTGGCCGGTGTTGCGCGTGGTCTGCCAGCGCTGCTCCGTGCGGAAAAGCTTCAAAAGCGCGCAGCCCGCACAGGCTTTGATTGGCCTGACGCCATCGGTGCCAAAGCAAAGATCATTGAGGAAATGGCCGAGATAGAAGCAGCGTCGACGCCTGACGAAGTGGAGGATGAATTCGGCGATTTACTGTTTGCGGTTGTCAATTGGGCGCGCAAGCAGGGGATTGATCCCGACGCAGCGTTGCGGCGGGGCAACGACAAGTTTGAAAGGCGATTTCGAGCGATGGAAGACCGCGCCGGTGATGCGTTTGCAGAGCTAGATCTCGATACGAAAGAGGTGCTGTGGATGACCGTGAAGACTGAAATGTAAATACCTTAGAGCATCAAATATGTTAGACCATGTTGCACTAAATCTGCACCTGTGCAGCCGATATCTTCCGGAAACGACCATAATCCGCGTCTGACAAGCGCACATCGACGGTCATCACGGCATCGTCAATTACCGTCTTAACCACTTCGCCATTCGCCTGAAGCCATGCTAAGCTGGCTCCGTCAACTGCAGCGACGTGAATGTGGCGCATCCTGTGCGAAATCGTCAAGCGCTGACCAACAAGAATCTGAAGCGAGTCTATCCCCTCTCCGGTAAGTGCAGAGACTAAAATGACATCATCACGGCGCGCCGCTTCAGCGATCAAACGCTGATGGCCCTCTTTGTCAAGCATATCACTTTTATTCCAGACTTCAATCAGTGCAGGCCTCCCCTCCTCTGGTCCGAGAATTTCGGCCAGAACGCCTTCAACATCGCTGCACTGCGCTTCGCTGTCGGGGTGCGATATGTCACGGACGTGGAGGATTAGATCGGCTGAGTTCACTTCCTCTAAAGTCGCGCGGAATGCCGCAACCAGCTCTGTCGGCAAGTCCGAGACAAATCCCACCGTGTCCGACAAGATCGCCTTTTCGAGCCCTGGCAGTCGAATTTCCCGCATTGTTGGGTCCAGCGTCGCGAACAACAAATCTTCGGCCATCACGGCAGCTCCGGTCAGCCGGTTAAACAGTGTTGACTTACCCGCATTTGTGTATCCCGCAAGCGCAATGACAGGCCAAGGCGCACGATTGCGGCGATCACGATGTAGGCCGCGTGTGCGGCGCACTTTTTCCAAGTCTTTGCGCAACCTTGCCATGCGGTCGCGGATCATGCGGCGATCGGCCTCAATCTGCGTTTCACCTGGGCCGCCAAGAAAGCCAAATCCGCCGCGCTGCCTTTCTAAGTGAGTCCAACTACGGACCAACCGACCGGCCTGATAATCAAGATGCGCAAGCTCAACCTGCAGGCGCCCTTCTGATGTTGCGGCACGTTCGCCGAAAATCTCTAAGATCAGCCCGGTACGGTCAATGACTTTCACATCCCAAGCCTTTTCAAGATTGCTTTGCTGCGCGGGCGTGAGGGAGCCATCGACGACGACCAAAGACACTTCATGAGCGAGCAAGTGCGTCTTTACCTCCGCAATCTGCCCGGACCCGAGCAAAGTAGAGGGCCGCGCGCTGCGGATGCGGTAGGTCAGTGCGCCGACCACATACAGCCCAATCGCGAGCGCGAGCCCTTTCGCCTCATCGACTCGAGCCGCACTATCACGGTTGCTTGGCCCAACTTGCGGGCAGACAATCAGGGTTACCGCGCCACGGGCTAGGCCGTCGGCATCGCGATCAAATCCGCTCAATCACTTTCCTCAGTTTCTTCGGCCAAGTTCAGCGGATGCGCAGGCTGAACCGTTGAAATAGCGTGCTTGTAAACCAGCTGGATCGCGCCATCGCGGCGCAGCAGCAGACAGAACAAGTCATAAGCGCCAACTTCGCCTTGCAGCATTACGCCGTTAACAAGGAACATCGTCACTGGAACCCGGTCGCGTTGCAGCGTGGCAAGGAAGACATCTTGCAGCCCCTTGGCCTTGCGTTCTGCGGCTGATTGCTCAGGCATTTCCACAATGCCGCTGGGCATGATCGTCGAAATAGCATGCTTGTATATCAGTTGTGACTGGCCGTCGCGGCGCAGCAGCACTGAGAAATTATCAAACCAGGTTATGATCCCCTGCAACTTCACCCCTTTGACCAAGAACATGGTCACTGGCGTTTTTGCTTTGCGCAATTGATTGAGAAAAATATCTTGTAAGTTATTGGTTTTATCAGACATTTCATTGCCCTCATTGTTCTTGGCGGACATCTCCGCATTGAAGTAGCCAGGTACGATTACCTGCCGAATGTTAAATGTTAACACCGCGAAAGCGCGCCGTCCACAAGGCCTAACATAGGTAGAGACGAAGCGAGATCAAGTGTCGCTTTCGCTGCGGTCCTCGGCCATGCCAAGTAGCTTTAATTTTCGGTGTAATGCCGAGCGTTCCATGCCGATGAATGCGGCTGTTCGAGAGATATTACCAGAAAACCGCCGGATCTGAACGCGCAGATATTCCCGCTCAAAACTTTCCCGGGCTTCACGTAAAGGGGCACCCATGATCAGGCGGTTTGCGGCGATAGAGTCTGACGGGTCGCCGTCGCCCATGATCTCAGCAGGAAGCATATCCACTTCAATCTGACGCAGCCGCTCACTGGGAGCGAGGATGATCGTGCGTTCAATGATGTTGCGCAATTGGCGGACGTTGCCGGGCCATTCAAAGGCTTGAAGAGCGGCAAGAGATTCGCCGGAGAATTCGGGCGCAGCCATGCTCCGTTCTGAGGCATATCGCGCCGCAAAATGGGCAGCGAGTGCGGGAATATCCTCACGCCGTTCATGCAGCGGAGGGATGTAGACAGGCACGACGTTGAGCCGGTAATAGAAATCCTCACGGAACCGCCCTTCCGCAATTTCTTCGGGTAAATCGCGGGATGTAGCCGAAACAACTCGCACATCGACTTTCACGGTGCGCGTGCCGGAAACGCGGACGAAGCTCTGCTCCGTCAAAACGCGCAAGATGCGGCCTTGCGTGGTGAGGGGCATATCGGCAATTTCATCCAGAAAAAGCGTCCCACCATGCGCGCGTTCAAGAAGACCGGGAACGATTTCCTGATCGTTGCGTTCGATCCCGAACAATTCTTCTTCAACTCGCTCTGGCGTCATGCGCGCGGCGCTGCCGACAATGAACGGGGCCGCTGCACGGGGGCTCCAATTGTGGAGGAGCCGCGCGGCGACTTCCTTGCCGACCCCTGCTGGCCCCGTGAAAAGCACGCGGCTGCCGGTTGGGGCCACGCGCTTAACTGTTGCGCGCACAGAGTTGATGGCCCCAGAACTGCCAGTCAATTCATCTGCAAACCCTATCCGCGCGCGCAAAGCTTCGTTTTCGCGCTTCAATCGCTCTGTTTCGGTCGCGCGTGCGACAAGCAGCAGCAACCGTTCTGCCTCAAAGGGCTTCTCAATAAAATCTGCAGCTCCCCGGCGGATTGCGGCCACCGCCGTATCCAAATTGCCATGACCAGAGATGACAAGAACTGGTAACGAGGCATCGCGCCGCTTAATCTCATCGAGCAAATCTAGTCCGTCGAGCCGCGATCCTTTCAGCCACACATCGAGCAGAACAAGAGACGGACGACGGTCCGCAATCGCGGCAAGTGCAGAGTCGCTGTCTGCGGCTGCGCGCGCAGAATAACCGTCATCCTCAAGCACACCCGCCACCAAATCACGGATGTCAGCTTCATCATCGACCACTAGGATATCAAGTGCCATCGCTTAGCTGCCTTCCACGCGGGTCAAATTGGACGGCCCTGTGTCATCTGCTTGCGCATCGACCCGGTCCTGAGAGTCAGCGCGCCAACGAAGCTCAGCGGGATTGAAATTCATCGTCACAACGGTGCCGCCTCTATCCCGGTCAGCAAAGCAAATGCTGCCGCCATGATCTTCTGCAATCTTCTTCACAATCGCAAGGCCAAGGCCAGTGCCAGAACGCCGCGTCGTCATATATGGCTCAACGATCCGACCTCGCTCAGCAGGCAACCCGATCCCGGTGTCTGACACTATGACGTCAATCATGCCATCCATCGTCTCGTTGATCGCCATAATGATCGCATGACGTTCGCCATCGGTAGGTGCACCGTCGCGCTCAATTTTCTGCTCGATCGCCTCAACACCATTTTTGATAATGTTGGTGAAAGCCTGGCCCAATTGCCGTCGGTCACAAACAAGCATTGGATGGACGTCCGGTGCGCGCAAAGAGAAGCTAATGTTGCTGTGCGCCACTTCATGAAGGAAAAGCGATTGTCGGCAAATTTCAACCAAGGAGTCCTCCTGAAACACAGGTTTGGGCATCCGTGCAAAAGATGAGAATTCATCTACCATCCGCCGCAAGTCTCCGACTTGTCGAATAATCGTATCGGTCAAGCGCCCGACCATGACGGGGTCAGCCGGTTCATCTTTGGCAAAGCGACGCTTCAACCGCTCTGCCGCTAACTGAATGGGCGTAAGCGGGTTCTTAATCTCATGGGCTATGCGCCGGGCGACGTCAGACCAAGCGGCGCGGCGTTGATCGGCCAATTGGTCGGTGATATCATCGAAAGTCATCACTTGACCACCTTCCTCTGTTACGACTTGCACCGCAAGCGTGCGACTTTCACCGCCAGAGACTACGTCCAAAATCTCTGCATCAGCCCCGTGTTCAAGCAAGCCAGCTAGTTCTGGAGTAATTGCTACAAGTTGTTTGCCTGCGCCCTGCCCGCGCTCGACGCGCAATATATCCTCCGCGCGGTTGTTTATGATGCGAATATGCTGATCGCTCGAAACGGCGATGACTCCAGCAGAAACACTTGACAACACCGCTTCAATCAGAGCGCGACGCCGATCTAGAAGGCTGTTGGCATCGACCAATTCCCGCCGCTGTGTCTCCAGCCTTTGTGTCATTTGATTGAAGGCAGAGGCAAGCGCGCCAATTTCATCGCGTGATTGCGGCACATTCACGCGCGCCGTGAGATCCCCTGCGGATACCCGCCGCGCAGCGCCGACCAAATCACTCACGGGTTTGACCACTCGGTCTGCAACGTTGAGCGCAATGATCACAGCAGCGCCCACAACGATCAGCGCGATCAAAAACAGCGCCCCGTGAAACTGCAGCTGTAAATTGCGAGATCGACCTAGCAGAGTGTTGTAATCGTCCAAAACACTAGAAAACCGCTTGGTCTGTGCCAAGGCAGCTGAATCGTCTACACGGGAGGCATAGACATAAAGGTCCGGACGATCCGGGATCGGAGTAACAGCCTCCATGCTTTTTCCAGAATCCCGAAATACAGTCTGACGCTTTTCTATGAGGGTGTTGACCACATCTGGCGGAATCCAATTCGCCATTGGCGGCTGCTTGCCGCGATCTGCGATAGCAAGGGATTGGACACCAACTTTAGGCGTGATACGAAGGATTGCGCCTTGGGATAGACCACGCTGATAGACTTGAAAGCCAAAACTAGACTGAAATTCATCGCTTGCGATTGGCGCGACCCCGAGATTTAAGTTAATGTCTCCGGCCATAACTTCTGTCTCGTTGATGATCGTTTGCTGCTTTTCGCGAT
The DNA here is from genome assembly GCA_031376385.1 of Sphingomonadales bacterium. Taxonomy (GTDB): domain Bacteria; phylum Pseudomonadota; class Alphaproteobacteria; order Sphingomonadales; family Sphingomonadaceae; genus Aquisediminimonas. The sequence goes on from JANMDQ010000005.1 coordinate 35,766, forward strand.
AATAGGTCTGCGCCAGCGTGTTGGCATTTTCAAAAATTCCACGCGCCTTTTGGGAATACCAAAAGTCAAAGCCATATTGGAACAGAAGCGATGCAAAGATCACAAGCAGCAAGACGGGCACTGCAGCGATAGTCGAAAAAAGCCCGACCAGACGACTGTGGAGCAGCCCTGGCCCAGCGAGCGGCGTTTTGGCGGCGCGGGCATAAGCTGCTCGTCTTCCAATCAAAACCAGCAACGCAATGGCAGGAACCAAATTGATAACGAGAAGAAGGCCAACCAAGGGCGGCGTTAAAAGGTCTTCCCCAGGCTTGCCGCCTGCCAGCATCAAATAAGTGCCGGTCATCGTTAGAACGAGCAAAGCGAGCGTGGCATACTCGATCGCTGGAACCAATTTGCGACGCCGTGCGATAACGCCGACTTTGCGCCAAATCCGGCTGATGCCTTGTTGCTTGGCTGACGTCATTGTGACACTTATAGAACAGGTGGGGCTTTATTACATCACAGAAAACGTCTTTGGTCGCTCAAAAGCAACATCCTAAGGCTGAGAGAAGCGCCTCAACCGCCCATGACTTGAGTCAATGCCCAAATCCGTCAACTTTTTACGCAACGTGTTACGATTGACGCCCAGAAGCTTTGCAGCGCGAATTTGGTTGCCATTGCACCGCTCCATCGCTTGGCTCAGCAATGGTCGTTCAACAATGTCGATAATGCGGTGGTAAAGCCCGTCAGGCGGCAATCCGTCGCGAAACCCTGCAAAATGTTCGGCAAGATGCTGACGAACTGACGCCTCAAGCGCTATCGGTGACTGATCTGGGGCAATCATTTGAACCTGCACAGCCGCTGATTGGCCCAGATACTGATCTATCATATCGCCCGAGATTACATCATCGCGCGCCAAAATTGCCAAGCGGCGCATAAGGTTTTCAAGTTCCCGCACATTGCCCGGCCATTCGTAGGCAGACAAACGGTCTCCCGCACTGGCCGACAAGGATTTTTGTGGAAGCCCCTCCCCCGCCGCACGATTAAGGAAGTGGCGAGCAAGCAATGGCAAATCATCTTGCCTCTGACGCAAAGGCGGCAAATCGATGGGGATCACATTCAGGCGGTAATAAAGATCCTCACGAAAAGTGCCATTTTCGACTTGATCGGTAAGGTTCTTATTGGTTGCGGCAATGATGCGGACATTCGCCTTGATCGCCCGATTGCCGCCCACTGTCATGAATTCGCCGGATTGCAACACACGCAGCAGCCGCGTCTGTGCATCCATCGGCATATCGCCAATTTCATCAAGGAACAAAGTGCCCCGCGCTGCCTGTTCAAATTTACCTGCGACTCGCGCTGCGGCCCCCGTAAAAGCGCCACGTTCATGGCCGAACAGCTCAGCCTCAATCAATTCACGCGGGATGGCCGCCATATTGACCGCAACAAATGGCCCGGCTTTTCGCGCACCCAAATCATGGATCGCGCGGGCTACAAGTTCTTTACCGGTTCCAGATTCTCCCAAAATGAGCACACCCAAATCACTGGGAACGACGCGAGCAATGGTTCGATAGACATCCTGCATTGCGGCAGACCGTCCAACGAGCGGCATGCCGCTGTCATCGTTCAGAGCATCGACAGCCATTTCAGGGCCAGTGCGTCTTTTCAATGCTTCACGAACAGCGCCGCACAAATCATTCAAATCAAACGGCTTTGGAAAATATTCAAAAGCACCTTTTTCCGTCGCACGAACAGCGGTAGATAGAGTATTCTGTGCGGAAATGACAATCACCGGCAAACCGGGCATTGCGGCTATGATAGATGGCACCAGATCAAGTCCGTCGGCATCGGGCAGGATTACATCGGTGATCAGCACGTCCGGCACGAACGACGTCAGCAAAGCGCGTTGTTCGGCTGCGGTGGCTGCAAGCGCAACTTTATGGCCCTCACGGCGCAAAGCCTCAGCGACGACGGCCCGAATGGCATCATCGTCATCAACGACCAATATCTTACCAATGTTCATTCAGATCCTTCCTCTGCCCGCTGCAAAAGCAGCCGGAAAACCGTGCGTGGCGGGCTGCCTTCTCGGGAATATTGGATGAGCCCGCCCATATCGCGGACCAGCTTATCAGCCAGTGCAAGGCCCAGCCCCTGCCCCTTGCGCTTGCCTGAAACAAACGGATCAAACAGCTGATCAACCAGTTCAGGTGGCGCACCAGGGCCGTCATCAATAATGCACAGTTCAATTGGCAACGGACGTCGTTTCTCCCCTCGCCGGGCTGAAACGGCAACTCCGTGGCGATAGCGTGTCGCCAATTTTACATGGCGCGGTTCGCCATCCGCCGCTGTCTCAGCTGCATTTTTGAGGAGGTTGATGACAATCTGAATGAGCGAGTCGCGGTGCGCCCACACCGATGGGAGCGAAGGATCATATTCCTCTGAAAAGATCAGGCGGTTTCCAAAGCCTTGTTCGGCCACTTGGCGGCTGTGATCCACAATCGAATGGATGTTATGCGCGCTGAGTTCAATAGGTCGCGTGTCGGTAAAACCCTCCATTCGATCAATCAACGCGGCGATACGGTCAACTTCTGTGCGGATCAGCAGCGTCATGGCGGCGTCGGCTTCCGCCACGCGGCCGTCAAGAAGTTGCGCCGCCCCGCGAATGCCAGATAACGGGTTTTTAATTTCATGTGCCAATGTCGCTGCAATCGCAATGGCTGTGCGGCTATTGCCTTGCCGCTCCAGCCCAGAGCCCAGACCATGATCGCGAGCGTTGGAAATGGTCAGCAATTGCCATCCCGGATGATCGATCAGCGGGGTCATATGCAAGTCTGCGCGCAATTTTTGCCGCCGTCTGGTCTCAAAATCGACATCAAACGCAGCAAAAGGCCCTTTGTCGTCACCCTTAAAATCCTGTGGCAAGTTCAACACAGCATCAAGCGGCTGACCAATGATCAGACTCGCGCTCATGTTCAGTACTGCTTCGGCTTGGGCGTTGAGTTCGCGCACTTGCAAGTCGGGATCAATTACGAGCAACGCCATCGGCAGTGCCGCTAAGATATCATCCGCACTGCCCGGCGAAATGGTCATATCAAGCGGCGGCTCGACTGAGCCAAGGCGTATAGAATTGCTCCAGCATATCCAACACCGTCGTCGCATCCGGAATCTGGTTCACTGTGTTGCGAAACTCTGCTGATCCGGTGAGACCTTTGGTATACCAACCCAAATGTTTACGCGCCATATTCACTCCAGTAATGTCCCCATAATGAGTGAGCATCGCCTGATAATGACCTGTAATGATGTGATATTGTTCCTCAATACTTGGGTCAGGAAGGGGGGTATGTCCGCTTAAATGCGCCATCACCTGCGCGATCAGCCACGGTTTACCGTAGGCGCCTCGCCCGATCATCACCCCATCCGCACCTGACTGTTCCAGCGCCATATCCGCATCACTGATGGTACAAATGTCACCATTGACGATCACCGGGATAGAAACCGCATCCTTCACTTTGCGTACAAAGCCCCAATCCGCTGCACCCTTATACATTTGATTGCGCGTGCGGCCGTGGACTGTGATCAGCTTTGCGCCCAAGTCCTCAGCGATATGAGCGAGTTCTGGCGCGTTCAGACTATCATGACACCATCCCATGCGCATTTTTACAGTGACAGGTACACTCACGGCCTTAACCGTTGCAGCGATCAATGACGCCGCCAAAGGCAAATCCCGCATCAGCGCCGATCCTGCGTCGCCGTTCACAACCTTTTTTACGGGGCAGCCCATGTTGATATCGATAATCGCTGCGCCGCGATCTTCGTTGAGCTTCGCAGCTTCAGCCATTTCCTTGGGCCCACAACCCGCCAGCTGCATCGAAACCGGCTCTTCAATCGGATCCCAAGCCGCTTTTTGGAGTGACTGCCGCGTTTCCCGGATCATCGCCTGACTGGCTATCATCTCCGTGACGTTCAAACCGCAGCCAAAACGCCGCACAATTGTGCGGAACGGCATATCTGTAACGCCTGTCATCGGCGCAAGGATCACGGGCTGTTCGATGCGAACAGGGCCGATTTGGATGGGGTGAATGCGAGTCATATGCCTGCCTAAAATTTAGGCAGTGAGTACAAGGAAGCTGAGTTTCATGCAAGAGGATGGGGATTGCAATGCTTGCGAAAGGAGAACAGTTCATCCAATGGCGTCGATCATGAGTGTCGTTGCGATCATTGTTGCTGCCGGAAAGGGCGAACGAGCCGGCGGTTCTGTGCCAAAGCAGTTCAGCCAAGTGGCGGGAAAGGCACTTTTGGCACACAGTTTGGACGCACTTGCTGACCATCCGCGGATTGATCAGATTGTGTTGGTTATCGGCGCTGGACAAAGCGATTTATGTATGACCGCGTTGGCGGGCCGCACGGTCAACGCTATAGTCGAAGGCGGCGCGGAACGGCAGGATTCGGTGCGGCTTGGGCTAGAAGCTGCCGCAGCAATGGGCGGGTTTGATTATGTGCTGATCCATGATGCGGCGAGGCCCTTTTTGCCCAGTGTGGTCATTGACCGGCTTTTGATCGCATTAAAGACGTCGCAAGGAGCAGTTCCTGCCTTACCTGTGGTTGATACTCTTTCTAACGGACCGTTGATTCTCGGGCCCGTGGTGCCCCGGGAAGGCCTTTACAAGATACAGACACCACAAGCCGCTCATTTTGACGCGATTATGAAAGCGCACCAGAATTGGACTGGCCCCGCCGCTACCGATGACGCCCAAATGTTACGGAACGCTGGATTTGACGTAGCAATGGTGGAGGGCGATGCTGCGCTAGAAAAAATAACCGTTCCTGCTGATTTTGCACGAGCAGACGCCATGAAAGCAAAGCAAATGATCAGCCGCACCGGCATGGGATATGATGTTCATAGGCTTGAAGCCGGGCAACAACTTTGGTTGTGTGGCATCCAAATTCCCTATCAACGCGGGCTTTCCGGCCATAGTGACGCCGATGTGGCTCTCCATGCACTTACCGATGCGCTGCTCGGCGCCATTGCAGCGGGCGATATTGGCGATCATTTCCCGCCGAGCGATCCACAGTGGCGCGGTGCAGCCTCCGGTCAGTTTCTCGAATATGCGCGGGATTTGGTGCTGCACCAAGGCGGACACATCGACCATGTCGACCTGACGCTCATCTGTGAAGCGCCGAGAATTGGCCCACACCGGGACGCTATGCGCACCCATGTCTCAGAATTATTGCGGATTCCTCTTTCAAGCGTTAGCATCAAAGCAACGACAACGGAGCGATTAGGATTTACAGGGCGCGGTGAAGGCATAGCAGCTCAAGCAATCGCGACGGTTCGCACGGCAGTCATAGAGAACGAGGAAACATGAGATGAACGATGTGAAAATTGCATCAATCGCTATTATGGCCGTTCTTGCGATCCAGCCAATTGCGGCTTCGACGGCTTCGCCTTGTTTGACGTCAGTCGAGGCGCAGGCGTTAGTTCGCGTGGCCCTGCCCGATGTAATTGGCGGCGTAAGCGATAAGTGCAGAACCTCGCTTTCCGGAACCTCCTTCCTCTTGCAATCCGGGCCGGGCCTTATCGAGCGCTATCGCGGCTCGGCTGGTTCTGCCTGGAGTGCAGCAAAGCCTGCGATGTTCAAATTGGCCGGTGACCAAGGCGCGTTTCTCGCCGCAATGCCAGATGATGCTGTAAAACCGCTGCTGAGCGCGCTCATAAGTGGAGAAATCGGCAAAGGCATCAAGTCCGAACAATGCGGAAAAATCGATAATCTTATCGCGGCGGTTGCGCCTTTGCCTGCCGAAAATATGGCGGATATGCTTGTTGCACTCGCTGGGTTGACGGCAAAGGAGGGCAAAGAGAGCAAGCTGAGCGTTTGTGCCGCTCCAGCGTCTATCCCTGCCCCAATTGCGCGTCCCGTTGGTTCCACTGCGAGCAAATGACATCGTGACTTTACTCGATGGCTTATCACCTGAATTGATCGCAGCAGCTCAATCTGTTGTTGATGAGAACCGCACAGCAGGGCGCCGGATTGCGGTGGCCGAAAGCTGCACGGGCGGGCTCGTGTGCGCGGCACTCACAGCCATCGCCGGGTCATCTGACGTCCTGGATGTGGGTTTCATCACATATTCAAACACCGCGAAAATGAACGCTTTGGGTGTGAATCAGGATATATTGAGCACCTTTGGCGCTGTTTCCATCGCAACCGCCTGGGCGATGGCGCAAGGTGCACTGGATCATTCCGAGGCGGACGTCGCTGTTGCTGTCACTGGGATTGCCGGCCCTGGCGGCGGTTCAGACAAAAAGCCCGTCGGAACAGTGGTATTTGCCCGCGCGCGAAAAGGCGCAGATCCTGATGATGTCATTGCCGATACCAAGATATTTCCCGATGACGGGCGTGGGCCTATCCGTGTTCAGGCTGCACTCGTTGCGCTTGAATTGCTCAGACCGGGCGCGACTCCATAGAGTGAATGTGCCCTTCTAATAAAGGCTTCGGTCATTTTCTTCAGGGCGCGTTCAAATACTTGCCCGGCCAGACTTTCAAAGATCTTTGATTTGAACGCAAAGTCGACCATGAAGGCGATGGTGCACCCTCCCCGACCATCATCTTCAAAAAACCATTCGTTGCGGAGGAACTTCAGTGGGCCATCGATATAGTCGACCTCGATCAACGTCGGCCGCACCTTCTTTACACGCGACGAGAAGCTTTCACGCAGTCCCTTGAACCCAACGATCATGTCGGCGAGCATTTCAGTATCAGTGTTTGACCGCACCCGAACGGCGCTGACCCAAGGTAAAAACTCACCATAACGCGCGACATCGGCAACCAGATCGAACATCTGAGTCGCTGTGAAGGGGAGCGCGTGCTTCTCGCTATGACGTGGCATTTTCGATGGTCTTCTTAGCCAATTGGACGTCGCGAGCCGCCTTCATCGCCGCAAAATCACGGTCAGCATGGTAACTGGACCGGGTAAGCGGGCTTGATGCGACGAGAAGGAAACCCTTTGCGCGTGCAATCGCAGCATAAGCGTCAAAGGCCTTAGGCGTTACAAAATCAATCACCTTTGCGTGACGCGGTGTTGGTTGCAGATATTGACCCATCGTCAGGAAATCGATGTCGGCTGAACGCATATCATCCATAACCTGATGAACTTCCATCCGCTCCTCACCCAGCCCCATCATGACGCCCGACTTGGTAAAGATTGACGGATCGTGGCGCTTTACGCTTTCCAAGAGACGCAACGACGCATAGTAGCGCGCGCCGGGACGAATTGTCGGGTAGAGCCTCGGCACCGTTTCAAGATTGTGATTATACACGTCGGGCCGCGCCGCGATGATCGCCTCCACCGCACTTTCGGCTTTATTTCGAAAATCAGGCGTCAAGATTTCTATCGTTGTTTTAGGAGTAGTCGCCCGCAGCGCATTGATAACCTTGACAAAATGAGATGCACCGCCATCGGGCAGATCGTCCCGATCCACTGATGTGACCACTATGTGCTGAAGCCCAAGTTCAGCGGCGGCATCTGCGACACGTTGGGGCTCTGATTGATCGACCGCGCGCGGCATTCCGGTTTTGACGTTGCAGAATGCGCAGGCGCGCGTGCAGGTGTCGCCCAAGATCATCACAGTCGCGTGCTTTTTCGTCCAGCATTCGCCAATGTTGGGGCAAGCCGCCTCTTCGCACACCGTGGCAAGGTTCAAGCGGCGCATCAGCGCCTTTGTTTCGGCAAAACCGACGCTAGTCGAGGCTTTGACGCGCAGCCAATCGGGCTTGCGGACACGTTCAATCTTTGCGGGAGCATTCATTATGCCCACATAGTGCGGCTTTCATTCGCTTTCCAGCAAAAGCTGGCACGCCCTAGTCTTTTGGGCCATGGGATTACCGTCTTTATACAGCAGAGGATGATCATGCCCGAATTTGCCGAATTGGTTGAAGGCTATCACCGTTTCCGAGATGCAGGGTGGGAACAGCAGCGCAGCCGCTGGGCGGACCTTTCCCAAGGCCAATCGCCCGCAGTCATGATCATCGGCTGCTGCGACAGTCGGGTCGACCCCGCAATGGTTTTCGATACCGTGCCTGGCCAGGTCTTTTCCCTGCGCAATGTCGCCAATCTAGTGCCGCCGTTCGAAACGGGCGGCGGTTTGCACGGGGCCTCAGCCGCGATAGAATTCGGCGTGCTCGGCCTTGAAGTGAAGCATATCGTCGTCCTGGGACACGCCAAATGTGGCGGCATCCGCGCGGCACTATCGGGGGAAGCCAGTAGTTTTGGCCATGGCTTCGTTGGCGAATGGATGAAGATTATTGATGAGGCCAAAGCGCGGGTGACGTCATGCCATCATGACGATCCGCAAGAGGCCTTGGAGTTGGAGGGCATTCGTACCAGCATCGCCAATCTGCGTACCTTTCCCTTTGTTGCGGAGCGAGAGGCGGTAGGAGTGCTGAAGGTTCACGGTGCCTATTTCGGCATTGAAGACGGGGTTTTGCATGTGTTGGATCAGGCGACAGGCGCGTTTGTGGCGAGTTAGAGCGCGAAAATCTTCCCTGAGCTTGTCGAAGGGCTGTATTTATTCTTTCTCCATGATTTGAATGACAAGAAAAACGGCCCTTCGACAAGCTCAGGGAAGGGGTTAGGCGGCTCGGCGGAGTTTCACCAGCTTCTTCAAAACCATATCGCGTTTCAGCTTCGATAGATGATCAATGAACAGTATCCCATCCAAATGATCCATCTCATGCTGAAGGCAAGTTGCGATAAGGCCGTCTAGCTCCTCAACATACTCCTTGCCTGTCGCGTCCTGCCATTTTGCTTTGATCACCGCTGGCCGAGCGACATCTGCATATTGATCAGGAACGGAGAGGCAGCCTTCGTTGTAGAAAGACAGCTCCTCCGATTCCTCAAGGATCTCCGGGTTGATAAATACGCGTGGATTTCGGACGACTTGCTCAGTCTCCTCATCTTTCTCCTGCAGATCAATAACCAATACGCGCTTCGGCACACTGACCTGAATGGCAGCAAGACCGATGCCGGGCGCGTCATACATGGTTTCAAACATGTCAGCGATCAGTGTCTGGAGCGCGTCGCCAAACGCCTCAACCGGCTTTGAAATCAGCTTCAGCGTCGGATTGGGCGCTTCAAGAATTGGGAGTATGGCCATTGCGTGCAGGTAAGAAGCAGACCCCGCTTCGTCAACCCGCCTCCCCTGTCTTTACCCTACTGGCCGGCGTGCCCGCAGCGCTTGAGCCAGTGTGCCGTCATCCAGATAATCCAGCTCCCCCCCCACTGGCAGGCCGTGGGCAAGCTGCGTGATGCGCACGGGCGCAGTTTCCAGACGTTCGGCAATGTAGTGAGCGGTTGTCTGCCCCTCCAAAGTAGCATTCATCGCGAGCACAACCTCATCTATCCCGCCCTCCGCAATACGCGCCATCAGGCTGGCGATGTTCAGGTCTTCGGGCCGCACGCCTTCCAACGCAGAGAGTTTGCCGCCAAGCACATGGAATTTGCCGGGAAACAGTCTGGAGCGTTCCAGCGCCCAAAGGTCTGCCACATCCTCCACCACGCAGAGCATCCGCGTGTCGCGGCGCGGGTCTGAGCAGATTCCACACGGGTTGGTCGTATCAACATTGCCGCATATGTCGCACGTCGCGAGGCGATCACCAACGGATTCCAGAGCACGGAGCAAAGGGACCAGCGCCGTTTCCCGCTTTTTGAGCAGATGCAAAACCGCCCGCCGCGCCGACCGCGGACCCAATCCGGGCAGTCGAGCCAGCGCCGCGCTGAGGGTTTCAATTTCATGACTTGCCATAATCTGAGTGATAGGGGCTTGCATTGCCCCCTGCCAAGCGTTTCAGAGGGGAAATGAAAATCATTTTTATGGGAACGCCTGAATTTGCCCTGCCAAGCCTCAACGCTTTGGTGGCTGCAGGGCATGATGTCTGCGCAGTTTATTCGCAACCGCCGCGCCGTGCGGGGCGGGGCAAGGCATTGACGCCCTCGCCCGTTCACAAGCGGGCCGAGGCGCTGGGCATCCCGAGCATAACGCCGCCGTCCCTGAAACACCCCGCCGAACAATTGCGCTTTGCTGCGTTGGGAGCGGATGTCGCGGTGGTTGCGGCTTATGGCCTGATCCTGCCACTGCCCATTCTCGATGCACCCATTCACGGCTGCATCAATGTGCACGGCTCCATCCTGCCGCGTTGGCGCGGGGCGGCTCCAGTGCAGCGCGCGATTCTTGCAGGCGACAAAGACACCGGCGTCACCATCATGCAAATGGAGGCTGGCCTGGATACTGGCCCAATGCGCGCCATGGCCCACACCCCTGTGCTGGATAAGACAGCGGGGCAATTGACCGCAGAGATCGCAGAACTTGGCGCGAATCTGCTCGTCGAAGTGCTGAGCAATCTGGACGCTCACCCCGCCGTGGCTCAGCCCAGCTACGGCGTCACCACCGCCCCAAAGATCGACAAGAGCGAAGCCCTGATCGATTTCATGATCAGCGCCCCGCAGGTGGAACGCCAAGTCCGCGCCTTTGCGCCCACGCCGGGGGCTTTCTTTGAACATCAGGGCGAACGGTTCCGTATCTTGGCGGCCGATGCGATGATGATCAGCGGAGCCTCCCCCGGCACGGTCATGGACGACCAGATGACCATTGCGTGCAACCCCGGCGCGATCCGCCCTACCCTCATCCAGCGCGCGGGAAAATCCGCCATGACGCCGGAGGAGCTGCTGCGCGGCTATGCCATGCCAGCGGGAACGCGCCTCGGATGACGCGCTTCCGCCTCACTGTGGAATATGATGGCCGCGCTTATATGGGCTGGCAGCGGCAGCCACACGGCCCCACGATTCAGGCCGCAATCGAAGAGGCGATCACCTCAATCACTGGAGGAGAAGCCGTCGTCGTCCACGCGGCGGGCCGCACGGATGCTGGCGTCCACGCAGAGGCGATGATGGCCCATGTGGATATCGTCAAAAAGATCACGCCCTTTCGCCTGATGGAGGGGGTGAACGCCAAACTGCGGCCGCAACCCATTTCGCTGCTCGCCTGCACCCCCGTGGCAGATGATTGGCATGCGCGGTTTAGCTGCACAGGGCGGCGCTATATCTACCGCATCGTCAACCGCAGGCCTCCATTGGCGCTGGATCAGGGGCGGGCGTGGCGCGTGCCGACGCCACTGGATGAGGCGGCCATGCAGAGCGCTGCGCAGCTATTGGTGGGCCTTCATGACTTCACCACTTTCCGCTCCGCACACTGCCAATCCGCAAGTCCGGTAAAGACGCTCGATAGCCTCACCGTGCGGCGCTTTGGCGAAGAGATTGAGGTGGAGGCTGCGGCGCGCTCCTTCCTCCATCATCAGGTGCGGTCCATGGTCGGGTGCTTGATGCTTGTCGGCAAAGGCACTTGGAGTGCGGATGATCTGAAGGCCGCGCTGGAGGCCAAGGATCGCAAAGCACTGGGCCTAAACGCGCCGCCGGACGGGCTATATTTTATGGAGGCGCGCTATCCGGGGTAACCCACCAGTGCTCCGGGCCTGACCCGGGGCCCAAGCAAGATGCCGACTTGGCACTAAGTTCAGGATCGGAACTCGCCTCAAAGTTGACACATGGTTGACACCTGAATGATCTATATCGAACAGCGCATGAACCCCTGATTTTCGCCAACCGTCACGGCGTACCCAGCCTTCAACCTGAACAAGGTTACAGTCAAATCACATAATGTCGCAACGCAGTGGTTCCGAAGTTGTGTAAAGTTGTGCCAGTCGCACGGTTGAAAACAAACCAAGCTTGCAGCCCTCGCAGCCGGGCATGCGCGCAGAGGCGCTGGGCGGAGCGGGAATATTCACGACCTGCCACATAAAGCGGCAGAATTTCAAAGAGCGTTGGAACATTAGAGGAACATGCTGAATTTGTCAACCGTTTAGTCGGCTCGGAACTCCGGCCAAGAGGTCGGAAATTATACGCTATGTTGCAATGGCGCGATCACGCCAATTTAGGGATTATCGCACCTGTCGCGGTAACTTTCGGGTAATTGAGTGGCAATGCCCACGTCCGCTCAGCCTGAGCGGAAGGGGTGGCGCTTAAACCTGCCGTATAGTGAGTGCATTTAACAAACTGGAACCGTGATCATAACCACAATTCCCACATTTCAAAAAACGGCGGTTTCCTCAACAAGTGGAGTGTGTTTCAGCCTCTTTTCCTACACCCATCCGCCTGCCCGCACCACAAGCCGCCATCTCACGCTGAAAGTCACAAAGGTCACACGAAAACGCACTTTTGATGAACAGATATTCATCTTCCGCCCTTCCAAAAAATACCGCCGCACCCATCGGCTCTGCGGAGGGGGTGATTGGCGGGGGTAAAGGAAGCACTGTGCGGATGATGAGGCATGTCGTTCATCCACCAGAAAATATCCTACTTTTCAAGAACATTATAAGAACACGCGAATGAAGTTTCGCATGGCCGCACCGCGAGGCACTTTAGCAACTGGAAAGAATTGACAGCGCAATGCGTCGAACCTCTCATTTAATTTGGGGGTTATCGCACTTGTCAACGTTATTTCGCGTTGGGATCGGCAATAATGAAGGCGCTATAGGACGACGTGGCAGAGGCCTTTCCATCAGCAAAGGTCTTCGATGCCGCATAATCGATCAGGTAAGTGCCAGGCGCTGTTAGGGGCTCAGGCAAAGTCAGGGCAAACCAGACGCCCTTCTTGTCCGTGTCGCTGCCGTCAGCGCGGTAGAGCGGGATTTTGGTCTGATCGGGCGCTATCAGATCAACCTGCACGAGATCGACTTCATCTGCAAATTCCAGCACGACTTCAGTCACTGGACCCGCCAATGTGGCTTGATCGGCAGGCTCAGCCTTCGTGAGTACAGGCATTTCATAAGGGTCTGCAAGTGCCATTGCCGGAGCGCTCAGAGCGAAAACTGCAAGAGCGATACGAAGCATTTTCATGGTCGGTGCTTTCTTAATGAATAGGATGGGGACAGGCGGCAAAGCCTGCCCCCATGTTGACAGTCCGGCGGGGTCGCTTCGCCGGAACAGGTCAACAAGCTGGTTTTTTCTTCTTCTTGCCAAGCCCACCGAGCATGGAGCCAAGTGCTGCGCCTGCGTCACCACCGATGGCTCCGCCCAGCACTGCGCCTGACGATGAGCCAGTCTCGCAATTCGTGCTTGCAGCGGGGGCGTCGTTTGATGCGGACTGGCTGTTCGACGATGACGAAGCTGCGGCACCGCCGCTCGTCGCTCCATAAGCCGCGATCATCTGCGGCGATTTTTCATAGTCGTCGCCGTAAGGGGACTGGCGCGGAAGCGCGGCCCCGTTGGCTGAATAGATAGCGTTGAAGTCGCGAGTGCCCTCGTCCACGGCCTGCTTACGCGTGATCGCGTTTGCGCCTGCGGTGCAGTAAATGCCCCATTCGTCGATCTCGCCCGCACGGCATGCGCCGACTTTCTTGCGCGACTTGGGCGCAGGCGACAACCACGTCGTGCAGACTGTCATGTCCGCTTTCGAAAAATGGCCGAGGGGACAGCGGTCGAGCCGGTTTGCCTTCGTGATCGTGCCATAGGAGACGAGCTGATCAGCGGCGGAGGGGCCGGTATATTCCGCCTTTTTGACATAACAGTAACCAGACGAATTTGTGTAACCCTCGGCGCATGCCTTCCGTGACGGATTGGCGTAGGCCAGCGGCGCACTGGATGATCTTGGGTAACACATCTTCGGGTCCGGCCTGTCTCGATTGGTTGTATTGCCACCGGGTGTCCACCCTGTCGGGCAACCGGCACCGCTGGACGGAAAAGGCGACAGCGACCCCTGCGCGGCGGCAGGGGTGGCGGAAAGGGCGAAAGCGATGGCCGGAATGGCCGCAGTCATTATCAAACGTATCATGGCGAATATGTTCTTTCTTGATTCAGACGAGTTACGGACGCTTCGTCGAGCACCACAGACGATAGACTTCGTAATAGCCTGACTCGCAGGTCTCTTTTTCTGTCTTCGCGTAAATCTTTGGAGAGATGGTGCCTTGCGGGAAACAGCGTGATGTGTCGGTTTCATTATTCTTCGTGGTGCTCCAGCCACTTGGGCAAGCAACGGCCTTCGACGTCTTTTCAACAGCTTCCCGATTCTGGCCTTGAGCCTGAGAGGGCGTTGTAAATGACACTGACGTAAGCGTGAAAGCACCCAAGAGTGTCGTTGTGAAGAACTGTCTGGTCATGATGTTATCCCCTGCATGTCCGTGTGCCAAACGGCTCGACCCGGCACTCACTGACAAAGCGTTTTTCAGGGCAATGCTGCAAGCGGGGCGGCTACCCGAATTGAACAATCACTGGCATGGACTGGCACTTGTGCTACTCATTTCGAACATTTTTTCGCTTTGCGGCTCTCTTGAGGTCCGTTAGACACGTGCCATGGGGTCGCAGAGCGTAGAGCTTCCGTACCGCTACATCACGTGGCGTATGGTCGAATTTCAGATGGACAATTTCAAGCTTGCGCTGCGCGTGTTCCCCGGCGACTTGCACCGCGCGATCATTTTTGTCCTTGTTGCGCGGATGTCTTGTGTGGCCTGGGTGAATGGCGATCGGATTGCGCCTCCCGAATATCCAACCGCTTTCAGCATCAACGCGCTGGCCGCATCATTGTCCCGCCCTTTTGAAACTGTGCGCCGTCACGTTGCGGGTATGATGGCTGACGGCGTTTGCGCTCGTGTTGAGGGAGGGTTCGTGCTTGCTCCGACCAAGGCGCGTGAAGCCGACGTCATCGATTATTATCGGGGCGTTGCAAATTTGATGTCACAGTTGGCGGCGAGGCTGAGTGAGAGCGGTGTGCCGCTCCCGATAGCCGGGGCTGTCAGCGATAATCAGTTAGCGCCGATGATCAACGCAGCGCTTGATGTCTGCCTCGTTGCGCTCGAAAATAACGAACATAGCCACTGGTTTGAACTCGCGCTCCACGGCGCGTTAATTTACGAGAATGGACGCGACATCATGGGTTCGCCTGAACTGGCTCGCGAATATGGCAATACCGTGCTGCCTGATGAATTGCGCCGCCCCGTCAAGATCCGGGCCCTTTCGCAGGATTATGGCATCCCCTACGCCACAGTCCGCCGCCACGTCGATACGATGATGGAGACAGGGGCTATTTTGAAGCAGCGGTCAGGCTATATCCTCAACACCGAATGGACCGGCCGTGACGACCGCATTGAACAGAGCAACCGCACGGTCGATTATCTTCTCAGTAAGTTCCGGACGCTCGCGGCCTCTGGCCAAACTACACCACCCTCTTCGTCCAAATCCTAACCAAACACCCGCGTCATCGATTTATCCAGCATCACCAACTGCCACAGCAGCCGCCCGTGGTCGGCTATCCCGGACTTATGCTCGCTATACACCCGCGCCAGGGCCTCGGGCGCGAACCAGCCGCTTTGCGCCAGGGCTGAGCGGGTGCAGACATGCTCGGCTTCGGCTGCAAGCGCACCGCGGAACCATGCGCTGATCGGCGTGACGAAGCCCATTTTCTTGCGATAGAGAATGTCGTGCGGCAACCGGTCTTCCAGCGTCTTTTTCATCAGCCACTTGCCCTCTCCCCCGCGAATGCGTTGAGTGACGGGAAGGCGCGCGCCGAATTCGACGAGGCGGTAATCGAGCAGCGGCTCCCGCGCTTCAAGGCTGACATTCATGCTGGTGCGGTCAACTTTGGTAAGGATATCGCCGGGCAGCCAGATTTTAATGTCAGCATATTGGGCGCGGTCCAGGCCGTCTCGTGCAGGCGCACCCCGCATTGCCGCGATATAGCGGTCCTCCGCGCGGTGACCCTGAAGTGACGCCTTGAAGCTGTCGGTATAGAGCGCGCCCCGCGCCTCCCCGTGGGTGACGCCCACTGAGCGGGCATAAGCCTCATCCCCATCCCGCGCGAGGTTGAGGAAGGTTGATTTCGCCCGCATCCACTGCGGCGCCCAGTCTGCTTTGGGGTATAGCCGCCCAAGCGCGCCGAACACGGGCGCGCGCAGGGATTGCGGCAGCAGCCCCCTCACCTGTTCCTCGCCGTGTTGAAACTTATAACGGCGATATCCGGCAAAGGCCTCATCCGCGCCGTCCCCTGACAGCGCGACAGTCACGGTTTCGCGCGCCAGCTGGCACACGCGCCATGTGGGCAGGGCAGAGGCATCGGCAAAGGGTTCATCAAAGGCCGCTGCTAGCACGTCCATCGCCGCGAAATCATCTGCCGCGACGATCCGCTTGCGGTGGTTGGTCGCGAACCGCTGCGCGATTTGTTCGGCATAGCGGGTTTCATCCAGCGCGCTGACGTCAAAACCGATGGAGCAGGTTTCAACTGCGGATTTGCTGGCCTCCGCCATAAAGGCAACGACGGCGCTGCTATCGACTCCGCCAGACAGGAACGCGCCCAAGGGCACGTCAGAGACCATGCGTGACGTGACGGCCTTGCGCAGCAGATCGCGCATTTCCTCTTCTAATGCGGCCTGTGACGCGGTGCTGCGCTGGCTGAAATCAATATCCCACCAGATCGTCGGCTTTGGCAGCGGTTTGCCGCGATCCAATTGCATGTAAGTGCCTGCAGGCAGCTTCTTGACGCCAGAGACAAGGCAGGCATCATCGGGCACATAGCCCAGCGCCAGATAATCCTCGATAGCCGTGACGTCAGCTTCCCTTCGCACCGCAGGATTAGCGAGCAAGCCTTTGAGTTCAGACGCGAAAGCAATGCTCCCATCAGCCAGCGCCACATAGTGGAGCGGCTTCACACCCATCCGGTCCCGCGCCAAAAACAGCGATTGGCAGCGCGCGTCATGGATCGCGAAGGCAAACATCCCGTTGAGGCGGGGAAGCACACCTGCGCCCCACTGCTTATAGCCATTCAGAATGACTTCCGTATCGCCAGCAGTGCGGAATAGATGCCCCAGCGCCTGCAATTCGCGGCGGACATCGGCAAAATTATAGACTTCGCCGTTGAAAATGATCGTCAGTGCCTCATCCGCAGTCGCCATCGGCTGTGGGCTGCCCGCGACATCAATGATCGACAGCCGCCGGTGGCCAAGGCCAACGCCGGGCGCGGTCCAGATGCCAGACCCATCGGGGCCCCGGTGAACCATCGCATCCGTCATCAGCCGCACCCGCGCGGGATCAACGGGTTTGGGCGTTTCCAGATGGAAAAGGCCTGCGATGCCGCACATTTAGCTGGGGTTCCGGGCTTGATCGGAAATGCCAGTGGCGAGCTTTTCGATGGGGCCAAGGGCCTGCAAGAAAGCGTCAATGGCCGCGCGCGACTTGTGCGCCTTCCCGTCCTCAGCTGACACAAGCACCGCGACGGAGGACTGGTCTTGCCCTGTCAGGCGGGCTTTAAGCGTCTCAATCTTCACTCGGCTGCCACTGCCGGTCAGCACGCCGCCCGTCCAGTAAAAGCTTGCAACTTCGCGCGCGGTGCCAGGCGCGAATATGCGGTCTGCCTTGCCGCCCACCGGCGCTGGCGTGGCGCTGACCCATGACCAGCGGGTGCGCGGATCGAATGCCCCTTGGGCATATCCGACCATTTCTCGGCCATTTCCCTGCCACGCATAAAGGGCCAGGGTCAGGTCAACGCGCTGGCCCTTCGCATTCACATATTGACCGGAAAGATAGTGATCCGCCCCGTCAAACCGCGCCGTCCACGGAAAAGTCTGGACGATATCTGTGCGCGTCCATCCCGCGACTTCGGGCATGGTCACGGCCCGGTCCATCGGGCGCTGGCCGAGGGATGACAGCACCAGCTGGAGCAGAAATGCGCCCGCCACAACGCCTAACACCCCAAGAGCGCGGGGCCATAGCGTTGGTGCTTGAATGCCGTCATTCGCAACATCGGCAATCCATGGATCATCCACACGCCTGTCAAACCAGCGCCAGCCAATCGCCATGACGATCAGCATCACGACCGCAAAGAAAATCCAGCCGAAAATGATATGATCCACGCTGGCCGCAAATTCTACGTTGCCGCTGAGTTCAGAAACCCAGATCGTGCCAAATGCGCGCAGGCCATTGGCGATGATCGGCACAATGAACGCCATGATCAAAAAGAGGATCCGCCGTTTCCAACTGGTGAAGCACACATTGGCCACAAGGGCCGAATAGGCGACCATCGCGACGAGGAATTTGACGCCAGAGCAAGCTTCCGCAACTTCAAACAGGCCGACTGGCGTTGTGATGAATACCCCTTCAATATGGGCAGGAATGCCCACCAGCGCCAAAAAGAACATGCACATGTCCGCTGTAATGGTCTGGAGAAGCGGCACAGCTTCATCCCCAATGGGGATGAGGAAGATGAGATAGAATATGGGAAACAGGATGCCGCGCATCACCGTCGGGCCTAAAACTGTGAGGACAGCGGATTGCACCATCAACACCAGCGCGGCGTGCCGGAAGAGCGAGATTCCGCCCGCTTCGCCCAGCATCCAGCCAAACCCACCGATGGCCACACCGATCAGCCCCGGCCACCAACTGCGCGGTTCCAGCAGCTTCACTTCATCAATCCGCTGCATAATCAGCCAGCCGATGATGGGCACAATGAAAATCGCGTGATTATAAGTGGATATGTTCCACCAAATCCCCGCCATATCCGCTGCATCGCGGTGAAACACGGCGATGATCGCAGCGATTGTCACGGCAAGAGTGATCAGGTGGGATTTCCAACGCAGCATCATGGCATCACCAATTGGCGCAAGCCGGCCATGCGCGCATCCCAGCTGTAGCGCGCCTCCATCCGTTGTCGCGCAGCCATGCCAAGTGATAGGGCTTGTTCAGGGTTCGCGATAAGATCTTGAATTGCTTTCACAAACTCAACCGGGTCAGTAGCGACAACCATTTCGGAAGCGTCAATCCCCTCAGCCGCAGCAGGCGACGCAATGACGGCTTTACCCATGGCCATGGCCTCTAGGATCTTATTCTGAATGCCGCGTGCCAGCAACAGCGGCGCGACAATGACGTCAGCCGCTGCAATCCAATCACGCGGATCCGCCACTTCGCCTGTCACTATGACTTGCGGATTGGTGGTGAGGGATAAGACCTTTGCCGTTGGCGCGCGCCCGACAATCGCAAAGCGGACGCCCGGCAGCTTGGCTAAAACATGGTCCGCAAACCACACCACGGCATCCACGTTCGGTGCATAGTCCATTTGCCCCGTGAAGACCACCAATGCCCCCTGCCCCGCTGCACCCGCTTTTGTGGGATGGTCAGGTCGATACTGTTCCAGATCAATTCCGTTTTCGAGTGCAGCGATGCAGCTCAAGCCCGTTTTCTGACGGAACAGCGCAGCTTCGGCCTCGCTCACAAACAGGGAAGCCTCTGCCCGCGCCGCAACGGCGCGCTCAAAGCGAAACAGGCGCTTGCCTTCCATATGGTTGGCGAAAGCGGATAGGCCGCTGCCTTGATCAGCGTAGGTGCCAAACTTGGCTGAATCCATATCAACGAAATCCATCACAAACCGCGTCTTGCCGACGGATATAGGCACAAACTGCGCCATCTGGCCTGAAAAGGCATAGATGGTCGCGATGTCATGGCGGCTGAGCAAGTGATCGATTTCAGCCTGAAACCTAGAACTTGCAAACGCCTCAACCGAGGCTGGGCGTCCCGATACCAGCGCTGCCGCCATGGCAGCCGCCCTTGAACGGGCGCGCGGAACGAGCGTGAGCGATGCTGCGATGTCATGCAGTGGGCTCTGTTCGATCAGATTATCATCCGGATCAACCAACGCTGCAACATGCACAGGCGCGATTTTGGCAAGGGCCTTTAGGATGTTCCAGCTTCTGATTTTGTCGC
The DNA here is from genome assembly GCA_031376385.1 of Sphingomonadales bacterium. GTDB lineage: Bacteria > Pseudomonadota > Alphaproteobacteria > Sphingomonadales > Sphingomonadaceae > Aquisediminimonas. Next base: position 55,533 of record JANMDQ010000005.1, read on the forward strand.
CGCGATCTGGCGGAAAGGGGACGCGGTGGGCGATGAATAGGATATCGCCCGTCACCCCAGCCCCCGGGAGAGCATCGGGCCAATGGCATTGGCCAGCCACAAAGGCAGTTTCTTCCACGCCGTCACTTGCAGCCTATATTTGGCACTCATTGGGTTGATATCGCGCAGGGGTCCGCCATCCAACGCCAATTTGGCGTAACTGAGCGGTTCGCCTTCAAATCCCCAGTTGCGCTTGAATGCAGCAGGCCCTGTGCCAGCCTTTGACCGGCCAAAGTCAAAGCGCGTGCAGGCCTTGGCGTTCCGCGCATGGAGCATCAGCGCATAATACATCAGATCATTCGCCCGCCAGGTGCGCGCATCCGCTGTTCCGCCACCCCAATACGGCATCACAGTGCCGCCGAAATAAAGGCTCAACACACTGGCGATTGCTTGGCCATCATGGCGAATGGTCAATATGTCGGCGGCGTCGCCAAATTCATCAAGCACAGCGTCAAACAACGCGCGCGGGAATACAGGTGTGCCAAGGTTGCGAACACTGGTGGCATAGACTTCGTAATGGGCGGCACGGTCTTTTGGCGATGTGCCAACTTCGACTGTCAAATCAAACCCCAGAGCCTTACGCACTTCGGCCCTTTGCTTGCGGGGAATGGCAAGCAATTCGGCGTCATCATCCTTGGCCAAATCACGCGTGAAACCAAGATATGTGTCAGTGTCGATGTGCCAACCCGCACTGGGCAAAGTGCCGCCGCGCAGTTCGACGGTTGGGAAACTAGCCGTGCGAGCATAGGCAAGTGCAGCTTCAACCAATTGCTGCCCGGCAGTCTCAGAAAGCGACAACACACCCCCACCAACGGCAAAACCACTGGAGGCAAGCGCCTTTCCAAACAGCATCGATTTCACTTCGGTCATCGGGAGGACCGCGGCAATGGCGCCATCCCCGCTTTCAGCCACCAGATAGTGCGCCTTTTGCCCGCATCCGCGTTCTACTGCACGGCTCCAACCGGTGAGGTGGAAGGGCGTCGCGTCCGGATGCGTACGCACAAACGCATCAATGCGCTTGGCGTCATCAGCCCGGTCTAACCGCGCGGTGCGCAGGGTAAAAAGGGGTGCCGTGGTCATATCCATCACGCCAGCACGGCCGATTGCGCTGCGGCGACTTCATCCACGCGGCCCCATTCAAAATCATCCACCAACCGCTTCAGCTTTGCAGCCATGACGGACAAGTTGGTATAATGCCTGATCTTTGATTTGATCGGCGCATTTGCAACGCGGGGCTGACCTGGGTCGATTTCCCAAGGATGGAAATAGATGATGGCCGGTTGCCCGGCTGCATTCACCTGCCGGATCGCCCAGCGAGAAAAGCCGTAAGGCAGCAACCGAAAGAAGCCCCCTCCACCAGCGGCCAACGTACGCCCTGCGAACTTGGCCGTTGTGACTGGCAATTCGATAAGGCTTCCGCCGGAGACGGGCTTAAACGCAAACCGGGGCGCTTCTGGCCAGCCATAATGATCATGCACAACTGGGGCGACGCTTGATGAATAGGCATAACCGGCCTCAGCCAGAGCATCATGAGCCCAAGGCGTGCGCTTATCGATGGAAAAGCTTGGCGCGCGGTATCCAGTGACTTTTGCCCCTGAAATATCCTCCAACATGTTGCGTGCGCGGGTTAAATCTGACGCAAAATCTGGCGCAGACATGAGGAAAACCCGCTTATGGTCCCACCCGTGGCTTGCGACTTCGTGACCGGCATCTGCGATGCGGCGGATAAGTTGCGGATATCGTTCCGCGATCCAGCCCAGCGTGAAAAATGTAGCTTTCACGCCAGCATCTTCAAAAAGACCCAGCACGGCATCAGTGTTGCGTTCAACGCGGCATTCCAGGCTGCCCCAGTCCTTACGCTCGATTACATTTTCGAACGCACCGACCTGAAACCAGTCTTCAACATCTACAGAAAGCGCATTCCGTACCATAGCCGCCGTCTCTATCAGGCCTAAAGCGCAGGTGCGCGGAAAATGTCA
>JANMDQ010000021.1:0-120606 GCA_031376385.1 Sphingomonadales bacterium
TGGTCGATGTAAGACAAAAAGACGCGGGAATACTAACCATTCGACAGGCTCAGGGAAGAGACATCACAACTTCACTCCAACCCGCCAATCCAAATCCGCTGCACCTCCTGACACTCATCCACCCACACTAAGTCAGCCCGCATCCCAGCCGCAATCTGACCAACAGAGTCCGCAATTCCGAGGAACCGGGCAGGCGTCTCGCTGGCCATGACACTTGCCGCCGCCAAATCAACATGCATCATTGAAACGGTATTGCGCACTGCACTTGCCATATCTAAGTCTGACCCCGCAAGTGTTCCACCCTCTGACCGCAAAGCGCCATCCTTGGCCTTAATTGTTACACCGGAGAGGGTGAAACTACGATCGTCTGACCCCACTGTAGGCATTGCATCCGTCACGAGCATCAGCCCGTCTGCCCCGCGTGCGCGGTAGGCTGCGCGCAGGCTGGCGGGGTGAACATGGTGGCCATCAACGATGATCCCAGAAGTAAAATCGCCTTCAAGGCCAGCCCCGACCACGCCCGGCGCGCGGCCCTCCAATGGCGTCATAGCGTTGAATAAATGAGTGATACCGGTCAGGCCTTCCGCGCGTGCTGCCTGCATCTGTTCATAAGTGGCCAATGTATGCCCGGCAGCCACGACAACGCCGCGCGCAACAAAAGTGGATATCGCGCCGGACGGTGCCAACTCAGGCGCCAGCGTGACAAGGGTTTTGCCGCCGCGCAGCGATGAGAGGAGAGTAATCGCTTCGTCGTCCAGCGTGCGAAATTTGCCCGCATCGTGAATGCCGTGTTTGCCGGGATTTAGGAACGGCCCTTCAATATGGATGCCGACTATGCCGGGAACGCCCTGTGCTATTGCAGTCTCGACTGCTGAAATGGCGGTGGCAATGACGGATAGATCGTCGCTGATGAGGGTTGGCAGCATCCCTGTCGTCCCAAATTTGCGGTGCGCGGCGGCAATGGCTTTGATGCCAGCGACATTGGGCTTGTCGTTGAAGAGGACGCCTCCGCCCCCGTTGACTTGCGTGTCAATGAAGCCGGGGAGAAGGGTGCCGCCGTTGAGTTGTTCAAGCTTTGCGCGCGCGGGCACATCAGCTTCACTCTGAAGACCAACGATAAGGCCCTTTTCGATCAGCAGCGCATAACCCTCTAGCCAACCCTTGTCGCTCAAAATCCGGGCACCTGTGAGGGCAATGAGGCTCATCGTGTTTCCGTGACCTTGTTCAGCAGCGGTGGGTGGTCAGGATCATAACCGCGGAGCACTGAAAGCGCATTCACTAGAGCATAAAAACTCTGCACCATTGCGATAGGGCCAATGACAGGGTGAAGGCCAGAGGCAAGCGGCAAGGCGAATGTGCCATCATAACCGCCGCCTGCAACAGCGATCTTCGCCCCGCGCGCCGCAAACAAGCTAAGCGTCTTGTCTAGCCCCACAACGGCCTTATCCAGCGGCGGGAAGACGAGAACGGGGAAACCTGCCTTTACCAGCGCCATCGGGCCGTGCGCCACTTCTGCAATGCTAAACGCCTCGCCGTGAATGCCGCTTGTCTCCTTGAGCTTGAGCGCAGCTTCTTGCGCGATCCCGAGCGTCAACCCGCGGCCAAGAACGAACAGGCTCTGCGCGTCTGCAAACAAGTCAACCCCCGGCGACCAATCCGCCACCCGAGCAGTGTGGAGCGCGTCGGGGAGTGCGGTAATGGACGCTTTCAGATCGTCATCCTCACCCCAAACCGACGCCAGATGCGCAAGCGCGGCCAACGTCGCGATATAGCTCTTGGTCGCAGCCACGCTGGTTTCCGGCCCTGCGCAAAGCGGCACAACTACCTCTGCCAGTGCTGCGAGCGGCGAGGCTTCGTCATTCACCAGCGCGATTACAAATGCCCCCGCTGCCTTCGCCGCCTCTGCCGAAGCAATTAAATCAGGGCTTTTCCCGGATTGGGAAATGAGGATGAACGGCTGATCCTTCATATGCAGCAACGGCTCGCCATAAATGGAGCTGATCGACGGCGCTTGGGATAGCGTCGGCAGGCCAAGTCGCGTTTCGAACAGATATTTGGCAAAGGTTGCGGCGTGATCAGAACTGCCCCGCGCGCAGGTGAAAATCATTGATGGGTTGAGCGCGCGGAACCGGCTCGCAAGCTCAGTCATCAGCGGTGCATTACGTTGGGTCTGCCGCTCAACGGCACCCGCCGCTTGCCCGGCTTCGGCAAACATTTGGGTGCTTATGGGATCAATCATAGCGGTTGCATCACATCAATTCCCGAACAGGGTCGATCATGCTATGGGCGATTTATGCAATCTTCGGAAGTGCTCATTGCCAAACTCGCCGAGCCCTTTGGGGGTCGTTTGCTCACATCAGAGGCCGCGCGCGCCCATTATGCGCAAAGCGAAGGGCATCACCATTACAGTGCACCGACGCTGGTCGTTCAGCCCCTTACGATTCCGGAAGTGCAGCTCGCGGTTCGCGCGGCTGCAGCCTGCCGTGTTCCAGTCATCCCTTATGGGGCAGGTACTTCGCTAGAGGGCAATGCAGCTGCTGTAACTGGCGGCCTGTGCATTGACCTTTCAAAGATGGATCAGGTGCTGGAGGTTGCCAGTGATGATTTGCTTTGCGTCATCCAGCCCGGCGTAACGCGTGAACAGCTGAATGCTGAACTTCGCACCACGGGGCTTTTCTTCCCCGTCGATCCGGGAGCCAATGCAACGCTGTGTGGGATGATTTCGACCCGCGCGTCTGGCACCACGACCGTGCGGTACGGATCAATGCGGGACAATGTACTGGCGCTTAAAGTCGTGACGGCTGACGGCTCGCTGATCACCACAGGCACGCGCGCTCGCAAATCGGCGGCAGGCTATGATCTCACCCATTTGTTCATGGGTGCCGAAGGGACGCTGGGGATCATTGTAGAAGCGACAGTTCGCCTGCACGGCCAACCGGAAACGACACTGGCCGCGACATGGGACTTCGAGACTCTAGAAGGGGCTGTTCAGACGGTCATTGCGACAATTCAGTGCGGTATTCCGATCGCGCGGATGGAAATCCTTGATCCCACCGCAATTCGCGCCTGCAATGCGTTCAGCCAGTTAGGCTTGGCCGAACGTCCGACCTTATTTCTGGAATTTCACGGATCAGCGGCAGGTACAGCGGAGCAATTGCAGCTGGTGCGTGAGATTGGCGAAGGCTTCGGCGGCGGTGCTCTGGCTTTTGCGCAGGAGGCTGAGGATCGCAACAAGCTGTGGAAAGCGCGGCATCAGGCGTTGCCATCGGCCCGCGCGCTCGTCCCCGGGTCTACGGTTTGGACGACTGACATTTGTGTGCCGATCTCGTCGCTGTGTGCCGCAATCACGTTGGTGCAGGACGCGGTGGCAGAGGCTGGGCTGATCGCACCGATCCTTGGCCATGTTGGCGATGGGAATTTCCACACGCTCTTTGTCTTGCCGCCTGAGGACGGCGACGCTTGGGCAAAGGCCAAGGAGATCAATGAAGCGATGATCGCCTTCGCCTTGTCGGTTGGCGGAACCTGCACTGGCGAACATGGCATTGGTATCGGCAAGCGGGCGGCCTTGGTGCGCGAACACGGGGCCGACAGTGTTGCCGTGATGCGCCGGATCAAAGATGCGCTTGACGCGGATGGGCTGTTCAATCCGGGTAAGATATTTCTGGATTAGACTTTTACCAACCATCCTCGTCGTTTGAGCGCAGCCAGTGGGGCCGTGGATATTGCTGCTGCGGTCAGGGCGTAAACCAGTGCTGCGACTGGCAGCGGTAGGCCTGTGCTGGTCAGCAGGGCATAGGTGACTTCCCAAATTCGGTCCCCACTCGGCAGCTTGCGCACGATGACTGCGATGAGCAGCATGTGGATGATGTAGAGCGTCAGCGCCGTTTGGCCGAGGAGGATGAGCCACTTGCCAATGCGGCTCTCCCCCATGCGCGCCCAGATCAATCGCAGCCCCATCCAAAAGCCAAGGCCCAACCCAGCAGTCGCCAGAACGAAGCTTGCCGTCCAAAGAGCTTTGTTGATGGGGATGAGAAGTGACAGGGCAATGCCGCCCAGTGCCATCGTCAGCGCTAATCCCCCAAGTGTTACTTCAACGGGAACCGCGCCACGTGCCCTGATCCAGCGCATGACGCTGACCCCAATCAAGCCAGATGCGATGGCGGGCAATGTGGAGAGAATGCCCTCCGGATCCCAAGTTTTGCGGTAGACGCGACCGGGTAAGAAATGTTCATCCAGCCACCCACTAATCCCTTCCCCTGCTGCAAGGCTGGGCAGAGCCGCACCGGGGGCGGGGACAAGGAGAATAACGGCAGTGTGAATGATGAGCGCCGCGAGCGCCAGTGTGGCGGCTGTCCGCCAACCCGGACGCCAAAGGATTACAGCGGCGCAGGTGACATAGACAATCGCGATCCTTTGCAGCACGCCAGCAATGCGGATATCGTGAAATTCAAACCGGGGCCGTATCAGCCAAGCGAGCAGCACACCGATCAGAAACAGCAGCGCCGCACGCCGCAAAATCGTGCCCCACTGCGGCGTAAAGCCGGGCCGTTCGAGCGCCAGCGGAGCGGATAATCCGACAATGAACAGGAACCACGGGAACACCAGATCGGCAAAGGTCAGCCCGTTCCATTCGGCATGATTAAGTAGCGCAAAAGCATCGTCGCCAGACCCCTGCACATTCACAATTACCATCAGAACGACTGTCAGCCCGCGAAAGGCGTCAAGCGAAAGATCACGCGCGGGGGGTGTCATCGAAGCTGAGACCTCCCGGTTCGTTTTGCAATTTAACAATTGCCGCGCGCAGTATCTGACCTGTATCTGCAAGGGCTTGCGATGCGGTGGCCGGGGCATGGCCCATTGCGATGAGAACAGCGAGTTTGATATCATTGTCCGCTGTGTGCAGTGCATTCGCTGCTGTTTCCATATCGCACTCGCTTAAGTTGGCTACCATGCGCTGGCCGCGTAAAAGCAGCTTGTCATTGGAAATGACCATATCCACCATTTGCCCGTGGTAGATGCGGCCAAGCCGCAGCATGATGCCGGTGGACAGGAGATTGAGTGCAGCCTTTTGGGCCGTGCCTGCCTTCATCCGAGTTGAACCAGCGATCATCTCACTGCCGGTGGCCGCAATAACGCTGTGATCAGCGGCACAGGGCAAGGGAGTGCCGGCGTTGTTGGCAATGCCTATCGTCAGCGCGCCTGCGACGCGGGCTGCTTCAACTGCTGCGACAGTGAAGGGCGTTCTTCCGCTGGCCGCAACGCCAATCAAAATATCAGTCGCACTCACATTCAGCGCTGCAACCTGAACGCGGGCGTCGGCACCATTATCCTCGGCACCTTCAGCACTTGCCATCAGCGCCTTGGGGCCGCCTGCAATCACATAGGCCAGCCGGTCAGCAGGCCAGCCAAATGTTGGCCCCAGTTCCACCCCGTCTTGCACAGCAATCCTGATCGAGGTTCCAGCACCTGCATAAATAATGCGGCCGCTGTTTAGGAGCCGCGATGCCGCTGCGTCACACGCTGCGGCCAGTGCCGGTTCTTGGCCCCGAAGTGATGCAATCGCATCCTGCTGACCGTCCAGCATCGCTTCGATCGCGGCCACAGTTGGCCAAGTGTCGATGTCAGCGAAGTCAGGATTTACAGTTTCAGTGCTGTCCACGGATGCCTCTTGCGATGCGTGTGTCTTACTTCGCTTTTGCCTTGGCCGGAGCCTTCTTCGCAGCAGCTTTTTTGGGCGCCGCCTTTTTCTTTGCAGGCGCTTTCTTCTTTCCCTTAGCCGGTCCCTTTGCCGCTCGTTCGTCGATCAATTGGGCGGCTTCTTCTAAGGTAAGCGCCTCAAGCGTTACTGTCTTGGGGAGCGTCGCATTGGTCGTTCCGTCAGTGACGTAAGAACCAAAGCGACCCTCCATAACCTTGAGCTCAAGCTCTGTTCGCGGATGCAGGCCAAGAACTTTCAAAGGCTCCCGCGCCGCACCGCGCCCTCGGTTCCCGCCTGCTGCTGCTTCGGCGAGCTTAACGACAGCGGCGTTCATTCCTGTCTCGAACACATCGAGGGTCGATTGAAGCCGCGCATATTTGCCGCTGTGGGCGAGGTAAGGGCCATATCGGCCAATGCTCGCTGTGATCGGTGCACCTGTTTCAGGATGGTCGCCAATCGTGCGCGGCAAATCAATCAGTTTCACAGCCCAATCAAGGCCAAAATCCTCAGCAGGAACATCCTTCGGGATCGACGCCATTTTGCGGCCTTCGCCTTCACCCATTTGCACATAGGGGCCAAATCGACCTGATTTGCGCGTGATGTCCAAGCCTGTAACAGGATGCTGACCCATGATTTCCGGGCCAGTATCGCCTGCATCTGCGCCGTCACCACCTTGACCGAATTTGCGCGTGAATTTGCATTCTGGGTAGTTGGAGCAGGCCACGAACGCACCGAACCGTCCTCCGCGAAGGGCAAGGCTACCCGCTTTGCAGGCAGGGCACAGCCGTGGATCGTTGCCATCTTCTTTGTCGGGGAACAGGTAAGGCGCTAAGAACAGGTCAAGTTCTGCCGTCACTTCGGATGGTTTTTGCTCCATCACTTCAACGGTTTTGGGTTTGAAATCCTTCCAGAATGCCTCCAGCACAGATTGCCATTGCGCTCGGCCACCTGAAACATCGTCCAGTTCCTCTTCAAGTCCCGCTGTAAAGTCAAAGCTGACATAGCGGTTGAAAAAGCGTTCGAGGAATGCAGTGAGCAACCGCCCGCTTTCGCTCGGGATGAAGCGGTTTTTATCGACGCTCACATAGTCCCGGTCCTTGAGAACTTGCAGGATCGAAGCATAGGTTGACGGGCGGCCAATGCCCAATTCTTCCATCTTTTTTACCAGTGACGCTTCGGAATAGCGCGGCGGCGGCTGAGTGAAATGCTGTTCGCTTTCAACCGATTTTTTGGCAGGCGCATCGCCTTCGCGGATCATCGGCAGGCGCTTGGCGTCCTCGTCGCCCGCATCGTCTAGCCCTTCTTCATAAAGCGCAAGGTATCCGGGGAAGAGGACGACTTGGCCCGTCGCACGCAGGCCGGTTTGCCCAGTCCCGTCAGACATTTCGATGGTGGTGCGTTCCAAACGTGCCGATGCCATTTGGCTGGCCATCGCGCGTTTCCAGATAAGGTCATAAAGTTTGGCATGATCGCCACCGCCAACTTTATCTTTGCTGAAATCGGTGGGGCGAATCGCTTCATGTGCCTCTTGAGCGTTTTTGGCTTTGGCCTGATAAACGCGTGGCTTATCAGGCACATAAGATGCGTCATAGCGTTTCGCGATGGCCCCGCGCGCTTCGGAAATCGCACTGCCATCCATCTGCACACCGTCAGTGCGCATATAAGTGATCGTGCCGTCTTCGTAGAGATTTTGCGCAACTCGCATGGTGTGAGACGCAGCAAAGCCCAGCTTGCGCGCGGCCTCCTGCTGCAAGGTTGATGTTGTAAACGGCGGCGGCGGATTGCGCGACATCGGCTTAGTTTCAACCGAAGCGACGGAGAAACGACCGGCCTCAACGGCCGACTTCGCTGACGCGGCATCGCCCGCATTGCCGATCGTCAGTCGGTCAATTTTCTCACCCTTGTGACGTACCAGTCTCGCGATGAAGCCAATGCCGTCATGTTCCATGTTGGCGATGACTGACCAATATTCTTGCGGGCGGAACAGCTCAATCTCGCGTTCCCGGTCCACCACAAGACGCAGGGTAACGGACTGCACCCGGCCTGCGGATTTAGCACCGGGCAGTTTGCGCCACAGCACCGGGGAAAGCGTGAAGCCGACCAGATAATCCAGCGCGCGGCGGGCGCGGTACGCGTCGATCAGATCATGGTCCAGCTCGCGCGGATTGGCCATGGCCTCCAGCACAGCAGGCTTGGTGATAGCATTGAACGTGACACGCTTGACGTCTTTGGGAAGCGCCTTCTTCTTCGCCAGAACCTCTTGCACATGCCAACTGATCGCTTCGCCTTCGCGGTCAGGGTCAGTGGCGAGGATTAGTGTGTCTGCGTTTTTACAAGCATCAGTGATGGCCTTCAGCTGTTTCGCCTTATCCGCATATGTATCCCACAGCATCGCAAAGCCGTCATCGGGGTTTACCGACCCGTCCTTGGGCGGCAAATCGCGGACGTGACCGAAACTGGCCAGCACAGTGTGGCCCGGCCCCAGATATTTCTCAATGGTTTTGGCCTTGGCCGGGGATTCAACTACAACAAGTTTCATGGACAAATTCAGCCTCTCACGTGTGTACGCGAGGGTGGAGGGGAAATAGAGTGTTCGTCAAGCCCTGTCCTTTAGGGTTATGCAAGGCTGACACGTCCGCCTGCATGGCGTTCGATCCGGCTCCCAAGCTCTAACTCAAGCAGCACCATTTGAACCATCGCAGGCATGATGCCGGATTGGCGAATGAGTTCATCCACCGCGACGGGTGTGTGGCTCAGCAGATCGAGCACTGCGCGGCGTTCGCTATCACCGGGGTCACCTTCTGGTGGACTGTCCCGAAATCTTGTGGCTGGGCTGGCCAAACGAGAGCCGAAGATCGGCCTGATCGTCTCCAGCACATCAGCAGCGGATTGAACAAGCGTCGCCCCATCGCGAATTAAAGCGTTGCAGCCCTGCGCGCGGGGATCGAGCGGAGAGCCGGGAACGGCCATCACTTCGCGCCCAGCCTCAGTCGCGAGGCGCGCAGTGATGAGCGAGCCTGACTTTGGCGCCGCTTCCACGACGACCGTACCAAGGCTCATTCCTGCGATAATGCGGTTGCGATAGGGGAAGTGACGGGCCAGTGGTTCGCGGCCCGGCGGCTGTTCCGCGATCAGCACGCCCCGCCGCGCAATCTCTTCCTGCAAATCCTTATTCTCGGGCGGATAGGATATGTCGATGCCGCTGGCGATGACGCCCACTGTGCCACCGCTGATTGAGCCTTGGTGCGCCGCTGTATCAATGCCCCGCGCCAAACCGGATACGACCAGTGCGCCTTCGTCAGCCAAGCCCTGTGCAAGAATCCGGGCGAAGCGGCACGCCGCAGCCGAAGCATTGCGCGCGCCTACGATGGCAACGGTCGGCCGATCAAGCAGCCGCAAGTCGCCGCGAACAACGAGCGCAGGGGGCGCACTATCGAGTTCAGCAAGGAGGGGCGGGTAAAGGCCTTGGCCTAGGAATAAGTAGCGCGCACCGATGCGATCCACAGCATCAACTTCGCGGGCGATGTCATCAATCTTGGCCAGCACTGGCGCTTTGCCTCCGCCGCGAGCAGCCAGTTGGGGGATTGCCTCAAGCGCAGCACGCGCCGAGCCAAAACGTTGAATTAATTGAAAATAAGTGACTGGTCCAATGTTGGAGGAGCGGATCAGCCGCAGCCGGTCCAACCTGTCTTGATCGGCGGGTGTCATGCGTCTTTTCGGCCAACGCGGGGTTCAGTTCCAGCCCGCAACCGGTCAATATTCTCGCGGTGCTTCCAGATGAGAATGAGTGCGAGGCCCGCCAACATGAGTGCCATTTCTCTTTGGCCAAAAGCAAAAGCCGCGACAGGAGCAGAAAGAGCTGCGGCCATTCCGCTAACGCTGGAAATGCGGCTGATCGCGAGCATGCCAAGCCAAACAGCGGCAAAAATCAGACCAACCTGCCAAATAAGGGCAAGGGATATCCCCAGCATCACTGCCACACCCTTGCCGCCCTTAAAGCCCAGCCACACCGGATAAAGATGCCCGAAAAACGCGCCAGCACCGGCGATCAACGTCAAATGCGGATCAATTGCCCGTGCGATGCACACTGCCGCTGCGCCTTTAGCCATATCCAGCACCAGCGTGCCTGCCGCCAGCCCCTTACGCCCCGTCCGTAGGACGTTGGTCGCGCCGATATTGCCAGAGCCAATCTGCCGCAAGTCGCCTGCGCCAAAAGCGCGCGTCAGGATAACCCCAAATGGGATTGACCCGAGCAAATAGCCGCCGACCAGCGCGGCGAGAACGTGGAAGACCTCTGTCATGTCGCGTTCTTCTAATGTTTCACTGTTGCTGTCTAGCCTAAATATGCTTGCTGGTTTCATATCGCCCAGTCTATGTCGACGAGATGATCATCATGATATCGGGCGGAGCAATCCAATCGCCCCCAATTGCCATCCTGCTAAACTGACATGGCCGATAACCGCCCCATTTTGATTTTTGATTCTGGTGTTGGCGGCCTTTCGGTTCTGGAGGAAATCCGTTCCGCGCTGCCAACTGCGCCGCTGGTTTATGCTGCAGACAATGCGTGGCATCCTTACGGGACGAAGAGCGAAGCAGAGATTGCGGCGCGGGTTCCGGCATTACTGGGACGATTGGCAGAACGATACTCGCCACGCATTGTTGTAATTGCCTGTAATACGGCGGCAACGATTGCGCTTTCCCACGTCCGTGCCGCGCTCAATTTACCGATAGTGGGGACCGTTCCCGCGATTAAGCCAGCGGGCCTTGCCAGCAAGACGCGCGTTATTGGTGTGCTTGGGACTAAGGCGACGGTGCGTCAGCCTTATGTCGATAATCTGATCGCGGCGTTCGCTGATGATTGCACTGTGCTGCGTCTCGGTTCGGCGGATTTGGTGACGATTGCGGAGGCTAAGTTGCGGGGGACCGCTCCTGATCCTGCCGAAATGAGGGCGATTTTGGCACCGTTATATAGTCAACCCGGTGGCGAACATATTGACCAGCTTGTGCTTGCCTGCACTCATTTTCCGCTCCTTCGCGAAGAAATTGCCGCTGCCAGCCCAGCGGGCGTAACGCTTGTCGATAGTGGTGCTGGCATCGCGCGACGCACTACTTTTCTGACATTCGGACAGGATTGGCCAAATGTGCCTCCGCCCGGCATTGCAGTTTTTACGCAAGAAGATGAAACTGTGGAGTTGCTTGGCGCGGCCCTATCGGGCTACGGGTTGAGTGAGAGGGCGTTTTTATGATCTGGGCTAATCGATGCCGATGACCGATGCGCAACTGGTCGAACGCTTTAACGCGCTCCGTGCGCCGACATCCGTGATCCTTAATGCTCAGATTTTGGAGGTCCGCTCCGCCGATGGCTATGTGCGGATGAGCTACGATATCGGGCCTGATTTCTGTAATCCCAGTGGCGCAGTGCAGGGAGGAATTGTAACTGCCATGCTTGATGATGCTGCTGCCTTTGCCTGTATCGTTAAGGCAGGAAAGGCCATTTACGTGGCATCGCTTGAACTTAAAACCACATTCCTCAGCGCAGCCAGACAAGGGCGTCTCTATGCGGAGGGGCATTGCATTAAGCTTGGTAAAAGCTTTGCGTTTATGGAGGCGGAATTGACGGATCCAGATGGCAAATTGCTTGCCAAGATGAGCACAACGGGCGCGCCTCGCGCCATTACGGATACGCCGCGTTTGGTCGACTCGATGCCTGTATGACCGGAAGCAGTCCGATGCAGTTGCTGCGCCAACGCCGTTTCTTACCTTTGTTCATCACGCAATTCCTCGGTGCGTTTAACGACAATCTGTTCCGCACAGCGATGGTCATCCTCGCGATATATTCGGTGTTCAATGATGAGGCGAAGGAAGCCCAGTTTAGCACACTCGCACAGGCGCTTTTCATTCTGCCCTTCTTCCTCCTTTCCGCAGTATCAGGGCAATTGGCCGATAGCCGGGACAAGGCTGGGATGATCCGCATCATCAAGACCGCTGAAATCATCATTATGGTGGCAGGCGCCGCGGGGTTGATGCTCCAGAATATCCCGCTTATGCTGCTCGCGTTGTTTGCGATGGGCGTTCATTCGACTTTCTTTGGGCCGATCAAATACGCCATTTTGCCGCAGCATCTGGATAAGGACAGCGTGTTGGGCGGCACGGGATTGGTCGAGGCTGGAACCTATGTCGCGATCTTGCTTGGCACAATAGTAGGCGGTGTCATCCCCCATCAATGGGCGGCGGCTGGTGTGCTGGTCGTGGCCATTGTGGGTCGGATTGCAGGTGGCAAAGTGCCGCCAGCGCCGCCAGTGGATGACGGTACGTCAGTTCCTGTTGATTGGAACATATTCCGCGCATCGTGGACGCTGGCGCGGATGGTGATGAAAGTGAAGCGTGTGCGGTTGGCGATTATCTGCATCAGTTTTTTCTGGTCTATCGGAGCGTTGCTCGGCGCGCAGTTCCCGCCGCTGGTGAAAAATGCCTTGGGTGCGGATAAGAATGTCGCGACGCTGTTCCTTTCGATATTTTCAGTGGGCGTCGCAGTGGGATCAATTGCAGTCAACAGGATGCTCAAGGGGCAAGTTTCGGCGCGCTATTCACCTGTCGCGGCCAATATGATGGGGCTGTTCGTGTTGCTTCTATGGTGGAGCGTGACGCAGTGGAACGCAGTCCCCGGTTACCTGATCGGCGTGCGCGAGTTCATCTCGTATCCGATTGCCGACCTTATCCTGTTCGCGCTGTTCGGGATTGCAGTGTTTGGTGGCATGTTCGTTGTGCCGCTCTACGCTTTCCTGACGGTGACTGTCGCGCAAAGTGAGACGGCGCGGACCATAGCAGTCAATAACATTGTTAATTCAGGTTTCATGGTCGCGGCCACGCTTTCGCTCGGAGGCTTAGTCGCGCTGGGCGCTACCATCGAAGGAACATTGATTTACGTAGCTTTTGCTTGTCTTGTTGCCGGAGGGATCGCAATCCTCCTGCACCGCGCGGCTGGAGACGACGGCGCTTAGTGCGCTGCCTGAGCGCCTCTCACAAGGCCAGAAGCCTCCAACTGCGCATCGATCATAGCAATGAGCCGATCAAGCCCCGCCTGATCCTTCGCCTCTGCCCGGGCCACAAGAACGTCTTGCGTGTTGGAGGCGCGTAGTAGCCACCAACCGTCTGCTGTGTTCACGCGCGCTCCGTCAGTGCGGTCAACTGTGGCACCCTCAGCCGTCAGCCGAGCCAGAACCTCATCAATCACCGCAAATTTGCGCGTCTCATCCACCTGAAAGCGGAGCTCCGGGGTGTTGATCATCACGGGCATGGCGTCTTTCAGTGCAGTCAGCGATCCGCCCAACTCTGAAATAGCCCGAATAAGGCGTAACGCGGCATATTGCGCATCATCAAAGCCGTACCACTCATGCTTGAAAAAGATGTGCCCGCTCATTTCCCCAGCGAGAGGCGCACCGGTTTCCTTCATCTTGGTCTTGATCAGGCTGTGGCCCGTCTTCCACATCAGCGGCTTTCCGCCTAGTTCCGCAATCCGGTCATAGAGCATCTGCGAGGCTTTTACGTCCGCGATGATCGTTGAACCCGGCAGCGCCTTTAGAACAGGTTCAGCAAGGATCGACAATATCTGATCCCCCCATATCACACGGCCTTGGCCATCAATCGCACCGATCCGGTCTCCGTCCCCGTCAAAAGCCAATCCGAAATCAAGGCTCTTGTCTGCCACCAGCGCTTTCAAATCGGCGAGGTTTTTTTCCTCTGTTGGGTCAGGGTGATGGTTGGGAAACCGCCCATCAATCTCAGTGAAGAGCAGATGATGTTCACCGGGCAAAAGCGCTGTCAGCTTCTCAATAATCCGTCCTGAGGCCCCGTTGCCTGCATCCCAGCCAATTCGGAATGGCCTAGCGTCAAAGCCCTGCAACAGCCGCTCGACATAAGCATCCTCAATATTAATCTCGCTTGCCGAACCGGCGCCAGACTCCCAATCCCCAGCGGCTGCCATTCGGCCAAGCGTCTGGATATCTTCCCCAAAAAAGCTGGCGTGACGCAGTACCATTTTGAAGCCATTATAGTCAGCGGGGTTATGGCTGCCGGTGATTTGGATGCCGCCGTCGACGTCTTGGGTCATTTCGGCATAATAGAGCATCGGCGTTGGCCCAACGCCGATCCGGAGTACGTCACAGCCTGCCTCAGTCAGCCCCGCCACCAGTCGCGCTTCAAATGGCGGAGAAGATACACGGCCGTCGCGGCCCACAGCGACGCGGCTGCCGCCGGAGCGTTTCACTATTGTCCCAAAGGTGCGGCCAATCGCGTAGGCGTCGTCCTCACCCAGCGTATCCCCTACAACACCGCGAATATCATATTCGCGTAGGGAAGATCGGTGCATCATATGGGATTTCATGGGAGTTCCTATTGGCCGAGAGTCTTTAACAAAGTGTCGCGTGCGCGATTGATTTGCGACGCCAGTTCTGCGCTGCCGCCTGCATCAGGATGTACTTTGGCTATAAGTCGTTTGTGCGACGCCAAAATTGTCTCCACATCCGCATCCACGGCGATGCCCAACAGTCGCGCCGCATCCGCGCGAGTCATTAACGCTGCGCGTGGCTGCATGTTCCGCCAAAGCCACCAAATGACCAGACCCGCGCCGATGATCAGAAGCAGCTTCATGCCAGCGCGAGCTCCCCTTGTTCAGTTTCCAATGTCGGCAAAGAGAGCGCAGCAACCATTTCACGCAATTCCTGGCGTGCGGCAATATGGCTGATGCCAATCCCGCCAATTGCCTCCATATCAAGTAGCGTCAGCCCCTTTGGGAACAGCTCCCGATAAATCACGCGTTCGCCTAGCCCCGGAATGGTGCGAAAGCCAACGCGCTTTGACAGTTCAGCCAAAGCCCGGCCGACGCGGCGCATATTGTTCGCATCAATATGCTGCAACCGGTTGCGCAGCACGACCCAATCTACTTGAGTACCATCGACCCGTGCGCGGTTTTTGCGCAGGTCCCAGATAAGTTCTGCATAAAAGCTGAGCTTTTTGACCTTGAAAGTTTCGGCATCCACTTGGCCAATAAGGTCCAAGTCAATGAAGCTGTCGTTGATCGGCGTGACAATCGTATCCGCACGCGAAATGGCGGCCCGAGTCAGTGGATCATCGCGACCCGGCGTATCTATGATGACAAAATCAGCGTTTGATCCGATTCGGGCTATTTCCTGATCCAAACCGGCCGGGGTGAGGTTCGACAGAGTCACATAGGCTGGATTGGGCAGTATTGTGCCGGTGCGCCGCGCCGTTGCTTCCCGATTATCGAGGTAGCGGGTGAGGGTTTTCTGCCGGTGATCAAGGTCAATTGCCGCAACTTGGTGGCCCGTGGCGGCCAGTGCGACAGCGACATGGACAGCTGTGGTGGATTTGCCCGTGCCGCCTTTTTCATTGGCAAAGACTATGAAATGGCTGTTACTCTGCGCCATAGATGCGCCCGACCCCTTGCCTAATGGTTTCCAAAGCTTGATCACAGCTAGGCGACCCGACTAATTCAAGCTAGATCCTCTATCGAAGCGGAACCTGTGTTGCAAATCATCCATCGCCTTTCTGCCCTGCGTGATCGTCTCAAATTCATACGCTCTCACGGCGGAACCGTGGCGCTTGTCCCAACGATGGGAGCCTTGCATGAAGGCCATATGACATTGGTGAAAACGGCGCGGCAGCAGGCCGATCACGTCGTCGTCTCGATCTTCGTCAATCCCCGTCAATTTGGGCCTAGTGAAGATTTTGTAGCCTATCCCCGCCCCGAGGATGCCGATGCCACGCGTTTGGCCGAAAGCAATGTCGATATGCTCTGGATGCCCAGCGTGGAGGAAATGTATTCGCCGGGTTACGCCACCACGGTCAGCGTCGCGGGGCTAGGCGACGGCCTGTGCGGGGCGACGCGCCCAGGCCATCTCGACGGCGTGGCGACTGTTGTTTGTAAACTCTTTAATCAAGTGCGGCCGGATATGGCGCTGTTCGGGGAAAAGGATTGGCAACAATTGACCATCATCCGCCGAATAACGATCGACCTTGATCTGGGGGTGGATGTGATCGGCGTTCCGACGGTGCGGGATAAGGATGGCCTCGCCCTGTCATCGCGCAACGCCTATTTGAATAAGGCGCAGCGTAAGGCGGCTGCTGCCCTGCCCAATGCCCTGAAATCAGCCGTTTCCGCGTTAGAAGGCGGTGCTGATGCGGCAGCCGAACTGGCCAAGGTCACCGCGATACTGGTGGCTGCAGGCTTTGACACGCCAGACTATGTGACGCTGGCAGGGGCGGAGGATTTACTGCCAATGAAGGCGCTGGATCGCCCTGCCAGATTGCTTGCCGCGGCACGGATAGGCGGCGCGCGTCTCATCGACAATATGCCAGTTGATCCGGCGCGGACGCGAAAAGTGAAAATGCGTTAACTATATTTTTAGAATTAGGGGCCGAAACACTTGTTTGCAAACAGGGCAACAGGGGAAGTTTCATGGCCAGCAGTTTTCGCAGCGCGCAATTCCTGATCGAATCGCGGATCAACGACGCCGCACAAGGGGATGCCGATGCTCTCTACGAATTGGGCATTGCTTATTCATCCGGAACGGACGGAGTAACGGTCGACTTGATCGAAGCGCATAAATGGTTTAACTTGGCCGCAGTGGCCGGCAATGAACGCGGCCACGAATGCCGCGCCGAGATATCCGAAGATATGACCGCCCGCGAAATCGCCGAGGCGCAGCGCCAAGCCCGGTCCTGGATGATGGAAAATACCCGCCGCGCGGCATGAGGAGGGCAGGAAGAAAGTAGGGACAATTCCAACTGTCCTAGCGACTCCGCTCAGCCTGAGCGGAATGGCTTCCACCACGGCTAATGAATTCTAGCCCGTTGGCCTTAACTATTCTAAGCTCTTCAAATCGAAGATGCGCTCAACTCTGCTACAATAGTTTCGTCTGCACCTTTGCCTCGCAGATCTTTCCAAACCAACAAAAGATTTGGCCGGTGTTCGGCGATCCATGGTTGTACCTCACTGTTATAGGTTGCCTTACCGGCAAGGAGTTCACCATTGTCGATCGCATATGATGCGATGTGTCTGTTTTTGCCGTAATCTATGTGCAGATGTGCGCGAAAGTGGTTCAAATTCGCGTCCATTCTGATTTTAAGCTCAAGATGCTTTTTAAGCAATAGTTCCAATCCTTGCCCACTGTTGGGGCTGTTATTCGAGAACAGATCCCGGGTGGCCATATTATTTTGTAGAATGCTCAGAGCATTTTGAATGGTCACGTCGAATTTCATCGGCTCATCGCCGACACCGGATAGTGCTTTCATCGCTCCCCCAATCCCCCCTTTTTGAACGGCGTCATGTCGCCCAGAAACGCAATTTCCTGCTGCACAGCTCGGCGTTCGCGCACCAGAAAATCGGCGATGGCTTCGCGAAAACCCGGTTCGGCAATATAATGGGCGGAAAAGGTCGCCATGGGTTCATAGCCGCGCGCGATTTTATGTTCGCCTTGGGCTCCAGCCTCCACCCGGCCAATGCCGCGCGCGATGGCGGCGTCAATGGCCTGATAGTAGCAGAGTTCGAAATGGAGGAACGGCACATCCTCTGAACAGCCCCAATAGCGGCCATAAAGCGCGTCTCCACCGATGAAATTGAGCGCGCCAGCAATCGGCACGCCGTCGCGCTCGGCAAGGATGAGGAGCACTTTATCGCCCATTGTTTCTGCGACTTCGGGGAAGAAACTGCGTTTGAGATAAGGCTGACCCCATTTGCGCGCGCCAGTATCCTGATAAAAACGCCAGAACGCATCCCAGTGCTGTGGTTCAATTTCTGCGCCGCAGAGGTGGCGAATCATAAGGCCTTGAACGGCACCAGCACGTTCTTTCTTGATCATTTTCCGCTTGCGCGCCGCAAGAGTGCCAAGGAAATCGTCAAAGGTCGCATAGCCCCGGTTAAACCAATGATATTGCACGCTTTCGCGGATCAGCCAGTCTGCAGCTTTGAACCATTCTAGCTGGCTTTCGTCTATGAATGTTGCGTGCGCGGAGGACAGCCGGTTCTGTTGAACGAGCGACTCAGCGCCTTTAAGCAGAGCTATGGCCATCGCCTCATCCCGCGCCAAGATGCGCGGCCCTTGGGCTGGGGTGAAGGGCACGGCGATTTGCAGTTTGGGATAATAATTTCCGCCTGCCCGGCTCCACGCATCGGCCCAGCTATGGTCAAACACATATTCGCCCTGACTATGGCTTTTGCCGTAGGCGGGAAGCGCGCCTAACAACATGCCATCAGCGCCTGTGACGGTGATGGGCAAAGGCTGCCAACCGGACCCGCGCCCGACGCTGCCGGAGTGTTCAAGTGCAGAGAGAAAGGCGTGGCTGACGAAGGGATGGTCGGGGCCAGCGAGCGCGTCCCACTGCGCTGCGTCAAGTGCAGCCACGCCGTCGCCGATGCGCACGGTCACATCAGCGCCGCCATCGCTCATCCCGCTTCTCTAGTGCGCTCAAAAATGATTTCATCGGCGCACTGCATAGCGACGGCCTCCTGCGCCGCAATTCTCACGGTCCAAGTGAGCACAGTCAAGCCGCGTGCCCTTTGTCCCGTGGCGAAGGGAGAGGTCAAATCGCGAATGTCATAAGCTAGGAAATCCGGCTTCGCACGCCAGAGGGACAGGTGGCGAGTGAAGTGGCCCTTTATCCGCTGACGCCAGCCCTGCGCTCCGCCTTCAGTCACCACAAGGCCGCGCACATAGCGGCGGGCGTGGCGGCGGAACCAGCGCGAAATTTCCGGGTTGAACGACATGATTGCCACGGGGCCCCGGTATCCCTCCAGCACGCGTCGAATGCCAAGGCAGATGCCATTCACTGTTGGACTGTCCGATTTAACCTCGATCAATATCGGCACACGACCGTCGACCAGCGCCAAGATTTCAGAAAGTCGCGGGATCGTCTCAGTGGAGCCTTTCAGCACTATCTTGTCCAGATCAGTTGCGATGCGTTTGCCAAGCGGCCCGGTTTCGTCTGTCAGCCGGTCGAGAATAGCATCATGAAACACGAACGCTTCCCGCCCAACAGCGGCCTGCACATCCAGTTCAATCCCAAAGCCTTTGTCGATAGCGGCGAGGAAAGCAGCACGGCTATTCTCAGGAATTCCTGAGCTATGCAGTCCTCTATGTGCATAGGCTTGCTTCCCTAAAAAGGCGATCCGCTCTGCCAGTGGCGGCGGACTTAGAAGCCCGTCAAGCAGGCCCAAGGGCGAAAATGGCATCTGCTTCTACCACAGCATCAAGGGGGAGTGCTGCAACCCCCACAGCAGCGCGCGCATGGCGGCCAGCTTCCCCAAACACTTCAATCATTAAATCTGATGCGCCGTTCGCCACCTTGGGCTGATCAGTGAAACGCGCTGTCGAATTGACGAACACGCCAAGCTTCACGACACGTTCGATCCGGTCAAGCGATCCCAGCGCTGCTTTGGCCTGGGCCAAGATCATCAGACCGCAAGCACGCGCCGCATCTTGGCCATATTCCAGACTGCGATCATCACCGACACGACCGGTCATCAAATGACCATCCTTGAACGCGATTTGCCCAGAGATATAGAGCATTCCGCCAGCCTCAACAGCGGGCACATAGGAAGCGACTGGCGCAGCGGCAGTGGGCAATATAATCCCTGCTGCTGCTAGCCGCGCCTCATGACCGCTAGATTTGGCATTCGGATCGATCATTTTAAGGGGCGGCACGTCACTCACAGCGATACTCCTCGCAGCCGGTCTATAATCCATCCGCGTGCCGTCGGCCAGTCATCGATCCGGGCGTGGGCGACGTCAGGTGTCTTGATTTGGTGCGCTACGCGCGGCTCACCCACAAAATGCAACTGCATGACGCCTGGCACTTCTACCGCCACAGAGTGATGCTGCTGCGCCAGATCATCGACAAAAACAGTCACGCTGGGCTTATATTCAGCCACAATCCCCGCAAGCACGGCGCCCTTGCCACCCTGATTGGTGTAGACAGGGGCGTGGATGCCCACAGCCCGCAACTGTGCCGCTCTGGCTTCGCGTGCGTCATCAGTGAGGTTAGTGAGCACGACAATATCAGCATGCTGGCCAATCATCGCGATGGATTCAACAGCCCCTGCGATGGGATTTTGCCGGTGCATTTCTGTTTCAAAAAAGCCTTTGAGGAACGGCCAGATCTTCTCTGGCTCCACATGCAGCCCGCCTGTCTTATACCGCATGGCGTTCTGATAATCGCCGGTTTCGCCGTGAAACAGATTATCGACGTCAAAATGAATGTCATGAGCTTCGTCCAGCCAATTGGTGAACGGCACAATCATGTGAAGCAATACTTCGTCGCAGTCAGTCACCAGCAGGGGACGGCTCATAAATTTAATCTTTCGCGGGCTTGAATTAACGCCTCCGGCCTATGGCCGAGTGCCTCCGCACATGCAATCAAGTCTGGCTCATGCCCACCTAGAAAATCAAGAACCGCCACCAGCAGACTTGGATCCGTCAATCGCGCTCGGATCTCGCTACCATCGAGCCCTGTGAGCGAGATCAGCCGATCCGTGCGGCGTTCATCGCCCAATATCCAGACAAGGGCATTCAGGGCCAGTGCCGCTGCATCAGGGTTGATTGTCTCTCGCATGCTTCTCGCTTATGGCTGGGGGTGAAATGGAGGGTCTGACGTGGCCAAACGCGTGCTCGTTGTCGAGGACAATGAACTTAATCTCAAGCTCTTTTGTGACGTGCTGCGTGCGCATGGCTTTGAGGTGGAGGGCGAAAAAGACGCCCGCGAGGCCGTGGGCCGCGCCACTTTGTTCGCGCCAGACGTGATCGTGCTGGATATCCAGATGCCACATATGAGCGGGTTTGAGCTGATCGAAGCGATCCGCCGCGACATGATCCTGCGCCGCATCCCGATCATGGCGGTCACTGCCTATGCCGGGCGCGGTGATGAGGAGCGGATCCGTGAAGCTGGGGCTGATGCTTTCGTGTCAAAACCCGTCGCTTTGCGGCCCTTTATGGAAGCGGTGCAGTCTCTCGTCACGCTCGCCGAAAGTCGTGCGCTGGCATAACAGAAAGCACAACACCCGGCTCCTCATGAGAGAGGAACCGAGTGCTGGCTTTGGGCCGACAACTAGGGAGGTGCCAACCTAAACTGGCACTAAACCGTCAGAATTCACCAGCGATCCCTGCGCGAAACGCGGTATCTTTGCCGCCACTGTGCGAAACACCTGCGGTAAAGGCGAAGGGCGTGTCGCCGGACAAGCGATGCATAAGTGACAGGCTGAAGGCAACTTCGCCCCGGTACACGCCTGTGTTCGCAGCATAGCTCGTCTTGCCGGGCTCCGACGGGAACGGCGCATCGGCCATCGCTACGGCTGTGGCAATGCCGCGCTGGGCTTCTTTACGGTTGATCCGGGCCAGATCGAACAAGGCCACTTGTCCAGCCTCAAGGGCAGTCACGCGGCTGCTTGATCCCCCGACGAGGGCTTGCAAGGCGGCGATAGATGATCCCTGTTGGGTCACGCTGGCCTGCAACGCAAACACTTGCGGGCGGATCGTCGTATCCCGACCCACAGTGCCGTCTGCGTCCACAGTCATGATGTCGGTTGGGCCGACTTGTGCTGCTGTTGAGGCGGCGATATCGCCAACCGTCACGGATGACCCGGCTCCGCCGACCTTCACCTGATTGGCCCGCGTTGTTGTGGCTGCAAAGCCGACCGCCGTGGAATTGGCAAAGCCTGCATTCGCATTCTTGCCAACCGCTGTGGCTTGCACCCCATCAGCGCGTGCCTGATGGCCTGCCGCTAGGCTCAAATTGCCATTGGCCTGCGATTGCCAGCCAAAGGCTTGCGCCCCGCGACCGATGGCTACTGCTTCCCCGCCCACTGCTGTGGAATGGAAGCCAGAGGCTGTAGCACGGTCCCCCAAAGCCACTGCATCCTCGTCGGTCGCGCGAGCCAAGTTGCCAACGGCAGTTGAAGTTGTGCCGTTTGCGGTTGCTGTCTGACCTATTGCGACATTGCCAACCGAAGCGGCATTGGCGCTATCGCCCAACGCAATCGAGGATTGCCCGGTGGCGACGGAGAGATTGCCCAGCGCAACAGCACCTTGCCCCGTGGCACTATTGTCTGCGCCGATTGCTACGGCACCGGTCCCTGTTGCAACATTGGGATCACCAATGGCAACGGCCCCACTGCCTGACGCCCTATTCGCAAAACCGATGGAAACAGCCGCACCATTTTCAGCGACAGCACCGTTGCCAATGGCGACAGCGTCAGTGCCGCTGGCAAGAGCAGGGGTGCCGCCGGTGCTGTTGATATCGACATATTGCAATGTGGCGGCGGATGTGTTGGCGGACGCAAGGGCCGTATCCGCCGTTGTTTGGGCGGTTGCAGCGTTGGTAAGGGCCATATTCGACCCTATTTGCGCCGTTGCCGCATTTGCAAGGGCAGTGTTAGCGGTGCCCTGCGCTGCCGCTGCTGAAACGGCTCCACCACCAGCAAGCGCCGCGTTGGCAGACGCCTGCGCTGCCGCCGCCTCTATGCGTGCTGTGTTCGCGGTTGCTTGCGCTGTGGCTGCTGCCGTCTGGGCGGAATTGGCGATGATGCTCACTGCCGTCAGTTGCGAGAGGTTGATGGCATCCGTTGCCTGTGTGCCTGCAGCGACATTTGTGATCTGCCGTTCAAAACCTGAAACCCCAACTGAAACCGTTTGTGCTCGATTGGCAACGGAGCCGCTGCCTAGGGCAACTGAGTCCGTTGCTGATGCGTCGCTGCCGGAGCCAATTGCAGAACTTCCCGATGCTGTCGCCTGGCTCCCTCGGCCTACCGCAGTTGAAAATGCTTGAGTAGCCTGACTGCCCCTTCCGATTGCAGTTGTATCGACGGCGGATGCAAGGCTGTCGAAGCCAACTGCGGTGCTGTTGTTTCCATTCGCTTTGCTCTGGGCGCCCGTTGCGGTCCCAAATTCGCCGAGGACAATGCTTCCTTGACCCAGTGCCGTGCCGCTGATGTTAGTTGCGTTACTGTTTTGGCCAAGGGCTGTGCCGTTCAAACCCGCACCAGCACGCTGTCCGATTGCGGTGCTGAAGTCTCCCGCCGCGGACGCTGTGGCACCATTTGCAGTGCTTGATTCGCCCAGTGCGCTGCTACTGGTTCCTGTCGTTGTGCTATTTCTTCCTGTTGCTCGTGTGAAAGCGCCAATCGCAGTGCTGAGTTCTCTCGATGCAAAGCTGCTGGCACCAATTGCTGTGCTGTTCAGGCCTATCGCGTTGCTTGCCTGACCCGTTGCGGTTGTAAATTCATTGTTTGCTGTGCTGCCTTGTCCAACGGCAGTGGATTGTAATCCCGACGCCGTGCTTTTTTGCCCAACGGCTGTGGTCGAGTCATTGTTTGCCAGACTTTCCTGCCCGTTTGCCGTGCTCCGCTTTCCGAGTGCATTGCTACTCCCACCTGTGGCCGTGCTCAGTTCGCCGGTTGCGTTGCTCAAAGACCCTGTTGCCGTCGTCTGTTCTCCCGTAGCGACGCTGCGCGCGCCCGTTGCTGTGCTGCCCTTAAACGTTGCTTCAGCGCCCAATCCGGTTGCAGTGCTACTTTCACCGTTCGCTCTGCTGCCTGCTCCAGTAGCGGTGCTGTCGTCGCCTGTCGCAATGCTCCCCGTACCGACTGCTGTGCTTGCGTTTCCACGTGCCTCGCTACTAACGCCAACCGCAGTGGCACCGCCGCCCAATGCGGTGCTGCCTCCGCCACATTCTGTGGAAGCAACGCCTTGCCCAAAATTGCACTCCGGCGTGGCATCGGCATAGGCTGCGTTTGGGAACGCCATAGCGGCAAGCAATGCCACAGGCGCAGCGGTAGCGAAGAATTTTCCTGAGTTTTTCATGATGAGTGTCCCTAGTTTTATGGATGTGTGGCGGGGCTGGGTTCAGCTCTCTCGCCGGATCAAATGCGACACGAAGCCAAAAACTAGGGCTGGCCTATCGCAGAATCGTCACATGATTTGGTGAGGACAATAAGAAAATTACGAGACGCACAGCCCCTAAAAAGTAGCGTGTTTCGCCGAGGTGCTTGATGCTGCCTGCCATCCATCACCAATTTTGGTGATGCGCGATGCGCCTGTTGGCACCAGACATGGCGTGACTAGGGACTTGCCGACTCCGCGCGGGGCGTGTTAGCGTTCGCCACAAAGGTCGCCACAACGTGCCTGTCAGTGAACGGGAGGAACCGCAGATACGCTTCTGCGGCTAGACAAATGTGGGGCTGCCATGTTCGATGACCTGATTGATGACATCTACCGTGCTGGGTTTGAGCGTGAACGGTGGGGCGGCTTGATGGGCCGGATTGGCCATTTTGTTGGCTCTGAACGGGCTTATTTCCATTCGCCTGCTGTGGCAGGTGCGCCCGAAGATGCGTTGCGGCGTTACGTTACGCTCAATTTGGATAATGATTGGCTCGATACATATTATTACCATTACGCCCCGCAAGATCCTTTTTCATACAAAATGCTGGAACAAGTTGGGTTTGATCACCGGAAGGTTCTGGGGCTGCTGCGCTCTCGCCCCGACGACGCGGCGCTAAAATCAGAATATTATGCTGACTATTGTCACACGATGGGCATTGGCGATGTGATGACGCTAATGCTGGAGGCCCCCTCCGCGCGCTACACCCCGCCCACCATTGGCTTTGCCGGAAAATGGGGTGCTGGGCCCATGTCGACAGAACAGATCGAAAAATTTCAGGCCATCGCGCCGCATTTGCAGCGTGTTGGTCGCCTTATGTTTGATGTGCACGCGATTGATCCGGGGTTGAAGGCAAGCATTGATCTATTGCCTCACAGCGTATTCCTCCTACGCGAAAACGGCAGCATAATTTGCGCCAATGCTCGCGGGGAGCAAGCACTTGGCAGCCAATTCGGGATTAGCGTGCGTGGCGGCATGTTCGCGGCGATGCGATCCCGCGATGATGCGCGGCTTCAACAGATATTGGCTCGCGTTACGCGCGCGACCATGTCTGCCCCTCGGATGGGAGGAGAAATGGATATCGAAGGGCTGGACGGCGCAAGCGCGACGCTGATCGCGATGCCGCTTGGCGCTGACAATCCATTTCGAGAACAGACCGGCCCGTGCCGCGCCATTGTCTATATCATGCCGCATTTTGAGGCGCTGGAATTTCCGGGGCGTGGGCGTCTCGCGCGGCTCTACGGCCTAACATCTGCCGAAGTGGACGTGACGTTCGCGCTGATTTCAGGGATGAGCCCGGAAGAAATCGCGGTAGACCGTGGGCGTTCAATGAATACGGTGCGCACGCAAATTCGCATCATCCTGTCAAAAACGGGACATAATCGGATCGCAGATTTGCGAGCGCTGATGCGTTTGATTGAATTGCCAATGGCTTAGCGCCGGTTGACTGCCAGATTACTTGATCTTGGCTTCTTTGAATTCCACATGCTTGCGGACCACGGGGTCGTATTTGCGGAAAGAAAATTTTTCTGTCTTCGTGCGTGGGTTCTTTTTGGTCACATAATAGAAACCTGTATCAGCCGTGCTGACGAGCTTGATTTTTACGGTTGCCGGTTTGGCCATGGCTGGAGCCCTACATCATATTTAAGTGAAACTGGATTCGCGCTTTCACACGGAAGCGCGGCCTTTGCGGTTGCCAGGGGCTTTTGTCAACCGAAAGCTAATACGGCCAAAGCGTGCGCAAGAGCGTTAACGCGACTGTAACCATCCTCTGCCACGCTCTGCGCAAGTAGAGTCAGAGGATGGGAAGATGACACTGGCAAACGACGCCTTGAAAACAGTCCGCACAGGGCTCTATCGCCAGATTGAAGCTCTTGAATCTGGCTATGCCGCGATGCCTTTGTCTCAGATCGTCGAACAGGTCGATACGCTTCGCCGCACAGCGCAGGGGCACGGGCTTGTGCCGCTGGCTGATATGGCGCACGGATTTGAAACGATGCTGGCTTGGTCGCGAGGAGGGCCAGCCATAGCCCCTTGGATTGCCGCGATGAAGGAAGCAGTGACCTGTGAGACCCTTGACCGCCAATCCGTGCGCGCCTGGCTTGCCGCTTTGGGGCACCGCATCGTTCATTAAGGCCGGATGCTGCTTTTGGGTATGTGTATGGATGCGTTGATTCCGGCCCTGTTGGCCGTTCTACTCTCAGAAACAGGCGGAAAGACACAGGCGCTGGCACTTGGCTATGGATTGGCCACCCGCGTTCGCGAAGGTGTGACGGCGCTATTCGTGAGCAGCCTCCTGTCTTATACAGTTGCAGCTGTCGGCGGCTATTTCATTGGACAGATGCTTCCAGCCGAGGCCCGCAGTTTAATGTTAGGGGTTGCGCTTATGGCTGCGGGACTTCCCATGGTGACGAAGCCGAAGCCCGCGCCCGTGTTGCCGATTGGCGGTGGCCCGTTCAAATCCATTTTTGCTTTTGGCCGCGCCCAATTTGGCGATGGCGCTCAGTTTTTGGTATTTGCCCTCGCCATGCGCAGCGACAGCCCGGCCTTTGGAGCTATTGGCGGCCTTGCAGGCGTGATGGTTGCGGGCTTCCTTCCTATGGCGCTTGGCAAAGACTGGCCCAATCAACGCCTTATTCAGTTCGTCCGGTGGGGCGTTGCCGTCATTCTTACAATTATTGGATTTTGGGTGAGCATCAATGCGCTGGGGATCGTTAATCGCGGCGATTGACTGCGGCTGGTGCTGCCGGAGAGGATTGAACTCTCGACCTCTCCCTTACCAAGGGAGTGCTCTACCACTGAGCTACGGCAGCTTGATCCAGCCAAAGGGCAGAGGCGGGCCTATGGACAAAAGGGCTGGACCGGTCAAGGTCTGGCCGACTAATGACCCTTTATGGCGAACAAGGATGAAGAAAAGGCAAAACGACTGGCAGCAGCGCTGCGCGATAATCTGCGCAAGCGTAAGGCGCGGACAGTGAGTTCCGCTGAGGTTGAGAAGCCGAAAACGCCACTCCTTTCCTGAGCTTGTCACAGAGCGGTTCTGGCTAAAAGCTCTATCAGTGAGCCATAAGAAAAACGAACCTTCGACAAGCTGAGGGAAGGAGGCTGTGGCCGATCCTACGCCGTTCGCAGAAAAACTATAGCGCAGTTTCCCCCGCCCCCCTATGCCATGCCAATGACTTCACTCCCTACGCGCCTTCGCGCCTTTTCTTTTGGCGTGTTCGGCGCCGTTACTGCGGCCTTCCTTGCCCTTCCCCCCGTCCTTGCTCAAGCACCTGTAAATCAGCCTGCCGCAGACCCGGTTCCTTGGCTTTACGTTGGCAGTGATATCCCCCGCGATCCTGAATGGCGCTTCGGCGTTCTTCCAAATGGTGTCCGCTATGCCGTTCGTCGCAACGGCGTGCCGCCCGGGCAGGTGTCGATCCGCATTGGCATTGAAGCCGGTTCGCTGATGGAATCCGATACCGAACGTGGCTACGCCCATTTCATCGAACATCTGAGTTTTCGGGGATCGCGCTATGTGATGGACGGCGAAGCCAAGCGGGTCTGGCAGCGGCTCGGCGCGACCTTTGGCAGTGATACCAATGCGTCCACCACGACGACGCAAACGATCTACAAGCTCGACCTTCCCAACATCAATAGCACTGGCCTTGATGAGAGTGTGAAAATCCTGTCCGGCATGATGGCCGCGCCAAGCATGACAGCACCAGAAGTGGACGCAGAACGTCGCACTGTGCTTGCTGAAGCGCGCGAACAATTTGGGCCGGACTATGAAGCTGGCGTCGCCACGCGAACGCTGTTTTTTAACAGACAGCGCTTTGCAGATCGGCCACCTATCGGCACAGTGGGCGCGCTGAATTCTGCGACGCCAGCGTCTATTCGAGCGTTTCATGATCGCTGGTATCGCCCTGAAAGAACCGTTATTGCTATTGCAGGTGACGCTGATCCAGCGGTGTTTGAGGCGCTGATCAAGAAATATTTCGCCGATTGGACGGGCAAAGGACCCAACCCCGCTGACCCAGATTTTGGCAAACCCACAGCATCCCCGCAACCGACCAAAGCCGTCATCGCGCCGAGCCTGCCGCTGGCTGTCAACATGGCGTGGACACGGCCTTGGCTGCGCAAGGATGACACAATTGCCTATAATCAGGGCAAGCTGGTTGATCTCGTCGCCATTCGCCTCATTAACCGTCGGCTGGAAACAGCAGCGCGGGCCGGCAGCAGTTATTTGCAAGCGCAACTGGATCAGGAGGATGTATCGCGCTCCGCCGATGGCACCTTCATTCAGGTGGTGCCTATTGGCGAAGATTGGCGCGCCGCTGTACGTGATGTGCGCGCGGTGATCGCTGACGCCACTGCCACCCCGCCCGGCCTTGAAGAAATCCGCCGTGAAGCCAATGAGTTCGATTCCGCTCTGCAAGTAGCCGTTGAAACCCAGCGCACCGAAGCCGCCGCAAAGTTGGCCGATGATATCTTGCAAGCGGTGGACATTCGCGAAACTGTGGCCACAGCAGAAGTTGCGCGCACGGTTTTCACCGGGCTAAAAGATCAAATCACGTCTGCAATGGTGCTGGCCTCTACGCGCAAATTATTTGAAGGCGTGGGGCCGCGCGCGGTTATCACTTCCCCTAAAATCATACCGGGGCTGGAGGCTGATTTGGCCAAGGCGATTACCGAGCCTGTTCAGGCGCGACTGGCGTCAGCCTCTGGCAAGCTAGTCACCATTGCTGACCTGCCCCAAATTGGGAAACCTGGTAAAGTCATCAAAGAAAGCAACACGCCGGAACTGGATTTGACGCAAGCTGAATTTGCCAATGGCGTGCGATTTGTCCATTTTGCCAACCCGGCAGAAAGCGGAAAAGTCTATGTCTCGGTGCGGTGGGGTCGGGGCTTGCAAGCATTGTCAACGGACAGAATTACGCCCGCTTGGGCCACGTCGCAGGCTCTTATTGCAAGCGGCATTGGCAAATATAATCAGGATCAGCTGGACCGAATGACCAGCGGACGCAAAATCAATCTGCGGGTCGAAATGGCCGATGATGCCTTTGTCATGCGCGGCGAAACACGCAGGAGCGATTTGGCCGATCAGCTCCGCGTGATGGCAAGCAAGCTGGCCTTCCCCCGCTGGGATGCCGCACCTGTGCTGCGCGCCAAGGCTGGTTTCAAGGCAGGCTATGACGGGTTCGACGCCTCTCCACAGGCGGTATTGGCTCGGGATTTGACTGGCTTGCTCAAAGGCAGTGATCCGCGCTGGGTGACGCCAACGCTTACCGATGCAGACCAGCTGACACCCAAAGCCTTTGCCTCTTTGTGGAAGCCATTATTGGCCTCTGGCCCAATCGAAGTTCTGGTCTTTGGGGACGTGACGCAGGCTGATGCCCGTACCGCAGTTGCCGCAAGTTTTGGGGCAATGAAGCCGCGCAAAGCGGCCCAACCAATTTCGCCAATGTCCAGTGGCCCCAAACCAACGCCAGTGCCTCTGGCGCGGACACACAAGGGGCTGATTGATCAAGCTGCTGCAGTATTGGCTTGGCCTACGGGTGGTGGCGTCGTGGGCACCTATGAAAGTCGTAAGCTCGAAATGCTGGCCCAGATATTTGGGGATCGGATGTTTGATCAACTGCGCGAAGCCGAAGGCGCAAGCTATAGCCCTGTCGTCGATTCCAGCTGGCCGACCGGCTTTGCAAGCGGCGGGAATTTCGCCGTTATCGCGCAATTAAAACCCCAAGGCATCGCGCGCTTTTACGAAATTAGCGAACGGATCGCCGCGGATTTGGCCACGAAGCCAGTGACTGCTGATGAACTTAAGCGGGCTGTCGTTCCCATGCGCGAACGCATTTCGCGGTCATCGACGGGAAGTATGTTCTGGCTTCGCAATCTTGAAGGCGTGTCGGATGATCCCCTCAGGCTGACAGTGCTGAAATCGATTCTGTCGGACTTCACCCGCATGACACCCACGGATTTGCAGGCCACAGCTATCAAATGGCTCGTCCCCGGGAATGCATTTAAGATGACGGTGGTGCCTGAGGGGAAGTGAGGTTGGCGAGGCTGGCGTCTAATTTCTTGGCGGTTGCCGACGGTAACTTAGCGCTTCGGCAATGTGGATACGCCCAACCGTTTCACTGCCTGCCAAATCTGCAATCGTGCGGGCCACGCGCAATATCCGCGTATACCCTCGCGCGGTGAGCCGCATGGCCTCTGTGGCTTGAGCGAGCAATTTGCGGCCCGGTTCGTCGGGGGTTGCGTGATTTTCTAAAATCTTGCCATCGGCCTCTGCGTTGGTGCGCGGCCCGCCTTCGCCGTAACGCGCCGTTTGGACCTTTCGCGCGGCATTCACCCGCGCCCGCACTTGGTCTGACCCTTCGGCGGGTGGCGGGAGGAGAAGGTCCGCTGCGCTCACGGCTTGCACATCAACATGCAGGTCGATTCGGTCGAGCATCGGGCCTGATATTTTGGTTTGATAATCCGCCGCACAGCGCGGTGCACGCGAACAAGCAAGCGCCGCATCGCCAAGATGCCCGCAGCGGCAGGGGTTCATCGCCGCGATCAGCTGAACCCGCGCCGGAAAAGTCACATGCGCATTGGCTCGCGCAACGCTCACGGTTCCCGTCTCCAGCGGTTGGCGCAGCGAATCGAGCACTGTGCGCTGAAACTCCGGCAGCTCATCAAGGAACAAGACGCCCAAATGCGCGAGGCTAACTTCACCGGGCCGAACTTTCAGCCCACCACCAACAAGCGCCGGCATCGAGGCGCTGTGATGCGGCGCGCGAAAAGGCCGCGTGCGGATCATCCGGCCTCCTGTCAATTCTCCTGAAACGCTGGCGACCATAGAGACTTCAAGCGCCTCTGCTGGCGTCAAGTCGGGCAAGATGCCCGGAACGCAGGCTGCCATCAAAGATTTGCCAGACCCCGGGGGGCCACACATCAGCAGATTGTGCCCGCCCGCCGCGGCAATTTCGATGGCGCGCTTGGCGGTTTCCTGCCCCTTCACTTGAGAAAGGTCAGGCCCCATTACGCTATCATCTGCTTCACCGGGAAGAGGCGCAGGTAGCAAAGCCGAACCATTAAAGTGATTGAGCAGCGCCAGTAAGTCTGGAGCCGCGACAACTTCGATCTGCCCGGCCCATGCCGCCTCTGGCCCTTGTACAAAGGGGCAGACAAGCCCTTGTCCGCGTTCGGACGCATGAAGGGCAGCGAGCAAGACGCCGGGGGATGTCGCTGTCCGCCCGTCCAGCCCCAGTTCGCCGACGACAACATAGCTTGCCAATGTTTCAGCATCGACGACACCCATCGCGCCGAGCAAAGCCAGTGCAATTGGCAAATCGAAATGCGATCCCTCCTTGGGCAGATCAGCTGGCGACAGGTTCACCGTAATTCGTTTCGGGGGCAGGGATAGCCCCATCGAGGAGATCGCGGCACGCACGCGCTCCGTCGATTCGCGTACCGCCTTATCAGGCAAGCCTACGACAATGAAACTGCCCAGCCCCGGGGAGATTTGGCACTGCACCTCTACGCTGCGCGCCTCTAGCCCCAAATAAGCTACGGTTGCTACAGTCGCGACCATCAGGCGAAATTCTTTGGTAACATGGTGTTAACCCCCCAGCCTCACCGCCCGTTAAACAGAATGCTGCAACCCCGGCGTAATGAACAGGGTTATACGCAAGGGCGCGTCCATGTCGATGGACCTTTTGATTGGCGGCATGCGCTGGTCGATCCTGCTCGCTCCTGTGGTTCTGTCCTTTGTTTCGCCTGCCCATGCCGAGGATGCCTTTGCTACTTCTGGCCGTATCGAGTTGGTCTATGCCGACGTAGATGCGCCGCGTGTTGCGACGCCTGTTGCCACCTATGGTCCGTTTCGTGTGATCAGTGATCAGCGCGTGGAGCTGGTTGACGGCATCACCAGCGATACGCCTGCGAAATTCGTAGCTCTGCTCGCCGCTCATCCAGCCATCGCCCAAATTGATATGGTGGAATGCCCCGGCTCTGAAGATGATGATGCGAACCTTGAGCTCGCCCGGATGATCCGCGCTGCGGGCCTTGTCACGCATGTGCCTGCAAGTGGGTCGATCCGGTCCGGCGGCGTGGAACTGTTCCTTGCTGGCAAGACTCGCACGGCAGATCGCGGTGCGGAGATTGGCGTTCACAGCTGGCAGGATAGTGACGGACTAGAAGCAACGGATTATCCAGCGACGGACGCGGTTCACGAGCCTTACCTTCGATTTTACCGCGACATAGGGATGACAGATGCCCAAGCGCGCGCCTTCTACGACTTCACCAACCGCGCCGCATCCTTTGATGACGTGCATATGATGACCGAAGCGGAAGTAAAGCAATTTGGGTTGCTGACTTCCTTGTAAATTTGTCGGATAGGTTTTGATCACCACTTAGAGATAACGCAATGTGAGGCTGCCAACGCCATCACGGTGCAGTCAACGACGCAATGTGCGCTGTTTCTTCGCTCGCAAAAACACGTTATCGGCGCTTGGAAGGAGTATGAGATGAACCGCGGAGCCAGCAGCTATGATTGGACTGCATTCGCATTAGGATTTGGTCTCGTCCTCATCCTTGGTCTTGCAATCAATTGGCGCAAGCGGCGCAGAGAGAAAGACCGGGATAAAAGACTTCCTAAGTAGGACTGTGTGAAGCAATTGATTTTGGTGACCTCCGGATTTAGGCGACCAGCATCTTCTTTCCCTTCCGCCCAATCACCGCTGAGGCTCCGTTCGCCGTCACGGCTTTGGCCAGCACGCCCTTCAAATAATGGCCGGTGTAGCTGCGCGGGTTGGCGGCGACATCTTCCGGCGTGCCTTCGGCAACCAGTTCACCCCCCTTAACGCCACCTTCGGGGCCAAGGTCTAATATCCAGTCAGCAGTTTTGATCACATCCAGATTATGTTCGATCACCACAACACTGTTGCCCTGTTCCACCAAGGCCTGAAGCACCTCCAGCAGCTTGCGGACATCTTCGAAATGCAGGCCGGTTGTCGGCTCATCAAGAATGTAGAGCGTGTTACCTGTTGCCCGCCTGCTGAGTTCCTTGGCGAGTTTGACACGCTGGGCCTCGCCGCCAGACAATGTGGTCGCTTGCTGGCCGACCTTGACATAGCCAAGGCCAACTTCGGCCAGCATCGCCATTTTATCGCGGATGGGCGGTACGGCTTTGAAGAATTCGACTGCATCTTCAACCGTCATATCCAGTACATCGGCGATAGACTTGCCCTTGAACTTCACCTCCAGTGTTTCGCGGTTATACCGCGCGCCGTGGCAGACATCGCAGGTGACATAAACGTCGGGTAAGAAGTGCATCTCGATCTTGATTACGCCGTCGCCCTGGCAGGCCTCACAGCGGCCGCCTTTCACATTGAAGCTGAACCGGCCGGGTTTGTAGCCTCGCGCACTGGACTCGGGCAAATTGGCGAACCAGTCACGGATGTTGGTGAACGCCCCCGTATAGGTCGCGGGGTTGGACCTCGGCGTGCGGCCAATGGGGGACTGGTCAATATCAATGACTTTATCGCAATATTGCAAGCCGCTGATCTTGTCATGCTTGCCCGCGACCATTCGCGCGCCGTTCAAAGTGCGCGCCGCCGACGCGTAAAGCGTATCGAGCGTAAAGCTGGATTTGCCAGAGCCTGACACGCCTGTGATGCACGTGAATGTGCCGAGCGGAATGCTCGCCGTAACGCCTTTCAGATTATTGGCAGTGGCATTGTGGACGGTCAGTTTCTTGCCACTGCCTTTGCGCCGCTTGGCTGGGATCGGAATGGATCGCCGACCCGTCAGATAGTCTGCGGTCAGGCTGCCTTCCGCCCCTTCGATGTCAGCCAGCTGCCCCGCCGCGACGACGGCACCGCCGTGCACGCCAGCCCCCGGCCCCATATCGATGACATAGTCCGCCGTACGGATCGCATCCTCATCATGTTCGACCACCAGCACAGTATTGCCCAGATCGCGTAAGCGCTTGAGCGTGATCAGCAGCCGGTCATTATCCTTCTGATGCAGGCCAATGCTCGGTTCATCCAACACATAAAGCACACCAGAAAGCCCGGAACCAATCTGCGACGCAAGCCGGATGCGCTGGCTTTCCCCGCCGGACAAGGTTCCCGACGTGCGATTGAGGTTGAGATAATCGAGGCCGACATTGTTGAGGAAACCCAACCGCTCGTTGATTTCCTTCAATATCGCTTTGGCAATTTGCTGCTGCTGATCGGTGAGTTGCGCCTCGAGAGCACCGAACCAGGCATAGGCATCCGCAACTGAGAGTCGCGCCGCATCGCTCACTGTCTGGCCAATGATCTTGACGCTCAGCGCTTCCGGTTTCAGCCGATCCCCGTGGCAGGTTTCGCAGGGCAGCGCGGTCTGATATTTGGCGAGCTCCTCGCGCATCCAGGCGCTTTCGGTTTGGAGCAGGCGGCGTTCCAGATTGCCAATGACGCCATTGAACTGTTTCTGCACATCATAGCTTTTGCGCCCATCCTTGAACGTCAGGCGGATGATCGCACCGCCAGAGCCGTTGAGGATGATCGCGGGGATCATCGGCGGCAGGTCCTTCCAAGGTGTTTCAAGGCTGAACCCGTAGTGCCGCGCGACGCTGTCGAGCACTTGCATATAATAAGGGCTGGGCGGGTTGCTTTTCGCCCAGGGCACGACGGCGCCTTGCTTGATGCTCAGGTCCTCATTGGGAATGATCAGATCAGGATCAAAAGTCAGCCGCTCACCCAGCCCGTCACAATCCGGGCAGGCCCCCTGCGGCGCGTTGAAGCTGAACAGGCGTGGTTCGATTTCGGCGATGGTGAAGCCGGAGACGGGACAAGCGAATTTTTCGCTGAACGTGATGCGGCCAGGGGGCGCGTTGTTTTGCAATACTGATTTCTTAAGTCCCTCCCCTTGAAGGGAGGGGTTGGCGTGGGGCTTGTCAGAACCGGATTCGCTTTGGACAGTCCCCACCCCTAGCCCCTCCTCTGGAGGGGAGGGGGACGCATCCGCCGGATCGACAAAGGCCAGGCCATCCGCCAGCTTCAATGCCTGTTCAAACGAATCCGCCAGTCGCGTTTCAATGCCTTCGCGCACAACGATGCGGTCAACAACAACCTCTAGGTCATGCTTGTATTTCTTGTCGAGCGCCGGGGCTTCATCAATTTCGTAAAATTCGCCGTCGATCCGCACGCGCGTGAAGCCCGATTTCTGCCATTCCAGCAATTCCTTGCGATATTCGCCTTTGCGCCCGCGCACCACGGGAGCCAGCAGAAAGAGACGCGTTCCTTCAGGCAGGGCCATCACCCGGTCGACCATCTGGCTGACGGTCTGCGCGGAGATCGGCAGGCCAGTGGCAGGCGAATAAGGAATGCCGACCCGCGCCCACAACAGCCGCATATAATCGTAAATCTCGGTCACCGTCGCCACGGTGGAGCGCGGATTGCGGCTGGTTGTCTTCTGTTCGATGCTGATCGCCGGGGACAGCCCGTCGATATGATCGACATCAGGCTTTTGCATCATTTCCAGAAACTGCCGCGCATAAGCCGATAGCGACTCGACATATCGCCGCTGGCCTTCGGCATAAATGGTATCGAACGCGAGTGAAGACTTGCCTGACCCGCTAAGCCCCGTAATCACAGTCAGCTTTTCGCGCGGGATATCCACATCGACATTCTTGAGATTATGTTCGCGCGCACCGCGTACGCTTATATGAGTCAGCATCCACGCTCTGTTTCACATCTGTTCGCGCGGGGCAAGCGCGGCATAGGGGAAAGTTTACCGGGGGCGTCCGCCAAGGGTGCGGTAGAGGATGACGGCCTGACGGTGCGCATCCAGCCGCGCGGCTTCCGCATTCTGGCGGGTTGCATTCAATGTGCGCTGGGCGTCGATCACTGTCAGAAAATCGGTAAGGCCCAGACGGTAGCGTTCTTGCGCAATGTTGAGGCTATCCGCGTCTCCTGCAGCTTGATCAGCGAGCGCACGAGCGCGCGACAAGGCAGCTGAGTAAGTGCCGA
The DNA here is from genome assembly GCA_031376385.1 of Sphingomonadales bacterium. Classification (GTDB taxonomy): domain Bacteria; phylum Pseudomonadota; class Alphaproteobacteria; order Sphingomonadales; family Sphingomonadaceae; genus Aquisediminimonas. The sequence goes on from JANMDQ010000021.1 coordinate 35,635, forward strand.
GCGCCCCTTCGGTTTCGCCAATGGCCTGAAAAACGGAACCGCGATAATTTGCAAATGCTTCTCGCGTCAGCGCTTTCTGCCGGTCAATTTCTGAACCTATGCGCCCGAAATCGATCAGCGGGCCGGCCACGCCGGCACCTAGGCTTGCCGAAAGCGCCTCGCCGCTGAACAGGCTATTGGCCCCAAGGGTCAACAGGCCAAGCGCGCCAGTCAGAGTGATCCGGGGAAAGCGCGCCGCTGCTGCCGCTGCCACATCTTGTTTGGTTGCTGAAAGGCGGGATGCTGCGGCGCGAATATCTGGACGGTTCTTGAGAAAAAGGGATGGGACGCCAGTGGCCAGAACAGGCGGCAATCCGACAACTCCTGCCCCTGACAGCAGCGACAGCACGGTTTGGGGTTCAGTAGCTGTGAGAGCGACAATGCGACCAAGCGCGCTGGCCTTGCTCCCTGCAAAAGGCGCCAGCCGCGCGCGGGCATCACGCGCCAAGGACTCCGCGCGGACAACATCAAAGCCGGGCACAATCCCCGCCCGCGCGCGGATCCGCGTCAGGCGCACCAGTTCCAGTGCGTCGCTCAAGTCCCGCCCGACTACCGTCTCCCGGTTGCTGGCATCGCGGTAATCAATCAGCGTCGTTGCAATGTCGCTTTCCAGCGCCAGCCGGACTGCGTCGGCATCGGCCCCGGCCGCATCCAGACGGGCAAGTGCTGCGCGCTGATTGGCGCGGAGCCGCCCAAAGAGATCCAGATCCCAGCTGGCCTGCGCGCCCACTTGGAACTGGTTGGTATCGCGGTCAAAGACCGGGTTGCCCGCTTGGCCAGCGGCACTCGCGCGGTTGGTCGTAGCATTGCCGTTGCCACTCAGGTCTGGAAGACGGGCGGCCGCTGCACCGCGAACCAAAGCGCGAGCCGCGTCAACGCGCGTTAAGGCTGCTTCAAGATTGGGAGCCTGTAGCGCCGCGTTCAAAAGCGGCGCAAGTGCAGAATCCTGGGCGGGAAGCAGGTTCACGAGGGGAAGGTCCGCTGCCGTCTCTGGCCCAAACACAAAAGTCGCTGGTAATGGGACGCTGGCAACATCAGGCATCGGCCCGACTTTCGCGCAGCCAGCCAGCAGCAATGCCGTGACCGCTATCGCAATTCCGCGCTTCACTTTGCGCCGCCCCTTGCTGCGCCCTTACCCGCCGGGATGAACGCATCAACTTGCTGGCCGACAAACATGTTGTGCCCCTGCGCTGGCAACGCATAGATGATCTGTAAAACACGCACATCAACGCGTTCATTGGCGCTGTTCGTGAGTGACTTTTTTGGGATGACTTGGGGTTCGGCTCTTACAAAGGTCGCCGTCACTTTACGGGTAGCGTCGCCGCGCGCAGTTATGACCGCGTTTTCGCCCAGCGCAATGCGGTCAATTTCATCCTCGTCTACGTCGATACGCACATGCAGCGGATCAACAGCACCCATTGTCATCAGCGGGTCTTGCGTACCGCTAGGTCCGGGGCCCGCCGCAGCAAATTCGCCTTTGCGCAATTTGATCTGCAAGATCTGACCTGACATTGGTGCGCGCACGGTGCGGCGAGCCAAGTCGACTTGAACCCGTTGCAGTTCTGCAGCGGCCGCGCGAGCCTGTGCGTCTGCCAGCGCCACTTGCGCACGGGCATTGCTGCGCGCGCCTTCGCGGTCCACCACTTCCAGGCGAGATACTGCGCGCGCATCGCTAACGCCCCGGTAGAGAGCGAGCTGATTATCGGCCACGCGCAGGGCGGCACGCGCTGCTGCTGCGCCCTGCCGTGCGCTGTCAAGACGCGCAGAAGCTTCCGAAATGGCGGCACGCGCATCACGCGTATCGATCCGGAACAAGGGCTGGCCGGAAACAACTCGGTCTCCTGCCTGGACCATCAACTCTTCGATGATCCCCCCAATCGGCGTCCCGATATCGATCAATTCGCTTGATGGTTCGACAGCGCCTGCACCTGCGACTGTGCCGCCTTCACGCTGGCTGGCAGGCGTCAGTGGCGGCGAAGTGGCAGGCGTTTCTGCAGACCGGTTCGGCTGACTGCGAACGATCAGGATGACCGCAATGATGATCCCCAAAACAGCAAGACCGGGCAGGATGATGCGGGAAAAACTCGGCCTTGCGAATGACGGGCGGTTCATGGATGCTGTCCTTTAGCCATGGTCTTTGGGCATTTGCGCCCCATCGCTGGTGATCCGGCCATCTTCCATGGCCAGAATGCGGTCAGCGAGATCGAAAATGCGATTGTCATGTGTGACGATAATGACGGCACGGTCGGCGGCGAGTGCCACATCACGCAGCAAATCCATCACACGGCGGCCTGAACGCGCGTCCAGCGCTGCGGTCGGCTCGTCGCACACGACCAGCCTCGGTTCATGGACCAGGGCGCGCGCAATGGCGACGCGCTGCTGCTGACCGCCAGACATCGCCCGAGGATATTTGTCGGCTTGATTCCCAATATTAAGCTTTTCAAGCAGCACGATGGCACGGTCGACAGCATCCGCCCGCTTCACGCCGCCCGCGATCAAAGGAATGGCTGCATTCTGAGCCGCTGTCAGCGTGGGAAGAAGATTATACTGCTGGAAGATAAAGCCGATTGTGGCCAGCCGGAACTTGACCAATTCCGTGTCAGTAAGCGCATAAATGTCGGTGTCGAACACTCGTACGCTGCCCTCAGTTGGATAGAGAATTCCCGCAATGATCGAAATCAGCGTCGTTTTGCCCGAGCCCGACTCTCCGACCAAATAGGTCAGTTCGCCTGAATTGACCGACGCCGTGATGCCGTGGAGCACCCGCAGGCTTTCTCCGCCAACAGCAAAATCCTTTGTCACATTTTCAAGGACAATCGCTGCACTCACCGGAACACCTCTGCGGGTTCCATCTTGAGCACGGGCCGCAAGGCGATCAGCCCGGTCAGAAAGATCATGACAAGAATGATGCCGGCGGTGATCACTGGAATGTGCCACGGCATGTAAAAGCCTTTGAACGCATCCGAGCCTGATGTACCGCTGATAAAAGCAGCTGCCATGAACAGACCGATCCCGTATCCGATGAGTGCGACCAGCCCAGATTGTGCCGCCACCATGACACGGATCGTTCCGTTGGTTACGCCAATCGCTTTCAGGGCACCAAACTGCTTGATGTTATCGCGGATGAACAAGCTGAAAGTCAGGCCGACAATCGCAATGCCGACAATAGCACCCAATACAACCGTTATGCCGAAATTGATCGGGATACCGGTATTTTCGACGATAAAATCGATTCCATCTTGCGCAAAATCCTCGCTGGTTCGCGCTCGCAGGCCCGTGCGGGCCTCGATCGCCTTCACGACATCTGCCGGCGCTTGGTCTGTCTCTGTCTGCACAAGCACAAAGGTCATTCGATTGCGCGTTCCCGGCACGAAATTGAGCGCATTGGAATAGCGGGTGAAGAGATTGACTCCGGCGGTGAAGGTTGGCGTGGCCTCCACCACTCCAGCAATGATAGCGCGCCGGTCATTGAGTTCCAGTCGCGTGCCGATAACGCCTGTCGTTTTGCCAAACAGCTTGTTGGCACCGACTCCGTCGATGAAGACGGAATCAGGCGCTGCCAAATCTTCGCGACGCCCCTCAATCATCACACGCGGCAGGCCAATGAGTGTTGCATCGTCCAAGCCCACAACTGTGACGCCCTCAACATTGCCCTCTGGTGTGCGGATGGTCGCGCCAGACCTCAACATTGGCACGGCATAGGCAACGCCCGGCACGCCGCGCACTTTATCAAGGGCTGTCGACGGCATGGGCAAGGTGACATCGCTGGTCCGCCCGACAGGGTCCATCACCCAGATATTGGCGGTGGGAACGTCATAAACCGCAGATGCGCCGCGCATCAGCAAGTTGACAAAAATCGTCAATTGCTGCGTGATGAGCAAAGTGGAAAACGCGATACCAAAAACAAGGCCCAAGAATTTGACCCTGTCTCCAGTCAGCATTCGGATGGCAACCCAATTCATATCATGCGGCAAGCAAGACTTACGCACGCGTGTCAAGGGCGGCGTTTGGCCGCCGTCGAAAGTCTCAGCCTAAATCTTGAAATTCAGAAAACTTGGCACAGGCCCGTTCCAGCCGTCATCGCTTCCCTCTGTTTCGCCGCGCTTTTCTTCGGTCTGCGCAGGGGCTTTGGAGATGCGTTTTGGTTCCGATTTCGGCGCAGGTTGAGCAGCCGACTGTGGTTTTGCGCCACCTTTCGCGTCAGCATTAGCCTCTACGGCTTTGGCACGCGGCGCTCTGCCTTTTGCCTTAGGCGTTTCTTCGATAATCTCTTCGGCTTTGGCCTTGCCAACGCGTTCAATTTTCTGGCCGATCAGCTTTTCGATATTGGCGATATTTTCGGCATCTTCGGGCGTGATGAACGTGTAAGCCGAACCCGTTGCCCCGGCGCGGCCTGTGCGGCCAATGCGGTGGACATAATCATCGGGATGCCACGGCGCGTCAAAATTGAACACATGGCTGACGCCTTTGATATCCAGCCCACGCGCGGCAACATCGGACGCTACCAATATGTTGATATCGCCGGATTTGAAGCGTTCCAGTTCCTTGATCCGGCTGCTCTGATCCATATCGCCGTGGATTTCGGAAGCGCGATATTTATACTGTTGCAAGCTTTTGGCCAGTTCGCGCACCGTCGTCTTGCGGTTGCAGAAAATGATCGCGGTTTTCACATCTTCGCGTTCCAGCAAGCTGCGTAGCATGTCGCGCTTTTTGCGCGCGTCCACTTCCACCAGATATTGAGTGATGTTGATGTTGGTTGAAGCAGGCCGCGCCACTTCGATGGTTTTCGGGTTGGAGAGGAATTTATCCGCCAGTTTCTTGATCGGCGGCGGCATCGTGGCCGAAAAGAGCAACGTCTGGCGCGTCGCAGGGAGTTTGGTGCAGATCGTTTCGATATCTGGAATGAAGCCCATGTCGAGCATCCGGTCAGCCTCATCAATCACCAGCATCGAACATCCGGTGAGGAGGATTTTGCCGCGTTCGAAAAGGTCCATCAACCGGCCCGGTGTCGCGATCAGCACATCGACGCCCTTTTCCAGCGCCTTGACCTGATCCCCCATCTGCACGCCGCCGATCAACAGCGCCATGGAGAGTTTGTGATATTTGCCGTATTTCTCAAAATTTTCTGCCACTTGGGCGGCGAGTTCGCGGGTTGGTTCAAGGATGAGCGAACGCGGCATGCGCGCGCGGCTGCGCCCTTCGGCCAATATGTCGATCATCGGCAAAACAAAGCTGGCGGTCTTGCCCGTGCCCGTCTGCGCAATCGCAATCAAATCGCGCATCATCAGGACGCTGGGGATAGCCTGTTCTTGAACAGGGGTCGGCGTGTCGTAGCCAGACTCAGTGACAGCGCGCAGAAGTTCGTCGGATAGGCCGAGATCGGCAAAGTTCATTCAAATCAACCGGAAATTGGGGCAGGGACAGCCCCTCGCCGAGTTCGAACGGCCTTCGCCCTTTTCCCCAAAAAGTCAAGAAAAGACTGATTTTGAACGCGGCCAAGCCTATTTGGCAGGCACCAAAGTTTTGAAATCGTCAATTTTGCATTCGCCGCCCGACCGTGAATGGAGCATGTCCCTGTCTTCGCAGATGCGGCCGTCCTTCGTTGGGCGGACATAGAAGCCAGAATAGAAGTCAATCGACGGGCAGCTTTTCCCCAGTTTCGCGCGCAAGCGGATGCCCCCACGCAGGAAAATGTCGATGCTGGTCGGGCTGGAAACGAGCGCGCCGGCCAAGGAATTCATTTGAATACAGTCCGGGCCCTTCTTTTCAGCCCACTTAATGGGTTTGGCTGATGAAGGCGCTGTCGCTGCAATCGGCCGCACCCGCACGATCGTGCGCTGTTCGATTTGCAACTGGGCAAGCATGATCGGAGCCGCCGTTACATCAGCTGCAAATAGGGTCAACGCCCAAAGACTCACGCTACACGCACCATTTCTCTTCCTGAATGATTTCCTTGCGTTGAACGCAGGATTAACTTGTCGCAACAAATGACGGTTTCTTCTAGGGACAGATCCTATGAATATCATTAACTCTGATATCATTTCACGGTTTGAACGCGCCCTTGGACCAAAGGCGGTGACCAAAGACCCAGATTTGATTGCGCCCTGGTTAAAGGACTGGCGCGGGCTTTATCAGGGCAGTGCGGCAGCGATCCTATCGCCGACAACAGTGCAAGAGGTTGCGACTTGCGTACGGATCGCCGCTGAACTCGGCGTCGCGCTGGTTCCCCAAGGCGGCAACACATCCATGGTGGGCGGGGCCACGCCACCGGCGGATGGCAGTGCGCTGATCCTTTCGCTGCGCCGGATGAGCAGCATCCGGTCTATGAGTGCAGAGGCAGGCGTCGTGGTAGCAGAAGCAGGAGTGATCCTCGAAACGCTTCAAAACGAGGCACTGGCGGAGGATATGCGCTTTCCCTTGATGCTCGGCGCGCGCGGTTCGGCCACTGTCGGTGGGCTGTGTTCAACCAATGCAGGCGGCACGCAAGTGCTGCGCTTTGGCACGATGCGTAAGCTGGTGCTGGGCGTTGAGGCGGTTCTGCCCGACGGGTCGATCCATGACGGGCTATCCGTGCTGAAGAAGGATACGCGCGGTTATGATCTCACCCAGCTGCTGGTCGGGGCGGAGGGGACACTGGGCATCATCACAGCGGCCAGCCTGAGGATTGTGCCTGCGGTGGCTGATCGCGCCGCGGCGTGGTTCGGCGTTGAAAGTCCTGCAGCCGCACTCGCTCTGCTCCGCTTCTTTGAGGCGCGCAGTGGCGAGGCCGTGGAGAGTTTTGAGCTGATGCCCGCCGATTCGCTGGACTTGGTCTACCGCCACATCCCCGGCACATGGTCTCCCCTTACCGGAGGATCGCCGTGGCAAGTGCTGGTCGAATATGTCGCGCCACAAGATGCCGCAGAAGCACTGACCGCCCATGCCAGCGCAGCCTTTGAACGCGGCCTCGTTATTGATGCAACGCTTGCCTCAAGCGAGAGCCAGATTGAAGCCTTCTGGCGCATCCGCGACAGTATTTCAGCGGCTGAGCGTGCCCATGGCCCAGCGATGCAGCATGATATTTCCGTCGCGGTGGACGCCATGCCTGCCTTCATGATCGAGGCTGCCCACGCGGTTGAGGCCAAGTTCGCAGGCACCGTGGCCAGCAGTTACGGCCACTTGGGCGACGGCAATGTCCATTTCCACGTCCGCGCGCCCGCAGGCGTCGATGGCCCCGCATGGCGCGCGGCCGACGGCAAAGCGATCAGTAGCTTTGTCTATGATCTGGTTGACGCGGCCGGCGGATCCATCTCAGCTGAACATGGTATTGGCCAAATGAAGCTGGCTGACCTTGCCCGCCTCTCCAGCCCAGCCCGGCTTTCGGTGCTGCGCGGCGTCAAACAAGCGCTTGATCCACAGGGCATTATGAACCCGGGAAAACTGGTTCCCCCCTTTTAGCGAAGCTCAGGACAGGCTTGCGTCATCTGGCCAGCCCGGATAGGGCGCGCGCACTATATTCTTACAGGAGACGACCTATGGCCAGCGCGCCAGTTGATAATAATCTGCCCCTGCTGTTCAGCGATCTGAAGCCGCTTTCCTCCATCGAACATGCCAAGTGGAAAGCAAAGCCATCTGACGCAGCGCCTTTCCTGTCAAAGCATCACGCCATTCCACTGACGATTGACGAATTTGCCTCGGCGCAGCGTTTCTACCCGATCATCTTTTCGGCAGGCGACAATCCCGTCCCCCTTGCGCTGATGGCACTGAATGAAGGCATCAACACGTTCATCGATGACGAAGGCAAGCTGATCGGTGAGACTTATGTTCCCGCCTATATCCGCCGCTACCCGTTCCTGCTCGCTCGCCTGCGCGAAGACTCAGATGAACTTTCGCTCTGCTTTGATCCCACCGGCGATACGCTGGGTGAATTTGAAGACGGCGAAGCGCTGTTCACACCCGAAGGCAATCCCACTGAAGCAACGCAGGCTATCCTGCAATTCTGCGAACAGTTTGAACAGGCCGGCCAGCGCACGACTGCGTTCATGAAGGAACTGAGCGACGCTAAATTGCTGATGGACGGTGAAGTCTCCATCCAACCCGAAGGCAGCGAAGCCCCCTTCATCTACCGCGGTTTCCAGATGGTGAACGAGGAAAAGCTGCGCGAACTGAAGGGCGATCAACTGCGCCGTATGATGAAATCTGGCCTGTTGCCATTGGTTCACGCGCATCTCTTTTCACTGGGCGTGATGCGCGAAATCTTCGGGCGTCAAATTCAGCAAGGCAAAATGCCAGCACCTGCTGAGGTGCCTGCGGCTTAAAAACAACAATGCTCCGGGCAACGACCCGGAGCCCAGCGAGGACGCTTTTGTGTTTGGGGCTCCTGAACTCCGGGTCTTCGCCCGGAGCACGTCATTCCAAATCCGTTCGGGCTAAGCCCGAACGGTGTAGACTGTAACACGTTCGTCGCGCCCACCATCTGCGACACCACTCCCTATCGCGAATCTTCCAAAGTTTAGTAAAGTTGTGCCAGTCGCACATTTGTTGTCGGACCGCCGCATCGGCATCGGCGGCGCGCGAAGGCCGCAGAATAGCGTCAAAGTTGACACATGGTTGACACCTGAACCGAAACTTTCGAACCTTGTTCTCACGGTGTCGCATTCGCAGCGTTGAACGCTCCTAATCCCTAATGAATTCAATCTGGAAGGTGACGAAATAGACACTCGCACACCTTCCTTCACCCCTTCCTGAGCGAGCCAAACTGCGAAACAGCATGCGCGCGCGGGGTCACGGAAATATTCACGGCCTACCGCGCGGGGCGGCAGAATTTCAAAGATCAGATGGAACAATAGAAGAACATGTCGCATCTGTCAACATCAATCGCGTCATTGGCTTGGGCGCCAGAGAGCGGGAATTATACCAATGCAACCGTTGATTGGCTAATGAACCTACCCGAACAACTCACTATGCGAACCCAAGCGAGCAAGAGATAATATGTCCGGGGTTTTGCGATAAATCAGCACAAGGTCAGGCTTAACATGGCAATCACGAAATCCTCTCCACTCGCCGGATAAGGCATGGTCCCGATAGCGCTCGGGAAGCGGATCATCAGACACTAGTTTGTGTAACGCCACACTCAAGAGGACATCAATATCTTTGTCAGATTTCTTTTCACGTTTGTAGTCACGCTTAAATTTGGAGTGCTGATCAATCTGGCGCATTAAACTGCTCCTTGTTGATCGTTCTAACAACATCGATAATTCGCGATGCAAGGGCAACCTTTTGCCCTTCCCTGATAATTAGTCCTTCATTCTTCAAATTTGAAAGCGTTGGCGAAACCGTTGCCATCGGAATATTGGTCCCTTTAAACTGAATTGCGCGCTCCCTGAGGCCTTTGGCGGTTTGCCAAGGCTCTTGCATCACCTTGAGAGCAAGGAGCAAAGCTTCTCTTGTGGTTTTAGCTCGGATAACCGGCTGTAGCGGCAATCTCTCTTGCAGGGGTTCAGCCGCCATATCGCTGCCCTCTCCCTGTTCACCGAAGCGCTTTACAAAGTCCTCAGCTGCTTCGAGTTCCTCATAATGATCATCAATCTGTGACAAGCGAAATTCAAGTTCTGACCGCTCATCGTCCAAAGTGGCCTTGCGTTTGCGAATCGATGAAAGGGAGAGTGTCTTGTCCATGATTCTTTATATTTTTAAAGCTTGTTGTGCGCAAGAAATAAATTTAAACTCTTTGTCCCAATCTTATGGATAAGGATGCTCCTTATGGAAAGTCTTGAAGTGCCACATTGTTTTTTATTAAGACTACTCGGTAACGCTGGGCAGAACCCATCTGCTGACGAGTTCACCGTTGACCTAAAGTAACAAATTCTTTAGACATCGGCAGTAGCTACATCGTAGCTATTTTGTTTTGAGGTGCCCTATGGCCGCAATTGATGTTGTCCGCGCGCGGATTGAGACGACTTTGAAAAAAGACGCTACGGCAGTGCTTTCTGCCATGGGCCTGTCTGTGTCTGACGCCATCCGGTTAATGCTCGTTCGTGTCGTCGCGGACAAGGCGCTGCCGTTCGATGTGCGGATCCCCAATGCGGAGACGCAAGCTGTCTTGCGTGAAATTGACGAAGGTAAGGTTGAGCGGTTTGATAGCGTTGATGACTTGATGGCCGATCTGAACGATGACGACGATTTAGCCACGTAATCGTCTGCGCCAATGTCCCCCAAATCCATATCGGACCTTAAGCCCATCCTCTCTCCCCTTGAACACAATCATAGAGACGCCTATATCCAGTCTCGGATCGATGGAACGTAGCCCCCTTTCGAACCTTCGGTCCATGCGCGCGCTTCGGTGCGCGTTCCTCCCTGAACCTTGGCCACTCCGCGCGCTGCGCGGGGTGGTTTTTTTATGGGCTATTCCGCGGCGAGGGGCAGGGCCTGTTCCAACGCCTGGTCCTGCGCTTCATCGCGTAGGGCGTCCGCCAAGCGGCGAACGAGTTGCGCGATGGCTGCGGCCCCTGCGCCAACATCCCGCAGGGTCGCATCCAGATAGAGGCTGCGGTCAACCTCTAATTGAAGCCCGTGCACGCCCTTGTGCGGTTTTGCGTGCCGTTCCAGGATCGCGCCACCTGCATATGGCGTGTTAAGGGCGACGCGAAAACCGGCGGCCTGCGCCTCTGCCATCAGGCGTTCGGTATAGCGCGGATGGGCGGATCGGCGGAAAAGATCACCTACAACGATGTGTGGCGCGGCATGGCCCATCTCTGTCTTCAGCGGTGGCATGGTGTGGAGATCAAGCAGTATCGCCACGCCAAATTTCGCACTGCGTTCCTTCAGGGCGGCTGAAATTGCGGCGTGATAGGGGCGGTGGACCTGCGCGACTCGGCCCTGAATATCATGTTGGTTGAGTGGTTCCCGCCACAAATCCCCGCCCTGCGCAATCCGCCGGGGGATCAGGCCCAGGCCACCGCGCACTTTGGCCGATGGCCGCACGGGAATCAGATGCCGGTCCTCCATGAGGATCATGGCGGAGTCCACTTCATCCTCCGCCCGGTTCAAGTCTATCCAGGCCCTTGCGGTCTTTGCGGTGATGACATGATGGCCGGCCTGCGCCGCTGCTGCTGCCAAAACATCCGAATGGCGATCCTCCAGCACCATCAGCTGATCTTCGCTCAACCGGCATTGCTCCGCCATGGCGGATGGATAGTGCCGCCCGCCATGCGGCACAGACAGGATCACAGGGGATAAAATCGTCGCGGGGCCGCGCCAGAAAAAAGGGTCTGCCATAATGGGTGACTAATCGGCCCAAATGATTGGCGCAATGATGGAATTTTTTAGGACTTTGCGATTATACCCTGTGACACGCAGCAGATGCAGAGTCGGCTGATAAGGAAGACGTGACGGATGATCCGAATTTTGTTGGCCGAAGATGAAGAAGCAATGCGCCTCTATCTGGAACGGGCGTTAATCCGTTCGGGTTATGCCGTCACCGGCGTGGACCGGGGCACGGCGGCTTATGCTCTGTTAGAGGCGGGGGAGAAGTTTGACCTGCTGCTCACCGATATCGTGATGCCTGAAATGGATGGCATTGAACTGGCCCAAAAGGCCGCGATCATCGCGCCGAGCATGCGCGTGATGTTCATCACCGGCTTTTCCGCCGTCACCCTGCGCGCAGGCCTGCAAATGCCCAATGCCAAAGTCCTCTCCAAACCCTTCCACTTGAAAGACCTTGTTATGGAGGTGGACCGAGTGTTCGAATCCGCAGTCGCCTCTGGCCTCAACTGAACGGTTGCGCTGCGGGGATAGCCTCGTTAAAGGCGCGTGCAGTGTGGGCGTATAGCTCAGTGGTAGAGCACTGTGTTGACATCGCAGGGGTCGCAAGTTCAATCCTTGCTACGCCCACCATTTCATTCATCGAATAGCCCGTCTTGGGACCCCGCTGGCGGGTTTAGCCCCAGATGTTTCCACCCCGGCCCATTGAGCGCGCGGCCCCGCGCCGTGCGCGCGATGAGGCCGAGTTGGAGGAGGTAAGGCTCCACCACATCCTCAATCGTATCACGCGGTTCCGATAGCCCCGCCGCCAAAGCCTCCACGCCAACAGGCCCGCCGCGATAAATATCGGCAATCATCATCAAATAGCGCCGGTCCATCGCGTCAAGGCCCAGCTGATCCACCTCCAGCCGGTTGAGGGATGCATCCGCGATTTTTGCGGTGACCACAGGCTCTCCCGCGACATTGGCAAAATCCCGCACGCGGCGCAGCAGGCGCCCGGCGATGCGCGGGGTCCCGCGCGCTCGCTTGGCAATTTCGTGCGCGCCGTCATCCGCAATCCCCAGATCAAGCAGCCCAGCCGCGCGGCGAATGACCTTTTCCAGCTCGTCCACCGTATAGAAGTTCAGCCGCACGGGAATGCCGAACCGGTCGCGCAGGGGAGTGGTCAGCAATCCCTGCCGCGTCGTCGCGCCAACGAGGGTAAACTTGGGCAAATCAATCCGCACCGACCGCGCCGACGGCCCTTCGCCGATCATGATATCCAGCGCCCGGTCCTCCATCGCCGGGTAGAGGATTTCTTCTACTGCGGGGGCTAGCCGGTGGATTTCATCAATGAACAACACATCGCCGTCATCCAGATTGGTGAGCAGCGCGGCAAGATCGCCTGACTTGGCGATAACCGGGCCAGAGGTGGCGCGGAAGCCGACCCCCATTTCCTTCGCCACAATCTGCGCCAGCGTCGTCTTACCAAGCCCCGGAGGCCCAAAAAACAAGACATGATCCAACGCATCCCCGCGCCCCTTAGCCGCCTCAATAAACACCCGCAGATTTTCGCGCGCCGCTTTCTGGCCGACGAACTCGTCGAGGGTCTTCGGGCGCAGCGCCGCGTCTACGTCTTCGGGACGGCGCAAGGGGGTGGTGAGGCGGTCGTCAGTCATTCATCTTCAGCCAGAGACACTTTTGGCGATTGAGCAATCGCATCACCGAGCAGCAGCACTGCTGTCAAAATTCGTTCAACCTCAACGAGATTTGCACGAATATCATCTGGACTTGCATTTGTTATGAAGCGCCCGTCTGACGGAAGGCTATCGATGACAGCCTTGCAATATGCATAGAAACTAACAACTTTCGCAGCGTTAGCCGGTGTCATCATGCCAAGTTTCGGCGCCAACGCATCGAATACAACAAAGTAATTTTGTCGTAAGTCTACGCTCAAGTGCATTGGCTCACCTCCTGCATTGATGTGGTCTATTTGTTCGCGCGTGAGTTCCAGATACCGGCGATGCCGAACCAATCTGCAAATTGCGTCAATCTCTACCGCAAATGCAGTCAATACCGTTTCCGCCTCTCGCTTCCGATCAAGGTGAGCGATGATCGCTTGAATTACACCTCCCGCTAAAACGCCAAAAAGTGCAGCATAAACTTCATTATTCACTTCACCGCCCCCAAAAACTCTTCCTGCAAAATTTGTGATTGGCGTAAAACGTTCGCAAGCGTTCCTTCTTTCACTTCTTTGTGCATAGGAACGACGCAAGATACGGCTTCTCGCCGCAATTTGATGTGGCTCCCGCTTTGGGCGACCTGAACAAAGCCCAATCGCTCCAACGCCCGAATGATGTCACGCCCCGATAGAGGCGGTAATTTAGGCATGTTCCTTGATTGTCATGGTTGTCACCAGAGGCGTGCCCGTAAGTTTCATTGGCTCGTCCTCAAGATAAAGCTCCACCGCTTCACGCAGATTGGCGAGTGCTTCTTCGACCGTTTCCCCCTGACTTGCCGTCCCCGTTTCAGGGTTGAGAGCCACATATCCGCCCTCTTCAGCTGGCGTCAGAATTACTGTAACTTGCATCATGCATTCCTTTATCGTTTCGTTAACGCGCTGCACTCTTCAACGCTAGCATCGCCCGCACATTCGTCAATTCAATGCACGGCCCGCATCTTGGGCATGGTGAATGATGCGGATCACAAAGACTAGATCATTAACATAATGATAGAATATCCGGTGCCTCCTATGCACAAGGCAACGAACGCCGCGGCCCAATTCGGCTTTCTCTTCGCCAGCTAGAGGATGACTTTGTAGCAGTGAAAATGCGCTCTGAAAGCCAAGCATGTAAGTCTCGGCAACCTCATCCCCAAATTGGGTCTGACTATATTCATCAATTGATTCAAGATCAGCTTCAGCAGCGTTCGAAAATTCCAGATCAGCCATGTTTTGCGAGTCGTCGGGCAATGATATTCTCGATGATGGTATCAGGCTTCTCATCCGAAACCCCCGAAGCCAGGCCCTCCTCAATTAGGCCGCGCAACCAGACCGTTTCGTCTGCCGCGCTGTCCTGATCGCGGCGAACGAGATCGCGCACATAATCGCTTGCACTGGAATAGCGCCCTTCGGCGACGCGGGCATCAATCCAGGATTTAAGGGCGGGCGGGATGGAGACGTTGAGCTGTGACATAGGGTATGTATAGAAATTCATAGGAAATTGTCTATTCCTATTTATGCGCCGCTTTCTTCAACGCCAGCCGCACCAGAGCATCCAATGTTGCACCGTCGCCAAGTTCCGCTTCGGCCGCTGCGACCGCTGCTCCTGCTTCGCCGGGTTTGAAACCGAGGTTGCTGAGCGCGGAGACGGCATCCGCTGCGGCTCCGGCGGCAATCCTAGGAGCACTCCCTGCCAAGCCAATCGCGACGCCGCCGACCTTATCTTTAAGTTCCCGCACAATCCGTTCGGCAAGTTTGGGGCCGACGCCGTTGGCGCGGGAGACCATGGCTTTGTCCTGTGTTCCCACTGCGCGACTCAACTCCTCAGCGTCGAGTGTGGAAAGGATTGCCAGCGCCACTTTGCCGCCGACGCCTTGCACGCTGATCAGCAAACGAAACCAATCTCGTTCGCCCGCACTGCCGAAACCGAACAGAGTCATACTGTCTTCGCGCACCTGCATTTCGGTGAGCAGCATGACTTGGCCACCGACCGGGCCAATGGCGGATAGCGTGCGCGTCGAGGCAAGCACGAGATAGCCAACGCCACTCACGTCCAGCACGGCGTGGTCAGCGGCGGTTTCAGCCAAGGTTCCGGTGAGGCGCGCGATCATGGGCAGTTCTTATCCGTTCGGGCTTTGCTTGGCCATCCGCCGCGCGCTGGCGACATGGTGTGCGTGAGTGATGGCCACGGCCAGCGCGTCTGCTGCGTCCGCGCCAGCGATTTTAACGCCCGGTAGCAGGCGCGAGACCATCGCATGGATCTGCGCCTTGTCCGCATTCCCAACGCCCACAATCGCCTTTTTCACCAACCGTGCCGCATATTCACCAACGTCAATTCCAGACTTCGCCGCCCCCAGCAGAATGACCCCACGCGCCTGGCCCAATTTCAGCGTCGATTGCGGGTTTGAATTGACGAAAACTTCCTCCACCGCCGCGCCATCGGGCCGATATTCGAGGATCAGATCAGTCAGCGCGCGGTCAAGAACGACCAGCCGTTCGGGCAACGGGGCCTTTGCGTCGGTCTTAATCTGGCCATTGGCAATATGGCTCAGCCGATTGCCGTCCGCCGCAATGACACCCCAGCCCGTTGTGCCGAGCCCGGGGTCGAGGCCAAGAATGATCATCCGATCAGCCCAATTTCTCCAACACCTCGTCGGAAATATCATAATTGCCCCAGACGGTCTGAACATCATCATCTTCGTCCAGTTGATCAATAAGCTTCATCAGCGTCGTCGCGACGGCAAGATCAACGCTGACTTCAATCTGGGGCTTCCACGCCAGCTTCACGCCTTCAGGCTCGCCCAGCGCGGCCTCCAGCGCTTTCGCTACCGGATGAAGATGCTCCATTGACGTCCAGATGTCATGGCCGTCGTCAGAGGATTCTACATCATCCGCTCCAGCTTCTAGCGCAGCCTCAAACACCGCGTCGGCATTGCCTGCCGCAGCACCGTAAGAAATGAGACCAAGATGATCGAAGCCGTGGCTCACGGCACCAGAAGCACCAAGATTGCCGCCATTCTTGCTGAACGCGGTGCGGACATTTGTGGCCGTGCGGTTGCGATTGTCGGTCAACGCTTCCACGATCAGGGAAACACCGCCGGGGCCATAGCCTTCGTACCGGATTTCTTCATAAGTCTCCATGTCGCCGCCCGACGCTTTGTCGATGGCGCGCTGAATATTATCCTTGGGCATCGACTGCGCTCGTGCTGCCATAACCGCTGCGCGCAACCGCGCATTGGCATCAATATCGGGCAAGCCCATTTTCGCCGCGACGGTGATTTCGCGTGAAAGCTTGGAAAAGGCGGCGGAGCGCTTCTTATCCTGCGCGCCCTTGCGGTACATGATGTTTTTGTATTTGCTATGGCCAGCCATGGTTCACTTTTTTGGGTCAGTTGAAATGTGATTTTGCCTTAGCGCAGCGCAGGCCGATTGGGCAACAGGTCAGGCGACATTGGTCGGCTGGGCTTCAACGACAACTTCATAAGCAACAACAAAAATCGCCGTGCCAATGATGAAGTCCGCAGCTGAAAGGACGCTCGTCCCCGCGATCGTGACAATATTGGCGGGTGTGAAGCCAGTGGGGGTTTGGAAGAAATGATACAGCGCATCATCAGCGAAACCAAGCGGCACAGCGACCACGATAACTGCGATGGCCAGATAAAACCAATTCGTGCGCCAATGAAGCAAAATGGTTCTGATAGACGGCCCGTCGCGATTGATGGCCCGGCCCGTCCCGTGCACCAGAAACGGAGCCATAATCGCGACAAGAATTATGGTGAGGAGCGACGTGGCCAAAGTCTCAAAAAGCGTATATTCAGCTTGCTCTTGCGTCCAAACCCAAAGGAATAAGCCTGTCAATGAAAGGCTGATACCGACTAAATTCCAGCCGAACCATGAACCGATGGAACCCAGTTGCGCCGGAGGTGCCAGACCCAATATCCGGCTTGCTTTCCAAAGAACGAAAAACAGAAGCAGCGCCCAGAATATCATGAAATAGGCGAACGAGTTCCACGAATCCGGGTCTGGAAATTCCCATAAAAATCCAAATTCAATGCCCGCAAACAGAGCAATGGAAAACGCCCATATCCATGCGATGCTGGGCGCAGAGATAGATCGCTTCACAGCCCGGCTGAGAAGCGATCCAATCATTAGCTGAGCTTCACCGCGGTGCCAGATGCACTCACCATCAGCATCGATCCACCCGAACCGAGCACTTCATAATCAAGATCAATTCCGATGACGGCGTCTGCACCCAGCGCACGGGCCTCGGCGGAAAGTTCATCAAGGGCAGTCTTGCGTGCATCACGCAGGGTGCTTTCGTAGGCTCCGGACCGGCCGCCAACGATATCGCGAATGCCCGCAAACAAATCCTTGAAGATATTCGCGCCGACAATGACTTCGCCTGTGACGACGCCCAGATAATCCCGCACAGGGCGGCCTTCAACGGCAGTTGTTGTGGTCATCAACATTGTGCTTCTCCTAATTTATACCGTTTTCCGATCCCGATCACCCTGAGCTTGTCGAAGGGTTGGTGGGAAGTTCCAACCAAGGCTTCGTCAAGCTCAGCCTGAGCGGCTTTTGCCTGTTCATCCTAGGCCCAGCGCAGCTTTGTACGTATCCAAGATGGCTTCCATTTCCGCACGGTCATGGGCCTCCATTTTCCGCAGGCGGACAATCTGACGCATGATTTTGGCGTCATATCCGCGCGACTTCGCTTCGGAATAAACATCGCGAATGTCATCCGCCATGGCCTTTTTCTCTTCTTCTAACCGCTCGATCCGTTCGATCAGCAAACGCAGTTCGTCGGCGGCAATGGCTTCACTCATGATGGTCTCCGATTGGGATGAGGCGCGGCCTTAGATCAGATCGAGCGCAGATTGAAGGGGCTTCATCCCAAAACGCGTTCGATAATCAACGCCGCAACCGTGGCCACCAGCCCGCCTAGAAAGACGCGGTAGGCATAGCCCAGAAATTTATATTTCTTGCGCTGCAGCACCTGGCCGTTCTGATATATATCCTTGTGCATCAACCGGTAGATATCCTCATCGCTGCGCAATCCGTCCAGCACCGCATCGGCAAATTCTGTTTCAGTCATTGCCGTGAAATTGCCAAAAAACAGGATGTTGGGGTTTGCGCTGGGTTTAGGGCTGACCGACGGCAGGATGGCAAAGACAGCGAGCATCGCTGAAATGAAGGAAAAGAAGGCAAGGACCAATATCGCGCTGGTCGCCCCTTGCCGCGATGCTTGGCCCACTGAAATCGTGAAAACCACGAACGTCGCGCCCATGAGGATAGAGGCCTTTTGATCTGCCATCTGGCTAAGCGTCACGTTCAATTGCTGGACCGTGCGGACAAGATGAATCGCATTGGGGACCAATGGCCGCTGATCTGGTCGTTTTTCCGTCACCGTTTGACTCCCCTTTGCTCTCGCTAGGCCTTTATGACACTTGCATGACGAAAGCCGCTTTGCCAAGCCTTGCCGCGTTCCTGCCTTATTCCGCTGGAATAGGCAGAGATACCCGTTAAGGACGACCTATGACTGATCTGTTTAGTAAGTATGACGCGATCATAGCTGAGAAAGCAGGACTGCTCTCTTCCGGCATCCGCGATCCGTTCCATATTGTGATGGACAAAGTGACGTCCCCCACCACTGCTATTGTGGAGGGCAAAGAGACGATCCTGTTCGGCACCTACAACTATATGGGCATGACGTTTGACCCCGATGTGATTGCGGCGGGCAAGCGCGCGCTTGATGAATTTGGATCCGGAACCAACGGCAGCCGCGTGCTGAACGGCACATTCGCGGATCATATCGACGCAGAAGACGCGCTGAAAGAATTTTACGGCACAGACCATGCCATGGTGTTTTCGACCGGCTATCAGGCCAACCTAGGGCTGGTATCCACGATGGTCGGCAAGGACGATTATGTTATCCTCGACATAGACAGCCATGCCTCCATTTATGATGGCTGCTTTTTGGGGCAGCGCAATGTGGTACGGTTCCGTCACAACAATGTCGCGCACCTCGAATCCCGCCTCGCGAAAATCCCGCCTGAGGCTGGTAAGCTAGTCGTTCTCGAAGGCGTCTATTCCATGCTCGGAGATATTGCTCCGCTCGTAGAAATGGTTGCCGTAGCGAAGAAATATGGCGCGATGATCCTAGTGGATGAGGCGCATTCGATGGGCTTTTACGGTCCCAATGGTCGCGGCGTGTATGAGGATCAGGGGCTTGAGGGGCAGATTGACTTCATCGTTGGCACATTCTCCAAATCCGTTGGCACTGTGGGTGGGTTTGTGGTTTCAAACCATCCAAAATTCGATGTTTTGCGCCTGATGTGCCGTCCCTATGTGTTCACAGCTTCACTGCCGCCAAGCGTTGTGGCAACGGCAGCGACCTCCATTCGCAAGCTGATGCACGCGCATGACAAGCGCGCACAGCTGTGGGCCAACGTCCGTCAGGTTCATGCCGGGCTGACTGCAGAAGGTTTCACGCTGGGAACCAAGACCCCCGAGTCCGCCATTATCTCTGTGATCTTAAACGACCAGGAACAGGCTGCTGCGATGTGGGATCAGATGATCCGCCTTGGCGTCTATGTGAATTTGGCCCGCCCGCCCGCGACTCCGCCGGGCACTTATCTGTTGCGCTGTTCGCTCTGTGCGGAACATACGTCGGAGCAGATTAACACTGTGCTTGGGCATTTCAAAACGGCTGGCTTGGCTGTAGGTGCTATCCAGCGTGAGGCTGTTGCGGCTTAATTCCGCAACCGGGAAACCAACCTGGCGCAGCGTTTCGACCACGGACCGAAAACAGTCTCCTCATGCGCTGCAAAAGCCGCCATTTTTGAGATATCGGACCGATTGGGATAAGCCACAATCGCCCCGCCGAGCGCAAAGGTTGATGCCTTACCGGTGATGACTTGCGCCCAAGGCAGCAGCAAATCCCCCGCGCCGCGCCCCACAATCGTGACGCCAACCACTTTGCCTTTGTGGCGGATCATTTTCAGAAATCCCGCCGTCGCGCCTTCGGCAATGGCCCGATCATTATGGCTGAATTCCTGGCGGATGACATCTACCGCGTCGAACTGGTCTCGCGCAGCGGCCTCAGTCAAGCCGATCTGGGCAAGCTCCGGGTCTGTGTAAGACACCCACGGCAGGGCGCGCAAATCGACCTTGGCGGGAAAGCCAAGCGCAATGTTCATCGTGACGACGGAGCCGTCATTGCCTGACATATGGGTGAATCTTGGCCCTGCGCGGCAATCGCCCACTGCAAAAATCCGTTTGTTGCTTGTCCGCCTGCGCGCGTCGACAATGATCCCATCTGGGCCGACCGCAACGCCAGCAGCCTCCAGCCCAACTCCTTCGACGTTTGGAACGCGCCCTGCGGAAACCAGAATATGACTCGCTTTGACGGTGCTGCCATCACTGAGCGTGAGCGCAATGTCACTGCCGGCCATTGCTGCAGACGCTACGCCAGTTTGATCGCGGATCACGATGCCTTCGCCGCGCAGTGTCGCCATCACCAGATCAACCGCCTCAGCATCGTCGCGCGGCATCGGGCGAGCCGCTTCAATCACAGTCACGTCTGACCCAAGCCGCCGGAACGCCTGCGCCATTTCCATCCCAATCGCCCCGCCGCCGATGATAGCAAGATGGCGGGGCAGGTCCGTGAGTTTCCACAGCGTCTCATTCGTCAAATAGGGCACAGTCGCTAGGCCCGGCACATCCGGAACCCGTGCGCGCGAGCCTGTGGCGATCACGATCCGCTTAGCCTTCAACTGCTGACCATTGACCTCGACGGTCCGGTCATCGATCAGGCGCCCTCGCCCGCGAAAGACCGCAACACCCATCCCCTCAAATCTTTCTTGTGAATCCACCGGAGCAATTGTTTCCACTGCGCTGTGCACATGAGCCATCACAGCTGCAAAATCGACTTGGGGAGGAGAAAGCGTGACGCCCAGCCGCGTCGCTTGCCGCGCGGTATGCGCCCGGTGCGCCGCTGCAATGATCGCTTTGGACGGCACACAGCCAGCGTTCAAGCAATCCCCCCCCATTTCCCCTTCTTCAATCAGCGCAGATTTCAGCCCGAACATGGCCGGGCCACCAGCAGCTGTCAGCCCGCCTGCCCCTGCGCCGATGACGACGACATCATATGGTTTTGCCATGCTACCCTCTTGATTGCGTTGGGCGTTTCGTGGACGGTGCTTGGCAGGATTACAAGACATAGCAAATAAGGAGAGCCTCATGACCAACGCCCTATGCCGCCAGCTCGGCATCGAATTCCCACTATTTGCGTTCAGCCATTGCCGTGATGTGGTGGCGGCGGTCAGTAAAGCTGGCGGCTTTGGCGTGCTCGGCGCAACGGCGTTCAACCCAGAGCAATTGGAAGTCGAACTGCAATGGATCGACGCGCATGTCGACGGGAAGCCTTACGGAATCGATGTGCTTATTCCTGAAAATCTATCGGTGAAGGATGAAAAGGGCCTGACATCCAAAATGCTCGCCAGCCGCATTCCAGAGGCGCATACGGATTTCGTCCGCGATCTTTTGGCAGCCCACGGCGTTGAGGAGGCAGGCACTCATGCCCGCACCCGCGATGATAGCCCGCCGCCCTTCTGGCCAGAAGAGGCGATGGAGCTGCTGCACGTTGCGTTCAAACACCCCATTAAAATGATCGTCAACGCACTTGGCGTGCCACCCCCAGCGATGATCCAGATGGGCCAGGATCACGGCGTTCCCGTTGGCGCGCTCGCCGGGGCAAAGGAACATGCGCTTCGGCTCGCGGCGGCAGGATGCGATGTCATTGTGGCGCAGGGCGGTGAAGCAGGCGGCCACTGCGGCGAAGTTTCGACGCTCGTCCTCATCCCCGAAGTCGTCCGCGCGTTGAAACGCGAAGGCCATGATATCCCGGTCCTTGCGGCAGGCGGCATCATGACGGGGGAACAAATGGCAGCATGCATGGCAATGGGCGCGGCAGGCGCGTGGACGGGCTCGGTCTGGCTTTCCACCACCGAAAGCGAATGCAGCCAGATTTTCCGCGACAAAATGGTCGCCGCCAGGTCGCGCGATACGGTGAGGTCCAAGGGCCGCACGGGCAAATATAGCCGTCAATTGAAGTCCGCCTGGACCGATGCGTGGGAAGGGGCCGACAGCCCCGGCGCACTGCCGATGCCAATGCAGTCGCTGATCGCCGAACCCGCCATCCACCGCGCCACCAAAGCCGCCGAAGGGGGCAACACGCAGGCGCGCGAACTGGTCACATATTTCGTCGGGCAAGGCGTAGGGCTGGTCGAGGACGTAACGTCCGCGCGTTCTGTCGTACAAAGCTTCATGCAGGAATATGCCGATGCGGTTGAGGCGCTGAACGTGGCCCTGTAGAGACGCTGCTGATGTGCTAGCGCGACATATAGGCGTCCAGCGTCTCGTGATAATGGCGGATGCGGCTTTCCTGATATCGGGCTAGCGTGACGCCCGGCTTTTTTGACGCGCGCAGGCCCTTTTGAATGCGGAAAAGATTATCTGTATCCTGATCAGCAACCATCGCAGCGGAGCCGAGCTCAGGCGCGTGGGACCAATTCTGGTCTACCGCCAGCATCGTCATTTTAGCAGGCGCGGGGTGGGAGCCGTCTGGGGCTTTGGAGAAGAGGAACATTATCTCCATAATTGAGCTTTCGGGATCATCACCATTCGGGCGGAACCGGTATGTGATGGGAAGCGCCTGCCCGCCCCATGGCACCATATTCGGGAATAGCATATATTCGATCAAATCAAGCGATTCCGTATCGGATAGCGCCGACATATCTCGGCCGATAGAGCGCGAAATCCGCTCCCGCGCGCGCTCCGCCAATTTGCCTCGCGCTGTTTCGCCCTTGCCCACCTCAATGGGCTTGCCTGCAAAGAAGGGCACATCGCGGCGCATTTCCTCAATCGTGCGTTCTGCCGGGATCCCCTTCATGGCAGGCGATGGCACACCCTGCACACTGATCATACGGCTGACGTGACGCACACCGGGCCAGATGTCATATTGCGTGTTGGTGTCGCCGTAATAGCCGAGCACTTGGGGGTGCGCGACGCCGACATGATAAGCCTCAACAAAGGCTTCCATGGCCAGTTTCCAATTGCACGGCATGATTTTTGCGACATGCGCGGCGATATAGCGGTCCTCAAGATTGAAGGCTGCGAAATGTTCTGGCAGATTTTCGAGATAAGCCTCCAGCGGTTCACAGTCCGCATCAAAATTCACAAAAATAAATCCCCCCCAAAGTCCGACTTTGGCCTCTGGCAGAGACATTTTCTCCCGATCAACATGGCCAAAATCCCACTGGCCAGGAATGATCGAGAGGCTGCCGTCCAGCTTCCAAGTCCAGCCGTGAAATGAGCACCGGAACTGGTTGACGCATCCGCCCTCTGTGCGCAGCATTGTTCCGCGGTGCAGGCAGCTGTTGATATAGGCTTTGATCTCGTCGGGTCCGGTGCGCACGACGATGAGGGAATCGTGGACAATTTCATAAAGGATATGATCGCCGACGTTTGGAACCTGTTCAACACGGCCCGCCAATTGCCAGCATTTGCGCCAGACCTGTTCGACCTCGCGATCATGCCAGTCCTTGGAAAAATAGCGCTCGGCAGACACATCAGCTGTGCTTTGGCCCTGCGCCGGGGATTCGCTGCGCATCACTTCAGGCGCGTGATTGATATCGCTTTCAAAAACCTCCTGCACAGAAGGCCCCGGACGGCGTGCGATAATATCCATTTTTGCTCTCCCTTTACGCCGGCCCTGCCTGCCTGCTACGCCGCTGACCATGCCAAAACTTAAACACCAGCATCTTATCACTTTATCGCTTACAGTCGATTTCGCCAACATGCAGATGATTGGCATGACCCCTGCCGGATTGCGACGGATTGCGCCAGTTGCCGGCGGGACTTTTGCCGGGGAGCGGCTGAACGGTACTGTACTTCCCGGTGCGGATTGGGTGATTAACCGGCCAGACGGGGTCATGGTGATTGATGTTCGCCTGACGCTGAAAACGGATGATGGCGCGCTTGTGTATCTCACGTATCAGGGACGATTCTTAGCCGCCCCGGAAGCGATGGCGCGCTTTTCAAAGGGTGCGCTGCTTGATCCCGCAGACTATTCTTTGGCCGTGATCGCGAAGTTTGAATGCGGGGACGCTCGCTATGACTGGCTCAATTCCGCGATTGTTGTAGGCACAGGGGAACAGGTGGCGTCGGGGCCGATTTACAGTCTGTTCGAAATAACCTGATGCGTCTTGGTTTGGATCAGAATCTGGTCCAAAACTTACGCAAAGGATCATGCCGTGCACATGTCTGTGACTGAGCCCAAAAGCAAACTCACTGACCTTATCCGCCGCGCGGCGGCAGGTGATAAGGTCATCTTGGCGCGCCACGGACATCCAGCCGTGCGTCTGGTGCCCGTAGAAGCTGTGCAGAGCAAAGTAGATCGGCGCGCGATTTTGGAAAAATTGATGCGGGAGGCGACACCGACCCCTGGTCCGTGTGCCGCGCGAAGCGCTGACTTCCTTTTTGATGAGGACGGCCTGCCCGCGTGATCGCCCTATAAGACAGGGTGGGGCCTTACCCCCACCCGTCCCGTCCCCTCAAACCCGTGTCATCACCCACTGCCCGTCAGAGCCCTTGCATGCCTGATAGCTTTCCGACTGTGCTGCGCTTCCGGGCATATTCACTGTCTGCTTGACCATTTTGCAGCCATTGGCTGCTGTTTGCGTGACTGCTGGTCTCAAAAGCGCGTTAGAGAGATAGCCTTGCGCGGTGCCGTTGTCAGAGACCAGATACCAAGGTGATCCTTGCACTGACGCAGGCACCCAGACGCGCGTTCCGGTGGCCACTTGGCCCAAAATTGCACCATCAAGGCCGGGGCGGCTGCGCAAATTGGCGGTGGCCGTTGTCTGATAAGCTTTGCCCAGCTTGGAGTAGCCGGCGGCGGGTTCCACGCCCTTGGCGAATTTTATATCCGCAAGGCCTGCGCCGAGGCCTGCATTGTTCACTTCCACAGTTCCAGACGCGCCGGTTTCATCACTTTTCCAGCTTTGATTTTCGCCTGTCGTCACAGCATTCTCGACGGAGCGTTCCGCCTTTACCCGGTCATTCTTTTGAAGCTTGCAGCCCAGTGCCGAACCTGCGGCTGCACCAAGGCCAGCGCCAAGCAATGTGCCGAGCGTTCTGCTGCCGCGTCCCGCAATGCGGTTTCCCAATAAGCCACCAAGCAGACCACCTACGGCTGCAACGCCAACTTGTTTATTGCCATCTGAAGAGCAGCCAAAGATGCCCATACCATTCGCCCCGCCAAAGCTGCTGCTCGTCTCAGGCGCTGCCGAAGTGCGAGCCACAGGTTGGGTGGTATCGATCGCAACAGCAGGGGTCGTCGACATCATCAATGTCGAAAGTGCCACAAATGCAGGAATAGTTTTGGCCATGGGTGTCATCCTCTAATCTGATTTTCTTGATTCACTATGTCGGTCTGATACCATGAATCGCGTATGAATAGGCGCTAATTCAGACCCCATCGCAAGGCGGTTGGCCGCACTATTTACAGTTTTTGACAGATTGGATTGGACATTTTGTATGGCGTCGAAAACAGTGCAACGCTTATGGCAAATTGCTGTCTGCCTCTTGCTTTGCCCGTGCTTCGGCCTTGGCCTTGCGCATTTCTTCTGACCAGCATCCCGCCCAGCCTTGGTTCGTGGCTTTGTTGCACGACATCGGGCTGGCATTGCCAGTATCAAGTGTTGCGCGGCTGCGAACGGCCCAGCTCTGGTTGGCTGGATTGGTCGATTGCGGGCGCAGTTCCTTTGGGATGCGGTAACGGTCGGCCTCGGGCGCAGTGACGCATATTGTATTTTCCGGGCACTTGTCCTCACCAAAGATGGTCAAGATCCGCTCTTGCGCTGGCGCAACGGTTGGTACGGAAAGGGCGGTCATGGCCAAGCTGGCTGCTAAGATCAGTCTCATAAAGGCAAACCTCTCATTTTCTTCCTGAATATAAGCTGATCAAACGCGCTTTGAAAGTGCAATTGCGGTGCGGCAGCCAAAGCGGATGGCGGCAGCGAACAAAGGATAACCGGGGATGGTCTCCGCGCCGGAGGCTATGGCGGCATCTTTATGCTCAATTTCATCAGCTTGGAAATCGCGGATCGCATCGCTGAGTTCAGGATCACTCTCGCCCAACTCTGCCAATTGCTCAGAATAATGGCGATCAATTTCGGTTTCTACAGCAGCTGTGCAGGCCATCGCCATTTGCGGGCCAAGCAGTGCGGTTCCGGCACCCAGCGCATAACCCGCGACATGCCAAAATGGATGCAGGGCTGTGGGGCGGACCCCGCGCTCTGCCATCATGGCATTGAACTTTTCCAGATGGCGCGCCTCTTGGCTTGCCATGTGGCGGATTTCGCGCGCCATCGGATGGCGATCACCCAACACGGCAAGTTGCCCCGCGTAAATTCGCGCAGCCCCAAACTCTCCAGCTTGGTCCACCCGGATCATTGCATCTGTATCAACGTTCCTCATGCTGTTTGCCCTGCGCCAAAGTGACAATCGCAGCAAATGCCGCAATTGAGATTAACATGTTATAGCCTGCCAGAGAGATACCGAACAGGGTCCATTGGGCTTGGTCACAGCGAACCAGCGGCGCTTTCATAATGTCATTCATAAAATTGCCGCTGCCGGCACCAGGGGGCTGTGAACATTGCGTGAGCCCCTGCCACCAGCCATATTCCACGCCTGCGTGAAATCCTCCGATGACGCCGCTTGCTAGTATCGCAAGAGCCGCCAATACCACCAACGCCCGCTGCGCCCTCGGTTCGCGGACTGCGAAAGCAAAAAGCGCCAGCACAATCGCTGCGTCATGCGGCCAGCGCTGCCAGTAACACATCTCACAAGGGACCAAGCCACCAATATATTGTGACCCAAGCGCACCCGCCATCAAAGTGGCTGGAACGATAAGAGCCAGCGCGCGCGCCTTATGCAGTGAACTCACTTACCGCCCTTGCGCTGTCCGCCCCCTGCCATTTGCGACGGAGCCACGCGGCCCACCGTCTGCAAAGCATAGTGAAGCTGGAAATCTGTAATGCCCTTCGCTTTCAACTGGTCCGGCGTCGCGGAAAAGCGCGGGTCTGGCTTGGTGTCAGACTCCAGAGTCGCGTTGTCCACTTTGCTTTCATTGACCAGATGGCGGCTCAAATCCGCCTCGCGGAATTTGGGGCGGGCCTTATAGTCTGGGTCAGAGATTTGCGGCACGGCAATATCCGGCTCAATCCCGCCCTCTTGCACCGACTTACCCGACGGCGTGTAATAGCGCGCCGTGGTAAGGCGCAAAGCCGTCGTGTCATCCAACTGAATGAGGGTTTGAACGGAGCCTTTGCCGAAGCTGCGTTCACCCATTACCAGCGCCCGGTGGTGATCCTGCAGGGCACCTGCGACGATTTCCGATGCTGAGGCAGAGCCTGCATCGACCAGCACGACAATAGGCAGACCGTGGGCAAAATCACCTTTGCGAGCATAATAGCGCTCGATATCACGGCGGTTACGGCCGCGCTGTGATACGATTTCACCTGTTTCAAGAAAGGCATCTGTCACTTCGACCGCCTGATCGAGCAAACCGCCTGGGTTAGACCGCAAATCAACAACATAGCCTCGTGGCTGGCGACCCAGCTTCTTATCAATTGACGCCAGTGCGGCGCGCACATCAGCGCCTGTGTTGCGTGAAAAGCTGTTGATATTGATCACGCCAACATCGCCGCGCACTTCCCACTTCACTGGTTTCAGTTGAATGACTTCGCGCGTCAGCGTGACGTCAAATGGCTTATCGCGGCCTAGACGCACGATGGTGAGTTTGATGTTCGTGCCGGGCGTGCCGCGCATCTTATCAACGGACTCGTCCAGCGGTCCGCCAACGATCAATGTGCCATCCAGATGGGTGATGAAGTCACCCGGCTTAATCCCAGCGCGCCAGGCAGGCGTATCCTCGGTGGGCGAAATGACTTTCACTGCGCCGTCTTCCTGCGTCACTTGCAGCCCAAGGCCGCCGTAATTTCCGTCGGTCTGCGTGCGCATATTGTCAAAATCGCGCGCGTCGAGATAGCTGCTGTGCGGATCAAGGCTGGACAACATCCCCTCAATTGCGCCTTTAATCAGCTTATTATCATCGACCTTTTCCACATAATCCGTCCGCACCCGTTCAAACACCGACATGAATTGATCCATTTCCCGGTAGGTGGAGGAGTCGACTGCAGCGATGGCCGTTGTAGCGGCGGGGATCAGGGCAACGCTGGTCACCAACAGGGCGGCGCGGAAAACAGGCTTGATCATGATTTAACGAACCTCATTAGGATATGAAGAGTGTCTACATCCATTCGCTGCGGCTTCAAATGGCACTAATGGGTAAACGGACGAAAATTCAGCCCACAAAGCGTGTAATATCGACGGGAATATTCTTCTGACGCAGTTCAACGGTTACTCTGGGCTGTTCGTCGCCTGCGCGGCCCAGTGGACTGCCCTGCAAAACCGAATCACCGACGCGCACATCTAAAGCTGCGATAGAGGTAACAACGCTGCTCCACCCCCGGCCATGATCGATAATGACGATATTGCCATAGCCGCGAAACGGCCCGGCGAAGGCAATTGTGCCTCCGCTGGGTGCCACCAGTTGTGCGCCGGGGCGAACGGACAAAGTGAGACCCCGAGAACGCACACCAACGCTGGAGACTTCGCCAAGCCCCTGCACCACAGTTCCAATGACAGGCAGGCGGTAAGGGATGCTATCCTGATCAGCTTGAACGGTTGCCACTGGCGCGTTGTCGTTTGAACCCGTGCCGGTCGGGCGAATCAGTGGCCCGGGAAGAGCTGCCAGCCGGTCACGCACTTCGCCTTCGACAGACACGCGGCCAAGAAGCTCAACAATATCACGCGCCTTTTCGCCCATCGCCATGGCTTTGTCTTGTTCGGCCAGGGCTTGACCAGTGGTCTGGTCCGCTACCGCCCGGCGCTGCGCAAAAACAGCTAGCAATCCCTGACGCTGCTCCGCAAGCCGGTTCTGCGCCGTCTCCAGCCCAACAAGGGCACGGTCGGCATCCGCGCGCAAAATTTTGCTACGGTCGATTTCGGCCCTTAAATCGGCTGTCCGTGCGCGAAGCCGAGGGATCAGCCCAGCAAGCACTGCGCGCACATGCACCAGATCTGTCACCGATCCCGGTTGCACCAGCGCCAGCGCAGGTGGACGGCGTGACAATGTTTGGAGCGCCGCCATCAAACGCATCGCAGGTTCCTGCTTGGCCGCCAGACGGTCCCGTTGTTCACTGCGCAGTCGATCAATGATGACAATTCGCGATTCCGCCGCGGAGATATCGGCTTCTGTAGCTTGGATGCGCGCTGCCACTGCGGCGGCACGCGCCTTCACCGCTTCGGCTTCATTCATTTGTTCCGCAGCGATTTTTTCAAGCCGACCTGCGCGGGCTTCGGCGAGGATCGATTGCGCTTTGGCGCGTGCTAGGGCTTGACGTTCGTCCTCAAAATTCTGGGCGGTGGCCATCGTTGCAAAGACGCTGGCCAAGACACAGCAAAGCGCGCCCGCACGCAGGGTGCGGACGCGCCAGCCTGGTCCTGTGAGGGACTTACTTATTCTCGCTATCAAGCTTGCCAAATTTAGCCTCAAATTCAGCGATCATGCCTTTGGCGAGAAGGCCAGCCTGTTCAATCCAGCTATCCCGCGTGATGCGATTTTTGAACGTGCCAAGATGGTCATCCACCTTGTCAATTTCTGCTGCACCCCAAGCCGCAATCTGGTCAAAGCGCGTAATGCCAAGGCCCACGAGAAGCGTATTCAGTTTTGGCCCAATGCCTTTGATTTGCAGAAGATCATCCGCATCACCAACTGCCCCCGGTATGCCAATGGCCAGCATCGCGGCTGCCCCTGCTCCGGCAGCAGCGGTCTTTACGGTCCCGTAAATGCGTTCCCATTCCGGCATGTTACCAGCGGCAAGAAGTTTCGCCTGCGGGATCCATTCTTCGCGACCGATCCGGTCCTTGAATTGACCGAGATGATCGTCAACCTTATCAACATCGCCTGCCGTCCAGTTGGCGATTTGGTCAAACCGAGAGATGCCAAGACCATTGAGAACGCCGTTCAACTTTGGCCCAATGCCTTTGATGATCAGTAAATCATCTGCTGCGCCAACAGCAGCTGGAATGCCAATTGCCGTGAGGGCAATGCCACCCGCGACAGCCGCTGCACCCAGACCGACGTCAGGGACCGAAACTTTCGGGATGGCGACTGGTTCAGGCGCCTTGAAGGCAACAGGTTCAGGTTTGGGAACCGCAACGGGTTCAACCCGCGGTGTGGGTGCCGCATAAGCAAGTTCGGCATCTCTGCTGACGCCGCCCATTCGCGCCCAAATCCACAGACCCGTCAAAAAGCCGAGCAGAAGGGGCAGTAAACTCCAAAACCACGGCACAGATGCACAAAGTGGCCACATATTAAATTCCTCTCAAAATCTTGTGCGCGTTAGCTGTTATCAGATGAAGTGCGGCCCCAAATGAGCCACGCAATCAACAGGCCAATCGCGTAAAAAATGAGTGCAGGGATGAGTGTGCTGATAAAAGACATGGTGATCCTCCCTTACTTACCAGCGGCGGCAGGAGCCGCACTGGTGGCGGCGACTTTGAATTCGATGCGCCGGTTCTTGGCATGCGCTGCTGAATTCATTGCAGGATCAAGCGGAGCAGTTTCACCGAAGCCCTTTGGCAAAAGCCGTGCAGTTGGCACGCCGCGTTCGACCAGAGCCGAGACAACGGAATTGGCCCTCTCTTCGGACAAGCGCTGATTGGGCACTGTGCCGCCCGTGACATCGGTGTGCCCAGCCACTTCAACTGACGTTCCGGCGCAAGCCTTCAATTCGGTTGCCAAGGCTTCAATCAATGTCAGCGAGTCAGGCGCGATTGCAGCGCCGCCGGTTACGAAGTTGATGGTCTTGCCTTTGATAATGCCGTCGACTTTCGTCTGGCAGCTGACAATGGCTTCAGCAGTCGCCGGTGCTTCGGCAACGCCCGCTGCAGGCACAGGGGCCGCGATGGCAGGAGCGGAGGCGTTTGCGGCGCATTTTTCGCCGAATTTCATTGGGCCGTGCAGGAACCACGCAACTGCTGTGGTCGCCAAGGCACCAATGACGATTTTGGTCACTGGGTTCATCTTTCCATCCCCTCTTAGGGTTATACGCAACACGGAAACGCGTGAGGTGCGACTCCGCTGGCCGCCACCCTAACGGAGGAAATGGAAGAGTCTAGTAAGGGGGCGGGCAAAGATGCCCCCTACTGCTCGCGCGCCGCCACTTTCTGCGAACCTGCAAGCGAAGTCAGCTTCAGAAACTCCTCCCGCAAATATCCGCGCTGTTCTCCTGCCAGCGCACGGACATCAGCAAAGCTGAAATCGCCCAGATATTTGTCACCGCGCAACTTCTGCCCGAACGCGGCAACAGCGGTTGCGAATGCCATGTCTCCGGTTGGACGTGCGGCGCGTTGGAACTGGCCATAGCCAATCGGCTGTTCAATCAGCATCGACGTATCGCCGTCTGGCAATTTATAGCGCAGCTTGAGCCAGCCCACTTCGCGCGGCGGCAAAGCAATCATGGACTTTGAAGGCATTTTGTTCGCCTCATACCGCCGTTCTGGCAGCCATCCGGGGCGGCCAGCGGTCACAATCTCGTACAGTGCCGTCACCTGATGGCCAGACCCAATGTCTCCGGCATCGACCTTGTCATTGTTAAAATCCTCTTCGGCCAAAATGCGGTTTTCATATCCGATCAGGCGGTATTCCTTCACCACAGCGGGATCAAACTCCAGCTGGATCTTCACATCCTTCGCTATTGTGAAAATGGTGGCGGCCATTTCTTCATCCAGCACCTTTTGCGCTTCTAAGGCCGTATCGATATAGGCATAGTTGCCGTTGCCAATATCGGCGACCTTTTCCATCATCGCTTCATTGTAATTGCCTTGGCCGAAGCCGAGCGTGGTCAGCGTGATGCCAGTTTCGCGGTTCTTTTTGACAATGGCCTCGATGCCGTCGTTGGAACTGATGCCGACGTTGAAATCACCGTCTGTCGCCATGATCACTCGGTTCACGCCGCCGCGCACGAAATTGGCGCGTGCCGTTGCGTAGGCAAGCTCCATCCCCTGCCCGCCTGCCGTCGATCCGCCCGCCTGCAAGCAGTCGAGCGCCTGCTTCACGTAGCGCGGCTGATTGGTCGGATCGAGGACGATACCCGCAGCGCCGGCATAAACCACTATCGAAACCCGGTCATTCGGGCCAAGCCTATCCGCCAGCATCGACAAAGACGTTTTTACCAGCGGCAACTTATCCTGCGCAAGCATCGATCCCGACACATCGACCAGGAACACAAGGTTTGTGGCTGGACGTTCAGCCTTTGGCAGATCAAACCCCTTTATCCCAATGCGGAGCAGCGTTGTGTTCGGATTCCAAGGCGTTTTCGCCATATCGGCTGTCACACTGAACGGGCGGCTGCGGTCCTTGGGCAGCGGATAATCATAGCGGAAATAATTGAGCATTTCTTCCGTCCGCACTGCGTCCACAGGCGGGGTTTGGCCTTGGGTTAGGAATCGGCGAACATTGGCATAGCTTCCTGTGTCAACATCGACTGAGAAAGTCGAAACAGGCTCACTCGCAGTTGATTTGATGCTGGCGACTTCTTTGCCGGTATAGCGTTCGCGGTTTTCAATCTGCGGCTGTAGCGTTGGGTATGGCATCGACATGCGCGTCCGTGCTGCATCGCCCGCTATAACACCGGGAGGAGCCATTTTGGATACGGACGGAGTCGGCATAGGAGCCACTGGCGGCGGAGGGGCAGGGTAGGATGAACTTCCGTTGCCATAACGCTTCACTTTTTGGCCCGTAACTATGACATCGCCGTCACTGTCACTCCCTTGACGACAGCGAACCGGACTATCGTCAGGCACGGGCGCTGGCTTCACAACTGGCTGACTCCTCGCGCCGACCGAACTGACTGGCGCGGAAATGAGGGACAGGAGCCCGAGGGCGGCGATGCTGCGGGAGGCACGAGTGAGTGACGGCATGGAAATCCCCTAACGCTGACTGTGGCTCTCAATACAGGCGAAGCGTGCTGAATGGTGGGTGAATGCACTGGCTTCGCTCTGCTTCTGCACCACCTCTCCACATATCGCGCATTCTCGCTGCGCGCCTCAGGACCATTGCGGACGCTCCACATCCGCAAAGGGGAATAATAATGTCCTTTACCTCACCGTCCACCAACGGGGACCGCAGCCCCGGCATGAAATTCCTGATCATGCTGGCCGCTGGCTTCCTGCTTTCGATCCCGATCCTGTCGATCTACCTTCTCAACTATGACCGCCAATCCAGATCAAAGGAGGCGCGCGAATCCATTGCGGAAGGCTGGGGCGGCGCACAAAGGCTGGTCGGCCCGCTGCTGATCATTCCTTACACAACGCAAGAAACCGTGAATGTTGAAGAAAATGGCAAACAGGTCTCAAAAGTGCAGCTGGTTCGCCGCGAACTGACGATCGAGCCCAGCACGTCGTCGCTGCAAACCAAACTCATCCCCGAACGGCGCAAACGGTCAATCTATGAATCTGTTGTCTATCAGGCCGATCATAAGGGTGAGGCTCGCTATGTTTTGCCCGATGATCTGGACAAGAGCGAATCACCGCTGGCGTCGCTCAGGTTCGACCAAGCCGAATTACGTTTTGGACTGTCCGACGTTCAGGGCCTGGCCGGAACCACTCCCGTCGCGCGGATTGGCGGAAAGACTCTGAAACTCAAACCAGGCGCTAGCTCGCTTGGCCAAGGCTTTCACGGCGAATTTGATGCGACCGCTCTGAAATCTGGCGAGCTGGCGGCGGACTTTGCCTTCGGCTTTCGCGGCAACGGGATGCTGACGATGCAACCCAAAGGCACTGAAACGATGTGGACTGTCACATCCCCTTGGCAAAGCCCCAGCTTCAAAGGGATGTTGCCCATTACCCGTACCATCGACGGCACAGGCTTCACCGCGACCTGGAAAGCTGGCGGCCTTGGCCTGGGTGGTAGCGGCACACCCGAAGCAGATGCCATTTATGGCGATGACCGCGTTGCTGATCCTGACCAGGCCGTCAGCAAAGCCGAAGCGCGGGTCGATCTGTTTGAACCCGTCGATATTTACAACCAGGTCGACCGCGCCACCAAATATGGCTTTCTGTTTGTCGGCTTTACGTTCGTCGCCTTCCTGATGTTTGATGTCATTGGCGGGGTCCGTGTTTCGCTGATCGAATATCTACTGGTTGGCGCAGGACTTGTGATGTTCTTCGTCCTCCTGCTCGCGATGGCCGAAGTGGTTGGCTTTGGAACCGCCTATGCCCTCGCCAGCGGCGGGATCATCGGATTGATCACGGCTTATTCGGCTGCTGTCCTTAAAAGTTGGGGCCGGGCGAAATGGATCGGCGGGCTGTTGTCCGGTCTCTACGGTACGCTCTACGTGCTGCTGAGCCTTGAGGCTTACTCGCTCTTGATCGGATCGCTTCTGCTCTTTGTTGCCCTTGCCGGGGTGATGTATCTGACCCGCAACATCGATTGGGGCCAGAAAAAGCTGGGCGACACGCCAGAGCCATTGGCCCCGGCGCGGGTGGTGGCTGGTTAAAGCGCTTCCCGCTCCACTTCGCGCCAGCCAATATCGCGGCGGCAAAAACCGGACGGGAAGGTGATAGCATCGACAGCGGCATAGGCCCCGGCCTGTGCCGCTGTTACGCTGTCTGCCGCTGCGGTAACAGTCAGCACCCGCCCGCCAGAGGCAACCAATTGACCATCTGAGAGCGCTGTGCCCGCGTGAAAGACTTTGGCTGCACCCACATCGCCAATAGCGATGGAACCGCCCTTTTCTGGCGCGTCAGGATAGCCCTTAGCCGCCATCACCACAGTAAGCGCTACCTCGTCCGAAAAGCGCGGCACCTCTGCCTCCGCCAGCCGCCGCTCCGCCACGGCCAGCATCAACGCCACCAAATCCCCTTGAAACCGTGACATGAGCACCTGGCATTCAGGATCGCCAAAGCGGCAATTATATTCGATCAGTTTGGGGCCTTCGTCGGTCAGCATCAGTCCCGCGAACAATACGCCCGAGTAAGGCATATCCCGCGCCATCATTATTTCCACGGTTGGCGCGATAATCTCAGTCATCACGCGTGCCTTCAGCGCGGGCGTGAGGACCGTTGCAGGCGAATAGGCCCCCATGCCACCTGTGTTGGGGCCGGTGTCACCTTCCCCAACCCGCTTGTGATCCTGCGCGGAACCGAAGGCGACGATGCTGGTGCCGTCCGTCAGCGCGAAGAAGCTTGCTTCCTCACCTGTCATGAAATCCTCAATCACGACGGCTGCCCCAGCTTCGCCGAACCCACCGCCGAACATATCCTCAATCGCGGCCTCGGCGTCTGCGAGTGTCTCGGCAATGATGACGCCTTTGCCAGCGGCGAGGCCATCTGCCTTGATCACATAGGGAGCCTTGAAATCCGCCAGTCCCGCCAGCGCGTCAGCTTTGGTCGCGTAGCGTTCATAAGCGGCTGTCGGGATGTTCGCGGTGGAACACAGGTCCTTGGTAAAGCCCTTTGATCCTTCCAGCTGAGCGGCCAGCTTGCCTGGTCCGAAACAGGCGATGTCTGCAATGTCGAGGCTATCGGCTAGGCCGTCGACCAGCGGTGCTTCAGGCCCGATGACAACCAGATCGACATCATGATCCACACAAAACATGACAACTGCAACATGATCGCGCGGGTCGACATCCACGAGAGTTGCTTCCTCTGCAATGCCGGGGTTGCCCGGTGCGGCATAGAGTGTATCGCAGAGCGGTGACTGCGCCAGCTTCCACGCCAGCGCATGTTCGCGCCCGCCCGAACCGATCAACAGGATGTTCATAGTGCCTGATTTCCTAGACGAAACTGAAGGCAAGCTGTTAGCCAGTGAACGCCCCGGCGACAATGCCGGAGCCTTGTCGGTCACTGAAATATCCTCTTTGCTCAAACGTCATGTCGAAAGCGGATTTTCCCATGTGCGCATTCGCGGCGAGATATCGGGCTTCAAACGCCCCGGCTCCGGCCATCTTTATTTCGCGCTAAAGGATGAGAACGCCGTTATTGACGGAGTGATGTGGAAGGGCGGAGCCGCGCGGCTCGCGTTTGTACCGCAGGACGGTGTTGAAGTCATCGCCAGTGGCAAATTGACGACTTATCCCGGCCGGTCAAAATATCAGATCGTGGTCGATAGCATGGAAATCGCAGGCGAAGGTGCACTGCTGGCTTTGCTGGAGAAACTCAAAGTGCGGCTTGGCGCAGAAGGGCTGTTCGCCCCGGAACGCAAGCGCGCGCTGCCGTTTTTGCCGCACACCATCGGCGTTGTGACATCGCCGACCGGGGCTGTGATCCGCGATATCCTTCACCGCCTTGCTGACCGATGCCCGACGCGAGTGATTGTCTGGCCAGTGCTGGTGCAAGGCAACGGCGCGGCGGCGCAGATCGCAGCAGCGGTCAATGGCTTCTCCGCCATGCAAGGCGCAGACCGGCCCGACCTTGTGATCGTCGCGCGCGGCGGCGGATCAATCGAGGACCTATGGGCGTTTAACGAAGAACCCGTCGTGCGCGCGGTCGCCACCTGCACCATCCCGACGATTTCGGCTGTCGGGCATGAGACGGATACGACCCTGTGTGATTTTGCCGCAGACGTTCGTGCGCCAACGCCTACGGCAGCAGCAGAAATGGCCGTACCTGTGCGCAGTGAGCTGATCTCGGGCCTAGAAAGCACAGGCGCACGAAGCCTACGCTTGGTGCGCCGTTATGCCGAGCGCGCAGAGGAGCGCCTCACTGCAACAGCCCGCCGATTGCCAAAGCCTGATGCTTTGCTGGGCCCCCAAAGCCAGCGCGCCGATGATCTGGGGGAACGGGCCAAACGCGGCTTAAGTCTGCGGATCAGCCGAGCCAATGCTGATCTTGCGCGCACATCCGGCGTGCTCCGCCCCGCGATGCTGGTTCAGCGTTTTACGAGCGCGGGAAACAAGCTCGATCAGCTTTGGCGTGTCGCCCAATCGCTCCACCCAGATCTTCCGCTTAAACGCGGTTATGCCCGAATTGGCGACCACAATGGAGGTATCGTCACAAGCGCCCAGGCGGCTCGCACGGCAGGAAAGCTGGTGCTGACCTTTGCTGATGGGGCAGTGGACGCAGAGGTTTCTTAACTTGCCACTGGGTGGCACAGGCCTTAGCCGATGATGATGGTCTCAAAGTCATGAACCCCCTTTCAATCACCCGATCTATCACTGGCCAACAGTGGCGCTGGCGCGGCGCTTCGGCGGACGGGCTGGGGAGCGATGATCTCGTTACGCAATTGCTTCTTTCTCGCGGATGCCCGCCAGATGCTCTGGCGGCTTACCGCGCACCGACCATCCGTGCGTTCATGCCTGACCCATCGATCTTTCGAGATATGGACCGCGCGGCGGAGCGGCTGGCCGATGCCGTTATCGCGCAGGAAAAAGTCACCATCTTCGGCGATTATGATGTGGACGGCGCAACGTCGGCTGCGCTTCTCATTCGTCTCCTCCGCGACCTTGGCTTGCATGCAGATGCTTACATTCCCGACCGGCTAATGGAAGGCTATGGGCCGTCCGGCGCGGCTTTGGTGCAACTGGCAGAGGCTGGCTCCACCCTGATCATCACTGTCGATTGCGGGGCGCAAGCCTATGAAGCGCTTTCAATGGCAAAGGGCGCGGGCGTTGATGTCGTCGTCGTCGATCATCATCAATGCGCCACTCAACTCCCCGATGCCTTCGCGCTTGTGAACCCCAACCGGCTGGACGAAGGCGAAGGTGCTACGCACGGTCATCTGGCGGCTGTCGGTGTCGCGTGGTTGCTCGGCGCAGCACTGATCCGATTGTTACGCGGTCAGGGCTATTTTGAAAATCGCGCAGAACCTAAACTGCTTGATCTGTTAGATATCGTTGCGTTGGGAACAGTGGCTGACGTCGCTCAGTTGCGAGGCCTTAATCGCGCATTTGTGGCGCAAGGTCTGAAAGTCATGGCGGGCCGCCACAATGTTGGTCTGGATGCGCTTATTACCGCCTCTCGCCTCAATCGCGCGCCGATTTGCTCTGATTTAGGCTTCGCACTGGGGCCGCGCATCAACGCGGGCGGTCGTGTGGGCAAATCCGATCTCGGTGTGCGCTTGCTTACCACCCAAGACCCAGACGAAGCGCGAGACATTGCCGCTGAGCTAGACGCTCTGAACCAAGAACGGCGCATGATTGAAGGCGATGTTCAGGCTGAGGCGGAGCTGGCCGCAATTGGCCAAGGCAACCGCGCCGTCGCTCTTGTTTCGGGCTTAGGCTGGCACCCCGGGGTTATCGGCATTGTTGCCGGGCGCCTGAAGGAAAAACTCAAACGCCCCGCTATTGTGATCGCAGTGGATGAAGACGGTATTGGCAAAGGATCAGGCCGGTCAATTTACGGTGTCGATCTGGGCGCGGCAATCTTGGCCGCAAAGGAACAGGGCTTGCTGGTCGCAGGCGGCGGCCACGCAATGGCGGCGGGGCTGACTGTGGCCGCTGACAAGATCGATGCGCTCGCCGAGTTCCTCGACGCACGGCTCTCAAGTGATGTCGCCAAAGCAAGCGAAGATCGCAGCCTGCAACTCGACGTTGTAGTCGCTGTCGGCGGCGTCACGCCCGCACTGGTGGAGGCGCTGGAGGCAGGTGGTCCTTACGGCATGGGTTGGCCCGCTCCGCGCATTGCCGCGGGCCCGATGCGGGTGGTGAAGGCCGATATCGTGGGCAAAGACCATGTTCGCGCCATCATGGCAGGCGATGATGGCCGCTCCCTAAAATGTGTGGCATTCAGACAAGGAGAGACAGAACTTGGTCAGGCTATCCTGTCCGCACCTAAAGACCGACGGCTGTGGGTGGCGGGCCGCGCAAAGATTGACGATTGGGGCAGCAGGCCAGCCGCTGAACTCCATATCGATGATGCGGCATGGGTAGACTAAGAAACTAAGCCCAACCGGTATGCCAAGCCTTGACCTTGGCCTTGCGACACCGTAATGGCCCGCCCACGCCAAGCAATTGGCCCCTTCGTCTAGCGGTTAGGACGCGGCCCTTTCACGGCTGAAACACGGGTTCGATTCCCGTAGGGGTCACCAGAACACCTTCCAGCGACGTCCAGAAACGTCCGGAAAGTGCCTGTTTTCCTAGACTTTTTGATGTTATAGTGTCCACCGGAATTTGGTGAGATGCGGGTAGTGCCAATCAATTTGATGGTATCGTTGATGGTATCTCGCCGTAGTCGAGAAAGCGATACCATCATGGGACTGACAGCGGTAGCGATCAAAGCGGCGAAGGGCCGGGCAAAAGAGTATAAGCTGGCCGATTCGGATGGCCTTTACCTGCTCGTTAAGCCCACGGGCGGCCGATATTGGCGAATGAACTACCGCTTTCGCGGCTTTCAAAAGACGTTGGCCTTCGGTGCGTGGCCTGAACTGACATTGATCGAGGCGCGAGCGAAACGAGACGAAGCTCGGCGTGAAATAACACGCGGCATTCATCCCGGCGAAAAGCTCAAACTGGACAGGATCGCTGCCGAAATTGCAGCGGCCATCACATTCCGATCCGTTGCCGAAGAATGGCTGACGAAGACCGAAAAAGAAAGTCTTTCTGCCGTTACGCTTAAGAAAAATAGGTGGTTGCTGGCTTTTGCCTTCGAAAAGCTTGGAGCTCGGCCAATTGCTGAAATCACGCCGCATGAATTGCTGGGGGTCTTACGGAAAGTTCAAGGGCGCGGGCGCCACGAATCTGCCAAGCGCATTCGGGCGATTTGCAGTCAGGTATTCCGCTACGGGATTGCGACGGCGCGCGCCGACCGCGATGTCGCTGCCGATCTGCGCGGCGCACTTATCGTTCCCAAGGTCACCCACAGGCCCGCAATCACAACGCCAGACGAAGCCGGTGCCTTACTGCGCGCCATCGAAAGTTTTGTAGGCCATCCTGCTACATACATCGCCCTAAGACTGTCACCCCACGTCTTTGTCCGTCCTGGCGAACTCCGCCATGCCGAATGGGCCGATTTTGACTTTGAACGCTCAATCTGGACGATCCCTGCCCAAAAAACCAAAATGCGTCGCGCTCACGCAGTGCCGCTGTCGCGCCAGGCTTTAGCGATCATCGCGACGATTGAGTTCAACCCGGAATATAGCAGCTATCTGTTTCCGTCACTCCGTTCCACAGAGCGCCCCATGTCAGAGAATACGATCAATGCGGCGTTGCGACGCCTGGGCTATGGTCAGGATGAAATGACCGGCCACGGCTTTCGCGCGATGGCCAGCACTTTGCTCAACGAAATGGGAAAGTGGAATTCTGATGCTATCGAACGCCAGCTTGCCCATGCCGACAACAACTCAGTGCGCGGGGCTCACACGCGCGGTGAATATTGGAACGAGCGCGTCGCGATGATGCAGGACTGGTCCGATTATCTTGACCAGCTGCGCTCAGGTGCCAAAATCTTGACCGGCCATTTTCGTCGAGCATGATGGTTAGTCGCGTTTTGGAGGCATGATCAGCTGCTTGAGGCTTGTTACCAAAATTAGCGTTGAGGCACCAACCTTAACGGTTTCCAGATGGCCGGATGCGATCAGCTCGTAAATCTTCGAACGACAAATGTCGGTCAGCTGAACCGCCACCGCGATGCGTACTGAGATCGGCTCCAGCGGCAGCCGCATGGGTTCGAGCGACGACAAGTGCTGAGGCGATCCACGAGGCATCACCCGCTCCGTTTCGCCTTGCCCGCAAGGCTGCGCTGAAAATCTCGGTCAGTGTCTAGGAATACCGCCAGCATTGCTGGGATCATTTTGGACTTGTAACGGTTTTGCGCCGGTCACTTGAGCGTTAAACACTCGCAAGAGGAGACCGACGAGATGATCAAGCATAGTGAAGAGTTTAAGCAGGAAGCAGTGCGCATTGCGCTGACCAGTGGGCTGCCGCGTACGCGTGTTGCGGCGGATTTGGGGGTTGGTAAATCGACGCTGGGAAAGTGGGTATCAGAATATCCACCCGCTGATCTGGTGGCAGCGCCGCAGGCGGACTTTGCGTGCGAGAATGAACGGCTACGCCTGGAGAACCGCATTTTGAAGGAGGAGAGGGATATCCTAAAAAAGCATGTCCTGAGCCCGTCGAAGGGGCTACCCAGTTCTTCGCCAAGGAACGGCCATGAGGTTCGCGTTTATCGATGCTTGGCGGCACCAATGGCGCGTAGCGACCCTTTGCCGGGTCATGCGCGTTAGCGAACGTGGCTATCGATCTTGGCGTGGACGACCGACCAGCACACATGCGCGGACTGATATGAAGGTGCTGGCACATATCCGCGAGCAATATTCACTGAGCCTTGGCAGCTATGGTCGCCCTCGCATGACGATGGAGCTCAAAGAGGAAGGCATCGTTGTGGGCGAGCGCCGTGTTGGTCGGCTGATGCGCATGAACGGGATCAAGCTAGTCCGCACGCGCAGGCATAAGGTGACGACAAACAGCAACCCCAAGAACCCCTGGCGTCTCGGCGTGGCGGCGAACTGGCTGGATGGGAATTTTGTTGCCGCTGCTCCCCACCAGAAGTTGGCCGGCGACATCACCTACATCTGGACGTCTGAAGGCTGGCTCTACCTTGCCGTCATCCTTGATCTGCACAGCCGTCGCGTTGTGGGCTTGGCGGCCAGCGACAGGATGAAGAAGGACCTGTCGATCCGGGCACTCGAAATGGCGGTACGCCTGCGCAATCCACCACATGGTTGCCTGTTCCACTCGGACCGTGGCAGCCAATATTGCTCCTATGACTATCAGAAGAAGCTGCAGGCCTATGGTCTGCGTCCATCGACGAGTGGCAAGGGTAATTGCTATGACAACGGCTCCGTCGAGACATTCTTCAAATCATTGAAAGCAGAGCTGATCTGGCAGCAGAAATGGCCAACACGCCGACAGGCGGAGGCTGCCATCTTCCAGTACATCAACGGGTTCTACAACACCCGCAGACGTCATTCATATCTGGGCGGCATCAGCCCGCTCGCGTTCGAAGCAAAGGTGGCGTAATGAGATGAGTGACCGCGCAAAACCGTTAAAAGTCCAGTCGCGCGCGCATAATTGGCGATCCGGTCAAACCGCGTTCCGTCCTGGGGTTCGAACCGAACTTTCAGATTGGCGCGATTGCCTTCGATTCGCCGTGCCACGTCGAACGAATCCGTGCCGGTATATTCGCCGGGCAGAAGCCGACTGACCGGATCACGATCGACGTTGCGCTCGCCCGAAATACGCACGGCCAGCACATCGTTCAGGATTGGAAACGAGACCGCGCCCGCAATCCTGTAGCCTTCGCCTGCAACATCGTCATGATTATACTCGGCGAGCACGCGACCGCTGCAGGTAAACTCCGGCTCACGCGTTGTGACGACGAACGCCCCGGCAATTGCATTGCGCCCGCGCAGTGTGGATTGGGGGCTGCGATACACCTCGATCTGATCGACATCAAACAGACTGTTGAATGCTGTATTCGTAAACGTCGATAGACGCGAAAAATCATCAATAACGAGCAAAGCGCGCTGCTCCCCACCAACATGTTTCAAGCGGTGGCCGACGAATGGCTTGCAAAGATCGAGCGCGAAGACCTGTCGCCCGTCAAGCTCAAGAAAAATCGCTGGCTGTTGAGTTTCACTTACCGCGCGCTCTGTCATCGCCACATCGCGGATGATTCCCCTCAATCAAGTGCAAGTTATTAGGATCTACTCCCTTCGCCGAAATCCCAAAGTTGTGTAAAGTTGTGCCAGTCGCACGTTTGAAGCAGGGATGGATGTTGGGGACTATATCTCCGCTTACATGGTATCCCCACTACGCTTCACGCTACGCAGCTTGTTTCCAAAGTTGACACATGGTTGACACCTGAAACGCTTTTGGAAGGGGGCGATTCCCCACAACGATCAGGCGCAAAACCCCTTTGCGCGCAGCGGCGCGGATTAATCATTCACGATCTGCTGCGCGGGGCGGCAGGATTTCAAAGAGCAACTGGAACATTAGATGAACATAGCCATAATGTCAAGAGCAACAGAGCGCGTTCGTTCGCTGGCTGTAGCGTGACACGACGTTTTAGAGTCTGTGACAAGAGGTTTTAGAGCACTGGGATTTAGCGCAATCCGTCAATTGCTGATGATCAACTCCTTCGCCGGTGTGGCCTTACCGCTTACGCGGTAGGTGAGGGAGACCTCCTCGATGTCGAACTTTGAGAAGATGTCCCGCACGGTCGGGTGGTCGTTTATTGACAGGATAAACCGCCCTTTAATGCCTTCTAAGAGGTCTCTCAGAAGGCCGAAATCATCGGCTGAGAAGACGCCTGGGCCGTAGTCACCTTCGTTGCCGTAATAGGGCGGATCGAGGTAGAATAGCGTTTCAGACGTGTCATAAAGCCTTATAAAGTCAGCGTAAGGCAGTCGTTCGATATCAACTGACGAGAGCCGCTCGTGCACGTCCTCTA
This sequence comes from Sphingomonadales bacterium, assembly GCA_031376385.1. Taxonomy (GTDB): domain Bacteria; phylum Pseudomonadota; class Alphaproteobacteria; order Sphingomonadales; family Sphingomonadaceae; genus Aquisediminimonas. The sequence continues at coordinate 79,196 of JANMDQ010000021.1, forward strand.
GCATCGGAACCAACTTCGTGAGGTCAAAGCGCGCCTTGTTGGCGCGTGTTACGCCGAAGCTCTGTCGATGGACCTTTCCGCCAAAACTTGTGCGTTGGAGGAACAGGAAACGGGCCGCGCGCTCGAGGTCCGTCAACCGCGAGGGATCCAGCGTGACCAGCCGTTCGAACTCTGCACGAGAACAGACCTGCCATTTCAGCACGTCCAGGAACTGCTGGTAATGCCGTTGAAGGAGGCGGAAGAGGTTGACCACATCGGTCGAGATATCGTTGATCACTTCCTTTTTCGGCCGGGATGACCGGCGAAAGAACACGCCACCCATGCCGACAAAAGGCTCGGCGTAGAGGGCGTGGGGCACGGCCTCAATGCGACCGATAAGGCGCTTTGCGAGAATACGTTTGCCCCCGAGATAGGGAGCAACAGGAAGCACAGCGTTGACCTGTGAGAGCGTCATTTTAAGTCTCCGGCGTCTGCTCTGGCGGCGATCTGTGGAGGGCTCACGGGCCTTAATTGGTTGAACTGGCGGCATCTGCGGCACTTGATTTCGACACGGCCTGCCAACGCCCCTACGTCTGCCTTGAACAGCAATGCATTGCAACCGCTGCACCGATAGGAATCCTTCATATTTTGCACCTACACAAATCCCCGCCGCGTGGCCGGGGGAACTGAAGGCTGGCGCGCCAGCCCAAGGTGCGAGCTTCATTCTCGCGGTTTCGGGCGGGTGAGATCGCCCGTTACTTCCCCCGTTACAGGCCGCACTCCGTCTCGATCTCTCGGCGGTGGTCCCATTTCAGGATGGAATCGGTCTTTTCCAGTTGAACGCAGTTGAGGTTGAGCACTCGGCCGCTTTGCATTTTGCGCACGATCACAACCGGGCGGTTGCGGTTGTCGCGGCGGATATATTGGTAGGTGACACCGCGTCCGGTGCCAATGCCCTGGGCGAACACGTCGCGTGCGGCCGCCGCGTCACCGGGGATGCACTCGATCCCGGCGCGGCACTTAATCTCCGGGGCCTGAATGCCGAGCAGGCGGAGGTGGTAGCCCGACGCGCAAACTACCGTGTCGCCGTCGTAAACGCGCGGTTTTGAGCAGCGAATGAAGACTGGTTTGTCCTGAGCAGCGGTCGCGAATGGGGGGTGAATTACGGGCCGAACAGTGGTTTTTGCGGACACGCTGGCCAGGGCAAAGACAAGGGCAGCAAACATCAATTGAATCGCCAAGAGGATTCGAACGAAGGTGCCCGCAGAAACCAACTCTCGCTCTTTTTCAAACATGGCAATCATTCCTTTTTTACAGTCAGAAGCCGCTGCCACCCGCGCTGTCGGGAAGCAACGGCCCAGGTTAACTGGAACTAGTCCAACAGCGCGTCATAGGCCGCGTTGGCTTGTGCGAGTTCTGACATCGCAGCGTCGCGACGTTCGCGGGCTTCCGTGATGTTCATCGGTGCATCCGGTGACACCGCAGGCGCAGTGAACGACGCGGGCCGCTGACGGTCCCAAATCCAGCCAATCTGCGGCACTTGACCTTCAACCAGTTCATTCTGGAAAATCCACACCTGATCGTCTGGCAAAGCGCCCGTGTCACGCCGTTCCGTGATATGCTCGATCACGCCGCCATCGGCCAGGTTCACACGGTACGCAATTTCAGTCGGGTTTTTTGCTTCTGGCATTTTACAGTCCTCCTAATAGCGCCACGCCAGCACTTCCTACTGACCCCGCTGTCGTGGCTGGTGTTGCTGGGGTAGACGAAGGTGTCGTTGTTGCTGAGAATTTGACGAGGACGCCCGTTGTGACGTTGATGAATGTCCAATCGCCACCAAAGCCGCCGCGTCCACCACGGCCGCCAATGCCAGTGCCTAGACCGTTTCCACCGTTGCCGCCGTCACCGCCGCTCCCGTTAACGAGGCTGGTGTTGGTTCCGGTCCAAGTTTCGTAGATCAGCCAACCCGGGCCGCCGCCGCCGCCTGCACCGCCACCGCCACCGCCAACATTGCCGACAGCACGGGTTGCACCTGCGCCACCGGGATATCCCTTGGTCCAGATAATGCCAGCCGCGCCGCCAGTGCCAACAATAACAGTCCGTGCCTGGATGGCGCTGGCAAAGCCGCCCAAACCGCCCGCACCGCCACCGCCGCCTGAGTTGGTTCCGTCACCGCCGCCGCCGCTACCACCCGGGCCACTGAACGACGGAAAGGGCGTGCCAACCCCAGCGCCGCCCCAAGACAAAGTGTAGCGCAGGCTGCGAACGTGATAAGAGGCCCCACTGGCCGTTCCTGCGGCTGCACCACCTGCGCCGGACGGGCCAGACCCGCCTGGCGCACCGCCAGCCGAAGGCCCGCCCCAGATCCCGTTATTCCCCGTGACGGCCGCCGCAGCTGTTCCAGTTGTCAGCCCGCCCGCACCGCCAGCAGTCGCGGCCGGAATCGATCCTGAGGCCGTAACAATACTGAGCGACGCAACTGCGCTGCCACCCGTATTGGTCGTGGCTGAGCCGCCGTTGTAAGTGGTGATTGCCGCGCCGTGCCGGATGGCTCCGGTCGCAGCGGCTGACAAATTCAAATTGCCCGCAATGAAAATGCGAAAGCCGTTGAGGTTGAGTGCACCTGTCGAATTGATCGTCAAGCCGCCGTAGTACATGTCCCGGATCAGAGTCGTAACGCCGCTGCTAATCGTCACATTGCCGTCGCTGCCGTCGCCAAACAGAGCCATTAGGTCCAGATTGGTAACTGCAGCGGCGGTGCCTGTTGCTCCGGTCGCGCCCGTCGGCCCGGCTGGTCCCGCAGGGCCAGTTGCACCCGTTGGGCCGGGAACAGTCGAATCCGCACCGGTGGCGCCGGTCGCGCCGGTTGGGCCAGTTGCGCCCGCTGGGCCAGTGGGGCCTGTCGGTCCAGGGACAGTCGAAGCCGCACCGGTCGCACCAGTGGCACCGGTTGCACCCGTGGATCCTGCAGGGCCAACCAGCGCTACTGGACTGCCCCAAGCTCCCGCCGATTTAGGGCCGTAAAGCTGGCTCGTGTCGGTGCGAATGAAGAAATCGCCGTCAACGCCGAAACCCGCGCCAGGCACCGCTGTGCCGTTGCGGACGGTCTTGCCGTCAAGTCCAGCGCTTCCCGCCGCACCCGCCGCACCGGTAATGCCCTGAATTCCTTGCGCTCCGGCAGTTCCGGCGACGCCTTGAATTCCTTGAGGACCAGCTGGGCCAGTCGGGCCAGTCGGTCCAGCAGGGCCAGTCGCTGTGCCCCACGTTCCGTCTCCCCGCCAGAATGTGGCAGCGGTTGCCGCCGTGCCACCGTTCAGCCGGGCAACAGGCAAGTTGCCGGTCAGGTCCGCCGCACTGCCTGACGTCGCCACCGCCGACAGCCCAGTGACCGTCGCTGCAGATTGCGTGCCGCTGTGGTTAGATCGGTCCAGGATTTGAGGCGTTGTCTTGCCGTCAAGTGTCCCGCCCGAAATGACTGGAGCTGAAATAACCGGCCCAGTGCCGCGCACAGTCGCGCCGGTGCCGGTAGACGTCGTCGCGCCAGTGCCGCCGTTCGTGACAGGTAAAACACCCTTGACCTGCGTCGGCAGGTTGATCTGGGTTGACTGGGCAAAAACGGCTGTGTGCGCCAGCAGAAGCAAGGCCAAAGATGAAATCAGCTTCCTCATAAACACCTCAGTATAAATAGTCGGCCGACGGCACTTGGCCGACCTGTAGGGGATAAAGCATTGTGATCTGGTTGCCCGCCAGCGTGTAGTCATTGCCTGCGCCCTGGTTCATGCGGACCCCGTCAACGAACAGGATCAGGAAGGTCGGCACGTGCGCCAAAGTGAAGGCCGTGTTGACACCGTTCACGGCACCGGCAGGCCTCTCTCCGTTGACTGCCAGAAGGCTGCTTCCGCCTCCCCCGCCACCAGCTGGTCCGGGCGCGCCTGGAGGACCTACAATTGCGGTCAGAGGCATCAACGGCGGAAACGCCGTCGCGGCGACCATTTTCTGCTCCGGCCCGCGCCAGCGCAGCAGGGCGGGCGGTGCGGGTTGCCGCCAGCGCAGGACCGTAATCACGTGCTTGCCGTCCTGCTCACGAGGATTCTCAAGGTCTCCGTCGCGAATGTGCCACCGCCGAGTGAGAACCAGGCCGTGGCTCCGTAAAAGCCGGGTTCCAGAAGCGCCGAAGCTTCTGCACTTAGAACAACGTGCCATCCCGCTGGGAAGCCGCCAGCCGCAGGGCGCGCCGTAATTGTCATCGGGATCGACGGCGCGTCGTCGCGAAACCCTCTACGGTCGTGGTTCAGCCGCTTCATTGCCGCGCTCACAGCCACGACGCCGGGGTCAACGCTCTCCGCGTCAAGCGCGATCACGATGGTCCCGCCCAGACCGTATTCAAAGACAACCACGACCTATTCCGCCGCCAGCATTGGCTGAGCGGTCGCTTCTTTGTCCACGACCGGGGCCTGATACTCCGACAGCGCCACGGGATCGGCTTCACGCTCTGGCCAATCACCCGCAGGCGCTTTCATGCCGAGGTCGCGCTGCACGGACTGCGCGATCAGGCCGCCTCGGTTGTCCTGGTCCATCCCGTGCCAGCCGTTCAGCGCGGCAAATTGCGCCAATTGCGCGCAAATCGTCTGGCCTTCCTCGTCCAGCACGTCCTTCACCGCGTAAAGCGCTTCGGCGGATTTGACGATCCGGTCCACTGGGCTCGGGCTGCCCACCGCCTCAATGATCTTGGTTCGTGCGTGCTCCGGCAGGATCGCTCCTTTGTTGATCAGAAAAGCCTGCAACGCTTGGTTCAGCTGTCCAATGTCGGTCATAAAATCCACGATATTTCTCCTTTAAGAACGATCTAAAAACCCATCATCGGGTGAATTGCGCCCAGGACAGTCACTGCTTCCAGCGTTGTTTCTTCGCCCGTTAGACCAAAGTCTGCCAGATATTCCTGAGGCACCGGCGAGTCCTTAAGCTTGGTTGCGGCGTCGAGCAAAGACGGCAGGGCAATCCATTCCGGATGAGGCTGAGAATGCGGATCGACCACGCAGCCGAAATTCCACTTGTGGCCAGCTGTGCCGTGGCTCGCGAGGTCAATGTAATGAAACTCACCGTGAAAAGGCTCATGTTCTGGCATATGTTCGTCACGGATCATGAAAAATCGCTTCATCGGTCGTCGTCCTTACGGCTTGGGGTTGTGACACAGCAGCTCAGCGGAGCCGAGGTAGTAGAGGTGAGGATCATCCAGTTCGATCTGCACCAGCTCGTCTGGTTCATAATCCAGCATCAACCCGCGCACTTCGACGTGATCGCCAGACGTCGCCAAGATGTCACCCAGTTGCAACTCATCCGCAGTGCGCTCGGTGCCGGTGGCCAGAAAGAAGCGGTGCTTCGGCGTCACGCACAAGCTGTGGCCAGTTGAAACCAATATCCTGAACCAACGTGACGCTGGCCTGCGTTCCAGCCGCACAACCGGGCGTAGGCCGCTCGGCGTGGGCACAAGTGATCCGACCTGCAAATCTCTCGCCAGCCCGAAGCCAATCTCCTGATCAGGGTGCAGGCACGTGTTGCCGCCGCCCGTGCCACCCCCGCTGCCACTCGCGGGCGTGAATATCTGGAACGTGTAAAGCGGGATATTGCCGCGCGAAAACATTGTTGCCGCCGCGAGAGCATTGACGCCGGTGTAGCAAATGCCGGGTGACCCTACGCCCGAAGCAACCGCAGCAAATGTGACAGTCCCAGTGCTTCCGCCGCCGTCGATCATGTAAGGGTAAACGCGGTAACCAGTGCCAGCTGACAACCCAGTCACAGCAACTGATCCAGCTGAAATCGTGATCGCAGACAGATCGGCCCGATAAACTGTGAAGGATGTCCAGCTGATCGTCATTGTTGTCGTGGTTGAGCTGTAGGAAAAAGACCCGTCTGGCACGGTTGGCGGGATGGAACCGTAGGCCAGCATCTGTGCCGTGGACGGATCGATATTGTTGCGTGTGGCCAGAATGCCTTGGCCAGCAACAGCAGCGGCGGTGCCGAGGCTAGTCACGGCTGCAGCATCGGTGAGCCGTGTTGTGCCGTCGTCACGGTAGACCCGGCCCGCCGCCCCAATCGCCACCTGATTGAGAGGGGCAAGCGCGCCGAAACCGCTTAAAAAGCTACTGCCGTAAGCAACGCTGCTTTGGGTGGCAAACGCGCCTTGGCCCGCAATCGCAGCGGCGGTGCCTTGATTTGTGATTGCTGCGGCCTCGGTCAGATCTGTTGAGCCATCCGCGCGCTTCAGCAAGGTCATCCGGCGATTGGCAACTCGGTCAAGACGATCCAGATTGCCTCCGGTGTCGAGGAACTGGATTTGGCCAGAGACGTTCGTCGGAACAAGGCCGTTGAAAGTGGCCCAGCTGGCTTGGCCCAGAATCGCAGCGGCTGTGTTCGCCGCCGTCACGTCCGCGTTGTCAGTGACGCCAATCAGCCGGTTGGTCGGGCCACTGGTGTAGGGCGGAATGGCCGTCTGGTTGGGTGCAACAACAGCCAAGAACGGTTGAGCGTAGAAAAGATACGGGAAGTTACCGGGATTGACCATTCGAGCAAAAAGAAGACACCCTTTCGCATTTGCTGGCGCTGTCACGAAGGCGCCAATGCGGGTCATGTTGTCGCCATTTTCTGCGGCAGGGGAAACACTGTTGGAAGGGCCGAAGGATGACGTTGAACCAATTTGAGCCCCAGACGCATCAAGGAAAACGAGGAAAAGGGTTGAGGCACACCGATAAGCAGAGAGCAGCATCGAATAATAAAGACGCTCCCCACCCAGAAGCGGCTGCCCCCAACGACGCAGGTCGCTGGGATTGCTGAAACCCCGCGTTATGAAGCTGTCGCAAAAAGCGAAACTGGGTGGCGTTGCATCGGTGCTGTAGGCGTAGGCCACGTTGATGCGGCCGAAGTAGCCCGACAAGTTCAAGCCTTGAAAAAGCCCTGAAAATCCGTTGTTCTCGTTTGCCTGAAACCCGGTCATCCCGTTAACGAAATCAGAATTGATGATCCTGTTTTGGCCCAGCGCCACCGCTGCGTTCAACACATCCGCTGCCAATGCCGTCGCTCCCGGACCTTGGCCCACAATCGCCGCCGCCGTGTTCGCAGCCGTCACGTCTGCGCCTGCCTGGCTTGGTTGCAGCGCCTCAATCGCGGTGCCGTCTGGATAGGCCACCGGCAGCGCCGTCACTGGCCCCAGAATCAGCCTGTCACCCTGAACACCGTCAATGACGTAGGACACGCCCACCCGGTAAATGCCGCCCGCTGCCACTGCGATTTCACGGCGTTTAATGTCTGGCCCGGTGACACCGGCATCGTTCCAGATTGTCGCTCCGGTCGGGGCTGCTGCACCAAGGCAGTATTCAAGGCGCACGAACCGCGCGGAGGGGTCTGCAACGGCCCCAGTCACGATCAAGGCCGGTGTCGCGACACCGCCGCCCTGAATGCGCCCAGAGACAACCGCCCAGCTGCCCGCGTCCGGTGCGCCGATTGCGCCGCGTGGTGGCTGGTTGACGGCGACTGAGCCACTGGTGAGCGCGGCTGTGTCTGAATAACAGGTCGCTGAGATCTGACGCAGCACTAAATTGTGCTGCCAGCCCCGGTCAGACCCCCAAGCCTCAACGCGGAAGGTGAAGGCCTGGCCTTTCAAGTAGCGGTCTGACTGCCAAACGACCCAGTCGCCTTCCTCAAGCTCGCAAAAACGCGGAGGCAAAACCAGCTCAGCCCGGATGTAAAGACGGCCTAAACGGCGGACGATTTCGGCAATCCGTCCCGCCTGCTTCACCCAAGTCACGAAACCCAATTGCAGCGTCGTTTCGCGCGGCGCTTTATCGGCCAGAACGTCGGCCACGTCACGGCGCACAGGGGCGGAATGGGCCGACCATTTGTGTGCGGGCTCAATGTAGCTCCCGATGACGGTGTTCACCCACTCTTGATTGGTGGTTCCCAAAAACCAGCGGCGCTTGACCTTTGATCCGACGACCAAGTCTCGGTCGGTGAACGTCATGACGGGCGCACGGGCTTCGCCTGGATCGATTTCAACTGCTCCTTCGGGTTGAGAGATTGTGCCTGCGCAGGCGGCGGCAAAGTCATTTTCAACTTCAATGAAGGTCTCGTTCGCTTCAATCACGCCACCAACGCGGTAGCGCGGGATCCCGTCAACCACTTCATCACACAGGTTGGCACGGGCGAACAGGTTTGCGGGCGGCGCTTCAGTGGCTGAAAGCCCGCGCCCGATCAGCAGCTGGTCGGGCTGGCCAACCCGGTCGCACGCGTAAAAGCCGCGCGCGAAATTATACCGGCACACCAGCGCATTTTCGCTCCACTGGCGCGTGGCGGGGTTGGACCAAAGATGCGTTCCTGCACCGCCAACCGTCGCGTCCCGGCGCGAATCGTAGCACAGCGCCCCGCGCAAGACCCAAAGGAAGCGCGGACGGCCGTTCGGCCAGATGGGGCTCTTCGATTTCGTGTCGTCAGCTTTGTAACAGACCGTGACGAAGCAGACGCCCGCGCCGTTATCGTTGGCAGTCCAGCCTGCGCCATTGGTCGTGATCACAGACGGCAGCACTTGCGTTTCCGTGCCATTGCGGAAGAACACTTTCAGCTGACTATTGTAGCCCGCCACGTCGCCGTCGCCGCCAAATGCGACGTAGACGTCGTTGACGTAGAATCCCTCTAAACCGTCACATTTGTGATCGGCCAGCGCCAGCACCAGGCATTCCCAATCGGTGCCGTCTTTGCCGCCGTAGTTGAACGCGTCGACCAGGCTGCCCGCCGTTGCAGCCTTGCCGACAATCGCTTGTCGGGGCACTTCGCCGACTTGCATTGTGGCGACAGCTGCGCGTGGCTTGCCGCCCTTCGGCGTCAAGAGCGCGCTGCCGACCAGCTGTGCGCCTGCAATGATCAGTGCGAAATTCCCAGTGATGACCCCGGCAACGATCAGGACAGCACCAACAACGGCTTTGATGACCTTAGACATCAGTCAGCCTCGCCAGCAGAAGGCTGAAACACGGACGTCGCATCCCAAGCGATTGTCATCTCAGAACGCAGCTGTCGCTCGAGTCCGCCTTCGCCTGGGCCAACTAGCATTGCGCCTTCCACAATCATCAGACGAATGCCAAGCTCCTCGTCTGGCACCGCTGCAATGTCTCCGCGCTTCGCCAGGGCCGGGGCGATCCTGTCTAACCGGCGGTCAACCGCTGCCTCTAATCCACCTTCAGCTTTAATCGCGGCCAAGGCTCCGCGCTTGGATGTCCAGCGCAGGGTACCACGCGGATTCACGCCGGTCTGTGCTTCCACCGCCAGGGCCGCGAATGACACGCAGTCAGCCCCTCGGCCGCGCCAGTCAAACGGCACCGCGCTGCGCGCTTCGATCAGGCCGATCAGCGCTGCAATGTCGCGACTAGCGGCCATAATTTCTAAACAGATCAGAACCGAAATTGCCAAAGGACCCGCTACCGCTTGGCGCAGTTCCGAGTACTGCGCGCGCAGTGGCGGGCATCCGGCCACCCCAATAAAGCGTCTTCTCACCAGCGAATGAGACATTCTTGAAGAACCCGTCATTGGCCTTTACCAGGCGCTGGTCCGCGTCGGACCGCATTCGCGAACCGCGTCGGCCAAGGCCGCGTGCTGCGGTCTCCAGCATTGCGCTGATCGTGGCGGTACCGCCCACCTCATCCTCACGCACCAGCTCATCCAGCCGCCCACGCGCCCAGACGTTCACACCAAGCAGCACGGTGCCGTCACCTGAAAAAATCAACCGCCACAGCGTCGTCGCGGCTCCCGCTGCGCTGTCGCTGTCGTCCACGGCAATTGTCTCAGGATCGATCCCCGACAAAGTGAGCGTGATCGCCTGCGCTGCGCCGCCAAGGGCTCCGCCTGCCACTTGCACCAGGCTGCGGTCCGGCACCGGCAAAAACGGCAAGGGCTCGCCTGGCAAACTGAGCTGCCCGTTGCCGCCCCAAATCCGGATGACAGGCGTCGTTTCAATCTTGACCGCGCCCACCACAATTGCCGTGCCGTCGGCGAGGGCCGCTTTGGCTGCTGCTGAAATCGTCTTCATGCCCGCAAATCCTGAATCGCTGTGATTGTGCCAGCGCCGCCAGCACTGCCTGTGCCAACCGGGCCAAGGTCTGTCTTTTCGGGCACCTGGCGCATCACGCAGCACGGCCGGTCAAGGTGCGCGATGGCTCCGGCGGGCACGACCAGGGGATCGAGCGGAGGTTCAATCATCACGGTGGCAGCACCTCCCGCCGAGGCAGTCGCAGCAAGAACCACACGGCCCAGCGTGCGCCGTTCGTAAGTGCCCGCAACCGCGCCAGCTGCATCCCATTTGAACCCGATGAAATCGCGCGGGGCAAATGCGAACAAAGCAGGCAGACCCGTGAGGCCGATCAAGGCGTTGCCGTCGGCATCAATTGTCTGAGACCAGGCCAGCGCACTGCCGGGGAAAGCGCCACCGCCTGCGCGGTTCATTCCAGCAAAACCGCCTGGCGCTGATTTGGGAAAGGCCCGTGTCGGATCGCCTGCGAAAAACTGACGTTGCCGCCCGCGCAACCGCGAAAGGAACGCCGCCCACAGATCCACTGAGTCCGCGTCAGACCGCTCAATGTCAAACACGGCCGACCACAGCGGCCAGCCCGCCTGCACCCCGCCCTGGCGACCGCTCGCCTCAGGTGACGCGAAGTCAACCCGCTCAATATCAAACCGCACACGCGCGACGCCGCAGCCGGTGTCTGGAAAGGCCAAGGGGATCATCGCCAGCCTCCTGAACTGATCATCCGCCGGTCACCGGCATCCTGCACCGTGCGCGCGATTGTGCTGGGCAGCTCGGCCTGCATCCGGTCAATCCGCGACGTCACCCGCGCCAGCGCCGCTGCATCCGCGCCTGTCGCATCAATCGTGATCGGCATGTTGATGCTGGGGGAAGAGGGCCGGAACTGAGACGAGGACAGGGTCGAGTTAGGCCGCACCATCGCCCCGCGCGGTGTTGAGATAACAGGCTCAGGCCCGCGTTCGCCTACGATGCCGAATTGCCCCTGCGGGATCATTCCACCAGTGGCGAAAAATCCGCCAAAAAGCGAACCAATGCTCTTGAATATCCCTCCAAAGCCGCCGCCGCCGCCGCCGCCAAAGCCTCCTCCTTCAAGACCGCCGCCACCGCCAGACAGCGCATCGAGCAGGGGCTTGATCAGCAGCTGTCGAATGTAGATTTGAAGGATGTCCGCGATCATCTGTTTCGCGACATCTTTGAACACAGCACCCAGCGACTTCGTCCCCATGATCGCTTCGACAAGTCCGCTGTTTAGCGATTCCAGACCATTAACTGAGACTTCCTCCAGTGAATCGTTGATCCTTTTGCCCGTCTCGCCAATTTCGCGGCGGTAGCGTTCGAGCGGACTTTCATTATTCTGCTCAACGCCTTTTTGATCAGCGGCCTTCAACTCCTCAAGTATCCTGAGGCGAGCAGCTGCAATGTCTTTTTGCGCTTGGGTGGCCGTTTTGCTCGCGATCAACGCGTCCAAATCCGCCTTCTCTTGGGCATAGGCCAGATTGAGCAACCTAAGCTCAATGTGTTTGCGCTGATTTCGGGTCACGGCAAATCGCAACGAACGATCAGCCAGATCACGCTCGTTTGCGTTCGTCGCGCGCGCGACCTGTAGAGCCTCTTGAGCGCGCTCCTCCGCTTCTCTGCGGCTCAGCAACTCACGGTCGAGCGTCTCCTTAATGTCGAGCTGAGCAATCAGTTTTGCCTTCTGCACCTTGTTCAGCTTGTCATTGTCGCCAACCGATTCGCGTTCTTGGCGTGAACTGATGTCGAGTGATTGTCGCTCCAGCCGGTACCGCTCCTCTATTGTCGTGGCCAACGCCCGCCGCGCAGCTAGGGTTTGAAGCAACAGCGTATTCATGTCCGATTGAAACCGCTCCTCGCTGTCATCCTTACTGGCTGTTTTCGGGGCCTTCGGACTCGAACCATCGCCCGGCTTTGCATCTTTTGCCTTGCGCTTGCGGGCATTTTGGCGAGCGCGGTCGCCGATATTGTCAAACAGATCGCCCAGCGGATCGCGGTCAAATGTCTCTTTCATGCGGGCGCTTCTCGCACCCAGCGCCTTCCCCAGCCGACCTGCTGCAGGGTTGGCATAAGGTGCCATTCCCGCAGGCATCGCGATCTGAGAGATGCTGCCGCTCAATCCAACAGCCTGCAAAGCCTTGTCAGCGCCAATGCTCGACGCAAAACTGTTTGCTTGTTTGATGAGGCCGTTGATTGCATTCACGCCGACGCTGACCATCTTGTTCACGCCTGCGATCATCCTGTTGACCGCACCCGTGATCGCCGCTCCAATGATGTCCGGGAAGTTGGACCAGACAAATTTGATGTCATCAAACGCAGCACTGAACGCATTGATGATGAGGTTCCCAGCGATTTTTGCGCCACTCACAACGCCGTCCCACGCCGCGATGAACCAAGGCGAAATCTCGTCAATTACTGGCTTCAGAATGTCGCTCAGCCCGTCTGCAACAACTTGCCACGTCGCAAGCGCCACATCACCAAATGTGACGGTCTCTTTGCTCCCGCGGTTGATCTCCGCCACCAGACCGCCAAAGACAACGCTCGTCGCCGCGGCTGCTGCCGTCAGAATCGGAAACTTCGTGATCAGGCCAGTGATCATGTTGCCTGTTTCCTTGAAGGCCCGGCCAACGCCGCCCTCCTTTGCCCCGTAAATCTGACTAATCTGCGATCCCTGCTGGATGGCCACCATCAATGGGTTCATGCCCGAAGCCAGCGACACGCCAATGTCGTTCAGTTGGAATACAAGCAGCTTTTGCTGCATCGCCGCGCGACCCGCTGCATTGCCCGCGCGGACAACAGCCTGGCTGTGATTGGTAAAGGCGGGCACAGTCTCTTGGGCTGCCTGAGATGTTTGACGCAGCGCACCGCTCGCTTGCTGGCTCGATTTGGCAACTTCGCCGACGCCAGACGACGCATCGCGCGCCGTCTTGGCGGTTCGCGTGAAAGTTGTGCCCAGTTCGCGCGCTTCGACTTTCGCGGCACCAATCCCTTTGGTCAGATTGGTGTCGTCCGTGCGTAGAATGAGGACTGCCTCGCCAAGACTTTCGGCCATTTAGCTCGCTCCCTGCGCTTCGGGCGGTGGAGAAAAACCAACGCCCATTGCTTGCAGGTCTGCTAAGCTCGCCTTTGCTGCACGACGACGATTGGACTGAAATCCGTCACGCGCGTCCTCCAGCCGATTAAACGTTCTCTCAGCCGCCTTGGCTTCCATCGAACCAAAAGACAGGGCCGTGGCTTCGATGTCAGCAAGCCGCTCCTCAGCATCAAGCCTGGGCAGCATTTCACCAAACGCCCTCACGATGCAGATCGGCGCTTCGAAGTACCACCATTTCGGGCTGCCCCCGTAGAACCTTTGGATCCGTGCGATAATTTCGCCCCAGTCGCAGACGTCTCCTTCTCCAGCCCCTCCAGCATCGCTGCCGCCGCTCCCACCAGCTTGGCCTTGCTGGCCAGTAGAAGCAGCGTAAAAACCTCGATCAGCTGATATTTTTTGACCCCAGAGAGTTTGTTCATAAGGCTCTCCGGAACGCCGACGGCGATTTTTCGAGCGAGATCATCGACAAGCTCTTCTAAATCCAAACCTTTAGTTTCATCCGACGCCAGATCGGACACTCGCGTGCCCCACAATGCAAACCGCTGACTATCGACAACTGACAGTTCGTCAGGCGATAAAATTTCGTACAGCACGCCATCAATGCCAACTTTGGGCCGCTTGATCAGAGTGTTTAGATCGAGAATGGGTTTGTCGTCTTGATCGGCCATGAAATTGTCCTTCGCCTGTTGGTGTGTAATTTAGCGCGTGAAGCCGATGCCCAGTTTCGCGCATTTTTGTTCCAGCTCTGCCAGCCTGGCTGCCTCTGTTTGCAGGGTTTCGCGGCTGGAGCGGACTGCGGCTTTGCAGCGCCGCACCTCGGCCCGCTGCGCTGCCACCTCCTGCGCGAGAGACGCGCGTGGCATCAGAGCGGAACTTGATGCTGGCTGACCAACCGCCCAAACCGCTCCAGCGGCGTCGCCGCTGACAGATCCTCAAGCGCGGTAAACTCAAGATCGAGCGTCATCGGCTTGCCCTTTTTGAAAACCGGCTTTGGGTTGTCAGATTGGAACACGCGGGGCACTTCATACTGGCCGACGAACCCGTCGCCGTAAGCAGAGATGAACCCGCGGGCCAGCAGGGCGTAGATCACCACGTTGCCGCCGCGCATTAACGGCATCCGCTTGGTGCCTGGCACATTAACAGCAGCTGCTACGGTCGTCACCAACGCGGCATTCATGGCAACCGAATACTGCTCAAGGGAAATGTCCATCAGCTTGAGGCTGATCATCAAATCTTCTTCGGTCCGGAATGCCTTGATCGGCCCCGTCGTTCCAGCCGCCCGCGCAGTGTCAATCTTCTGGACATGGCTGACGACAACCCCGTCCTCGTCGTAGCTGGCGTCGCCGCTGGTGCCGATCCGCACCCAAGGGCCGGGAGGCGCTCCTGTGACGAGCGGAAAGGCAGTGCCGACCGGCGCAAGCCAAAGCGTGATCGGGCCGGCGAGAAGTTCTAATGGGGCTGGCATGTCTTAAACCTCCTGTGTTGCGTGTAAAACTTGGAATGATTGGAAACTCTGGGGCCACTGCCCGTCGCGTTCACGGGCTGCGAAAAAGCCGCCGCCGCTGTTGATCCAGTGGATCAAGACCCCGGCCACGATTTTGCGCTTTGTGCGCAGCAGAACCGCCCGCGCCAACGTGCGCAGTGTGTTGGCCTCGCGCGGCGTGGCTCCGTAGGCAAAAACGTCAAAGCGCTGCGTGTCCGCCGCCACGTCGCTGCCCGACATCAAAGAGACCCCGCCAGAAGGCGTGACGACCAGCATCTTGCCTGGCATCCGCTTGACGGCCTCCTGCGGCATTTCGGTGCCGTAAACGTCGTCACCCGCCAGCACGGCGACGGCGGCGTCGGCCTTCAGCAAAGCGACCAGCGCACCAATGATGTCAGCCTCAGCCACGTGCGCCTCCGCTTTCATACGCAGCCCGGATGTTAGCCCCAAGGCCCGGATATTTCGCGTCCGCCGCTGGGCGAAGGTAAGGCTGCGCTGGAAGAGTGACACTCTTGACGAACCGCACGCTGCCGTCTGGCTGCGGGATCGCGAGCGCCTTGGCGTGGACGGGACGGATCACAGCGCCCAATTCCTGGGCAAGCGCGTATTTAACGTCGAGCACGCCCCACTGGCCTTGAACGCCGCCTTCGACTCGAGTCGCGTAGGACACAATCGTGACACCGCCCTCCAGAACGCCGGTGCGATTTTTCCACGGGTGATTGCGCTTGGCGTGGTCAACACACTCAAACAATGTCTTGTTGACGCCCACGACGGCTGCCGCCTGGGCCTTGGCCTGAACGACGTCTCCGTTCCAGGTGAGTTCGAGCGTTGCCATTAGCCGCGCACCATTTCAGGAGGTGAGCCCACCAGCACATTCATTGGCGGCGGCAACGTCCCGAGAATCCGAACGTGAATGGCTGCACCTGCGTTCAGCGCGCGCAGATCTTCTGGCGTCGGGATCCACGCGGTCATCATTGAAGGAGTGTTCGGTCCGTTGACTGAGCAGTTGATCAGCTCGTCACGGACCGGCAGGCCGAGATAGCCTTGTGATTTCCCAACCACGCGCGTTGCGCCCTCGATGGCACCGACCTGCATCAGCCAACCCTCACAAGAGCAGCTTCGCGGTGCGTGTGCTTGAACTGGACCGGGCCTTCAACGCGGAAGCGGCCTTCGAACAAAACGTCACCGCGCTTGTTGGTGATTTCGGCAACCTCGTCATTTTCGGTCACTTCGGACGAGAGCGGGAGCAGCATTCGCACGTCCTCAACCGCGGCGACCTTGTTGCCGTCCTTGATTTCGCGGGCACTGGGCGTCCAGGCAAAGCAGGCCACCGTGCAGAAATGTTCAAACACGGATGCCACGGGCTGGCCCCAAGCGTCCTTGCCGCTGGACGTGCTGCGCTCAATCTCTGCGCGCATCGTGAGACGCTGGCTGATCACGCGAACACCATTCCGGTCGCAGCGCCTGACAGGCTGTTGAGAATGCCGTCACGCTCAACAGAGTAGGATTCGGTGGAGCCGGTCCACTGGTAGTCACCAGCGCGTTCGGATTTCAGCATCCCACGGTAAGACAGGTCAATCAGCATCAGCTTGATCACAGCGTCGTCGCGCAATGCCTGGGCCGGGCCAGAGGCGGTGTAGCTGGCGACAACCAGCGGAGCCCAGTGGGTCGCGGGATTGGGGCCAGTGGTCAGGCGCTGCAAGGTGCGGCCGCCGTGAAGAATTCGAAAATCAGTCGCCGTCAAAACAACTGCAGCAGCTGCTGCCCCGCTGTTGCCTGGCGTCATTTCGGTAACCTCGACCGGGAACGCGGTGTTGGCCGGAATGTTGAGCCGCAACGTCCTGTGCAGGGCGTCCTCTGGCTCGTTCGGGTCACCCAGGTGAACGGTCACCAACCCGACCGGACCGACGCGGTCACTGATCTCCGCAGTGATCCCAGCGATCATTGCGTTCAGTTCATCGTCGGATAAATCCGGCGACGCGCGTTCTTTGATCCGGTCGAGCAGGCTCATGACTTAGGCAGCCTTGTCGCCGTCGGCGGCACCGGACTTGTCGTCACCAGCGGCACCGGACTTGTCGTCACCGGCCGCGCCAGATTTGTCGTCACCAGCGGCAGCACCTTTGTTGGCGGCCGCTTCTGCAGCCTTTGCTTCAGCAGCAGCCTTTTTGGCAGCAGCTTTGGTTTCAGCGGCAGTGGCTTTGGTCGCCGGCGCGTCTGCATCCGGAAAATCACCGTCGACCAGGCCGTAAAGCTCAGCCGCGCTTTCGGGAATTTCGTCGCTAGGCGCGGCGTAAAGGAAAGCCGCGTCTTCGTGGCCTTCAGGGACCAGCGTAGACTTGTCGGCAGTGTGGAACAGCCGTTGTTTGGCAAACATTGGAAATCTCCTTTTGGAATTGGTTTACTCAGGCCCCAGTTATTCAGGCAGCGACCAAGTGACGTGAAGGTAGCGGCCCGTCGTGACGGTCGTGGTGTTCTGGATCGTTCCGGCCTTCCCCGCCGTGATTGAAAATTCGGCGGTGCGGTTGATCGCAGTGGGCGGCGCGCCGTCCGTCACGTCCAAAACGGAGAGCAAAGTGCAGGCCGGGTTCAGCCGCCCAGGCACGCGAAACTCGCCCACAGGCCCGCCCGGGATGAGTGCTGATCTGATCGGCTTTGAAATACCAATTGCTGTTGGCATGTCCGTTCCTTTTGAAATGAGAGACTGGGCAAGCGAGCGAGGATACTAACAACACTCGCTCGCGCCCCGGAGCGACCGACCCCCGTCGCCCCAAGTTGAAGGCCAGAACCTAGAGTCCAGTGACCGAACAGAAGGCAACCGGACGACGCCAGACCAGCGCCATCCGAGCATCAGCGCGCGCGGTGCGCTGACCTTGCGCGAACTGATTGTTGACATATCCAATTTGCACATCGACGCCGCGGCGCTCGAACGCAGAGACGCAATCCGGGGTGAAGGCACCGACGTAGCCAATACCAACAGCATCGGAGTCCTGCTCTACGATCGGCATCCCCCACAATCTCGGGACTATTGCATCGCCTGGCGCACCTAAAATATACTGACCGTTTGCGTCGCGCGTCAGGCGAAGATTCTGCCAGTCTGTCAAATGCATGACGTGATGCGTCGGCACGGAGCGACCGACGAGCCGGATCTTGGTCATCGCTTTGAAGAATGCATCGGGAATAGGGTCTGCGCCCTTCGCTTGGGCCTGAATGCCGACGACATTCTTCAGGCCGCGCAGGTTCGCACCAAGGCCATCTCCGATGAGACAAGCCGAATCAAACCGCTGACGAACACCGAAGCTTAAACGCGCATCAATGTACGGTTCGATCATTCCGACGTCTTCCAACTGCTCATCGGTCAAAGGAATGCTGTCCGTGATCTTTTGAACCGGCGAACTGCGTAGCGTGAAAATGAATGTGGATTCTGCGAATGCTGCCCCTTCCGGAGTGAATGCCGCTGCGTGCAATCGGGTCGTTTCTTCCATATATGCGTATGCCGCCTGGCTCGTCGGAAACAGCGGGATGATGTCACCCAGCTGAAGTGGCCGGGTCACGGCCTCCACAAACCCTGGCGCGCGGAGCACCTCAGGGGCATAACCCGCCGCTGTCGTCATCAGCGCCTTAGTGGACATTGTTGGGTAAGGCACTGCTTTGCTCAGGAAATCCGACGGCAACAGCTCATCAAAATTGAGGGTGACGCCCTGAGCTGCACCGTTAGCGGCCCAGTTCTGATACGACTTGGATTCGCCAATCATTTGCCCGAGAGATTTGAACCGCTCACTTTCAGACGAGTAGTTGCCTTTTCCGCCAGCACCGCCGCCGCCGGGCAGCGGGAAGTTGCGACGGCCCTTTTCGCGTTCGGAATGCGCCTTGGCCGCTTGCTCTGCACCGCGCAGCGTGTCGATGGCCTCACCAACCGCGTCCATTTCCTGGTTCATTTGCTTGACGGCTTCAGAAACAGCCACTGAGCCCTTCACCTGGTCGCCAAGGCATTTCACATTGTTGAAATTGTAACCGCCTTGGCCGTCACCGGCTTCGCTGAAAACTTCGGCGAGTTCTTTCTGACGCTGCGACAGCGCTGAGTCCGCTTCCTTCAGGGTCAGTTCGGCAATTGTGTCCTTCGACAATGTTTTGATCGTCATGCTTTGGCTCCACTCGAGTTGGGTTGAATATCCCGACCCTTTTGGAGCAGCGACAACGGGCGTGCGCCCCGGACAACTGTCCTCGCCTTCGCGCCACCTTCATGCCGCGCGCCACGACCAACTATCCCAATTCACCCGCCAAAGACAAGCGGCAAGCCAAAGGCGTTGCGGCAACGCCCCTAGCGCGCCCTAAGAAGCCCCTAAGAAGCCAGTTGATCTCAAAACAGGTGACAGTGGAGCGCACCGCCCCTCAGCGGGCCTGTGGGGCCAATTTCGGCAGGGTCAAAATACCTGCCCTCAGCGCCCCACCAAATGCCGACGTGCGAGTGAGAAAGCGAAGGCCCCAGCTGCCAGTTCTGCCGCCACATCAGGCTCCGTTGTTTCCCCTTTGCCCTTGGCCTCAATCGCCCGGCCAATCGCCACGTGGATCTCACCGAGCTGCTTGAAACCAGTGGCCGAGATCAAGCCCGTATTGCCATCCAGCACAGTGGCCAAGTGCTGGAGTTGCGCCAGCGTGGCGGCAAAGTCACCGTCCTTCAAAGACACGCCTTTCATTCCGAGCGTGCCAGTGCCTTTGCCCGCGCCCCGGATGACAGGCGAGACTTCAATCACCTCCAGTCGCTTGAGCAAGCGCACCTTTTTGCCGTCGCGGACTTCAAAGGCATGATCCAGCACGTCGTAACCGTAGGACCACTCTTGCACCGGATTGCCCGTCGCCAGGTCAAACTTCAGGGCACTGTGCCAATCCCGGCCTGCGCCGGTGTCCAGGTTGAGCTTCAGCTCAGCAAAGGCGTTGTCGCCTTCCTCGTAAACCCGCGCCTTGCCGAACGGCATTTCTTTCCAGTTGTGCGCCGGAACCATTGAAGCCCACTGCCCGTCGCCGTTCCAGCTGAACGCGCCTTTGGCGTAAGTGTCACCGTCATTGTCCACGCCGGTCAAATTGGCGAGCAACGCCAGGCCCGAACCCGCGTCGTCCATTTCCTTGATTTCGATTTGCTTGGTGAATGTCATGTCTAGTCTCCAAAATGGGGCGCGAATGAAAGGGTGCCGTTGGGATGTTCAGCCTCGGCCATGGCTTCGGCCTGGCTGTCACTGACGATTGAACCGTCGCGGGCAATGTGATCGGGCTTGGACCGCCCAGGCCCCAACCGACCGTCAAACACCACGAACTTTGTCACCCCGGCAGCGCGCGCGCGTTCAACCGTTGAGATATTCTGTGCGTATTTGGTTTCGGTGCGCGCAATCACCCGGGCGCGGGTCTCCGCTGTTCCCCACGGACCGCCCTCAACCATTCCCACAATCCGCTTGGCGAGCGCGTCCGCGCCTTCACCAGCTGCTCGTCCTTCGGCCAGTGCGTCAAAGATTGCGGCTTTGGTTTGTTCGTTCAGATCCACCATTGCCGCGCGCCGTCCGCCTGCCGCAATCACGCTGCGCGCTACTTCGTCTGGCATTGAAGCGCCTAGGCCAGCAGCGCTCGCTGCTTCAGACGTCGCGGTCGCCACAGCTTGGTAGTGTGCGGCGTAAATCGCGGCGAAGCGGCTTTGCCAGGCATCAATGCCAAGCTTCTCCAGGATCTGCTGGACGATCCCCGCGTCGTCGGCTTTGGCCTCCTTCTCGGAGTCCCACGTTGCCAGTCCGGTTGCGACACCAAGCGCGACGAAGAAGTCTTGCAGTTGCTTCTCAGCCGCCTTTAAGAGGCCTCTCTCTTGGCCCTGAAGCATCAGGACAAAGGCGGCGCCGCGTTTGTAATCGGCTGCGGTTGCACGATCTGCTTTGCTGCTGCGGCCCTTTGGCGCGGGGGGAACGGCGGCAAGGGGAGCCACTGCGGGCGGCGGCTGCATCTGGCTCTCGGGCACTTCAATAAGGTTGATCGGACGCAGATAAATCCGGTGACTGTCGTCAGCCTCCAGCCCGATCCCGACGCGGTAATCAAACAAAGTGATGCCGCCCGTCGCCAGCCGCCTGTTCCACCGGTCACCCTTTTTGTCTTCATCCTCCTGAAGCGCTTTGACATTCTCAGTGTCCCACTCAACGCTCAGGCCCTCCGCGCGGCCAAACAGCGGCAGCAGAGAGCGTTGCAGTTCGTCAGCGATCAGGCTGGCCAGCGGCAGCACGCCGTTGTGCCAGGCGAGCTTGCGCATTTCTTCCATTGTCGCGCCGACCTTGGTTGATTGCAGCCCCGCGCCAAAGCCCACGACCGCCGCAGGGATCCCGATCAAAGCGCACACCCGCTCCTCTGCCACGTCGCGCGCTTCTGACATATTCATTTGTTGCGGGTTGAACCCGTATTGGCTGACCTCAGTTGCTGCCCCCATCACAAGGGGCTTGCCGCGATTGTCACCGCTAAACTGTTCAGTGAACCAGGCCTTGGTTGCCTCGGCATCATCAGGTGTTGCCATTGCCCCGCCCTTGGGACTGATCACGACGCCAGGCACACCCATATTTTTGAGCAAAGCGGAAACAAACTTGCTCGATTCGTTGTCCATGAAAATCTCACGGATCGCGCTGTCAATTGGTGAGATGCCCTTGCGCAAGTTGCGTGGGTTGATTCCGTAGCGAAAATGCACGACGTCTTCAGGCTCAATTTCCTGCGGCGCAGTGCCGCCGCCTGGCGCGTAGCGGTAATGATCAATGAAGCTGTCTCCGCCCGCTTCCCAGCGCGGTTCGATCATCCAGTGCGGCACATACCAAAGTTCTGCGGGCTTGCCGTAGCCATTTCGCACGATCAGCAGGTAGGCATTGCCGTCAAGCAACAGACTGAGCACCACGCCCCAGAACAGCACGATGTCGGCATAATAAGGGTTTGGCTTTTGGATAAGGGCCAGCATCGGATGATCCCGCAGTTCCTCACTCTCGCCCTTTTTGTTCGTCCGCTTCACGCACAGCTTCGCTTCGGGCAGCGACCGCTGCATCCACTGCACCGGAGCCATCACGACTGAGGCATCCAGCAAATCGCCAACCTCACGCCGGTAGTTGGTCCCGCGCCGTCCGCCGCCAAAGAATGCAGCCATGAAACCGCCACCAGACCCGCCCGCGCCGCCGTGCCGAATCCGGTTGAGCGCTTTGGTCAAAAAATTGCTCATGCCAAATTCCTCATGCCGGTATCCAGTTTTGGTCAACGCTCTGCCGTTCGGGCGTCGCGGAATTGAGCGGACGCCAAGGCATGATATTGCCGCCCGTCGCAGCGTGCACTGCGAGGGCCAGCGCCCAGAACCGGTCTGCGTGGCCGTCGACTGTGCGCTCCGCTGTAAACCGGACGTTACCTGCAGCAGTCACTTGCTTCGTCACCGAACGCAGGTCGCTGCGGATCGCCGGGTCAAAGGGTAGGCGAACCTTGCGGTCTTCCATCATGCCGCGCACGGGATAGGCCATTGCCTCTTTGCTTTTGGACGTAAAAGTAACGCCTTCGACTTTATACTTGCCGAACACCTTCTGCGCGTCGTCGTTCCAGCCAATGCCAAGCCCTGTCGCGTCGAGGCAGGAACGCTCGGCAAGCGCGAACCACGGCCAGATAATTTTCTCCTGATCGCCCTTGGACATATTTTTGAGGCATTCGACGTGGCGCGTGTAAAGCACGTCGCCTAAACGCTCGAGCACCCAGATCACGGTCAAATCATGTTTGCGGCCAATGTCCACACCAACAAAAAGCTGACCGCCTTCACGTGCTTTCCAATCGAAGCCGTCAGGATATTCGCAACTCGCAATCAGGTCGTAATCGAGGAACGCCGCGTCGTCGTCGGCAGGCTGGCACATATATTCCTGAAGGAAGCTTTCTTCGTCCGCGCAACCTGATTTGACCCAGTTGAAATAATCAGCTTCGGTCATCTCCTGGCGTTCGTCGTCGATCGGCAGGTTTTGCTGGAGCTTCCACAGAAAGCCCTGGTCAAGGGCATTTTGCAGCGTGACGGTGTGGAGGCTGATACCCTTTGGATTTCCGCCTTCCTTCACTTCGCGCACCAGCTGGTTGAAGAAATTATTGCTGCCCCGGTGCGTCGAAATCACTTTGAGCGAGCCACCCCACGTTATCCCAGGGTAAGCAATCGTCCACAGCTTGCGCGGGTCGGGGTGAAGCGCGAACTCGTCAAGAATGCGGCTGCCTCGCTTGCCTGCCTGTGCGTCCGGATTGCTGCTCATTGAATTGATGCGCCGCCCGTTGGCAAAGCGCAGCACGTAGGCCGAATGCTTTGCCTCGCTGTCGATCACGACTTGGCCAAGATCACGAGCAGCAATGTCCATTGCCTTGGCCCAGAGCTTGCAGTCCTCGTTAAACAGCTTCGACTGAATTTCATCACGTGACGACACCCAGTGATCAAACCGCGCGTCGTTGACCGACGTTTCTTCGTTCGCCTCGTAGGCCGCAGCCCAGCTGAACCCGAGTTGCCGTCCTTTTTCGCACAGCTTCAGCCGCGCCTTATCCTTGATCCACTTCGACTGAAAACCGAGGAAAATTGCACTTTGATTTGCAGGAAGGATGCGGGCACCTCCCACGTCACATTGAACCCGTCGTGAGCAGGCTCGTGATTTTGGATAGAGTGTCCTTGTTGACGATACCATTGGTATCTGCCTCGGCCACGGCCTTAACGGCCCGATCCAGGCGGTCTTGCAAATCAGCGCGGGCCTTGTTGACATCAAGGGTGTCCGATTGCGCTTTGACAGAATGGCGAAGAATACGCGCAAGCTTCTCTAACTCGGGCGTGTCTGGAGCCCCATCTTCCAAACGATCAAAGACAGCAATCTTAAGCATCTCACTAACGATCATCGTCACATCATCGGCCTTGTCCGGACCCAATTGATCTTTGACATCAACCATAATCCGGCGACGATCATCAATCTTGCGAAACAGGATCGCTCTGCGCACTGAGTAGCGATTGAAAGATGATTTACTGATGCTGCCAATGCCGCGATCCGCTAGCCGTGCATTAAATTCAGCGAGGATCGCATTCTGTGGCTGACGCCGCTCACGCAGTTGTTCAAGCGCCCAGACGATCTCCGGGCCAGCCTCTTCGGGCAGCAGGTCAATTGACGAGAGTTGCCCACGCCCTTCCCTCCGATCACCCTGAGCTTGTCGAAGGGTCACCCGCCCAGCTCGTGCGGCCGCGAAACACCGCCAAGGATGCTCCGCTCACTGACGTGATCGCGGCCCGCCTGCGTGATGACAGCAACCAGAATGTCGCCCATCTCGCGCAACTTGATGGCCTCCAGCTCAACCAGGCGGTGCAGCTGAGTGACGATCCAGTCCTGCGTTCGTGTGATCCCGCACGCGTCGAGCGCGCGGCGAAGCGAAATCTCGTTCAGCTGGCCGTCAACCTGCAAAACCAACTCACGCAAAATGATCAACCGCGCGTCTTTGGCAATGGCTTCCTGATAACTCATTTGCCCGCCTCACGCAGATATTCGTCGATCCGCCGCACTGTGCGCTCGGTGACTTCCAGGGACTTTGAAACGCCTGAGAGGCTGCCCTTCATTTCCGTCATAGCCAGCTGCATTTTGTGAACCTCATCTTTGCTCGGCAGATATTGCATCCGCTCCTCAACAGACTGGATGCGTCGGTCGTGGTTTTTCAGGTCCTTGTTGTGATCCGCGAGCTTGTCATCAAACGGCTTGGTGCTTTTGGTCACCAGCGTCCAAAAGGCAGTCACCACCGAAAGCACAATCGACACGAAGGCGACCCAGCGGGAGAGTGTTTCGAAATCCATTATCTGATCTTTTGTTTGGCCGTCAGCCGCCCGTAGATTGCGATCAGCGTGAGAATGGCAGTCGCAATCGCCTCAACCGCGTCAGCAACAGCAGCGCCGTCCGCGTCTGAGGCCTGCACCCCGAACAGCGACAGCAGAGTGACGATCAGGATGCCAACGCACGACAGGATCGTCTTGGACAGCCACCAGCGCTTCGTCGCACCGTCATTCATGACCCTTGCCCACCGTCAATTCAGCCAGCGTGGCCTGCAGCGCTTCGTGAGCTGCGTCATTGTCAGCTGAAATCCGGCGCAGCAGCGTAAGCAGCTCAGCCTGATCGGCGGGGCCAGCGGCCAACGCAGCGTCAGCTGCAATCACGCGGGCTTGCTTGTAAACACGTGCAGCGGATTCGAGGATCGAGAGGATCGCGGGGATACTAACGGCCACGATCTGCCCTCCCGGTTCCGGCGACGAGCGCCCAGATTTCACTGACAAGCGGCGACGCCTCGGCAATTGCCGCGCCGTAACTGGCGGCATTGGCTGAGGCGTAAGCGACCCGCGCTCGCTTGAGCGTCGCGAAAAGACGGTTGTCCAGAGCAGCGATTTTCACCGCCAGCCCAGCGTCCACAAAGCCCGCGTGCGCCGCCTCGGTCGCGAGGCTGTTGGCCGCTTTGTAGCTGAGTTCAACACCGAGCAGCGCACGTTCGTCCAGCGTGGTTTGTGCGGCGACTGCCCCGGGCGGCGCGGGCATCATTGAAACTGATGGCAAGGTGCCACAAGCTGCCAAAGTGAAGGCCAGACAACTCATTAAAAACAATCGCATTCTCATATTACGTCTCCTTAAAGCCAGCAATCAAGCCAGCGCGCCAACACGGTTGGAAACCCAACCAAAAAAGAAATCCTCGTTCGCCGGGCGGGCCTCTGTAATGTCCAGGTAACGAGCAAGCTGGAGGCCATCGAGACAGCGCAGCAGGACAGGCTCGGCCGCCTTCCCGCGCTCACGCTGGAACCACACCAAAGCGGCAATTGTCATCGCTCCGATCACGCCGTCGACGGGCATGTCTGGCCAGTCGTTTCCGCGACGGTTGAGCGCGTTCAGGGCGCGTTGCAGGAACTTAACCGGCACAGTCGGCCCCATGTTGACACCAGTGTCGAACATTTCGACCGCGACCTTCGGGAAGACCGCTTCCACTTTATCAAATCCGGGTGCCACCCAATACCGCTTGCGGTAGATTTCAATCGCAACGTCGCGGTGCAGGTCTGACATTTTTCCGCCGTAGCCGTAAGCGCGCGCAACTTGCTCCGTCACGCCCCACTTGGTCGGCCCGCCTCTGTCGGAAGGGTGATTGGAATAACCGCCTTCGCGGCCAACCAGCGCGTCAATCATTTTTGCAACGGTTTCAGCCACGCCAACGCCTTTCAAAATCTGGCTTGGCTTTAGGGTGATTAGGAAGAGTGCCGCGCCCCGGACGCGTGTCCCTGTGCTGGCTTTCTGGCCGGTCTTTTGGCGGTCAGAAAAGTGTGATCTGACGGGTGTCGGCAGGCTTGCCGAGTTTGGCGCGGCGGCGGCGCACGGTGCGTTCCGTGTATCCCGTGGACAGAGCAATGTCACGTTCACTGCGCTGCGCACGGATAAGCCGGTCAATTTCGGCCTGATCAGACGCGCGGATCGCGTTGAGTTTTCCCGTCGGCCCTTGGGGTAAGTCAACCCGGCGCGGGCCGACGCCAGCGGTCAATTGATCACAGACTTTGCGCGCACGGTCCGCGCCGATCAGCTGGCACAGCCAGTGATTGGCAGGCGGCACTGGCGGCACGTAGATCTGACTGCCACCGCGCACCCGCGCAATCGCGAGCGCAGCCTCTTCGCCTGCGACTTCGGCAATTTCAGCCAAGATGCCGGGCAGGCGCGTCATCAGAGTGAGACCACGTCCCCGCAGTGGGCGCATTCCGCAGTCGACCGGCCAAGGTTGAATTGGCGGTCCAGATGGCCGCAATTGACGCAAGACTGCCCGCTCACGTAACCCAGCGGCTTGAGCGCACGGGGCAATTTACCAAAAGTTTTCGTCGCGGCCTCCTGCGACGCGATCAGCGCGGCGAGCTTTGGATTGGTGGGCGTCGGAACCAGAAACAGGCGTTTGGACTGGGTCATGCTTCGCTCCTTCCGCCAGTGCGGAGCAAGTCACCAAAGCTGCGCGCGACGACATCAAGGTCGCCCAGGCCCCAGCCCATCGGCCCGCTTTTGCGCGCCACCGCTAACCCGCAGATTTGAACGGCTGCCCCGGCCAAATTCCAGCTTTGCGGCGCGTAGTCATTGGCTTTCAGCTTCATCAGGATCGCTTCACACAGCTGCATTTTCAGGATCTTGAGCGCGTGGCTGCCGTCCGTCGCGTTCGTGGTTGATTGATTCCAGCCGCTGCGCGTTCCAATCGCCTTCAACGCCTCAACCAATTTGTACATCTGGCCCTGGTCGGCCCACTGCAACCGCTCACATTTCAGCTGGCGTTTGGCAAAGGCTTCCAGTGCCTTCTCAGAAGGGTTTGAGATCGCGTTCAGGTGGTAGAGCGAGATCCACAGCGCCCGCGCTTTCATCGCTGCAGGATGGTTCGCGGCCTTTGGCGGGGCCTTACGCGGCTGGGGTTGAAACCCCTTAGCCTTAAACTCATCCAACACCTTGACCAGTTGGTCATCGGACAGTTGCGTGCAGCTTGTTTTACCTGTGACCCGCAGCAAAATGGCCCGGTAGTCGTCGTCGCACAGGCCAAGCTCTTTGACCGCAATCTTGATCTTGGCAATCATTGACCGGCGGTGTTGAGAGGCGGCGTCAAACTGCGCCCGCGGCACTGGCTTGTATCCCTTGAACGGGTTGCTCGCCGTTTTCATTGGCTGCCTCCTAAAAACAGGTTGAGAAGCCGCTCGCTGCGCTTGAAAAATGCAGGCTCCTCCGCGCGGAGCCGCTCTGCCTTGTCACACGCAGCCACCACGGTTGAGTGATCGCGGTCAAAGGCACGGCCAATTGCCGTCGTGCTTTGGCCGGTGACGTGGCGGCAAAGCCAAATTGCCAGATGGCGTGCGTTCGTGACGCCGCGCTCACGAATGTCACTCAAGATCAGCTGCTGCGCAACGCCAGTCTCCAGCGCCACCAGCTCAATCACCAGCCGACACGTCACGCGAGCGACAGGCGTAGGTTGTTGATTGTCGACTTTGAGTTCTAGGGTCTGAACACGCTCAATCAGCTCGTTACAGAGCGCCGAAAGGTCAAGCTCATGCACCGCCTGAGGGATGGAACCTCCCGTCACAGCGACATCACAATCAGAAAAATTGCCGTAAAGCTGCCAACCGCCAACGCGCTGTCAGCAATCAGGTGCGGAGCGGCCCTGAATGGCTCCAGAACCCGGTTCAAAGTGTTCATGATGCCACCTGCAATTCGCCAGTTGACCGCATCGCCATCGCCTCGCGCAGTTGGGACATGCCCAGTTTCGCGACACCGTCTTCGTGCGCAACCATTGTCGCACTTTCGATGATTTGCTTGATTTCCCGTAAGCCGCCTGCGCTTGGCGTCGTGCCAATTCGAACGAGCGGCGCGCGCAGTGCGGTGTCCGTGACGCCCCAGGCGTCGAGAAAATCCTCGACTTCGGAAGCCACCAGGCACGGCGCATTGTGGCTCGCCGCGATCCGGCTGTTGAGCCGTCCGTAAGCGTCGTGCCGTGCGCCACCCCGAATCCGCAAATACAGGTCGCGGTTACCGAGCAAGCAGACGCCGACGTTCGTCATGTCGTACCAATGCCGAATTTGCTCCAGCATTTCGATTGTCAGATGCCCCGCCTCGTCAATGATCAGCAGGCCGTTGCGACCCCGAACGCCGTCGATCACAGCGTCTGACATCTGCTGCACCCAACCGCCTTTGGAAATGCCGCCAATCGCCCGCAGCGTGGCCCCAATCATTGAAGCCAGCGTTTTCATTGAGGGTGAGGCTGTCACGATCCAGACCGGCTGCACAGAGGCTGCGTAGTCATTCATCGTGAACGTCTTGCACATTCCCGGCCCCGTCGCGGCCATCACCATCCGGCCGCCCTGGGCGTGAACCATGAGGCCGCGCAAGCGTGACGCTGTTTTCAGGTGCAGAAAATCAGGGTGCACTGGCAAAGTCGTGGCGTGTTCGGCCTGGCTTTCGATCATCTGCCGGAACTTGAACACTTTGGTTGCGATCAAATCGTTGCGGCCCTGATAAGTGCCTGGGCCAAAGGTTGACAGCGTCTGCCACGCAACCCCGGATTTGTGACCCAGCGCCTTCCACGACAAGCCTGTGGCCGCTTTGTGCTCCATCAGCCAAGCGCGCTCTGCCTCAATGTCAACGGCAGTGTTTTCTGGATTGTTCACGGGGTCGTCCTTTCTACTCAACGATACGAAGCTGGCGCTCCGCAATGGCTGCCAACCGGTCAATGACGGCTGGTTTTGGGGTTTCTTCAGTGCTTCTGAGAGGCAGTTGAGACGGCTCTAATTTCAGCGCCGCCGACCCCTGAGAGCGTCCGTGCGCGCGAGGCCGCACGGGCCGGATCACTGAGACTTCAGGCACGTCAGCCTCTGGCGGCTGGTGCTTGTCGTAAAAGGCTGCGACTTCGGCTGCGCTGTAAAGCTCCAGCGCCGCATCGGCAGCCTTGGTTTTCTTGCGCCAATCGGATTTGCGCCGCGCGGCCTTGGCGGCCTCTTCCACAGAATCGAACCCGCTCTTTTCCCAAAGCGGGCAACTGCAAATGAATTTCCCGCTCGGCGTGTAAACATCAATGGCGCTGTGGAGATTGTCCGGATCGAACCGCACCGTCACACGCTCGCCTGCACGGCGCGACAACTCTTCTGACCAGTAGCGGTTGCCGTGAATGCTGATCGATCCGTGATCCTTGTGCGTCTTGATCTGGTCAGCGGCTTCCAGCATTGCCAGTCGCAGTTGCGCAGGCGTCGCCTTGCCGACCGGGTTCACAGCAACGCTGTCGGCGTAGACCAGGTCGAACGAGCGTCGGTCCGCTGGACGGCCCTTCATCACTTCACCGCGGCGGTCGAGTTGCGCGTTGTAAGCGTCAATTTCGCGGGCCAGAAGCTGCATGAACTTGGCAATCGGGATCGCCTTTGATCCGTAATTTTCGGGCTTGTTGGTGACTTTATTGCCGGTGTAAGCGCCTGCAAAGGCCGGGTGCGTGGCCACAGTGTCACACATGTTGCGGAACATCCGCTCAATCGGCTTGGCCTGGCCGTGATACGGCGTGGCCCAGCTGATCTGAATGCCCAGCGCGGGGAGGAAGCCCAGCGGCTCGTCATCCTTGATCTTGAACCGGTAGCGCGTCTTGGCCCCGCCTGTGACCTTTTTGGAAGCAAAGGCCCGGCCGTTGTCGAGCAGGCATTTCTTGGGAATGCCGTGGATCCGGAACAGGTCATAAAAGGCCAGCCGGGTGGCAACGCTGTTTTCGCTGTCGTCGATCCGCCAGGCGAGGAACTTGCCCGAATAAACGTCCTGAATCGCCACCATCATCGGGCGAATGATCCGCCCGTCGTGCCACGTGACGAAATCATCCCAGCGGTGACCGTCGACATTGACAATGTCGAGTGCGTTCAAATGGCTGACGTCGCGAATTTGTGACGGCAGCGTGCGTTCGTGCGCGTCACGACCAGAGCGCCGCTTCACAATCACCAGCGGGTCAATCTCCCGCTCCATCTTGCGGAACAGCGTGCGGCTGGTCGGTGCAGTCAGGCCGATTGGCGTGCAATGATCCCGGACCAGGCGGCGGTAGCAGCTGGACCAGGTCGGCGGGCCTTCTGGCCGCAAATAATCCGAACAGATCAGCCGGAACAGCTCTTCATCAACCGCAGTTTCTTTGCCGCCGCCGCTTCGTTTGGGCGCAAGGGCTGGCAACCGGTCCGCGTGGGGGACGCCCACCAGCAACGACCACCAGTTCCAGATTGTCGCAGGCGACACAGCGTAGCGCGAACCGACTGCGGTCACCGCGGCTGACTTGGTCAGCCCCGCCGACTCCGCCGCCGCCACTGCGTCCATAATTCCAAGACGACGCCGCGCCTCAGCCTTCACCTTGGCCGACTGCCGATCAAATCCATCCCAGATGCTCCCCACTCCTTCAGGCGAGGGGCTGGGGCCGGGGCCTGTCAGGCTGGTCTGGGTCAACTTCGCGCGTGCCGCCTCAGGCAGCACGTCGCAGTGAAACTCAATCCCACCGCCGCGCCCAGCGCGCGAGCGCACCAGCGCCAACCCGTCGGCAGAAATTCTCTGGTGCCAGCGCTGTTGACGCGCAATTTCGTTCACTTTGCGCTTGTCGCGCGGCAACCCGGGCAACTTCGCGTCCGCAATCTGCTGCGCTGACATCCAGATACCCCTCTCCCCTTCAGGGGAGAGGCTGGGAGAGGGGGCTGTCAGCCTCGCCTCGGCACACGCAAACTGCAAAACCTTACCCACGCCGCCCACCTTTCGGCAGAACGCGCTCGTTCAAACTCTTCTCTTCCGCGTGAAGCGCACGAATGCGACTGCGCACGTCGCCCAGCCGCGCGAGCAGCAGCTCGTCACCCACCAGCACCGCCACGCCAGCCTCCCGCACCAGCGCGTCAAGCAGATCAAAGCGGTTGGTCACTGTGATCAAGGCCATGAACCGCGCAAAGCCAATCGGATTCTGGTCCTTCGACTCCGCCGACCAGCTGTCGATCATTGACCGCGTGACATGTTCGTCGAGCAGAACCGACATTGCGGCGGCAATCTCTTCGCGCGCGCGCTCGTCACCCTTGACCGCGTGGCCCACGGCTGCCGAAACCCGCCGCCCAAGCCCCGCCAACCCCGCCTCCCGCGCCGGACGCGAAGGCGGGTCAAACGTGAACCCCAGCTGCGAGGCATCCAGAGCAGGGCGGCGCTTGGGGAGTTTCATGCGGCACTATCCCGCGTGATGGACTCAAGCGTGGCGACGGCAAGAATAACTGGCTTCAGTTCCGCAGGGGCGTCGTCATAGCCAACAGTCCAACGCCCGCTCAATCGTGGCAGCATCGAACGGGACACCAGGATCCAGTTCGCGGGATCGCAATTAGTCCGGTCACCGTCTAAGCATTTGAGTGCCATGCCCTTAGGCACAGGCCCGTTGGCTTGCTCCCAAGCCCATTTATGCTTGAGACGATACCGCCGTGAATGACCGGTGTAGGGATTGGTTTCGTCCACACTGATTTCGACGTAACCGTCCTTGGAAAGCCGCTCGTGCCCTATGAAATTCCTATTTTTCGGAGCTGAACCCTTTTTGAATTGAGTGGCCGCTGTGTTGGCGTTGAAAGGCATTTTCTTGCCCTTGTTGTGCGGCACAATTCCAGCCTCAAAACAGCCCGTGCGCCCAGTTTTCCAGCCCTGACGGGTGCAATAGGATTTGATATTGGCCTGCGAGACATCATCGCGCCGAAACTGCGTGACAAACAGGCGGTGCAGATCACTCCGCACCAGGTCGCGATGCTTCGCGAGCCACTCCCGCTCTTCGCGGCTGTAAGGAATATGGGTGCCCTTCACGCGGACAGCTTCGCCTGCGCTGGCTTTTGCTCGAGCATCGGCAACTCCGATTTGAAAATGCTGCCGTATTGAGCGACCATTTTGGCGGCATCCAGATGAACGTTGGCTGCTGCGATGATTTGATCAGAGACGGCTACGACTGCCTTGGCGCGACTGACCTCAAGCGCGATCTGTTCCGCCGTCAAATCCTCATCGCTCAGCCGCTCAATTTGAGCAAACAGGTGATTATTGAGGTCAGTGATCTTGTTTTTCACGCGGCAAGCCTTTCAAATACTGAGATTTTTTGGTGAGCGGGCATTACCCCCCCCCCCCGCTTTTTCGTGGGAGACGCGACCTCGAACATGAAACCTTGCGCTGACGTCACCTTGAAAATCGGTGCGCAGTAAACGACATGTCCGGTCATCCGCGCGTGGGTGTGCGCCCAGACCTGCGCATTGCGCGCGTCACACCGGGCCTCACAGACCACACAGGTTGCGGAGATTTCAGAAAGGGTCTGGTAAGTGCGCTTCATACCGCCTGCGGCCCCAGCCCGCGGCGCATCCGGTAAAGCAGCGCGCGGCCGTAAGCTTCGCTTTTGCCAAGCCGCTCTGCCGCAACAGAAACGTTCAGGCCCTGGGACAGATATTCGGCGAACCGGTCAGGCACCGTTACGGGAGGGGTGGCTGCTTTCCTCATGCCGCCACCTCAGCCCGCGCGTCACGGCGCGCACGAAGCGCCTCTTTGTCTTTGACTTGCTCGGCGAGCGCAATCACGTCCTCAGCCAGAAATGACGCGTAACGACCGCTCACGTGGTAGCTGCGGATCGCCGCGCGCCGTTCGCGAATTGAAGCCAAAATGCAGCGCGCCTTTAGTTCGGCAATTGCCGTGGCAAGCTTCGCACTGCGTTCTTCGATCCAGTTCATTGCAGCGGCTCCCGCACTTGCGACGCCAGATAAATCACCATTTTGTCGCCAAAATCCGGCGTCTGGCCCATTGCCGCTACGGCCTCCGAAACCGAACGGTCGCAGACCAGGTGATTGAGGAAATCCTCCAGCTGTTCCGCCGTCGGCCTGAACGCAAATGTCGCCACAATCGCGTCGATTGTGATCCGGGGATCACGGATGAACCGCAAATTGCGGGTCGGCGCCGGCAGACGAATGGGGGTTGGTTCGGTCATTTCTCGGTCCACCAATAATTTCGTGTTTGATTTTGCTCGCCGTCGCGGTTGCCAGCGCGGTTGGCGGCGCGGTTCCTGCCAAATGACCGCGCCTCTTCAATCGCAGCGAGCGAAGCCAGGCACTTCAGCCGGGCCAACCTGCATTTTGCCTCGGCAAGCGAGCAGCCCTCAGCCAGCGCAACGCGCATTTCGGCAAGATGTTGCGAACGGGCGCTCACGCCGCTTTCTCCGCCAGCATCACGTCAACGCGCAGCCCAAACTCAATCTTGGCTTCCATCAGCAACACGGTGAGTTCCGCGTCTGACAGGCTCTTGAGATCGATTTTAGGGGCAGGCCCGGCGCGACCAATCAGGGCAAGGCCCTTTTCAGTCAGTTCCACCGAGCGCGCGACGTTGGAGCGTTTGAAAACCAGCCCCTCGTCCACCATCCGCAGGATCATCGCATGCATGCAGCCGCGCGACTTGGTGCCCATTGCCACCATCATGTCCGTGAACGACGCTGTGAAGCCTCGCTTCGCCTGAAAATCCGCAAGAAAACGCAACAACAAAGCCTGTTTCTCGGTCATTGGCTGCCCCCTTCGTGGCGCGCCGCGCACAGCCTGCGGTGAAGCGCGCTCGCCGTTACAAACGGATCTGTCGCGACGGTCAGTTCCAGAAAATCCACGTCAAACGCCAGCGCGCTGCCCGTGTGAGCCAGTGTCATCCGGCATCCCGCCCAATAAGACCGCGCTTCACGCCGCGAGAGCCAGCCCAGCCGCCCGACAGCACTCACCAGCCCGCGTGCTTCGCAGCCCAGCAAAAACCCTTTGACCAGGGCGGCTTTAAGAAGGCCGTCAGCCGCTTCTGAGCGCGTTCTTTCAGATGGTGCTTTCACGCGACGCGCCTCCCCATCAAACGCACCAGCTTCCCGCGGCTGCGTTCGTTGTCGAACCGCTTGGCCGAAACCAGCTCGCTAAACCCGGCGTCACGCGCTGCCATTTTGGCAGTGTCGATAAAATCAGCGCCTTGGCGGATTGCCTCTTGGTGCGCGTCCCACTCCGCGTCGCGAAACGTATTCAGGATCGCCCGGCGCAGCCACAGCGGCAGAAAATGCCAGTGGTTTGGGCAGAATATCCGGCCCGGGGAAAGCGTTTCGCCGCACGTGACAGCCGCACAACTCTTGCGCAGCACACGCAACTTCATGTCCCTTTGAGAGGAGGCCAAACAAGCCGCCACAATCCGCGCGCGGGTCATTGGGGTTGCTCCACTTCATCCAGCGCCTTGCGCAGTTCGGCCCGGCGAGCCTCAGTCAGCGCACCAACAAATGACGGGCAGAACCGCCGCCAGTCCGCCGTGCCGAGGCGCGGGATCGCACCAATCATCTGGCTAGAGAATTTCGAATAAGCATCGGGGTGGACCGGCTCAGGCTTGAGCTTGAGCATCCGCAGAACGAAGTCGAGGTCCGCAGGCCCCGCGATCAAAGACTCAATCACCCTCCGCCGCCAGACCAGATCGTCGATCTTGCAGATTTCCAGCAAGTCGCTTGCGTTCTGCGCTACTGGATGATCCTTGAATGCGTCGATCAGGTCGCGGTTCGGTGCGACGATGCAGTCATAAATACGGATCGAACGCTGCACATCCTTTTGGCCGAGGCCGCAGGCTTCTGCGGTTTCGTGCTTCCACGAATATACGGTGGACAAATTGTCCACCGTAGAATGGGCGCGCTGGTCGGCTTTCCGAATGTCCGACAGCTTGGCCTGATTGGCGCGCGACGCACGGGCAATTTGTTGCTGACTCTTGCCCGGATGCGCAGCCTCCATTTTAGCCTTCGCCGCCTCAGCGACCGCATGAACAAACATCGCGCGTTCAATCGGCTCCAGCTCGCGCCGGTCCATATTTTCCGAAGCCTGAATGTCGCGCAAATTATCCGCGCCAAATTTCGAAAGCGGGTTTCCCGCCAGAACCTCAATCGCCGCCACTTGGATCTTGAGCGTCCGGCACGCCTCCAGCCGGTGCAGCCCAGCAATCAGACTCCAGCCCGTCTTGGCTGCATTCCCACGCTTCACGACCTTGATCGGGTCATTCTGCCCGTGCGCCCCGATCAGGACAGACAACGCCTCGGCCTTCGCCGGGAAAAACAACCCAATCCGACCGTCCAGATCGGGATCAACCTGATCAACGTCGATCATCAGCACTTCGGCATTTGCGAAATAAGGGGGGTGGCTCATGTCTAAGCCCTCCCGCCCGATAGACGGTGACCGGCCTCGGCACCCTTGCTATTTCTCTTTTTGCCCACCGACTCTCGCGGGTAGATATCAGGACGCAAAGAATGACGAGACACGCCATAAAGTCGCTCAGCAGACAAAACGTACTCTGCAGTAATCCTTCGAGATGAACGGAGCCATTTCCAGACCGCAGTGTTCGACACACCTAGATTTCGGGCCAGTTCACTCTGAGAGCCAGCTTTGTCGACAAGCTCAAGGAGAGCCTCGAATGCAGAAGGGTGTTTAATCATGGTTGTTAGTTATCAACCAAAGTTGAACGCGTCAACAGCCAAACGTCAATTTTCTTCTTAAACTTATGTTGTAGTTGTAAAACATGGTTGGGCAGCAAATTTCGGAGCGATTAAAAGCCACAGGCATGACTCAGGCTGATCTGGCTCGAGCAGTTGGCGTTACACAACAGACCATATGGAAGTTGATTTCCGGGCATTCTTCATCGTCTTCCAAACTTCATCTGATTGCTCGTGCGTTGGATTGCACGGTCGAATATCTGACGGGCGAATCGGACGACCCCCGGGGCCGTCCGGCAGATTTCAAAATAAGATACCCGCTGGTGGATGAATTGCAGTCGCCGCGCAGCACGTATCGACCCGAGCCAGCGTCAACCGACCCGCTGACCGTTTCGATTCCTGAGATCGACATTGGCTATTCAATGGGTGGCGGTTTGGTATTGCAGGATCATGCCGAGGCAAAACCAGTGCCATTTCCGCGCGAATGGCTGCGCGCTCTTATCCGTGGGCGCTTTGATCAGGTGTTCATTGCACGCGGCGAAGGGGATTCGATGCGGCCAACTCTGCTCGATGGTGACGTGATCGTGGTCGACACCGCTCAGCAGAGCATAACTGGCCAGGACCGCCTCTGGTGCCTCTCCTACGGCGATCTCGGCATGATCAAACGCGTCCGCGCTTTACCAGACGGTGGCCTGGAGATACTAAGCGACAATCCGGCCGTCCTTCCCTTCAAAGTCTACGACGGCGAAGTACAGGTGATTGGCCGGGTCGTGTGGGTTGGGAGGAAAATGTGAATATGAAAATCCTTATGAAGTTGAGCTTTTTTCCTCTGCTGCTCGCAGCTGCTCCACCATCCGACCAATTTAATCTAAATTGCACGGGAACAAGAACGACTTCATCCTTTTTTGGCGACAAGGCAGATCAATACTCCGCCACCTACAGGTTTGATCTTGCACAAAAAAAATGGTGCGAAGGTGAATGTGAGGCCCTGCAGACGATTGCGGCAATCCTTCCAACGCAGATCCAGCTCCAGAATGATAAGGTCGATACGGTGAGCGAGCGTTCGATGACAGTCAATTTTATTGATCGAGAAACTGGCGCGCACATGATGTCCGCCACAAGCTCCTCTCCACGCGATGCCCGATCAATCGTCGTTATGAAATGGCTCGGTCAATGTGATCGCGCAGCCTTTACTGGCTTCCCCAAGTTCGCGACAAAGTTCTAGCAAAAACTCGCCCACTTTCATCAGTGTCAGTAACGCCAACGACGCTGGCTGCCGCCGCGACTTTCCCAGAAATCCGCCAAAATATGAAACTGGGGGATTTCGCCCGAACTGGGCGACCTAGAGTCCCAGTTTAAAATAGGATTTTGGCATTAACTGCCTTCTCAAACGGCTCTCAAAGCCCCAAAATCAGCCCCTAAGAAGCTTTTAAGACGCCACAGCCGCGATTGAGTGGAACTGGGCCAAAACCCCGAAATCACCGTCTAAATCGCGATCCACTCTAGACACAGCAACACCCAGGACCAACGCGCGCAAAACCAACGAAAATCCCAATTTTCCGCCACTCTTCCCACCAAATCCCGCACAATCCCACCCAATCCCGGCACTCTAACTTCAAGTGTCAACTAACACTGGCGTCACCTGCAGGTCATCGGCCAGAGGCAAGAACACAGCGTCCATCCAATATTCACGCTTCGGTCGGTTCCGCCACATCAAAATCGCGGATCCATCCTTCATTTTCCAATGTCAGTGTCTGGATGGCGACGGTACTATAGTTGGCGTCAAGATCGGGAAGGGCCATAAATACCGATGGCCAGCAGCGGAACACCCGGTAGGCCAGCACAAGCTGCCCAGCCTCATTGAGCAGTTCGATGACAATATCCTTGCGAAACCCGCGCAGCGACATTTCTTCGCCGACGCTGGCATCCAGATTCCAGACCGCACTCGCCCACTTTTCAAACGCAGGATCATGCGTGACGCCGCGTTCCAGTGTGATTGGCTGATAGCGCGTCAGGCCGGGGGACCGGCGGATCTGCGACACTTCGCCGCCTTCGCGGTGCTCCACAACATCGGTAATCCGCCGCAAGCCACCAACGCGCGATATGCCCGCGACATAGTGCCCATCCCACTTCACGCGAAACTTGAAATTCTTGTAAGGGTCAATCCGGGTGGCGTTCACGGCAAATTGCGGCATCGCGATGCTCCTCAATCAAAGCGTATTGGGCCCCCTGTCGAGTGAAGGTGCCTCAGGGGGCGCGCGAAATCCAGTGTTATGTGGTGGGGGATGTGTTGAGGAGAGCAGCGCCTGTTCATCCTTCACGCCGATGCTGATTTGGACTATATGGATCGTCGTATTCGGTATGAAAGCGACGGGGAACATGGCGTCTCAGACTTCCAAGGCTAAACCAAAATCAGTTCCGTTCGCAGAGTTCGCAGCGGATATCGAACGCCGCCGTGTTGAAACTGGCATCACAGAACTACCGCGTAACAGCGGCAAGCGCCGGATCGAGAGCAAGAAGGCGTTGCTAGCAGCGATTGAGGCGGCGGGGGGAAGTGGTGAGGGGGAGAGCTTGGGCATTTTGAATGGAGTGATCCAATGAACGACAAAGGCCAATTTGTGATCCGTTTTCAGCGCGTTGGCCGGGGCGTGGGAACATTGGGTGATTTCTATGATGCGACAACTCAGCAGCAGGCCAAATTGAACCTACGGCTTGCTAGGAGGCAGGCGACGCGAAATTGCCGGTACTGGATTGAAGCTGCCGCCTGAAACCAGTTCGGACTGCTCTCACGCACGGCTCCTGCCGCAAAGGTTTATTCAACCCTTTTCGCGTCCTTCTTCTCTTCGCGATCTTCGCGTGAAACAGACACGATGTCCCATAGCCTAAGGCAGGACTATGTCACGCGAAGGCCGCGAAGAAGAAAACAGAGGGGCATGGGGTCAGTCAGCGACATTTCGTGTGCTAATCAATCTGAATTAAATGCACTGTCAACGGAATTCTACAAGTCCTATTTGGGGGTTATCGCACCTGTCACGGTAATTCCAATTGGCTATGATAACCCGTCATTGACAGCGACCTCGAGAGGGACTTCGGGTTCACGCTCTAAAAATTCCCAAAGTTCGTTGCAAATCAGATTATCAATTCTAGAAATTTGACCACTTAACAAGGGATCGGTGAGCATATTCGGACGAAGGTCACAGTAGTAAACTCCATCGAGCGGATTCAGCTTTATGGTGTAAGCCTTGAAGTGGCCCGGAAGAAAAGTCGATGAGACACGGTAGGAACGAGGTGTCTTTGCGCCACGCTGCACATCATTCAAAAATATCGCGATATGCGGGACGGATTTGCCTGTGAGCGATGAGAG
Source organism: Sphingomonadales bacterium (assembly GCA_031376385.1). Lineage (GTDB taxonomy): Bacteria > Pseudomonadota > Alphaproteobacteria > Sphingomonadales > Sphingomonadaceae > Aquisediminimonas. The sequence continues at coordinate 118,191 of JANMDQ010000021.1, forward strand.
CAGCATCTTGTCTACGAAAACCTTACCCAGTCGATCCTTGCTGGATGTTTTGACTGAGCCGATGATTTTCACGGCATCTGCATCCCGCATAATCAGATCATGTTGGAAGTTCATTTTGCATTGTTCGATACCGTCAACTTCGACTGGAACTCTTACCGTTGCCGATGTGCAATCGACACCCATATGGCGAAACCACAGCTGCATATGCCGCTCAAACAGGTCACCGTTCAATTTGCGAGCAAAGTTGCTTCCTGTCACTCCGTCGAGGGCTATACCAATGCACTGTTGAACGGTGTAAATGACTTTATTGAGCATCTCGCGCTCACGTTCGCTAAATCCGCGAACTCGATCTTGGTCAGTCATCAAAGGGAACAGACTGCTCTTAAATGAGGCCACCTCATCTGCCGAGCAAAAAAGTGTGGAATTGAATGGGCGCGAAATTGCAAATCCAGCGTCGCTCGGCAGCTGCCAAAACCGATAATCTTGCTCGTTTTGGCAAACGATCTCAGCCACAATAAATGTGCTACGAGCTCCCAAAAAAGAGATCGTAAAATCCAAATAATCCCGAATCGATAGAAAGTTTGACTTGTCTTTCGCCTGACTGACCAGATCGGTGAAGTTCACCGTATCGACTCACGGCGCTGTGCCGTTTTCCTATCTAATTCCATCCAGTAATCGATACTTCTTGTTGGTATCCTAGCCAACCGATCAATGGCCCAACGGTTGTATTGCTTACTTAGATCGCTCGCAGCCCATTTGCGTCCCAATTGGAATGCAGTAACTGCGGTAGTACCGCTGCCTGAAAATGGGTCTATCACAAGGTCGTCTTGAAGAGTTGTTGAAGCTATCAGGCGCCGCATCAATTCTTCCGGTTTTTGGGTGGGGTGGGGTGTTTTTTCTGCCATCCCGTTCGAAATGGTTGGGATTTCGATGACATCTTTTGGCTTAGCGCCGAGCGGGTTTGGCTGCCAAATATGCTTAACGCCGTTTCGAGCGAAGTCGCTCGAATCAGCTTGTGGATGACTTGGATATTTAAGCGTATGTTGACCATAGGGAATGCGAGCCGCGTCAACATTTAGCTTAAAGTCGGCCTTTCTTAAGTGCACGATACTTTCATGAGAACGACCGAAATCCTTTCCTAGATTTGCCTTGTTTTTATAATGCCAAATCAACCACTTAATCGAAGAAAAATGTTTGCGAGCAGGTCCGCTAACATCGGCCACAATTTCCGTAAAGCCGCAGATCATTAAACTTCCACTAGGCTTTAGAACACGGGACGATTCCTTAATCCAAGAAAGGCACCAATCGACGTAGATGTCATGGCTTTCGAACGAATCCCATTCAGCCTTTCCAATGTTGTATGGCGGGTCGCAAAAAACTAAATCGACAGATGAACTTGGAATGCTTTGCAGCCAAGCGAGGCAATCAGCCGTTGCAATTTTACCGACCTGAAAAGCTGCGGTGTCCGCACTGTATTCGTTCGTTGTAGGCCGTTCAGCGATAATATCATCATACTGAGGCGCGTCGAGTTTAAGAGCCTTTTGCGGCACGGCATTACCCTTCGTCGAAGAATGACCAGCGATGCCGGCCAGTGCGAATGACGCTAGAAATTGTCTGCGGTCCAATCCGAAAACTACTCCGCAGCAATCCCCGCCTGTTCAAACATATCCGCTTCCGGCACCGCAACCACCGCCATTCCCGCGTCATTGGCCGCCTGTGCACCTTTGCGGCTGTCGAAGCTGTCCCAGACGTCGTTCCAGTTGCCGCGCGTTGCTGCCTTCGAATATTCCGTCGCGCGGGTTTCGAAGAAGTTGGCGTGTTCAACGCCGTTCAAGAGCGGCGCGAGCCAGGGGAGGGGGTGTTCCTCGATCATGAACATTGGTTTGAACCCCAGCTGGCTCAGCCGCCAATCGGCGATGTAGCGGACATATTTCTTGATATCCTTCGCGGTCATGCCCGATACGGGGCCATCGGCGAACGCGAGATCGATGAACGCGTCTTCCAACCGCACGGTCGTCTGGCAGCAATCGAGAATATCATCCTTGACTGACTTGGTCAGGCAATCGCGTTCCTTGGTAAAGGCGTGGAACAGCTTGGTGATGCCTTCGCAGTGCAGGCTTTCGTCGCGGACGGACCATGATACAATTTGCCCCATGCCCTTCATCTTGTTGAAGCGCGGGAAATTCATCAGCATCGCAAACGACGCGAAGAGTTGCAGCCCTTCAGTGAAGCCGCCGAACATTGCGAGCGTCTTGGCAATATCTTCGTCCGTTTCCACGCCGAACGTGTGGAGATAATCATGCTTGGCCTTCATTTCCTCATATTGGAGGAACATGCCATATTCGCTTTCGGGCATGCCAATGGTGTCAAGCAGATGCGAATAGGCCGCGATGTGGACCGTTTCCATGTTGGAAAA
>JANMDQ010000003.1:0-146278 GCA_031376385.1 Sphingomonadales bacterium
ATTTCAGGCCGCTTCATCCACGTCAGCCGTTTGGCCTGTTCCAGCCAGAAACTACCCGGATCAGCAAGCGAGCGGCCATAGAGTTCGCCGTATTTTTTGGCGTTCACGCGGGATTTTTTGGCCCATTCGGCGGGTACTGGATAGTGGTCTTGATCGGACATACGCTCTTCCCTCTGGTTAAACATGGTAAACAGGCATCGGGCCGTTCCGTCAAGGTTGCTGGCGCGTCACGCAATCCGATACGGAACCACACCGCGCCGGTCTGGATCGACGATGATATCACGGTCGCTGGGCGGGAAAGCGCGTTGATCGCAGTCGGGGCGGGGGCAAAGGCGGCAGCTGATGCCGATTTTGGTCGCGGCGGCAGGGGCGGCTAAATCCAGCCCATCAGCGTAGATGAATTCATGCGCATGATCGATTTCGCATCCGAGAGCGACAGCATAGCGGCGGGGTGAACGGGCGTAGCTGCCAGACGGCTTCACCAATCCCTTTGCCATGGAGACATAACGCACCCCGTCAGGTGTTTCGGCCAGCTGCACCAATATGCGGTCCGGAATCGCCACGGCCTCATGCACAATCCACAGCGGGCACGCCCCGCCAAAACGGGCAAATTGAAGGCGCGTTGCACTGTGTCGTTTGGTTATATTCCCGGCCATATCGACGCGGCAAAAGAAGAAGGGCACCCCGCGCGCTTGGGGGCGCTGCAAGGTCGAAAGCCGGTGGCACGCCTGTTCAAAACTGACGCCAAAATTCTGCCGAAGCCGGTCAATGTCATGCCGCACCGCCCGCGCCTCCTCCCTGAACCGGGCGTAGGGCATCAGGATTGCACCTGCTGCGTAATTAGACAGGCCAATGAATAGCAATTGCCGCGAAGCGGCGGAGCGCAGTTTTGCGCCCTCCACGACGCCTGAAATCTCATCCTGCAAGGCCAGTGCAGCCAACTGATGCGCCAGTTGAAATCTCTGGCTTTCGGCAGGCTGGCTTTGGTCAATTGTCAGTTGGCCGATCGCTGCATCATAATCCCTCAGGCCTGCGCTGCCCGCATAAATGAGCGAAGTGGACAGCGCACCGCGCAAATAAGTCTCCAGCGCGTCGGCGGTTGGTGATGTCTTGCGACCACAAAGCGTGGTCGCCAGCGTTTCAGCGGCACGGTCAATTACATCGACATAGTTGCCCGCATTATGGAACCAATCGCGCACTTCCTCCCACGGTAAGCGGCTGCCCCCGGCATTGTCGGATGACAGCGCTTCATCAAAGATTTGAAGGCGTTGGCCTGCTTGGGTGTAGGCTTGATGCAGGGCAACAAACTGATCCGCCAGCGCGGGCTGTTGTTCGGCGATGCGGGTCAGTTGATCGGCAGAAAGGGGCGACGCAAACAGCGGGTCCGCCCCCGCCTCCCGCAGTGCCGCAAACCGCCGCGTCGCTGCGTCTTCCTCAAAAACTTCCCAATCGAGCGGGAAGTGCTGAGTAAGGGCTTCAAGCAGAGTCGCGGTGAGGGGGCGATCGTTATGTTCAAGCTGGCTGAGGTAAGAGACGGATATCCCAAGTTTCGCCGCCATTTCGGCCTGCCGAAATCCGCGCGATCCCCTCAATGTCTGCAATCTGCTTCCCGCAAAGATGCGGCGCTTTGTCACAAGCACCCTCCGCGCCTCTGCGGCTCTGCGCGAACCCATATAGCGCTTCGGTTCGCGCAGAGGCGCAGAGGCGCAGAGAAAACACCGGTTTTCATGCAGCGCCTCTAATCCGTTTTTAGAATTTTGCAAAGTTTTGATTTGCAATTTTGCAAATTTACATTGGACATTCCGTTTGCCTCCTTTCAAATTGATGTATCAGAATTCCGGGGGTGCTATGTCAGCCAATATTGCCGAACTCGAAAAACGCCGTGCTGCTGCTCATATGGGCGGCGGGCAGAAACGGATTGATGCGCAGCATGCCAAGGGGCGGCTGACCGCGCGGGAACGACTGCATATTTTGCTCGATGAAGGCTCATTTGAAGAGCTTGACGCTTATGTCGAACATAATTGCACAGATTTCGGGATGGAACTGACCAAATTCCCTGGTGACGGCGTCGTCACAGGCAGCGGCACGATCAATGGTCGTTTGGTTTACGTGTTCAGCCAGGATTTTACGGTGTTCGGCGGGTCTTTGTCTGAAGCCCATGCCAAGAAAATCTGCAAGGTCATGGACAATGCCATGAAGGTCGGCGCGCCTGTCATTGGTATCAATGACAGCGGCGGAGCGCGCATTCAGGAGGGCGTGGCTTCACTTGGTGGCTATGCCGAAGTGTTCCAGCGCAACGTGCTGGCGTCGGGCGTCGTGCCGCAGATCAGCCTCATCATGGGGCCATGTGCTGGCGGCGCGGTTTACTCGCCAGCAATGACTGACTTCATCTTCATGGTGAAGGACAGCTCCTACATGTTCGTCACAGGACCGGACGTGGTGAAGACCGTGACGAACGAAGTCGTCACGCAGGAAGTTCTCGGCGGCGCGATCACGCACACCACCAAATCCGGCGTGGCGGACAATGCGTTTGAAAATGATATTGAGGCGCTGCTCGCGACGCGAGATTTCTTTGATTTTCTGCCCGAAAATAACCGCACGCCTGTGCCGGAACGCCCCACGGCGGATGAGTGGGACCGCGCCGAACCGAGCCTTGACATGCTGATCCCCGCTAATGCGAACCAGCCCTATGATATGCACGAGGTGATCCGCAAAACGGTTGATGAAGGTGATTTCTTTGAAGTGCAGCCGGCGCACGCGGGCAATATCATCATTGGTTTTGGCCGGATTGAAGGACGGACGGTAGGCGTTGTAGCCAACCAGCCGATGGTGCTTGCGGGCTGCCTTGATATCAATTCATCGAAAAAGGCGGCGCGGTTCGTGCGCTTCTGCGATGCGTTTGAGATTCCGATCATTACGTTTGTTGATGTGCCGGGCTTCCTGCCTGGCGTCGGTCAGGAACACAGCGGCATCATCAAACACGGCGCGAAATTGCTGTTTGCCTATGCCGAAGCGACGGTGCCCAAAATCACCGTGATCACGCGCAAGGCCTATGGCGGCGCCTATGACGTGATGGCATCGAAACATCTGCGCGGCGACCTGAACTACGCCTGGCCGACTGCCGAAATCGCCGTGATGGGCGCGAAAGGCGCGGTGGAGATCATTTTCCGTGGCCTTTCGAGCGAGGAGCAGGCGGTGAAGACTGCGGAATATGAGGAGCGGTTTGCGAATCCGTTCGTGGCGGCAAGCAAAGGGTTTATTGATGAAGTGATCTACCCGCACTCAACACGGCGGCGGATTGCGCTGGGGTTGCGAAAGCTTCGGAATAAGGCGTTGGAGAACCCTTGGAAGAAGCATGATAATATTCCGTTGTGAGGCACGATGGCATGAATAACTTCGATATTTTTCCATACTTCTGGTTGAGTGGCGTCTTGATATTTGGCGTTGTCAGTTCTGCCTGGGCAATCAATGATCTGAAAGTTGGATCAGCAAGAATGGGACAATGGAGCAAAAGCAGAGTCAGTAGGGTAGAGGAGCCATTTGAATTTTGGTTAGCCGTCGGAGGAAAATTCATTGGTTCGATAGTGGCGTGTTTCATGTTTTATTTTGGCCTAGACATGCTGACGTGGAGTTAAAAATGCCAGCCTGTATCGACCATATCGGCGTCGCGACGCCCTCCATTGCGGACAGCCTCCCCGTCATTGCGAGCGAAGCGCGGCAATCCAGAGTGTTTGTCCGTGACTCGGGATTGCCGCGCGTCGCTCGCACTGTCGGGGATGGGTGAATGAAGCGGCCAGCGGTGTATATCATGGCGAACAAGCGGAACGGGACACTCTACACGGTGTAACCTCGAACCTACCGCAGCGAGTTTGGCAGCACCGCGAGGGCGTGACGGAGGGTTTTACCACAGAACGCGGGTGCAAGATGTTGGTATGGTGTGAGCAAGCAGAAACGATGGAAGGCGCGATTTTGCGGGAGAAGCAGATCAAGGCGGGGTCACGAAAAAAGAAGCTGGCGCTAATCGAGGGAACGAATCCGACTTGGCGAGATTTATATGGAGACATCGCGCATGGATAACCACGCCGTCGCGGCCAACCCTGCGGTCACCCTGAGCGTAGCGCGGCAATCCAGACTATCTGCCACTGACTCTGGATTGCCGCGTCGCTTCGCTCCTCGCAATGACGGTGTTGCTATGTCACAACCAAAACATTATAATGATCTTATAATGTGAAGGAGTTGTAAAACCATGCAGACTGAACGCGTAACATATCTCACCAGCGCCGAGCATAAGGCGCAGCTTGAGTCATTCGCCAAAGCGCGAGGGGAGTCCGTTGGAAATGTTGTTCGTGAAGCGACAACGCGCTTTATGGCACAGCCAGCAGAAGCGGCAGACGAAGAGTTCGCGCTAAGGCTGCTCGCGAGAGAGCTTAATGATGCAGCACCGCGCATGCAGGCTACAATGGAGCGTATTTCGCAGAATATTCGCGACCTTCGTGCCGAGAATGATGTATTTTTCCGCGAGCAGGGTATTCGATAATGAGTACAATGGGGGACGTGCTTTCGGGCGTCAAAAAAGTTTTGCTGATTGAAGAAACCATGGGGCGCGTCGAAAAGGATATTGACGGGTTAAGGGAAGACATTCGCGACCTCCGCAAGAATCAAGCAACGCTGTCTGATAGGCTGTCCGATGTTGAAGGCTACCTTCGCGCGGCAACACGAACCCCCTTCGGCGAAAAGCCAAAACTGGATAGCCAATGAAACTAGGCCGCCTCAACCACATTGGTATCGCAACGCCGTCCATCTCCGACAGTATCGTGCATTATCGCGACGTGATGGGCGCAACGAAAATTCATGAGCCGTTCGACCTGCCCGATCAGGGAGTGAAGGTATGCTTTGTCGATACGCCGGGTTCCGATGGCGCGATGAACGGCACGCAGATTGAGCTGGTTGAGCCTCTGCCGGGCAATACGTCCATCCAAGGCTTCCTCGACAAGAACCCCCTCGGGGGGCAGCATCATATGTGCTACGAAGTGCCTGACATCCACGCCGCCAAGGCCGAGTTTGAGGCGATGGGCAAGCGCGTGCTCGGCGAACCGCGCATCGGGGCGCATGGCACCCTTATCTTTTTCGTGCATCCCAAGGATATGGGTGGGGTGCTAATTGAAATCATGGAAATACCGAAAGGCGCACATTAATATGACTTACGAAACAATCACGCTCGACATTGTGGACAACATCGCAACGATCACCATGAACCGGCCAGAGCGGCTGAACGCCATGGGCCCGCAGATGGCCGATGAAATTAGTGATGCGCTGGATAATTTGGGCGACGCTCGGGCTTTGATCATTACAGGGGCAGGGCGGGCTTTTTGTTCCGGGGCTGATTTGCAGGCGCGTGGCGGGGCTTCTGCAAGCGGCGGCGGCGGACCTTACGGCGCACTCACCCGCAGCTATAACCCGACGATGATGAAGCTGGCGAAGATCAACATCCCAACGATTACCGCGGTGAATGGTCCCGCAGCGGGCATTGGCTGTTCCATGGGGCTTTGCTCTGACTTCGCGATTGCGGGCAAATCAGCCTATTTCCTTCAAGCGTTCGTCAACATTGGCCTGGTGCCAGACGGCGGCGCGAGCTGGATGCTGCCGCGCCTCATCGGCAAGGCGCGTGCAACGCAGATGATGCTGCTGGGGGAGAAGATTGGCGGGGAACAAGCCGCCGATTGGGGGTTGGTGTATAAATGTGTTGAAGATACCGATTTGATGACTGAGGCTCACGCTCTTGCAACTCGGTTGGCAAACGGCGCTACATTGGCAATTGGCCTGATGCGCCAGAACATTCAGACAGCGCTCGAAATGGACTATGCGTCAGCTTTGTTGCGAGAAGCAGAAGCGCAGAAGATTGCGGGCAAAAGTGCTGATGCGATGGAGGGCGGCTTGTCCTTCATCCAAAAGCGCAAGCCAGTATTTACGGGGAAGTAATAAAGTCAACGGCTCGTCACCCTGAACTTGTTTCAGGGTCCATGCCTCGCGGGTGCGGGTGGGCTGGATCATGGCGGACTTACGCAAAGAGTGAGGCATGGATGCTGAGACAAGTTCAGCATGACCCTTGATGAAGTTGGATTTGAGAATGCCGAATATCGACGACTGGAAAAAAGCGGCTGACAAAGAGGTCAAAGGCAAAGACCTGACTTGGGACACGCCTGAGGGCTTTGCGATCAAGCCACTTTACACGGCAGAGGATGCGGGCGACCCCGGCCTGCCAGGCTTTGCGCCATTCACGCGCGGCGTGAGAGCCAGCATGTATGCGGGTCGCCCATGGACGATCCGCCAATATGCCGGTTTCTCGACCGCAGAGGAAAGCAACGCTTTCTATCGCCGCAATCTGGCTGCCGGGCAAAAGGGTCTGTCTGTGGCGTTCGATCTCGCCACGCACCGGGGTTATGACAGCGATCATCCCCGGGTCGTCGGCGATGTGGGGAAGGCAGGCGTCGCCATTGATAGCGTCGAGGATATGAAGATCCTGTTTGACGGCATTCCGCTCGATCAGATGTCGGTCAGCATGACCATGAACGGCGCGGTCATCCCGATCCTCGCCTTCTTTATCGTCGCTGGGGAGGAGCAAGGGGTTCCAATCTCTGCGCTTGATGGCACGATCCAGAATGACATTCTGAAGGAGTTCATGGTCCGCAACACCTACATCTATCCGCCCGGACCTTCGATGCGGATTGTTTCGGATATCATTGCATATACGTCTGCCAACATGCCGAAATTCAACAGCATTTCGATCAGCGGCTATCACATGCACGAAGCCGGTGCGACGGCGGTGCAGGAACTGGCCTTCACCATCGCCGATGGCAAGGAATATGTTCAGCGTGCAATGGCAAGCGGGCTTGATATTGACGCGTTTGCCGGGCGGCTGAGCTTTTTCTTCGGCATCGGCATGAACTTCTTCATGGAAGTCTCCAAGCTCCGCGCCGCACGGACATTGTGGCACCGGGTGATGGACGGGCTGGGCGCGAAGGATGAACGCTCCAAAATGCTGCGTACCCATTGCCAGACGTCGGGGGTGAGCCTTCAAGAGGCCGATCCCTATAACAATGTCATCCGCACGACGGTTGAGGCGATGGCCGCGACGCTGGGCGGAACCCAGTCACTCCATACTAATGCTTTAGATGAAGCCATTGCTTTGCCTACTGAATTTTCTGCCCGCATCGCTCGCAACACCCAGATCGTGCTGGCGGAGGAGAGCGGAATTACCAAAGTCGTCGATCCGCTAGGCGGCAGTTATTATGTCGAGGCGCTGACCAGCACACTCGTTGATGAGGCGTGGAAACTGATTGAGGAAGTCGACGCGCTTGGCGGCATGACCGTTGCCGTCGCGTCGGGAATGCCCAAGCGCCTGATCGAAGAGGCCGCTGCCGCGCGTCAGGCGCGGGTCGATAAGGGCGAAGATGTGATCGTCGGCGTCAATAAATATCAGCCAACGGATGTGACGCCGATCGATTTCATGAGCATCGATAATGACAAAGTGCGTCAGGGCCAAATTGCACGGCTGGCGAAGACCCGGGCAGGGCGCGATGAAGCGGCGTGTCAGGCGGCGCTCGCTGCGCTGACGGCGGGTGCGAGCCATTCCCCGTTCGTGTCGAGCGAAGTCGAGACACTGGGTGTTGCGCCTAGGTCTCTCGACGATGCTCGAGACGAAATGAGCGGAGGAGGCATTGAACCCAATCTCCTCGCCCTTGCCGTAACCGCAGCTCGCGCGCGCGCCACGCTCGGCGAAATCTCCGATGCGATGGAGGCTGTGTTTGGCCGTTATTCCACCACGCCAACCCCAGTGAAGGGCATTTACGGCAGCGCCCATGAGTTTGACACACGCTGGGCCCAAGTGGTGGAGGGCGTAGAGGCCGTCACACGGCGCATCGGCCGCCGCCCCCGCGTGCTTGTCGCGAAAATGGGGCAAGACGGGCATGATCGCGGGGCTAATGTCGTCGCGAGTGCCTTCGGCGACATGGGCTTTGACGCGATCAGCGGGCCGCTGTTCCAAACGCCGGAAGAAACGCTGGCCGTCGCTTTGGAACGTGAAGTCGACGCCATCGGCGCGTCGTCGCTGGCAGCAGGCCACAAAACGCTGATCCCCGAACTGATCCGGTTGCTGCGCGAAGCAGGCCGCAGCGACATCAAAGTCTTCGCCGGCGGCGTGATCCCGCCGCAAGATTATGATTTCCTTCGCGATGCCGGGGTGCAGGGCATTTACGGGCCTGGCAGCAACATCGTCGAATGCGCAGCCGATGTGTTGCGGCTGTTGGGGCATAATATGCCGCCGGTGGGTGAGTGATTTGATGAACCAAGAGAAGAGTATAGAGTGCTTCATGGCGGGCGCGAACAGCATTTTTAACGGCGACAAGCTGCTGACCGCAGCCAATGCAGGCGAGGACAAGGACGCGGCGATGCTGGCGAGGCTGGGGCTGCGGGCGATGGAGGCGGAGGAGCCGTTGCGGGCGTGTAAGGCGTTGGAGGCGGCAGGGTGAGAATATGAAGCATCTCTTGCTTTCCCTTTTGCCCCGTCGAGAAGATTGGACGCCGAAGAACACAATTCTAACACTACTTGGTGTTGCATGGCTGGCATTTACCGTCAGTGATTATGGCGTCCTGGCTGGTCGGAAAACAATATATATTCCCGGGAAATTTACAGCGAGCGGGAAAGCTTACGAGAGAGTTCGCTGCGGTTATTGGATTGGCCTTGGCGCACGCTATCTGGGAACGGCAGGGCCTCCAAGTAGCATCAGTTGCCCATGGACACTGCGTATTGCAGATAAATGGAAAACGATAGGGGATAATAGAGGGCAGTTCGTAGATGAAAATGGGAATTACATAGATAAGTGACGAATGAAAAGTAGGCGCCTCTTGGAGAGAGTAATGTTCAAAAAAATCCTTATAGCAAACCGTGGCGAAATTGCTTGCCGCATTATCCGCACGGCCAAGAAAATGGGCATCGCGACCGTCGCGGTTTATTCCGATGCCGATGCGCGCGCGCCTTTTGTGGCGATGGCCGATGAGGCGGTGCATATCGGCCCTTCGCCCGCCGCCCAGTCTTACCTGCTGGCTGACAAGATCATTGCGGCGTGCAAGGCAACGGGCGCAGAGGCCGTGCATCCGGGCTATGGGTTCCTTTCAGAGCGCACCTCGTTCGCGCAGGCGTGCGCCGATAATGGCATCGCTTTCATTGGTCCACCCATCAACGCGATTGCGGCAATGGGGGACAAGATCGAGTCCAAGAAACTCGCGATGAAGGCGGGCGTCAATGTCGTCCCCGGCTTTGTCGGTGAGATTGACGATACCGAACATGCGGTGCGGATTTCTGCGGAGATCGGCTATCCGGTGATGATGAAAGCCTCTGCGGGCGGCGGCGGCAAGGGGATGCGGCTGGCGTATAGCGAGGCCGATGTCCGCGAGGGCTTTGAGGCGACCAAGCGCGAGGGGCTGGCGTCGTTCGGCGATGACCGTGTGTTTATCGAGAAGTTCATCCTCAATCCGCGCCATATCGAAATCCAGATATTGGGCGATCAGCACGGCAATATCCTTTACCTCAACGAACGCGAATGCTCGATCCAACGGCGACACCAAAAGGTTGTCGAAGAAGCGCCGTCGCCTTTTGTTACGCCCAAGATGCGTAAGGCGATGGGCGAGCAATGCGTCGCTTTGGCGCGTGCAGTTGGCTATTATTCGGCAGGCACGGTCGAACTGATCGTCTCCGGCGCGGACCCGAGCGGCGAGAGCTTCTACTTCCTCGAAATGAACACCCGGTTGCAGGTTGAACATCCAGTCACCGAAGCGATCACCGGTATCGATCTGGTCGAACAGATGATCCGCGTTGCCTATGGGGAGGCACTTAGTTTCGCGCAGGATGATGTAAAGCTTGAAGGCTGGGCGGTTGAGAATCGTGTTTATGCAGAAGACCCTTATCGCGGCTTCTTGCCCAGCACGGGGCGGTTGGTGCGATACAATCCCCCTGAAGCAGGGGACGGCGTCCGTGTCGATGACGGCGTTGCTGAAGGCGGCGAAGTCAGCATGTTCTATGATCCCATGATTGCCAAGCTGATCACTTATGGAGAAACGCGAGAAGCGGCGATTGACCTTCAAATCGCGGCGCTTGACCAGTTCGAAATTCAGGGTCTGGGCCATAATATCGATTTCCTCTCCGCCATCATGCAACATCCGCGCTTTCGCAGTGGTGACATTACGACGGGCTTCATTGCGGAGGAGTATCCCGAAGGCTTTCACGGTGCGCCAACCTCAATTGAGCTCGCCCGTAACCTCGCCGCTATTGCGGCCTTTGTGGCAACGGCAGAAGCAGACCGCGCTCGCCGCGTTGATGGGCAACTGGGTGGGCGTCTGAAACCGCCTTCTGCTTGGCAAGTGAAAGTAGATGACATTTTGCACGATGTGGAACTGTCCGGCGATGATGTGAGTGTGGACGGCACGCCAGTTGATCTTGATATGGAATATACACCGGGTGACCGGCTGATCGATGCCGAGATCGGCGACGAACCTATCGCGGTGAAGATTGCGAAGACCCGCGTGGGTTTCACGCTGACCACACGTGGCGCGATCCACCAAGTCCGCGTCCTTCCCGCCCATGTTGCGCCACTGGCCGCGCACATGATCGAGAAAATCCCGCCGGATATGTCGCGCTTCCTGCTCTGCCCTATGCCCGGTTTGTTGGTGCAACTGCATGTGGAGGCGGGTGAGAAAGTTGAGGCAGGTCAGCCGCTTGCCGTGGTTGAGGCGATGAAGATGGAGAATATCCTCCGCGCTGAAAAATCTGGCGTCGTCAAATCGCTGAGCGCAGCGCAAGGCGAGAGCTTGGCAGTCGATGCCGTCATTCTGGAGATGGAGTGAGCACTCGCTGATTCATGGTAATGGAGAGAAATGATGCATATTGACCATGATCCGGAGGCTGGCGTTGAGCCCGATATAGACTTCGCGACTTTTCTGACGATGGACATTCGTATTGGCACGATAGTTTCGGCGGAGGCATTTCCAGAAGCGCGCAAGCCTGCCTATAAATTGCTGATTGATTTCGGGCCTGGCGTTGGTGTGTTGAGGTCCAGCGCCCAGATCACTGAGAATTACGCGCTGGAACAACTGGCGGGCCGCCAAGTCGCGGCGGTCGTCAATTTTCCACCCCGCCAGATTGGAAAGTTCATGTCGCAAGCGCTGACGCTTGGCTTTGCGGATGAGGCTGGCCATGTGGTGCTGTTTTCGCCGGATAAGGGTGTTCCCAATGGATCGCGGCTTTTCTAAACTGTGGTAACTTTCCTTAAGACTGAGAGGGAGCGAAATCATGTCTGTTGAAGCAGAAGTTCACACGGGGCGCTGCCTTTGCGGGAATGTTGGTTTTACGATTTCTGGGCTATTGCACGCGCCCGACGCTTGCCATTGTTCGCAGTGTCGTCGCCAATCCGGCCATTATTGGGCATCAACAGATGTGCAGCACAGTGCAATCACTATTACAGGCATGGATCATATTCGCTGGTTTCAATCGTCTGCCAAAGTTCGCCGTGGCTTTTGCGCGACTTGCGGTTCTGCGTTGTTTTGGGAGCCGTTGGGGCAAAATAGGGTTGCCGTTGCCATGGGTGCGTTTGATCAGCCGACCGGGACGAAGCTGGGGAGCCACATTTTCGTTGCGTCCAAAGGTGATTATTATGAAATCGCCGATGGGCTGCCCCAGCATTTGGAGTAGCGCGTTCGGTCACATTCCCAATATAGCTACAGCCCTTATCCACCCCGCGCTCGCCCGTTCAATCTTCACGGGGAAGCAGCTGAGCGTGAAACCGAACGCCGGCAGGACGGCCAGATTGGTGAGCTTTTCTATCTGATAATAGGGGAGTATCCGCCCCGCCTTATGCCCTTCCCAGATGATGCTAGGGTCGCGCGCTTCGGCCCAGCGGCGCGCGGTATGGCTGAACGGGGCGTCCCAGCTCCAAGCATCAGTTCCTACCACCTGCACGCCTCGTTCAGTCAGATAGAGCGTGGCTTCCGCGCCCATGCCGCAGCCTTGGTCAGTGAAGTTATCCGTGCCGTAGACCGCACCGGATTGGACGAGGACAATATCGAGCGGCTGGAGATTGTAGCCGATCCGCGCCAGTTCCACCTCAACTTCCGCTGCGGTTACGACATGGCCGTGGGGCAATGCAGAGAAATCAAGCTTCACGCCGGGTCTAAAAAATAGATCCAGCGGGGCTTCATCAATGGAGGGGGCAGGGGTCGCGCCGCTGTTGGTGGTGGAATGGAAATGCCACGGCGCGTCCATATGGGTGCCATTGTGTGTGCTCAGCGTCAGGCTTTCCACGGCCCAGCCTTCGCCGTCGGGCAAATCATCCTTCGTCAGGCCTGGGAAGAACATTGCGATTTGCTCCCACGTATTTTCGTGAGTCATGTAAGTGATCTGTGGTCGCATGACCGGCGGGTCTGAGATCACGTCGTTGGTGATGGGAATGGAGAGATCAATGAAACGCGGTGTCATGGGCGAAACCTTGCATGTGCGGTGGGCAAAAAGAAACCCCGGCATGTCGCCATGCCGGGGCCAGTTCTATCCTCTCCCAAGGAAACTTAGAATTTAACGCCTGCCGAAATCCCGTAACGGCGGGGTTCCAGTGTAAAGATATTCGTGAACAAGCCCGATGACTGATCGGTCACATAAAGGCCTGTCTGGGCATTGTTATTTGCAATATTCTGAATGAAACCACGGACAAACCATTTATCGTCAGCACCGTTCAATTGGATCTGCGCATTCATCTGCGCGTAGCCCTTGATCTTGTCAATGTTGCCGTTGAAAATGCTGCCCGTGTGGTCACCCGTGTAGGTAAGGTCGATCCGAGGCACCAATGATAGGCCATTACCAAATTCAGCGGTATATTGCGCACCGACGGAGAATTTAGCAACTGGGGCTTGGGGCAGCTTATTGCCCTTGATGTTCACTTCCACGCCCGCATCGCGAACTGAGAAGTTCGCACCTTGGTTGGCCTTGAGCACGCTACAAATGCTGAATGCGCCCGTGGCTTGCAAGTTTGTGCCGGGGCCAAAGCTGGTCGGAGCGCGAAGGCCAAGGCCAGCGTTTACCGCACCAACGAAAGCGTTCACGGCAGCCGCGTTACCCGCCACTGTGGGGACGACAGCACAGTTCGCGCCGTTGGTGATGTCCTTGATGATTACAGCATCCGAACGTCCGCCTGACGGATCACGCGGATTGCCGAGGAATTTGTCTGAACTGACCTTCGTGTGCAGGTAGCTGAAACCCATGTTCACCAGCACTTCGCGGCTGGGCTTGATGATCGCTTCGGCTTCGATACCATAAATATCAGCGTCGACATTATCATTTACAGCAGTTCGCGCGACGATGCGGCTCAATTGCAGGCTCTTATATTGATAATAGAAAGCCGTCAGGTTGAACTGCATTTTGCCGTTCGCAAATGTATTTTTCGAACCGATTTCGAATGCGTTCACGAATTCAGGAGCAAACCCCTCTGGCACGGCGAAAATTGGTTGCAGCGGCGGATTGATACCGCCCGATTTATATCCGCGCGAGAATGAGGCATAAAGCAAGCTACGATCCGAAATTTGATAATCGAGCACAGCACGACCGGTGATTTCGCTGAACTTGACGGTGCGCTCTTGGATCAATTGGTTGCCAGCGCGGCCCGGATCGGCATCAAACGAGCCGACGAAAGGCGAAGAAAAAGCGCTGGTTGACGTGTAAGGTACAAGGAAACTCGCCAGCGTTGAGCGCGCCTGCGAGAATTTTTCATCATTGTTATACCTGATGCCTGCCGTCACCTTCATCTTGTCCGAAATGTCGTAATAAGCTTCGGCGAACAGACCGTATGATTTCAGGCTATTCTCAATGGCGTTGTTGCGAAAGAAGGGCGTGCCCAGATAGGCGGGCGGTAGTGAATTGCCTAGCGCGGTGAATGACCCGAAAACGCCAGTGAAATAGTCGATGCCAAAGGCGTTGACATAATAGTCGCCTTCGGTCGTCTTTGAATCGACGTAGATGCCGCCAACGAGGAAGTTGAGCGGCCCGTCAAAATCGCTGCTGACGATCGCCTCTGCTGACCAGCTGCGGTTCTTGCTGTTTGACCGGTCATATTCCGCCACTGTGTTTGAGCAGCGTTTGAATCCGCCAAATGCGCCCGTTCCGGTCGTCTCTGTGTTTGATACGCAAAGAGTGCCATTTGGGCCATTGGGGATCAGAGCCGCGGCAATGGGTGCAAAATAAGGGGTTAGTGCTGCGCCGCCGCCTCCAGTCGCGAAGGCTTGAAGGGTATTGAGGCCTCCAGCATAGAAGGACCGGTCAGCAACGTTGATGTTGTAATCTTGCCGAGAATCGACTTTCGTTTTTTGATAGAGGCCAGTCAGTTGTAGCTTCATGGACCCAAATTCTTGTTCCAGCCGCGCCTGATATTGCTGTTCAGAGGTAAAATACTCAGGTTCAAAGTCAGTGCGAACCTGGCGGACGTTAGCCGGATTCACGAAGTTCGAATTGTTGTCAGGCCCGTAAAGGCTACCGAGGCCAAATGCAGTTGGCAGGCCGTTGATCGCGAAAAACTCGCGCGATGTCAGCGCGCCGACAAAGGTCGAGTTGTTGTTGGTCGCGCCAAATTCAAGCCGGTCTGGCAGGCAGCCTAACACGCCCGTGGTGTCGCGTTGACACAGTTGCTTTTGGATACGCGCGCGATTGTCCTTTTCGCGGAAATAATATCCCATCAAATCGACTGTTGTAGTGTCGCTTGGCTGCCAGCGGATTGACCCACGCACGGCATACATATCGCGACCGTCGATATTGCTATTGTCGAACAGGTTCTTGGTATACCCATCCCGCTTCGAATAATAGCCAGCAACGCGAACGCCGATGGTGTCGCCAATGGGGAGGTTCAACATCCCCTTGAACTTCATCGAGTCATAATTGCCATATTCGCCTTCGGCAGCAGCTTTGAATCCGCTGAGGTCCGGCTTGGCCGTTATAAAGTTGACCACGCCCGCAGTCGCGTTGCGGCCAAAGAGCGTGCCTTGCGGTCCGCGAAGGACTTCGATCCGTTCCAGATCGAAATATTCCGTTTCAAACAGACGAGTGCCGAGAAGGGGCGTGCCATTGAC
Source organism: Sphingomonadales bacterium (assembly GCA_031376385.1). Taxonomy (GTDB): domain Bacteria; phylum Pseudomonadota; class Alphaproteobacteria; order Sphingomonadales; family Sphingomonadaceae; genus Aquisediminimonas. Next base: position 15,157 of record JANMDQ010000003.1, read on the forward strand.
GTGAATGGCAGTGGCTGAATCGCATGAGTTGCCGACGCAAAGATCGCCGATCCCGCGAATAGTGAAGCTGGAACCTGTAAAGTTGCCTTTAGTAAAGGTCACATTGGGGAGGGTGAGTTGCAGGTCGCTCGCGTTTTCAATCTGCTGCTTGTCCAGCGCCTCGGCAGTGAAGGCGGACACGGCGATTGGAACGCTTTGCAGGGATTCGGACTGGCGCTGGGCCGTGACAACAATTTCGCCAATTCCAGTGTCATCGGTTTTCTCTTCGGCTGGCGCGGCTTGCTGGGCCAGCGCCGGGGCACCTGCGAGCATTACAAGCGCAGTCGCGCATAGAAGGTCAAACTTCCTCATAACAACCATCTCCCATGTTCTGCCGGTTTTTCCAGCGGATTGACGCGACATTGCACGTTCTGGCGGCAATAGTGCGTTTGCTTTACGCATACGTCAATGGGAGAAATGAGGCTTATCAAAATAGCTTGGCGACTTTAGCTAAGATTTTTTAGGTGAGGGCAGTTTTAATATTTCAAATTGCGCATTTTATGCGCAATTTTCACTCCTACCCCCTAAGGCCGGTATGGAAAACTAGAGGATATTGGGGTTTGTCCTTTCGCCATGAACCAGTATACGAATTTAATGGCTTTAGAAGAAAATAAGATTCCCGTTCCGGTGGAAGTTGCCGACGCTGTACGAACATTGATCGAATGGTCTGGCGATGACCCTAATCGAGAAGGGCTCCTAGACACACCAAAGCGTGTCGCTCGGGCATGGAAAGAATATTGCAGAGGATATGCAGAAGATCCTGGCATACACCTGTCGCGCACTTTTGAAGAAGTCGGCGGATATGACGAAGTTGTGATTTTGAAGGGTATTCCTTTCCAGTCACACTGCGAACATCACATGGCACCGATCACCGGAACCGCCTCAATCGCTTACATGCCGAAAGACCGCGTTGTTGGGATTTCAAAGCTTGCCCGCGTGCTCCATGGGTATGCCGAACGTTTGCAAGTGCAGGAACGGCTTACGGCAGAGGTCGCCAAATGCATATGGGACAATCTTCATCCACAGGGTGTCGCCGTCGTTATTGAGGCGCAACACGGCTGCATGACTGGACGCGGTGTTCGCACCCACGGCGTCGGAATGACGACCAGCCGTCTGTTGGGATGTTTCCTAGCTGATTCGAGCAGCCGCAAGGAAGTCCTCAGCCTTATGGGCTATTGATAGTTCAATTGCGGTCGGCTTGGATGACAGCATCTGCGGCACGCAGAGCGGCGACTATTTTAGTGAGATGGAATAGATCATGGACCTCGATGTCGGCGACGTAAGTGTGAAAACTTGTATCCCGTGCCCCCAGCCGTAAGTTAACGATATTTGCCTTATGTCCCGCAAAGATTCCGGCAATTGCGGCTAAAGATCCTGGCTGATTGTTGACAACTACGGTCACGCGCGCTGTGCCACCGTCAGACCCATCGCCCCAAGCCAGATCGACCCAATCCGCGTCCAGCCCGTCGGCAAGGCTCTTGCAGTCGATGGTATGGACGACAATCGCTTCCTCCGCACGGCGAAGGCCAACGATGCGGTCTCCTGGAACGGGGTGGCAGCAGGTGGCAAGGTCAAAGGCGACGCCTGCGGTGAGGCCACGCATCGAAATAGCTTCTCTCTGGGGCAGAAAGACAGCATGAACGTCTGTGCTGGATCCTGGCATCAAGGCCTCCATCACTTGTGAATCCGTCACGGTCCGCCGCGCTATGGCCTGCATAAGCGTAGGTTCATCGGTCAGTTTTAGGCGTTTAAGGGCCTGTGTTACCGCATCTTTGCTCAGCTTGGTTGGCAAACGACGGACAATTTCGTCAAAAATCTTCCGCCCCAGTGCCTCCATTTCGTCCCGCTCTTTGTGGCGGACGAAACGGCGGATGGCGGCACGTGCCTTTCCAGTAATGGCGATACTCATCCACCAAGGCTGCGGCTCTTGCGCTTTTGATTTCAGGATCTGCACTTGATCGCCATTTTCAATGGGGGTGCGCAGCGGCACAACGCGGCCATTGAGCTTCGCACCGACCGTTTGATCACCCAGCGAGGTATGCACTGCATAAGCAAAGTCAATGGCAGTCGCACCTTTGGGTAACTGGATCAATTCACCTTTCGGCGTGAAGGCAAATATACGATCCTGATACATGGCCATGCGCGTGTGTTCGAGGATTTCCTCAGACGTTTCGGCATGTTCCAGTATCTCGACAAGGTCTTTCATCCAGCCAATTTGTGCGTCTGGCATATTGACCGATTGTTTATACAGCCAATGCGCTGCGAAGCCATATTCGGCCTGACCATGCATTTCGTTGCTACGGAGCTGGATTTCAATTCGCCGGTTTTCGCTGTGAATGACCGAAGTATGCAATGATTTATAACCGTTGCGCTTCGGCGTCGATATATAATCCTTGAACCGCCCCGGTACCATCGGCCAGCGGCGGTGAATGATCCCCAGCGCATTGTAGCAGGCGTCGACGTCCGGAACGATCGCGCGGAAGGCCATAATGTCGGAAAGCTGCTCAAAACTAATGTGCCGCTCCGCCATTTTGCGCCAGATCGAATACGGGTGCTTTTCGCGGCCTGATACGTCGGCTTCAATCCCCGCGCGCGATAGGAGCAGCTTTATCCCGGAACTGATCCGCGCAATCCTGTCACCACCGCCTTCCTGCAACTGCTCCAGTCGCTTCGTTACCGACGCGAAGGCCTCAGGTTCCAGTTCCTTGAACGCCAGCGTCTGCATTTCTTTCATGAATTCATACATGCCAATCCGCTCTGCCAGCGGGGCATAGATATCCATGGTTTCCTTGGCGATGCGGCGGCGCTTGGCCTCATCCTTGATGAAATGCAGCGTGCGCATATTGTGCAGCCGGTCGGCAAGCTTGACGAGCAGCACGCGCAAATCGTCTGATGTGGCGAGCAGGAACTTGCGAAGATTTTCGGCGGCCCGCTGATTGTCTGACATCGCTTCAATCTTGGAAAGCTTCGTTACGCCGTCGACCATGCGCGCTACGTTTGCACCGAATTTCTGTTCGATTTCGTCGTGTGTCGTCAGTGTGTCTTCGATTGTGTCGTGCAAGATGGCCGTGACTATTGTTTCATCATCCAGATGCAAATCTGTCAGGATACCCGCGACTTCAATCGGGTGGCTGTAATAGGGGTCTCCCGACGCGCGCAGCTGCGACCCGTGTTTTTGCATTGAAAAAACATAGGCGCGGTTCAGCAACGCCTCATCAGCGTCGGGGTCATAGCTTTTGACCCGTTCGACAAGTTCATATTGACGTAACACAAAGCCAAAGTGATTGCTTGGGCGGCTTTATGCAAGGGGGCTGATGGCCTTTTGCGGCTTATATTCAGCCCCCTGTGAATGGCTTACAAGCCGATATGCTTTTTGAACCCCGCAATGGAGGCCTCGAAAAATTCGATATTGTCGACGAACAAGGCTGCGCTCATCCCACCGTCATCTAGATCGACGTCAAATTCGAGGGCGGGATCACCATCCTTGTCGATGTAAGCGCGGCTGAAGCGTTTGACCTTGTTCCAGTCATTCATTTGCGACAGTGAAACATCGTCTTTATCCCACGCCGTGTAGAAAGTAACGGTTTTGCAGTCCTTTCCATTGGTACAGCCGTAAAAATTAACATAGAATTTCGCACCCGATGACGCGCTTTCTATTTTTGGGTCCCCTGTGCTGTCTTTGCTTAGCGCCGCTTTATAACCACCAGACTGCATGGCATCGACGAGTGAACTTGGCCGCTGCGCTGTTACCATTTGTGCGCTGGCGACGGACGACAAGCTAGCGGTAATTGCAGCGGCGAATAATGCGGATTTATACATGGACTTCCCCTTAATTTCAGTCGGCGCGGGCCCATCATCAGCCCATGGCACGTTGCACCAGATAGCAGGGAACTACGCCTCGTCTTGTATATTTTCTATGGAGACGAAATCAGGCCAATACCGCCGTTGTTGCGCTTGCGAAGGGTGCAGGGCTGGCCTAAAGGCACGCAATCGAATCCCGGCAGTTTGCTGGGGGAGGGAGTTCGAAAATGACAACTGGAATGGCCGGCGTTGCTGCTGGTTATTTGCCAATCCTGCTCTTTTTGGGCATTGCGTTTACCCTGTCGTGCGTATTCGTATTCGCGCCAATGGCGGTTTCGCGCCTGACGGGAACACACAACCCCACCCCTGAAAAGCTTACCGAATATGAATGCGGCTTTCCCGCGTTTGAAGATAGCCGCGCGCAGTTTGACGTGCGTTTCTATCTGGTTGCGATCCTTTTCATCGTGTTTGATTTGGAGGCCGCGTTTCTTTTCCCCTGGGCTGTTAGTCTTGGTGAAACTGGCTGGGCCGGATGGACGGGAATGATGGTGTTCCTCGTCGAACTAGCCCTTGGTCTTGTTTACGCTTGGAAAATGGGGGCGTTAGAATGGGAGTAGAACTCATTGGCGCTCCGGGCGCAGAAACGCTCCCCGATGCCAGCTTTTTCAACGGTTTGAACGACGAATTGTCGAACAAAGGCTACCTGGTCGCCAGCACAGAGGAATTATTCCAATGGGCGCGCACAGGCTCGCTCTGGTGGATGACCTTTGGCTTGGCCTGTTGTGCGGTCGAAATGATCCATGTGAACATGCCGCGATATGACCTTGAACGCTTTGGCGCGGCCCCCCGTGCCAGCCCGCGTCAATCAGATGTGATGATCGTTGCAGGCACGCTTTGCAATAAAATGGCCCCTGCGCTGCGGCGGGTTTATGATCAAATGTCTGATCCTAAATATGTCATTTCGATGGGCAGCTGCGCGAATGGCGGTGGATATTACCACTATAGCTATTCCGTTGTGCGCGGGTGTGACCGCATTGTGCCTGTTGATATCTATGTGCCGGGCTGCCCGCCAACGGCCGAGGCCTTGCTTTACGGCATCATGCAATTGCAGCGTAAAATTCGCCGGGTCGGGACAGTAGAACGGTGAGGAGGAATGCTCACATCTCCCTCTCCCTTGACGGGAGAGGATATGAAGACTTGGCAGCTTGCTGCCTAGTCGCAATTGGTGAGGGTGGAGTCACGCGCCCCGCCCTCACAAGACTTGCTAGGCAACAAATTGCCAAGCCAAGTCTTTCTCTCCCGCAAGGGGAGAGAGGTTCGTGAGCCACTCAGCCCCCAAATATGCGCCCAACAAAGGCGTTGCCACCGCGATCAAGAAGGCGCTTGGCAAAGACATGCTGAGCATTGTCGAGGCCAACGGTGAAATCGCTGTCACCGTAAAACGCGACAAGCTGATCGGCGTGATGATGCAGCTGCGTGATACATGCGATTATCAGCAGTTGATGGAAATAGCAGGCGTTGATTGGCCAGATCGTGATCCCCGGTTTGAGGTCGTCTACTGCCTTCTCTCACTGACCAAAAACCACCGCATCCGTGTGCATGTGGAAACCAACGAAGACCAGCCAGTGCCATCGCTGACGGATATGTGGCCAGTTGCTGGGTGGCTGGAACGCGAAGTTTTTGACATGTACGGTGTCCTTTTCGCGGGCAACGAGGATCTGCGACGGATATTGACTGATTACGGCTTCACCGGCCACCCGCAGCGCAAGGATTTTCCGCTGTCTGGTTATGTTGAGCTCCGCTATTCTGAGGATCATAAGCGGGTGATGTATGAACCTGTGCAACTGGCGCAGGATTTCCGATCCTTTGACTTTATGTCTCCGTGGGAAGGTGCCGATTACATCCTACCCGGTGATGAGAAGGGAGCGAAGAAGTGACCCTCATTCAAGAAAAAACGCCGACCACAGGCGACGAACAGATTGACAATTACACGATCAATTTCGGCCCTCAGCATCCGGCAGCCCACGGTGTTTTGCGTTTGGTGATGGAGCTGGACGGGGAAATTGTGGAGCGGCTTGATCCGCACATTGGCCTCCTCCACCGGGGCACGGAAAAACTGATTGAGCATAAGACCTATCTTCAGGCGCTGCCTTATTTTGATAGGCTTGATTACTGCTCCCCCCTAGCGATGGAGCACACTTATGTGCTCGCGATTGAGAAATTGCTGGACCTTGAGGTGCCAATCCGCGCCCAATATCTCCGCGTGTTGTTTGCTGAATTGACGCGTATCAGCAACCATATGCTCAATCTAGGCAGCCATGTGATGGATGTCGGCGCGATGACGCCAAACCTTTGGATGTTTGAGCTGCGCGAAGATTGCCTGAACTTTTTCGAACGGGCCTCTGGCGCAAGGATGCACGCGGCGTGGTTCCGCCCCGGCGGGGTGCATCAGGATGTTCCTCTGAAGCTGCTGACCGACATTGCCGATTGGCTTGACACGCGCGTGCCCGAACTGTTCGAGGACGCGATCAGCCTGGTTGCGGACAACCGCATTTTTAAGCAGCGCAATGTTGATATCGCAGTGGTGACGAAGGACGACGCCGTCAAATGGGGCTTTTCCGGCCCGATGATCCGGGGCAGCGGCATCCCTTGGGATCTGCGTCGTTCGCAGCCCTATGATGTGTATGACCGGATGGAGTTTGACATTCCGGTGGGCACCAAAGGCGATTGCTACGACCGCTTCATGGTCCGCGTTGAGGAAGTGCGCCAGTCCGTGCGCATCATGAAGCAGTGCCTGCGTGACATGCCCGAGGGGCCGATAGCCAGCGATGATCGCAAAGTGGTTCCCCCCAAACGCGCCGAGATGAAGCAGAGTATGGAGGCACTGATCCACCACTTCAAACTCTACACCGAAGGCTTCAAGGTGCCTGCGGGGAGTGTCTATGTGGCGACTGAAAGCCCCAAGGGTGAATTTGGCGTTTATCTGGTGAGTGACGGGACGAATAAGCCTTATCGCTGCAAGATCAGGCCGACGGCTTTCTCACATTTGCAGGCGATGGATTTCATGTCGCGCGGGCATATGCTGGCTGATACGACGGCTATTTTGGGCGCGCTCGACATTGTGTTTGGGGAGTGTGACCGGTGACAAACAGGATGAAACTCTACCTAACAGGCATCGGCGTATTTATCGGCACTTGGCTTGCGGGCGACGCGCTTATGGCCATTATGACGGAACGGATATTTCTATCTTCGTTTCCAAGATTGAGCGTCGGAGTTTTTCCATTTTTTGCGGGTTACGTAGGTGCAACAGCATTTGTTTGGTGGATGGAAGCCAGTGAAGAAAGAATTCAGGATGGCTGACGTAGTTCACATCCCCAACGAAACTGAAACGCGCACCCGTTTCGTCATTGCGAGCGAAGCGCGGCAATCGAACTCACTGGTCGGCCAGTCTGGATCGCCGCGTCGCTCTGCTCCTCGCAATGACGTGTTTGGGGAGTGTGACCGGTGAGTGTGCTTTCAGCCTTGCGGCGATGGTTTGGTTGGGATATCGCCAATTTTAAAGGCATATTGACCGCTCTGTTAGCGATGCTTCCGGCTTTGCTCACTAGCTTAAATTATGGGGCTTATCGTGGTGATCACGGAGCCGTGTGGGCGGTTGCAATTGGGTTCGCCACAATAGTCGGTGGTGCCGCACTGTGGAAAGGATTCACCCACGAATGGCGAGAGCTAAGTTCGATAAATGAACAGATCCGTGCGGAATCGCTAAACGATGCAAAGATTAGAGACCGTAACTAATGGCTGACGCAGTGCATATACCGAACGAAATCGAAACCCGTGCCAAGTGGGGCACCTTCACATGGTCGCCCGCAAACGCCAAAACCGCCGCAATGTACATCGCGCGTTACCCCGCCGGGCGCCAGCAATCCGCAGTGATGGCCTTGCTCGATCTCGCCCAGCGGCAGGTGGGTGAGGAGACGAAAACGCAAGGCTGGCTGCCCGTGCCCGTGATCGAATATGTCGCGGGACAGCTCGGTATGCCCTATATGCGCGCTTATGAGGTCGTGACGTTTTATACCATGTATAACCTCGCGCCCGTTGGTCGTTATCATGTGCAGGTGTGCGGCACGACGCCGTGCCTGTTGCGCGGTTCCGATGATGTGCTGGCTGCGTGCAAGAACCGGGGGCTGGTGAAGGGCGGGACGACGCCGGACGGGTTGTTCACCTTGACCGAAGTCGAATGTCTTGGTGCCTGCGCGAATGCGCCGATGGTGCAGATCAACGATGATAATTTTGAAGACCTGACTTATGACAGCATGGACGCGATCCTAGAGGCGCTGGCGACTGACCAACCGGTGAAAATTGGCCCGCAGATTGACCGCCAGACCAGCTGCCCAGAGGGCGGGCCGACCACATTGTTGGAGTCTGTGAAGTGAAGGCATCAATCCAAAATCCTCCCCGGAACGGGGAGGGGGACCGCGAAGCGGTGGAGGGGGGTGTCCAACGCTCCCAGTTCTGGCGTGTGGACTGCCTCCCCTCCGTCACGCGCTTCGCGCGCGCCACCTCCCCGCTAACGGAGAGGATTTTCCATGCTCGCTGACAAAGACCGCATTTTCACCAATCTTTACGGCTTTCAACCCTTCAACTTGCCTGCGGCAAAAAAACGTGGCGATTGGGCGGGAACGAAGGCGCTTCTTGCCGTTGGCCCGGATGCGATCATTGAAAGCATCAAAGCGTCCGGCCTGCGCGGTCGCGGCGGGGCTGGCTTCCCCACGGGTATGAAGTGGAGCTTTATGCCCAAGGCGCCCACCGATAACCGCCCGAACTTCCTTGTCATTAACGCAGATGAATCCGAACCGGGCAGTTGCAAGGACCGGGAGATCATCCGCCATGATCCGCACAAGCTGATCGAAGGGGCGTTGATCGCAGGCTTCGCGATGCGCGCGCGGGCGGCCTATATCTATATTCGCGGCGAATATATCATGGAGGCCAAGGTCCTCGAAGAGGCAGTGGCTGAGGCTTATGCGTCCGGCCTCATCGGCAAGAATGCTTGCAAATCGGGCTATGATTTCGATGTGTTCGTCCACCGCGGCGCGGGCGCCTATATCTGCGGCGAAGAAACCGCGATGCTTGAATCGCTTGAGGGCAAAAAGGGCCAGCCGCGCCTGAAACCCCCATTCCCAGCGGGTGCGGGACTATATGGCTGCCCGACGACGGTGAATAATGTTGAGAGCATTGCGGTTGTCCCCACAATCCTGCGCCGCTCGCCTGAATGGTTCAAGGCGATTGGGCGCGAGGGCAATCACGGCACAAAACTGTTCCAGATTTCGGGCCATGTGAATAAGCCGTGCACGGTTGAAGAGGCGATGAGCATTCCGTTCCGCGAACTAATTGACAAGCATTGCGGCGGCATTCAAGGCGGCTGGGATAATCTCCTCGCGGTGATCCCCGGTGGCTCCTCCGTGCCCTTGGTTCCCGCCGCACAAATCATGGACGCACCGATGGATTTTGACGGGCTGAAGGCGCTTGGTTCCGGCCTTGGCACGGCGGCGGTGATCGTGATGGATAAAAGCACCGACATCGTTCGCGCCATTTCGCGGCTGTCATACTTCTACAAACACGAAAGCTGCGGCCAATGCACGCCTTGTCGCGAGGGCACTGGCTGGATGTGGCGTGTGATGGAACGGATGCGAACGGGCGACGCGGATGTCTCCGAAATCGATACGTTGTATGAAGTGACCAAGCAGGTCGAAGGCCACACCATCTGCGCACTCGGCGACGCGGCGGCGTGGCCGATCCAGGGGCTGATCAAGCATTTCCGCCCCGAGATGGAGCGGCGGATTTTGGAACGTGCTGGTGATCTGCCCGATTTGCTGGAGGCGGCGGAGTGAAGACTCTGCCCAAAATCAGCCTTGGAGACGAAGTTACACTTGCTTCTGGAAGTGCCGTAATGACCGTGTTGCGTTACCATGGTGAAGGTTTGGACAAAGTTGAGTGCGGTTGGTTCTCAGGTAAAACACGAGAGATTTGGAACCAGCGAGTATTTCCAATTTGCGCACTCCGCCTTGAAAGTAGTGATAATGCCTAAACTCACCGTAGACGGCCAAGAAATTGAGGTCCCCGCAGGAGCCACGGTGCTCCAAGCTTGCGAACTTGCGGGGAAGGAAATCCCGCGTTTCTGCTACCATGAACGCCTAAGCATCGCGGGGAATTGCCGGATGTGTCTGGTTGAGGTGGCTCCCGGGCCGCCGAAACCTCAGGCATCTTGCGCTCTCCCCGCCGCAGAAGGGCAAATCATCAAGACCAATTCGCCGATGGTGAAGAAAGCTCGTGAGGGGGTGATGGAATTCCTCCTCATCAACCACCCGCTCGATTGCCCGATTTGTGATCAGGGTGGCGAGTGCGATTTGCAGGATCAATCGGTTGCTTACGGGCGCGGCAAGAGCCGCTATCCGGAGAATAAGCGCGCCGTGACCAAGAAATATATGGGGCCGATCGTCAAGACGGTGATGACGCGCTGCATCCAGTGCACGCGCTGCATCCGCTTTGCCGAGGAAGTGGCGGGGATCGAGGAAATTGGCGCGATTGGGCGCGGGGAGGGGATGCAGATAACGTCTTACCTTGAACGTGCTGTGACAAGCGAGCTGAGCGGCAATGTAGTGGATTTGTGCCCAGTCGGTGCGCTGACGTCCAAGCCTTACGCCTTTGAAGCGCGGCCTTGGGAGCTGAAGAAAACGGCAAGCATCGACGTGATGGACGCCGTGGGCACCAACATTCGGCTCGATGCGCGCGGGCGGCAAGTGCTGCGCGCGCTGCCCCGGATCAACGAAGATGTGAATGAGGAATGGGCCAGCGACAAGACGCGCCATGCTGTGGACGGTCTGATGCATGGTCGGCTGGATAAGCCCTATGTGCGCGACGCCAAGGGTAAGTTGCAGCCTGCAAGCTGGCCCGAAGCATTCGATGCGATTTCAAAGTTGTGTAAAGTTGTGCCAGTCGACGTATCGGTTATTGCTGGAGATATGGTCGATTGTGAGACGATGTTTGCGGCAAAAAGTCTTTCCGAAACAATAGGTTGCGCTGGATTGGAAGGGCGTCAAACTGGCCTTTCCTACGATACGTCCAGCCTTGCTGCTGTCAATTTCAACACTGGAATAGCAAATATCGAAAATGCCGATGTGATCCTGTTGGTAGGGAGCGATACGCGCCGGGAAGCGCCTCTGGTTAACACACGCATTCAAAAGGCCGTGCGCAAACGCGGATCGAAAGTCTTCGCGATTGGCCCTGTGACCGATCTGTCTTACGCAGTTGAATGGCTGGGCGATGATCTTTCTACGCTCACCAAAGTGCCAAAATCGTTGTCTGACGCGTTGAAATCTGCTAAACGCCCCGCGATTATCGTTGGCGGTGGCGCGCTGCGTTATGAGGGCGTCCATGGCGCCGCTTTGGCCTTTGCGAAGAAATATGGGTTGGTGAAAGACGGCTGGAACGGCTTTAACGTTCTGCATTTTGCGGCCGCGCGGATGGGCGGGCTGATGCTCGGTTACGCGCATGAAGGCGGCATCAAGGCGCTGGCGGCTCATAAATCAAAAATCGCCTTCTTCCTTGGTGCAGATGAAGTTGATTATAACCTATTTGGAGATAGTGTCAAGGTCTATGTTGGCCATCACGGTGACAAAGGGGCTGCGGCAGCGGATGTGATCCTTCCCGGTGCGGCCTATACTGAGAAATCTGGAACTTACGTTAACCTCGAAGGACGCGTGCAGCGCGGGGAGCGTTCCGTGTTCCCGCCCGGCGATGCGCGGGAGGATTGGTCAATTTTCCGGGCGCTTTCTGAAGTGTTGGGCGCAAAACTGCCCTACGACACCCTCGATCAGCTGCGCGCCGCGATGGTGGAGGCCGTGCCTGCGCTTGGCGCTGAGGGGCTGGCTGGCTATGCGTGGCCAAAAGACGACAAAGACTTGCCAAAACTGCCCGCCAAACCGATCGGCAAAATCGCGGATTATCCGATCAAAGATTTCTACCTGACCAACGCCATCTGCCGCGCATCAGCGACAATGCGGCGCTGTTCGGATGAGCTGGTTCACGGTGTTGAATATGCGGAGGCTGCGGAATGAGTTGTGCGACACCATCCCGTCACGCTGAACTTGTTTCAGGGTCCATGCCTCTCTTTTTGATCAAATCTGCCGGCATCCAGGTTAATACTGCCATCGCGGCATGGATGCTGAAACAAGTTCAGCATGACAGGAAAGGGTTATGACCCAGTGGTTCCAATCCGGCGTGTTCGGCTATTATGGTGGCTGGTTCGTCTCAACCACGCTGCTTATCCTGCTGATCGCATTGCCGGTCATGCTGGCGGTGGCGATCCTGATTTACGCGGACCGTAAAATCTGGGCCGCGATGGCGCTGCGGCGCGGGCCGAATGTGGTGGGGCCGCTGGGCATTTTGCAGAGCTTTGCTGATGGGCTGAAGGTTTTCCTTCAGGAAACGATCATCCCATCCGCCGCCAATCGCGGCTTGTTCCTCCTCGCGCCCATCATCACCTTCACCGTCGCGCTGATTGCGTGGGCGGTGATCCCCTTTGGGCCGGGCATGATGCTGGCCGATATCAACGTCGGCTTGCTCTACATCCTCGCGGCGAGTTCGCTTGGCGTTTACGGCGTGATCATTGCGGGCTGGGCCTCCAATTCCAAATATCCCTTTTATTCTGCACTGCGGGCGGCGGCGCAAATGGTCAGTTATGAAGTTTCGATAGGCTTCATCCTCATTTCCGTCGTGCTGTGGGCTGGCACGTTCAACTTGACTGGCATTGTGGAGGCGCAGCGGGGCCATGTGTTTGGGATCAACGGTTTTGCGGTGAATCCGCTGCTGTTCCCAATGGCGGTGATGTTCTTCATCTCGTCGCTTGCCGAAACCGCGCGCGCGCCGTTCGATCTGACTGAGGCGGAAAGCGAACTCGTCGCGGGGTATCAGACCGAATATAGCAGCATGGCCTTCGCGATGTACTGGCTCGGCGAATATGCCAATGTGATCCTGATGTGCACGCTGAATGCGGTGCTGTTCTGGGGCGGTTATTTGCCGCCGGTGGATTGGGCGCCGCTTTATGCTGTGCCGGGCATCCTCTGGCTGTTTGCCAAGATATTGGTGTTTTTCTTCCTGTTCAGCTGGGTCAAGGCCACTGTGCCGCGCTACCGCTATGACCAGCTGATGCGGCTGGGCTGGAAAGTGTTCCTGCCGATTTCGCTGTTCTGGGTGGTGCTGGTGAGCGGGTATCTGATGCTGACGAGGTATGGGGGATGAGAAAGTACATAATTTGCATGAGTTTGTTGGGTCCTATCCCCGCAAATGCACAAAATGTCCCTAGCGCCAATATGTATGGATTGACAGATTTGTGGGCTGTTTGCCCGGTTCACGGTGATGAACGGGTTAGTGGAAAGTACTGGCTCGAATTAACTCCGGGATACCGTTCCGCACAGGCAATACATCTCCAGATCACTCCGCTAGATAGCTCAATCCCGTTTTCTCCTATCGATACTGTCAAGAATATCGAAAGCGGAGATGTCAAGTTGAGGGCTGAAAATGGAGAAACTTCCGTGTTGGTTTCTGCTGCTTCAAAAGGCGCGGCCATTTTAATGACAGTTATCTATAAGGGAATAGTGCCGGTCTCTGTTGATGCCTCCATAATATACAATAATCGAATTTTTGCGTCTGACTGCATTGTTTTGAATCAAAGGGAGCGCTCAAAATCATGAGCACCATCACCCACCTCATCAAATCCTTTACGCTGTGGGAGTTTGTGAAAGCCCATGCGCTGACCTTGAAATATTTTTTCAAACCCAAGGCGACGATCAACTACCCTTATGAAAAGAACCCGATTTCGCCGCGGTTCCGGGGGGAGCATGCTTTGCGGCGTTATCCCAATGGCGAAGAGCGCTGCATTGCGTGCAAGCTGTGTGAGGCTGTTTGCCCTGCGCAGGCGATCACCATCGAAGCCGAGCCACGTGACGATGGCAGCCGCCGCACCACGCGCTATGATATTGACATGACCAAGTGCATCTACTGCGGCTTCTGCGCAGAGGCGTGTCCCGTTGATGCCATCGTCGAAGGGCCGAATTTCGAATATGCGACCGAAACGCGGGAGGAATTGCTTTATGACAAGAACAAGCTCCTTGCCAATGGTGACAAATGGGAACGTGCCATCGCGGCAAACCTTGCCGCCGATGCTCCCTATCGCTAGGGGCAGCGCATGATCCAAGCTGTTGCCTTCTATATCTTTGCGTCCATTGTTGTGACGTCGGGCGCACTGACAATTTTGTCTCGTAATCCGGTGCATTCGGTCCTTTGGCTGATCCTGGCGTTTTTCAACGCGGCGGGGCTGATGCTGATCTTGGGCGCCGAATTTATCGCGATGTTGCTGGTCATTGTTTATGTCGGCGCGGTGGCGGTGTTGTTCCTCTTTGTCGTCATGATGCTTGATATTGATGTCGATGAAATGCGCGGGGGTTTGGCGAAATACGGGGTGTTCGGGCTGCTGCTCGCGCTTGTTCTGGCAGGCGAAATAATCATCGCAGGCGGCGCCTGGAGTGCGGGACCATTGCAATTGGCCCAGCGCGCGGCAATAGCGCCGGATGCCGCTCAAATGTCGAACATTCAGGCGATGGGTGCAGTGATTTATTCGGACTATCTTTATGTGTTTGAGGCGGCCGGCTTCGTGCTTCTCGTCGCCATGATTGGCGCGATTGTGCTCACGCACCGCGAACGCACAGGCACCCGGCCCCAGAATATCGGCAATCAAGTGCGCCGCCGTCCTCAGGATGCAACGCGCAATGTGACGGACCAGCCGGTCGGCGCGGGGGTGGAGTTGTGATGGGTCGCAACCACTGTCATGCTGAACTTGTTTCAGCATCCATGCCTCTCAGCGAGGCCTTGGTTCAATTTACGCGGTCTTTTCCCAGCAGTGAGGCATGGACCCTGAAACAAGTTCAGGGTGACGTAGCAGAGGAACCGGCGTTGTGATCGGCCTGCACCACTACCTCGTCGTATCCGCCATCCTGTTCGTGATGGGCGTGCTCGGCATTTTCATGAACCGCAAAAATGTGATTATCATCCTGATGGCGATTGAGCTCATTCTGCTGGGCGTCAACATTCAGCTGGTAGCATTCAGTGCTTATCTGAATGATTTGGTCGGCCAAGTATTTGCCATGTTCGTCCTCACCGTTGCGGCAGGGGAAGCGGCGATTGGATTGGCGATACTGGTCATTTACTTCCGGGGCCGCGGGACGATTGCGGTCGACGATATCAACCGGATGAAGGGTTAAGTCTGCTCGTGAATTCCATCATCCTTATCGTGTTCCTGCCCCTGCTTGCGGCTATCGTAGCGGGGCTGGGAAACCGGTTCATTGGCAATTACGCGGCGAAGATCGTAACGACCGGTGCATTGTTCGCGTCGTGCGTGCTGAGTTGGCCGATCTTTGTCTCTTTCTTGAACGGCAGCGCAGAAGCCTCCGTCGTGCCCGTGCTGGATTTCATCAAGTCCGGCGATTTGCAGGCCAATTGGGCGCTGCGCGTGGACACGCTGACCGCCGTGATGCTGGTTGTCGTCACCAGCGTGTCGAGCCTCGTCCATTTGTATAGTTGGGGCTACATGGAGGAAGACCCGAGCCAGCCGCGCTTTTTTGCGTATCTGTCGCTCTTCACCTTTGCCATGCTGATGCTGGTGACGTCCAACAGCTTGGTGCAGATGTTTTTCGGTTGGGAAGGGGTGGGCCTCGCCTCTTACCTGCTCATCGGCTTCTGGTACCAAAAACCCAGTGCAAACGCCGCCGCGATCAAGGCCTTTGTCGTCAATCGCGTCGGGGATTTCGGATTTTCGCTCGGGATATTCGGCTGCTTTCTCGTGTTTCAAACCGTTGATATCCCAACGATCCTTGCCGCTGCCCCGGGCTATGCGGGGTCGACCATTGGCTTTCTGGGCATGCGGATCGATACGATTACGATCTTGTGCATATTGCTGTTCATCGGTGCGATGGGCAAATCAGCGCAGCTTGGCCTGCATACTTGGCTGCCCGATGCGATGGAGGGGCCCACGCCTGTCTCCGCGCTGATCCATGCTGCGACAATGGTGACGGCTGGCGTGTTCATGGTGTGCCGCTTGTCTCCGTTGTTTGAGCTGTCTGAAACTGCTGTGACGTTGGTGATTTATGTCGGCGCAGCAACGGCTCTGTTCGCGGCGACGGTCGCAACGACGCAGACCGATATCAAACGCGTGATTGCTTATTCCACCTGTTCGCAGCTTGGCTATATGTTCTTTGCGGCAGGCTCAGGCGCTTATGGCGCGGCGATGTTCCACTTGTTTACGCATGCGTTCTTTAAGGCGCTGCTTTTTCTTGGCGCAGGGTCAGTGATCCACGCGATGCATCATGAACAGGATATGCGATACTATGGTGGGCTGCGGAAGCAGATCCCGCTGACTTTTTACGCGATGCTGGCGGGAACGCTGGCGATTACGGGCGTCGGCGTGCTTGGCGTGTTTGGCTTTGCGGGCTTTTATTCCAAGGACGCGATTATCGAGGCAGCCTTTGCAAACGGGACGGAGGCTGGCGGCATCGCCTTTGCGGTTGCAGTGTTTGCAGCACTTCTGACAAGTTTCTATTCGTGGCGGCTGATGTTTCTGACCTTCTGGGGGAAACCCCGGTGGGAGCAGTCCGAACATATTCAGCATGCGGTGCACGATGCGCATCACGGCGACCATCATCCAGCAAATGATGGCACCGCAGGCTATCACCCGCATGAAAGCCCGTGGTCGATGTTGGTGCCTCTCACTTTGCTTTCGGTTGGAGCCATATTTGCGGGCTTTGCCTTCCACCACAGCTTCATCGATGCCGAACATGGCGTCGAGTTCTGGAAAGGCTCCATCGCGTTCGACACGGAATTGATGCACGCGATGCATGAAGTGCCGCTGTTGGTGAAATTGTCCGCCACAATTGTGATGCTGATTGGCTTAGCGCTCGCATGGTGGGCTTATATCAAGGACACGACGGTGCCTGCGCGTTTCACCGCTCAATTCCCGCAAATTTATCAATTCCTCCTCAACAAATGGTATTGGGATGAACTGTACGAGCGGCTGTTTATTCGGCCAGCATTCTGGTTTGGGCGACTGTTCTGGAAAACAGGGGACCAGGGGATGATCGATCGCTTCGGCCCCAACGGAGCGGCGAGTGCCGTCGCACTGGGTAGTCGGATGGCTGTGAAGTTTCAGACCGGATATTTGGCCAGCTACGCCTTTGTCATGCTGCTCGGCCTTGCCGGAATCGCAACTTGGGCGATGACACGGTGAGCGGCTTCCCAATTCTTTCTCTCATGATCCTACTGCCGCTTGCCGCGGCGGTGGCTGTGCTGTTCGTCAGTGCGAACATCGCGCGGTGGATGGCACTGGCCACAACAACGGCCCTGCTCGCGCTCGGCATATTCCTCTGGGTCAGCTATGATATCGGCGGCGCGCAGTGGCAATTTACGGAAGATGTCGCGCTGTTCGGCGATGCGTTCGGATGGAAACTGGGGATAGACGGCATTGCCCTAATGCTGATCGTCCTATCGGTTTTCTTGATGCCCATTTGCATTCTGGCCAGCTGGGACGCGATTGAGAAACGCGTGCCGGAATATATGGCGGCTTTCCTCCTGCTGGAGGCGCTGATGATTGGCGTCTTTTCCGCGCAGGATTTGTTCCTATTCTACATCTTCTTTGAGGCTGGCCTGATCCCGATGTATCTCATCATCGGCATCTGGGGCGGCGCGGAACGGATTTACGCCAGCTATAAATTCTTCCTTTATACGCTGTTCGGGTCCGTCTTGATGCTTATTGCGATGATGTGGATGGTGCAGGAAGCGGGAACGACGGATATTCCCACGCTGATGGGTTACAATTTTCCAGCGGAGGCACAGACATGGTTGTGGCTGGCTTTTTTCGCGAGCTTTGCGGTGAAAATGCCGATGTGGCCCGTCCATACCTGGCTCCCTGATGCACATGTTCAGGCTCCGACGGCGGGATCTGTCATCTTGGCCGGTGTGCTTTTGAAAATGGGCGGATACGGCTTCATCCGGTTTTCGCTCCCCATGTTCCCTGATGCGTCGGCGCAGATGGTTTGGATAGTTTTCGGGCTCTCGATGGTTGCGGTCATTTACACTAGCCTCGTCGCGCTGGTGCAGACGGATATGAAGAAGCTGATCGCTTATTCCTCCGTCGCGCATATGGCCTTTGTAACAATTGGTCTGTTCGCATTTAACCGTCAGGGCATTGAAGGCGCGTTGATTGTAATGCTGGCTCACGGTCTGGTTTCCGGCGCACTGTTCCTGTGCGTGGGTGTGATTTATGACCGGCTGCACACGCGAGAAATATCGCGATATGGCGGGCTTTCAAATAACATGCCTTATTACGCCCTGTTCTTTCTGCTGTTCACAATGGCGAGTGTGGGCCTTCCGGGCACAGCGAATTTTGTGGGTGAATTTCTGGCGCTGGTCGGGGCCTATAATGCCAATAGCTGGGTTGGCGCCGTGGCGACCGTGGGGATCATTTTGGGCGCGGCCTATATGCTCTATCTTTACGCTCGCGTGGCATACGGGTCTGCTGCCAATCCCGACGCAGCTGCCATGCCTGATCTCACCAAACGCGAATGGCTGATGCTTGCGCCGATTGCTGCAGCAACGCTTTGGATGGGCGTTTATCCTGAGAGCTTCCTTGCCCCAATGCGCAAGGATGTTGGTGTGCTGCTGGCGCGTTTGGCCCCTGCAACTCCGCAAGGCGATGCACAGCTAAAGGCTGGTCAGCCAAAAATGCAAGTCTATGACTTGATTGAAAAGAATGCAGCGCACGGGGAGGCGCAAAACAAATGACGACTCTCCAATCCCTGGCACTGACTGTCCCGGAAATCATTCTGTCGCTTGGCGCGATAGCCCTGATGCTGGTTGCAGCATTTGGTGGCGACAAAGCGGCTCGCGCCGTCACTTGGGCCGCCATTGCGCTGCTTGCCTTCGCGGCCGTCTCGGCCTGCATGACGAGCGGAGTGGCGTTTAAGGGCCTTTACACCGCAGATGCGTTTGCCGCCTTCGCCAAAGTATTGGTATTTGGCTCGGCTGCTGTAGCTCTCATGATGTCACCGCGCTGGTTCACTCAGGAAGAACGTTTCCGCAGCGAATATGCGGTGCTGGTCCTGTTCGCCGCGACAGGAATGGGCATGATGGTCTCAGCCACCAACTTGATGTCGCTTTATATTGGGATAGAGCTGAACAGCTTGTCCGCTTATGTGCTGGCCAGTTTCGTGCGCAAGGATCTACGCACGGCAGAGGCGGGGCTCAAGTATTTCGTTCTTGGCGCGCTGGCGTCTGGCATCCTGCTCTACGGCATGTCGCTGCTAT
This sequence comes from Sphingomonadales bacterium, assembly GCA_031376385.1. GTDB lineage: Bacteria > Pseudomonadota > Alphaproteobacteria > Sphingomonadales > Sphingomonadaceae > Aquisediminimonas. The sequence continues at coordinate 34,405 of JANMDQ010000003.1, forward strand.
ACGGATTTTCGGGCACGACAGACTATGCGGGCATATCAAAGGCGATGGCAGATGGTGTGACTATCGGCGAATTGTTCGGGCTGGTGTTTGTGATGTCTGGTATTGCATTTAAGGTCTCCGCTGTCCCGTTCCACATGTGGACGCCCGACGTTTATGAAGGCGCGCCGACGCCAGTGACGACATTCTTTGCAAGCGCGCCTAAGGTTGCAGGGGTCGCGATGCTGGTGCGGATCAGCATCGAGGCGCTGGGACCAGCGGCAGAGGCATGGCAGCAAATCCTCATTTTCATGGCGCTGGCGTCTATTGTGTTGGGCGCTGTCGGCGCGATTGGCCAGACCAATATCAAACGGCTGATGGCCTATTCCTCCATCAATAACATCGGCTTCGCTCTGGTCGGGCTGGCGGCAGGAACTCAGCAAGGCGTGGCCGCCATCCTGTCTTACATGGCAATTTATGTGGTCATGACCCTCGGCGCCTTTGCGTGCATCCTTCAAATGCGCGACAGCGAGGGGCGGCATATTGAGGATATCGCAAGCCTTTCGGGTCTGTCTCAGCATAATAAGCCACTCGCCGCTGCGTTTGCGATTCTGATGTTTAGCTTGGCGGGCATTCCGCCACTGTTCGGGTTCTGGGCCAAGTTTCTGGTGTTTCAGGCCGCCGTTGCGGCGGGGCTATTGCCGCTCGCTGCCATTGGTATCGCGGCATCAGTGATTGGGGCTTATTATTATTTGCGGATCATCAAGACGATCTATTTCGATGCGCCAGCAGCACCTTATCGCCCGGTGGAAAGCACTGCAGAGGCGGGGGTTATTCTGGTGTCATCAGTTGTGCTGGTGATTGGCTATTTGCTGATCCCCGCACTTGCGGTGACGAGCGAGGCGGCTGCGAGAGCGCTCTTCTAGCGTTTCTTCTCAAGATGAAACAATAGCACGGTGTCAGGGCGTGACAGCGGCAGCTGCATCCCCACCTTCATCAATGCCTCGCCGCTAAACTCCGCGCCATCGATGGCGTCCATCACACTTGGCGAAATGACGGGTTTCCAATCCTGCGGCCAAACTAGGCTGATCCGATATCGCGACGCGGCATCCAGCCCAGAAAATTGCAATATCGTCGGTAAGGTGGTGCCGTGGCCTGTCAGGAGTGCGGACGAAAAGAGCGCCTCGCTTTTATCCAATGCGACGACACCAAAGGCGTTCAAATAGGGCAGCGTGTCGAGGCGGACCATATCTCCGCTATGAAGCAAATCGCGGTGAACTTTATAAAGTGCGATCGCTGATTTCAGAATGTCCAAGTCCGCCGTCGGCTCCGTCAGCAGGTTCAATTCCGCGCCCATATGCCCCATCAGTGCGGTGCCCGCGCGCATCGCCATGGAGAGCGTCCGCCCCGTGACATGGCAGTGCCGTGGCCCGACATGGGCACCCAGCACATTGAGCGGCAAGAAAAAGCTCGCTCCGCGCTGGATGGCTTGGCGGTCAATGGCGTCATTAGTGTCTGAGGTCCAAACTCGGTCAGTGTGGGCAAGGATCCCAAGATCAGAGCGACCACCCCCCGAGGCGCAGCTTTCGATTTCCACGCGCGGGTGCGCCGCTTTGATCCGGTTGATCAAGTCATACAGTGCCAGAATTTGGGCATGAGCGCGCGGCCTACCATTCAAACCGCCGGGATGATTGAGATCGCGATTCATATCCCATTTGATATAGCCGATATCATAATCAGAAAGGATCGCATCGATCCTTTCGTATAAATAATCGGAGACTTCCTGGCGCGCGATATCCAGCACATATTGATGCCGGAACGAAATTTGCGCCACATCCTCGATTTGCAAAACCCAATCCGGATGTGCGCGGAATAGATCGCTATCGGGGTTGATCATTTCGGGTTCAATCCAGATGCCCATTTCCATGCCGAGGCCCGTCACATGATCGACAAGCGGCTTCAGCCCCTCGGGATAGACAGCGTCAGAAACTGTCCAATCGCCAAGTCCTTTCGTGTCATCGCGGCGCGACCCGAACCAGCCGTCATCCAGCACGAAGCGTTCCACGCCAATCGCCGCTGCTTTGTCCGCGATGGCTTTCAGGTGTGGTATGTCATGATCGAAATAAACCGCTTCCCAACTGTTATAGTGGACTGGACGCGGGCGGCTTCGAACTTCGGGGCGGAGGAGCTTTTCGCGAACATGCGTGTGATACTGACGACTAAGTGCTGACAGGCCGCTGCTGCTATAGCCTGCAACAATCGCCGGGCTGGCAAAACTTTCGCCTGCCGCAACGATGATTTCGCCGGGGAAGAGGAAGCTGCCGAGCGAAGCAAAGACGCGACCATCGCTTAAGGTGTCGACGCGGATGCTGTGGTTGCCGCTCCAAGCCAAATGCAGGCCGTAAGCCTCTCCGCTCTGTTCGCGCGTGTCGCTTGCGCACAAGATGACTGCGGGAAAGCAATCATGCGAAGATCGGCCGCGCTTATTTTCACGCAAGTAGGTGCCCGAAAAGCGGTCCAGCCGTTCACGCCGGAATTCACCCGACCACCGTCCAGAGAAACCAACAATGTCGGTCATGCTTTGCGGGATCGGCAGACAAGCAGTTGCCATGGCATCAAGCGTCAGAGGCGCGATGCCGGTGTTGGTAAGCGTCGATGAGATTTGGAGCAACCCCGTGTGCGGAGTGCATTCGACCCGATACGCAATTGCAATCTGGGTACGCGGGTCGCTGGCGTGGACCGTTGCGACGGTGTTGCCGGCCCCTACGCGATCGACCACAAAACGGCTACCCCAATCTTTTCCTTCGCGGTGTGCGCTCAGGCCGCTCGGTCCCATCAGGCCAATGCCGGGTTCAAGCGAGAGGGACGGCACGATGTTCACATTCTCATTGCCATGCGCGCCTTGGCGGGTGTGGAGTGCGACAACATCACCAAAGCTGACGGCATGCGACAATCGATCGCCCCAATAAACAAAACGAGGAGGCTCGCCAACAGCGCAGGCCAGCATCAGCGTCATTTCACCAGCGTCAAAACGGATATGATCCATAGAAATTCTCTTTGTCACTCGAATGGTTGGCCAATCGATACTTGCGTTCGCGCCAAAGGGAAGTAGCAACCAGCAGAGCGGCAAAAGATAATAAGCGCTGCAAATGGGTGAGGGAGTGAGTTCATGTTTCAAGAGGGCGGCTCTGCGCTGCAAATTGCCATATTCTTTGGCCTCACGGGCCTGATCGCGTTGCTGACGTATTGGAAGGTCCACGGCCAAGGGGCGGGCAGGGACAGTTCATCAAAGGAAGTATTCCTCGCGGGCGGCGGGCTCAGCTGGTTGTTCGTCGCGGGATCGATCACACTCACCAATCTCTCCACTGAGCAATTGGTCGGGATGAACGGCAATCAGATGTTACTGCTGGCCTGGTGGGAGCTCTCTGGCTTTGTCGGCCTGATGATCCTAGCCTTTGTCTTTGTCCCCATTTATTATCGCAACAAATGTACGACGGTGACGGAATTGCTGGAACGTCGATATAAGGGCGGAAGCATCCGCACGGTCATTTCGGCAATGTTCCTGCTCGGCAATATCCTGATTTATCTGCCTGCGGCGCTTTATAGCGGCAGCCTGTTTCTGCAGTCGCTGTTTGGCACCGAGTTTTCGTTGCTGGTCTATGCCGCCCCAATGGCGATAATCGCGGCGGCGTATACGATAACAGGCGGCCTGCGCGCTGTCGCGGTGATGGACACTTATTCCGGGATCGGCTTGCTCGGCATTGCGCTGCTCGTGGTCTTCTTAGCCCTTGCTGCGGTGAATTTTGATATTTTCACAGGCGTCCCAGAATTTCGCACGACGATGGTCGGCGCGATGGATTCACCTATCCCTTTCCATACCCTGTTTACCGGGATGATTTTCATCCAGATATTTTATTGGTCAACCAACCAGAATATCACGCAAAAGGCGATGGCCGCACCCAATGTGAAAGAAGCGCAAAAGGGTGTGTTTGCCGCTGCCGCTGTCCGCGTGCTGGTGATCCCGGCGATTGTCGTCATCCCCGGGGTTGTGGCCTATAAGCTGTTCGGCGATGTGAATGATGAGGCTTACGGCAAACTTGTTGCCCAAGTGCTTCCGGGCTGGATGTCCGGCGCGTTCGCTGCGATGATGGCGGCGGCAGTGATTGCGCACACCAGCGCAATCCTTAACAGTTCAGTCGCGCTTTATTCCATGGATTTCCATGAGAAGTTTATTGCGCCCATTGCCAAGCCTTGGCGGATTGCGGCGATTGGCACTGTTGTCCTTACTGTCACGTCAATTTTGATGGTGCCGATCTTTCAGAATGCCGAGAGTATCATCAACTTGTTGCAGCAATTGAACGGGCTGTTTTCGATGCCGATCTTATCTGCGTTCATCGCCGGGCTGCTGTTCCGCAATGTCGATGCGCGGGCGGCGATTGGCGGGTTGGTCTGGGGACTGGGCAGCTATGCCGTTCATAATTTCGTGCTTTATGTGCCCAATGCGGCCTTTGACGGGCAGACCTATTATCAAGCATGGGGCATGCCCGGGCTGCATTATATTGACGTGATGGTGATTGTCCTGATTACCTCGGTGATCGTCGCGCTGATCATTAACCGGCTGGTGTTTGGCAACCGGGCGACTTTTGTATTCAGCGCAGAAGGACGCGAAATGCGGCGATTGGAGAATGCGGCGCGCGACGCCGCGGAGGCACGGGCATGATGGAGAAGATTCTCGTCATTGATGAAGGCACGACATCAACGCGGGCGATGCTTTTCGCCGCGAATGGGCGTTTGATCGACAGCGCCCAGGAATCGCTGACGCAGCATTATCCCGCCCCAGGCCTGGTCGAGCATGATGCGGCGGAGATTTGGACAAAGACACTAACCTGCACGCGGACGATGGTGACCAAAGCAGGTGGCGCGGACCAAATCGCGGCCATTGGCATTACCAATCAACGCGAAACTATTGTGTTTTGGGATAAGCGAACCGGAGAGCCGCTGGCCCCCGCCATCGTCTGGCAGGACCGCCGCACTGCAGAAGACTGCGCGGCGCTGAAAGCTGATGGGCATGAGGCCATGGTCCAGGCCAAGACAGGACTGTTGCTAGATCCTTATTTTTCGGGGAGCAAAATTGGGTGGGCTTTGAAACACTGGCCTCAGTTGCAGGCGGCGAGTGGTCATCTGGCGGTGGGAACTGTGGAAAGCTACCTTGTTTACCGCCTTACAGGTGGAGCGCATGTGAGTGACGCAACCAATGCTTCGCGCACCGCCCTGATGGCTATTGGCAGTAGCGGTTGGGATGATGGCCTGCTCAGCCTGTTTGATGTGCCGCGCCGTATCCTGCCTGAAATCGTCGATTGTGCGGGCAACATCGGCACGACCTTGCCTGATCTATTCGGGGGGCCAATCAAAATTACTGGCATGGCAGGTGACCAACAGGCCGCCACGATGGGGCAGGCCTGCCTTGAACCGGGCCAGACAAAGGCGACGTTTGGAACGGGAGCCTTTATCCTCACCCAAACCGGGCGCAGGCTGCCACAGTCTCAAAACAAACTGCTGGCTACTGTTGCTTGGCAGTTGGGGGGGGAGCGGCACTATGCGTTAGAAGGCTCAGTCTTCGTGGCGGGTAGCCTCATTCAGTGGCTCCGCGATGATCTGGGCTTAATTGCTCAGGCGCCGGAAACAGAGCCGCTGGCACGCAGTGTGGACGACAATGGCGGCGTCTATATCGTCCCCGCACTTTCGGGCCTTGGCGCCCCCCATTGGCGGCCCGATGCGCGTGGCACGATTAGTGGGCTAAGTTTCTCCTCTAAAAAGGCGCATATCGCGCGCGCCGCCTTGGAAGCGATGGCCCATCAGGCAAGCGACCTGAAGACCGCTTACGCCGCAGACGGCAGCGATTGGCAGGAGTTGCGGATTGACGGTGGCATGGTGGCCAATGACTGGATGGCACAGGATTTGGCCGACATGCTGAATATCACAGTGGAGCGGCCAGCGTTCATCGAAACGACCGCCCTTGGTGCCGCTATGCTCGCCGGCGTGGGGGCGGGGCTATATGGGTCGCTCAAGGAGGCGTCGGTCATGCGCGGCGAAATTGAGCAATTCGCGCCGATCATAGAACCGGAGCTTCGGGCCAAGCGCCTTGAGGGCTGGGCCGCCGCAATGGCGCGCACTTTGGGTTGATTGACTTCTAGCTGCCTCTTAGTTATTTAGTATCGTATGAAACTATATAAGTAAAAGGTCAGCCCTAATGACAGACATATTCGAAAATCCGCTTGGTCTCGATGGATTTGAATTTATCGAATTCTGTGCGCCCGAAAAGGGTCTGTTAGAGCCGGTTTTCTCGTCGATGGGCTTCACTCGAATTGCACAGCATCGCTCGAAAGATGTGCATCTGTGGCGGCAGGGCGATATCAACCTGATCGCCAATTATGAGCCTGCAAGTCCAGCAGCCTATTTCGCGGCGGAACATGGCCCGTCGGCTTGTGGGATGGCGTTCCGTGTGCGCAGCGCAGCCAAGGCCTATGCCGAAGCTTTGGCGCGGGGGGCAGAGCCGGTGGAGACGAAGACTGGTCCCATGGAACTCCGCCTGCCCGCCATTCGCGGCATTGGCGGAGCGATCATCTATTTGATTGATCGCTACGGCGATGCTCTTTCAATCTACGACATTGATTTTGACTATTTGCCAGGTGTGGACAGGCGTCCCGTTGGCGCGGGCTTCAAGATGATCGATCACTTGACCCACAATGTCTACGGCGGACGGATGGACCATTGGGCGAAGTTTTACGAACGTATCTTCAACTTTCGCGAAATTCGCTTTTTTGACATTAAGGGCGAATATACTGGCCTTACCAGCCGCGCGATGACTGCGCCTGATGGTCGCATCCGCATTCCCCTGAATGAAGAAGGCGCGAAGGGAGGCGGGCAAATCGACGAATTCCTCCGCGCCTATAACGGCGAAGGCATTCAGCATATTGCGTTCATCTGCGATGATTTGATTGGCTGCCTTGATACAATCAAAGCGTCTGGCGCGCTGCTCATGAAACCGCCGCCAGAGACTTATTATGAGGCCTTGGAGGAGCGGTTACCCGGCCACGGGGAACCTGTCGCGGACCTGCAATCACGCGGCATCCTGCTTGATGGCTCAACCGAAAATAATGATCCGCGCCTCCTTCTTCAAATATTCGGCCAAGCTCAGGTCGGCCCGCTCTTCTTTGAATTCATTCAGCGCAAGAAGGATGAAGGTTTTGGCAATGGCAATTTTACGGCCCTGTTCAAATCGATGGAAGAGGATCAGTTGCGGCGCGGCACTTTGAAAGTGGTGGAGCCTGCGCAGTGACTGTGCCATTCTCCCTTTCCCGCATCCATCATGTCGCTTACCGGTGCAAGGACGCAAAGGAAACGGTGGAGTGGTATGCCCGCGTCATGGGCATGGCTTTTACTAGCGCATTTTCTGAGGATCACGTCCCCTCTACTGGAGCCTATGATCCCTATATGCATGTCTTCCTCGACTGCGGGGGCGGCAATGTACTGGCCTTCTTTGAATTGCCCGAACAGCCCGAAATGAGCCGTGATCCCAACACGCCCGAATGGGTGCAACACATTGCGTTTGAAGTGCCGAGTATGGATGCGCTGACAGCGGCCAAGGCGCATATCGAAGGGCAGGGGGTCGATGTCCTTGGCCCCACATTTCATGGCATTTTCCGTTCAATCTACTTCTTTGATCCTAATGGCCACCGCATGGAACTGGCGTGCAATATCGGCACGCCACAACAGCAAAACGAACTCACACGCGTCGCGCCATTGATGCTAGACGAATGGAGCCAGACGAAAAAAGCCCCACGTCATGCGGATTGGTTGCACAAAGATCCAGACGCCTAAGCCGCAACCCAATTCCCGTGGAACCCTGAAGGGATCCGGTGTGGAATATGGACACGAGCAACGGGTTCGGCCGCAAAATTCGCCGCATCGAGGATCACCAGATCAGTGGTGTCTGCGGCTGTATCCACGACATAGCCCATCATCCAGCCGTCATCCTCTGCACTTGCGCCTGATTTAGGAACGAACACAAATTCGCTTGGCACATGTCCCGCACCAAAATCATGCACAGCACGCGTCCCGGCCTCTAAATCATGCTTATATAACATATGCTGATTGGGGGCTGTGGCATCGAAACCGTCTGGCAGAGCAACGGTATAAGCGTAACGATAGGACTGCCCAAGCCGCGCTTCGTTAGGGCGGGGGAATTCCTGGCTGTCCGCATCGATGACTTTGCGTGCAACGGTCTTGCCTTTGGGATCAACTGTCCAGCGTTCAAAGGGCACGCGCGTGGAATCCGGCCCCTGCGTGCTGTCAGCAAACATGCTGTTGTGCGCACACACGTCGAGGATCACAGTCCCGTCTTCGCGTTCATAGCCATTGCAGGGATGGAACACATAAGCGGGGTCGACGTTGCACCAGATCACATCTTCATTGGTGCCATCACGGGGCAGCAAGCCCACCCGTGCCTGATGATCCGGGTTCCACGCATAAGGAAATGGATAGCCTTGGATCATCCGCTTCATCGAAAATGTGACTGGCAGATCGAGGATGATGACATAGCTTTTGGTGATCATGCAGTCATGGATCGACGGGCCATGTTCGACCTTGATCACTTCCTCACGCCGCACTTTGCCCTGGGCATCGACAACGACATGACGGATGCGGTCATGCTGGGTCGCGTCATAACAAATCGCATGCATTTCGCCAGTCAGCGGATCGAGATGCGGGTGAGCGGTAAAGCTCCCCTTGAGTGTCTCGCCAAAAGGATCATGCGCAATGGTGTTCAAATTCTCGTCAAAGCGAACGGGGTTTCCACCCGCTTCGACAAGTCCCCAAGTCTCCCCGGCATGACCGAGCACATTGGTGTTGACCATATCAGACCGCGGATTGCGCTTGCCGGGGGCGGGTTCCTCGCCAAGGGCCGCGCTGACCGCGTTAGAACGGACCCAGCGATTGCGATACCAGGGCGCCTTGCCGCTTTGCAGGCGAACGCCGTGCACCATGCCGTCCCCTGTGAACCAGTGATAGCTGGCCGGGTTGGGTGGAGTGACTGGGTTGGGGCCAATGCGGATGTAGCGCCCATCAAGTTCGGTCGGGATCGTGCCGGTAACGGCCAGTGCCTGTAGCGTATGTTCGCCTGCCATCGGCGCGTGAACGCCAGACAGAAATGGATGCGGCTCAGCAGGTGCTTTTAGGCGGCTGTGATTATACCGCGCGAGTTTAACGACGCCTTTGGTTACGGTTTTGCGGATCAGGGTTTCGACGCTGCTGGTCATGGGACATCCTTTTTTTTCTAGAATTGGCTTTTGCTTGCACTGCGATTCGAATATGTTTACGGCGATAACATGAGCGACAAAGATAACAGTGTCAACATCAAAGGTGATGAGCGATCCTATCATCACGGCGGATTAAGGGAAGCCGCCGTGAACGAGGGCATGCGTCTGCTTCAAGTCGCGTCTGTTGAGGATTTGAGCCTGCGAGCCATTGCGCGCAATGTCGGTGTCAGCGCGACGGCGCTCTATCGCCATTTTCCCGACAAACAGGCGCTGCTTCAGGCGTTGGCGCAGCAAGGGCTGTATAAGCTTGGGGCGGACCAGCGGTCGGCAATTCATGTGGCAGGTGGCGGCGTTGATAGTTTCGCAGCGGCCGGCCGCACCTATGTGCGCTTTGCTTTGGCCCATCCGGCTCTGTTCCGTTTGGTCATGTCATGCCAGTTTGAAGGCGTTCAAAGCGCAGATGAAACTAACGCCATGGCCCTGCTGCGAAACTGCGTGGCCGATGTCTATGCGGGAAGCAGCGAAACCGAACAACGCATCGCCGTGCTGCGCGCCTGGGGCATGGTCCACGGGCTGGCGATGCTGATGCTCGACGGCCATCTGCCTCCCGACGAAGCAATTATCGAAGGCGTGATCCACCCGAGCTATGTGCGCGGAGTAGCGTAGGGGGCAACGGCGCAGCGTTCCTCGATCAGCGTCTTCAAATCTGGAAGTAGAGGAAGTCGAGACCATATAAGCCCCTTTCATGTCTCCGCGCGAAGGTCAGGCACAAAATCCCCATGCGCCGTAAGGCGGGAAAATCATTCACGATTTGCCGTGCGGGGCGACAAGGTTTCAAAGATCAGTTCGAACATTAGGAGAACAAATTCACTTTGTCAATACTAACGAAGCGCGTTCACTTGCTGTTGCAGGGTATATGCTCTCGCAATTCCAAAGTTGACACATGGTTGACACCTAAACGCAGTTTTGGTGAACGGCTTCTCATCACTTGGTTCAGTCGCCGGCTGGTTACAAGATAACGAGTCGTTGTAACGGCAGGCGACGCTGGAAGAAGCATTGGTGAATCATGTGGCGGGTCAAAGTTCATTCAAACACCGCACCAAAAAAATTCCTACTTTGCAAGAACATTATTGGAACATTAAAACGCCGGAGCTGCATGGAGAATTCTCCACTGCCAGTAATTGGATGCCATCCCCCGTGCCACGCCAGGTCGAATTCTATTTTGTCATAGGGATCGTTCCTGATTGTGATAAGGCATCGCCAACCCCAACAGGGGTGCGTTGGCAGTTTCGGTAGCAAGGAATGAAAGTGAGCGTAGCGTTCAGGCGTGATTGCGACGAAGAGCATAAGGAGCCCCGCTTCGAATTGCCGATCCCAATTGGTCCCAATTTGGTGACGCTACGCGGATTGGGGCAAATTGAGGCTCAAGTGGCTCGGTGCGAAGCGCGGGTGACGGAGGAAACGGACGAACTTACCCTCAACGACGCAAAACGTGATTTGCGCTATTGGCACACGCGCCTCGCCACTGCGCAAATCGCTCCGTTGCCGCCGTCGGATCAGGTGGCATTTGGATCGCGTGTTACGTTCCAGATGAACGGTGCGGTCCGCGTAGTCACCATTGTCGGGCATGATGAAGCTGACCCCAAAAATGGCTATATTGCATTTTCAGCACCTCTGGCGCGGGCGTTGATGGGAACAGTTGTCGGTGACATGGCCGACTTTGCTGGGCAGCAAGACTCAATCGAGCTTCTTGATGTTAGCCTTTGTGGCGCACGAGACAAAGTGCAGTGATTTTTTGTTGGAACGAGGAAGATGGCGCACCCGACACGATTCGAACGTGTGGCCTCTGCCTTCGGAGGGCAGCGCTCTATCCAGCTGAGCTACGGGTGCTTATTACATGCGCTTAGCAAGGGTAGGGCGGGCTTTCCAGCCTTAAATCAATTGAGCCTGAATCAGGTTTTGGGCGGCCAAGGCAGGAATGACGATGTCTTGGCGATATAATCCGCATAGCCGGGCCGCGTTTTGGCAAGGCCGCGTTCCAGCAGGGGCACGCCGCTCCATTTGACCAGCAGGAATGTGATGAGCATCGGACCAGGTATTGACCAAAGCCCAAGCGTCGTTTCCGCCGCGACCAGATAAATGCCCCACCACGTGCAGCAATCACCGAAATAATTGGGATGGCGGGTGTACCGCCACAGGCCAGTGCCCAGAACTTTGCCTTTGTCGGCGGGGTTGGCTTTGAAGGCTTTCAACTGCGCGTCGCCAATGGTTTCGAACCCGATGCCAGTTATCGCGACCGCAACGCCAATCCATGTCAGCAGCCCGAGCGGTGACGGATCAGGCGAGATTTGGCCCAATTGCGCAGGGAGGCAGACGATGAAGAGAAGCGGCGCTTGCAACAGGAAGACTTGCAGCAGCGAAGCCTTCGCAAAGCTCCAGCCCTTTTTGTCCATAAGGCTGCCGATCATGCGTTTATAGCGAGGATCGATGCCGTCACGCCGCCAACGGGTGTAAAGGTGGATCGACAGGCGCAAGCCCCAGATGGTGGTCAAGCCAAGGATGATGGCTTTGCGCACGGGGTTGCCTTCGCTGGTCTGCAACCACGTCAGTCCTGCCATGATGACCATGCCAAAGGCCCAGAACGCGTCAATAAAGCTTGCGTCCTTGATCTGGACTGAAATGAGCCAGAGCAGGATGATGATCGCAAAAAGTGCAACAAAATTGAGCGCCAGAATATCGATCATGTTGTCGCTCCCCCCGAACCCATATTACCGAACGCGGGGCCCGCCGAAGGGGAGGGGTGGCGGAGGCCGACGGTCGCGGCGCGGCATTTGCGCTTGGAACGCTTGGCCGCAGTGACCGACGCAATAGGGGAACCCGGGGTTCACTGCGACGCCGCAAAAGTGGAAATCTGGCTCACCGGGGTGACCAATCGGCCATTTACAAACCTTTTCGCTGAGATCGAGCAGGCTGGTTTTGCCCGAAATTTCTGCACTTGGCTTTGCCGGAACCAACCGGCGTGGAGGCGCGGGCGTGGACGGCGGTGCCTGTTCACCGGGGGACTGACGGACGAAACCGCCGGGGCCAATTGACCGGAATCCAGCGCCACCTGCGGCTTGCGGGCGCGGCGGCATCGGGATCGGCGCGTTAACAGGCCCTGTTGGGCGCGGCGGCGGCGGCGCTGCAGCGACTGGCACAGGCGTCGGGCGCGATTTTGGCAGCGCAATCTTACGCGGCTCTGCCTTAAGTGCAGGCGCTGCGTCATTGGCCTTTACCGGCGATGGGCGCGATTGCAGGTCAAGGCGGTGAGCCTTTCCAATCACAGCGTTGCGGCTGACGCCCCCTAAATCTTCGGCAATTTGGCTTGCCGTCATGCCTTTGGTCCAAAGCTCCCGCAGGCGCTCAATCCGTTCATCCGTCCAGGACATTCCTGTTCCTTGTCTTAGTGTCGCGTTTTAATGCAGCTTGCTGTTCCGTCCGCGCGTCGATAGGCGAAGACGCGATGAACAGCGAGTCCAAAAATCATTTCGCCAATCCCCCCGGCGTGGCCGTTATCAAGTCGATCAACTGGGGAGGACTGCAAGCTCTCTATGTGAAGGAGGTGAGGCGCTTTTTCAAGGTGCACACCCAAACCATTTGGGCTCCCGCCCTTACAACTCTGCTTTATTTGATCATTTTCACCGTTTCCATCGGCGCAAGCGGCAAAATGATGCTGGGCGTGCCGTTCGCTGATTTCCTGGCGCCGGGCTTGATCGCGATGGGAATGATCCAGAATGCGTTTGCGAATTCCAGCTTTTCGTTGCTGGTCGGCAAGATTCAGGGGACGATCATCGATTATCTGATGCCGCCGCTGTCGAGCATGGAAGTGTTGGTCGCTCTCACCGGTGCAGCCGTTACTCGGGCGTTTCTGGTTGGCGGGGCGATCTGGCTGGCGATGCTGCTGTGGCCGGGCATTCATATCATGCCTAAGCATTTGTGGGCAGTGCTGGTGTTTGGCTTGCTCGGCTCAATGATGCTGGCGCTTATCGGGGTGCTAACGTCAATCTGGGCGGAAAAGTTTGATCATGCGGCAGCCATCGGCAATTTCGTTGTCGCCCCGCTCGCGCTGCTGTCTGGCACATTCTACTCGGTCGATAAGCTCGCGCCCGTGTTCGCGGCAATCAGCCATGCCAACCCGTTCCACTATGCGATTTCGGGGTTCCGATACGGGTTTATCGGGGCGGCAGATATTCCGCTAGGCTTTGGCGTGGCCTTTTTGGTGGCGCTCAATTTTGCGCTGGGGCTGACTTGCTATTTGCTGCTGCGTAGCGGGTGGAAGTTGAAGAATTAGAGGGACTTGCCGGCTCGCTCACAATGACGAATTTGTGGTTCTGGCAGCGCGACCAAGATTAAAAATGGCGGATTTCTCAACAAGTGGAGCGTGTTTACGGACATTTTCCTACACTTCGGCACCGCCCTGCCGCGGGGGTAAGATAGCATATTAACGGCCTGCCAAGCATGCAGCAGGGATTTCAAAGAGCGCCCTGTCGCATCGTCAATAAAATCCTACTTTTCAAGTTAAAAATGCGGAACTGCAACGCAGAATTGCAGTTGAGATCATCGTCAAAGCCTGCCAAAGTAATGATGGTTTAACGTTGACAGCCCCTGCTGGTTGTCCAGACTTTTTGGTCAATGTTCACCAGAAACACTCCCATCGACGCCAAACCGGCCTTTACAAGATTGTAGCTTATATGAGGATTTTAGCGATATTGCGCATTTTTGCGTTCATGATGTTTATTTTCATTCCCGCCATTGCGGTGCTGCTGTTCGCGGCGTTTGTTCTGAAAAGCAGTTGGTGGTTTCAGGTGTTGGGCCTGCCGGCGTTGGTCTTCAACGGGCTGTTTGTCGTTTTGAAGCCTATCCGCCGGATGATTGGGCAAAAAGTCAGATCAATAGCAGCGACAGCTACACACGCCCGGTAACGGGCGTTCACCCCCGCCACATTACAGGGGGTTGTCCCGCCAAATCCGTCGCGATATATGGGGTTCCGCGCAGAGGCGGCCTTTCGCGGGTCGCCTTTTTCCGTTTGGCGCTTTCACATGAAAGGCAAGTCTCATGACGATCACTCCCCTGATGCCCGTGTATCCCCGGTGTGGATTTCGCCCGGTGAAGGGGGAGGGGTGTTACTTGATCAGTGAGGATGGCCGCCGCGCGTTGGATTTTGCAAGCGGAATTGCCGTCAATCTGCTTGGCCACAGCCATGAACATCTGGTGGGTGCCATTCAAAAGCAAGCCGCGACGCTGATGCATGTGTCAAACCTCTATGGCTCTCCGCAGGGGGAGAAGGTGGCGCAGCGCTTGGTGGATAACAGCTTTGCTGACACAGCTTTTTTCACGAATTCCGGTGCGGAGGCGGTTGAGTGCGCAATCAAGGCCGCGCGGCGCTATCATCATGTGCAGGGCAACCCGCACAAGAACACGATCATCACGTTCCACAATGCCTTTCACGGGCGGACGCTCGGCACGATCAGCGCGACCAATCAGGATAAGATGCGCGACGGGTTTGAGCCATTGCTCCCCGGTTTCAAATATACGCCGTTTGACGATCTTGAGGCTGCGCTGGCGTTGGTCGATGACCATACAGCTGGCTTCTTGGTTGAACCTGTGCAAGGCGAAGGCGGCATCCGTCCGGCGAGCCAAGAGTTTATGAAGGGTCTGCGTGCGATCTGTGATGAGCGGGACCTGATGCTGATCCTCGATGAAGTACAATGCGGCGTCGCGCGCACGGGCACACTCTATGCGCATGAGCAGTACGGCATTGTCCCTGATCTCGTCGCGACGGCCAAGGGCATTGGCGGTGGCTTTCCACTCGGCGCGTGTCTGGCAACCGAAAAAGCTGCGGCGGGCATGGTCGCTGGCACGCATGGTTCCACCTATGGCGGCAATCCGCTGGCGATGGCAGCGTGTGACGCTGTGCTGGATGTGATCCTGGAGCCTGGCTTTATGGAGCAAGTGAAGGCGACAGGAGACCGGCTGCGGTCCAGCCTTGAGCAGTTGATCCCCAACCATGACAGCTTGTTTGAAAGCGTGCGGGGTATGGGATTGATGCTGGGGCTGAAAATGAAAGTCGATAGCCGCGCATTTGTGGCGCATTTGCGGGATCATCACGGGCTGCTGACGGTGGCGGCGGGCGACAATGTCGTGCGCATCCTGCCGCCGTTGATCATTGATGAAAGCCATATTGCGGAGTGTATTGAAAAGCTCTCCGCCGGCGCGCGGGCCTACCAAATCCCGCAGGCGGCGTGACACGGATCTCTAAACTCCTCTCCCCTAGAGGGAGAGGACAGAGTTGGCTCGGCAACTTGTTGCCTAGCAACTCTTGGAGAGGGCATGACGGCGCAGCGAGCGGTCAGTCTGAAAGCCCTCGCCCGCTGCGACTAAGCTCGCCGAGAGGCTCACTAAGTCTCGCTCCCTCTCCCTTGAAGGGAGAGGGGTGTTGGTGAGGCATTTTCTCAACCTGTCCGATGCGGGCGGCGACGGTCTGCATGCGATCCTGAATGAGGCGCTCCGTCGCAAGGCCGCGCGCGCTGGCCTGCCCAAAGGCAAAGCAGATGCTGACGCGCCGCTGGACGGTCATATGCTGGCCATGGTGTTTGAGAAAAACTCCACCCGCACCCGCGCTTCGTTTGAAACGGGCATGGTGCAACTGGGCGGGCGTGCGATGTTCATGGCCGCAGGGCAGATGCAGTTGGGACGCGGGGAGACTGTGGCTGACACGGCGCGTGTGCTGAGTCGAATGGCCGACGCGATCCTGATCCGCACGGATGACCATGCTAAAGTAACCGAAATGGCGGCCTATTCGTCGGTGCCTGTGATCAATGGCCTGACGGACGCGTCGCACCCGTGCCAAATCGTTGCGGACCTGATGACTGTCATCGAACGCGGCAAAGCCCTCGAAGGATTGGAAATCGCTTGGCTGGGCGACGGTAACAATGTGCTGTCCTCCGTGATCGAAGCGGCTGGCTTACTTGGCTTTAATGTGCGCGCGGGTTGCCCGCAGGGGTATGAACCGGATGCGGGGTTCGTTGCCAAGGCCCGCGAACACGGCGCGCGGATTGATCTATTTGAGGATGCCAAAGCCGCAACCGACGGCGCAGATGTTGTCATTACGGACACATGGGTGTCGATGGGGCAGGAGCATGTGCATAACAAGCTGGCTGCAATGGCCCCTTATCAGGTCAACGATGCCCTGATGGCGCGCGCAAAAAGTAATGCGGTTTTCCTCCACTGCCTTCCCGCTCACCGCGGCGAAGAGGCGACGAACAGCGTGCTTGATGGCCCGCAATCCGCGATCTGGGATGAAGCCGAAAACCGTATTCACGCGCAGAAAGCCATTTTGATGTGGGTTAATGGCCTGATATGACAAGCGGCGCTGATATGGCTAATGATTTGGCCAAAGACCTAGACAGAGTGCTGGGCTTTGTCGTGCCAGACCGCCATGCGCGGGGCCGGGTGGTGCGGATGGGCCCGACGCTGAAGGCCGTGCTTTCCAGTCATGATTATCCGCCAATGATCGAGCGATTGGTGGCGGAGTCGCTGCTGCTCGCTGCTGTGCTCGGGTCGTTGTTGAAGGGCGATAGCGGACAATTGACGATGCAGGCGCAGACAAATGGTGGTCCGGTCAGCTTGCTGGTCTGCGATTATCTCGATGGCGCAGTGCGCGGTTATGCTCAGTTTGATGCGGACAGAGTTGCTCTTTTGCCGGAAAGCCCGACCCTGACTGATCTGTTCGGCACGGGTTATCTTGCCATCACATTTGATCAGGCGCTGACCAAAGAGCGATATCAGGGGATCGTTCCGCTCGATGGCAACGGGCTGTCTGACGCGGTTCAGCATTATTTCCTGCAATCCGAACAAATCCCCAGCTTCATTCGCGTCGGATTTTCAGCGGATGGCAACATCGGTGGCGCGTTGATGGTGCAGCATTTGCCAGAGGGAGAGGAAGGGCGGGAGCGGCTTCACGTGCGGCTCGATCATCCCGAATGGGATCATGTCCGCATCCTCGCGCAGACGATCAAGGACTCAGAACTTTGCGATCCTGATTTGCCGCTTGAAACAATTGTTTGGCGCTTATTCAATGAAGAACAGGAAGTCCGCGTGTTGGGCGGTGCGTCACTCACCAAAGGGTGCCGTTGTAATGCAGAGCGTATCAAATCAGTGGTCGGCCAGTTCCCAGCCGACGAACGTATTGAAATGGCTGGAGAAAGCGGCGTCATTTCTGTTGATTGCGCCTTTTGCAGCAAGATATTCCCGATGCCGCTTACAGAATTTGTCGATTAACTGCATTTCTTCATCGCCCAAGACATTTTTCAGCCTTATTGATTTCGTCCAATAACAAAGATGGAGTCGGCATTAGCTGACCTGTGGGTCGCCAGAGCAACAGGGGCAAGGTGATATGCGGACGAATAGAGTTAAATTGGCAGGCGCGGTCTTGTGTTGTGCTATGATGTTCACAGTCGGAGCATCGCAGACTTTGGGCGAAACGCCCGGAGGCCAGTCGCTTGCCGCACTCTCGGCGATTGAGGGCGGCGAATGGGTTCTAAAATCTAAGGAAAGCGGCGACACCAAATCCATGTGCCTTGGCGATTCAAAGGCGCTGCTGCAACTGCGCCATGGTCGCGCAACTTGCAGCCGCTTTGTCATCGCCAATGATCCGAAATCGTCGACGGTCCATTATACCTGTCCCGGGCAGGGGCATGGCCGCACCACGATTCGCGTTGAAACGCCGCGCCTGATTCAGATCGAATCGCAGGGCATTGCGAATAACGCGCCGTTCCAGATCCTTTATGAAGGCCGCAGAACTGGCACTTGCGCGTCAGCAACGCCGATTAGTTTCCGCCGTTAAGGCTTTGTTTACCTTGTTTCTGCATAATATGTGACGTGCTTAGCTTGACTGAGTGACAGCACGCTTTCCTCCCTTTGGGTCAAATTGACCTAATAACTGGGCCGTCCCTCGGGGCGGCCTTTTTTTGGCGCTTGTCGCAGGGGCGCGCGGGCTTTAGCGGGCGTGGGATGAAGTTGCCACTAGCCCCATCGCCTCAGTCCGCCATCGTTGCCCTCGTTTCGGGAGGCCTCGACTCGCTCGTTGTGGCGGGACTGGTGAAGGAGGCGGGATACCGGCTGTTCGCGCTGACCATTGACTATAATCAGCGTCACCGCATCGAGCTGGAGGCAGCAGCGCGCGTTGCGGCGGCGCTGAGTGCGGAGCGGCACGTGGTATTGCCTGTCGATCTCACGCGCTTTGGCGGCTCCGCACTGACGGACAGCAGCATTGCCGTTCCCAAGGACGGCGTGGAGCCGGGTATCCCCATCACTTATGTACCGGCGCGCAATACGATTTTTCTATCGCTTTCCCTGGGTTGGGCCGAAGCGGTTGGCGCGCGTGATTTGGCGATTGGCGTCAATGCGCTTGATTATTCCGGCTATCCCGATTGCCGCCCCGATTTCATCGCCGCGTTTGAGACCATGGCCAAAGCCGCGACGAAGGCGGGCAATGACGGCGAAGGTTTCCGCGTTCATACGCCGCTGATGATCATGACAAAGGCCGATATCGTCGCTGAAGGGCTGCGGCTGGGCCTTGATCTGGGTCTAAGCTGGTCTTGCTATGACCCGACGCCAGAGGGACGACCCTGCGGCGTGTGCGATTCGTGCCGGTTGCGGGCGAAAGGCTTCGCAGAGGCGGGGGCGATTGACCCCACGGTGTTATGACTTACGCCGTCAAAGAGATTTTCCTAACGCTGCAAGGCGAAGGAATGCAGGCGGGAATGCGCGCTGTGTTCCTGCGCTTTGCAGGATGCAATTTGTGGTCTGGTCGAGAACAAGACCGCGCAACCGCAGTGTGCCAGTTCTGCGATACGGATTTTGTCGGCACGGACGGGGAGGGTGGTGGCAAGTTTAAGACGGCGGAATTGCTGGCGGAGGCTGTGGCGAGCTGCTGGGGGAATGGCCGCGACAATCGGCTGATCGTCATCACTGGGGGTGAGCCTCTGTTGCAGCTTGATGCAGCGCTTATTGATGCGCTTCACGGCGCGGGCTTTCGAATTGCGGTCGAGAGTAATGGCACGATTGCAGCTCCTGCTGGCATCGACTGGCTGTGTATCAGTCCCAAGGCGGGCAGCGAAACGGTGCAGAGGTCAGGTGATGAACTGAAACTGGTTTGGCCTCAACTGGGAAGCGACTGGCAGGTGATGCAAGGTTGGGATTTTACCCACCATATGGTTCAGCCGATGGACGGGCCTCAAATCGAGGCTAACCGACAGGCGTGCGTGGATTTTGTGATTGCCAATTCGGCGTGGAGATTATCGCTACAAACCCATAAATGGCTGGGTATTGAGTGAGACTAGACTAGATTGCGTAAAATCTGCACCACTGTCATGCTGGCTCCCGGCGGGTCGCTGTTTCAGCATCAATGCCTCAATGTCGCTGCCAAACTGGATAGATCCAGTCTTGCATGAAAATTGAGGCATGGACCCTGAAACAAGTTCAGGGTGACGAGCTTGGGGTGACAGGCGTGTTTCACATTTCGAGCAATTCGCTCTAGACCAGCGGCCCCATGCCGCACTTGCTGATATATTTATCCTTTTTCCAGCAGCGTGAATCCAGATTGGGGAACAGCGGATAGGCCGAAAAACGCGCACGGCCAAATTGCTGCTCGCCGGCTTTGCTCTTCACCCCGTTATACAGTTCACGCAACCGCTCCTGCGCCAGCGTTGCCAATTGTCCGCGTGGCGTTGAGAGCGCCAGTTTGCTGATCCGACCAGCCGCTAGGCAGAAATTAAGCTGGCCGCCAACCGCTGAAAAGCTTGAATATGTGCGCGTGCCATAGGTATCGAGTGCGTTTTGGCCGCCCTTCACAGTCTTGTTCATGCGCTTGAAATAGCCTGAAAGGCCATTGAACGCCGTCTGCAATTCGTCGCGGTGATTGGTGAGCATGGCGTTGTAATTTTCCAGCACTTGCAACGTCGGTTCAAACCCGCATTGGAGCGCGGCGACGTTCAGGCCAGACCGCATGTTCCAGATCAATGCGGCCTTTTGCTCTGTCGAGTTTGCGCCCGGCATTGCCACGCCAAACCCAGCCTCTGGCATCAGAAGCGGCGGGCCCGACAGATCAGGCGATTTATAATAAAGTTGGGCGTGAACGGATGAGGGAAGGGCCAGCGCAGCGAGCGCAATAGCGAACAAGATACGCATTCAAATCACTTCCTCTAACAACAATATGTCGTGCGTCTAACCCACTGCGCGCCAATAGAAAAGGGCCGCTCGGTCTCCCGAACGGCCCCAATCAATCGCGCTGCCGCGAAAATCGCTTACTTGGTGGCGTTGCCAGCCGCGTTTGTCGCGACGTTGGCTACTGCGTTTGTTGCTGCTTCTGCAGCGTTTGCAGCCACATTGGCATCAGCTGCCATGTTTGCTGTTGCGCCAGCGGCGGCGTCTGTGTTGGTCATTGCGTCGTTGGTGGTGCCTTCCATGGCATCCGCTGCGTTGACTTCAGGCGCTGCGACATTGTCAGCAGAGGCAGTTTCGGTCTTGCCGCATGCTGCGACGAGGAGGGCTGCACTGGCAACCAGTGAAAGTGTGATGATCTTACGCATTTTAAGCTCCTAACAGGGGTTCACAACTTGGCCGGCGATTGCTCTTAATACCCAAGTTATAGTGGACATTACCCCGGCATTTCCGCGGCCTCAAGCAGAATCGGCATTGCACGGCAAGCGCGATAGAAATGCACTGAAACTGCACATCAGGGCGTGGTCGAGGTCTGCCATAGTCGAAGATACCCCCAAATCGGCCAAACTGGTGACGGGAAATTCGGGTAGGCCACATGGTATTATGCCCCCGAAATGCGCCAAATCCGGTGCGACATTGATGGAAAATCCGTGAAGAGTAACCCATTTTTTGACGCGCACGCCAATGGCTCCGATCTTGGCTTCTTGCCCCCGCGCGTCCGTCCATATCCCGACACGCCCGTCCGCGCGCCAGCAAGTCACGCCGAGTGTGCCAAGCGCATCAATCACCCAGCCTTCCAGCGCGTGGACGAAACAGCGGACATCGCGACCGCGCTGGCCAAGGTTGATCATGACATAGCCCACCCGCTGTCCCGGGCCGTGATAAGTGTAGCGCCCGCCGCGTCCGGCATTGAACACAGGGAAACGATTGTCGATCAGTTCTGCCGGGTTAGCGCTGGTCCCAGCAGTGTAAAGCGGGGGATGCTCCAACAACCAGACCTGCTCCTCTGCATTGCCCGCTGCAATGGAAAGGGCCAGTGTCTCCATGCCCGTAAGCGTCTGAGCATAGGGTGTCAGGCCAGGCAGAGTTTTGACGTCGACTTTCATCGCCCAGCTTTGCCACTGCGGCGCTTACAATCCAAGTGGTAAGGGCGACCAAGGCAGGCTAGGGCGCGGCTAACAATTTGACAGGATAACTTAATGGCGCTTTCGCTAGCCTCTTTATGGACCAACACGCGCAGCTTCATCCGCCGCGAATCAGCGTTGCTCATTCCACTCGCACTTGCGACGTTTGGCTTGGGGCAGGCGGTCTCGATCCTTGTGTTCGGCATGGCTAATCAAAGCGGGTGGACCAGTCCCCTGATCATTGCGATGGTCGTTGCCATATTGTGGACGCAGGTTGGATATCTTTCGATATCGGCACTTGTGTTGAGGCCGGGGTCGAGCGTGGGGGAGGCTTTGTCTAAAGGCCTGTCTCGCTTGCCTGCCTTGGTTGTCATTGCGATTACAGTGGCGCTGCTGATTTCATTTATCACCATCCCTTTTTCCATCGCCGCGCAGATGAACGGAGTTGACCTCACCAAACCAAGTGCTGCGGCGTCGCTTGTCGTTGCTTTGCCAATCGCGTTCATCATGCTGTTCATGTTTGCCAAGCTCTATTTGGTCTTTGCGGCCCTTGTGGACCGCAATGAGGGCGCCATGCGCACCGCCATGCGGGCTTATGCGCTGAGCCGCGGGAAAACATTCATGCTGTTGAGTGTGGCGCTTTTTTTCGTTTTGACGTTCCAATTTGTGCAGTTCTTTGGCGCGCTCATAGCCTCTGCTCTATTCGTTTCGATCTTTACTGCTTTAGGATCGCCCATCGGCGGGGCCGTGATGGTCGCGCTGACGGCGGGGATCGCAGCTGCCTTTCCAATGGTTGCCTCGTCGGTTTTTTCAGCTTTGCTCTACCGGCAGTTGAGCAAGCAAGGGCATATGGGGAGCGACATTGGCGGGCAATAGGCCAGTTATGCGCGGGTCGGGGAAGGTCTCCACCGCGCGAGCATAGGGCGTGAAACCGTTCCGCTGATAGAAACCCAGCGCCGACGGATGATCGAGCGTACAGGTATGCACCCACACCCGTTCCACACCGGGCCGCCAAGCCTGAGCCAGGCAATACCCCATCAGCCAGCGACCATGACCTTTGCCCGCGAGTTCAGGGACTAAGCCGAAATAGCCTATCTCTGCCTGTCCGCGCTCGCGAAAATCGAGTTCGAGGATGCCAACTTCAACGCCTTGCCGGTCCATTACGGCCCAGATCGCAATGTTAGGGTCGTGAATGATAGCTTCGACGTCGCTGTCTTCCATAACGAGTCGCGAAAACCACAGCCAAGGCTCCCCCACGCGGCGGAACAATGTGCGATAGGCAGTGAGTGACGGCTTGACCCATGGGACAAGACGCAGCGGGGAGTCCGGAAGCGGCCTCAGTCGCGGCTTTTCCAGCATCTCCAGCGACGTGACGATAGTTGCCAGTTGATCCCTGGCAATGGGCGTCAGGCCCATGTCGCTACCGGCGGCAGGCTCATCAGAATCGCGTCGATATTGCCGCCCGTTTTCAGGCCAAATAATGTGCCGCGATCATGGACGAGGTTGAACTCCGCATAGCGTCCGCGCCATGCGAGTTGTTGGGCCTTATCAGCGTCAGTAAAGCTTTGCTGCATCCGTTTGCGGACTAGGGCAGGGTAAATGCTGAGGAACGCTTTGCCAACATCGCGCGTCAACGCGAACGTAGCATCGAAATCCCCGTCCATATGATCATAGAATATCCCGCCGACGCCGCGGTGCACGTTGCGGTGGGGAATCCAGAAATAATCATCCGCCCATTTTTTGAATCGGGGATAATCCGCCACCGGGTGTGGATCACATGCGGCTTTCATCGCGGCGTGAAATTCCTCAGTATCTTTCTCGTAGGGCAGGGGCGGGTTCAAATCCGCTCCGCCACCAAACCAGCGTTTCTGCGTCACGAGAAAACGGCAGTTCATATGCACAGCGGGTACATGCGGGTTGGCCATATGCGCGACAAGGCTGATGCCAGTTGCGAAAAATTCCGGGTGATCCTCCGCGCCGTGGATATTTTTGGCAAATTCAGGGGAGAATGCGCCGCCGACGGTGGAGACATTGACGCCCACTTTTTCAAACACGTTGCCTTTCATCAGGCCCTGCACGCCGCCGCCGCTGTCTCCGCTCTCGTCATCATCGCGGTTCCAAGGGGTGTAGGCGAAGCATGCGTTGCTGCCCGATTCGCGCTCAATATTCTCAAATTCGGCACAGATTTGGGTTCGCAGGTTTTCAAACCAAGCGCGGGCCGCAGCTTGCTCGGCATCTAACTTGATCATGCGGGAAATCCTCCGGTCTGGCGCAGTGCTTCGGACAGCGCGATGCCTGTTGCGACTGAGATATTCAAGGATCGCATGGCGGGAATAAGCGGAATACGCACCTGTGCGTCGCATGTGGCGCGAACTTCATTTGGAACACCAGCACTTTCCTGACCCATGAGGAGGATGTCGTCTGATGCAAAGTCGTAATCGGGAAGGCGGACCGCGGCTTTGGAGGACAACAAAACCAGTCGACCGCCTGTTTGCGCGCGAAACGTGGCCCAATCGACGTGGCGTGTGATACGGACGTGATCGGCATAATCCATGCCTGCCCGCTTGAGTCGTTTGTCGGAAAATACAAATCCGCACGGCTCAATGATATCGACACCCACGTCAAAGCAGGCTGCGAGCCTGAGCACCGCCCCGACATTTCCGGGGATTTCAGGCTGATATAACGCAATCCGCATATGTAACTGATAGCGATTGCGCGGCGTGCACTCAACACCACTGATTTCGCTGGTTGCATTGATGTGCAGCATTGCTATGAGCGCCTCGACTTGCTCGATGGTGGGCAAGGGGGTCTAGTCTTAATTGCGTATTCCGTTCCTAGGGATATGATTGTAACACAGCCCCAATCGAAATTGGACAGGCTCAGGAATGGCTACCGTCGAACAAATTCAAACAGCTGAAACAGGCGGCACCGCTCCTGTGCGTCGCCGCGACTTCATCAACATCGCAGCGGTGAGCTTTGCAGGTGTTGGCGCCGGGGCAATTGTGTTGCCGCTGATCAATCAGATGAACCCGTCGGCAGATGTTCTTGCGCTTGCATCAATTGAAGTTGATGTGGCAGCGATTGAGCCCGGCCAAGCGATCAAAACTGAATTTCGCAAACAGCCATTGTTCATCCGTCATCTTACTGCTGATGAAATTACCGCTGCCAATAAAGTCGATGTCGCTACGTTAAGGGATCCGCAGACGCTGGCTGAGCGCACACGACCCGGTAAGGAGGCCTATTTGATCACAATGGGCGTCTGCACCCATTTGGGTTGCGTTCCCCTCGGCGCAGCCGCCGGCGAAGTGAAGGGTGAATTTGGCGGATATTTCTGCCCCTGCCATGGGTCGCATTATGACACGGCAGCGCGTGTTCGCAAAGGTCCAGCACCCTATAACCTAATGGTTCCGGAATATGCGTTTCAATCTGATACTCTTGTGAAAATCGGCTGAGGATAATGTCATGAGCTTTCCCTGGGCAAAAAATTACCAACCAACGCATCCCTTGATGCAATATATGGATGAGAAGCTGCCCCTGCCGCGTCTCATCTATAATGCTGTGGGTGCTGGTTACCCGGTGCCGCGCAACTTGAATTTCTTTTGGAATTTCGGTGTGCTTGCCGGGATGGCGCTGATGATTCAGATCATCACGGGTATCGTTTTGGGTATGCATTACGCAGCAAACGGCCTTGTGGCGTTCAATTCGGTCGAACATATCATGCGTGATGTGAACAGTGGTTGGCTTATCCGCTACGTGCACATGAACGGCGCTTCGATGTTCTTCATCGTGGTTTATTTCCACATTTTCCGGGGGTTATTCTACGGATCCTACAAGCCTCCGAGGGAGGTGATCTGGCTGCTTGGCCTCGTCATTTTCCTTCTTATCATGGCCACAGCGTTTATGGGTTATGTGCTTCCGTGGGGCCAAATGAGCTTCTGGGGCGCCAAAGTGATCACTGGTTTGTTTGGCGCGATCCCGCTGATCGGCGAACCCATTCAAACTTGGCTGATCGGCGGCTTTGCGCCTGACAATGCAACGCTCAATCGATTCTTCTCGCTGCACTTTGTGTTGCCATTTGTGACGCTTGGCGTCGTGATCTTACACGTGTGGGCGCTGCACATCCCGGGATCGTCCAACCCAACTGGAGTGAGCGTAAAGACCGAGCAGGACACTGTTCCGTTCCACCCCTATTATACCGCTAAAGACGGCTTTGGAGTTGGCCTGTTCATGCTGCTGTTCGCAGGCCTTGTATTCTTTGCGCCCAACCTGCTCGGCCATCCGGACAATTACATTCCGGCCAACCCGCTTTCCACTCCAGCGCACATTGTTCCTGAATGGTATTTTTGGCCCTTCTACGCGATCTTGCGCGCCTTCACTTTTGATTTCTTCTTTATCCCTGCAAAGCTGCTCGGTGTGATCGCGATGTTTGCGTCAATCCTTCTGCTGCTGTTCTTGCCGTGGATAGATACGTCACCAGTGCGGTCCGGCCATTATCGTCCGATGTTCCGCAAATTCTTCTGGTTCGGCCTCATCCCGTGCATCATCGTGCTGGGCTATTGCGGCGGCGCACCAGCGGAACCAATGTACGTTCTCGCAAGTCAGATTGGTGCGGCTTATTATTTCGCACATTTCCTGATCATCTTGCCGATCATATCGCGGATAGAAACCACATTGCCATTGCCGACATCCATCACGGAATCGGTGCTGAGCAAGTATAAAGCCCCTGCGTTTGCGCCGTCAGGCTCTGGCCCGACATTGCAGCCTGCAGAGTAAGGATAGACTTCATGGTTCGCCCAATCGCCTTTTTAGTCGGTCTGTTCTTTGCAGGCGTGATGATGTATTCTGCTCTCCGTAGCGGGATTGATATGATCGGGGATGAAAGTCTGCCGACGGCGGAAAAGGTATTTCACCTTCATCCCAAGGAAGTTGAGTTTGCCCATAACGGTCCACTCGGCAAATTTGACCGGGCGCAGTTGCAGCGCGGCTTTCAGGTTTACAAGGAAGTTTGTTCGTCTTGTCACAGCCTGAAGCTCGTATCGTTCCGCGACCTTGCTGATATTGGCTACAGTGAAGGTCAGATTAAGAGCATCGCGGCAGACTACACGATTGAAACGCCGACGATTAACCCGGAAACCGGCGAAGCTGCCACGCGCAAATCGATTGCAGCAGACAAGATTCCATGGAACTTCGCCAATGAAACTGCAGCGCGCGCGGCGAATAACAATGCATTGCCGCCGGATTTGTCGCTGATCACCAAGGCGCGCCACGAAGGCCCGGAGTACGTTTATTCGTTGCTGACCGGATATAAGGATGAACAGCCTGCCGAGTTGCTAAAGAGCTACCCGGACTCCAAAACGGGTGATGGCCTTCACTATAATCCTTATTTCGCGAACCTGAATATCGCGATGGCGGCTCCATTGGTGGCTGATGAGCAGGTCACTTACGGGGCGGGTGCGCCAAAACCAACTGTGGATCAGATGGCCAAGGACGTATCTGCATTCTTGACATGGACCGCAGAGCCGAAATTGGAAGATCGCAAGCAAGTTGGTTTGGCTGTATTTCTCTTTTTGCTGGCTTTCACATGGCTTGCCTGGATGAGCTATCAGAATATCTGGGCTGACAAGAAAAAGGTCTGAATTTTTGACAGACAAGATACAAAAAAGGCCGGGAGCGATCCCGGCCTTTTTTTGTTGTTACGAACAAGTCTCTTAGTCCTCCTGCGCCAGCGTAACTCGCAAACCGTCCAGCCCATCGCCAAACGGAATCTGGCAGGATAGTCGTGACGTCGCGTCGCGGTGGCTGGAACTATCCAGCAGGTCATTCTCATCTTCGCCCAGTGGAGCGATCTTGTCGGCAAAGGCGGGGTCAATATGCACATGGCACGTCGCACAGGAACAGCATCCGCCGCACAGTGCCAACAGCTCATCAAACCCAGCGTCGCGGATGATTTCCATCACAGAAAGGCCTGACTGACCCTCAACTTCTTTTTCAGTACCGTCGCGTGTGACCACAATCATTTTTGCCATGTGCAAATTCCCCTGTAGGTTGCAATTTCAATTGAAGGCGTCGCTAAAGCGCAAACTTAAAATACGCAAGGGAGCAGTAAGGTGGGACTATCACAAGCGGCATTGGATCAAGCGGTTGCGGCTGCCGCGCAAATTGAACCGCGTTTTTCGGTGACGCTGGAACGGATAGGCCTTCCCGAAACCCGGTCTCGCCCGCGCGGCTACGAAACGATCTTACGCACGATCGTTGGCCAACAAGTGAGTGTTAAGGCCGCTGCGTCCATTTGGCGTAAGTTGGAGGAGGGGATTGGCGATTTATCAGACCCCGCTGTCATCCTTGCATCCGGAGAAGATGCATTGCGGGCGTGCGGCCTGTCTCGGCAAAAGCAATCTTATGCCCATAGCCTTGCCGCGCTTGTTGTGTCGGGGGAACTTGACCTGCACAATCTGCCCGAGGATGATGAAGAGGCGATTGCTCTCCTCACCCGCGCAAAAGGCATTGGCCGCTGGTCAGCGGAGATTTACCTGCTGTTTGCCGAAGGGCGTGCTGATATTTGGCCCGCCGGGGATCTGGCCATTCAAATCGCAATTGGACGAATGCTGGGGATGGAGGCTCGTCCGTCTGAAAAAGTCACGCGCAATTTGGCCGAGGCATGGCGACCCTACCGGGGGGGCGTGGCTATATTCGCGTGGCATGAATATAATATTCAGGCGATTTAGATCGCGTCCGGCTGCCCCATAACCGGAGCGGGCTTAGGTTCGGGCAGAACCATAACTGGCGCAGCCGCCTCGGTGGGTGCCGTCGAATAGGCTTTCGCCTCCAACGCATCGACAGCTTGAATCGCCGCCGCATAGCGTTTTGCTTTCACCATCCAATCAGCAGCTGTCGCGCGGTTTGGGGTTTGACTGACTGCTTCTAAGGCGGCTGCCACATTGCCTGTTTTTAGAGCGGCTTTGGCCTGTGCGACGAGAGCTGCAGGATCGTCAGACTTGGTTTTGCCATCACGCACCGTGACCAAGTTGGACAGGCTGTTGCTGATCCGCGCCCACCACTTGTCGCCTGATCCGGATAAGGCAGGGGCCAGCGCCTCAAATTCACTATTCAGGGTCGTAAGTGTCACAGGCTGTTTTGCAGCTGAGGCAATCGCAGTTACAAGATAGGGTGCATCCGCCCCAAACTGGCGCTCGAACTCGCCCTGAAGCCCGCCAAGTCCACGACCGGCCTCAATTGCACGCCGCGCCGCAAGGGCGAGCATGACACGGCTTAGCTGCGTGTTGGGTCCAGCACCGCCTGAGTCGCCTGAGGCTTCCGCGCGCGCCAATCGTCCTTCAATTGCGGCGATGCGAGCCGCAACATCTGCGGCCATAGGTGGTGGCGCAACAGCAGTAGAAGGCGATGTCGCAATTTTGACCGGATCAATGGCAATCGGTTCTGGCGCGGGCTGAGACACTAACTGAGTTCCAAATTCAGTGCTGGTCAATATCCATGCCGTGGCCGCCACCCCACCCACGAAGAATAAGGTCGGCAGGATGAGTGAGCGACCAATGGTACGGCGTGGCGGCGTGGAAGGCGATCCATCAGTCATTCAAACAACCCTGTCATATTTTGCAGCTATCTCAACTGCCGCATCAATCATCGCTTCATCGCGCGGATGGGCAGCAAGTGCAACTGCTTCCCAGCCAGAGCCAGCCGCCATCGCGACTTTGGCACTGATTGCGACAATTGATATTCGGTCAATTTTCGCACTTTTGGCCAAGTCTCGAAAAAATGTGGCCGCTCGCGCCGAATGAAGCAGGACGATGGGGCCCTGTTCTAAGATGGCCCAGAACGGGGGCGGTGACGCAATCGGGCGGCTCCGATATACGGTGATTTGATCTATAATGTGGCTGTTTGGGGAAAGCAGCGTTGCATCTTCACCTGCCAAGTGGAGCAGTTTTTTTGGCTGTATTCTTGCAAGAAGAGCATCGATACCCTGTGATCCTTCGGCTTTAACCATCAGTCCCGCCGCTCGCGCAGCCTTTGCGGTGGCCGAGCCGACGGCATAGACCGGCAAGTGTCGATAAGTCTCAAGCCCCGGCCCTGAATGAAACACTGCGTTAGCGCTGGTGAAAAGGACGGCTTCATAGTTGGAGGGACGCTGCGCTGCCCATTCAACAGCTTCAATCTCAAACACCGGGTAGCCAACCGCGTTCAGGCCCTGCAGATTTGCTTGCGCCACCGTCGCAGCATTGCCCGGTTCGGGCCGCAGGATCAGGACGGGGCGGCTCACGCGTCGAACAAGCCCCGCAATGCCGGGCTGGCATTGCCAAGCAGTTCATGGGCAAGCCCCTCTGCATCGGCAGGTGATGCGATCCATTCTTCGCCACTTACACATTCTTCGCCGTCGGGACTGATTAGCTCTGCGCGCAATTGGATCGTGCTGCCAGCCATCACAGCCAAAGCGGCAACTGGCGAATGACAGCCAGCACCAAGTGCCGCCAAAAAGGCGCGTTCTGCTGACACGCACGTCATCGTCGCGGGGTCATTGATGTTTGCAAGCAAGGCGCGAGTCGCTGCGTCATTGGCACGCGCCTCAACACCCACAGCGCCTTGGGCCGGGGCGGGCAGCATTTCGGTAATCTCGATCCCTACACCAATATTGGTCAAGCCGAGCCGGTCGAGTCCTGCCGCCGCCAGCAGAGTTGCATCGGCTTCGCCTGCTTCCAACTTAGCCAATCGCGTCGCTACATTGCCACGAAACAGAGTGATTTCTACATCCGGCCGTGCGCGCTTCAATTGAGCGGTCCGGCGTGGAGAATTGGTGCCAATGCGCGCACCTTCGGGAAGCGACGCAATCGAAGATGCCCCAATCAAACGGTCCCGCACATCCGCACGCGGCAGCATGGCCGCTATCGTAAGTGTTTCGGGGCGGATCGTTTCGACATCCTTCATTGAATGCACGGCAAAATCAATTCTGCCCTCAATCAGTGCGCGGTCCAGCTCCTTTGTCCACAACGCCTTACCACCAATATCGGCGAGGGACTGATCAAGTATCTTATCCCCACTCGCCGTCATTGCGACAATCTCTACCGCTGCCAAATCCCAGCCGTGCGCTGCACAAAGTGCATCCCGCACCAAATAGGCCTGCGCCATGGCAAGGGGAGAGGCGCGGGTGCCCAAGCGTAAGGGGGGAGCAGGTGAACTCATGCGCCTTGCCCTAACCGCGCGCGCGATTAGAGGGAAGAGCCATGAGCCTGATCCTTGGCATCGAATCAAGCTGTGATGAAACAGCCGCGGCACTGGTGACCAGTGACCGGGTGGTGCTGTCTCATCGATTGGCTGGGCAGGAGGCGGAGCATCGCCCGTTTGGCGGCGTTGTACCAGAGATTGCGGCGCGCGCGCATGTTGAGGTTCTGACACCGCTGGTTGAGGCTGCGTTGTCGGACGCTGGCAAATCCCTGAGCGATGTTGATGCGATTGCCGTGACTGCAGGGCCGGGGTTGATCGGCGGCGTGATGGTTGGCCTAGTGACAGCAAAGGCGCTGGCACATGCGGCGGGTAAGCCGCTGATTGCAGTCAATCATTTGGAGGGTCATGCGCTATCGCCGCGATTGGCAGAGGCTTCGCTGGAATTTCCGTATCTATTGCTGCTGGTGTCTGGTGGCCATTGCCAGTTGCTCGTGGTCAGCGGCGTGGGCCGCTATCGGCGTCTGGGCACAACCATCGATGATGCGGCGGGGGAGGCGTTTGATAAGACCGCCAAGCTGCTTGGGCTTGGCTTTCCTGGCGGACCAGCGGTGGAGGCTGCCGCGCGCTTGGGCAATCCTAAGGCAGTGCCTTTGCCACGCCCCCTGAAAGGCACAGCGGACCCGCATTTCTCTTTTGCGGGCCTAAAAAGTGCGGTGCTGCGTGCCAAGGAGTCCGGGCTTTACGCGGCGGAAGATATCGCCGCATCTTTTCAAACTGCGGTAGTTGATTGCTTGCTAGACAGGACACGGCTGGCACTGGCATTGGCTCCCGAAGTCACGGCATTGGTTGTGGCAGGCGGCGTTGCGGCCAATGGTGCCGTGCGGAGCGGGCTGGAGCGGCTGGCGACTGAATCTGGCCTCCCTTTCATGGCCCCGCCGCTCTGGCTGTGCACTGATAATGCCGCGATGATTGGGTGGGCAGGCGCTGAGCGGTTTGAGGCAGGGTTGATCGACGGGCTGGATGTGCAGGCCCGCGCCCGTTGGCCACTTGATCCTCTGGCAGAGGCTGTGCGCGGTGCGGGAGTGAAGGCATGACGATCGGCGTAATAGGCGGCGGCGCATGGGGCACGGCCCTGGCGCAAGTCATTGCCAGCGGCGGCGAAGACGCGACGCTGTGGGCGCGGGAAGCCGAAGTGGTGGCTTCGATTAACGGCACGCGCGAAAATAGTCTGTTTCTCTCCGGCTTGAAGCTCAGTGAACGCATCACTGCGACCAGCAACATTGCTGCGGCGACAGCTTGTTCAGTCCTGCTGATCGTGGCTCCGGCGCAGCATTTGCGTTCAGTCTTGGCCGATATCCCAGCGAACGGTCAGCACTTGATCCTATGCACCAAAGGAATTGAGCAGGGCAGCGGGGCCTTCATGCACGACATCGCAACAGAGCGCGCGCTAGGCGGCGGAGTGGCTGTGCTGTCCGGGCCAACTTTCGCTCATGAGGTTGCAGCAGGCCTGCCGACCGCGATCACACTCGCGTGCGAGGATGACGCGCTGGGGGCCATGCTCGCCAAGACCATCGCGCGGCCAACTTTCCGGCCTTATCTGTCTACTGATATGATTGGCGCGGAAATTGGTGGTGCCGTCAAAAATGTCCTCGCCATTGCCTGCGGGGTGGTTGAGGGCAGGGGCCTTGGCCAGAATGCGCGTGCGGCGCTGATTGCACGGGGCTTTGCAGAAATGACGCGCTTTGGATTGGCAAAGGGCGCGCGGGCAGAAACGCTTGCTGGGCTATCAGGTCTGGGCGATTTGGTGCTGACCTGTTCGTCGGCATCGTCGCGTAATTTTTCGCTGGGGAAGGGATTGGGTGAGGGGCGTACAGCGGCGGAAATGCTAGAGGGTCAGCGCACTGTCGCCGAAGGTGCCGCGACTGCGCCGGTGCTGCAGAAAGTGGCGCGTGAAGCTGGCGTGGACATGCCAATCGTGGATGCGGTCTGTGCGCTGCTTGCGGGGACTGCCGCGATTGCCGAGGTTGTGGGGAGCTTGCTCGCGCGGCCTTTAAAGGTTGAGCGTTAGCTGGAGAAACTTCCCCTTCCCTGAGCTTGTCGAAGGGCTGTTCTTTCTAACGCTCAAATAGGAGCAAAAAGAAAAATGGCCCTTCGACAAGCTCAGGGAAGGTACGTTTTGGCGATCGAACCGCCCATCATCCCTCAAATGGCAAATCCAGTGCCTCTGCCACGGCCTTATGCCGAATCCGACCACCTGCCACATTCAGGCCAGCGGCCAGATGCACATCTAGCGCCATTGCCCGTTCCGGCCCCAAATTCGCCAATTTGAGCGCGAAGGGCAGCGTCGCATTGTTGAGCGCAAAGGCCGATGTCCGTGCCACCGCACCCGGCATATTCGCGACGCAGTAATGGATGACGCCTTCTTCGATATAGACGGGATCGGAATGGGTGGTGGCGCGGCTGGTTTCAAAACAGCCGCCTTGGTCAATCGCAATGTCGACGAGCACCGATCCGCGCTTCATCGTCTTCAACATTTCGCGCGTGACCAGCTTTGGGGCCGCCGCACCTGGAACAAGGACCGCGCCAATCACCAGATGAGCTGCCGCAACGGCAGCGGCAATCGCGGCTTTGGATGCGTAAGCGGTTTTGATCGAATTGCCGAAATGAGTATCGAGTTCAGCCAGTCGGTCATTGTTGATATCATAAATAGTAACATCAGCGCGCAGACCAACCGCCATTTGCGCTGCGTTCAGGCCGGACACGCCGCCACCTAAGATCGCGACACGGGCCGGGGCAACCCCCGGAACACCCCCGAGTAAAACTCCGCGACCACCCTGTTCCTTCTCCAAATAGTGCGCGCCGACTTGAATCGACATTCGCCCGGCCACTTCTGACATAGGCTTGAGCAACGGCAAGGTGCGATTCGGGGATGTGACAGTCTCATAAGCAATGCACGTCGCGCCAGATTTCATGAGGCCAAGGGCCTGAGGTTTATCTGCGGCCAGATGGAGATAGGTAAACAGAGTGTGCCGTGCCTCCAGCATCTCAATTTCTTGAGGTTGCGGTTCTTTCACCTTCACGATCATATCGCTCGCTGCAAACACTTCTGCAGCGTTGGGTAGAATTTTCGCCCCAACCGCTATATAGTCACGGTCCGCAAAATCAATTCCTGTTCCAGCGAGTGCTTCGACAAAAACTTCATGTCCGGCACTGATGAGTTCCGATACGGAAGGAGGCGTCAGGCCAACACGATATTCGTGGTTTTTAATCTCTTTGGGTACGCCAATCCGCATATTGCGCTCCTATGTAATATTGTTTCGCTGGGATAGCGAGGATCACCAATGTGGGAAAGGAAAATTGCTATGTTTCAGCTTCGATCGGAAGCCTTGCCAGCATGGCAGTCAATTGGGCTTGACTGGTAGCGCCAGTTTTTCTGAATACTGATTTCAGCAAGAATCGCGCTGCGTTGATGCTATTGGCTCGCTCCGTGGCATAGTCGGCTAAGCTGAGTCCGGACCCTAATGCAACTGCAAGGCGCGCTTCGGACGGCGTCAAACCATACCACTGTTTAACGCGATTGATCTGGACCACAGGTGTTTCGCCAGGCCCATTGCCCAAAGTAATAATCAGTGACGCACCTTCAGCTATGCCACCAACTCTAAGTTCGGATTGTGGGTTAAGTCGCGCTCCAAGCACTGGGCATTCGGTTCCATTTGCCGCAACGGCGTTGAACGCTTTTCCAGTGGGAGGCAAAGACTGTGCTAATTCCAGAAGACTTTTGTGGCTGGATGAGTGAACGAAAGCCAGCCGCCCGCCGGATGTAGTGATGATTCCAGCTCGTTCGTAAGAGGACGTCCTGCTATTTGCCGCGATAATGTTAAAGTCTTGATCAAGACTAATGACACCAAATGGAGACTGATTGGCCGCCAATAATGCGGCCCCTTCTGCTAGCTTCAGGCTGGCGATGCGATCGCTAATCCGCATCGCGCGCTGCATGTGCGGCGCAAGGACCCTCAGCCCTCGCTTCAACGCGCTAAGATCGCGGTCAGATGGGCCGGCGAGTATCATACCGAGCCGCTCTCCACCTCTTCTGTCGAGCAATACAGCCATCAGTCGGTCAACCCCCCAAGGCCTCAGGAAGTCTTTGAATAGAGGAGACTCAGCGACTTCCTCACGCGAACTAATCTCAGCGCTGTCAACTACGCTGCCATTGCGAAAGCGGCTGATACGCTGTGACCAAAGATTGTTGCCTCCAAACACATTTGCGTAAATGTCTTGAACACCAGCGGCTAAGCCTGATGCCGCTACAAATCGGGCGCTAGGTGGGTTATGGCTTTCCCAAAGTATGAACGCGGCGTCCCAATTGAGAGGACATAATGAATCTCTGATTTGCGCGAGAGTTTCATTCCACTGTTCAGGATGCAAAACGGATTCGTAGATTTGACCGATCAGTGTGTTGAGCACTTCCCAATCATCAATGTCTGTTTGATTGGAGAGATAAGGCATGGTCGCCACGTCTGTCATGCACACCTCAATTAGAATCAGGCTGTAACGCTAACCTAGCTTTTCCCTTACGGCAAACGGGATAAGGGCTCAAAATGCGATGAATTGTGATTGAGTCTATTCAAATGGGTAGCGCCGTGGGGCTGCGAATCTGTGATTTAGACGGTGCGACCCAAGGGGGAAGTGGTTCACAAGACCATTTGTTCCTTTTACTTTGCCCGCAGGTCTTTGATCTGCGGGCATTTTTTTCGGTTTGCCACTTCCCCGCTCTCCAACACACTATTTTTTGGCCGCACCCCTTCACTCACCGCCGTTGCTTCTTTAGCAATAATGACATGACAACTCCGCGTTTTCATTTGGGACAATTTTTGTTGGCGATGCCGGGAATTGGCGATTCCCGATTTGAACGGTCAATTATTGCGCTCTGTTCGCATGATGAAGGTGGTGCCATGGGAATTGGCGTTGGGCATTTGGCTGGCTTGTCCCTGCACAATTTATTTCAGCAGTTTGACATTGATGCATCCGGGGTGCCGGACTCACCAATTTACGCGGGTGGACCAGTGGAACCGCAGCGCGGTTTCGTTTTGCACAGTCTTGATTGGGGCGGGCAAGGAACGACAGAAGTTGCTGGTCAATGGGCGCTTAGCAGCTCGCTTGATGTACTGCGCGTGATCGGTCGCCCAACGGGTCCTCGCAATTGGCTGGTTGCGCTGGGCTATGCCGGATGGGGGGCGGGGCAGCTGGATGAGGAAATGACCCGCCATGGATGGCATTTGGTACCCGGCGATCAAACCATTTTATTCGATCTTCCAGTTGGGGAGAGGTGGCAAGCCGGTTTTCAATCGACAGGAATAGACCCGCGCCTCCTGACGCCGCATAGTGGTCGTGCATAGGAAGTAGACTGGGTTAACAGGATTTTCACTCGGTTTCGAAACAGTCCGAACATCGCTTATTGAGACTTTCTCCTCTCGTTCTTGGGATCGAGGGGTTTGGACATGAAAAAGACACTTTTTGCGGTAGCTGCGGCGGCACTGACACTGACCACGACGGCGCAGGCGGCCTGTTGGTCCCCAAGAGCTGCTGAGGCTGCCGAGGTACGCGATCTTGATACAATGCTGATGGTGGCATCGCTGCGGTGCCGGATAAGCGGACGGAATTTCATTCCGGATTACAACAGCTTTGTTCGCAACAGTCGCCCAGCACTGAGCGCGGCCAATGATATGCTGCGTGCTCAGTTTGCATCTAGCGGGGGCCTCGACGCTTATGACCGCTATGTCACGTCTTTGGCCAACACTCACGGCGGTGGCTCCGCTACGCTCGACTGCCGCGACATGGAAAACTTGCTTGATGAGGCTAAGGATCAAGGGGGGGCGGTTGCCACGCTGGCAAAGCTCGCTCGGTCAGTGGACGGAGGACCAAAGCTACCGGGCGGACGGTGCGGTGCGACCTTCGCTCAAGTCAAATAGAGAGACATAAAGAATTCTTTATATTCTGATTGCATTACCGTCTTTGCGTCGCTAACGCACGGCGATACTCAACTTGCCGGAGCATTTGCACGTGAACGACTATGTTATCGCAGACATTGGCCTTGCCGATTTTGGACACAAAGAAATCGCAATCGCCGAAACCGAAATGCCAGGCCTGATGGCTCTGCGCGATGAATTTGGCGTTTCAAAACCCCTAAACGGCGCGCGTATTGTGGGCTCGCTCCATATGACAATTCAGACAGCGGTTCTCATCGAAACACTGGTCGCTCTGGGCGCAACTGTACGTTGGGCAACTTGCAATATCTTTTCAACTCAGGATCATGCAGCAGCAGCGATTGCGGCCAAGGGTATTCCTGTATTCGCCATCAAGGGCGAAAGCCTCGCCGATTATTGGGATTATGTCGGCGATATTTTTAACTGGGGTGAAGACACCACTGCAAACATCATCCTCGATGACGGCGGCGACGCAACCATGTTTGCGCTTTGGGGTGCCAAGCTTGAGGCAGGCCAATCCTTTGGTGAGCCTGAGAATGAAGAAGAAGTCGAATTCCAGCGCGCCTTGAAAGCCTTCATTGCCAAAAAGCCCGGTTATCTGACGCAGACGGTCAAGAACTTGAAGGGTGTTTCCGAAGAAACGACTACAGGCGTTCATCGTCTTTATGAAATCGCAAAGAAGGGTGAATTGCCCTTTCCTGCGATCAACGTGAATGACAGCGTGACCAAGTCAAAGTTCGACAATCTATATGGCTGTAAAGAGTCGTTGGTTGACGCCATCCGTCGCGCCACTGACGTCATGCTGGCGGGTAAAGTCGCTTGCGTGGCTGGCTTCGGAGATGTGGGCAAGGGCTCTGCCCAATCGCTGCGCAATGGCGGCGCACGCGTGATGGTCACGGAAGTCGACCCCATTTGCGCGCTTCAGGCCGCCATGGAAGGCTTTGAAGTCGTGACGATGGAAGAAGCCGTGACGCGGGCAGATATTTTTTGCACCGCCACTGGCAATGCCGACGTGATCACAGCCGAACATATGGCCGCGATGAAGCCAATGAGCATTGTCTGCAATATTGGCCATTTCGACAGCGAAATTCAGATCGCAGCGCTTTCCAACTATAAATGGACTGAAGTGAAGCCCGGTACGGATTTGGTTGAATTTCCTGATGGAAAGCAGATCATCGTTTTGGCCAAGGGGCGTTTGGTCAACTTGGGCTGCGCGACGGGCCATCCGTCGTTCGTGATGTCCGCCAGCTTCACCAACCAAGTGATGGCGCAGATTGAACTTTGGACCCGCGGCGAAAATTACAAGAACCAAGTCTATGTGCTGCCCAAGCATTTGGACGAAAAGGTCGCGATGCTGCATCTGCAAAAGCTGGGCGTGAAGCTGAGCAAGCTGAGCGAAAAGCAAGCCGGATATATCGGCGTCAGCACCGAAGGTCCGTTCAAGCCGGATCATTATCGTTATTGAGGCTGCCTAAGCTGTTCCAATATCGATTTAGCAGACGTAAGAGGCCCGGGTGATACCGGGCCTTTTTTCATGTTAACTCTTCCGCTTTGGATGGCGGCTGTCCTTGGTGCCGTCATGGCACTTTGGCTTGCCGGAGCGGCATGGGCGGTTTGGACAGGACTTACGCTCCGCAAGCGAGCGGAGTTTTCCGCAAGCCAGGCCGACCGGCTGGCAACCTTGCTCGATTCCACGCCTGCTTTGCCACTGATGGTCAAAAATGATGGTCGGATAGAGGCCCCGGCGCGGCTCGCCGATTGGCTCGGTCTGGCAAAAGTGCCAAACTTTCTTTCTGATCTTACAGCCCCGGGTGCAGGTCTCACCGCTGAGGATATCGCGGCCCTCGCCAAAGATGTGTCGGCGGCGCAGAAAACGGGGCGCAATTTTTCCCGCGCGTTGCAGGCTCAGGGATCATCTCGGACATTGTTGATCAAAGGTGCCCCTGCTGCGGTCAAGCTCGCCCAATCAGGCTCAGTATTACTGTGGTGGTTTGACGCAACGGAAAGTCAGGCTGAAATCGGTCGCCTTGGTGAAGAAGCCGCGCGCTTGAAATTAGCGTTTACACGACTTTCAGCGCTGATTGAGGCCGCGCCGATTCCGATGTG
Source organism: Sphingomonadales bacterium (assembly GCA_031376385.1). Taxonomy (GTDB): domain Bacteria; phylum Pseudomonadota; class Alphaproteobacteria; order Sphingomonadales; family Sphingomonadaceae; genus Aquisediminimonas. Next base: position 73,348 of record JANMDQ010000003.1, read on the forward strand.
GTATCGCGGACCCGACCTGTCGATGGTTCTTGTCAACAACGCTTATGTGCAGGCGGTTGAGGCGGAAAATGCCGAACAGGTTATCGAACGCAATCTTGAGCTGATCGACGCTGGTGCGGGCTCCGGTCCCCTGTCGAGTGCGCATGAAGCCATTTCAAAAGGGCAACCCATTCGCCGTCTAGCGCCCGTTACAGTTGCTGGCGAACGGCGCTCATTTGAAATTGTTGACGTTCCTTTGGGTGACGTAGGCGTTGCGGGTTACGCGCTTGATGTTGAGGAGGTGGACCGGGCCAATGCGGCCTTCAAACGCTTTGCCGAAACCCAGCGAGATATGCTTGATCGACTGTCATCTGGGGTGGCTCAATTCGGGCCAGACCGCATGCTTGTCTTTTGCAATCAACCGTTTCGGAGCCTGTTTGCGATTAAACCCGAATGGATTGCCGAACGCCCCGATTTTGACCGCATCCTTGACCGGATGCGGGAAAGCGGGCGGATACCGGAAACTCGAGACTTTCAGGCTTGGAAGGCGGAGCGTCGTGATTGGTTTCGTGCGTCGGGTGAGCCGATTGAAGAAAATTGGCTGATTGCTGATGGACGACATTTGCGGTTGCTCGCACAGCCAATTCCAGATGGCGGCTTAGTCCTCATTTTTGAGGATCGGACCGAACAAGTTCAGCTCGCAAGCGCGCGGGACACTTTGCTGCGCGTCCGCACAGCAACATTCGACAGCCTGTTTGAAGCCGTAGGCGTATTTGAGGCCAACGGAAAATTGCAGAATTGGAATACGCGGTTCCAGCAAAATTGGGGCGTGGATGAGGATTTTCTTGCTGAACATCCTCACATCGATGCTTTCGTCGCAAGGGTTACGCCCGCACTGTCTGACGCAAAACGCGCCAGCACCGTTCGTGACCTGGTGACGTCGGCTACGCTCGAACGTCAACAGCGCAGTGGGCGTATTGCGCTCAGTTCAGGGCGTTTTTTTGAAATGGCATCGGTGCCTCTTCCTGATGGGAATGCGCTGCTCACGATGTTGGATATTACGGACAGTCGGAACATTGAGAGTGCTCTGCGCGAAAGAGCGGGGGCGCTGGAACAAGCAGATCGGGTAAAGTCTAACTTCGTATCCAATATGTCTTATGAGTTGCGCACTCCCCTGACATCGATCGCGGGGTATGCCGAAATGCTGGACTCGGGCCTTGCCGGAAATCTGGGGCCACAAGCTCAGGACTATGTTCATTCGATTTTGGAAGCGTCGGGTCGGCTAGGCAGCATGATCGACCGGGTCTTGGACTTGACGCAAGGCGATAGCGGCGCGTTGCCGTTAGAGCAGAAGAATGTCGAACTTGCGATGCTGGCCCATGATGCTGCGCGCGAACATAAACCGCAAGCACAGGCTAAGGGCATTGAGTTTGTAACGCATGTGGAGCCGATGGTGGGCGCCATTCGCGGCGACGCGAGGCGGTTGCGGCAAGTGCTGGATCATCTGATCGACAATGCCATTGCGTACACGCCCAAGGGTGGCCGCGTGCTGCTCCATGCTGATGGGGACACGCAGCAAGCGATGATTGTCGTGTCGGACAACGGCCCTGGGATGGACGCCGCAAGCCAAGCCCGCGCCTTTGACCAATTCAGCCGCATTGACGGCCTGCGCGATGGCAGCACTGCTCTTGGCCTCGGGCTGCCCGTTGCGCGGCATTTTGTGGAGGCACATGGCGGAACGCTAACGCTTCATTCGCAAGTGGGGGAGGGGACGGTCGCCTCCGTTCAACTGCCCCGATGATACTGGCCGATCAGGTAGCCACTGAAGCTGCCGGTTTTTTGCTTGGGGGGCGTTTGCAGGTGGGCGACATCATCGCTCTTTCAGGTGATTTGGGCGCTGGCAAGACTTGCTTCGCGCGCGGCGTGCTTCGCGGCCTCGGATTTGCAGGCGAAGTGCCCAGCCCGACTTTCCCGATCATGATTTCATACGACCGCCCCGATTTGCGTGTGCCTGTGCATCATATTGATCTTTACCGGCTTGATGCCCCCAATGAAGTGGACGCGCTTGCGCTGGATGATGCACTGCATGATGGCGCGATCATGATCGAATGGCCCGAAATTTTGGGGGACCGGCTTTGGCAGCGGTCATTACAAATCAAGCTCAATCGCACGTCCGACGATGCCCGCCGCTTGACAGCGCAAGTGCCACCGTCTTGGAAAGACCGATGGCCCTTTCCATGATTCTGCCCGCAGGGGCCGCCGCTTTCCTTGCCGCTGCTGGATGGGGGGATGCGCGTGTTGAACCGCTAGCAGGCGATGCGTCGTTTCGTCGCTATTTTCGGGTGGTTGAGGCATCACGCACCGCCGTGCTGATGGATGCCCCACCACCACACGAAGACCCACGCCCCTTTGTGCAAGTTGCAGAATATCTGACGGGCATTGGGCTGTCAGCGCCTGCCATTCTCCACCGCGATCTTGATCAAGGGTTACTCCTGATTGAGGATTTCGGCGGCAACCGGATGCGCGAATATGTCGATGCAAATATCGGGGAAGAACAGGCGGTGTATACCGGCGTTGTCGATGTCCTGATTGAGTTGCACAAGCGTGAACCGGCGCAAGGATTGGTTCCGCACGGCCTGGATCAATGGCTGAATGAAGTTGGGTTGTTTACAGAATGGTATTGCCCAACCGTGGGCATCAAGGTTGATGAGGCCGGGTTTGCCGCGGCTTGGCGGGAAGTGCTTGGCCCAGTTGAGGCACAGGGCCAAACGGTCACCGAGTTGCGCGATTATCATGCTGAAAATATCATGCTGATTGATGGCAAACAGGGCCACGCGCATTACGGACTGCTCGATTTTCAGGATGCGCTTATTGGGCACCCCGCTTATGATCTTGTCTCGATGCTGCAAGACGCACGGCGCGATGTGACGCCGTCTGTAGAGCGGATGTTGCTCGACTATTACCTTGCCGAGACAGGCCAAGGCACTGCGTTTGAGCGCGCCTATTGGGCGCTCGCGGCGCAACGAAATACGCGGATATTGGGCGTGTTCACGCGGCTTTGGAAGCGGGATGAGAAGCCGCATTACACCAATTTCCAGCCGCGCATGTGGGGATTGCTGGAACGAGATCTTGCGCAGCCGGGTCTTGAACCGCTGCGCGATTGGTTTGACCGCAACGTCCCGGCAAAGGCCCGCACCGCTCATTGGCAGAACTTAAACCTGTGACCCTGCCCACCACAGCAATGATCATGGCGGCGGGCAAAGGCACGCGGATGATGCCGCTAACAGCTGACCGGCCAAAGCCGATGATTGAAGTAGCAGGCGTCAAACTGATTGACCATGTGCTGGATCATCTGCGCGCGGCAGGCGTTGGTGAGATCGTTGTCAACGTCCATTATCTTGCTGATCAGATCGAAGCGCATCTGCGCCAGAGCGCATCCGACTTTGCAGTCACGATTTCCGACGAGCGTCACTTGCTCCGTGATACTGGTGGCGGGTTGGTAAAGGCCAAAGATCTGATCGCCGCCGATCCATTGCTGTGTATCAACGCGGACAACTGGTGGACTGATGGCGCGGCCAATGCTCTAACCTCGCTTGGTGATGCTTGGGATGACGCCGCGATGGATGTGCTGATGTTGGTTGTTCCCTTTGAATGGGCAAGCAATACGCAGGGGCAAGGTGACTTTCATCTGGATGAAGACAATCGCCTGTCTCGCCGCGTTCCTCCCGCCTCAGCGCCTTATGTGTGGACGGGCATTCAAATCATATCAAAGCGGCTTATTGTCGACCCGCCGTCAGATGTCTTTTCTACCAATATCTTTTGGGACCGTGCGATTGCGGAGGGACGCTGCTTTGGCCACGTCCACGATGGAAAATGGTTCGACGTTGGTTACCCCGCCGCAATAGTTGCCACAGAAGCAGCACTCGCCAGTGGGTAGCGCGCTGAAGCCAGCACTATACACAATTCCGCCGCATCGCGGTTTTGCTGATGCGCTGGTTGAAGGCATCATTGCCACCCACGGAAAATCTCCGCTCGGCTTGGCCAAGGCGGTCATTCTTGTTCCCAATAACCGCGCCGCAGTTGCCATTCGCGATGCTTTTGTCCGCAAGTCGGCCAAGGGCCTCTTAATGCCGCGCCTTGTCGCAATTGGGGACTCTGATTTGGGCGAAAGCATTGGCGCTGCACTTGACCCAATCGACGTTGAGCCGATCGCCCCCGCGATTGACCCGCTGCGCCGTCAGATGATCCTGGCCCGCAAAGTGCAGCAGTCAGGATTGATGGGGTCTATAACCGGCGCGCAAGCAATGCGATTGGCGGCTGATCTCGGTCGCGTGCTTGATCAACTCACGGTCGAGCGGATGAGCACTGAGGCACTCCGCGATGTGGACGTTGACGGATTGAACGATCACTGGGCGCGCGCGCTCACATTCCTCAATTTCATTATGGAAGATTGGCCGCGCGAATTGGAACGGCTGGGCTGTATCGACCTCGCCGAACGTCGCAATCGTCAATTGGACCGGATCACCGACCAGTGGCGCAGTTCCCGGCCGACTTTTCCCATTTACGCTGCCGGAATTAGCACCGTTGCGCCGGCAATTGCGGATTTCCTGAAACTGGTGGCGCGGTTGGATCAAGGGGCTGTCATCCTTGACGGCCTTGATCTGGCGATGCCGGACGACCAGTGGGACGCGCTGAGCAGCGATGAAAACGGTCGCGGCGGTATCGAAAGTCACCCCCAATATCATCTCTCGCTTATGCTGGACCGGATCGGCGCGACACGGGGCGAAGTCGAAACATGGGGCTGGGGCGGCGGCGCGAAGCCTCTTCTGGTTCGGTTTGAGGCTATCACTCGCGCGATGGCCCCCGCCGCCTTCACCAAAAGCTGGTCCACCTTGCCACCAGAAGAAACCAAATTATCTGGCGTCAAAGCCTTGCAAGTCGCCACGCCCGCCGATGAGGCGCAGAGCATATCGCTAGCCATCCGCGCTGCGGTGCAGGAACCGGGTAAAACAGTAGCGTTGATTACGCCCGACCGTGAACTGGCGCGGCGCGTCTCTGCGCATTTGAAGCGCTGGGGCATTCAAGCCGACGATTCTGCGGGACAGCCGCTTTCGGCGACGCCGCCCGGTGTGCTTTTGCTGTCGCTGGCGCAAGGGGCAGCGGAACGGTTTGCGCCGTCTGGGTTGCTGGCGATCCTGAAGCATCTGTTGGTCAATGGCGGCGATGTGGATGGGCGGCAGGCGTGGCTTGACGGCGCGCGCAAGCTGGACTTGGCTCTGCGCGGGCCGCTGCCGGTGCCGGGCCTTGCCGGAATAGATGCGCTGCTTGCGGATCAGAATGAGCGCACTGCCTCAGTAAAATCGGCTGCGTTGGAATGGTGGGCCGTCCAGAAGCACATGTTTGAAAGCGTCGACGCTGCGGCAAGGCAGGTTCCGCAGCTGGAGGCTTTGCTCCAGACACTCACTGCTACAGCGACGGCGCTGACAGGCGGTCGTATTTGGGCAGGTCCAGACGGCCGCGCTTTGGCTGACCTTCTGTCGGACTTGTCGGCGCTTTCAGGCGAGGGGATGGCGCTGACGACTTTGGCGGATTTGCCCGCACTTCTCCGCGATTTGATGGATGCACAAGCGATCCGCCCGGCCTTTGGCGGGCATCCGCGCGTGTTCATTTGGGGCCTGATTGAGGCGAAGCTGCAACGTGCTGACACAGTCATCCTTGGCGGATTGAACGAAGGTGTATGGCCGCAATTGATCAGTCCAGACCCATGGCTGGCCCCTGTCATCCGTCGTCAGTTGGGATTGCCTGTGCTTGAACGGCGCATCGGTCTGTCTGCGCATGATCTGGTGGGAGCGATGGGTGCGAGTAACGTGCTGATGACGCGCGCCAAGCGGGATGGATCTTCGCCCACCACAGAGTCGCGCTTTTGGTTGCGGTTGACGACGCTGGCAGGCGGGATCGGATCGCCGCAGACGCGCTTTGATCTTTTGGCACAAGCCCTTGATTTTGCCACTGGGATGCGCGCCAACCCGCCCGCGCCTGCGCCGCCAATTCACGAACGCCCGCGTAAACTCTCAGTCACTGATGCCGACACGTTGAAGGCTGATCCCTATAGCTTTTATGCCAAGGCTATCCTGCGTCTAACGGCACTTGATGAACCGGGTGCGGAGCCGGACGCGCGATGGCGGGGTACGTTCCTGCATGATGTGCTGCATCACTGGGGCAAGGACGATGGCTTTGCGCGCGCTGCACTAATCCCCCGATTGCAGGCGGCGTTTGACAGTTCCGGTCTGCATCCCGTCCTCCGCGCCTTGTGGTTGCCGCGTTTTGAGGAAGCGGCGCAAACATTTCAGGATAAGCTCGCGGACCTCGCCGTCGAAGGCCGCGTGCCTGCCGGGACCGAGATGCAGGGGGAAGTTGCGCTCGCTGGCGTTACCCTAAGAGGCCGGGCTGACCGGATCGATCGCTTGGCAGATGGGGGCATTGGCATTGTCGACTATAAAACAGGCACTGCGCCATCGAAGAAAGAGATAGAGGCTGGAATGCGCCTGCAACTGGGGTTGCTAGGCCTGATGGCCGAACGCGGCGGCTTTGCGGGCGTGGCGGGCAAAGCGGGTGAGTTTGACTATTGGTCCCAAGCAAAAGACACGACCACCAAAGCCTATGGCAAAATCTCGTCAGCTTTGGGAAAGGGGTCTTCGCGGAGTGATCCCGATGATTTTCTGGCGCAAACGCTGCGTCATTTTGAACAGGTTGTGAGTGATTATCTCCTTGGCGACGCCGCGTTCAAGGCCAAGCTCCATCCCGAAATGGCCTATTCAGAATTTGATCAACTGATGCGCTATGATGAATGGCAGGGCCGCGATGGCTAAAGCAAAATCCAGCGGACTTCCGGCGCTTAAGGGCGACCAGCAGCGTGCCTCGGGTCACACAGCTCAAGTTCAGCTTTCGGCGTCGGCGGGAACTGGGAAAACGCAAGTGCTGTCCGCCCGCGTGCTGCGGCTGTTGCTCAATGGAGTTCCACCTGAATCTATCCTCTGCCTGACCTTTACCAAGGCTGGAGCCGCTGAGATGAAGGAACGCATCCACCAGCGCCTTAGCCTTTGGGTGACGATGAAGGGGGCCGATCTTGCCAATGACTTGGAAAATCTTGGAGAAGACATCGGAGTAGAAGGGCGCGAAGAAGCCCGCACCTTGTTTGCCCGGATGCTCGATGCACGTGGGTCTGGCCTGCGCATTCAGACGATTCACAGCTTTTGCCAGACGCTCCTCGCCAGCTTCCCGACAGAGGCGGGGTTGCCGCCGGGGTTTCGGCCTGTTGAGGGGCGCGAGTTAGACCAGATCGGGCAGCAGGCGCTGGCCCAGATGGTGGAGGATATGGACCGCGGGCTGGACGAAGCGGCCTGCGCGCGGTTCCGTAGGCTGGTACAGCGGTTGGGTGAGGAGCGTTTGCGATCTTTCCTGATCAGGTGCGGCAATGCAGCTGAGGCGTTTGAGATGCTTCCGTCTGGCGATGCTTTGTTCGCGATGATCCAAGCGAACATCGCGGACGGCGTTGATGACATCGCCGGTTGGCTTGCCGCGCGCTGCGATGATGCTGTGTTGCCGCGATTTGATCTGGATATCGTAGTTGACGAGAACTGCCGCTGGAACACGAAAACGGGCGATAAAAGTCTGTCGCGGATTGAAGAATGGCTTGCGGGGTCGACTGATGACCGGATCGCTGGCCTCGACACTTTCCGCAAAGTCTGGGCGACTGGCGAGGGTGTTTTGACAAAGAACCGCCCGAAGACCGACGCTTATGCCGAAGCTGGCGAAAGCATGATCCATTGGTGCGATATCATGGTCGACATGAAGCGCGCGTTGGCTTTATCCTCGATCCTCGCAGATGCTTTGGAGGCGGGCCGGGCCTATGCGGCGGTTTACGCGAATGCCAAGCGCACTGCCGCTGTCGTCGACTTCAACGACTTGATACGGAGCACCGTGCGCTTGCTTCATACTCCTGGAATAGGAGAATGGATCCGCTTCAAGCTTGACCAGTCGGTCGATCATATCCTTGTGGATGAAGCGCAGGATACCAATGCGGATCAGTGGGGCATTGTCCGCAAGCTGACGGAGGAGTTTTTTGCAGGCGACGGGCAAAAGCCCAGCCAAGTGCGCACTGTATTCAAGGTTGGCGACTTCAAGCAAGCGATCTTCGGCTTTCAAGGTACCGACCCGCGCCAGTTCAGCATTGCAGCAGCAGCGTTCAAGCGCGATGTTGAGAGCAGCGGGCAGGAGTATATGCAACTGTCGCTCAGCCAATCTTTCCGCTCTAGCCAGCCGGTCCTTGACCTCACTGATGCTGTGATCGACGGCCTTGGTGCTGTGGCATTCGGTCTGACGGACAGGCCACCAGAGCATCGCAGCGCAAACTGTGGATCGGGAGTTGTCCATTTGCTGGCCCCGATTAGGCCGGGCGAGGACGAAGTGGATGGCGATGAAGAAGCCGACCCCGGCGATGTGCCGGGCGTCAGCACTGCTGACTTGAAATGGGCCAGCGCAATTGCCAAACGTGTTGCAGGGTGGACAACGGGTCCAAACCGCCTGCGCCTGCGCAATCAGGGGCGCGATGCCGAACCCGGTGATGTGATGATCCTGCTGCGCAGCCGTACCGATCTGGCGCGACTGATTGTGTCGCGGCTCTATCAAGAAGATGTCCCTGTTGCAGGGGTGGACCGACTGCGGCTGGGCGCACCGATTGCGGTGCAGGATTTGCTGGCTTGCGCGCGCTTTGCCTTGCAGCCGCATGATGATCTGACGCTGGCTTGCTTGCTCGTTTCGCCGATCGTGGGCTGGTCTCAGGATGATCTGTATCAAACTGCCAAAGGCAAGCGGAAGGGTTCGCTGTGGCAGCATCTAGGCGATGCGAGACCGACTGAGCTCCGCACTATACTCAACTGGGCTGATCAAGGGACGCCTTATCAATTTTTTGAATCCATCCTGTCAGACCCTCTGATCGAAGGCCGCAAGCGCCTGATAGCGCGGCTGGGGAATGAAGCGCGCGACCCGATCAATGAGTTATTGAATGCGGCCCTTTCTTTTGGCCGCGCCTCAGTGCCTTCGCTGCAACTATTCCTCAATTGGTTTGCGAGCGGGGATAGCGAAGTGAAGCGCGATCCGGCTAAGCCTGAAAATGCTGTTCGCGTCATGACGGTGCACGGCGCGAAGGGGCTGCAATCGCCGATTGTGGTGTTGGCCGATGCGACCTTTGATCCCGGCTCTAAAAGCAAATCTGATCTGGATATTGAGTTCGGTGGCCTCAAACTCCCGATATTTCGCCCGCGTGGTGACGAAATTGCAGGCACGCTGAAAAAACGAGCGGCAGAGCAGGATGAGCGCGACAGGCAAGAGCATTGGCGGCTGCTCTATGTCGCGATGACGCGAGCGGAGGAGATGCTGTTCGCGGGCGGGGCACTGCGCAAAAGGCAAGCCGACAAGCCGCTGAGCGACGGCATTTGGTATGAGCAACTGACCCGCGCGTTGATCGCATGCGGCGGCGCGGAGAATAACGCGGGCGATATGCTGCTTACCCATATCGAGCCAGAAAAGGCATATAACAATCCGCATGAAGCCGCAGAGCGTTGGGACAGTGCGCTACCCGAATGGGCGACAGTGGCAGCAGCGCAAGAGGCGCGCCCGCCCAAGCCGCTGGCGCCGTCGGCGCTTGGCCAAGAGGATGATGAAACCAGCCCGCCGCCTGATCCCAAAATGCGGGAAGCCGCGCGGCGGGGCGTGCTGCTGCATTCCCTGTTCGAACGATTACCGCCCTTGCCGCGCGACGACCGGCGATCTGCAGCACTCCGCTGGCTGGAGCTTAGTGCAGGAGTGGCTGATGAGGCTGCGCGGCTGGAGATTGTCGAGGCGGCGCTGCGCACGCTCGATACGCCAGAATATGTGCGGCTGTTTGCGCCTGAGTCGCTTGCTGAGGTGCCACTCGCTGGGGTGGTTGAGGGCCAAGTCGTCACTGGCATTGTCGACCGCTTGCTGGTGACAGAGGCTGACGTGCTGGTTGTCGACTATAAAACGGGCCGGTCTGTGCCGCGATCAGGGGATGCTGTGCCCCGCTATCATCTGGCGCAAATGGCGGCTTATGCAGCGCTGCTGGCGTCGATATTCCCCGGGCGGTCCGTGCGCGCGGCTTTGCTTTACTCCAGTGGACCCAAGCTGATTGAACTGACGCCGGAGCAACTGGCAGCGCACAAGCCGGGCTATCAGGACGTTCAGCAGGATTTGATCGAAGCCAGTTGAGATTGGCCCGGCCAAGTCCTACATCAAAGATCAACAAAGGAGAATTACCCATGGCCACTGCTGCCGTAACTGATGCAAGTTTTGCCGTCGATGTGCTGGGCGCTGACCGCCCCGTCCTTGTTGATTTCTGGGCCGAATGGTGCGGTCCCTGCAAGATGATCGGCCCCGCGCTCGAGGAGATTTCGGACGAATTGGGCGACAAGGTCAACATCGTGAAGCTGAACATTGATGACGATCCGGATTCGCCTTCGAAATACGGCGTGCGCGGCATTCCGACAATGATCCTGTTTAAGGACGGCGCCCCCGTCGCGACCAAGGTTGGCGCAGCGCCAAAGAGCCAGTTGAAGAGCTGGCTTGAGGGCGAGCTTTAGGCGCTAAACACCTAGGCAGTTATCCAGACTATCCCGCTTCACCACGCCGATCCGCGCAGCAATGCTGTTGCCGTAGCGGCGCGTGAAGCCGGAAGGAGTGATGGCAGCGCGCTCCTTGGGCAAAGGTAAAACAGCGGCGATCCGTGCGGCTTCGGTGGCGGACAATGTGCCTGCGTCGTGCTTGTAGTAACGCTGCGCCCCGGCGTTCGCGCCGTAGGTGCCAAGGCCAGTTTCGGCGATATTCAAATAGACTTCCATGATCCGCCGTTTGCCCCAGACGGTCTCGATGAGCAGCGTGAACCACGCCTCCAGCCCTTTGCGGAAATAGCCGCCACCTTGCCAAAGGAACGCATTTTTGGCGGTTTGCTGGCTAATTGTTGATCCGCCCCTGATGCGGCCTCCGCTCGCGTTGCGGCGAATGGCCTGGCGGATGGCTTCGCTGTCAAAGCCGTTGTGGCTGCAAAATTTGCCATCCTCGCCCGCGATTGCGGCGCGGGCCATGTCGGGGTCCATGTCCGATAGGCTCATCCAGTCCTTGGTAATTCCGCGTCCGCTGGCCAGATCGCCCAGCATGGTCGCCGTCACAGGCGGCGGGACGAAGCGGTAGATGAGCACCCAGAGGATGGAGCCAATCAGGAAATAGAGCAGGGCCTTGCCCAGAAAACGGCCCACACGAAATCCCCGGCTCCTGTTCGCAGCACCCGCCATTTACGCTGGTTTTCCGTAGGCAGTCACGGCCCTATCCAGCCGCTCCGACGTCACGGGATAGCCTGCATCTGCCGGGATGCAGAGGTAGCGACCATCTTCGCGGACTTCCATGTGAGGCGAAATCATCTGCACGGGAATGCTCAGTGAATGAGCCTCTGCCTCATCATAGCTGGCGAACAGCGCCAGCCGCTCCAGATTGCGCATCGTGGGATAGATGATGGCGACTTTGCCTTCCTTCTCCAGCGCAATTGCGCCTGATGCGCTCTCCCAGAACGCCCGAACATTTTCGGTGTCATCGACCACTTCAGCTGGCAAATCGGCGGGTGCGCGGGCGATGTAGAAGCGCGTGTCGAACACGCGCGCTTCCTTATGCTTGGGCCGCCAGCGGGCAAAATAGATGAGCGCGTCAAGGTCGAGCGTCAGGCCGCCTGCTGCGAGAAGCGCGCTAAAGGGTTGTTGCGCGTGAAGCGCAGCGCGGGTTTCCTCCAGCCAGCCACCTGGCGTATGGCCGACGACGCCGATGGGAATGCCGCTTTCCTCGATGGTTTCGCGGATTGCTGCGACGCGAGCGGCAGCGCATTCCAGCTCATATTCCGTGCCAAGCGATGCCGCCAACACATGATCGTCCGCGTCCACGCGCCCGCCGGGGAACACGATGGCTCCGCCTGCAAAGCGCATGCCTTTTGATCGTTCCACCATCAAAATCTCGGGCGGGCCATCAGCCCGATCCCTGAACAATACCAACGTCGCGGCGGGGTGTGCGGGCGGTAGTTCGCCGAATTCCATATCATCAGTCATAGGCACGGCTTACGCAGGAGATTGCGCATTGGGAAGAGGCGTGGCAGCCTGCCCAGCATAAAGGGCCAAAGAGCGTACAGGAGTGTTCTAATGGGTGTCGTTGAATTGATGGGCGTTGCGGGCAGCGTCAGCTTGCTGGCGGGATGGCGCATGTATTTGTGCGTGTTTGCAACGGGACTTGCGATGCGGCTCGGTTGGATCGACTTGCCGCATAATTTGGCGACTCTGGCTGTGCTGGCCAATCCTTGGGTGCTGGGCGCGTCTGCGGTTGGGCTGGTCGCAGAGTTTTTCGCAGACAAGATCGCTTGGCTCGATTCGATCTGGGATGCAGTGCACACTGCCATCCGCCCCATCGGCGGTGCGCTGCTTGCCCTTGCCATTGTCGATGCGTCTGACCCGACGTGGCAAGTGATCAGCCTGTTGCTTGGCGGCGGCGCGGCACTTGCCAGCCACGGCGCAAAGGCCGGTGCGCGTGCGGTCGTGAACGCTAGCCCGGAACCATTTAGCAATATCGCGGTCTCCACTGGCGAAGATGTTGTGTCCGGCGGGCTGCTGGTTCTGGTGTTGTCCAACCCGGAATTGTCGATTGTCGTTGCGGTCCTGCTGCTTGTTGTGGCGTTTGTGCTGATCTTTGCTGTGCGCCGCGTGCTGACGAAGTTGTTCGGCGTTGCGCCCGAAGAAGAACCCGCGAAGGGTTTGGAGACCTGACGCGTTAAGCCGGTAACTTCGAAGGTGTGAGTGATGGTGTGACGGTTCCCCCGATGGACCCACAGATAAGCGACGATGTGCTGATGGCCCGCGCGGGATTGCGCGATGCGGCGGCGTTTCACACGCTTGTCGAACGGCATCAGGACAGGCCTTACCGGATTGCATGGCGCATGCTGGGGGATCAAGCAGAGGCAGAAGATGTGGCTCAGGACGCATTGTTGAGATTGTGGACTATGGCCCCGAACTGGCAGGCAGGCGGCAGCGGCGTGGCCGCTTGGTTGACGCGAGTGGCGACGAACCTCTGCCTTGACCGCCTGCGCCGTCGACGGTTCGGTGCGCACGAGGATGTGCCCGAACGTGCTGATGAAGCGCCGCTGGCCGACGCGCAAATGATGGTGGCCGAACGACACGCCACTGCTGCGGCGGCTGTTGCTGCCCTGCCAGACCGGCAGCGCGCAGCAGTCATCCTGACTTATTATGAGGAGCTTCCCAACAGCCAGGCCGCTGACATGCTGGACCTGAATATCAAGGCGTTCGAATCGCTGCTGCTGCGTGCGCGCACGGCCTTGCGGGCGACGTTGGCGGATTTGAAGGAGGCGTCGAGTGACTGAGTGGCTGTCCCCCGCACAAGACGCGGCCATGCGCGCAGATACTGTGCCGCCTCTGTCGGCGGGCTTTGCTAACCGCGTGATGGCAGCGTTGCCGGTTGAGCGCGAATCACTGCCCCAAGCGCGACCTGTGCGAGAGCGGCGGGGTGGATGGGCGCGCGCGTCAATTGCGCTGATGGTGACGGCAGGTGCTGGGCTGGTCAGCATGGCTGCGGCCTCGACGATCTTTGGCGTGCCGATCCGCAACATGCCAGTGGTCGGCACGTTTGTGGAGCGCGTTGCGCCTGCGCCGAAAGTGGCGGCCCGCGCCGTGAAGCCTAAGCCCAAAGCCGATACGCCAGCCTCTCGGCCAGCCCCCGTCGCTGCGCCTGTGGCAGAGGCAATGGTCGAGCCTGCGCCGATGATGGTCACGCGGCGAGAGTTGCAGCGCGAAGTGGTGGCCCAGCGCATTGCCGACCGGATCGACCGGATGCAGGCGCGGCGGCGCGAACAGGGTCTTCCCCCTGCGCCGCTCAAGCTAAACCCGCAAATGCGAGAGCGGCTCAAGGCCATGCCCCCTGAAGACCGCCGCGCGCTGATGCAGCGGGTGCGTGATGTGCGCCGTGAGCGCGGCACAGCCAAGCCCGCGCTGACGCTAGAGCAGAAGGCCGCGCGCCGCGCCGCTTGGCAGCAAATGACGCCGGAGGAGCGGCAGGCCCTGCGCGAAAAGCGGGCGCAGCGGCGGGCAAACCGCGTCACTACTCCGGCCACCAGCTCTCCGGGCTTGACCCGGAGTCCAGGAGTCTCAAGCACTGAAGCGTCCCCCCTGGACTCCGAGTCAAGCCCGGAGAACTGATCAAGCGGCGCTCACCCCCGCGCGCGCAGGGCCGTAATCGTCGTCCCTGCGCTGATCCGGTTAGCATCGGTCTTCAGGTGCAACACCCGCACGCCTTTGCGCGCCATTGCTTCAGCCAGCGCAGGCTTAAATTCCGCCGTCGTCTCCACTGTCGCGGCCCAAGCGCCATAGGCGCGCGCCAAAGCTGCAAAATCGGGATTGTGCAGCTCCGTTCCTGAAACCCGCATTGGATATTCGCGTTCCTGATGCATACGGATGGTGCCGTAACTGCCATTATCGACGATGATGACCAGCATATCGCAGCCATATTGCATCGCCGTCGCCAATTCCTGACCGTTCATCATGAAATCACCGTCACCGGCAATGGCAATCACATCCTTGTCCGGGCAGCGGAGAGCGGCGGCAACGGCGGCAGGCACGCCGTATCCCATCGCGCCCGCCGTTGGGGCCAGCTGACCTTGAGGCGAATTATAAGGCCAGTAACGATGCCACCAGCCGGAAAAATTCCCGGCGCCATTGCAGATGATATTATTGGCCGAAACCAGCTGGAGCATATCGGTGATGCACATGCCGAGATCAACAGGCGTATCAAACGGCGCAGGGGTGTTCCAGTCGAGCCATTCCGTGTGCGCCTCGGCTCCGCTCGCGAAGGGCAGGGGCGCAGTCACTTTCACGCGACGCCGTTGTTCGGGCACAACATTGGCCAGCGCATGGGCCGCAAATTGTTCCATCCCGCAACAGATGGAAAGGTCCGTCTGGTAGACATGGTGATGCTCATCCGGATCAGGGTGAACATGGACCAGGATTTGCCCCGGATGATCGGGCGTGATCAGCGTATAGCTGTCCGTCGTCGCCTCGCCCAGCCGCGCGCCGACCGCAATGATCAGGTCCGCCGCTTTGATCCGCGCGGTCAGTTTGGGGTTAGGGCCATAGCCCAGATTGCCTGCCCAGACGGGGGATCCATTGGATATCGCATCCTGCCGTCGGAATGCCGCCGCCACGGGAAGGCCCCATTTTTCCGCAAAGGCCGCGAAGTCCCGCCCCGCCTCCGGCGTCCAGCCTGCGCCACCAATGATCGCGATTGGGGCCTCTGCATCATGAAGCAGCTGTTCCAGTGCGGCCATCCGCGATGCTGACGGGGCCTGCCAGATGGGTTCGACGCGGGGCCGGTCAATCGCTTCTACCACATCGCACAGCATATCCTCTGGCAGAGCAACAACCACGGGGCCGGGCCTGCCGTTCATGGCCACGGAATAAGCGCGCGCCACATATTCGGGGATGCGCACGGCATCATCAATGCGCAGGACCAGCTTGGCAAGCGGACCAAACATGGCGCTGAAATCAACTTCTTGAAAGCCTTCACGGTCGCGCATGCCCCGGTCCACATCGCCAATGAACAGGATCATCGGTTGGCTGTCTTGGCAAGCGACATGCACGCCGATGCTGGCGTTGGTGGCCCCCGGCCCGCGCGTAACGAAGGCAATGCCGGGCCGCTGCGTGAGCGCGCCATCAGCACAGGCCATGTAAGTCACTCCGCCTTCCTGACGGCAGATTACCGTCTCAATCTCCGGCACATCATGCAGCGCATCAAGCACCGCGAGGAAGCTTTCCCCAGGCACCGTGAAGATCCGGTCGCACCCTTGAATGCGAAGTTGATCGACGAGAATGCGGCCGCCGGTGCGCTTTGTGATGTTTGTCATGCCGCAGCGTATAGCGGGGTCGGAGAGGTGGGCAAAGAGGGGGTGAATTCAAACCACAGATCGCGGGCCAACGCATGTTCGGCCAGTTCTTGTGGATTGACGGTATTCAGGATTTCCCACGCTGCTTCTTCTTCATCAGTCAGGGTGCGGCAATAGTCATAGCTGCCATATTCGCCGCTTTCTGTGCCGTCAAAATCGGCAGGTGGCGGAAAATCGGTGGCTAGACTCGTTTCAGAATCATTCCACACGCCAAGAAACTCTTTGTCGCTGGGGCCGGAAGTGGCGTAATTCTCAACAAGTGGAGCCTGTTTGACGGGGCGTTTGACAGGATGTTTGGGGAACCGCGGATCAACACGGGCTTCGATCCACGCCCACAGGCTGACGTCGTCAGGTTCGCTTGCCACCAGATCAAGAAAGCTGCCAAAGTCTGACATCACCAGCCGCGCCAGACGGGCTTCGCGGTCAGAATCGCTCAGCAAACGGCGGTCCAATCGTTCAAGCACTGCTTTTGAATGATGGTGATTGTGCAGCCTGCGTGTGATCGTGCCATCCTCATCACGCGTTGTGACATGAACGGTCCCTTCAATCGCGCGGTCCAGCATCACATCCTCCAACCGGTCCCGCGCGATCAAATGCGCCGCTTTCCAGCCAAGGCTGAACGCCTGACCGCGCGCAGAATGGCGCAAAACATAAGCTCCGGACTCCGCCTTTGACACGGCCTTGCAAGCGCGAGACACAGTGCCTGATCCCGCCAGCGCCTCCAAAAAATCCGCCTGCACTTCGCCAGTCCACCCATCGTCGCGAATACGGCCTGTGCGGTAGCTGTAGGCGGGTTGAATAGCGTCAGTCATGGTCATCTCCTTTGGTTTGTGGTAATGTGTTTATATAACCAATATGGTAATAAATGTCAAGATGGTTGTCGCTTCCGTCGTCCTGAACTTGTTTCAGGACCCATGCCTCGACGGTGGCGCAAGGCTGGATGGATCAAGCGTGTTAAAAACAGTGAGGCATGGATGCTGAAACAAGTTCAGCATGACGGGGTTGGGACATGACGGTAGTGGCAACGGCATAATCTACTGAAATTGAGCACAGTCGTCCTGAACTTGTTTCAGGACCCATGCCTCACAGTTCGATACAAACTCGATGGTTCCAGTCTGATCTAAGCTAATCCACCCCCGCCAACGCCCCGCGTGCAAAGCCGTTAAACGCGGCGTCCAACGCGGCTGGATTCTCAATCAGCCCGTGGCCAGTGGCGGGGATGGTGACGACTGTCGTCCCGAACAACGTCGCCAGCCGTTCTGCATTGCTGAGCGGCAAGAAATCGCAGGAACCGCGCACCACAAGGGCCGGGATTTTGAACGGGCCAGCGGGCTTGAACTTCAACGCGCCCAAGCTTTTGTCAATCAGGCGGTTGCCATAGACATTGCCGCCGGTGCCGGGCGGGGGCGGTTTGAGGTTTGCGCCTTTGCACACCATTCCGCCCATCAAATCATCATTGACGAGTGCATCGAACAGCGGGTTGACTTGGGATTGCGGCAGGCTGGCCTCCGCTGCGGCTCCTTCGCTGTCGATCTGGCGGACGGCGGCGGAGAGCTCTTTGCCGATCTTCACTTTGTCACGGTTGGTGACGCTGTAATCGCGCTTCGGCCTAGTGCCGGGGTAGAAGCCGGGGGATGTCAGGATCACGCCAGCGGTGCGCGCGGGGAAGCGACTGGCGTAGAGCGTGGCCAGGCCGGCTCCGTAAGAACTGCCCCACAGGATCACGCGGTCATGGCCAAGTGCGGCGCGCAACGCCTCCACATCGGCGATGGCGCGTTCGATGGTATAGCCTGCGGCTGGGATAGCCTTGGACTTGCCGCCGCCTGCTTGGTCGAAATAAATGGTCGTGAAGCCTGCCGCGCGGAAGGGTGCCCCCTTCGCCTTTGCACCTTCGGTCGTGTACATGCCGGGGCCGCCGTGGAGGAAAATGACAGGCGTCTTGTGGATTGGTTTGTCGGCGGCCAGCGTCCAAGTGGCGAGTTCGGACCCGGTGGGGAGTTTGACCATCACAGGTGCAGTCTGGGCTGCGGCGGGCGAGGCGATGATGAGAGCTAAGCTCGCGAAAACACTCCATCTCATGCCTGATGCACCGCTTTGGTCACATAATATCCGTCCAGCCCCTCTGGCCCGCCTTCGCTGCCGAAGCCGGATTCCTTGACGCCCCCGAACGGCGCATCATGAGTGCTTAGCGCGAACGTGTTGATGCCGACCATGCCGCTGTCCAGCCCGTCCGCAACTGCGTTTGCTGTGTGGATGTTTGTGGTAAACGCGTAAGACGCCAACCCGAACGGCAAGCGGTTGGCCTGTTCCAGCACTTCGTCGAGGCGTTCAAACGGCCGCGTCACGGCGACTGGCCCGAACGGCTCGTTCGACATGATATCCGCATCCAGTGGCACATCTGATAGCAAAGTCGGCTGGAAGAAAAATCCATCGCCGTAGCTTTCCCCGCCTGAGTTGAGCGTTGCGCCTTTGGCAACGGCGTCAGCGACCAATGCCCCAATTGCAGTCGGACGGCGCGGGTTGGCGAGTGGCCCCATTTTCGTGGATGCGTCCATACCGTCACCCACGGGATAGCCTTTCATCCGGTCCGTAAAGCCCGCCACAAAGCGGTCATAAATTCCCGCCTGCACATAGAAACGCGTCGGCGACACACAGACTTGCCCGGCGTTGCGGAACTTCTGAGGGACGACCATGTCCATCGTCTTTTCAAAATCACAGTCTTCAAAGATCAGCACCGGCGCATGGCCGCCCAGCTCCATCGTCATCCGCTTCACCCCGTCTGCGCACAGCCGCATCAGATGCTTGCCCACGGGAACGGAGCCGGTGAAGCTGACGTTGCGGATGGTGGGCGATGCGATGAGCGTGCGACTGACCAGATCAGGCACCCCGTAGACGAGTTGCGCCACGCCCGCTGGAACGCCTGCATCAATCACGCAAGCCATCAACGCGCTGGTGCAGCCCGGTGTTTCCTCTGGCGGCTTGGCAATGACGGAACAGCCTGCGGCCAATGCGGCGGCCAGCTTTTTCGACATCAGGTAAACAGGGAAATTCCACGGCGTGAAGGATGCGACAGGGCCAACTGGCTGCTTGATCACCATCGCGCGCTGACCCGACGGGCGCACAAGGACGCGGCCGTAACTGCGCTTGGCTTCCTCCCCGAAATAATCGAACATGGCCGCGCTGGAGATGACTTCGCCGCGCGCTTCGCCAATTGGTTTGCCTTGTTCAAGCGTGAGCAACGTGGCGATATGTTCGGTGCGCGCGCGGATCAGGTCGGCGGCTTTGTGGAGGATCGCGGCGCGTTCATTCACATCCACATGACGCCAATGATCAAACCCCTTTTGCGATGCGGCCAGTGCCTCTTGCAAATCGGCCTCAGTGGCGAGTGGCTGTTCCGCAATGGTGTTGCCTGTTGCGGGGTTGACGACGGCATGGGCATCACGCCCTTCACCCAGCCGCCAGCTGCCATTGATGAATAGTTTCAGGTCTGCATCATAAGTCGTTGTCATCATTTAGCTCTTTTTCTGTGAGGGTCAGTGTGTGGCTTAACCTGCGAGGGCCTGTTCCAGATCGGCAATGATATCATCGACATGTTCAATGCCCACCGACAGCCGCACAACATCCGGCCCGGCCCCGGCGCTAATCTGGCCTGCCTCATCCAGTTGCCGGTGCGTGGTTGAGCTGGGGTGAATGATCAGCGAGCGGGTGTCACCGATATTGGCGAGATGGCTGAACAGCTTAACCTTTGACACAAGCGTAATGCCAGCGTCATATCCGCCCTTCAGGCCGAAGGTGAATACTGCACCTGCACGTCCGCCCAGATAGCGGTTGGCGAGATCATGATAGCGGTTATCGCTTAACCCAGCATAGGAGACCCAAGACACAGCAGGGTGCGCCTGCAACCAAGTCGCCACGGCCATCGCATTGGTGCAGTGCCGCTCCATCCGCAGCATCAGCGTTTCCATGCCCGTGAGGATCTGGAAGGCGTTAAACGGCGAAAGCGTTGGCCCCAGATCGCGCATCCCCTGCGTGCGGCAGGCAAGGATGAAGGCCAGATTGCCGAAACTTTCGGTGAAGATTTTGCCGTGATAAGACGGGCAGGGCTGCGACAGCGCGGCGAATTTATCCGATGCGGCCCAGTCAAACTTCCCAGCGTCCACAATCAATCCGCCAATGCTATTGCCGTGGCCGCCCAGAAATTTGGTGGCGGAATGAACCACGATATCTGCGCCATGTTCAATCGGACGGCATAGTGCGGGCGTGGCCATGGTATTGTCGACGATCAGGGGAATGCCCGCCGCGTGCGCAACATCTGCAATGGCCTGAATATCCTGCACAACACCGCCCGGATTGGCGAGGCTTTCGATGAACACCGCGCGCGTCTCCGGCGTGATCGCGGCTGCAACGGCGGCAATATCATCCGCATCAACGAAAGTAGACTGCCAGCCCATTTTCTTGAAACTATGCCCAATCTGCGTCAACGACCCACCATATAGCTTGCGCGACGCCACAATGTGACAGCCCGGCTCCATCAACGTGTGAAACGCCAGAAACTGAGCCGCATGGCCCGATGCAGTCGCAAGTGCCGCGACGCCGCCTTCAAGAGCCGCAATCTTGCCCTCCAGCGCGCCAGTGGTGGGGTTCATCAGGCGCGTGTAGATATTCCCAAACGCCTCCAAATTGAACAGGCTGGCCGCGTGATCAACATCATCAAACACATAAGACGCCGTCTGATAAATCGGCGTAATCCGCGCTTTCGTGGTCGGGTCCGGCTCTGTTCCGGCGTGAACGGCCAGGGTTTCGAGTTGTTGTGTCACGGGGATCATGCTCCTGCAGTGGTTTTTCCCTCTTTGGAGCAAGATTGGGGAGAGATAAAGTGGGGTGATGGGGTTGGGGTTTGTGGACTATGTTGATGGTGAGCAGTCTTGACAGCCTATATCACATTAGATATAAAATCATATGTCTTTGACTGATCCACCTCCCAAAAAAGCGCTCATATGGATTGGCAGCAGCAAACGGGATTTGATCGCGATGCCCGTTGCGTTGCGTAAGGAATTCGGGGTCGCATTGGATATTGTGCAGCAAGGTTTGACGCCGGATGGTGCCAAGTTGCTCAAGGGCAAAGCAGCCGGAACGACGCAATTGTCCGAGTATTATCACGGCGACACTTATCGCGCGGTTTACACGGTGGAACTGGAAGCGTGCCTTTATGTGCTGCACTGCTTTCAGAAGAAATCAAAGAAAGGCGCAGAGACGCCGAAACCCGATCTGGATTTGATTGAAACGCGTTTGAAAGTAGCGCGTGCACTCCATGCCGAACGACAAAGGAAAAACTGATGCCTCACACCCAACCCGAATTTGAAGAAAGCAGCGGTAATGTCTTCGCCGATCTTGGCCTGCCCGATGCGGACGACCTTGCCTATAAGGCCGGTTTGATCGGATCAATCATGCGTTACCAGCGCGAACACGGCCTTAGCCAACTTGCACTCGCCCAACTTGTAGACATCCCCCAGCCACGCCTCTCCAACCTTTTCGCTGGTAAACTGAACGGCATCACCAGCGAGAAACTGATTAAAGCCTGCACCCGTCTGGGGCGGCACGTGCGGATCGTAATTGAGGAGCATCCAAAGGAGGCTGTTGCCGGGCGAGTGGTGATGGAGGTGGCTTGAGGGGGGGGATTGAAACAGCTCGCTTGAGGTTGTGTGATCATAAGATTTGAAGCAGACAGCAATCCTAATAGATAATGGCAGCGATCATCATTATGGCCACGCCATCAATATCGCAATCGAAGCACTCAAGGCTGTGTTTTTTCTAAATGGCGGTGCAGCTACCGCGCTTGTTGCGCTGACTGGAAAAGGCAGCGGCCAACCAGACTACGGGATAGCAATAATTCTGTTCGGTGCAGGCGTGTGGTTTGCAGCAGTTCCCGGGACACCAGTTCCGGGGACACAATACTAATTAATCCCCTCAAGCCGCCGCCTCCAGCCGATCCGCCAGCCACATCTTGATCAGCGCCTGCCGGGTGACGCCGCGGGATTTGGCGTGCACGTCAAGCTTTGCGACCATGTGCTGCGGCATATCGAGGTTGACGCGTTTGGATTCCAGCCCGGGGCGGCGGAAGCTGGACCAATCAAGATAGTCGCTCATGTCTTCACCATCGTCGAAACGGCGGTCAAATTCTTCGGCGCTAATCGCTTTTGCGGCTGACATAGTCTTTCACCTCATTCTCTCTTGATCGCCGGACAGAGATGATGCGGATGATCTCATCTCGCATTGTGTAAACCGCCGCAGCATATCCGATTCCGCCCCCCCAACTCACCGATAGTTAAAACTGATCGATATCCGGTCGCTCTTCGCATTCCCCGCTGGCACTTCGTGGCGGAGCCAGCTTTCCCAGAGGAAAATGGTGCCTGCTTTGGGCATGGCATAATGGAAGGCGCGGGCGTCGTCTGTTGCGTCCGCCGTGCGCGTCGGTGCTGCCATCATGAGGGGCAGGCGCGGGTCTTCCAATTTCAGCGCCCCGCTGCCTTTGGGCACCGCGACATAGATCGTGCCAGACACAATGCTGTGCGGATGAATATGCCCGCTGTGCCCGCCGCCGGGATTCAGGATGTTCGCCCACATCGAATCGAGCTTCAACTTGCCGCAGTCCATGAACGCGGCTTTGGCATAGGCGCGGACGTGCTTATCGAGTGCGCGGCGCAAGTCTTCAAACGCAGGGTCGCGGTGGATCAGATCGTTGAGTGAGGCATAGCTGGTATAGCCGGGATAGCCATGATCCTTTGCCCAGGCGCGGCCCGCCTTGTCGCCTTTGGCCAGCGCGCGGCAGGACTGTTCCAGTTCAGCAATCAGCGCGTCATTGTCCAACGCAGCCTCATAAAAGCGAGTGACGAAAAGGGATTTGATGTTCATACCGGCGTTAATGCACATGCAATTGACATGACGCAATGAAGGAGAGTGATGATGGATATCGTGACTGAAGGCCTGCGCTTTCCCGAAGGGCCCGTGGCGATGCCGGATGGCAGCGTCATCCTGACTGAAATCGAGGCGGGGCGGATCACGCGCGTCGCAGCAGACGGCACCAAAACGACCGTTGCAACGCCGGGTGGCGGGCCGAATGGTCTGGCGATTGGCCCGGACGGAAAGCTGTATTGTTGCAACAACGGCGGGTTCCACTGGAATGAGCGTGATGGCTATCTGACGCCGCACGGTATCGCGTCAGACTATAGCGGCGGGCGGATCGAACGGATTGATATCGCAACCGGGGCAGTCGAAATCCTCTATAAATCTGGTGACTTTGGCTGCACTCTGCGCGGCCCCAATGATATTGTGTTTGATGATCACGGGGGCTTCTGGTTCACTGATCACGGCAAGCAAGACTTCACTACCCGCGCGCACGATATTGTTGGTATTTTCTACGGCAAGGCCAATGGCACCCATCTGGAGGAAGTCATTTTCCCCTCCAACAACCCGAACGGTGTTGGCCTGTCGCCCGATGGCAAGCGGCTTTATGCGGCGGAAACCTATACCTGCCGGTTGATGGCCTTTGATGTCGTTGCACCGGGCAAAGTCGCCGATGCGTCTGGCCCGGGCGGGCAGGGCATTCCGCTTTACCGGCCTGCGGGATATAAATTCTTTGACAGTCTGGCGATGGAGGCAGGTGGTAACATTTGCGTCGCGACGATTGGGGAAAGCGGAATTTCAGTTGTCTCACCTGCCGGGGAACTGGTGGAATTTGTGGCAACGCCTGACCTGTTCACGACCAACATCTGCTTTGGCGGGGCGGATATGATGGATGCTTGGATTTGCCTGTCCGGCACCGGAAAACTTGCCAAGACGCGCTGGGCAAGGCCGGGGCTGAAGCTTCGCTATTGATGCGGTTTGCGGCTCTTTCTGTGCTGCTAATCGCCTCGCCTGCATTGGCAGACCGTGGTTCGCTGGTAATAGTGGGCGGCGGTCTATCTAAGGATAATGCCGCTATCTACCGCGCCTTCATTGACCGAGTGCCAGCGGGCAAGACAATTGCGATTGTGCCGTCCGCTTCGGGGGAGCCGCAAGGGTCAGCCGATGATTTCGCTGCTAATCTGGTCAGTTACGGGGTTGATCGTTCGCGGATCAGCATCGTCGCGTTGGCAGAGGTTGATGATCCAGCGACTCCTTCGGCCAACGAAGCCAAATGGTCCATCAACGGGCGTAGCGCCGCTGAAATCGCCAAGATCAATCGCGCTGGCGGCATCTGGTTCACTGGCGGAGATCAGGCGCGGACGATGCGAGTGCTGGCGGGCACGCCCATGCTTAAGGCGATGCGCAAGCGGCTTAAATCTGGCGCGGTAATCGGCGGCACCAGTGCAGGTGCGGCGATCATGGGGGAGGGGATGATCCTTTGCGGTGACCCAGCCCTAGCCGATGTGAGTGCAGACGTCAGCCGCGATCCAAAGGACTGCGCTCCAGCGGAGGGACAGCCGGAGCCGTTGGTTGTTGGGCCGGGGCTTGGCTTCCTGCCCGGCTTCATCGTTGATCAGCATTTCACGCAGCGTAGACGCCAGCCAAGGTTGCAGCGTGCAGTGCGGGCGATGCGGGATGCAAATGGCTTTGGATTTAAGGGCGTGGGCATTGATGAGGATACTGCTTTAGTGCTGGATTTTAAGGGGCCAGCGGTGGCAGTGGTCGGTCGCGGCAACATCCTATTGATGCAAACCAAGGCCGACGCTCAACTCCTGAAACCAGAGGACCGTTTGCCCTCTCCCTTATTCCAAGGACAAAAATGACGACCACAACTGTGATATTTGATTTCGGCGGCGTGGTGACAACCTCACCATTTGATACGTTCAACCGGCTTGAGGCGGAGCGCGGCCTGCCGCGTGACTTCATTCGGGCGATCAATGCCGTTGACCGGGACAATAATGCCTGGGCCAAGTTTGAGCGCGCGGAGATTTCAGCTGAACAGTTTGACGCCGCTTTTGCGGCCGAAGCTCAGGCAAAAGGCGTCGACCTTCGCGGTGCAGATGTGATCAAATGCTTGTCCGGTGATGTGCGCCCCCGCGTGGTGGCGGCGATGGATACGCTGAAGGCGGCGGGCTTTCGCCTCGGCTGCATCACCAACAATGTGCCGAGTGGCGAAGGCCCCGGCATGGCGCACGGGATCGGTAAAGCCGAACAAGTTGCCGATGCGATGACGCGCTTTGAGGTCATCATCGAAAGCAGCAAAGTTGGCGTTCGCAAGCCCGATCCCCGTATCTATCAAATGATGTGTGACGCGCTGGGCGTCGCGGCGGCAGATTGCATCTATCTCGATGACCTCGGCATAAACTGCAAACCGGCGTCGGAATTGGGGATGCATGCGATCAAAGTGGTGGGGGAGGCGCAGTTGCTGGCTGATCTTTCGGTCGCGACTGGGGTTGGGTTTGACTAGCATTTGTCGAAGCAGCAGTGCTCCGGGCTTGACCCGGAGCCCCGCGGTAATGCCTCAGTGTTTGGGACTTCTGGCCTCCGGGTCAAGCCCGGAGCACGCCTCGAGCATTAAGGTGTGGCGCGATGGGTGCGGTTTTTGCATGTGCGGTGTGGGTGGTTGCAGTTGGCAATAGCAAACCGTTCAACTAGCTTATGATGCAGACTGTGAATGTCGCTCAAGCTCAGCCTGAGCGGGCGAAGAAAGCTGGATTTTTCTTTAGTATCGGGAGCCATAATGAAGAAACTCTATCCCAATGCCGCCGCTGCTCTCGAAGGCGTCCTGCGCAATGATATGCTGATTGCGGCAGGCGGCTTTGGTCTGTGCGGTATCCCTGAACGCTTCATCGATGCGATTGTAGACAGCGGCGTGAGGGGGCTGACCGTGGCGTCCAACAACGCAGGCATAGACGGCGAAGGCCTCGGCAAGCTCCTCCGCACGCGGCAGATCAAGAAAATGATGTCCAGCTACGTCGGCGAGAATAAGGAATTTGAACGGCAATATCTGGCTGGCGAACTTGAAGTTGAATTCTGCCCGCAAGGCACGCTTGCCGAACGCATGCGCGCAGGTGGCGCTGGTATTCCGGGATTTTACACCAAAACCGGCGTCGGCACGGCTGTCGCTGAGGGCAAGGAAGTGAAAAACTTCGACGGGCAAGACTACATCCTCGAACGCGGGATATTTGCCGACCTAGCCATTGTGAAGGCTTGGAAGGCCGATGAAAGCGGTAATCTGATCTTCCGCAAAACCGCCCGCAATTTCAACCAACCCGCCGCGACTTGCGGCAAAATATGCGTGGTTGAAGTCGAAAAAATTGTGCCAGTAGGGTCGCTCGACCCCGAAGCCATCCACTTGCCCGGCGTCTATGTGCAGCGGATCGTTTTGGGGGCACCCTATGATAAGAAGATTGAGTTTCGGACAGTGCGGGAAAGGGAGGCGGTGTAATGGCCCAAGAAGTTAAAGGCTGGACCCGCGATGAAATGGCCGCGCGCGCCGCGAAGGAGTTGCGTGACGGATATTATGTGAACCTTGGCATCGGCATCCCCACACTGGTGGCGAACCATATTCCGGCAGGCGTCGAAGTAACGCTGCAATCCGAAAACGGCATGCTCGGCATTGGTCCTTTCCCTTACGCGGGCGAAGAAGATGCGGACCTCATCAACGCGGGCAAGCAGACGATCAGTGAGCTTCCGCAATCTGCCTATTTCGACAGCGCGGCAAGCTTCGCGATGATCCGGGGCGGGCATATTGATTTGACGGTGCTCGGCGCAATGGAAGTCGCGGAAAATGGCGATATCGCCAATTGGATGATCCCCGGCAAAATGATCAAAGGCATGGGCGGCGCGATGGACTTGGTCGCGGGCGTTAAGAAGATCATCGTCGTGATGGAACATACTGCCAAAGATGGCAGCGCGAAATTCATCTCCGCCTGCACACTTCCTCTTACGGGCAAGAATGTGGTCGATATGATCGTGACAGATCTCTGCGTTTTTGCCCGGCCCGACCATGCGTCGCCGTTCAAACTCATTGAGACAGCACCGGGAGTGTCAGCGGACGAGGTTGCGGCAAAGACGACGGCGCGATACACGGTATAAATGGAATCGCCTGCTTCGAGACGACGAATTGAAAAATTTGGGGGAGCTTTAGCGGCGTTAGGTCGCGTGATTGAGTTGGCTCGGCAAAGACCCTTAACCGAAGCCGAACGCGGAGGATTGATTCAATTTTTTGAACTTTCTTGGGATGTTGGTTGGAAAGTGTTGCGCGATGCTTTGGCAGATCAAGGGGTCGTGCTCGACGTAGTGGCTCCGCTTCCAGTGATAAGAGAAGCTTTTTCGGTCAACTTGATAAAAGACGGCGACGGGTGGGTGCTTGCGTCAAAAGCACGTAATATACTCTCGCATTCTTATGATGAAGACATGGTCTCGCGAGAAGTTGATCGGATTATCGATTATTACTATCCGCTCATGCTCCAGACCTTTACTGATATGAGTAACGATCAATGAACCCGGCCCAACTGAGTGACATGCAGTTTAGCGTCGTGCAAAACATCTTGCTGCCGCACCTTGACCGTTTTCGGGAGGTGAAAGTGTTTGGTTCGCGTGCGACAGGTAAAAATCGACGCGGCTCTGATCTCGATCTTGCACTGGTTGGCGCTGATGCACTGTTACGCGATGACCTTTTGTTTGCCTTTGATGAGAGTGACTTGAGCATTACGGTTGATATCGTTGATCTGGATCGGTGCGGGAATGATGCCTTGAAGGATGAAATAGCGCGTGATGCAATCCCGCTTTTGCAATGAAATGATAGCTGGCCATGACTTACACCCTCATCTCCGCCAACCGCAACTATTCCAGCTGGTCGCTGCGGCCTTGGCTTCTCATGAAGGGGCTGGGCATCGCGTTTGAAGATCGGTTGGAACCCTTCACTAAGCCTGCGAATTATGATGACTTCCGCGCCTTTTCCCCCACCGGCCAAGTGCCTGCGCTGTTGGATAAGGGGCGGACGATATACGACTCGCTTGGCATCGCGCTTTATCTGGCGGACCGGCACGACGGCGTTTGGCCGAAGGATGCTGACGCGCGCGCCTGGGCGCAGTGCGCGGTGGTGGAAATGCACTCGGGCTTCTCTGCTCTGCGCAATGATTGCACCATGAATGTCGGTGTGCGGGTGAAGCCCAAGCCGATGTCAGACGCGCTAAAGGGCAATGTCGCGCGGATCAGGGAATTGTGGGAAGAAGGCCTGTCGCGCTTTGGTGGGCCTTATCTGGCGGGCGCTCAATTCGGTGCGGTAGACGCTTTTTATGCCCCGGTTGCCTACCGCGTGCGCACTTACGGGCTTGATGTCGGGCCAAAGGGATCTGGCGCGCAAGCCTGGGTCGATCATATCATCGCGCACCCCGCCATGCTGCAATGGGAAGCCGAGGCCCTCGCCGAAAGCTGGCGCGAAGTCGGCCATGAGGAAGAGTTGCGGGGGTGCGGCGATGTGATTGCGGATTACCGCACGGGTTAGAGTGCCAGCCAATCCTCACAACGCAAGCCGTCTACGCGAGAAAAGTCTGACAAATCGCTAGTAATCAGTTTCAAGCCAAGACTACGCGCATGGCCAGCAACAAGAATATCATTGGCGCCAATCAATTTACCGGCCCGCGAGAGTGAAGCCCGGATTTCCGCAGCGTGACGTGCTGCGGCATCGTCAAAATCCAATACAATCAATCGCGCCAAAAGTTCACTTACGAGATCATGATTGTGGGCAGTTCTCGCAGACATTTCTGCGCCAACATAAAGTTCATGCACAACAATGACCGAGAGACAGAGATTGTCACTCTCGCTTTTTAGGCGTTCCCGAATAATGTCCCAGCCACGCCGCATTGCCCGGATGCAGACATTCGTATCCAGCATGGTATCCGGCATTAAAAGGTTTCAATACCGTCAGGCGCCAGATCCTCCGGAGCGACAAAATCGTCATCGCACGGTAGCATCGCAAAAAAATCATCCCACAGCGCATCTACTGGCGTAATAATCCGCGACTTGCCGACTTTGCGAATGATCACCTTTTTAACGCTATCTGGAAAGGCAATATCGGCTGGAATCCGTACTGCCTGAGACCGGTTAGACTTAAAAAGGGTGGTTTGCGTTGACATAATTCTTTCTGATCCGAATTTGGGGATATGTCAATGGGATATACCAATTGAGTTCACGCGGAGGCGCAGAGGATTTGAGAGTAACGACCGCCACATTCTCTCTGCGCCTCCGCGCCTCTGCGTGAACCAAGAATAGTGTGGCAGCGACCGGAACGTGACGATTAAAACCCTGCAACGCGCAGCGGCAATGGTGCGGCGGCGGGTTCAGTCGGAGTTGGTTTGAAGGGCTGGATCAATCGCTTTCCTTCTGGCCATCAATCGACTGATCTGGTTTTTTACTTCGTTAGATTCATCGCCAAAGACGATCTCAATGTAGCCGATGCCCGCACGCCGAAGGGCTTCCTTTTTGACCGCATCTCGCGCGGCGGCGTCGCTTAAATAGTGTCCTGTTCCCTGATATTCGATCGCAGCGATTGGCAGATGATCTTCCGAAATGATAAGAACATCGACGCGTTTGCTGTTGATAGATCGGTAAGCCATAATATCCGCTGATTTGAGAATTTCACCTAAACTGACTTGAGCCATGACCCTCCACGGAAGGTTGAGTTCATCAATCGCTTTTTCTGCCGCTTTAAAGACTCGCGCTTCGGCACGGGACAGGAGTCTTTGCGGCTGGAACGAGGCATTGCTCACAATCCGAAGTTGATCAACGCTATCGCCCAGCGCAAATGGATTAGATTGAATGTCGCGTTTGGATGAGACAATTTTTGGACGCCATGACCCTTGTCTGCGAGATCGCCATTGGCCCTTCGGTTTTGAGAAAGCGCGAGCCAAGAGCATCGCGGTGATCAGGATACCGCCAAAAATAATGACATAGTCTTGCGAAACCTGCATTTTGCGCCTCCGGCTGTGCAGAAGCGCCTAAATCATAAATCTCTCACATCCGTTAACCGCACTATTACTGCCCCCGCTGGTGGAAGCGGAATGCTGTCCATACTAAAAAACCCAATTCAGAGCTTCGCCCCCAACACAGTCACACCTGCACTCCGCGCCGCGTCGGCTAATCTCTTGTCGAACGTCGCCAATGGCATCTGATTACGGATCGCGACCACAAGATAGCCTGCGTCAAAGATTTTCAGGCTGTAGTCACGGGCAAGGGGAAGGGTCACGTCAAACGCGGCGTTGGAGTCGAGAGGGTCAATGTCGACTGACAGGCTGCTCAGCAGATCGACGAACAGGGAAATTGACTGTGCGTCGGTTCGTCCCATCCGTTCCCCGCGCAGCAATCCGTTTGCTGTTTCAAATTGCCAATAGGGTGGAACGAGAACGCCTTCATCGGCGGCGCGGTTGGCAAGGTGCCGGGCTGCGTCCTCATTTTGATCGGCGAAATGCCAAGCAAGCGAAACCGACGCATCGAGAACGAAAGTCATTCCCCGCGCGTGTCCGCCAGTAAATCCATGACTGTTTCACCGGGCGCCAGCGCGATCTTACGCGCATCCCTGTGGGCAAACCATGCGTCCCAGTTTTTGCGCGGCTCCGACGCGCAACGCAGCGGGGTTGCGGGAGAGAGTTTAGCAACAATCCGGCCATGTTTGCGGATGGCTATTTCTTCGCCCTGTTCGGCACGTGCAAGCAATTCTGAAAAGCGGGCTTTGGCATCTGCTGCGCCAAATTCGGTCACGCGTGTGTCCACAAACTTATCCTTAATGACTTAAACTACGACCAATATAGGTCAGACTTTAGGTCAAATCAACTCCCGCACATCCGTTAACCGCCCTGTCACCGCCGCCGCCGCCGCCATGGCTGGCGATACCAGATGTGTCCGCGCACCTGGGCCTTGCCGCCCGACGAAGTTGCGGTTGCTGGTGGAGGCGGAGCGTTCTCCGCT
The DNA here is from genome assembly GCA_031376385.1 of Sphingomonadales bacterium. Lineage (GTDB taxonomy): Bacteria > Pseudomonadota > Alphaproteobacteria > Sphingomonadales > Sphingomonadaceae > Aquisediminimonas. The sequence continues at coordinate 104,297 of JANMDQ010000003.1, forward strand.
GGGGACTTTGTCCGGGTTCATGCCGAGACAGGCCGAACAACCGGGTTCGCGCCATTCGAGGCCTGCGTCGATGAAGATGCGGTCGAGGCCCTCCGCTTCGGCCTGGCGTTTCACGAGGCCGCTGCCGGGTACAACGATGGCCCATTTCACATTCGCCGCTTTGTGTCGTCCTTTCAGCACAGCGGCGGCGGCGCGGAGGTCTTCGATGCGGCTGTTGGTGCAGCTGCCAATGAAGATATTCTGCACTTCTACATCTGCCATCCGCGTGCCTGCGCTCAGGCCCATATAATCAAGCGATTTTTGCGCCGCGACTTGCTTAGACGGGTCAGCAAAGCTCATCGGGTCTGGCACGGAGCCGGTGATTGGCACCACATCTTCGGGCGATGTGCCCCATGTCACGCTCGGCACGATGTCCGCCGCGTTGATGACGACCGTCTTGTCATATGTCGCGCCCGGTTCAGTTGCCAGAGTGCGCCAATACGCAACGGCTGCATCCCATTCCGCGCCTTTGGGAGCCATAGGGCGGCCCTTGATATAGGCAAATGTCACATCATCGGGCGCGATCAGGCCAGCGCGCGCGCCCCCTTCGATGGCCATATTGCTGACCGTCAAGCGGCCCTCAAGCGAGAGCGCGCGGATCGCGGTGCCAGTATATTCAATCACATGCCCCGTGCCACCCGCAGCGCCAATGACGCCGGTAATATGAAGGATAACATCTTTTGCCGTCACGCCGGGGCCAGTATCGCCCTCCACCCGCACTTCCATCGTTTTGGATTGCTTGAGGAGCAGCGTCTGCGTGGCGAGCACATGTTCGACCTCGGATGTGCCAATCCCGAATGCCAGCGCGCCTAGCCCGCCGTGGCAGGCCGTATGACTATCCCCGCAAACAATGGTGGTGCCGGGAAGGGAAAAGCCCTGTTCAGGCCCTACGACATGGACGATGCCCTGTTCAACGGCACTTGCGTCGATATAGCGGATGCCAAAGGTTGGGGCATTGGCCTCAAGCGCCGCCAATTGCTGGGCGCTTTCCGGGTCAGCGATGGGAATGCGCACGCCATTTGCGTCAAGGCGCGCGGTCGTGGGCAAATTATGATCTGGAACCGCAAGCGTGAGGTCAGGACGCCGCACAGTGCGGCCTGCTAACCTCAATCCTTCAAATGCCTGCGGGCTCGTCACTTCATGAACAAGATGTCGGTCAATGAAGATGAGCGCTGTGCCATCGGGGCGCTGGTCAACGACATGCGCGTCCCAGATTTTCTCGTAGAGGGTGCGGGGTTTGCTGGCCATTCGCAGTCCTTAAGTCCCGGTGGGCAGCGGTGTCAATTCGCTGCATCTGATGCGTGAGAGACGCATCAATAATAACGACTGAGTCGCCATGCAGCCGCACCTTAAAAAGCGGAAGAACCCGATACTGGAGTCGATCCGGCACAGCCCAATTGCGGCGCTGATCAGCGACCCGCGATTGCCGGAAAACCCGATCATTGCGGTGAACAAGGCGTTTTGCGACTTGACTGGATATCCAGTTGAAGAAATCTTAGGCCGGAATTGCAAGTTCTTGGCTGGAGACGAGACCGAGACATGGCTGACCGAAAAACTCCGCCAGGGGATTTGTGCGCGCAGGCCTGTGCTGGTTGAAATCCGGAATTATAAGCGCGACGGCACGCCCTTTCGCAACGCGGTGCTGGTTGCGCCTGTGTTTGATCGTGGCGGCGATCTGGAATATTTCATCGGTTCGCAAATGGAACTGGATGAAGATGAAGAGGGGCCTGCTTCGGAACGGCAACGCAGTGCTGCTCATTTGGTGGACACATTATCGCCCCGCCAACTTCAGATCCTCCGGTATATGGCTCACGGGTTGCGGAATAAGCAAATCGCCCATGAATTGGAGCTGAGTGAAAAAACTGTGCAAATGCACCGCACCTTGATGTTGAAGAAGCTTGGCACCTGTAACGGGGCGGACGCGGTGCGGGTGGCAGTCGAAGCAGGGCTTTGACTAAATCCCGTAGTTGAAAGTCGGTATGGGGAAAGCCCTGTATAGGGATGGTCTCACCATGCGCGCATAGCACCGCCAATCGCACGCCATAGGTCATTTTGCTCAGGCATCATCTCGCGATCAAACGAAAATTTCGGTCGCGGCGTCCTCAGGAAGCCTTCGCCGAACAAGGAGGCAACATCATGGATGGTTTATCAGTCGGGCAATATTCGCTCGTGTACAACGCGTTTTCATTTACCTTTGCGACAATGGCTGCCGCAACGATTTTTTTGTGGCTAGGCCGGTCGCAAGTTGGGGCCGCATATAAGACGGCGCTGACGATTTCCGGGCTCGTAACGGCTATTGCCGCTTATCATTATTTTCGGATTTTCGAAAGCTGGAGCGAAGCCTACACCGTAACCAACGGCGTTATTACAGTGACAGGCGTCGCGTTTAACGACGCCTATCGGTATGTTGACTGGCTGTTGACTGTGCCGTTGTTGCTGATCGAGCTTATTCTGGTCATGCGCTTGTCATCAGAAGAAACATCGTCGAAGTCACTTCGTCTCGGCTCGGCGGCTGCGTTGATGATCATCCTCGGTTATCCCGGCGAAATCGCAGGCGATAATGGAACGCGCGCGATTTGGGGCACGCTCGCCACAATTCCGTTCCTCTATATTGTGTGGGAATTGTTTAAGGGCCTTGGCGCGTCGATTGAGCGTCAGCCAGAATCAGTGCGTAAGCTTGTGAAGGACGCGCGGTTGATCACCTTCGGGTCGTGGGGCTTTTACCCCATCGTCTATATGATTCCCTACACCGACTTTGGCGGCGGCACGGTCGCAGCGGCAGTGCAGATTGGCTACACGATTGCCGATCTGGTCGCAAAGGTGGGCGTGGGCGTACTGATCTACGTCATTGCAGTTCGTAAGTCTGCCATCGAATATCCCGCCGCATCCGAGGCGGTCAACGCCAGCGCGCGGTAAAAGATACTCCTTCGGGTCGCAACCGTGGAGGCGGGTCAGGGGTCATACCCTGGCCCGCATTTTTTGTGCTCATAATGGTCTACCGTCTTATTTTGATATGGCGATGTTAGGAACTGAGGCTTAATAGAACAGCCATGCAAGTCGCACTGAACATCGCCATCGTCATCGGCACCATCCTCGCGATGGAGGGGCTGGCATGGTGGAGCCATAAATATGTGATGCACGGCTGGGGCTGGGCATGGCACCGGGATCATCATGAGCCGCATGACAATCTGCTTGAGCGGAATGACCTCTATGCCATTGTCGGCGCAGTGATGAGCATGTCAATGTTCGCCATCAGCAGCCCCGTGATCATGGGCACGTCGGCTTGGTTGCCGGGGCTTTGGGTGGCGTTTGGCATTTTGGGTTACGGCATCATCTACACGTTGGTGCATGACGGCTTGGTTCATCAACGCTATTTTCGCTGGGTGCCGCGCAGTGGCTATGCCAAGCGGATTGTGCAGGCCCATAAAATCCATCACGCGACGATCGGCAAGGAAGGTGGTGTGTCATTCGGTTTCATTTTCGCGCGAGATCCAGCGACGTTGAAGCAGGAATTAAAGGCGCAGCGGGAGGCTGGATTGGCAGTAGTGCGGGATGCCGCGATTTAAGCTTCAGTCGGTATAGCACGACTTTGGGCAAAAATTTCCCACGCAGCAATGAACATGGCGGCGATGACGGGGCCTACGATGAAGCCATTGATGCCCATCACGCTTAGTCCGCCTAGCGTCGAAATTAGTACAACATAATCAGGCATCCGCGTATCTGCGCCGACAAGGATCGGGCGCAGGACATTATCAACCATCGAAATAATGAAGAAGCCGCAGAGGAGCAGAACAACCCCTTGCCACACAGCGCCGGTCACCAGCAAATAGATCGCCACTGGAAGCCAGATCAGGCCCGTTCCGATAGCCGGGACCAGCGAAAGAAAGCCCATCACGACACCCCAGAGCAGGGCCGCGCGAATATCGAGCAGTGCAAAAATGACGCCGCCGAGCACGCCTTGAACCAAGGCAACGACGATGCTGCCCTTGATCGTGGCGCGAATGACGGTGGTGAATTTGTCAAACAGCGCCGATTTTTTGGCCGCATGCATGGGCACAACTTCACTGATTTGGCGCGTTAACTGCCGACCGTCGCGCAGCAGGAAGAAGGTGAGGTAAAGCATGATGCCCATGCCCATGGCGAAACTGAATGCGCTTTGGCCAATGTTGAGTGCCTGAGTCGTCGCTATCCGCAGTCCGCTGGTAATGACGGAGGATAGTTTTTCCTGAAGCGCATTGAAATCGCCGAAACCGAACCGGTCCAGCATCGTCATGACCGACGGTGGCACGGCGTTTTGCACGTCGCGAAATACCGCGCCGAAATCGATTTGACGGGATTCAATCTGGGCATAAGTGCGCACAGCCTCATCCACCATCAGCGACCCTAAAACAGCCGATGGAATGATCACAATAGCAATCACCAACAACAGGGTCAGCGCCGCCGCACTATTCTTGCGGTTGGGCATTTTGAGGGCAATGCGGCCTTTGACCGGCGCAAACAGGATCGCAGCAATCAACGCCCAAAGGATTGCGCCAAAGAAAGGCGATGCAATCCAGGCCATGGCCAGCGACGCGACCACAACAAAGCCAAGAAAAACGCGATCTTCAAAATGGGGGGACGAATGGGGAGGTTGTACCATAGGCTTGATTATAGCGCAGCGTGGCCCGCGATCAACTCCACCATGCGCCCAACTTGAGACGGCGGCAGATCATGTGCCATTTCCTCAATAACCTCCAGCCGTGCACCTGGAATGCGGCGGGCGATATCTTCGCTATTGGCCAGCGGAACGAGCGGATCCGCTGCGCCGTGGATGACAAGGGTAGGGGCCTTCACCTTGGCCAGACGCCCGTGACGCCCTGTGTCAGTGATAATTGCCAGCAATTGCCGCTTCGCCCCCATTGGATTGTAACTGCGGTCAAAGGCGCGGCCTGCCGCCACTTCAAACGCGTCCGCTGCGCGCGCAGGATCAGGATAGCTGATCAGTTTGAGCATTTCAGTCCCTGCTGCAACCGCTTCTTCGCGTGTGGGATTGTCAGGGCGTTTGGCGATCATCCGTTTGCGCAGTTCAGACGATGGTCCGGGCAAGCCTGCTGCGCCGCTCGATGACATGACGCTGGTTAGGCTGAGTGTGCGGGACGGGTGAAGTGCTGCAACATTCTGGGCAATCATGCCGCCCATGGACACGCCAACGATATGTGCAGCATGGATGTCCAACGCATCCAGCAAGCCCACCGCATCCAGCGCCATATCCTTAAGCGAATACGCAACGCCGCCCGACAATCCTATGCGTGATTTCAAAAGGGTCAGGATTAGGTTCGGTGCTGCGGCTCCGTCCAAACGAGAAGACAGCCCAATATCCCGGTTGTCGTAACGGATAACGCGAAAGCCTTCGCCTGCCAGTCCGTTCACAAAATCATCGGGCCACGCAATCATCTGCGTGCCCAGCCCCATGATCAGCAGGATCACAGGCGCGTCGGATTCTCCGACTTCTTCGTAATAGAGTTCCATTCCATTGGCATTGACTGTCGGCATGCGCATTCCCCTGTTTGATGCGGCAATCGATAGCGGAGGATACGACAGAGGCAAGATGGGCTTGATCGCCGCGTTCGTTTTGCTATTGTAAGGGTGCATAACGCGATGGAATTTATGAACGAGATTGCCTCCATTTGATCCAGCGCCCGCAGACACTGCGGAGCCGCTGATCGCGCGCCAGACCTGCCAAGCTGCGGTGTCTGAGCGATATCGCTTGATCAAATTCGGCAGGTTTTCACATGAACGTTTCAAAATATGAACAGCGCGTGCTGCACGCGCTGGCGCAAGGCGGCTCAATACATCATCGGCATTGTGACAGGGGGCACATCGTCGATATCGATTGCTTTACCCGCGATGGCTGGCGATTGGATGATTGCACGATGGCCGTGTTCCGCAAGTTGAAGGCCAAGCGGCTGATCGGCAGTATTGGCGGCGGGCCTTACCGGGTCACCCGTGAAGGGCTTCGGGCAGTAAGGGCGCAGCTGGATCAGCGGTAAGGGCCACTGGGGATGTTACTGGTTGGATATCCAGTGTTTGACAGCAGCGATGAATTTCGTCGCGTTGTCGATAGAATCCTTTGTTTCGCTGACCGATATTTCGTCACCTTCATAGTCGCTAAGAAGTCGTCTTTGGAATTCATGGCTAAATATCCGCCCCATTTCCAAAGGCACGAAACCGGTTTTGGCAATATACTGACCGAACGCACCGATGATGGTGGAATGAGTTTTCGACATCGCCTTTTCGCCATGACCAACAATCAACAAGGAAGCCCGAGCTGCGTTAAACATCGCGTAATAAGAGCGGTTGCATGCCGCATCCGGATCGCCATTTTTGAGAAGAAGTTCTGCTGAAGAGAGGCATTTCTCGGCCTTCGCAATCCACATTTCTGGATTCACAGCACAATGCCCTCTCTTTTGATGTTGGCGATTAGCCAAGGATTACTGTGCTTTTCAGGGTCTATCCAATCCTCATGCCAGATGGGATACGCTGAGATGATCAACCCTGTTTCTAACATCACATCATAGGCTGGATCGTTCATTTTGAGAGCAACCGTCATTGTTCGTTGCTTAGGGCCGCTTAACACTATGGCCAAATCCGCATCGCTGTCCGGTTTCGCGTCGCCGCGCGCGCGGGAGCCGTAGAGCCAGACTTCCTCAATCGGATAGTCATCCGCGATGCGATCAAGATACATCTCGATGCTGCGCCGTGTTGCGGGGTCTATGACTTTGGGTTTGTCCATCAGCAAAGATATAGCAGAATTCGACATCGCTACAAATCATCCTCCCCCATGGTAAAAATCATACACTGTCTGCGCCACAGCGGCTGAAACCCCGGGGGCGCGTTGCAGGTCCTCAAGTGTCGCCCCGCGCACGGCCTTCGCAGTGCCGAAGTGCATGAGAAGCGCCTTCTTTCGCGCCGGGCCAATGCCGGGCACTTCGTCCAGCGGGCTGACGGTGATCGCTTTGCTGCGTTTGGTGCGGTGCGCGCCAATGGCGAAGCGGTGTGCTTCGTCGCGCAAGCGCTGGAGGTAGAAGAGCACAGGCGCGTTCACGGGCAATTGAAATTCGCGGCCATCGGGGAAGTGGAACGTCTCCCGCCCAGCGTTGCGGTCTGGTCCTTTGGAGACACCAATCATCGCCACATCCTGCACGCCGATTTCATCCATGATGGATTTGACAGCGCTCATCTGGCCTTTTCCGCCGTCGATCAGCACAAGGTCCGGCCAATCTCCCTTTTCGCGATCAGGGTCTTCATCCTGAGCGCGGGTGAAGCGCCGCTCAAACACTTCGCGCATCATCGCAAAGTCATCGCCAGGGGCCGTGTCAGGGTTCTTGATATTGAACTTGCGATACTGGCCTTTGATAAAGCCTTCCGGCCCGGCGACGACCATCGCGCCTAGCGCATTGGTGCCCTGAATATGGCTGTTATCGTAAATCTCGATCCGCTGTGGCGGTTCGGCGAGATCAAAAAGCTCCGCCACTTCGCGCAGCAGCTTGCCCTGCGTTGTCGTTTCGGCCAGCCGCCGGTCCAGCGCTTCAACAGCGTTGCGGCTGGCTTGTTTAATGAGGCGGACCCGGTCTCCGCGCTGTGGCATGGAAATGTCCACTTTGCCGCCCGCCCGTTCCTTCAATGCCTCGGCCAGCAACTCGCCTTCTGGCAATACGCGGTCGAGCAGGATGGAGCGTGGAGGAGGCACGTCATCGTAGAACTGCGCGAGGAAGCTGGTCATCACTTCCTCCGCGCTCAACCCTTCGGTGTGGGTAGGGAAGAAGGCACGGTGTCCCCAGTTTTGCCCGCCGCGAATGAAAAAGGCCTGAATGCCAATCACGCCTGCTTTAGCGGCCATGGCGAAAATATCAGCATTACCAACGCCTTCGGCATGAATCGCTTGGCTGCCCTGAATGAAGGTCAGCGCACGCAACCGATCCCTCATGATCGCTGCGGATTCGAAGTCCAGTGCCTGCGCCGCCGCCTCCATTTGCGCGCCGAGCTTGGTCTGCACCTGCGTTGATTTGCCGCCAAGGAACGCCTTTGCATCGGCAACAAGGTCGCCGTAGGCCGCTGGCGTGATCCGGTCTACACAGGGTGCCGAGCATCGCTTGATCTGGTGCAGCAAGCACGGTCGATCCCGGTTGCTGAAAAAACTATCGTTGCATGACCGCAGCAGAAACAGCTTTTGCAGGGCGTTGAGCGTCTGGTTGACCGAGCCTGCACTGGAAAAAGGCCCATAATAATTTCCTTTTGCCCGCCGCGCACCGCGATGCTTCTGGATGCGGGGAAAGGCATGATCATCGCGCAAGAGGATAAAGGGGAAGCTTTTGTCGTCGCGCAGCAACACATTGTATGCCGGGCGATACCGCTTGATCAGTTGCGCCTCCAGCAGCAGCGCCTCGGCTTCGCTGTTGGTCGTCACAATCGTCATGCTGCGCGTCTGCGCGACCATGCGCAGCAAGCGGCGGGGCAGCCTGTCCACTTGGGTGTAATTGGCAACGCGGTTGCGCAGGGCCTTCGCCTTGCCCACATAAAGCACGTCGCCGCGCACATCATGCATGCGGTAAACGCCGGGATTCTGCGGCAGCGTGTTCAGCACATTGCGGATCGCCGCGACGCCAGCCTCCAGATCCGGCAACTCCCCCCCGCGCACGGTGTAAGCGGCACGATCCTCATGGAATCGATCCGGGGATTGGGGTTGGTCTGCCATGCGAGTGCTTTAGCCAGAAAATCGAAACAGGATAAGGGGGAAGTCCTTAGGCCCCAACCTGAACAAGGTTACAGTGCGGCGCAGGTTCTGCACTGATCTGTCGGAGCGATTACGCGCGGCAGAACCACAAACCTCCCTCACACTCTTGAGGGGGATCCTGCTTGCGACGGCTTGACAAAGATACGCCACAACCTCACGCCAGCGGCCAGCGCACGTCAAAGTTGACACATGGTTGACACCTCACCGCACTATTTAGTGAGCGGCTTCTGACCATTTGGTTCAACCGAGCGCTGACCGCAGAGTCACGCTTCTTTGCGGCGGCAGGCAAAGTTCCGCAGGGTATAGGCGAATCGTAAGGCGCGTGAAAGTTCATTCAAAGACTGCACCAAAAATAGTCCTACTTTGCAAGAACATTATGCGAACATACGGCGAGTTTTGCATGGATTGGCGGCATGGCGCTTGTGGATTTGAGCAGACCATTGACGGCGATTTGAACATGAACCATCAGAGCATGAGATGACCAACAACGCAGCAACCGGGTTTTTCAAGTCATGGGCTTTGGCTGTTCCGCTCTGCATCGCGCTGATCCTCGCTTGGCTAAACCCTTCCGGATATCGGGGCGGAGGTGCAGATGATTGGTACTATTTCCAAGCCGCTAAATGCATCGCTGCACAGGGATGGTGCACACCTGAAACGCATTGGGCGGCACGTTGGCCTTTGCTTTTGCCAATGTCTTGGGCACTGCAGATTTTTGATGATGCCCGAACCGCGCTCAATTTTGTAAGTGCGGCCTTTTCGTTATCTGCTGTTGTCCTTGTAACACTGATTGCGAATAAACTGGGTGGAAGAGCCGCCGGCTGCTCTGCTGGGTTGATCTTCATCCTTACCCCAGCGGTCGCTAATCTGCTTCTTTTGCCAAATGTCGACATGGCTGAACTCGCATTTCTACTGGGTGGCACCTTATGCGGCATTGCATCTATGAAGCGGCGCTCGTCGTGGATTGCTGTGCTGGGGGGAATTTCGTTCGGCCTTGCTGTTGCGACGCGCGAAACTGCAATTGCTGTGATCGCGCCACTTTTTCTCGTCGCTCTCCGCCATTTAGAGCGTCATACTCTGATGCTTTTCTTATCATCCTTTACGGTGATACCGGTCGGTGAAGCGATGTTTCATTGGTTGGATAGTGGAAATCCACTGCTGCGGCTAAACCTGGCTTTATCGCACACCACAATCGCATCCACAGAACTTCAAGGCGATGTCAGTATGACTTCGCCATTGTTCAACGCGGATGTCATATCACGTTGGCAACCTGCTTCTGGAATTAGATTGCATTGGATCATTGATCCATGGATCAACCTTTTCACAAACTGGGAATGTGGCTTACTCTTGTGCGCCGCTTTGGCTCTCGTAGCCGTCAGACACCGCAGCGTCTCCTCTCATACACAAGTCTTGGCAGCAGTCGCCCTCATGGCCTCCCTTTTACTGGTTTATGGACTGGCTATTGACCCAAAGCCGCGCATGTTCATGTTTGCGATTTCAGTTGCTGCCATCTTGATCGGCATGTTTTGCGCTGACCAATGGCGTGAAGGGAAGAGCAAGTTATATGTGGTTATCATGCACCTTATTCCCGCGGTGACTGTCTTTCCTGTTGCCACTTCGACCAACTGGCTGAGAGCTGAAAATATTGCAAAGCAATGGATGGCTGAAACGGGCTTTCGCGCAAATGTAACAGAAAATAGCCGGCGCAGACTCGCTATGGTTCCAGGAATACTGGAATTACCTGTGTCAACTTCTCGACCTTTACTCACCCTAGAATTCAGCGATTGTCGAAAAAATGCCGCACGTGCAATTGATGTCCGCAACCCAGAGCCGGGACTTATGGCATGGTTGCGCGACAAAGGCCTGCTCCCTCCAAGCAATGAAATACTGATGTTGTGTTATTATAAACCAGAGTTCTAGGCAAGAATTCCGGGGTTACGGTGGGGTTGCCACTGCGACTCCCACTGTAACTCCGACACGCGCCATTTTATAGCGTGATGATCCAAAGATAACCCATGGCGTGAGGGAATTACCTTGAAACAAATCTTTAGAATAATTTTAAAGATGAAACGATCAGTGATGACATTTTTCGCAATGTTGGCGCTTGGCTTGTTCAGTATGGGGATATTGGGCCGTAGGGTCAGCGCGTCAAAGCCCTAGCAAACACAATAATATGATTGGCCACTGGCCGCTCGCGCCCCGGCACGTTGGTGTGTATGGGGCTGCTCAGGAGTTTTGGTGCGCCGCTTTTATCGGCTACGGCCATGGTTGCTGATCCGCCGCCGTCCATGTTGATGGCCTCAGCTGCGCCCAGTTCGCGGAATAGGGCGACCATTTCGGGCAGGCTGGCCCCCATGCTATACCCGTCTTGGCGGCCATCGACGACGATCAGCCATGCCGTCTTTCGGTTCGCCGACAGGCCCATGGCAGTGCGCGGTTCTTTGACGGCGTCACTGAAAAATTCACCTGGCGGCAAAGGTGTGTCAGCTCCTTTGGTGAGGAGGCGTGGCCCGGCGGAGACGGCATCGCTGGTTCGGCCAGCGCAGCGTTGCCCGTCATTGATGCGGATTTTCGCGCCGCGGATGCACAGGATCGCAGTGACGCGGTAATCCTGATCATACTCAACCGGCGATACCGGAAGCCCGCCGCCGCGTGCCATGCCGACTACGTTTACAGGCTGGCCTTCTTTGGGGTAATAGTCCTCCCCGTTAAAACTGCCGCCGTTGACGGGGTTAAAGTAACCCGCGTTGATCGCCACTTGCGCGCCGGATATGGTCAGAAAGCTGCTGGTCGTATGGGCGATCTGTTCCATCCCCATTGACCGATCAGGCGGCGTCATCGCCATTTTAAGGCCCGGTCGCGTCAGATCGAGCGTGATGATGTGCGCGACCATCGGCCTGTCGCCGCCTCTCACCTTCCGGTGATAGGTCACCCCGTCAAACAGAGGCTTGGCGTCGTCGGCATAAGCCGCCGTAGAACAGACCAAGAGGGTGATAAGAGTGATGAGCCTCATTTGCTTGCCCTGGAGCGGATTGCTCGAAATATGAATCACGCCCGTCCTCCTAAACTCGTCACCCTGAACTTGATTCAGGGCCCATGCCTCAATTTTCATGCAAGACTGGATGGTTCACGTTTGGCAACGACATTGAGGCATGGATGCTGAAACGGCGACCCGCTGGGCGCCAGCATGACAGTGGTGCAGATTTTACGCAATCCGCTTTAAATTGCCTTCACCATTGTCGCCAGTGGAACGGGGACGGCACCATTTTCATCAAACCATTCGGATTCCACGACATAGCCTGCGCGAAGGTAGAGCGGCATGCCTGCCATCGTTGCCGCCATTTCGAGGGCTTTGAACCCCGCGGCCCGCGCTGCGGCTTCGCCTGCTTCCAAGATCATGGTGCCGACGCCGCGCCGCGTAAAATCAGGGTTGGTATACATGGCGCGGATGCGACCGCGTTCGGTTGCTGGATCGAGCAGCCTTGCACTGCGCCCTGCACTGTGATTGCCGCCGTAAAGCGTTGCCCGGTGTGACCATCCGCCACAGCCGGCCAATATGTCGCCACACCAGACCGTGAAATAGGTGCCATCTTCAATCAATTGCGTGTCCAGACCCATGCCAGCAGACGAGGACTCGACTTGCGCTGCCGACAGAAAACCCTTTTGCAACTCCCGGATTGCCCGATCCATCAAAGCGCGAATGGCGTCGATATCCGCTGCATTTGCGATTCGGATGTGGAGGGGAAGGGGCGGCTGGTCGGAAGTGCTCATGCTGTTTCGGCTAATATATGCCGCCTGTTCACACAAGGTTTATCCCCGGTTTATCTGCCATTCAGTTTCGCGGCGAAAAAATGAAAAAGACGAAAAAAAGCGTCTTTCTGAACGAGTTGGTTGGCTGATATTCAGGAACGGAGCGGCATAACCGGGTCATCGAGTTTCCCCAACCGTTCGATGAAAGGAACGAAAAATGCGTAAGTCAATTTCAGCCCTAGCCGTCTCCGCGATGATCCTCCCTATGATTGCCGCAACACCAGTAGCAGCGCGTGATCGCTATTACGAAGGTGATCGGTATCAGGACAGCCGCTATGACGACGGTCGATATAACAACCGCTATGATGAGCGTTACGACGCTGGCTATAATCGTGGACCCCGGGAATGGCGCGGTTCGGACGGGCGGACCTATTGCCGCAAGTCTGATGGTACTGTCGGTCTGATCGTTGGTGCCGGTGCCGGTGCTCTTCTCGGACGTGCCGTTGATACACGCGGTGAGCGTGCCACAGGAACCATCCTTGGTGCAGCTGCCGGTGCCCTCATCGGTAAATCCCTCGCGAGCAAGCGTCGCTGCCGTTAACGCCAGCCGCTCTTAACAGATCCAGTCGCTCTTAACAGACGAAGTCTATTCCCCCGGATCAACGCCTTATTCAGAGGCGGTGGTCCGGGGGATTCTTTTGGGTCAGATGCGCTCGATGATGATCGCAGGGGCCATGCCGCCCGCCGCGCACATCGTCACTAGGCCGCGCTTCAGGTCGCGGCGTTCGAGTTCATCGAGCACTGTGCCGATCAGCATAGATCCCGTTGCGCCGATGGGATGGCCAAGTGCGCAGGCCCCGCCGTTTACATTCACTTTATCGCGGTTCAGTTTCAGATCGCGAATGAATTTTTCGGCAACGACTGCAAAGGCTTCGTTGATTTCCCACAGGTCGATGTCGTCCGCTGTGAGCCCAGCTTTGGCCAGCACCTTTTGCGCGGCTGGCACAGGGGCGTTCAGCATCAGGGTAGGGCAATCGCCGACATTGGCATAAGCGACAATCCGCGCACGCGGCTTCAGGCCATTCTTCTCGGCATAGGCCTTGGATGACATGAGAAGCGCCGCTGCGCCGTCGACGACGCCTGATGAGTTGCCCGCATGATGCACGCCCGTCCAGTTGAGATCAGGATATTTCATCTGGATAAGCTTGCGGAATGTAATACCACCCAGTTCAAAATCGGCGATCCCGTCAAAGCTGGCTTTCAGCGCGCCAAGCCCTTCAAGAGTGGTGTCGGGCCGCGGAAATTCTTCATGGTCAAGTGCGACGGTGCCATCATCATTGTAAACGGTGACCAGCGATTTGGCGAAACGGCCTTCCGCAATCGCTACTTTGGCCTTTTGCTGGCTATCATAACCAAGCGCATCAACATCGGCCCGGGTAATGCCTTCTTTCGCGGCAATCGCATCTCCGCAGACGCCTTGGTGAGACTGCGGATGCTTCATCATCAGGCGCATATTGCCGCTGCCCATGCCCATCGGCTTGATGCCAGCGGCGGATTCTTCGGCAGCGATCACTTGCGTGTAGCTCATCATTTCAGTGCCGCCCGCAACCATCAGGTCTTCCATGCCCGACATGATGGCCGCAGTCGCCAAGTTGACCGAGGTGATGCCGCCGCCACAGAAGCGGTCCAGCGTCATGCCGCTGGCCTTGATGTCATAGCCAGCGTCCAGCGCGGCCATCCGGCCCAAATCGCCGCCTTGTTTGCCCTTTTGGGTGCTGGTGGACCAGATGATGTCATCCACCTCTGCGGTGTTGACGTCGTTGCGATCTTTCAGCGCCTTTAGCACTGTTGCAGCGAGATGCTGCGGATGAAGGTGAGAGAGCGCGCCCTTGCCGGGCTTGCCAATCCCGCGCGGGGTGCGGACAGCGTCAATGATATAAGCTTCGGCCATGGGGTGTTCCTTTGAAAAGTTAGGTTTGATTACCCGGGACTTTACGTAAACGGAAAGCGGATGCAAGCGCGAAGTGGGGCACATTTGCGTGAACGCAGCCGCTGAGTTGCTTTAGGTTGAACCTGCAAGCCCCCTCGGCTAAGGGCTGCGCTTCATATTTCATATAGTTACGGATCTAGCTCCCATGTTTAAGTTTCTTCTTGTCGTCCATGCGCTGATTTCGGCCTCGTTGGTTGGGATCATTTTGATGCAGCGATCAGAAGGCGGTGGTCTTGCGGGCGGCGGCAGCCCAACGGGGATGCTGTCGGCACGCGGGGCAGGGGATTTCCTGACGCGGACGACAGCAATTTTGGCGACGCTGTTTGTAACGCTGTCGATTGCGATTGCCGCGTTGGCATCCTTCAATCGCGGTCCGCGCGAACTGGACGAAAGCTTGAAGCGTGCGCCAGTGACCGCGCCTGCCGTTCCAACAGTCCCAATGGCAGGTGGCGCTCAGCCTGCTACCCAACCAATTGCTGCGCCTGCTGTGCCGCCGACATTGCCGATCCTGCCAAATAACGCCACGCCCAAAGCAGATGAAAAGCAGGCCGCGCCGAAAGTAGAGCGGAAAGAAGCCACTCCGGCCAAGCGTGATGCAGCTGTTGCGCCGAAGCCGCCAGTGAAGATTGATTTGCCGCCGATCGCAACGCCTGCCGCGCCAAAGGTTGATGCCACTCCGGCTGTCCCTGCACCCACGCCGCCGCAATAAAGTTACGAATAGGCGGATTTGGCCACTTGCCGAATCCCTGCTTAGAGGCTTAAGCCTTTTCTCCCATGGCGCGGTTCATTTTCATCACCGGCGGCGTGGTCTCCTCGCTTGGTAAAGGTCTTATGGCTGCTTCTTTGGCGGCTCTCCTTCAGGCGCGGGGTTACACTGTCCGCATTCGTAAGTTCGATCCTTATCTCAATGTGGATCCAGGGACGATGTCGCCCTATCAGCACGGCGAAGTCTATGTGACGGATGACGGGGCAGAGACGGACCTTGATCTGGGCCATTACGAGCGGTTCACGGGTGTTTCGGCGCGGCAGTCTGATAACGTAACCTCTGGCCGCATTTATCAGGGGATTATCGCCAAGGAACGGCGCGGGGATTATCTGGGCGCGACTGTTCAAGTGATCCCGCATGTCACCAACGCGATCAAAGAATTCGCGCAGGCTGATACGGATGACCTAGATTTCGTGCTGTGCGAAATTGGCGGCACTGTTGGTGATATCGAATCGCTGCCGTTTATTGAGGCGATCCGCCAAATGCGGAATGATCTGGGGCGTGATCAAACGGTATTCATTCACGTAACGCTGGTGCCTTACATCGCAGCAGCAGGCGAATTGAAAACCAAGCCCACTCAGCATAGCGTGAAAGAATTGACAGCTCTCGGCGTGCAGCCAGACCTGCTGGTGTGCCGCAGCGAACAGCCCTTGCCCGACGCGGAGCGCAGCAAAATCGCGCAATTCTGCAACGTGCGCAAAGAGGCTGTGATCCCCGCGCTGGACGCGAAAAGCATTTATGACGTGCCGCTGACTTATCATGCCGAGGGCCTAGATGATGAATTGCTGCGCGCATTCGGGATAGAACCAAGCGCGACCCCTGATCTGTCGCGCTGGACCGAGATCAGCCACCGGCTGCATAATCCCGAAGGTGAAGTGAATATTGCCGTCGTCGGCAAATATGTAGGCTTGCAAGACGCGTATAAATCTCTGAACGAAGCCCTTGTTCATGGCGGAATTGCCAACAAGGTTAAGGTCAATACGCACTGGATCGACGCAGAATTGTTTGAGGCTGCGGACAATGATATTGCTGCGTTGCTGGAGCCGATGGATGCCATTCTGGTGCCTGGGGCCTTTGGGGAGCGCGGCGCGGCAGGCAAAATTGCCAGCATCCGTTTCGCCCGCGAGCGACTAATTCCCTATTTCGGCATCTGCTTCGGCATGCAAATGGCCTGCGTTGAGGCCGCGCGGAATTTGGCCGGGATTGCTGCGGCATCCTCGACTGAATTTGGCCAAACAAGCGAACCCGTTGTTGGTCTGATCACTGAATGGATGACAGCAGAAGGCATTCAAAAGCGCGAAGAAGGCGGCGACCTTGGCGGCACGATGCGGCTTGGTGCTTATGAGGCTACGCTGGCTGGCAATAGTCATGTTGCGGCGATTTATGGCGGCACGACCATTTCTGAACGCCACCGCCATCGTTATGAAGTCAATGTCAATTACCGCGCGGCGCTTGAGGCCGGCGGGCTGGTGTTCAGTGGCATGTCACCCGATGGCGAATTGCCTGAGATTGTTGAACGACCAGACCATCCATGGTTCGTAGGCGTGCAGTTTCACCCTGAACTTAAATCCAAACCCTTTGATCCCCATCCCTTGTTCGCGAGCTTCATTGAAGCCGCACTGAAGCAGAGCCGATTGGTATGATGATGACTAACACAAGTGAGGCAAAACCGTTCCCGCGCATTTGGCCTGCGCTCGGCTGGATCGTCTTTTATTTCATTCTGCAATTGGTCTGCACTGTCGTGGCAATCGCGGTGGCGACTGTTGCCAATCCGGATAGCATGACGGCTGCGATCAGTGATCCGTCAAAAGCAATGGCTGATCCTGCGGTCGCCATGTCAGTTGTTTGGGGTCTTGTCGGGGCGGGCGCCATCACGCTGGCGGCAATAGCATTTAATGTCCGCAAAGAAGGGCGCGCTGCAAAGATTGGCCTTTTTGCAAAATCGCGTTTGTCTGTGATTGAAACATTGGGAACAGCGGTGGTCCTGTTGTTGGGTGCGTTCGTATTGAACTGGGCCTACACGACCTATGTTGTGCCGGGCGTAGAATTGCAGGCGGACGTTGTGGCGATGCTGAAGGCGCTAGACGCCACTCCATTAGGAACGGCGCTGAAATTCATTGCCGTTGCGTTACTGGCCCCGACCATTGAGGAGCTGCTATTCCGGGGCTATTTGCAGACTTCGCTCACCAATCGGATGAACCATCATATTGCGATCTGGCTCGCGGCTTTGGTTTTCGCACTTGTTCATATGCAACCACTCGCGACACCTGCACTGATGATACTTGGGGCCGCCTTTGGTTATCTCTATCATAGAACAGGTTCACTGCTGACCTGCATCCTGTTGCATGTTGTCAATAACAGCGCCGCCTTGGCTTTTTCGGGTTAAGGCTCTCGTCAGTCCCCATCCGCTCAGGCTGAGCGGGTGCTCCTAGATTGCTTCGCTCTGCTCGCAATGACGATGCACTGTGTGACGCCCATCACAACCCCCTCGCAATTCGTTGCGTATCGCGTCATCATCGGCAGCTGGAAACTGCCAAAAGGATGAACGATGGACGCACAAAGCTTGTCAGCACTCTTACCTGCCGGATCGCTCTTTGCGGCGTGTCGGTCTGATGAACTGACCGATTTACTCTCCCTTGCCAGTCAGCAAGTGATGAAAAAGGGGCAGACTTTGTTGTTGCAGGGTGACCCCGGCGATGCTCTCATCATCCTCCTGACCGGCCAAGCGCGCGTGACAATGGTGGCAAGCAACGGGCGGGAAATCACCCTTGATTATGCTGATCCCGGCAGTGTCTTGGGCGAAATTGCTGTGCTCGACGGTGGGGAGCGGACGGCGTCGGTCATTGCGATTTCAGAGGGCAGCTATTTGCGTCTCACACGTGCGGCGTTTGAGGCCTTTGTTGAGCGTCAGCCGGGAATGGCCTGGCGTCTGCTTCGCGGTCTTGCCTCGCGCTTGCGCCAAACCAATGCGATGATTGAGAGCGACCGGGCCTTTGCGTCTGGCCCACGATTGGCGCGCTATATCCAACGGCTGACGCTTCACGAAAGCAGCGACGGTCGGCTGCGGCTTGACCTCAATCAAACCGAGCTGGGTGCCTTCGCGGGGATGAGCCGCGAACATATCAATCGGCAGCTCTCGGCGTGGGTAGATTGCGGGATCATCGCTCTCGAACATGGGCGGATACGAATTTTGGATAGCAGTTTCCTGTCAGACATTGCGGCGTCTTGCGAATAACCGCCACTTGCGCGGGCTAAGCTCATTCTAGCGCGACCCCAGAGTGAGCGAGGGGGATTTTCAAAAAGACGCAGCATTGGCACAGGAATGAAGGGCAGTCGGATCAGGAAACTGGTCCGGCTGCTTTTTTGTTCGCTCCGCAGTTGCCCTCAACCCCGGGCTTTGCCACATGGGGCTGGGGAGACGAAATGAATACACATGTGCCAGTGCGCGGTCGTCATATGACGGCGAACCGACCGGGCGTAATTGCTCGCGGGGTCGCGTTCGGCTTTCACCTGTTGCTGAATCGGATTGATGCGGGCCTAAACAATGGCACCATTGAGTGTCTCCTCCCCGATGGAAGCTTTCGGGTGTTGGGCGGACGGGGGCAGGGGCCCGTTGCCCATTTGACGGTTCTACGCTGGAACGCGTTTATCCGCTTAGTTCGTGGAGGTTCGGAGGGCTGGTATCAGGCATGGCAGGCGGATGAATGGGACAGTTCAGATCCCGTCGCCCTGTTTGAGGTGCTGATGCGCAATCGCCAAACGCTGGGCAATGCGACGCGTGCCTCGGCTTTGACTCGCGTCTGGAACCGGTTGAATTTCTGGCGGCACCGCAATACGCGCGCGGGGTCGAAGCGTAATATCCTGGCCCATTATGATCTGGGCAATGATTTCTACCAGCTGTGGCTGGATGATACGATGACCTATTCCGGAGCGCTTTTTCAGGAACCTCTGAACGGCGAAGAAAAGCTGGAGTCTGCGCAGGAACGCAAGGTTCAAGAGTTGGGGAAGCGGCTGAAGCTAAAGCCAGCCTCTAACATCCTCGAAATAGGATGCGGCTGGGGCTATTTCTCCCGTCTCTGCGCTGAGAAGGGCCACGCCGTGACCGCTATCACCCTGTCACCAGCGCAAAAGCTCTATGCCGAGCAAGCTGCATGCTCTTTGACCGCTCCCCCGACCTATCAACTTTGCGATTACCGGGATGTGACCGGTGAATATGACGCCATTGCAAGCGTTGAGATGGTGGAGGCTGTTGGCCAGGCTTATTGGCCTACATATCTTGATACTATATCGCGCTGCTTGAAACCCGGTGGGCGCGCCGCGATCCAATATATTGCCATCGCTGATGACGTATTTGAGGCTTATGCCAACAGTATGGATTTTATCCAGACGCATATTTTTCCCGGCGGGATGCTGCTATCCGAAAGCCGCTTTCGCGCGCTGGCCGAGGCGCGCGGGCTGGCTTGGGAAGAGCCAATTCATTTCCCCGCCCATTATGCCGAGACGCTGCGCCGGTGGCGGATGCGATTTGATGGCGCGGTCGAGGATGGCGAGTTGCCGATTGGATTTGATGAGCGTTTCATCCGGCTGTGGCGCTATTATTTGATGTATTGTGAGGCCGGGTTCCGCAGTGAAGGCATTACAGTTGCGCATGTGACGCTGGTAAAACAATAAGAAGGAGGACGTGATGCGAAGGATATTGGGATTGGCGGCGCTGCTGCTGCTCGGTGCGTGCGATAGCCAGACGGTGAAGCTTTATACTGACTTACCAAAGGATCAAAATGTGCTGTTCTGGACCCAAGATCAACGCGACACAGCATTTCGTCAGATGGAAAAGCTGGTTGATGTGAACCAAATTCCAGCAGGCGGCACTGTGCTGGCGCTGCCCCAAGGCGCGCCTATCAAGCTTAGCCTTGATATTGACGCCTATATGAAGTCGCAGCGCAATGCAGGCCTGATCATCATTCAAGACGGCAAAATACGGTTTGAAAAATACGCGCTGGATTATGACGCAAAAGGCCGCTGGACGAGCTTTTCCGTCGCCAAATCCTTCACCTCCACCCTGGTCGGCGCGGCGCTTAAGGATGGTTTCATCAAGTCACTGGAAGACAAGGTTACGGTCTATATTCCTGACCTTAAAGGCTCTGCCTATGATGACGTCTCCGTCCGCCAGCTGCTCACCATGACATCGGGCGTGGCGTGGAAAGAGGATTATACTGATCCGAAGTCCGATGTGGCCCTGTTCAACACTCACAAGGCCGAACCCGGCATCGATGTGACCGTCAGCTACATGCGCAAATTGAAGCGGGAAGCACCTGCGGGGTCCAAATGGGTCTATAAAACCGGCGAGACCAACTTGATCGGCGTTCTCGTGTCCAGCGCGACGAAGAAGACCCTGTCGGCTTATTTATCCGAAAAGGTGTGGAAGCCATATGGGATGGAGCAGGACGCGATCTGGATGCTCGGAAATACCGGACATGAGATCAGCGGATGCTGCCTGTCTGCAACTCTGCGCGATTATGCGCGGCTGGGCCTGTTCATTTCCGGCGGTGGCATGGTCGGCGGCAAAAGCATTTTTCCTGACGATTGGCTGGCGCAAGCCACCACAAAGCAAGCCGATATCGAAACGCCGGGCAAGGGGTACGGGTTTCAGTGGTGGACCTATGATGACAAGAGCTTCGCCGCCCAAGGAATATTTGGGCAAGGCATCTTCATCGATCCCGCGCGCAAGCTGGTGATTGCCAGCAACGGCAATTGGCCCACCGCCACCGATGCAGACGGCGTCGGGGCAGAGCGGGAACGGTTTTACAAGGCCGTTCAGGCCGCCATCGATACGGACCAACAGAAATACTGACGTTACGTTAACCTGAGTTTTACATCGCCCTTCTATCTACTTGCCTCTGCACATCATTGCAGGGGCAGGGAGACTGTTGTGGAAATATGGACAGGCATAGCAAAGGCACAAGCTGCTTTGCGCCGTCTCATCTTTCCCAACATGCCTGTCTCCATTCAATCGATTTTCAATCAGGCCCAGTTTGATCGCGTTCTCCGCTATGTGCCGATGATCTATGCCATTGCGATTTTGAACATGGGCATCATCATCACGGCGTGTGCGCACAGCGGATTGCCCATTCGAGATTATGGATGGATGCCTCTGCTCGTGATGTTGGCGGCGTTCAGGATGATCGTGTGGCTGAGGCGCGGAAAAACACCGCCCGCAAGCATTGTTGCATCACGGATGGTGGCATCAATGACGCTGATATCAGTGTCTGCCATGGCCTCAATCAGCGCGTGGACGGTTTGGGCTTACGGAACGGGCCAGCTGGGGGATTCGATCCTGATCCCTATATCACTGACACTTGGTGCGACATGCGTTGCGCATTGTCTGGCTCCCCTGCGCGCCGCCGCAATTGGATCATTGCTTGTTACCGTTGTTCCCATCGCTTCGGTCATGATCACTCTCGGTGATTTTGAGGCGCGCCTGCTGGGCATCTGCATGCTGTCAATTGCGGCCCTGATGATCCGGTTTGTGGCGGAACAATATGATCAGCTGGTGTCATCTCTCATGTTGGAACAGAAAATCCGGGATCAGGCCAATACGGACGCGCTCACTGGCCTCGCCAATCGCCGGGCCATAATGGACGCGTTGAATGTCGAACTGGCAAGCGGAAGGCCCTTTGGTGTCGCTTTGCTTGATCTGGATGGGTTTAAGGCCGTGAATGATAAATTCGGGCATCACGCGGGTGATGATCTTCTCTGCCATGTGGCAGAACGATTGAAGGGTGCTGCGCGCGCAAGTGACGCTGTCGGACGTCTTGGTGGGGACGAATTTATCGTGCTGTTCCGCAATATCCTGTTTGATGAAGAAGTTCCTGCCCGCGCCACTGCGCTGCTGGCGGGGCTGTGCCGGCCCGCCGAAGTGGCCGGCGCGCAAGTGGCTGTTGCGGCAAGCCTTGGCCACGCCCACTTCCCCAAAGACGGCGCGACTGTGACTGATTTGCTCATCAAGGCCGATCATGCGCTTTACACCGTCAAACGGCAGGGAAAATTACGCCGCCCAGACCGTGCACGAGCTGCGGCTTAGAGCGGTTCCGCCTTGGATTGGACCAAACCGCTCACCCTAAGTTTGACGCAGGGTTAGTTGGAATTTTCTCCAGCGGTGAAGCTGAGCAAGATGATACATCGATTTCGAAGGGGGAGTCTTTGGTATTCACTTAGCAAAGCACCACAGGACACCTTATCTTACCATCCCGCGTGGTTGCTATGTGGTTGCTAGAACCGCAGCGGCTGTGAGGTAAACTCACCTGAGTCATTGAAACTGTGGTGGACACACTTGGGTTCGAACCAAGGACCCGCTGATTAAGAGTCAGCTGCTCTACCAACTGAGCTATGCGTCCATATCACCTGATTCGGCAATTGAGCTCGGCGGTTAGCATCGGGGGTGGGGGGATGCAATCTGTTTGGCGCTGGCGCTGCGGTTAACGGAACCGCCCCTTGCTTCTTTGTTCGCGTTCAATGGCCATGATGATGCCGACACAAAGCATGACTGTAAGCATTGCTGTTCCGCCGTGGCTGACGAGGGGGAGCGGGATGCCGACAACGGGGGCAAGGCCCATAACCATCATCAGGTTTATCGTGAAGTAGAAGAAGATCGTCATCGCCAAGCCAGCGGCTGTTAGCTTTGCGAATTTTGTCTTGGCGCGGTGAGACACGTCCATGGCCCATCGGATGAAGGCAATGAAGGCAAAGATGATCACCAGTCCGCCTAGAAGACCCCATTCCTCGGCCATTGTCGCAAAGACGAAATCAGTGTGACCTTCGGGAAGATATTCCAAGTGGCTCTGGCTGCCGTTCAGGAAACCTTTCCCGAAAATGCCGCCGGACCCTATCGCGATTTTAGACTGGGTGATGTGATAGCCTGCCCCCAAAGGATCACTCTCAGGGTCCATAAAGATCAACACCCGATTGCGCTGATAGTCATGCAACAGAAAGAAAAAGGCGAGGGGCGCAATGACCGCAATAGCGCCGACGCCTGCGATAAAGAGGCGAAGGGGAAGGCCCGCCAAAAACATGATGCTCAGCCCTCCGGCAACGATCATAAGTGACGTGCCCAAATCGGGTTGCAAAATGACAAGCAGCGCCGGAAATCCAATGGCCACTAACGCAGGCCAAATCGCGGTCCAGCCCCTGATTTCGCCTGCTGGGAGCAAATCATAAAACCGTGCCAAGGCCAGGATGATCGCGAGTTTCATCAACTCCGATGGCTGGAGTCGAATGAAGCCGAGGTCGAGCCAGCGCTGACTACCTCCACTAATTCCGCCCAAAAGCTCAACAAAAATGAGAAGGAGCAAGATCACGGCATATAGTGGAAACGCTATTGTCCGCCAGAAATCTAATGGAATTCGAGACAAGACCAAAGCCAAACCCAAAAATACGGAAAAGCGCAGTAAGTGGGCACCGGCCCAAGGTTTAAAGCTTCCGCCGGATGCAGAATAAAGGATGATTGAACCAAAACCACCGATCAGCATCAGCAGCAAGATCGGTCGCCATGACAAGTTGGCAATGAAGGGAGGAATGATTCCATTGCCGCTCATGGCTCTGGCTCTCCTTCTGCCACGACAGCCGCTGCAGGAGGCGCTGGGGGTGTAGTAAGGCCAGCAAGCTGTTTCGCAGTCCGGGTCAAAATGTCGCCACCCCATCCGGCCTCTAGCGACGTGAGCGTCGCCATTGCTTGGGCAGGATCGTAGAGATAGGTCAGAATATCTTTTGCGACAGGCGCGGCTGCCCGCGCGCCGCCTAGCCCGTGGTCGATTACGACGGCGGCGGCATAACGTGGATCTACTGTCGGCGCGAAGCACACAAACAGCCCGTGATCCCGGTATTTCCAAGCTCCTGACTGCCCACGTTGGCTGCCTTCGATGCGCCGGACCTGCGCCGTTCCAGTCTTGCCCGCCATTTTGACGTCGGGGAGATTCAGACGACTGCGTGCACCGGTGCCGCCGCTATTCACAACCATATCCATCCCTTCGCGCGCAACGGCGAGATGTTCTGGCGCAATAGCAAGAGGCTTTGGCGCTTTGCGTGGTCCTGCAAAGATATTTGGAATCAGCTCTTTTCCCGAGGCTATTCTCGCTGACATAAGTGCCAGTTGGAATGGACTCGCGAGTACATAGCCCTGGCCGATGGTGGCATTCAACGTGTCGGCTTGGCTCCATTCCTTTTGGTATTTTTTCATTTTCCAAACGCTGTCGGGCACAGTGCCATAGCGCTGTGAAGGGAAGGGAAGCTCAAATTCTTGGCCGAGCCCCAACATACGAGCAACAGGCGCAATCTTGTCATAGCCGATGCGGCGGCCCATGGAATAGAAATAGGTGTTGCAGCTCTTCATGATGGCATTGCGCATGTTCATGGCGCCATGGCGGCCAAGACATTTGAACGTACGATTGCCTAGGGTGAAGCCGCCGTTGCACGATACGGTTTCATCTGGATCGACACCATTTTGTAACAGCGCGAGCGCAGCCATTGGCTTCAGCGTCGATCCGGGAGGGTAAAGGCCCTGCAAAACCTTGTTGAGCATCGGCACATGATCATCGGCCTGCAACATTTTCCATTCCAGCCGCCCGATGCCGTCGGTGAAGCTGTTGGGATCATAGGCGGGCATCGAAGTCATCGCTAGGATATCGCCATTGGTGCAATCAAACACGACGACAGAACCCGACTCCGTGCCTAGCCGCCGCGATGCATAGGCCTGCAAACCCGCATCAATCGTGAGCTTGATCGTTTTACCGCTGACATCAGGCTTTGTCGCAAGGTCCCGGATCAATTTTCCGCGTGCCGAAACTTCCGTTCGTTTTGCGCCTGGTTCCCCGCGAACAAGCAAATCGACAGCTTTCTCGATCCCGTCTTTACCCACCTTGAAGCCGGGTGTGATCAGCAGTGTTTCCTTGGTTTCTTCATATTGCTTGGCCGAAGCAGGTCCGACATAGCCGAGCAAATGGGCCACACCTGCGCCTTCTGGATAATAGCGCGCATAGCTTTGCGCTGGGGCCACTCCGAGAAGGTCAGGCGCACGGATGCTCACGGCGGCAAAACGGTCCCAATCTAGATTTTCGGCGACGGCGACAGGTTGAAATCCCGCCGCATTTTTCAAATCGTCCCGAATGCGTTCCATCTCAGCAGGTTCGAGTTTTAGTATTTTCTGAAGCTCAGTGAGTGTCTCTTCCTTCCGGACTAGCCGGTCAGGAATGATATCCACGCGGAACGTGGTTTTGTTGAGTGCCAGCGGCTTTCCGCTCCGGTCCACAATCCAGCCCCGACGCGGCGGGATCAGAGTGAGATTGATCCGATTGCTCTCAGATAGCAGTGTATATTTCTCATTTTGGGCCACTGACAACCAACCCATGCGGGCGGCAAGGAGGCCCGCTACTGCCAGTTGTGTCGCGGTCAAGAAAAAGGATCGCCTCGAAAAGCTGAATGCCTGTTGCGCTTCGGTCACGATCCGCGATTTTGGCATCAGCTGCTCTGCCTAATCCAGTCCAAGCCAGCGCACAGGCGACTGACCATCGGGAAAAGCAAGAATGAAAGGATGAACTGCGGCCACAAGATGCCAATCGCGCTATCGCCACCGACAAAATTGGCCATGATAAGCTGACCACCAAGTAGCGCCGCTATCAGCAGCCCAGCCAAAGCCCAGTCTTGCCAGCTATCACGCCACATCATCCGTCGATCAAACAGATCAAGCGCGAAAAAGGCAAGGGTCCATAGGATCATCGCTGATCCCAGGGGCTGGCCGCTCAACATGTCATCAAACGCGCCGAGAGGGATCGCCGCCCAAACCGGCCATAAGGTGCGGTGAAGGAGCCGCCAAGCAATCAGCGTCATAAAACCGAACGGAGGTAAAATTGGCAGTGCTGCAATAATCGGAAGGAGCGCAGTGATCGACCCGAGCATGACTGTCAGTACGGGAATGCCCATCATTCGCGTCTGTGTGGGCGCGCGGCCAATCCGGCGGGTCGGCAGCCGTTCCATTATTTATCGTCCGCCGGAGTCTGACTGACGGGCAGCGGGGGTTCTACCAGATACGGACGTTCAACAATCCCGTAATCAAGTTGCGATGGATGGGCGAGGGGCAGTGCCAGCGTCTTGTCGCGGCTCTGGCGCGTCGCAACGGCGACTGGAATACCGGGGCGATAGACGCCGCCAATGCCAGACGTAACGAACACATCACCAACTTTGAAGGGGTTTGCTCCTGCAGCAAGGGTTTGCAATTCCAGCCGCCCGTCGCCGGTTCCAATGGCCAGGGCAGGGGCCCCGTCTCGCGCCCGCTTAACAGGCACACGGTTGTCAGCATCGATAATCATCAGCACCCGTGATGATCCGCGACCGACCGCCGTAATGCGGCCCACCAGCCCTTCTGGAGACGTAACGGTTTGTCCTATGGCGACCCCGTCCGCAGCGCCAGCGCCAATGATGGCGTAGCGCCGCGTGCTGGCCGCGGTCGAACTGACGAGCGGAGCTGTGACAACCGGGCTTTCGATGCGTTCTGCCATGGCGAGCGCGCGCTTCAGCCGCGCGACTTCTAAAGCGTCGGTTTCACCTTTGATGATCTTCACGCGGGCGTCCGCAAGTTCCTTTGCCATCGCCTTATTCTTGGCCGCTGCGTCCCAATAGGCGGACACGCTCTCACTGCCTCCGCGCGTCGTCATGACGACGGCATGTCCCGTGCGTGAAATCGGGGCAAACAGATCCGTCAGCGCAGTCTGGATCGCGGAATAGCCCCGTGGATCAACCCGTGCGGTGATGATCAGGAGCAAACCCAGGATCAGGCCGGCAACAGCCATTACATAGCCCGCAAAGAGGCTCATCTGCGCCCGTTTCGAAAATCCGGGGCGCCGGGGGGATGGCGGCGCCATGACAGCCGCCGCTTAGGCTGAAATAAGCACGCCCCGGAAGATCGGATCTTCCAGCGCGCGGCCTGTTCCCAGCGCCACACAGGTCAGCGGATCATCTGCGATGGTCACTGGTAATCCAGTCTCATCACGAAGCACTTCATCAATGCCAGAAAGCAAAGCACCGCCGCCTGTCAGCACGATTCCCTGTTCCACAATATCTGCCGCCAGTTCAGGCGCAGTATTTTCGAGCGCGATCCGCACACCTTCGACGATGGTGCCAACGGGTTCAGCCAAAGCCTCCGCAATCTGACCCTGGTTGATCGCGATTTCCTTTGGCACGCCGTTTACCAGATCGCGACCCTTGATGTGAACGGTGATGCCGACGCCGTCAGCGGGCGCGCGCGCCACACCGACTTGCTGCTTGATCCGCTCTGCGGTTGATTCGCCGATCAGCAGGTTATGATTGCGACGGACGTAGGAGACGATGGCTTCATCCATTTTGTCCCCGCCAACGCGCACCGAAGTCGTATAGGCAAGTCCGCGCAAGGACAGGATCGCGACTTCGGTCGTGCCGCCACCAATATCAACCACCATAGATCCGATGGGTTCCGTGACGGGCATATCAGCGCCAATGGCTGCGGCCATCGGTTCGAGGATAAGATGCACTTCACTCGCCCCGGCGTTGGAAGCAGCATCGCGGATGGCGCGTCGCTCGACCGAGGTGGACCCCGA
Source organism: Sphingomonadales bacterium (assembly GCA_031376385.1). GTDB lineage: Bacteria > Pseudomonadota > Alphaproteobacteria > Sphingomonadales > Sphingomonadaceae > Aquisediminimonas. The sequence goes on from JANMDQ010000003.1 coordinate 132,232, forward strand.
TGGCACGCAAATTACGATTTCAGGAAAGGTAGGAAAACGGCGGGTTCCGTGCACTTTCTTGATGAAATATTTGATCATTTCTTCCGCAACTTCAATGTCGGCAATCACGCCGTCACGAAGCGGTCGGATGGCTTCGATGTTTCCAGGCGTTTTGCCCATCATCAACTTGGCGTCGTTGCCCACGGCCTTGACGCGCTTGATGCCATTGATCGTTTCAATCGCAACAACAGAAGGTTCGTTCAAAACGATGCCGCGACCGCGCACATAAACGATAGTGTTGGCAGTCCCGAGGTCGATGGCCATGTCATGCGACATGAATTTCATGCTCATCTTCAGCTTTTGCAAAAGGCTCATTTGGTGGTCATTCCTGACGGTCAAGATTCGATTTTATGCGGGATAGCATTAGAGGCGGGGATAATCCCCCGAAATCTTTCTGCTGATCTATCGCGGAAGCCAGCCGCTTGGTCTAAGGCTGTTCTTATGTCAATACGCCGCCTGCCAGAACATTTGATCAACCGGATCGCCGCCGGTGAAGTGGTCGAAAGACCCGCCAGTGCGTTGAAGGAATTGGTCGAAAATGCAATCGACGCCGGGGCAACCCGGATTGATGTGCGTTTGTCGGCTGGCGGCACCGAATACATCGAAGTCTCCGATGATGGATGCGGCATGACGCCAGCGGATATGGCCATCGCGCTAGAACGGCATGCGACGTCAAAATTGAGCAGCGACGATATTGAAAATGTCTCCACGCTCGGGTTTCGCGGGGAAGCATTGCCATCTATTGCAAGCGTTGCTCGGCTCATCATTGAAAGCCGAGTGCGCGGGGCTGATGGCTGGATGCGCCTGGTCGATAACGGTGTGGTGGAAGGCGAGGGGCCGGCGGCCCTTCCCCCCGGAACGCGGATTAAAGTCGAGGCACTTTTCGCCAAAGTGCCTGCTCGGCGGAAATTTCTCAGGTCTGCTCGTTCAGAATATGCCGCCTGTGTCGATGTTGTAAAGCGGCTGGCGATGGCGCGGGCTGATATTGGCTTTTCGCTTGAACACGAAGGCCGTCGCTCGATTTCCGTGCCGCCTGGGCAATCCCAACCGGAACGCGTGGCAGCACTGACGGACCGCGAACTTGGTGCCAACAGCGTCGCGGTCGATCTCGAACGAGAAACTATCAAGCTGGGCGGCGTTGCCAGCTTGCCAACCTTCAACCGGGGTGTCGCTGATCATCAGTTCCTATTCGTGAACGGGCGGCCAGTGAAGGACAGGCTTTTGATCGGGGCTCTGCGCGGTGCTTATGCTGATTTCCTTGCCAGAGACCGGCATCCTGTCGTCGCACTGTTCCTTGAGCTTCCCAACAGCGAAGTTGACGTCAATGTGCATCCTGCAAAGACCGAAGTGCGCTTTCGCGATCCGGCGCTGGTGCGCGGCATGATCGTCAGCGGCCTTCGTTCGGCCTTGCAAGGGGCCGGTCACAGAAGCGCGCAGTCATCGCAATTTGGAACATCGCCAGCGTGGCAGGTTGAGCCCAGTGCGCTGTCGTCGACATCGACACCAAGCTTTGCCTTCAATGAACAGCGCCAGTATTTCGCCGCACCACCCCCCATGGCGCGCGCTGAACCCGCTTATGAAGCTGTGCCCGAACCCATCGCCTATCCCATGGGGGTTGCCCGAGGTCAGGTGGCCAAGACTTATATCGTCGCCGAGGCTGAAGACGGCTTGGTCATTGTTGATCAACATGCCGCGCATGAACGGCTGGTCCTTGAACGGATGCGGCGAGCGATGGACGGCGGCACTGTCGCGTCGCAAGCTTTGTTGCTTCCAGAAATCGTCGATCTGGATGAGGCTGCGTGTGACCGGCTGGAGGCACGATTGGGTGAACTCGCAGAATTTGGCCTAGACCTCGAACGCTTCGGCCCTGCCGCGATGATGGTCAGGGCAATGCCTGCGATGCTCGGTAATGGTGATGTGCAGGGTCTGGTAAAGGATTTGGCCGACGAGCTTGCTGCGTTCGATCAGGCTTTGTCACTTAAGGAACGGCTTGATGCTGTTGCAGGCACTATGGCGTGCCACGGGTCTGTGCGGGCAGGGCGGGTACTTTCAGTTGTAGAAATGAACTCTTTGCTGCGCGAAATGGAGGTGACGCCGCATTCTGGCCAATGTAATCATGGACGGCCAACTTGGGTGAAACTAGCGCACAGTGACATTGAGAAGCTGTTCGGGCGGCGGTGAGCCCTAAGCCTCCGCCTTAAATGGCGTAAAATCAGTGCCTTCATCGTAAATGTCGACGCCTTCACGGCGCTTCAAAGTTCCAACGACGGCGTAGGTGACAGGCGTCAACACGACCTCCCACAAAACTTTCAGACCCCAATTCGTGATCATCACGGTGATGACCTGATCGGTCGTCCAGATGCCCAAAAATGCAACGGGATAGAAAATCAGGCTATCAACGGCCTGCCCGAAGAAAGTGGAGCCGATGGTCCGTGACCAGAGATATTTGCCGCGCGTCAGGATTTTCATCTTGGCAAGGACAAAGCTGTTCACCAGTTCTCCAGCCCAGAATGCGAGGATGGAAGCCGCGACGATGCGCCAAACCTGGCCAAAAACCGCTTCATAAGCAGGTTGATTGGGCCATCCGTCTGCAGGCGGCAAAGACACCACTACCCAGCTCATAAAGGCCATGAAAATAAGTGCAGCGAACCCGACCCAGATGCAGCGACGCGCACGGGAATAGCCATAAACTTCGGTCAGCACGTCACCAATGACGTAAGACACCGGGAAAAAGAGAATGCCTGCCCCGAAAATCTGCGGGCCAATCACCGGGAAATCCACCTGCGCCAGTTTCGCCGCGCCGATGATGTTGGAGAGCAGCAAAATGGCCACAAACGCGGCCATCACAATATCAAAGTTGCGAAACTGATGAATATCGCCCGCGCGGACAGGTTTTGGCTCTGTTTCGATCATCGCAAGACATTAACGCACTTTCCCCCACGCGCAACAGCCCCTAAAGACCAACGCAGCGCGCGCCCTTAGCTCAGCTGGATAGAGCGCGAGACTTCTAATCTTGAGGTCACAGGTTCGACTCCTGTAGGGCGCGCCACGTTTCTTCACAAAAATGTCATTAAACTGACCCGCAAGAGTCACGCCACTTCCTTAGCGCATCCCCATCGAATCAGATGACTTTAATGGGGCTTATCAATGACACTCAAGAAACTCGCTCGTTTGGACCACACGGCGTTGCTTTTAGGCGCATCCGTTTTGGCCCTTAGCTTGCCTGCCAATGTAAAGGCGCAAGAGGCACCCGCGGAAGCAGATGCCGACGAGAATACGATCATCGTCACTGGATCGCGACCCATTGCAGAGTCAGAGGCTGCGGCACTCGAGATTCAAAAGGCTTCGGACTCGCTCGTCAGTGTGGCAGCAGCAGATGCAGTGGGTCGATTGCCCGACCAGAACATCGCGCAGGCCGCATCGCGCCTTCCTGGCGTCAGTGTCGAACGCGACCAAGGGCAGGCTCGTTACATCAACTTGCGCGGCGCGCCCAAGACGTGGACCACGTTGTCATTTGACGGGATCAATATCGTGAGCCCCGAAGGCCGTGATTCCCGCTACGATAGCATTCCATCTGCGCTTGCGTCGCAGATCATCGTGGCAAAAGCCGTTACGCCTGACATGCCGGGCGAGACGATTTCGGGCAATGTGAATGTCATCACCCGGTCGCCCTTTGACTATAAAGGTTTCCGCCTTGCCGCCAAACTGGGTGGCGGCTTTGTCGAACTTGGCAAGCGCAAGGAATATGAGGGATCGGCAGTGATCTCCAACGTGTTCGACACGCGGATGGGGGAAATCGGGGTCCTGCTGTCGGGCAGCTATTACGAACGCAACATGATCACGGACAATTTTGAAACGGATTGGGAGCAGGTAACACAGGACCAGCGCCCCGGCTTTGCCGACCGCTTCTGGGCGCGAGAGACGGAAAATAAGCTGTACCGCCTCACCCGCAAAAACTATTCCGTGTCAGGCCGCGTCGATTTTCGGCCAGATGCTGACAATCAGATATCGATCCGCTCGCTCTACACGATCTTCACTGACGATGAGGCGCGCGATAATTATATCTTCGACCTCGATGACCGGCAGGCTGATCTGAGCAATGTCAGCACTGCCTGCGCGACGGACGTAAACCCAACGCCGCGCACCACCGGTTATGCAGATATTTGCATCGGGAACACGCCGTTCAAAGGCACGGCCTACGGCGTCGACATCAACCAGCGTTCGACGCTTCGAGCATTCCGCCAATCGGTTTTCACCAACACGATCAGTGGTGATCATAAGTTTGGTGACGCGTGGAAACTCAAATGGGCGGGCAATTTCACGCGTTCTGTCGATGATCGGTCCGTTGTCGGCGAAACGCGGTGGGATAGCCCATCGACACGGAACCTTCGCCCGACTGTCGCCTATGATTTCACAAATGCTCAATTGGCGCGTGTAGCCCTGTTCACAACAATCGCGAACGCGAACGGTACGTTCCAAGCAGTGACGCCCGTGACCGCAATCGATACATTCGCGAAACCACTAACCTCCTTCCGCTCGCTTGATGCTGTGGATGTGACGAAAGCTTACACTGGCAAGGCGGAACTCTCCCGCCAGTTAGGTCTGTTTGGTGGCGAGGGCAGTATCCGGCTTGGTTTGCAGATTGACCAGCGGACGAAAGAAGCCAACGAACGCGAGCTGGTGCTCAACACGGCGGCGCAGTTTACCGCTGCGGGTATCGGAACAAGCTATCCAGGCTTTTCGCTTGATACCCCGTTCAAAGGTAAAATCCCGCTGGGTTATACGTTCCGCTATTTCAACCAAGAAACCATGAGAGACTATTTGGAACGTGCTAAAGGCGTGGGAACATTCACGCCGATAAACGGCAATTTCTATAATGTTCGCGAACAGGTCTATTCCGCTTATCTTATGGCCAACAGCAAATTTGACTGGGGCAGCTTTGTCGGCGGCGCGCGCGTGGAGCATGTCAAAAATCGGGGCCAAGCCTTTGGCAATGTGGCCGGTGTTGTCACGCCAGTGCAGGCCGAAAGCAGCCAGACTTTGGTGTTCCCAAGCCTGCATTTGAATTTTGATGTGGCCGATGACAAGAAGTTGCGCGTTGGATTTACCAGCGGCGCAGCGCGTGCCGACTATGATCAGCTGCGGCCCAATGTGACGGTCAACGATGCTAACCTTACCATTTCAGGCGGAAACCCCTCGGTTAAGCCAGAGCGTGCCTACGGCGTTGACGCTTATTTCGAATGGTATGTAAAACCGCAGGGTTATTTGATGGTCGGTGCCTTCTACAAACGCGTGGAGGACGCCCTGTTCAATTCGCGCCGGACATTCGGATCGAACGCGCTGGACTCAAACGGTGTGGATCGGTCTGGCTACACGTTCAGCGGCATCGTCAACGGCGGCAGCGGATATCTTTACGGCATGGAGGCAGCGGCACAAATGCAGCTGGAGCCTTACACGCAAGACCTTGGCCTGCCAGACTGGATGGGCGGATTTGGCCTGTCAGCCAATGTCACGCTGAACAAAAGCAGCATCAACAAGCCACTGGTCGACGCAGCGACTGGCCCGCGCAAAGTGCGGTTGCCCGGTGCGTCGGATATCGTTCTCAATGTCGGCGGTTATTATGAAAAATATGGCCTGTCGCTTCGCTTGCAATACCAAAAACGGTCGAAATGGGTGGATGCAATCGCAGATACGTTGGTGGATGCAGGCGATACTTACTGGGCCGCCGATGATGAGCTGGACTTCTCCGCGCGCTATGAATTTACCAAAGGATTTGAGGTCTATTTCGATGCGTCCAACCTGCTCAATGGTGCAGGACGGCGCTTTTCGGGCGTGAGCGCGCGGACGATTGAATGGGAGCGGTTCGGTAGGCGTTATACCGGCGGTGTGCGTGTGACATTCTGATGCGCATCATCATCGCACTAACTGGGCTGTGTCTTGTTGCGGCGGCCAAGCCTATTGAGACCAAAACTGTTACTGCAGTCGCAGAAACGCAGCCTGTTGGCACCGTTGATGACGCGGCGGATGATCCCGCAATCTGGCGCAATACAGCCGACCCGGCGGCCAGCCTGATCGTCGCGACGGATAAGCGCGCGGGCCTGCATCTTTACGATCTGTCCGGACGCGCGCTCAGTTTTACGCCGTCACCTCGACTCAACAATGTCGATCTGCGTGACGGCGTCAGCATTGGCGGCGCGCCGGGCATATTGGTGGCAGCCAGTGACCGGCACGACGAGGCCAATGCGAAGATGGCGCTGTTTCGACTGGATGCAGCTGCAAAGACGCTTATCCCGCTGGCCTCAATTCCTGTTGGCCCCGGCGAAGCTTACGGCATGTGCCTGTGGCAGCGTAAGCGAGATCAGGCGCTGTTCGGCTTTGTGGTGTTAAAGGATGGCCGCATTGACCAGATGGCGTTTGATTTGAGCGGAGCCGCGCCGACCGCGACACGAGTGCGCAGTATGAAACTGGGCACTCAATCCGAAGGCTGTGTCGTCGATGACCGCACCGGCACATTGTACGTGGCGGAGGAAGATGTCGGGCTGTGGCGCTTTGATGCAGAGCCAGAGAGTCCGACGACACCCGTCCCGCTGCCAAAGGCTGACGGTCAGCAACTGGTGATTGATGCCGAGGGATTGGCCCTTGATCCGCGCGGACGCAAAGGCGGCTATCTGATCGTATCGAGCCAAGGCGATAATGCTTATGCGGTCTATAAATTACCCATGGTCAAATATGTCGGTCGTTTCCGTATTGGTGATGGGGCACTTGATGGCACCCAGGAAACCGATGGCATTGATCTGATCACAGGTGATTTCGGGCCTAAGTTTTCAAAGGGGCTGTTCGTGGCGCAAGACGGTGACAATGCCCCTGAAACTCAGAATTTTAAGCTTGTGCCTTGGGCGGATGTCGTGCGAACTCTTCGGCTAAAATAAGGATCGTCCATGCTTACGCGTCGTGCTTTTCATTTAGGGCTTACATCAGCGGCCTTCGCTGGATTTGCCTTGCAAGGCTGCCGCGAGGAACTGTCCGCTGCTACGCTAGGCGCCAAAGGCTATGGCAAGCTGATCGGTGACGAAGGTGGCTTGCTCGATCTGCCCAAGGGCTTTTCCTACCGCATCATTTCTCAACTGGGCGATGCCATGGCAGATGGGCACAGCGTGCCGGATAAAGCCGACGGCATGGGTGCTTTTGATATGGGTGGCGGCATAGTCGCACTTGTCCGCAACCACGAGATCCGGGTAACTGATTTGGAAAAACAGCCGTGGATTGGCGGCGGGAAGGGGCCTGATCTGGCCTATGACCGCACGACTGCCGGCATTGCTCTACCCGGTGGCACGACAACCATGATGTTCAACATGAAAACAGGGCGCGTTGAGAACCAGTATCGAAGCCTTGCCGGAACCATCCGCAATTGTGCAGGGGGGACCACGCCGTGGAATAGCTGGTTGACCTGCGAGGAAGATGTGACGCGCGGTGGTGCCACAGTCGGCCAGGATCATGGCTGGATTTTTGAGGTGCCCGCCGGTCATAAAGGGTTGGTCACGCCACTGGCTCTGAAAGACATGGGCAGGTTTAATCATGAAGCGGCAGCTGTCGATCCGAGAACGGGTATTGTTTATCTGACTGAAGATGAAAAAGACGGACTTTTCTATCGCTTTCTGCCCAATACTAAAAGCGAACTCGCGAAGGGCGGGCGGCTTCAGGCTTTGGTGTTGAAAGGCACGCCAATCGGCAGTGACACCCGCAATTGGAACAGTGTGACGCTAGAGCGCGGCAAGCCAAAACAGGCACTTTGGATTGATGCCGACGGCGTCGATAATCTCGGCAATGACATGCGACTTCGGCTCGCCTCGAAGGGAGCGGCTCTCTTCGCGCGCGGCGAAGGAATTCATTTCGGCCAAGATGAACTTTATTTTACCTGCACATCAGGCGGCGTGGCACAGGCGGGCCAGGTGATGCGCTATCGCCCGTCAGAATTTGAAGGGCAGCCCGGCGAAAAGGATGCGCCAGGGACAGTGGAAGTCTTCTTCGAATCTGCGGGCAAACACCAATCGGACTATGCCGACAATCTCACAATTGCGCCAAATGGGCATTTGATCATCTGTGAGGATCAGGGCGGCGATGGTCCTGTCGACAATCACTTGCGCGGCATTGCCCCGAACGGCGCGATCTATCCGATTGCGCGGCTTCGCACGCAGACGGAATTGGCTGGAGTCTGTTTTTCGCCCGATGGATCGACATTGTTTGTCAATGTCTATCAACCGACGAAGACTCTGGCGATTACCGGGCCTTGGGGGAAGGTTCGGGTGGGATAGGGCGATGCAGTGCGCCGGGCTTGATCCGGAGCCCAGAAGTCCAACACTCTACCGCTGCCCACCCGGCTCCGGGTCAAGCCCAGATCACTGCTACCCGATCCTTGCCTCCAGCCCAAGTGACGTCGCCAGCGACTTGAGCCGCCGCGCCACTGCATCACAAGCCAAAGCATCTGAAATGCGCAGGCACAGCTTGTCGCCGTCCACACACAACGGGCTGCTCGTCAACAACTGCGTTGTGCCGCCATCGACACGCATTCCCAAGCGGATTGCGAGGCCCCATGTCCGCGCAAGATCAATGCGCCGCTCATCATCGCTAAACAAGGGGTGATCGGGCCAATCCCCGCCCTTGCTGCCGTGGGCGGCAAAAAGCGCGCGGGCGATCATCATCCGGTCCGCGCCGTTGATGCCAGGCCAATTGCCGTGGAGCACATAATCGCGGGCGTGGACAGCGCGGTAATCCGGGTGGATCGGCCAGGCACTATCCGCCAGCAGGCACGCCGCATGGCGCAATCGGATGGTCATAGCATCTTCGCCCGAAAACAACGGCGTGATCCAATCGTTCAGCACATCGCCGTTGAACAGAGTGCGCGCCTGACGTTGCCCCTCATGCCGCGCGCAGGCGATCAGCGGATCTTCGCGGCGCTCGTCCTGCGTAAGACTGTCGAACAACAAACCTTCACGAATGCCTTGGGCACTTGCGATTAGCATGTCAGGCTGAAACAAAGTCGCAAGCGCCTGCGCCAATCGAGCCGCATCATGCAGCGTTTCAGCGCGCGGTTGCGGAATAAGTTTCAGCGCCTTGAGTGCCTCTACGTCCGCAGAGTCTGAGACGATATTATCGAGCCGCGCCGGCTTGATTGGGAAATTTGCAAGGATGGACAGGGGGTAATCGGTCAGATGCTGTTCAAATCGTCCCATCGCCCGCCAGGCGCCGCCGACCAGATAGAGCGTCTGACCCTGATGCGCCCCGAATTCGGGGTGGGTGAGCAGTGCTGCTTCCAGCGTTTGGAACAGATCATCCTTGCCCTTAATCCGCATCGTGCCAAGTGGCAGGGAAGAACGATCCCCCAACGCGCCCTTCGCAACGCGGACCAGTTCGAGGCTGCCACCGCCCAAATCTGCCACGATGCCCTCTGCCCAAGGCAAATCACCCAGCACGCCAAGCCCAGCGGCCAGTGCTTCCTTATCGCCGCTGAGCATTTCAACTTCGATGCCGCGCTCTTTGGCAAGCCGGACAAGGTCTGCGCCATTAGAAGCGTCGCGCACAGCCGCAGTAGCCACAATACGCACGGCTTCAACGTCCATCATCGCCGCGAGCGCGTTAAAGCGGGAGAGCGCAGCAAGTGCCTGACCCATCGCCTCATCATTGATGCGCCCCTGCTTCATCACAGATTTACCAAGGGAAACCGGCGCTTTCTCGTTGTAAAGCGGCAGAGGCGCACGCGCGGAACCGCCATAAGCGACAAACCGGATAGCGTTGGAGCCGATGTCAATGACGGCCCGTTTTCGGCCAATCATCGCTTGCCGCCAATCATCGCTTTCGAGTGAGGCTCAGCCTAGGCACGTCATTCCCATCCGCCAAAGCCTCTCCGCGTCCTGACAGTGACGGATTGGTCATGAAATAATGGTGGAGATTAAACGGTTTTTCACCTGCCTTCACCCTTTCATAACGCCCGTCGCTTTTCAGCGTCCAGCTTTGCTCATTGTCGAGCAGGTTTGCAACCATCACTTGGTCAAGTATCTGATCATGTACAGTCGGCGTGGCGATGGGGAGCATATATTCCACGCGCCGATCAAAATTACGCTGCATCCAATCAGCAGATGAAATGTATACTTTCGCCCCCAGGTTGGGCAGCGCCGCGCCATTGCCGAACGCCCAGATGCGGCTATGTTCCAGAAAGCGCCCAACAACGGACTTTACGCGAATGCGGCTGGATAGGCCGGGAACGCCGGGGCGCAGGCAGCAGATACCGCGCACAATGAGGTCAATTTCAACTCCGGCTTCGCTCGCCTCATAAAGTTTATCAATGATCTGTTGATCGACAAGCGAGTTAACTTTGCACCAGAGCGCCGCAGGGTTGCCCTTCCGCGCATTCGCCATCTCATCATCGATCAATGAGACGATCTTTTCGCGCAGGCCAAGCGGGCTCATCGATAGGACCTTCAAGTCCTGCGGTTCGATATAACCAGTCACATAGTTGAAGATTTGGGATGCATCGCGGCAAATGTCGGGGTTGGCGGTGAAGTAACTCAAATCCGTATATATTTTGGCAGTGACAGGGTGATAATTACCCGTGCCAAAGTGACAGTAGGTCCGCAACTTGCTGCCTTCGCGCCGCACCACCATCGAGATTTTGGCGTGCGTTTTCATATCCACAAAGCCGTAAATCACTTGAACGCCGGCATTTTCAAGCTGTGAAGCCCAGAGGAGGTTCTGCTCCTCATCAAAGCGCGCCTTGAGTTCGACAACGGCGGTGACGGATTTTCCAGCCTCAGCAGCTTCACACAGTGCGCGGATGACAGCGGATTGCTTGCCCGCGCGGTAAAGCGTTTGTTTGATCGCTACGACATTAGGGTCTGCGGCAGCCTGTTCCAGAAAAGCCAAAACAACGTCAAAACTCTCATAGGGGTGATGGACGATGATGTCCTTTTGCCGGATCGCCGCAAAACAATCGCCATCATGTTCGCGGATACGTTCGGGAAAGCGCGGGCTGAAGGCTGGGAACTTCAACGCAGGCAAATCTTCGTCAACCAACTGGCCAAGGTCCGCGATGCCCAAAAATCCTGCGCGTTCGACGATGATCGTTTCATCCCCGCCCAATTCTGCTCGCACCATATTCTGCAAGGATTGCGGCAAGTCCTTTTCAAATTTCAGGCGAATGACACGCCCACGGCGGCGGCGCTTAATGGCGGTGCGGAAATAGCGGACGAGATCCTCTGCTTCTTCCTCGACTTCAATATCGCTATCCCGAATGACACGGAACACGCCTGATGCGACAAGACTGTGGTTGGGGAATAGCGCCTGAACGAATTGCCTGATCAGCACCTCCAGAACGACAAAGCGGCTGCCGATGCCGGGGACGCGGACGAAGCGCGGGAGCTTCGATGGGATCATGATAAGTTGGCGAACAATTTCGCCGTCACTGTCCCGCCGCATTTCTAGGATGAGGCTTAGGCCTTGATTGGGGATGAATGGGAAGGGGTGGGCCGGGTCCAACGCTTGCGGGGTGAGGACGGGAAGGACTTCGGACAGGAAATAGGCCTTCATCTGCGCCATCGCGACTTTGCCGATTGTGGCAGGGCTGACGACTTTAAGGCCCTGCGTGGACAGTTGACGCCGCAATTTTGTCCAAAGTCGCTGCTGACCTAGCATCAAGGCGTTTGTCGCACGTGTAATGGCGTCCAGCTGCTCTGTGACGGTTAGGCCGTCCATCGACAATTCTTCGATGCGCCTGATTTGCTGTCCCCGTAAGCCAGCAACGCGAACCATGAAAAATTCGTCGAGATTGCTGCCGGATATAGAGAGGAAACGCAGGCGCTCAAGCAACGGGTGGGCGGGATTCTCAGCCTCTTCCAAAACGCGCAAGTTGAATTTTAGCCACGACAACTCCCGATTGAAATAGCGCGAAGTCACGTCATTCTTGGCGATATTCTCTCGAAATTGACTGGATGCCACGCGTGATCTGCCCCTCTTCACGTTGGCTCTGGCAGGGAAATGTGACATTCGTGTTGCAGTCTTTAAAGGGCAGCGGCTTCGATAATCGGAACAAAATCAGCAGCCTTCAGGCTTGCGCCGCCAACAAGTGCTCCATCAACATCGGGGATATTGAGAAGTTCCGCCGCGTTTGAAGGCTTGACCGATCCGCCGTAAAGAATGCGCAGTGTTGCGCCGTCGGGGCCAAGCAAAGCCATAAGCTTCTGACGAATGGCAGCGTGCATTTCAGCAACATCGTCCACTGACGGGGTTCGGCCCGTGCCAATCGCCCAGACAGGCTCATAGGCAATGACCGTTTGCTGACCGTTGCTCTCACTAGGGAGGGACATGGACAATTGGCCAGTCACGACGTCCACAGCGCGTCCAGCATCTCGCTCGGCCTCAGTCTCTCCCACGCAAATGATCGCGATCAGTCCGCCAGCCATTGCCGCGCTGGCCTTTTGACGCGCTTCACCGCTGGTCTCGTGATTATCTGCGCGGCGCTCGCTGTGGCCGACTATCACGATCTTTGCGCCAGCCTCCGCCAGCATCGCCACGGACAAGCACCCGGTATGCGCGCCAGAAACATTCCAATGGCAGTCTTGTGCTCCGATTAAGAGCGCTGGACGGTTTGAAGAACTGATCAATGTTGCGGGCGGGCATATGGCGACATCGACGTTTGAGTTGCGGGACGCCGCCTCTGCAATTGCATCCAACTCTGCCATGGCGGCATTCATTTTCCAGTTGCCGGCGATCAGCTTGCGCAGTGCCATGTTGAGTTGCGTCCTTTCCGTTCTTGATGCTTGGGGTTCCCCGCACTATGGCGGGCCGCAACAGAAGCATCAACCCGGAAGCAGCCCTGCATGATTGGCTTTATTCGTAAATATTTGACGTCTTGGTTGGTGCTTGCACTGTTCGGGCTGATTTTGCTCGCATTTATGCTTGGCGATTTTAGTTCAGGGAAGGGCGGGCTTGGCGCTGTGTCTGGCAGTGGATCGCGGATCGCCAAAATTGGCAGTCAAGAAGTGACCAGCCAAGATGTGATCAACCGGGTGCAAGCTGAATTTGAAGCGGCGCGCCAACAACGTCCCGGCCTCACCATGGCGGAATTTGATGCGCAGGGCGGCATCGACAGCACGATAGACCGGCTGATCAACAGCCGCACGATCATCGCCTTTGCCGAAAAACACGGGATGGTGATTAGTGAGCGATTGATTGATAGCGACATTGCCAAAACCAGTGCCTTTTATGGCGTCACCGGCAAATTCAACCGTGACGCTTATCTGCGCGCTATCGGCGACAGGCGTTTGTCAGAGGCAGATCATCGGCTTGACGTGAAGGCCAGCATGATCGCGGACCAACTCGTCGCAGCATCATCGGGTGCGGCTCGCGCACCCAAGGAAGTGCTTTTTCCTTACGCTTCACTCATGCTGGAACGGCGCTTTGGCGGGGCAAGCTTTGTCGAGACATCCCGCTACATGGGGGCGGCACCGACAGACGCTGAGGTGAAGACTTTTTATGACCGCAATCTGGCGCGCTACACGGTGCCCGAAACGCGCGTGGCCCGCTACGCCCTGTTTGATCGCAGCCGGTTTGAAGGCAAGGTTGCCGCGACTGAAGCTGAAATTGATGCCGCTTACAAAAAAGACGCTGCCAAATATGCGGCCAGTGAAAAACGCACTCTTACCCAAGTGGTTGTGCCGACGGAAGCCGGGGCCAAGGCTTTGACCGCCAGAATACGCGGCGGTTCTTCTATAGCTGAGGCAGCCAAGGCTGCCGGATTAGAAGCCGCGACGCTTGATCCTCAGGATAAAACGGCCTTTGCTGGGCTTTCCTCTGCCACTGCTGCTGATGCTGCGTTCGGTGCGGCGACAGGTACTGTTACGGATCCTCAGAAATCCGGCCTTGGCTGGCATGTGATCCGGGTGGACAGTGCGACATCCATTGCAGGCAAATCACTGGCGCAAGTGCGATCAGAAATTGAACGTAGGTTCAATTTCTG